>NZ_SPQS01000011.1 GCF_004570865.1 Bradyrhizobium frederickii
ATGCCGATCATCGGCCTGTCCGCCTTGGTGTCGCCGGCGGCGATCGAGCGCGGCCGTCAGGCCGGCTTCCACGATTATGTCGCCAAGTTCGACCGTCCCGGTCTGATCGCGGCGCTGAAGGAGCAGACCGCGGGCGCCGCCGGCGCCTCCGAGCTGAGCCGGGCGGCGGCGTAACCCAGGGGATCAGGAGATAGGCTTATGGCCAGCAACAAGATGCAGTCCAGCGAAGGCGCCATGGTCGAATACGTCACCGCGATGATCGGCGGCCAGCTGTTCGGCCTGCCGATCTCCCGCGTCCAGGACGTGTTCATGCCCGAACGCGTCACCCGCGTGCCCTTGTCCTCGCGCGAGATCGCCGGCGTGCTCAATCTGCGCGGCCGCATCGTCACCGTGGTCGACATGCGCGCCCGTCTCGGCCTGCCGCAGCCCGAGGACGGCAAGGTGCCGATGGCGGTCGGCGTCGATCTGCGCGGCGAATCCTACGGCCTTCTGATCGACCAGATCGGCGAGGTGCTGCGCCTGCCCGAGGCCGGCATGGAAGAGAACCCCGTCAACCTCGATCCCCGCATGGCCAAGCTCGCCGGCGGCGTCCACCGCCTCGACGGACAGCTCATGGTCGTGCTCGACGTCGATCGCGTCCTCGAGCTCGCGCCTGAGATGATGGCGGCCTGATACCGCGGCCTCACCGCCGACGTGCCAGTAATTGGAAGTGCCCCCCGCCGGGGGAGGAAGCAGAGGTTCACATGCGCACTTGTCTCGTCGTTGATGATTCTAGCGTCATCCGCAAGGTTGCGCGCCGCATCCTGGAGGGCCTCGACTTCCAGATTCTCGAAGCCGAGGACGGTGAGAAGGCGCTGGAAGCCTGCAAGCGCGGCTTGCCCGATGCGGTGCTGCTCGATTGGAATATGCCCGTGATGGACGGTTACGAGTTCCTCGGCCATCTCAGGCGGATGCCCGGCGGCGACCAGCCCAAGGTGGTGTTCTGCACCACCGAGAACGACGTCGCGCATATCGCGCGCGCGCTGCATGCCGGCGCCAACGAATACATCATGAAGCCGTTCGACAAGGATATCGTGACGGCGAAATTCCAGGAAGTCGGCCTTATCTGAGCGATCGGCCGGAGGCCGACCGGATTCTTCGGCGCCTGTTTTCAACCGTCCCCTTTCAGTCTGAGTTGGTGAGTAATGAGTGTGGCGTTCGCAGGGAATTCGGCAACGACGGCGTCACGCGAAGCAGGGCCGCTGCGGGTGATGATCGTCGACGACTCCGTCGTCATCCGCGGTCTGATCTCGCGCTGGGTCGGTGCCGAGCACGACATGGAGGTCGCGGCCTCGCTGCGGACCGGGCTCGAGGCGGTCAACCAGCTCGAACGCATCAACCCTGACGTCGCGGTGCTCGACATCGAAATGCCCGAGCTCGACGGCATCTCGGCGCTGCCGAAGCTGCTGGCGAAGAAGCGCGATCTGGTCATCATCATGGCCTCGACGCTGACCCGCCGCAACGCGGAGATCAGCTTCAAGGCGCTGTCGCTCGGTGCGGCCGACTACATTCCGAAGCCGGAATCGACGCGCGAAGCGTCGGCCGCGGACATCTTTCATCACGACCTGATCCAGAAGATCCGTCATCTCGGCGCGCGGCTGCGGCGCAAGTCCGCGGTTGCGAGTCCGCCGCTGGCACCCGCGAGCCCGGCTCCGGCCCCGCGCAGTCCCGTTGCGCGGCCCGTCGCGCCCGCTGCGACCGTGCAGGCCGCGCCGTCGGGATCGCCGGCGCTTCGCCCGTTCTCCAATCAGGCACCCAAGGTGCTGCTGATCGGCTCCTCGACCGGCGGCCCGCAGGCGCTGATGGCGCTCGTCGGCGAGCTCGGCCCGGTGATCGATCGCTTCCCGGTGCTGATCACCCAGCACATGCCGCCGACCTTCACGACCATCCTCGCCGAGCATCTGGCGCGGTCCAGCCGCCGGCCGGCAGCCGAGGCGGTCGACGGCGAGTCGGTGAGGCCGGGACGGATCTATCTTGCGCCCGGTGGCAAGCACATGCGCGTTGCACGCAACGGCGCGGACACCGTGATCGCACTCGACGACGGCCCCGCGGTCAATTTCTGCAAGCCCGCGGTCGACCCGCTCTTCATCTCCGCCATCGATATCTGGCACGGCAACATTCTCTCCGTGATCCTGACGGGCATGGGCTCGGACGGCATGCGCGGCGGCAAGGACATCGTTGCCGCCGGCGGCAACGTCATCGCGCAGGACGAAGCCTCCAGCGTGGTCTGGGGCATGCCGGGCGCGGCGGCCAATGCCGGCATCTGCGCCGCCATCCTGCCGCTCAACCAGATCGGCGCCAAGGTCAACCGCCTGTTCGCGGGAGATCGCTCGTGACGCCCACCGATTACGATTATCTGCGCAAGTTCCTGAAAGAGCGCTCCGGTCTCGATCTCTCGGCGGACAAGCAATATCTGGTCGAGAGCCGGCTCTTGCCGCTGGCGCGCAAGGCGAGCCTTCCCGGCATTCCCGATCTGGTGCTGAAGATCAGGAACGGCGACGGCCGGCTTGCGACCGACGTGGTCGAAGCCATGACGACCAACGAGACTTTCTTCTACCGCGACAAGATCCCGTTCGATCACTTGCGCGACACCATCCTGCCGGGTCTGATCCAGGCGCGCGCGGCGCGCAGGTCCCTTCGCATCTGGTCGGCGGCGTCCTCGACCGGCCAGGAGCCCTATTCGATCGCGATGTGCGTGAAGGAGATGGGCGCGGCCCTCGCCGGCTGGCGCATCGAGATCGTCGCCACCGATCTGTCGCAGGAGGTGCTGGAGAAGTCGAAGGCCGGCGTCTACAGCCAGTTCGAAGTGCAGCGCGGCCTGCCGATCCAGCACCTGGTGAGGTACTTCACGCAAACCGGCGAGCTCTGGCAGCTCAATGCCGACATTCGCGCCATGGTGCAGTTCCGCCAGCTCAATCTGCTGCAGGACTTCTCTCATCTCGGCACGTTCGACGTGATCTTCTGTCGCAACGTGCTGATCTATTTCGACCAGGACACCAAGGCGGTGATCTTCGAGCGGATGGCGAAGTGCCTGGAGGCCGACGGCACGCTGCTGCTGGGGGCCGCCGAATCCGTCGTCGGCATCACCGACGCATTCCGTCCCATCGCGGACCGCCGCGGTCTCTACCAGCTCAATCCCGCCCGCTCCGGCCGCCCCATGGGTGGATTGATGCCGCAGCCGCTGAAGCTCGCCGCGGCGAAGTGATTTGCTTCTCGTCATTCCGGGGCCGCGCGTAAGCGCGGAGCCCGGAATTCAAAAGCACAGGCCATCGTAGCAGGCAGGTGGTTAGACGCGGGGCCATTCGATCTGCCTGTGGTTATGGATTCTCTGATGCGCAATTGCGCATCATAGCTCGCGACTTTGTCGCGCGCCGGAATGACAAGCCCTCACAAGATCGCATGCGGCAGAAACCGCGAGCGGTTGCCCGTGATCGGGCTCTCGTCCTCGCGGATCGACAATCCGCACGGCTCGTGGTTCACCAGCCAGCTTCCCACCACCGGATAAAAGCCCGAGAAATTCGGCAGCGGTGCCAGGGCCTGCCGCACGAAACCTTCGGCGCCGTAAGGGCCCGCCTGCTCCTCGAGCGGCATCCCGCCGGACACCAGCGTGACGTTGGCGCCTTCGCGCGACAGCAGCGGCTTGCGCACATAGGACGTGCCGAGTTCGGCGGCGCGCGGATCGTCCTCGAAGAACGCCGGCAGCAGATTGGGATGGTTCGGAAACATCTCCCAGAGCAGCGGCAAAATGCCCTTGTTGGAGAGCACCGCCTTCCACGGCGGCTCGATCCAGCGCGTCGGCGCGTCCTTCAGCTTGGCGCCGAAGGCGTCGTGGAACATCCACTCCCAGGGATAGAGCTTGAAGGCGAGCGCGATGTCGTTCTCGTCGAGATCGACGAAGCCGCCGTCCTCATCGCGCCAGCCGATCTCCTCGATGTCGAGCAGCCTGGTCGAGAGCCCGGCCTGGCGTGCGGTGTCCTCGAGATAAGCGAGCGTACCGGCGTCCTCCGCGTTGCCGGTGATGCCGGTGAGATGGACATCGCGCCCGCCGGCAATCTCCTTCCATGCCGCGATCAATCGCTCATGGATGGAATTGAACTGATCGGCACGCGAGGGGATGACGCGGCGTTCGATCGCCTGTTCGAGCCAGGTCCATTGAAACACCGCGGCCTCGAAGATCGAGGTCGGCGTGTCCGCGTTGTATTCGAGCAGCTTTGCCGGACCTTTGCCGTCGAATTTGAGATCGAGGCGGCCATAGAGGCTGCGATCGTCGCGCTGCCAGCTTTCGGCGATCAGGCTCCAGAACGCTTCCGGTATCTTCAAGCGCCGCAAACAGCGCTCGTCGCCGATGACACGTCCGGCAAGCTCGAGGCACATCGCGTCGATCTCGCCGGTCGGCGTCTCGATGCCGCGCTCGATCTCGTCGAGCGTGAAGCCGTAATAGGCGCGCTCGTCCCAATAGCGTTCGCCGTCGATGGTGTGGAAGACGAAGCCGCAATGCGCTGCGGTCTCTCGCCAGTCGTCGCGCTCGAGACAGGTGATGCGCTGCATGGATCAGCCGCCGCCCGAGAAGCCGTGGCCGAACGAGCCGAAGCCGCCGCGGCTCACGCTGCTGTGGCCGGAATCGGATGACGTTGCCGACGATGAATGGGACGACGAATCGCTGCTGAAGAAGCTCGATCGCGACGACCAGCGCGAGCTGCTGCCACTGCTCGACGAAGAACTGCCGCTGCTGGTGCAGGTGGTGGTGGCCTGTCCCGGCACGGCGCCGGGCGTGGGCTCGCAGGTCTGCCGCGGCATCAAGGTGTAGGCAGTGGTGCCGACCGCGAGGGTGCCCATCACCAGCAGCGCGACATGACCGGAGCGCTTCACCGGCGGACGCGGAGGCGGTTTCTCGGCCACCGGCCGGCGCTTGCCGAATTCCTTCTTGGAGGGTTTGTCCGCCATCTCAATAGATCATGCTGGCAGCGTTGAGGAGGCCGGCCGCAAGCGAGGACAGGCCGAGCCAGATCGCGGGCGCAAGCTCGCCGTCGGCGATCCGGGCGGACAGGTTCGGCACCGGCACCCTTACGAGAAAGAACACGATGACCTGCACGATCAGCGCGATGGTCGCCCAGATCAGGCAGTCCAGCACATTGGCCGAATGCGCGATGGCGCTGACCAGCGGCGCCACGAAACCGAGCAGGCTGAGGCCGAGCGCGATCGCGGCGGCCGGCTCGTTGTCGCGGATCAGCTGGAACTCGTTGTGCGCCGTGATGCGGGTGTAGACGAACAAATACGCCACGATCGCGATCAGCCCGGTGCAGAAATAGACCAGGAAGGCGGGCAGGCCGGCCAGTGATTGCAGGATCATCGTTCCCCCATCGTGCAGCGACCATTCGTCGGCCGGGGAAGGATAGCGGTTCAAATGTTAAGAGCTGTAGCTGTAGCCGCGCCGGCGGTGTACCTCTCCCGCTTGCGGGGGAGGTCGGCGCGTTCCGGGCGATGCGAAGCATCGTCCCGCGCCGGGTGGGGGTTCTCTCCACGCAGGGATTGTCCCGATGTGGAGAAACCCTCTCCCCGACCCTCTCCCGCAAGCGGGAGAGGGAGAAATCGGGCCCCCCCCCAAAAAACAAAACCCCGCCATTTGCGGCGGGGTCCAGGCTGGGAGGAGCGAGCCTGTGGGCTCGCGACGTAAACCCAGGATCAGGCGGGGATGCGTTCGTCGGCCTCGTGCGGCTCGCGCAGCACATAGCCGCGGCCCCACACGGTCTCGATGAAGTTGCGGCCCTCGGAGGCGTTGGCCAGCTTCTTGCGGAGCTTGCAGATGAAGACGTCGATGATCTTCAGCTCCGGCTCGTCCATGCCGCCATAGAGGTGGTTGAGGAACATTTCCTTGGTGAGGGTGGTGCCCTTGCGGAGCGAAAGCAGCTCCAGCATCTGATATTCCTTGCCGGTCAGATGCACGCGCTGGCCGCCGACTTCCACCGTCTTGGTGTCGAGGTTGACGACGAGGTCGCCGGTCTGGATGACCGACTGGGCATGGCCCTTGGAGCGGCGCACGATCGCGTGGATGCGGGCCACCAGCTCGTCCTTGTGGAAGGGCTTGGTCATGTAGTCGTCGGCGCCGACGCCGAGACCCTTGACCTTGTCCTCGATGCCGGCGAGGCCGGAGAGGATCAGAATCGGTGTCTTGATCTTGGAGACCCGGAGCTGCTTGAGCACGTCGTATCCGGACATGTCGGGCAGATTGAGGTCGAGAAGGATAATGTCGTAATCGTATAATTTACCGAGATCGACGCCTTCTTCCCCCAAATCGGTCGTGTAGACGTTGAAGCTCTCCGACTTCAACATCAGCTCGATCGACTGCGCGACGGCGCTGTCATCTTCAATCAGCAAAACGCGCATGCCAGTTCCCCATAGTCGCCGCTCCTGGGCGTCAGGTCGGCCGCATTCGCGGCACTCAACAAAACGCCTTTGAACAACTGATTCGGATCCTGACAACAGATGGTTAACAAATCCTGATTCTGGAACGCAAGTCCCTCGGGTGCAATTTTTGTCGAATCGCCCTAAGGTCTTGCGGTGAAGCAGTTTTCGTCACCCAGCTCCGTTCAAGTTCCACTTTAAGAGACGGGCCTAACCGACTCCCGCGACTCAGCCTTCTTCTGAAGGGGAGTCACGCTCAGTCACAAAGACAGTGACGCAATGATTAATGATGCGGGTAAACACGAAGTTAAGCGCCGTTCAGAAATATGGCGAAACTTAAGGTTTCCTCCGTGATGTCCCGGAGATCGCTCGGGCGATCCGGGATTCCCGAAGGCGACCACGCTATGAAGGCCCTCATATGAAGGCTCCCCGATGAAGGCTCTTGCCGAACAGATCGGCGACATCGACGGCATCAATATCTATGGCCGTGTGGTCGGCGTCCGCGGCCTGATGGTCGAAGTGGCCGGTCCTATTCACGCCATGTCGGTCGGCGCGCGGCTGGTGATCGAGACCGGGGTCAACCGTTCGATTCCTTGCGAGGTAATCGGCTTCTCCGGCAACAATGCTGTCGTGATGCCGTTCGCCGGCCTCGACGGCGTGCGCCGCGGCTGCAAGGCCGTCATCGCCAATGCCGCCAATCTGGTGCGACCCTCGCCGGCCTGGCTCGGCCGCGTCGTCAACGCGCTGGGCGAGCCGATCGACGGCAAGGGACCGCTGCCGCAAGGCGCCTCGCCGATGCCGTTCCGCAATACGCCGCCGCCGGCGCATTCGCGCAAGCGCGTCGGCGCGCCGCTCGATCTCGGCGTGCGTGCGATGAACACCTTCCTCACCTGCTGCCGCGGCCAGCGCATGGGCATCTTCGCAGGCTCCGGCGTCGGCAAGTCGGTGCTGCTGTCGATGCTCGCGCGCAACGTCGACGCCGATGTCAGCGTCATCGGGCTGATCGGCGAGCGCGGCCGCGAGGTGCAGGAATTCTTGCAGGACGACCTCGGCGAGGAGGGCCTGGCGCGCTCCGTCGTGGTGGTCGCGACCTCCGACGAGCCGGCGCTGATGCGGCGCCAGGCGGCGTATCTGACGCTCGCGGTCGCCGAATATTTTCGCGACGAGGACAAGGACGTGCTGTGCCTGATGGATTCGGTGACGCGCTTTGCCATGGCCCAGCGCGAAATCGGCCTGTCCGCCGGCGAGCCGCCGACGGCCAAGGGCTATACGCCGACCGTCTTCACCGAGCTGCCGAAGCTGCTGGAGCGCGCCGGCCCGGGCCTCGGGGAGGGCGCCATCACCGCGATCTTCACGGTGCTGGTCGACGGCGACGACCATAACGAGCCGATCGCGGACGCCGTGCGCGGCATCCTGGACGGCCACATCGTGATGCAGCGCTCGATCGCCGAGCGCGGCCGCTATCCCGCGATTAACATCCTCAAGTCCGTCTCCCGGACCATGCCGAAATCGGCCGATCCGCAATTCTGGCCCGTCATCCAGCGGGCGCGCCAGGTAATGGCGACCTATGCCGACATGGAGGAATTGATCCGGCTCGGCGCCTACCGGGCCGGCTCCAGCCCGGAAGTCGACGAGGCGATCCGCCTGCACGAGCCGCTGGAGGCCTTCCTGCGCCAGCGCAAGGACGAAAATGCATCGCTTGCGGACGGCTACCGCCAGTTGGCGCAAATCCTCGGTAATTTGGAAACGGAACGCTAACTTTGTCCGGTCATCATCCGATCCCACAGAGTAGCAGAGCCGGTCTGGGCCTCCATTGGGCCCGTGGGGTGACCGGTATCGTCCCACGTGCAGCGGGGGGACTTCTGGGGAGTACGAGTCGATGAAGTCACGAGATACCCTCATCCGCCTGAAGAAGTTTCAGGTCGACGAGAAGCGCCGCCGGGTCACCCAGATCGAGACCATGATCGCCGATTTCCAGCGGATGTCGGTCGATCTCGAACGCGAGATCCAGACCGAGCAGGAGCGCGCCGGGATCAACGATCCCTCGCACTTCGCCTATCCGACCTACGCCAAGGCCGCGATCCAGCGCCGCGAGAACCTGACCCGCTCGGCCGACGAGCTCAAGGGCCAGCTCGACGAAGCCAAGGCCGCGCTGGCCGAGGCCTTCGAGGAGCTGAAGAAGGTCGAGCTGCTCGACGAGCGCGACCAGGCCCGCGAGCGCGCCGAAGAGAACGCCCGCGAGCAGGCCGACCTCGACAGTATCGGCCTGATGCGCGCCCGCATCGGCGCCGTCGCCTGAGCGGCCAAACCAGCAAGCCAGACCACCGAAACATCCTCAGAACCCGGACCCGCAAGGTCCGGGTTTTCGTATGTGCTGTCCACAGTGTGGCGCCGCGCCCCTTGGTGGTCGGCTTTGTCGCGCGCTATGGTGGTGGGTGGTTTACCTCGCCCCGCTTGCGGGGAGAGGTCGGATCGCCCCGGCGATGCGTAGCATCGTCAGATGCGATCCGGGTGAGGGGGATTCTCGGCGAGTCCGTCTGCAACCTCCCTTGCGGAGGCTCCCCCTCACCCCAACCCTCTCAGGGCGAGCGTAGCTCGTCCCGACCCCGCAGGCGGGGAGAGGGAGGAAGATGAGGGGGCTGAATGCTGACGCCAGCAGAGCTGGTCGGGTTGATCGAGGCGGTGGCGAAGGGCGATCAGGCCGCGTTCGAGCGCCTCTACGCCGCCACGCGCGCGAAACTCTATGGCGTCGTGCTCCGTATCTTGCGTCGACAGGATCTCGCAGAGGAGGTCATTCAGGAGACCTACGTCAAGATCTGGAACGGCGCCGGCCGGTTCGATCCGGCGCTGTCGTCGCCGATCACGTGGATGGCTTCGATTGCGCGCAACCGCGCGATCGATATCGTCCGCAAGAAGTCGGAAACGTCCATCGAGGAAGAGCCCCAGGCGATGGAGGTTGCGGCCGACAGTCCCGACCCGCTGGCGCGCCGGGAGATGACCGAAGAGCTGAAGCGGCTGCTGGAATGCATCGGCCGGCTCGAACCGGACCGTCAGCGGCTCGTGCTTCTCGCCTATTACAACGGCTGGAGCCGCGAGCAATTGGCGGAGAAATTCGCCGCCCCCGTCAACACGGTGAAGACGTGGCTCCGGCGCAGTATGTTGGATATCCGGGAGTGCCTCGGACTTTAGAGGATGATGAAGTGGCAGGAACCAGCGCGGCAACGACGATCCACCTCTCCCTTCGGGAGAGGTGAAGGACAGTGATGGCCTATTCGGAGGACCATATCGCGCTCGCCGCGGAATATGCGCTCGGCACGCTCGATGCCGACGAGCGCGCGCAGGTCGAGACCATGATGGCGGTGGACGAGGCGTTCGCCGCGATCGTGCAGGCCTGGTCCTTCCGGCTCGGCGGTCTCAACCAGATGGTCGGCTCGCTCGAGCCGCGCCCGATCGTGTGGGAGAACATCAGGTCCGAGATCGCGCGTACGGCGGGGGCGCAGCAGCCGCCCGCGCTTGCGGAAGCTTCGCCGCCGCCACCTCCGCCTGCACCGGAGCTGCCCGCTTCGGAGCCAGCAGAGCCGGCGACGGAGGCTGCGCAGATACCGGCCGGGTCGCAGGCCGAGGCCGCGCCGCCGGACATGCCGCGTCCGGAGCCGGACGCGCTTCCCGACGTCGCGCCGCAATTCATCCCGCAAGTCCATGCTCCGGATCTTGCCGTCGCGCGCGCGCCGCAGGCGGCGGTCGTCGACGATGGCAACGTGATTCGTCTCGAGGGCCGCGTGAAGCGCTGGCGCTCCATCGCATCCGTCGCCGGTGCGCTCGCGGCCGCGCTGCTCGTGACGCTGTCGCTCCAGATCTTCCTGCCCGATGCGCTGCCGAACGGCTTGCGTCCCGCACCGCGCATCCAGACCGTGGAAGTGAAGGTTCCGGCCGCGCCGCTCGCCGCGTCCGCGCAATATGTCGCGCTGTTGCAGGGCCAGGCCGGCGGCCCCGCCTTCATTCTCACCGTCGACGGCGCGACGCGGAATTTCACGGTGCGCAAGGTCGGTGCGACGCCGGAGCCCGGCAAGAGCTTCGAGCTCTGGCTGATCTCCGACAAGCTGCCGCGCCCGCGCTCGCTCGGCGTGATCGGCTCCGGCGATTTCACCGCGCGTCCGCTGCTCGCCTCCTATGATCCCGAGGTCGTCAACGGCGCGACCTTTGCCGTCACCGTCGAGCAGGCCGGCGGCTCACCCGACGGCCGGCCGACCTCAGCCCCGGTGTTTTCCGGCAAGCTGATCGAGACCGTGCCGCCGTCCCAGCCGCAGGCGCCCGCGAAAAAGTAGGTGTCGTAGCCGGGACAGAGCGCCGCGCGAGTGCTGGAGGCATTGCGCTCGATGCGAGCTGGAAGACATGCCTTCCTGTCGCCATGATCCATCCTGCTGTCGTGTCACGACAAGTCTCCCTGAATCAGCCCCCGATTTGAACCTCGCCGCAATCCGTGGCGTCAAATTCCCGGAAATTGCAGTCGGCGCCGCCGATCGCGGAGCCGGAGAGGGGCTAGAAAGCAGATGGATGCAGCGAGAACGCCGGGCATCGTCGTCCACCAATACACGGGACTGCCGCAGGGTGCGGCGTTCGAGCATTGGCGCGAGCGGGCCGTCGGTCCCTGCGGACTCGACATCGGGCCGAGCCATGGCGACAGCATCGATTGCCGGCTCCAGGTCAGCGTGGTCGACAACATCGCGCTCGCCATTCCGGAAGGCGCCTCCGCGCAATATTCCCGCACCCAGAGCCACCTCGCCGACGGCAGCGACGACCTCGTCCTGATCGCCGCACATGCGGGCCGCGTCCGCGTCGGGCAGAACGGCCATACCGTCGAGCTTGCGCCCGCCCAGATGGTGCTCGTCGACATGAGCATCACCGGCACCGTCGGGCACACCGACGAAGACCGCTTCACCACCATTCGCATGCCGCGCCGCGCGCTGCTCGACATCAATCCGCGCGCCGAGGACAAGCTGTCGCAAGTGCTCTCCGACGGCGCCGTCGCCGAAACCATCTTCCGCTATCACGCGCTCGCCGCCAATCACGCGCCGCATCTCGACGCGGTGGGCCAGCGCCTCACCGCGCAGCACATGGTCGATCTCGTTGGCCTCCTGCTCGGCACCGATGCCGAGCACGCGAGTCTCGCCCGCGGCCGCGGACACGCGGCGGCGCGTCTCGACCTCATGCGCGCCGACGTGATGGCCGCGCTCGGCCGCAACGATCTGTGCCTGTCCGAGGTTGCAACGCGCTCAGGCTTAAGCCCGCGTCAGGCGCAACGTCTGTTCGAGCAGGCCGGCACGACCTTCACCGAATTCGTGCTGGAGCAGCGGCTGCTGCAGGCACGCAAGCTGCTCAGCGACCCCCGCGCCAGGGCGCGCAAGATCAGCGACATCGCGCATTCGTCGGGCTTCGCCGATCTGTCCTATTTCAACCGCGCCTTCCGCAAGCGCTTCGGCGCGACGCCGTCGGAGCTGCGCGAGAGGTAAGCTGCGGTTTTTCCGCAGCGGCGCGGCGCTAGCACGGTTGGTCGATCCGGCCGAATGAGCTATATCGGGCTCGGCGGGCAGACCGCAGGATTTTCTTTGGAAAGCACGGTCCACGGACATGGCGCGTATTGTCGTGCTCGGCGCTGGATTTGCAGGCCTGTGGGCGGCCATCGGTGCCGCGCGCAAGCGCGACGAGATCGGCGCCGGCCGCGATATCGAGATCTGCTTGATCGATCGCAATGCTTATCACAACATTCGTGTGCGCAATTACGAGGTCGATCTCAGCGAGGTCGCGATACCGCTATCGAAACTGCTCGATCCCGTCGGCGTCAGTCACGGGATCGGCGAGGTCGAGGCCATCGATCCAATACGGCGCGAAATTTCGTTGGTCACAAGCAGCGGCGATGAGAAGCTGGTCTATGACCGTCTCGTGCTGGCGCTCGGCAGCGAGGTGATGCGTCCCGACATTCCCGGACTCGCGGAGCACGCGTTCGATGTCGATAGCTACGCTGCAGCGCTCCGCCTCGAGGACCATCTCGCCCGGCTAGGCCGCAGCGCGCCGTCGCAGGGGTATTCGACCGCCGTGGTGGTCGGCGCCGGCTTTACCGGCATCGAGGTGGCGGCCGAGATGCCCGACAGGCTGGCCCGTGCGGGCCTTGGCGGCAGCCCCCGTGTCATCCTGGTCGATCCCAATCCAGCGGTCGGCGCCAGCATCGGCGCGGCGGCGCGTCCCGTCATCGAGACGGCGTTGGCCGCGCTTGACGTCGAGATGCGTCTCGGTGTGCGCGTCGTATCGGTCGAGGCGGCCGGCATTCGCTTGAGCTCGGGCGAGTTTATTCCGGCTCAGACGGTGATCTGGTGTGCCGGGATGCGTGCGAGCCCCCTGGCGGCAAGTTTTCCGGATGCACGCGACCGGCTCGGACGCCTCCTGGTCGATCCCTTCATGCGGGTTGCGAATGTCGGCGGCGTGTTCGCGGCCGGCGACGTCGCTTCGAGCGTGGTCGACGGGCTGCATCCGACCGTGATGTCCTGCCAGTTCGCGCGTCCCATGGGCCGCTTCGCCGGCCACAATGTTGTCGCCGATCTCACGGGCTTGCCGATGCTGTCGCTGCGGATTGACTGGTACGTGACCGTGCTCGATCTCGGCGGCTGGGGCGCCCTCTATACCGAAGGTTGGGATCGCGACGTGAGGTCGACCGGCGCAGCCGCGAAGGCGACCAAGGAGATCATCAATCGTAAGCGCATCTATCCGCCGCTCACCGGCAACAAGGACGACCTGTTCGCGGCGGCAGCTCCGACCGTGCAGGCGCCGCCACCCACTTATGGAGCGTGGTCGCACTAGGCAATCTGTGACGCTGCCGGCCCGCGGTGTGCAGGTTGGAGCATGGCGGGCAGCGCAAGTTGCTCCCTCATTGCGAGCTGGCACTCGCGAATCCCGGACGTCGCTTCGCTCATCCGCGCTACAACCCTACAAGGCCTTGCGTTGCCCGACGGGCAAAACACGCCAGCCGTGGGTCAACGCGCGCCGTCGAAAATATTCCACTTTACCGAAATTCGGAAATGACGTATGTGTCGCCGCAACCCGGCCCAAGGAAGAGGGGCGTATCGCGATCGTCACGAACGCGGGCCGGGCGGCGGTGGACGCCGATGGCATCGGCGCGAAAGGGTCTTGCAGGGCGGAGAGCCGTGAGCGAAACCTCTCGCGCACACGACCGGTGCGATCGGCGTACGGCAAAATCGTGTGGTCCTGGCGCCCGGGGTCTGGCGTCAAGTCTTGCGGTGATGTGGCGGCCCGACCGGGCGCGCGCATCGATCAGCCGCAAGGCGACGGGGGCAATAGTGCAACGCTCCCCGGGGAGAGCACGACATAAGCCGTCAAACCACTGCGCAGGGAAGGCCGGATGTTTGGCTCCACCTGTATGCCGCTGTGCAGCTTTTCTTAAGCACACGCTTTCGCACAGTGGACCGTGGGTGCCCGGCTGGCACCCGGTCTTCCCTGCGCCCTCTTTCAATTGATGAGGTGAGGCGACAAGCAAAGCTCGGGCGAAACAAGCCGCGAGGAGGCGATGCTGTGTCCGCATGAAGGCGAGAACGTTGCAAACCCTATGCATCACCGTCACCCTGAGGTGCGCGCGCAGCGGCGCGATAGCGTCGCAGCGCAAGCCTCGAAGGGCGACGGCCCCGCTGCACCAGCTCGGCTGCGCATCCTTCGAGGCTCCGCATGCGATGCATCCGCATCGCATGCCTCGCACCTCAGGATGACGGATCAATTATTGTCGCCGCGGAGAGATTCTGACGGTGTTGAGGCAGTATGCGCGAAGGCTGAGCTCTCGTGCCCCGGACGCAGCGCAGCGTCCCTTCGACGATGCGCTGCAGAGCCGGGGCCCATGCAGCAGCGACTGCGGTGGCCTCTTGGGTCCCGGCTCTGCGCAGCAGCGCAAGAACGCTGCAGCTTGTCCGGGACACCAGAACGACGCTCACAATGACAAGCTTGAGGCGCGTGCAACTGAATGAATCGCGACCCCAGACATGAGAAAGCGCCCGTGGGGGGCGGGCGCTTTCTGTAGTCGACTTGGGGTTGGGGTCGTCTACATATCCACGTGGCGACTTTGGGGGGCTGGTAAAGAGCCGCGTGAATTCAAGAAACTCGTCAGATCTCCTTAGCGAACGAGGGGCACGTTCGAGCTGGTGATAGCGACCGGCTTGCCGGCCTTGATGACGCGGGCGGTCTGGGTCAGGCCTTCATCCGAACCCGTGCGTGCCGTGATGCCGAGGCCAGCCACCGCGATCCCTGCGACGAGGGCGACGACCACGACCTTCAAATGGGTCGCGCGGTCCGCGCTGTAGATCGAGTGGTTCATGGAAGCCTCCTGCCGCCATCTACCCGAAGTAGTCGCCAGCCCGTTCAGGCAGGTTCATGCTTCCGGTGCCCAACAACCTAGTATTGGGCGGATTCGTTCCCAAGAGGCCATCACAAGAGCGTGATAGGACGTGAAAGGTCGCGATCAAAAGCGACCCTTGATCGTGCATTTTTGCAATTATTTCAAAGCTGTAATGTGCTTGCCGGGCGCCTTTTCGACAGCTGGTCCACAAGGCGCCAGGAACTCAAAAACCATTTGCCTGTGGCCGAAAAACACACGGCTTCTTAAGGCAAATCAGACGCTTCCGACCGTTTTCAACCTCGCCCTGGGGTGGATTTCAGCCTGCGACAGCACGGTGGTCTGGGCCCGGAACCGCTCCACCAGGGACCGGACGAAGGGGCGAATGGCCGCGGAGGTGACCAGCACCGGCGCCTCGCCCTCGCGCGCGGCACGCTCGAAGGCCTCGCGCACGGCGGTCATGAATTCCGACAGCTTCGAGGGCTGCATCGCAAGGCTGCGTTCCTCGCCCTGGCCGATGATGGATTCGGCAAAGGCCTGCTCCCATTTCGCCGACAGCGCGATCAGCGGCAGATAGCCGTTGTAGGAGGTGTTCTGCGCGCAGATCTGCCGCGCCAGGCGCGCCCGGACATGCTCGACCATGGTCGCGGGATTGCGCGAGAAGGCCAGCGAGTCGGCGATGCCTTCGAGGATGGTCGAGAGGTCGCGGATCGAGATGCGCTCGGCGAGCAGCAATTGCAGCACGCGCTGGATGCCGGAGACCGTGACCTGTCCCGGCACGATGTCCTTGACCAGCTCGCTCTGCTCCTTCGGCAGCTCCTTGAGCAGCTTCTGCACCTCGCCATAGGAGAGCAGGTCCGACATGTTGGCCTTGAGCAGCTCGGTGAGGTGGGTGGAGAGCACGGTCGCGGCATCGACCACGGTGTAGCCCTTGAGCGAAGCCTCTTCCTTGAGGCTGGCGTCGACCCAGGTCGCGGGCAGGCCGAAGGTGGGCTCGGTGGTGTGGATGCCGGGCACCTGCACCTGGCTGCCGCCGGGATCCATGACCATGAACTGGTTCGGCCAGATCTTGCCGGTGCCGGCGTCGACCTCCTTGATCTTGATGATGTAGGTGTTGGCCTCGAGCTGGACGTTGTCGAGGATGCGGACCGCCGGCATCACGAAACCCATCTCGATCGCAAGCGAGCGGCGCAGCGCCTTGATCTGCTCGGTGAGGCGGTCGGTGCCGTCGGGGCCGTTGACCAGCGGCAGCAGGGCATAGCCGAGCTCGATCTTGAGGTCGTCGATCTTGAGCGCGGCCGAGATCGGCTCGTCCGCCGCGGCAGCGCCCGGCGCACCCGGCGTTCCCGGGGCGGGTGCGGCCTTGGCGGCCTCCTCGGCCCTGGCGGTGACCCGGTTGCGGTTGCGGGCGTTCCAGGCCAGCGCGCCGGCGCCGGCGCCGAGCGCCAGGAACGGGAGGGTCGGAATGCCCGGCAGCGCCGCCAGCACCAGCATGACCGCCGAGGACATCGCGAGCGCCTGCGGATAGCCGGAGAACTGCTTCATCAGCGCCTTGTCGGCGGCGCCGGAGACGCCGGCCTTGGAGACCAGCAGGCCGGCCGCGGTCGAGACGATCAGCGCCGGCACCTGGGTGACGAGGCCGTCACCGACGGTCAGCAGCGTGTAGCTGCGGCCGGCGTCGGCAAACGACATGCCCTGCTGCGCCACGCCGATGATCATGCCGCCGACCACGTTGATGAAGACGATCAGCAGGCCGGCGATGGCATCGCCGCGGACGAATTTGGAGGCACCGTCCATGGCGCCGAAGAAGCCGCTTTCGTCCTCCAGCTCCTTGCGACGCTCCTTGGCGATCTTCTCGTCGATCAGGCCGGCGGACAGATCGGCGTCGATCGCCATCTGCTTGCCGGGCATGGCGTCGAGGTGGAAGCGGGCGGCGACTTCGGCGATACGGCCCGAACCCTTGGTGATGACGACGAAATTGACGATGATCAGGATGGCGAAGACGATGATGCCGATGACGAAATTGCCGCCCATCACGAAGCTGCCGAAGGCCTCGATGACGTGACCGGCGGCAGCCGTGCCCTCGTGCCCGTGCGACAGGATCAGGCGGGTCGAAGCCATGTTGAGCGACAGACGCAGCATGGTCGAGATCAGGAGAACGGTCGGGAAGGCCGAGAATTCCAGCGGCGTCTGGATGAACAGCGAGGTCATCAGGATCAGGATCGAGAGCGTGATCGAGATCGCCAGGAACAGGTCCAGCACGATCGCCGGCAGGGGCAGGATCAGCACCACCAGGATGGTGAGGATGCCGAGCGCCAGCGCGATGTCGCCGCGCCTGAGGATGGTGACGATCTCGTTGACGGAGGGGATGCCGGCTCTTGCGGTGCCTACGCCTTGTCCCGCGGTGACGTCGACCATGGTAGCTGCCTCCCCGCGCGACTGCCGTCCGCGCGCCCCAAACGTCTGCACGGCGGCCGAGGGGCCGCCGTTTCGAAAGTGAGGCACCGCACTGGCGTCCACGGGGTTCCTCCCGTTTTACGCGGCCGACGACACTCGACTTCACCCGGCAATTCTTGCCGGGTGTATGGTTAGCAAAGGGTTAACGGGGAGTGGGAAGGGGGGTGGGGCAGGCTGTTTCGGCGCCCTCAGGTCGTCATTCCGGGGCGGCTCGCAGAGCCGAACCCGGAATCCATCGGGCGGCGGAGTTGGTCGATGAATGGATTCCGGGCTCGCGCCGAGCGGCGCGCCCCGGAATGACAGGAAGGGCTACTTCGCCTTTTGCATCTTCGTCACCGTGTACCCCGAGGCCGCCTCCTCGGCCTCGAAGCTCACCTTGTCGCCGACCTTCACCTGCTTGAGCATGGCGGGATCCTTGACGCGATAGACCATGGTCATGGGGTCTTCCATGCCGAGGCTCTTCGCCGGACCGTGCTTGAGCGTGATCTTGCCGGCGCCCTCGTCGATTTTCTTGACCTCGCCGCTGATCGAGGCCGCCTCGGCCGCCAGAGCTCCGGCGGCAACGCTCAATGTCAGCGCCAGCGCGGCGGTGATACGGATGATGCGGTTCATGGCAGACTTTCCTCGCGTTACTTGACGGTGACGTGGCCGACCATGCCGTAGTCGCGGTGGTCGGGAATGAGGCACGAATATTCGAACGTGCCGGGCTTGCTGAATTTCCAGAGGATCTCGGCCGTCTTTTGCGGCGCGAGCCTGACGCCGTTGGGATCGTCGTGCTCCATATGCGGATGCTTCTTCATCTCCGCCGCATGCGCGAGATTCTCCTTAGGTGTGGCGAGCAGGAATTCGTGGTCCTCCTTGCCGACATTGCGCAGCACGAAGCGGATCTGCTCGCCGCGCTTGACCTCGATCCGGGCGGGTGCGTAATCCATTTCGTTGAGCAGGATCTCGATGGTGCGCGCGGGCTTCTTGGGGTCGCCGGGCTCGCCGGCCGAAAAAGTCGCGTGAGAGTGCTTGTCGTGCGCAAAGGCCGGCGCAGTCGACAGCGCAACCAGCGCGAGGCCAAGCTTGATAGTCTTCATCGTCATCTCCAGTTGATGGTTCATCGAAACGCTCACATCTTGTGCTTCATCGGTGGGCTGCCGCGCTGCTGCCGTGCCGGCTCCGCGGCCGGCGCCGCGACCTCGTAGGCGACGGTGCCCTTCGGGAATTGGTAGGGGCCCGGATCGCGATAATCGTCGCGCGCGAGATCTTCGCGGATCTTCATCACCGTGAACATGCCGCCCATCTCGATCGGGCCGAACTGGCCGGTGCCCGTCATCATCGGCAGCGTGTTGTCGGGCGCCGGCATCTCCATGTTGCCCATCGCCATGCCGGTCGAGCCCATCGCCATGCCGTCGGGCGCGAGCTTGCCGACCGCCTTGGCGAGATCCTTGCGCGACACGCCGATCAGGTTGCGCACGTCGTGCCCCATCGCGTTCATGGTGTGATGCGACTTGTGACAGTGGAATGCCCAGTCGCCGGGATTGTCGGCGAGGACGTCGAAAACCCTGACGGCACCGACCGGCACGTCGGTCGTCGTCTCCGGATATTGCGCGCTCTCCGGAATCCAGCCGCCGTCGGTGCAGGTGACCGCAAAGCTATGGCCGTGCAGATGGATCGGATGGTTGGTCATGCTGAGATTGCCGATGCGCACACGCACCTTGTCGCCGAGCCGGACCGCCAGCGGATCGATGCCGGGAAACACCCGCGCATTCCAGGTCCACATGTTGAAGTCGGTCATCTCGTTGACATGGGGCAGATAGGTGCCGGGATCGACCCGATAGGTGCTCATCACGAAGACGAAGTCGCGGTCGACCGGCCGGAAGTTTTGATCGCGCGGATGCACGACGACCATGCCCATCATGCCCATCGCCATCTGCACCATCTCGTCGGAATGCGGGTGGTACATGAAGGTGCCGCTCTTCCTCATCTCGAACTCGTAGACGAAGGTCTTGCCGGGCTGGATGTGCGGCTGGTTCAATCCGCCGACGCCGTCCATGCCGCTCGGAATGATCATGCCGTGCCAGTGCACGGTGGTGTATTCGGGCAAGCGGTTGGTGACGAAGATGCGGACCTTGTCGCCCTCGACCGCCTCGATCGTCGGTCCGGGCGACTGGCCGTTATAGCCCCACAGATTCACCTTCATGCCCTCGGCGAACTCGCGCACCACGGGCTCGGCGACGAGATGGAATTCCTTCCAGTCGCCGTTCATGCGGAACGGCAGCGACCAGCCGTTCAGCGTCACCACGGGGCGATAATCGGGTCCGCTGACGGGATGGAGCGGCGGCTGCATCACCACCTTGTCCATGTGCGGGGCTTCCGGAATCGAGGCGGCCTGCACGCGGCCTTGAACCGCAGATGCGCCGACGAGCGCGGCGGTCCCCAAAAATCCTCGGCGGGAAAACATCTCGGTCTCCATGTCAATGGCCGCCGCCATCGGCAGGTGCTGCCGCGGCGATGGTGGTTGGATTGTCGCTGCCCGCGGCCGGCGCGCCACCGCCGTTGACGGCGGTCTGCAAGTCGGCCTGGGCGAGAAAGAATCTCTGCCTGGCGTCGATCGCGCCGCGCAGCGAGGCGAGGCGCTGCCGCGCCTCGGTCAGCAGCGCGAAGATGTCGACCTGCATGCTGGAGAAGCGCAGCTGCATCTCCTCGGTGATGATCTTGCGCAAGGGGATGATTTCGCGCTGGTAGTGGCTGGCGATGTCGTAGGTGGAGCGATAGACGCGATACGCATCGCGCGCTTCCGAGCGCACGTTGACGGCGCGCTCGGTCAGGCGGTTGAAGGCGAGATTGTAGGTCTCCGTCGCCTGCCGCACCCGCACCTCGCCGCCGTCGAAGATCGGTATCTGGAACTGGACGTCGAAGCCGCGCTCGCGGAAAGGTGGCCCTTCCGGATCCTGCGTGCGGCGGGAGATGCCGGCGAGGTCGAGCAGCGTGACGAAGCGCGTCGCCTCGGTGAGGTTCAAGGCCTTGGCCAGTGCCGTCAGCTCCAGCCGCGCGATCTGCAGGTCGATGCGATGGGCGACCGCGTCGGCCTCGATCGAAGGCAAGGTCAGCGGCCGGCGCGGCAGCTGCGGCAACGCGTTCGGCAGGCGGAAGTCGAGGCCGCCGTCCCACAATCCCATCAAGCGTGCCAGCCGTTCGCGGGCGCTCGCCGCGGTCTGTCGCGCGGTGGCGAGGTCGGCCGTGGTCTCCGCATAAAACACCTGCTCGCGGGCCTGGTCGAGTTTGTTGAGGGAGCCGGTCTCGCCGAGCTTGACGGCGAGCTGTGCGGTCGATTCCGCCGTCGCCTTGGCGTCGGTCAGCAGCACCACCATCTCGTTGCCGGCGATGGCGCGCCAATAGGCGCGGCGGACGTCGGCGGCGAGCCGCAGCGTCGCCAGCGCCGCGCGCAATTGGGCCTGACGAAAACGCTCGCGGGCGATCTCGGAGCGGAACGGCAGGGTGGCGAGCGCGAGAATGTCGCCGACCACCTGGCGTTCGATCTCGCTGGCGCCATTGCCTGTGATGCGCGAGATCGAGAATACGGGATTGGGCGGCAGGCTCTGCTCGACCAGATCGGTCTCGGCCAATGCGAGCTCGTTATAGGCGGCTTGCAGTCCCTTGTTGTTGAGCAGCGCGATCTGCACCGCGCTCTCGGCGCTCAGCGTGCGGGCCAGCAATTGATGAACGCGCGCCTCGACCGCGCCGGCGCCGTCGGCCGTTCGCACGAAGGCGACGTCCTTGTCGATGGTCCGGCTGGTCAGCTCAGAGACGGCGTTCATGCCGCTGTCGGGCGAGAACGCGGCGCAGCCGGAGACGCTGAACGCGGTGAGGACGAGCAGGCCTCGCGCAAGATGGCATGTCATGGCGCGCTCCTACCGGTCCTGCTTCGGTTGCGGCGTGACGGCGCCGTTGCGCTCGCGCCATGGCGCGGGCGTGGCCGGCCGCAGGCTGGTGTAGGGCGCGATGGTCGACCGATAGCCGACCGGCGCGACCTTCGCCGCCGGATCGGCAGGATCGGCGGCCGCGACCTGCGTGGTGGCCGGCATGCAGCCGGACAGCGCCAGCGCAACCAGGGCCAACAGCGGCCAATAGAATCGAAAGTGTCGTCCGCGCACCGCGGACATCGCGGCGGACTCCGCCCCGGAAAGCGTCAGCATGATTCATCCCTGATCTGAAGGACCACAGGCCCGCGCGCGCGGAGAGCGCGCAACGGCCCGAAATCGTCGCGTCAGATCAGGCGATGGGAGGGCGGTAGTGCTGGGGCGGCGCCGCGCTGTGCAGGCTGGCCACGATCTCCGGCGCACAGGCGGTGACGGGCAGAGGCGGCATGGCGACGCTGGGCAGATCGGCCGGCAGCGCGCTCACGCACATCATCGCGCAGCAGGGGCCGGCCGTTCCCTTGCCGCCATGATGATGCGGCGCCGGCGTATCCCGTTCGGCGGTCTGGTGATGCGAGTGCGGTCCGGCGTGCTGATGCGAGGTGGCATCATGTCCGTGGCCGGCAGGCATCTGATGATGCGCCGGCACGGCGTCCGCCATCACGGCCTCATCGAGGCAGGGCGCCGGGCCGTTGCTCCAGGCGAGGCCCGCTGCTGGCGCGAGCACGCAGAACAGATAGGCGAGGGCCAGGAGGCGCCCCACCTTGATCCGTACCGATCGTCTCAATCGCAGCAACATTGCGTCGTCAGGTTCCCGCGCGGCGATGGTGCCTGCGCCGATTGCAAGCTAATCGCAAACGGGGCAGCCGCCAAGCATCTTGTTACCGCAGTGCACCGCGCATGCCCAATATCGCGCCACGATGCTTGACCATAAAGCGCCCAGCGAACATGGTCCCGCCGTGCTTGCGCCAAATCATCCAGGACAGAGACCGGCCGCCTTCACGCCTGATTCGCGTCAGGCCTGGGTGCGCCTCGTGCTTGCGCTCGTCATCGGCTCGATCGGCGCCGTCGGCATGTGGGCGGTCGTGGTCGTGATTCCGATCGTGCAGACCGAATTCGGGGCCACGCGCGGCGCCGTGTCGCTCGCCTTCACGCTGATGATGTTCGGTTTCGGGCTCGGCGGGGTGATCGCCGGCAAGATCACCGACCGGTTCGGCATCGTGCTCGCGATGGCGATCAGCATCGCCTTTCTCGGCATCGCCAATGTGCTCGCGGGCCTGTCGACCCAGCTCTGGCAGTTCGTCGCCGCCTATTTCCTGATCGGCCTCGGCACCTCGGCGACCTTCGCGCCGCTGATGGCGGAAGCCTCGCATTGGTTCGAGCGCTATCGCGGCCTTGCCGTGACCATCGTCGCCAGCGGCAATTATGTCGCGGGAACGATGTGGCCGCCGATCGTGAGCTGGGGCACCGAGACGATCGGCTGGCGCTACACCCATATCGGCATCGGCATCGTCTGCGCCAGCACGATGGCGCTTCTGGTCCTCGTCCTGCGCGCGCAGATGGGCGACGACCATGTCCGCGACCATGCCAACGCGCCGCCGCCCCGCGTCGATCTCAAGCTGTCGACCAACACGCTGACCGTGCTGCTCTCGATCGCCAGCATCTCCTGCTGCGTCGCCATGGCGATGCCGCAGGTGCACATCGTCGCCTATTGCGGCGATCTCGGCTATGGCGTGGCGCGCGGCGCCGAGATGCTGTCCTTGATGATGGGCTGCGGCATCGTCAGCCGGATCGGCTCCGGCTATCTCGCCGACAAGATCGGCGGCATCCACACGCTGCTGGTGGGATCGCTGGCGCAGGGGTTTGCGCTGGTGTTCTATCTGTTCTTCGACAGCCTCGCCTCGCTCTATCTCATCTCCGCGATGTTCGGCCTGTTCCAGGGCGGCATCGTGCCGAGCTACGCCATCATCGTGCGCGAGGCGATGCCGGCGAGCGAGGCGGCGACGCGCGTCGGCATCGTGATCTTCGCCTCGGTGTTCGGCATGTCCTTCGGCGGCTGGGTGTCGGGCGTGATCTTCGATGCCACCGGCTCCTACGCCGCGGCGTTCGCCAACGGCGTGGCCTGGAACGCGCTCAACATCGGCATCGTCGTGCTGCTCCTGATCCGCTCGCGGATTAGTTCGGCGAAGGCGGGCCCGGGTTTTGCGACCTAAATTTCGTTAGGGGGCAAGCGGGTCGAGGAAGGGCGTATCGACCGCGCTGACGTAGAAGATGACGACCTTCGTCTCTCCGCTGGTGCGGTTGTAGCCGGTCATCGGTACGCTGGGCGGTTCGACCAGGGCCTCGCCCGCCTTAACCGTAAGCGGCGGTTTGCCGGCCAGCTCCAGGGTGAACGCGCCTTCGAGCACGTACACAGTCACGGGGTAACGGTGCGTGTGATAAACGGTCTTGTCGCCCGGCTTGAATGACGCCGTCATCACCCTCACCGATTGCCTCTCGTCCTTCGGCAGCCCCTCAACCACTTGCTGCAGCACCAGATTTGGTTTGGTGACGCCATGTGTATCGTGGCTCTGGGCGACGGCTGCGGCAGTCCAGCCCAGCACTATTGCGGTGCTGAGGACGAGGT
The DNA here is from genome assembly GCF_004570865.1 of Bradyrhizobium frederickii. Classification (GTDB taxonomy): domain Bacteria; phylum Pseudomonadota; class Alphaproteobacteria; order Rhizobiales; family Xanthobacteraceae; genus Bradyrhizobium; species Bradyrhizobium frederickii. The sequence goes on from NZ_SPQS01000011.1 coordinate 23,819, forward strand.
GAGGGCGCATGTTCGGGCTCCATTTCAATATCGCGAATGTGCACCAGCCTAGGAGCGGTCGCTCAGGCCCGGGAGCCGCAACATTGCGGGTGCCGGCCGCAGAAGTGCATAATCCGTCTATGTTCGACTGGAACGACCTCAAATATTTCCTGGCGGTCGCGCGCCACGGCAGCACGATCGCCGCCGGTAAGGCACTCGGCGTCAGCCAGTCGACCGTGCATCGCCGGCTCGATGAACTCGAAAGGCGGCTCGAACGCGCGCTGGTGACGCGTCAGCAGACGGGTTACCGCCTGACCGAGTTTGGCCTGGCGATGTTGCCGTATGCCGAGCGCGTCGAAGCCACCATCGGAGACTTCAGGCGCAGGGCCGGCGATGTCGAGCAGGACATGAAGGGTGTGATCCGCGTGACCTGCCCGGAGCCCATTGTTGCCCGGCTGATCCAATCAGGCCTGATCGAGGCTTTTCACGCGCAGCATCCTTCGCTCCGGGTCGAGTTCGTGATGAGCGATCGCTATCTCGACCTGTCCAAGGGCGAGGTCGACGTCGCCTTCCGATCAGGCGATACCGATGATGAACTCGTCGGGCGCAAGATCGCCGAGTCCATCTGGGCTGTCTACGGCAGCCGCGACTATCTCGAACGGCACGGCAAGCCGCAGCATACCAAGGACCTCGCGGGACATCTGCTGGTTGGCCTGGACGAATCGCTGGCCAATCACCGTGCCGTCAAATGGTTGAAGGAGGTTGCGCCGGATGCCCGGATGTCTGCACGCATCAACAGCGTGCTCGGCCTTGTCTCTGCGATCAAGTCTGGGGTCGGCATCGGGCCGCTTCCGATCGCGCTTGGAGACGCTGAGCCCGACCTCGTACGCGTGCTCGGGCCTATCCCGGAATTGACCCGGAGCTGGCGTATCCTGACGCATCCGGATCTCAGGCGCGTGCCGCGGATCGCGGCGTTCTTCGACTTCATCGTGCTCCAGCGCGAGGCGCTGAAGCCCATCCTGACAGGATGATCCCTACCGCTTCCGCTTTGCGGCGGGGCTCGTCCGCCTGGCAGCCCGCTCCTTGATCTTGGGCCGCACGCGCAGCCCATCGATGAAGACGTCAAGCAGGCGGAGCGCCGTCGCCTGCCAGCCGGCCTGGTCGTGCACGTAGCACATGCCGAAGAACGCGCGCAGCAGATCCTCCGGGCTGATGTCGGCGCGCATTCCGCCGGCCGCGACCGCGCGATCCAGCAGCGAGCCGATCGCCTTGGTCAGCCGGTCGAACGAGAAGGCATGAAGCTCCGATCCGCTCTGCACCGCGAGCGCCAAGGCGGCCATCATTCCCTTCTTGGTCGCAACAAATTCGACACCTGAGTGCAGCCAGCGCCGCAGCGCCGCCACGGGATCTTTCGCGTTCTTCAGTTGCTCGGCCAACTCGCTGAGCTGCTCGACCTCACGGCGATACACCGCCTCGAACAATGCCTCGCGCGTCGGAAAATGCCGATAGAGCGTGCCGATCCCCACGCCGGCACGTTTGGCCACGGCCTCGAGGCTGGCCTCGGGGCCGCCCGCATTGAACACGGCCTTGGCCGCTTCGAGCACGCGCTCGCGGTTGCGCACGGCATCGGCGCGGGGCTTCCGAATCTGGTCGGTGTGGTCGTCCATGGCGCGCAATGTAGATCACGAATTGGTTAGATTGAACCCTCGCCGGACCTGCGCAGGGCTGCATCGCGTTGGTGGCGCAGTGGCTTTTGACCAATTCCAAATATTTTCGGCCGGCCCTTGTTAAACGGAGGGTGCCTCCGTATCTTCGCTTGGCTGTTGGCCGGCTTCCGCCTGGCCGACGCATATCGACGGCGGCCACGGCGGTGGCGCGCTACGCGATGACTCATGTCCAAATCTGATCGGAGCCTTGTATGAACCACTCCATCAGCCTCACCGTGAACGGTGCGCGGCGCGACTTCGTCCTCGACGATCCGCGCGTCACGCTGCTCGATCTCCTGCGTGAGCGCCTCCATCTCACCGGAACCAAGAAGGGATGCGATCGCGGCCAGTGCGGCGCCTGCACCATTCTGGTCGACGGCAAGCGCATCAATTCCTGTCTCGCGCTCGCCATCAGCCATGACGGCGCCGACATCCTCACCATCGAGGGCGTTGCGCGCGGCGACCAGCTGCACCCGGTGCAGGCCGCCTTCATCGCCCATGACGGCTTTCAATGCGGCTTCTGCACGCCCGGCCAGATCATGAGCGCGATCGGCATGATGCAGGAAGCGCAGGCCGGCAACGATCCCGAGCGCATCCGCGAATGCATGAGCGGCAATCTCTGCCGCTGCGGCGCCTATGCCGGCATCGTCGATGCCGTGCTCGATGCGCAAGGACAGATGGACCAATCCAACCAGAGGCGCTCGGCATGAAACCGTTCGAGTACATCAGGCCCGCCACGGTCGCCGAGGCCGTCGCCGCCGCAGCCCAGCCCGGCGCCGCCTATCTCGCCGCCGGCACCAATCTGCTCGATCTGATGAAAGGCGGCGTCAGCCGTCCGGATCGCCTGGTCGACGTCACCCATCTCGACGGGCTCGACGCCATCGAGACTCTCGCCGACGGTTCGTTGCGCATCGGGGCGCTGGTGAGCAATGCCGATCTCGCGCATGATCCGGCCTTTGCAAAGTCCTATCCGGCCGTCGCCGAGGCGCTGCTCTCCGGCGCTTCCGCGCAATTGCGCAATGCCGCAACGGTCGGCGGCAACCTGTTGCAACGAACGCGCTGCGCGTATTTCTACGACACCGCCAGCCGTTGCAACAAGCGCGAGGCCGGCAGCGGATGCGATGCCAGCGAGGGCGAGAACCGCACCCACGCCGTGCTCGGCTGGAGCGAGAATTGCATCGCCACGCATCCGTCCGACTTCTGCGTGCCGCTGGTCGCGCTCGACGCCATGGTCGAGATCGAGGGCAGGGGCGGCCATCGCGAGATCGCGCTCGACGAGCTGCATCGTCTGCCCGGCGACACGCCCGCGCGCGAGTCCGTGCTCGAGCCCGGCGACCTCATCGTCGCGGTGCGCCTGCCGCCGGCGGCGCACGCGTTTGCGGCGCACGCACGCTACCTCAAGGTCCGCGAGCGCACCTCCTATGCCTTTGCAGTCGTCTCGGCCGCCGCCGCATTGCGGATCGAGAACGGCAAGATCGCGGAAGCCCGGCTCGCGCTCGGCGGCGTTGCCGCAAAGCCCTGGCGGGCCCGCGCCGCGGAGGACGTGCTGAGGGGCGTCGCGCCCGCGGCAGATGTCTTCCAGGAGGCCGCCCGGCGTGCGCTGACCGACGCAAAGCCGTCCGGCGACAATGCCTTCAAGATCGAGCTCGCGCGCCGCATCGTCGTGCGCGCGCTGACCCTCGCCGCCGCCGGTACGCCCGCGCGCATGCCGGCGCTGCCGGCGTCTCCCTTTGCCTCGACGACCGGAGCCATCCATGCCTGAGCTCAATCTCACCAGCGCACCCGCCCATATCAGGCACGGTTCGAACATCGGCCAACCGCTGACCCGCCGTGACGGCGTCCTCAAGGTCACGGGGCAGGCGACCTATGCCGCCGACAATCATCCGCCCGGCATGCTCTATGCGGTGACGGCCGTCGCCGGCATTTCGCATGGCCGTGTGATCTCGCTCGATGTCGCCGCGGCCAAGCGCCATCCCGGCGTGGTCGATGTCATGACGCCGGAGCACAAGCCGCAGCTCGCGATCGATCCGGAGATCAAGACCAATCCGTTCGTGTTCCGGATGGAGGCGTTGCAGAGCAACGAAGTCCGCTACGCCAACCAGCCCATCGCGGTCGTGATCGCGGAAACGCTGGAGGCGGCGACGGAAGGCGCGGCGCTGCTGGCGCCGCGCTACGAAACCCTGCCTCCGCTGGTGGGGCTCGACGCCGGCGAGAGTTTCGTGCCGCCGGTCGTCGGCGTCGGCAATCCCACCGAAATTCACCGCGGCGATGTCGAGGCTGGCCTTGCCTCGGCCGAGAAGCGGATCGACGCGACATACGAGACGCCGCCGCAATATCACAACGCGATGGAGCCGCATGGGATCGTCGCAAGCTGGGATGGCGACAGCCTATCGGTGGACATGCCGACCCAGGGTCTGAAGCTGTCGCTCGCGCGCATTGCCGAACTGTTCGGCATCGCGCACGACAAGATCCATATCCGCAGTCCCTTCCTCGGCGGCGGGTTCGGCTCGAAGGGGCTGATGGGCGGTCCGCCGGTGCTCGGCATCATGGCGGCGAAGCTGGTCGGCAGGCCGGTCAAGCTGGTGCTGCGCCGTGAGCAGATGTACGGCCCGGTCGGCCATCGCGCGCCGACGCGTCAGCGCCTGCGCCTCGGCGTCGACGGCGAGGGACGTCTGACCGCGCTCGATCACCATGCGCGGACCGTGTCGAGCACATTCGACGATTTCTACGAGCCCGCGGCCGATGCCTCGCACACGCTCTATGCGGCACCCGCGATCCGCACCTCGCATGACGCCGTACGTGTCCACACGGGAACACCGCTGTTCATGCGGGCGCCCGGCGAGGCGACAGGCTCGATTGCGCTGGAGAGCGCGATCGACGAGATGGCCTGGGCCTGCGGCATGGATCCGCTGGCGTTCCGCCTGAAGAACTACGCCGAGGTCGAGCCGATCAGCGGCAAGCCGTTTTCTTCAAAGGCGCTTCTGGCCTGTTATGAGCAGGGCGCAGCGCGCTTCGGCTGGGCCAAGCGTTCGCTGCAGCCGCGGCAGATGCGCGACGATGCCGGCCTTCTGGTCGGCTGGGGCATGGGCACGGCGACCTTCCCGGCGCTGATGTTCCAGGCGGAAGCGCGCGCGGCGATCCGGCGCGACGGCTCGGGCGTGATGGAGATCGGCGCGCACGACATGGGGCAGGGCGCCTGGACCGCGCTGGCCCAGATCGCGGCTGATGCCGTCGGCCTCGATATCGCGCGGGTCGAGTTCAAGGCGGGGACGTCCGATCTGCCCGATGCCGGCATCGCCGGCGGCTCCGCGCATACGGCCACGGCCGGTGCTGCGATCCACAGCGCCGGCGCGGCCGTGATCGCCAAGCTCGCCGATCTCGCCACCGGTGACGAGCGCTCGCCGCTGTTCGGCGCCGGCAATGCCGGCGTGATCGCGCGCGACGGAAGGCTGGTCCGGCGCGACGACGAGAGCCGCGGCGAGAGCTACGCCGAAATCCTGGCGCGCGCCGGCGTCGCTGAGGTCGAGGCCCGCGGCACCGGAGCGCCGAATCCTGCCGCGATGGAGGAATATGCCATGCATGCCCATGGCGCGGTGTTCGCGGAGGTGAAGGTCGATCCCGAGCTCGGCCAGGTCCGTGTCAGCCGCATGGTGGGGGCGTTTGCCGCCGGGCGGATCGTCAATCCGCGCATGGTGCAGAGCCAGCTGTTCGGCGGCATGATCTGGGGCCTGTCGTTTGCGCTGCACGAGGAGGCGATTACCGATCGCCGTACCGGCCGCATCATGAATGCCAATCTCGGCGAGTACCACGTTCCCGTGAATGCCGACGTGCCGCCGCTCGACGTGATCACGGTCGAGGAGCACGACCCGCACGTCAACGCGCTCGGCATCAAGGGCGTCGGCGAGATCGGCATCACCGGCAGTGCCGGCGCGGTCGCCAACGCGGTCTGGCATGCGACCGGCGTCCGTGTCCGCAAGTTCCCGATCCGGATCGAGGAGCTGCTGACGCCGCGCTGAGGCGGGCAGGCGAGGCGAGGTCTCCTCGCGCCGCCGGGTGTCAGTTCAGCATCTTGCGGAGGGTCTTGATCTGCTCTCGTAGCGCCGCGACGTATTTCTCGAGGGCCGCGCGCAGCTCTCGCGAGTGGAGCTGGTCGGCGTCGCTCAGCACGTCGTGGAGTGCGGCTTCGGCATTGGCGAGGGTGATCTTCATGAGCGAGCTCCGTTACGAAGCGGCCCCGGAGAGCCCAGGAGTCCGGGGCCATAACCTCAGCACCTTTGCGCCAGGCTGCTCGGCTACGTTTCCGAATATAGAGCGGTTGAGCCCGCGGAAATTGAGATGGCTCAATCTGCTTCAGAAAAGGCAGGGCCCCGTATCCTCCCGGATGCGGCTGTTTGCCCTTCAGAACGTCGGCGGCGTGCAGGCCGAGATCACCTCGCACGGCTTGCCGCCGACGCAGCGGAACCGGTGCGGCCGGCGGCTCTCGAAATAATAGGCATCGCCCGGGTTGAGAATGCGGCGCTCGTCCTCGACGGTGACTTCGAGCTTGCCCGAGATCACGATGCCGCCTTCCTCGCCCTCATGGACGAGGTGGACGCGGCCGGTGTCGCTGCCGGGCTCGTAACGTTCCTTGAGGATCTGCAGATTGCGGCCGAACAGATTGTCGCCGATCTGACGGTAGGAGATCGGCTTCTTGCCGACCTCGGTGAGCTCTTCGGCCCGGTAGAAGATCTTGCGCCTGGACTCCGGCTCCAGTGCGAAGAATTCGGCGAGCCCCATCGGGATGCCGTCGAGGATGCGCTTGAGGGCGCCGACCGAGGGGTTCATCTGGTTGGATTCGATCAGCGAGATCGTCGAATTGGTGACCCCGGCGCGCTTGGCCAGCTCGCGCTGCGACAGCTTGTGGCGCGCCCGGATGAATCGCAGCCGTCCACCGATGTCGACGCTCATGGCCCGGATCCCGTGTTGCAGGTGTTGCGGATCGCGCAAATATGGACCGGCAGCCCCAGACAAATCAATGGGTTGTGGCGCAACAGAAAAGGACTTGTTGCGCATCTCAAGGCGTGCCTCTGCTAGCACGTCAGCACAGGAGCGCGGCCGTGACCCTTCATCAGATTCCGAACACTATCAAGACCGACTCGTTCTGGATGCCGTTCACGGCCAACCGGCAATTCAAGAAGGCGCCGCGCCTGTTCTCCTCGGCCGAGGGCATGCACTACACCACCGTCGACGGCCGCAAGGTGATCGACGGCTCCGCCGGCCTCTGGTGCGTCAATGCCGGCCACGGCCGCAAGCAGATCGCCGCCGCGGTCGAACGCCAGCTCATGACGCTGGACTTCGCGCCGTCGTTCCAGATGGGCCATCCGCTGGCGTTCGACTTCGCCGAGCGGCTCGCCGAGATCGCGCCGAAGGGCCTCGACCGCGTCTTCTTCACCAATTCCGGCTCCGAGTCGGTCGACACCGCGCTGAAGATCGCGCTCGCCTATCACCGCGCCACCGGCCAGGCCAGCCGCACCCGCCTGATCGGCCGCGAGCGCGGCTATCACGGCGTCGGCTTCGGCGGCACCTCGGTCGGCGGCATGGTCGCCAACCGCCGCGCCTTTACCACCCTGCTGCCGGGCGTCGACCACATCCGCCATACCCATGACCTCGGCCGCAACGCCTTCGCCAAGGATCAGCCGGAGCATGGCGCCGAGCTCGCCGACGATCTCGAGCGTCTGGTCGCCCTGCACGGCGCCGAGACCATCGCCGCCGTCATCGTCGAGCCGGTGCCGGGTTCGACCGCGGTGCTGCCGCCGCCGAAGGGCTATCTGCAGCGCCTGCGCGAGATCTGCGACAAGCATGGCATCCTCCTGATCTTCGACGAGGTCATCACCGGCTTCGGCCGTCTCGGCACGCCGTTCGCCGCCAATTTCTTCGGCGTCACGCCGGACCTGATGACGACCGCCAAGGGCATCACCAACGGCACGATTCCCTGCGGCGCAGTGTTTGCGAGCCGCAAGGTGCATGACGGACTGATGGTCGGCCCCGAGAACCAGATGGAGCTGTTCCACGGCTACACCTATTCGGCGCATCCGACCGCCTGCGCCGCGGGCATCGCGACGCTCGACATCTACAAGGACGAGGGGCTGCTGACGCGTGGTGCCTCGATCGCCGAATATTGGCGCGATGCGCTGCATTCGCTCAAGGGTCTGCCGAACGTCGTCGACATCCGCAATTGCGGCCTGATGGGTGCGGTCGAGCTGGCGCCGCGCGACGGTGTCGTCGGCGCGCGCGGCTACGACGTCATGGTCGACTGCTTCAACACCGGCCTTTACCTGCGCATGAGCGGCGACAGCTTCGCGATGTCGCCTCCGCTCATCGTCGAGAAGAGCCATATCGACCAGATGGTCTCGATCCTCGGCGACGCCATCAAGAAGGTGGCCTGATAATTGCTCTCGCCGTTGCGAGTTGTGTCCTTGCAGCGGCGAGCGTGATACCGCGGGAGTTTGACCAAGCGTGAAAGTTCTGATCCTCGGCAGCGGTGTCATCGGTGTCACCTCTGCATACTACCTCGCACGTGCCGGCCACGAGGTGACGGTCGTCGACCGTCAACCCGAGCCGGCGCTGGAGACCTCCTTTGCCAATGCCGGCGAGGTCTCGCCCGGCTATTCCTCGCCATGGGCCGGCCCCGGCGTGCCGGTGAAGGCGGTCAAGTGGCTGTTGATGAAGCACGGCCCGCTGGTGATCCGGCCGAAGCTCGATCCCGTGATGTGGGTCTGGCTGCTCAAGATGCTGCGCAACTGCACCAGCGCGCGCTACGCGATCAACAAGAGCCGGATGATTCCGATCGCGGAGTACAGCCGCGATTCCTTGCGCGACCTGCGCCGCGACATCGGCATTCAATATGACGAGCGCTCGCAAGGCACGCTGCAGCTGTTCCGCTACCAGGCCCAGCTCGACGGCACCGCCGAGGACATCGCCGTGCTCAAGCAATATGGCGTGCCCTTCGAGGTGCTGAGCCGCGAGGGCTGCATCGCGGTCGAGCCGGCGCTATCAGGCGTCAAGGAGAAGTTCGTCGGCGGGCTGCGCCTGCCGCAGGACGAAACCGGCGATTGCCACATGTTCACGCAGGCGCTGGCCAAGCATGCCGAAGCGCTCGGCGTGCGCTTCATGTTCAACACCTCGATCGACCGTATCGTCACCGAGGGCGCCCGCGTCAGCGGCGTTTCGACCAGCGCCGGCCTGCTGCAGGCCGACGCCTACGTGCTCGCGCTCGGCAGCTGGTCGTCGCGGCTCGCAGCCCCACTCGGCATCTCGCTGCCGGTCTATCCGGTGAAAGGCTATTCGATCACGGTGCCGATCAAGGACGCCTCCGGCGCGCCGGAATCGACCGTGATGGACGAAAGCTACAAGGTCGCGATCACGCGGCTCGGCAATCGCATCCGCGTCGGCGGCACCGCGGAAATCTCCGGCTATTCGGACAAGCTCTATGACGCGCGCCGTGCCACGCTCGATCATTCGCTGACCGACCTGTTCCCGCGCGGCGGCGATCTCGCTAAAGCGACATTCTGGAGCGGCCTGCGCCCGATGACGCCGGACGGCCCGCCCGTGATCGGTCCGACCCAATACGCCAATCTCCATTTCAACACCGGCCACGGTACGCTCGGCTGGACCATGTCCTGCGGCTCGGGACGCGTGCTCGCCGACATGCTGTCGGGCAAGAAGCCGGACATTGACGTGAGTGCGCTGACGGTGGACCGGTATAATCACCGCTTCGGGTAAGACTCTCTCCCCGCGTCATTGCGAGGAGCTCTTGCGACGAAGCAATCCAGACTGTCTCCGAGGATGCATCTCTGGATTGCTTCGCTGCGCTCGCAATGACGGTGTGGAGGTGACGTGCGTCCAAATCTATCACCGTCACCCTGAGGTGGCCGCTTCTTCAGCGGCCCTCGAAGGGCGACGGCCCGGCTGCATCGCGGCCGTGCATCCTTCGAGGCTTTCCGCGGGACGCGTTGCGTCCCGCGCCTCAGGATGACGGGTCGAGCCCGCGTTTCGCGGGATCAAGGTCGCTTCCGACGCGCAGAGATGATGCGGGCGATGTGGCCATCATCGCCGTACATCTTGTCCCAAAGATTGACGCCGGACGCCCACGATCTGATCCAGTCCTCGAAACTGGGAGAGTCCTCGAAGAATGCGTCGGTCCAGTCGTCTCCATCGTGCTCGTTCGGATCGAAAATCTGCATCCTTGAAGCCGGATCCAGACAATCGATGCAAGAATAGATGGCGCATCCCCAATGGCAGATCGGTAGCAGGCCATGGGGCCATCTTAGCTCCGGCGCGCTTCGATAGACCTCGTAAAGCGCAACAGCGGTCTTGTCGGTATCGTCGGGAACTCCGTTCGTCAAACCGATGAGTCCATATCCAGGTCCGAATCCTCCATTCCCGATCTCTGCGTAAATCCGCTTCAAAAGCGCCGGCAGCCGGAAGCGGAGGTGCTCCTCGTCATCGGCGATATCGCCTGCATTAGTGGGAATCAGCCCCGTGCGCGGAGTTCGACCCAGATCTGTAACATCAGTCTTCAGCCGTCGTCGGATCGCAGCAATGATGAGGTCATCCATCGACGAGGGACCTTAGCCTTGTGGAATGCCCTCGTAGTATGCGTGAAGAGGGGAACGGCGGCAAACTACGCCGTCCCCGTCACGCAATTCACCCACAGCACCACGGCCTTCGCATCGTTCGCCGGATTCGAAAACCGATGCGGCCGGCGGCTGGCAAAGCGAAAGCTGTCGCCGGTCTTCAGCGACCAGGTCTCGCTGTCCACCGTCAGCAGCATCTCGCCTTCGAGCACGAGGCCGGCTTCCTCGCCGTCATGGGTGTAGAGCTCGTCGCCGGTGGAGCCGCCGGGCTCCAGATGCACCAGGAACAGGTTGAGCCTGTTGTCGCTGCTCGCCGGGCTCAGCAGCTGCTTGGACACGCCGGTGCGCCAGAGCTTCAGCTCCGGGCGCTGCAGCCCGCGCGTCACCACCTGGTCGGAGACGCCGTCGGCGTTCGGGCTGGCGCCGAACAAGGCCGCGATGCCGACGCCGAGCACGTCGGCGAGCGTCGCCAGCACGCGCAGCGACGGCGATGACAGCCCGCGCTCGATCTGGCTGAGAAAGCCGATCGAAAGCTCGGTGCGCGCCGCGACCGTCTCCAGCGAGAATTGCCTGACGCGCCTGAGATCCCGGATGCGGCGGCCGACCGCGACGTCCATCGCGGGCTCGGCCGGTTTGGTCACGGCTTTTGATTTCACCCGCTTCACCGGCTTTGCGGCGGCCGGTCTGCGCATTCTTTTGCCACCGCTCACGTCAAACCGCTTCCTTCATGTGCATGAAAACCGCTTGCATCATCCGCGAAAGTGTGACCAAATTTTCATATTGGTGAAAATAGGCCGAAACGGCGTGGCCCGCAACGTCTGATCAAGACAACGTCTGATCACGACATGCGCGAGCGTCGCAACCGGCCGGGCCCAAAGGGGGATGCGATGAAGCGTTTTGGTCTGGCCGCGGTCGCGGCGCTCGCAATTGCAACCGTAGTGCCGGCCTCGGCGCAGCAGGTGCTGAAGGTCGGCTCGACCCCGACCGGCATTCCCTTCACTTTCCTCGACACCAAGACCAACACCATTCAGGGCATCATGGTCGATCTCATCACCGAGGTCGGCAAGGATGCCGGCTTCAACGTGCAGATCGAGCCGATGCAGTTCTCGGCCCTGATCCCGTCGCTGACCTCGAGCAAGATCGACATCATTGCCGCCGCGATGTTCATCACGCCGCCGCGCAAGGAGGTCGTCGACTTCTCCGACCCGATCTACAGCTATGGCGAGGGCCTCGTGGTGCCGAAGACCGACACCAAGGCCTATGCTACGCAGGACGACCTCAAGGGCGAGACCGTCGGCGCGCAGGTCGGCACCGCCTTCGTCGACGCGCTGAAGAAATCCGGCCTGTTCGCCGAGGTGAAGGCCTACGACACCATTCCCGACATCCTGCGCGACGTGAACACCGGACGCCTCAAGGCCGGCTACGCCGATTATCCGATCCTCGCCTACAATCTGAAGCAGGGCGGCTTCCCCGAGGTGCGCCTCGTCGACGGCTACAAGCCGGTCACGGTCGGCTCGGTCGGCATCGGCGTGCGCAAGGGCGAAGCCGCGCTGCTCGGCAAGATCAACGCCTCGCTGGCGAAGCTGAAGGCCAACGGCACCATCGCGAAGATCCTGGATAAATGGGGCCTGAAGGCACAGGGCTGATCGTTAGCGACGGATCGATGAAGGCTGCGCGATGAAAGGCTTCTGGCACGACGCCGCCGAGTTCTTCCCGATCCTGATGAACGGCGTCGCGCTGACGATCGTCGTCACCATCGGCTCGCTGCTGCTCTCGACGGTGCTTGGCCTGATCTGGGCGATGATGCGGGTCTCCGGCATCAAGGCGCTGTCGATGCTCAGCGCCAGCCTGATCAACGTGATCCGGGGCATCCCGATCATCGTCCTGTTATTCTATCTCTACTTCGTGATGCCCGATCTCGGCGTCACATTGTCGGCCTTGCAGGCCGCGATCCTCGGGCTCGGCATTGCCTATTCGGCCTACCAGGCTGAAAACTTCCGGGCCGGCATCGAGGCGATCGACAAGGGCCAGATCGAGGCGGCGCAGTCGATCGGCATGGGCTGGTGGCTCACCATGCGCCGCGTGGTGCTGCCGCAGGCCGTGCGCATCGTGCTGCCGCCCTACGGCAACGTCATGATCATGATGCTGAAGGACTCGTCGCAAGCCTCGACCATCACGGTCGCCGAGCTCGCGCTGCAGGGCAAGCTGATCGCGTCCTCGACCTTCAAGAACACCAGCGTGTTCACGCTGGTGGCGCTGATGTATCTCACCATGAGCATTCCGCTGATCCTGCTGGTCCGTCACTTCGAGAAGCGGGCCGGCAAGCGATGATCGAGCTGAGCGACGTCCACAAGAGCTTCGGCAAGGTCGAGGTGCTCAAGGGCATCACGGCTTCGGTCGCGAAGGGCGAGGTGGTCTGCATCGTCGGTCCCTCCGGCTCCGGCAAGTCCACCATCCTGCGCTGCATCAACGGGCTGGAAAGCTACGACCGCGGTGACATCAGCGTCGAGGGCCTGAAGGTCGACCGCGACGCGCCGTCGATCGTGAACATCCGCACCCAGGTCTCGATGGTGTTCCAGCGCTTCAACCTGTTCCCGCATCGCACGGCGCTGGAGAACGTGATCGAAGGGCCGCTCTTTGTGAAGAAGGAGCCGCGGGCGCAGGCGCTGGAGCGTGGCCGCGCGCTGCTCGCCCAGGTCGGCCTCGCCGAGAAGGCCGATGCGCATCCGCCGCAGCTCTCCGGCGGCCAGCAGCAGCGCGTCGCGATCGCGCGGGCGCTGGCGATGCAGCCGAAGGCCATCCTGTTCGACGAGCCGACCTCGGCGCTCGACCCCGAGCTGGTCGGCGACGTGCTCGGCGTGATGCGCAAGCTCGCCGACGACGGCATGACCATGGTCGTCGTCACCCACGAGATGGGCTTTGCCCGCGACGTCGCCGACCGCGTGCTGTTCATCGACGGCGGTGTCATCGTCGAGCAAGGGGCAGCCAAGACCGTCCTCAATCAACCCCAGCATCCGCGGACGCAGGATTTCCTGCGCCGCGTGCTGCATCCGCTCTGACCGGTCTTCGCCATGACGACGCGCCTGCCTCTGCCGCCCTCGCTCTATGCCGACACCGCCGTCGCGCCGGTGGCCACGCCGCCGCTCGACGTCGACAAGAATGTCTCGGTCGCGATCGTCGGCGGCGGCTACACCGGCCTGTCCACCGCATTGCATCTGGCCGAGCAGGGCGTCGAAGCGCTGGTGCTGGAGGCGCAGGAGCCGGGCTGGGGCGCGTCCGGCAACAACGGCGGTCACACCAATCCCGGATTGAAGCACGACCCCGATCAGATCGAGGCCGATTTCGGCCCTGAGCTCGGCCGCCGCATGATCGAGTTCGCCTACGGCACCACCAACTTCACGCATGATCTGATCCGCCGCTACCAGATCCCATGTGAGGCACGGCAGAACGGCACGCTGCGCGCGGCCTATCATGAGGCCAGTACTGCCGCGATCGAGAAGACGGCGCAGCAATGCATCCGCCGCGGCATGCCGGTCAAATATCTGAATCGCGCGCAGCTCCGCGAGATGACCGGCACCGACCGCTACGTCGGCGCCATGCTGGACACGCGCGGAGGCGATCTGCATCCGCTCAGCTACGCCCGCGGCCTTGCGCGGGCCGCGATCTCGGCCGGCGCGAAGGTGCATGGCGAGACGCCCGCGCTGTCGCTGCGCCGCGAGGGTAGCCGCTGGCGCATCGAGACGCCGCGGGCGGTCGTGCATGCCGACAAGGTGCTGCTCGCCACCAACGGTTTCACCGACGATCTCTGGCCGGCGCTCCGCCGCACCATCGTGCCCGTGTTCTCCTCGATCGCCGCCACCGCGCCGCTCTCCGACGCGGTCGCACGTTCGATCATGCCGACGCGTCCGGTGCTCTACGAGAGCGGCCACATCACCGTCTATTACCGCATCGATCAGCAGAACCGCCTCTTGATGGGCGGCCGCGGCCCGATGCGCTGGATCAAGTCGCCGTACGATGTCGCCTATCTCATGCGGTACGCGGAGAGACTATGGCCGCAGCTCAAGGGCGTTGCCTGGACCCACGGCTGGAACAGCCGGCTCGCCATCACCGCGGATCACTATCCCCATGTGCATGAGCCGGCCGAGAGCGTCCTGATCTCGCTCGGCTGCAATGGCCGCGGCGTTGCGCTTGCGACCGCGATGGGCGCTCAGCTCGCGCGTCGGCTGATCGGCGGCGCCACGGTCGAGATCGACATGCCCATCACCGGCATCAAGCCGATCCCGCTGCACGCGTTCTGGCCGGTGGGTGTGACGACCGCCGTCATCGCGGGCCGGGTGCGGGACCGGCTCGGCATCTGAAAAAGGCGCCGCCCTGTGAGGAGCGACGCCTTACATGATTGGCAGATCGGGGGTCAGCAGCGGCCCTGCTTCCAAAGGCCGGGCGGGCAGCCGTAACCGCGCCAGCCGACCTTGCGCCCGCGTGACCATCCTGGCGGCGTGCCGTGGTGATGATGACCCATCGAATGACCGTGACCATGGCCATGACCGCCACCATGGCCGCCACCATGGCCGCCCTTGGCCAGTGCAGGGCTCGTGAACGTAAAGCCGGCCGCGATGATCAGCGACGCGGCGAGCGCAAGTTTCTTCATCATGTCCTCCACTGGGGTGAGCGCGCATTCGTCCGTTCAACGAACGAACCGTGCGCAGCTAAGTTCCCTGCGAATGTGGAGGAGTCGTGATGCTCGCCTGGATGCGTAGTCGCCCGAGAACTCAACGCGCGCTGGCAGACTAGCGCAGCGATCCCCAGCGCTCAGGCTTCCGCAACCGCGTCGGCCCAGGGCTGAAAGATCTCGACCGCGCCGGAATTCGTGTCGCCCTCGCGCATCACCACGCTCGGGCAGGCGAATTTCTGCGGTAGCGTCTGCACGCGGCTCTCTTCATAGTCGAAGCGCGCGGCCAGCGTCTTGCGCACGTCCGCGGGCAAACGCGCATCGCCGATCACCACCGCGCCTTCGCTGGCGTCGATGCGCGGCTGATGGATGGCGGCGTCGAGATCCATGCCGTAATCCATCGCGAACGACACGAGCTGCAGCACCGACGGCAGGATGCGGCGGCCGCCGGAGGCGCCGACGGCGAGGCGATTGCCGTCCTTGGTCTCGGCGATGACGGGCGTGTAGTTGCAGAGGCAGCGCTTGCCGGGCGCGAGCGAGTTGGTGGTGCCCGGCGTCGGGTCGAACCACATGATGCCGTTGTTCATGGCGATGCCGGTGTGCGGCGTCACATACCGCGAGCCAAAGGACGAGAGCAGGGTCTGCGTCACCGCGGCGATGTTGCCGTCCCGGTCGACCACGGAGAAATGCGTGGTGCAGGCCGGCGCCAGATATTCGGCACCGAGCGAGCGTTTGCCGTCGGCATCGCCCATGTCCTTGAGCCGCTCGCGGAAGGCCGCCTGCAGCGCGAGTGCATATTCGACATAGGCGGCCGCATCCGGCGCGCTTGCCGGCTTCAGGCTCTGCTGCAACAGGCGCAGCGCGTGCGCCATGGTGGGCCCGGCCGTGAGCTCGGGCGTCGCATACACCTGGCCGCCGCGATACGGGATCGCCAGCGGCTCGCGCAAATGCGCGCGGAAGGCAGCGAGGTCCTCGACCGACAGCGAACCGCCGTCGGCCTTGATGTCGGAGGCGATGCTCCTGGCGAGATCGCCCCGATAGAAGTCGCGCGGCCCAGCCTCGGCGAGATGCGACAGCGTCGCTTTCAGCGAGTCCTGCGGCAGCCGCGTCTCGGCCTTGATGCCCCATGGCGCGCTTGGTGGCAGGCCGTCCTTCAGGAACGCCGCCGCGCTGGCGGGATAGCGCCTGAGATCGGCGGCCGAGCCCGAGATCGTCACCGTGGTCCACCAATCGACCAGCAGGCCTTCGCCGGCGAGCCTGGCTGCCGGCGCGACCAGATCCTTCCACGGCATCCTGGCGTAGCGGCGATGTGCCTCTTCCATCCCGGCGACGACGCCGGGCACGGCGATCGAGCCGGGACCGTGGATGTTGCGATCGTCCTTCACCCGCGGCCAGGGGAAGAGATCGGAAGCAGCGCCCGCGCCGCTGAGCGGATAGTCGGCGACGCGCAGGCTCTGCGGCGCGCACATGCCGTAGTCGATCACCTCATAGCGATTTTCCTTGGCGCGGTAGAGCACCATCGCACCGCCGCCGCCGATGCCACTGTTCCAGGGCTCCAGCACGTTCAACGCCATGGTCGTTGCCACGACCGCGTCGACGCAATCGCCGCCCGCCGCCAGCACCTGCGCCCCGACTTCGGCCGCTCGCCGCGATTGCGAGGCGACGATGCCGCCCTTGGACGTGACGGCGGGCTTGCGGACGGTTTGGTTGAGGCTGAACTGATGAGGCATGATGTCTTGATGTTCTGTGCTGGCTTCGTTGCGCTGACTTGCTTCGCGATTGGCGAAGCGCGCGGACAATGGCACATTGCGGCCAACGAGAACATCCAAAGGGAGGCGCGACATGGCTGGTGTGAAACAGGCGCGGGATGGCGCCGTCGGAATCCTGACGCTCGACGAGCCGGCGAGCCTGAATGCGATGACGCCGGATCTGCTCGGCGCGCTCGCCGTCGCCATCGGCGAGATGTCGCAGGACGAGGGTATTCGAGCCCTGATCCTGACCGGTGCGGGACGTGGCTTCTGCTCGGGACAGAATCTGAAGGCGTCGGAGGCGCTCGGCGAAGACATCGCGGCCGGCGTTATGCGTTTGTACTGGCCGGCCTTCAAGGCGCTGCGCGAGTGCCGCGTGCCCGTCATCGTCGCCGTGAACGGGGTGGCTGCCGGCGGCGGCTTCAGCCTCGCCATGGCCGGCGACATCATCGTCGCGGCGCGGTCGGCGAGCTTCATCCAGGTGTTCAGCCGCATCGCGCTGGTGCCGGATCTCGGCTCGACCTGGCTGCTGCCGCGGCTGATCGGCCGGCAGCGCGCGCTCGAGCTGATGCTGCTGAACGAGCCGCTGACGGCAGTGCGTGCCCAGGAGATCGGCCTGGTGCGGCAGGTCGTCGACGACGCGAAGCTGATGGACGAGGCGCTTGCTTTGGCGCACCGGCTCGCCGAGGGCCCGACGCGCGCTTTGGTGGCGACCCGCCTGCTCGTCGAGGAGAGCGAGCGCGCGACCTACGAGGCGCAATTCCGCCGCGAGATCGAGCTCCAGGCGGTGATCCGCAAGAGCGCCGACGCCGTCGAAGGCCGCAATGCCTTCGTCGAGAAGCGCAAGGCGAGGTTCACGGGGAGGTAGGGCAGGGGTAGCCTCTCGCTACGCCGTCATGGCCGGGCTCGTCCCGGCCATCCACGTTCTTCGGAGTGGCCCAAAACGTGGATGCCCGGGACGAGCCCGGGCATGACGAGTGGAGAGACTGTTGGTCGGCAAGCAGGGCCGCTCAGAGCCCGCGGTTCAGCCGGCTGGCCTGATACTTGGCGCGCCATTTCGGGCCAGGCCCGCGCATATAGTGAAGCTCGGGGCGGTAGGGGTTACCGGCGACCCTGACCAGCGTCTGCCATTTGGCGGCAACGAAGCTCAGGGGCTGGCGGAGCAGGCTCAGGGAGGCGATCAACATGGCATCACCTCAATGCGGCTTGCCGAGCATGGCGGTGAAGGGGAGGTCGAAAATCTCCTCGCCGTCGTCGTCGCTGACATGGATCACCCAGTCGCGCCAGTCTTCGTTGCTCGGCGTCAGGATCATCGACCGCATGATCTGGGAAGCGCGGTCGCGCGCCTCGGTGAGATTGGAAACGGCGGCGCCGTAGCGGTCGATCAGCGTGCCCTCGGTATTGGAGCAGTGAAAATAGACCTGGACCATATGCGCCTCCTGGCGGAGCAACTTGGATGGCAAAGAGATACCACCCGAAGCCTTCGCGAAACATTCGGGTCGAACCCGGTAAGGGAATTTACGGATATTGGTCGGTCCCAAGGCCGTTACAGGTTTAATCACAGGCGGGTGATGTTGAACTGGACGGCATTTCCACGGCATGGAACAGCTTTTCGGGGACGTCTGGGGAGGCCGCCGTGAGCTATTTCACATCTAGACGCGAACGCCGAAGGCTGCGCGCATGTGCGGCGGTCTTGGTGGGCGTCTTGGCGGCCTTGCTTGGGCTCGGCTCGGTGGCGTCATCAGAGCCGCTCCGCCGGAGCGGCTATGCGATCGGCGCGGACACCTGCGGCAACGGCGATCTCGCTTTCCCCAGGATCCAGATCGACATGAAGGCCGGATTTTGCGCCGGGCTCGTCGCCAGCGAAGAGGACCGCCTCAAGTTTCCGAGGTCGATCGTCCAGGTTCCGGACCGCGACCTGTTCGTGGTGGCAGACATGGGGGGCTGGGGCCACAGCGACGGACGGCTGCTGCTGCTCGATCCGCGCGCGCCGCAGGGCGGGCGGCTCAAGGAGCTTCTCGCGGGAATCGAATATCCCTTCGGCCTCGCGGTCGGTCCGGACAAGAAGCTCTACGCCTCGACCGCCGAGACGATCTTCCGGTTCGATCCGCTCGCCGACAATCCGCGCGGCACGGTCGAAACCATCATCCGTCACATGCCCGGCCGCCGGATCAAACTGCCCGACGGCACCAGGCTCGAGGAAAGTGCGCATCCGCTCAAGCAGTTCGTCTTCGACAGGAACGGGCGGCTGTTCGTCAATGTCGGCTCGCACAGCGACGACTGCATCACGCCGGCTCCGATCACGAAGCCCTGCGCGGCGGCCGAGGGCACTGCCGCCATGGCCTCGATCTGGCTGTTCGCGCCGCCCGCAAGCGGCGTCTTCCCGGCGCTGAATCCGGGCGATCCCGATCCGCCGCACACCGTCTATGCGCGCGGCCTGCGCAACTCGATGGCGCTGGCGCTGCATCCGAATTTCCCTGATGCTGGCTACGCCTTCCTGCAGGGCGAGAACAGCCGCGACCTGCCCGATATCTTCAAGCCGAACGAGGAGATCAACGCGATTCTAGAAGGCGGGCACTATGGCTGGCCCTATTGCTACGACCTCTCGACGCCGAGTCCCGAATTCAGAAGCGTGCTGCAATCCGGGGCCTACAAATCCTTTTGCACGGCAGGCGCGGTCTACAAGCCGCCGTTCACGCTGCTGCCGCCGCACGGTGCGCCGCTCGCGATGCTGTATTATCACGGCGCCAAGTTTCCGGAGCTGGAGGGCAAGCTGCTGGTCGGCTTGCACGGCTATCGCCCGACCGGCAGCCGCCTGCTCGTCTACGACGTCGACGACCACGGTTTCCCCAAGCCAAGCCCGGCCCCGGTGCGCTATCACGTCAGTTGTGCGGCCGAGCCGACGCGCAGCTTTCAGACCGAGGCCGGCGAAGCGGCCGCCGCGCCGTTCGACGAGCTGATCGCGGGCTGGCACCGCGTCAACGGCGCGCGGCCGCAAGGCGCGCCGGTCGGCATGACGGTCGCGGAGGATGGCGCGGTCTGGCTGGTCGAGGACAAGAACCGGACCGTGATCCGCATCGACCGTGCCGCGGGCGATCCGCCGCCACCGCTGCCGTGCGACACGCGCAGCGAGGCGATGATCGATCAGCTTGCGGCCTTCGTCGCCCGGGACGCGCAGAACAACGTCCGGCTGACCACGCTGCGCAAAGGCCTCGTCGAGCGGCACTGCGTCGGCTGTCATTCGGATTTCGGCCTGAAGCCGGGTCAATCGGAGGCAGAGAAGGACCGCGCGGTGCTCCGCTTCATGCTCGCGCAGGACGGCTGGATCTATCCGGGCGATCCCTCTTCCGGCAGGCTGCGCACGCGCCTGCGCGGCATCGGCGCGGAGAAGCTGATGCCGCCGGGCGGCGAGAGCCTGCCGAAGACCGAACCCGGTTATGCACGCCTGCTCGACACCATGGACCTGCTTGTTGCGAAAATGGTTCCGGGCACACGGATGCGGATCAAGCCCGGCCCACCGCAGCGCAAGTTCTTTGGCAAAACCGGCAAGGAATGCGGCGAAATACCGGCCGGGAAGGTCGTTGTCGTGACACAAAGCAGCGCTGTAGACAAACCCGGCTTCAGTCGATTCTTCCGGCCGGCCGATCCCTACCTGAACGGCGAGTGCACCGACGGCGATGGCTATTACATCCGGCAGGAATTTCTGGTGCCTGTGCAGTAGCGTCCTCGTCGTCGTTGCGACGGCTTCCGCGCAAGCGGAGACGAAGCTGTTCGAAAGCGCGCAGGTGACGCCCGCCGGCGAATACACCTTCGGCATCGAGGGCCCTGCAGCGGACCTCGACGGCAATCTGTTCGTGGTCAATCTCGGCAAGCCCGGCACCATCGGCAGGCTGCCTGCCGGCGGTGCGGCGTCGCAGCCGTTCACGGCACTGCCCGAGGGCAGCGTCGGCAACGCCATCCGCTTCGATCGCAGCGGCACCATGTTCATCGCCGACTACAAGAAGCACAACATATTTGCGATCCCGAAGGGGACGACCGAGCCCGCCATCTGGTTTCACTCCGACGAGATGAACCAGCCCAACGACATCACGATCGCCCACGACGGCACGATCTATGCGAGCGATCCGAACTGGAAGGGCAGGGAAGGCCACATCTGGCGGATTGCGAAGGCCGCCGACGGCACGGTGCGGGGACAGGTGATGGCGTCACCGCGCGCGATGGGCACCACCAACGGCATCGATCTCAGCCCTGACGGCAAGACGCTCTATGTCGGCGAATCCAGCAACGGTCAGATCTGGTCCTATGCCATCAACGGCACCGAGCTGACGGCGGCAAAGCTGGTCAAGACATTCCAGCCCGACACCGTCGATGGCTTGCGCACCGACGTTTCCGGCCGTCTCTATGTCGCGCGCATCCTCAAGGGCACCGTCGCGCTGATGAAGCCCAATGGCGCGGTCGAGCGCGAGATCGCGCTCAAGGCCAAGGAGCCGACCAACCTCGCCTTCGGCGGCAGCGACGGCAAGACCGTCTTCGTCACCCAGCGTCAGGGCGGCTTCATCGAGTCCTTCCGCACCGACCAGCAGGGCCGCGAGCACTGCCTCCAGCGCGGGCGCTGCTGAGCCATGGCTTTGGGTTGAAACGGTTGCCGTGGGTGGTTCACCTCTCCCGCTTGCGGGAGAGGTCGGCGCGTCCGGGCGATGCGAAGCATCGTCCCGCGCGCCGGGTGAGGGCTTTCTCCTTTTAGGGATTGCCCCATTGCGGATGCACCCTCTCCCCAACCCTCTCCCGCAAGCGGGAGAGGGAGCGCACCTCGCTCGTTGCAGCGATCAGCCTCACGCGACAGGTTGCGGCATTCTTCTTGCTTGCATCCTGCGGCCGCAGCGATCAAGACATCTGTGGCATCTTCAAAACGACCACGGAGTGTTTGAGTGAAAGCCGTCCATACCGAACTGCACCGCAGCCACGATCCGCAATTCTTCCTGGTACGCGGCGTCGTCAAGCGCACCACCGAGCAGCCGGAGCGCGCCGACCGCCTGCTCAAAGGGTTGAAGGACGGCAAGCATCGACTGGTCGAGCCGACCACGTTTGGGCAGGGGCCTCGCGCGCGCATTCACAGCCCGGAATATCTGTCGTTCCTGAGCGAAGCCTGGGACGCCTGGACCGCGCTCGGCGATTCCGGCCCGGAGATGATCGGCAACATCCATCCGGTGCGGCATGCCGCGACCTATCCGACCCACATCGTCGGCAAGCTCGGCTGGCACACCGCCGACACCGCGGCGCCGATCGGTCCGGGCACCTGGGCCGCGGCCTGTGCCGCAACCGACGTTGCGGTCACCGCCGCGCAGATGGTGATGGACGGCGAGGATGCGGTCTATGCGCTGTGCCGCCCGCCCGGACACCACGCCTATCGCGACATGGCCGGCGGCTTCTGCTTCCTCAACAACAGCGCGATTGCCGCGGCGCATCTGCGGCAGAAGCACGAGCGCGTCGTCATCCTCGACGTCGACGTCCATCACGGCAACGGCACGCAAGGCATTTTTTACGCGCGGCCGGACGTCTACACGGTGTCGATCCACGCCGACCCGATCGCGTATTATCCCTATGTGTGGGGCTATGCGCACGAGCGGGGCGAAGGTCCGGGCCTCGGCACCAATCTCAACATCCCGCTTCCGATCGGCACCGGCGATGACGGCTACATGCAGGCGATGGAGCTCGCACGCAAGGCGATCGAATCCTTTGCCCCCGGCGCGCTCGTCATCGCGCTCGGTCTCGATGCCTCCGAACACGATCCGCTGAAGGGACTGTCCGTCACCACGCCCGGCTTCCGCCGCATCGGCCAGGCCATCGCCAGGATGGGCCTGCCGACCGTGTTCGTCCAGGAGGGCGGTTATCTCTCGGATATTCTGGGCGCGAACCTGACCTCGGTGCTGGCCGGTTTCGAAGAGGCGAGGTGAGTCTCTTCGCCTCGTCGGGTCGGTCGTCATGCCCGGGCTTGTCCCGGGCATCCACGTTCTTCGAGCGTGCGGCGATGCGTGGATGGCCGGGACAAGCCCGGCCATGACGGCGGAGAGAGCACCGCTCGCCGTCGTTTGGGGGCAGACGCACAACCGCGGAAGGCGTCATTCAGCCGCTTGCTGCAGCGGCCAGGCATTGCGGCTGATGGGGAGGCCGCCGTTCGCGCCGGAGCCGTCGGCGATCGCGAGGCGATGCGAAGGCGACGGCGAGCTCAGCGAGAAGTGCCAGCCGTCGGGATCGTCGGCGATATCGGGCTTGAAGCTGATCTCGATCGCCTCGCGCGACACCTGCATCGCGAAGGCGTCGAGCGGCAGATTGAGCCCAAAGCCCCTGGCCTTCAGATAGGCCTCCTTGAGCGTCCAATAGTCGAAGAAGCGCTCGATCGCGGCGGGCTCGGGCAATCCGCGCAGCGTTTCGACCTCCTCCGGCGCAAAGAAGCGAAGCGCGGTGGACAGCGGCGCCACGCGTCGCGACACGGTTTCGACGTCGACGCCGACGGTCTCATGCCGCGACACGACGCAGGCGACGCAGCCGTCGGCGTGAGACAGGCTGAAATGCAGCGCGGTCGAGGTCGCGGGCGCTGCGACAAACGGCCGCCCGTAACGGCCGGCCCCGAACGACCAGTCGGACGGCGCGACGTTGGTGGCGACCTGCGACAGCGCCAGGCGCAGCATGGCGTGCGCGAAAATATATTGCCGTCGATGCCGCTCGAACATGAAGCGATCGGCCCGGATCCGCTCGTCGACCGAGAGCAGCCGTCGGCACGTCTCGACCGCGCCCGGCGCGTCAATGGACTCGATCAGTCCGACAAAGAGTTCAATTCTGTCGTCCGCCATCAATTGGGCCTTTTGCGTCAGGCAGCGGGCAAATTCCCCGTCCCGACGGAAGAAACAACTGAGCAAGAATCAACCACGCAGCCGCCTGTAGCGGTCCACCCGGGCGAATTCTTGTCGATTTGCAGGCCGGTTTACAGGCGCAAGCTTGTGCGAGACCCCAACTCGACGCGCGAGCAGCCCCTCCGAAAAGTGAAGCCTGAAGATTCTCAGGGCGTCCCGGCCGACGAATTCTACTTCTTCTCGGTGCCCGGCAACTTCGGGCGACCTTTGCGGTACCTGTCGCTCAAGAGGTACCCCCGGCAAATCTGCTGAAGCCCATAACAATCCCCCGTCGAAATAAATCGTCCAAATCAAAACTCAGGGACATCTTGCGCGGCGACGTCAAATAATCAAGCCGCAACTTGATCATTCACAGCTTTGGCGGGTGAACCCGTGGTCATCCGTGTTGTGCGGCTCGGGCCGCCCTGCGAGCGAGGGCTGCCGTCGATGGCTAACGAGTCGTTTCATTTTACCTTGATTCCGTTTGTGAGTTTCCCCCGTCTCCCGGTGCGGCTATGAGTGCGGCCTGATGGCCATTTGAGCGCGCTCCATGCATTCCGTTGCCCTGCTGACTGCCAGCTACGCCAAGGATATCGAGCGCTTTTCGCTGCTCAGCGAGAGCATCGACACCTGGCTGACGGGGTACACGCGGCATTATGTTCTCGTTAACGATGAGGACGTGCCGCTGTTCGCGCGCTTCGCGTCCGACAAGCGGGTCATCGTTCCGGCCTCGCGGTACCTGCCGAAATGGCTGTTCGCACTACCGCCGGCGCTTCAGTTCATCAGCAAGCGGCGCGTCTGGCTGTCGCTGCTGTCGTCGCCGGTGCACGGCTGGCACATCCAGCAGATCCTGAAGATCGCCGGCGTTCTCAACGCGCCCGAGCAGCGCGTCTGCATCCTGGACTCGGACAATCTGTTCTTCCGCGAATTCGACGTTGGCCAATATGCCGGCGCCGAGAAGACGCCGCTGTTCGTCACGCCGAAGGACATCGGTGCCGACCACCCGCTGCATGGGCTGTGGCTGCGTACCGTCGATCAGCTTCTCGGCATCAAGGGCCGCTCCTTCCCCGCCGACGATTATGTCGGCAACGCGCTGGTCTGGGACAAGGACACCGCGCGCGACATGACCGCCGCCATCAAATCGGCGACGGGGCTGAACTGGGTGCTGGCGCTGTGCCGGAAGAAGAAGTTCTCGGAATATCTCATGTACGGCCATTTCGTCGCGAACTCGCCCGCGCATCTGGCCACCCACCGGGTCACCGAAGCCAGCATCGCGGTCTCGCATTGGGACGACACGCCGCTCGACCGTCCCGCCATCGAAGCGATGATGCGCGCCGCTTCGCCCGAGCAGGTCGCGCTCTGCATCCAGTCCTATTCCTCGACCTCGATCGACGACATCCGCGACGTGTTCCGCCTCTCGTCGCGCGATCGCCGGGCTCCGAGCCTTGCGCCGGACCACATCGACGATGCGGCCGCTTTCGTCGTGCCGAAGGCGCGCTGAGATCACGGCCGCCAAGCTGTTGGTCTCGGTTTACCTCTCCCCGACGAGGAGAGGTGATCCTCAGGCGTCCCTGGTAAACTTGCTGATCACGTCCAGGAACGGCTTCGGCTTGAACTCGCCGTCGAGCGGCAGCGGGCGATTCGGCTGCTTGTCGGCGCGGGCGAAGGTGCCGTTGATCCAGCTGTAGCGATCCGAAAGTCCCCAGGTCAGGATCGAGCGCACCGGGCCGCTGGTCGAGATCGCGGTGAGGAGATCGTCGACGCGCTTGGCGACGATGGCGTCGCGCTGCGCAGGACTTCCCGCCAGCTTCTGGTCGTCGACGTCGAGCTCGGTGACGAGCACGTCCAGCCCCCACGAGCGCAGCTCGGTGACGAATTCGGCGAGGCCATGGGTGTCGATCTCGAGCTCGGCATGCAGATGCGATTGCAAGCCCACCGCGTGCAGCGGCACGCCCCGGTCGAGTAGGTCCATGATCAGGTTGCGATAGGCGGCGCGCTTGGCAATGAACGAGTCCTTCGCCGACTCGATGTCATATTCGTTGATCGCGAGCTTGACCAAGGGATCGGCCGCGGCGGCGGTGCGGAAGGCCAGCGGAATCCAGCCTTGACCCAGATGCTGCGTCCAGAACGTGTCGCGCCGGTCCTTCGGACTGCGGGGGTTGTCCGGGATCGGCTCGTTGACGACGTCCCACGACGTCAGCTTGTCCTTGTAGTAGGAGACCACGGTGCCGATGTGGTCGACATAGGCGCGCTCGACGCCGCGGGTATCCTTGATCTGCTTGGTCCAGTCCGGAATGTCGTGATACCAGGCGAGCGCGTGACCGCGCATCGTCAGGTCGTTATCCCCAGCGAAATCCAGGATCGCGTCGGCGCGCTCGAAATTGAACGTGTGGGCGTTCGGCCGCAACATCGGCCATTTCAGCTCGAGCACCGGCACCACCTGCGTGCAATAGGTGCTGATGGCTTCGCCGAGCCTGGGATCGGCCTGCAGATCCCAGAGCGTGGCGGCCGCGCCAAAGCCGGGGCGGCGCTGCGCAAGCTTCGACGCCGGGGCCGCGGATGCCGTTGCGCCCGCCGCAAGGGTTGCGGCGCTGCCGAGGAGAAATTCGCGTCTGTGGAGCCTGGTCACGGCAGTCCTTTTCGAGCCAACACTGCCATCGTACCAAGTGGGGACTTGCGACGCCGGGGTTTTGCCTTGTTGGGTTAACCTCTGCCGTTTGCCGGTCATGGTTTCCTCGCATGATCGCGCCTTGCCGTTCAAGGAAGGCCAAATTTAACGCTAACGCGCGAAAGCGGCTTCAAGGCTTCATTTGCCGCCCGATCTGCAGACTTATGTGACAATCTTGAGCGATGCTGCGGCGCAGTTCGTTCGCCCCGCCAAGGTCCCATTGATTAACGGCCGTCACATTCGCAAGAAAGCTGCCGGTCCCGTGCTCACATGCTGAACCGCCATTTCTCGATTTATCTGATCGCCTACATCCTGCCCGCGGCGGTGGGCTTCTTCGCCGTGACGGCCTATACGCGGCTCCTCAGCCCGGCAGAGTACGGCGTCTATGTCGTCGGCATCAGCCTCGCCGGCATTCTGGGCGCGATCTTCTTCGCCTGGATCAAACTGTCGGTGTCGCGCTATCAGGCGATGTCGGCGGAGGTGGATTTTCGCGGCACGGCGATGGTCGCCTTCGCCCTCACCGCTGCCGTACTCTGCGCCACGACCCCCTTGGTCTTCCTGGTCCGCAGCGACGTCAGTGTCGAGCTGCTGCTCGCCAGCATGTTCGTCGCGATCATGGCCAATGCCGTCGATGTCGGTCAGGAGTTCGAGCGCGCCAAATTGCGTCCCTACCGCTTTGCCGCGATCTCGATCGTGCGCAGCGTGGCGAGCGTCGGATTCGGCCTGCTCGCCATCTGGCTCGGTTGGGGCGGATTGGGGCTGCTGGCCGCGTTCGGCCTGGGCTCGCTGACCGGGATCATCCTGAATCTGGTCGGCGACCGCACCAGGATCGCACGGTTCCAGCGCAGCCAGTTCATGCAGCTGGCGCGCTACGGCCTGCCGCTGACGCTGGCCGGATTGTCCGTTGCGGTCTATTCGGCCTGCGACCGGCTCATCGTCGCTTACCTGCTCGGCAAGGATGCCGCCGGCATCTTCGGCGTCGCGGCCGACCTGCCGCGCCAGTTCATGGTCATGATCGCATCCAGCGTTGCCGCTGCCACCGTGCCGCTGGTGTTCCGGTCTTTGTCCGAGAACAACAAGGAGACGACGCGGGAGCGCTTGACCGAAAGCCTCGAGCTCCTGCTCGTCGTGGTCACGCCCGTTGCGGTCTGGCTCGCGCTTGCGGCGGATCAGGTTGCCGGCACGCTCGTCGGCGTCGACTTCCGCGCCGGCGTGTCGGCACTGCTGCCGACCCTGGTGCTCGCCCGCTTCTTCGGGATCGCCAATCAGTTCTACGTGCAGATCAGCTTCCAGCTCGCCGAGCGCCCCTTCATGCTGGCGGCGCAGTCCTTCCTCACCTTGGTCGTCAGCGTGGTGCTGATGGTCGTGCTGGTCGCCGGCTACGGCATCTACGGCGCTGCGCTGGCGACGCTCGCGACCGAGGCGATCGGTTTGCTCGTCGCCATCGTCTTGATGCACCGCGCCCACCCGGTCCCGTTCGACCTCGGCCGTCTCGCCGGCATTGCGGTCTCCGCAGCCTTGATGGCGGCGGCGATCCTGCTGGCGCGATCGCAAGCGGGTGGCACGGGTCTCGTGGCGCTCGTCATTGTCAGCCTCGCCGGCGGCCTTGCTTATGTCGCGACTGGCTGGCTCCTCAACGTCGCCAATGTCCGGACGCTCTCGCTGCGTTTCCTGCGAACGTTCAACCGGAGCGCCCTGGGAGTCTAAAGCGCGATGAGATTTGAATGAATCGTCATCGCGCTTTAGGTTGTTGTTTGCGCATGATCTTTCCGGAAAACCGCTGCGCACTTTTCCGGATCATGCTTTAGCCCAGATCCGTGCCCCAGGCGGCCGAGTTCCAGGTGGATGGGAACCTTGCGCGAGCGAGCAATATTGACCAGCAACTCTGAACCCGGCGGTCCATGCTGGCCCTATCATCGCCCCTTATCGGCAATCGATCGGCGGTGACTGGGAGTGCTGTAACGCTCTCGCCGGGGTGCGCCGCTTCGTCGGTCGCGGTCCTCCAAAGGCGCGTCAATGGGAGAGATGTGTGGTGAGCGGATACATATTCAATAACAGAGGAATCCGCGCCGGCGTTCTGGACGGCGCATCAATTTTCGACCTCACCGGCAAGAAAGTCTACGACCTTCGGGGCAACAATATCTACCGTCTCTCGGGCGAGCTGGTGGGCCATACGCTCGACGCGTCGGGCTCTGACAAGCGGCTGGACCGCGACAGCGAAGCGCTGCTCTCCGTCCAGGAATCGCCGGAACCCGAGGAGCCCGAGAATCGTCCTGCACCGCAAAGGCAGCCATCCGCAACCTTTGTGGAAGCAATACGCCTGCGCCGGATCGTCTCCGACACCCCGTCCGATCGTCCCAAGAAAGGGTGATCGTGCAGTCCCGCGGTTTTCACGAACACTTCGCGCAGCGGCAGGCGATGCCCGATGCGGAGCCAGTCAACCGGAAAATCTATTGCAGCGGCGACCGCACCCTGGTCGCAGCATCGTAGATCAGGATTTGCAGCATCGGGAACCTGTCGAGCAGCTCGGCGCCGGCTGCTCGGGCTGCCGTTTCGCTTTCATAACGGGTCTTGAAATGGCCATCGACGATAAGTGAGAAGCCATCGGTCGGTGCTATGTCAGCCCTTTGAATCGTTCTCGGCTCGATCTCTTCGACTTGCATGGTCGGCTTTTTCATGGGGTACCTCCAATCGTTGCAGGAGACGGCTTGAGGCGCGCTTGCCTCCAACCGTCTCAGTTGTCCCTCGCGATCTCAGGCTTGTCATACAGACCGCGTTCAGGAGGGAGCTGTGGACCTCGATCTTGCCGCTGTAGGTGATAAAGCCGAGCTTGCGAGATTTGTTCATGAAAAAGCTGACGCGGGATCGGGTTGTCCCGATCATCTCTGCGGGTGTCTCCTGGCTGACCTGGACGGAGATGGGCTGGGTGGCGCCATCCTGGCCGAAATTCGCCAGCACCAGCAGAAGACGCGCAAGCCGCTTCTCGCTCGAATTGAACAAATGGTCGATCAGGTCTTCTTCGATGCGGCTGTTTCGACTGAGCAGATATCTGGCGGCCGCCTCGGCCGGTTCGCCTGCGCTCAATGCCGTACGACCGTCTGATGCCGGTCCTTCATGAGTGCGGCGTCCAGTTCCGTCTGGCTGATCGCGTAGGACTGGATCAGGAGTTGGGAGGCAGACCTCGCGGGCGTTTGAAACAGCGTCGCGACGCGCCGATAGGCGATCCTCGACAACCCTTCGATCTGCTCGTCGTCAGTGAGAACGACATATTCACCGGCGGGCTGAGCGCCCTCCAGACCCTGAAGGAGGAAGGGATTGGCGAACGAAACGGTGGTGCGCGTTGTTCTGATGGTCAAGATGAGATCTCCTGGACGAACCTGCAGAGGCGTCGGCCGCGCCACTTGCTGACGCGGCTCGTCGTGCCGGTCGCGGGACGGCCGTTGGAGACTCTAACGGTTGGCTCGCCTGGCTGCAGAGCAGAATTGCTCAGCGGTGAAGGAATAGTCCTTATTTGATGGTGAGCCGCGCGCCGATCATACGACCGTCATTTGAGCAGTTTTGCACGTCATCCGCCCCTGCTCAGGTATGTCTAAGCGCTGGTAGGCGCCCGGCGTGCGAATATGCCTGGAACGAACGTCGTCGGGGTGACTTGGTGATGGCGACCGGATGTGATGCCCACTCATCATATCTGATGAATGGCGGCCCTGGTTCGCACCCCCGTGCTGGGGCCGCTTCCTTGCGTGCGCTCCTTCAGCGGCTATTCGGTTGATCTCATCGGATCGTCCATGGTTTTGTGGACATTCCCGCACTTGGAACACTCGAAGATGCGCAGATCGGGGCCCTCGCGACTTGCCCCGACGTGAGTCAGTATCATGCGGCTGCGGCAGGCCGGGCAGAGTGGTCTTGGTATCGGAATCAACGTCGGTTCTGGACGGCCATAGACCTCGGACATATGAAGTTACTCCTCATATGGCGGGGTACGCTGGGCCTGAAGCCGCCGCCGATGACGGCCGATTCGCCGGCCGCTCGCGGTGAGCATGCCGCGCTCGTCTGTCAGCCTCTGTTCAATATTGCTCACATTGTCGCAATTACCGGGCGGCGAATGGGTCCGATCTCACGTTTCCGATCTCGGTCGCGATGCGCCTTGCCGGTGCGCAAATTCGGCGGGAAGCAGCTGCCGGTGTGAGCAATATTGCTCAGCAGAAGATCCAGGCACGGATCAGTATGCGCGCGTCGGGGGCACGACCTCGGAATTGCTGCCGAAGGCGTCCGGGGGCGATCGCAGCATTTCTTCGGCGGACGTCGGGAGCAGACCGGAAATGACCCAGGGAATGCCGGAGATCCGCGCATCGGCGCAGTTGCTCGCCCGCTATCGCGAGCCCGACAGTGCGCGCGGTGTTCTCGAACTGGCGATCACGGCAATTCCGCTCTGCGTCATCTGGGCCCTGATCTGGGCCGCTCTTGACCAAGGCTATTGGTTCGCTGTGCTGCTCGAGGTGCCCGCGGCGGGCTTGCTGGTCCGTCTGTTCATGATCCAGCATGATTGCGGACATGGCTCTTTCTTCCGCGGCCGGGCTGCGAACGATTGGGTCGGCCGAGCCATCGGGGTGGTGACGCTGACACCATACGATTATTGGCGGCGTAACCATGCCGGCCATCATGCGCACTCCGGCAATCTCGATCACCGAGGCTTGGGCGACATCGATACGTTGACCGTGCGCGAGTTTCGCGACCAGCCGCGATGGCGTCGGGTGCTCTACCGTTTGTATCGGCATCCCATCGTGATGTTTGGCGTCGGTCCCGCCTATTTGTTCATCCTGAAGCATCGATTGCCGATCGGGCTGATGCGCGGCGGCTGGACCCCCTGGCTGAGCACGATGGGCACGAACGCCGCGATCGCGATTCTCGTCGCCGCGATGATTCAGCTGGTAGGCTATGGGCCATTCCTGCTGGTACACCTGCCGATCGTCGTTCTGGCGGCGTCGATCGGTGTCTGGCTGTTCTACGTCCAGCACCAGTTCGAGCACGCCTACTGGTCCCATGACGAGAACTGGAATTTTCACGACGCCGCGCTGCACGGCAGCTCGCACTACCAATTGCCGGCTGTCTTGCGATGGTTTACGGCAAATATCGGCGTCCACCACGTCCATCATTTGTGCAGTCGAATTCCCTGCTATCGCCTGCCGGAGGTGTTGCGGGACCATCCACAGCTCGCCGGCGTCGGACGGATTACGCTGCTCCAGAGCTTGCGGACCGTGCGGCTGAACTTGTGGGACGAGGAGCGGCTGCAACTCGTTTCCTTTGGCGAGGCTGCCTTGACCTCAACCGCCTCGCCGAAGCCGCTGAAGGCGTGAATGTCCGCGCACCGCGGTCGCGTTTATGGCCGGGGTTCGGCCGAAAGGTGCTGGGCGTTTAGCCACCTTTCTCGATCAAAAGCCTGTCTTCAAAGGATATAGGCCGTTCTTGCTGCATCGCGTCCAATTCCGCAGCGAGGACAAGAATCCGCGGATCCGACCCTCCAGGGCGGACATTTCGCCGCAGTGACAGACCGCCAGCCTCGGGCGTGAGCCACCCTTCCGCCTGCGCAAGCCGTCGTATATGAGAGATTGGTTGCCGAAGCGGGCCGAATATCGCCACAGACGGAACGTATGGCGGCTGCGATTTCTTAATCCAAAGATCGCAATCTGACACGTAATCGACATGAGCGCGGACTGGCATTTCGACCGGGGAATGGCATGAGAGACCGACTGACGACGGCGCAATCCACCTCGGCAATGCGGCGTTGGGGCCCCGGCATTGCGACCCTGGCGGCGATGATGGCATTTGCTGCTCTGAGCCCGGCCGGAGCGGCCAAGCAGGCGCGCCAGCCGGCCGAGGCGGTGGCGCCGCGGCAGGCCGGCGACCCGATCATGGCGATCGTCTCGATCAAGAGCCAGCAGGTCACCTTCTACGACGCGGACGGCTGGATCCTGCGGGCGCCGGTCTCGACAGGCACCACGGGACGCGAGACGCCGGCCGGCGTCTTCGCCATCATCGAGAAGGACAAGGACCACCGCTCGACCATGTATGACGATGCCTGGATGCCGAACATGCAGCGCATCACCTGGAATGGCATCGCGCTGCATGGCGGACCGCTGCCCGGTTATGCCGCCTCGCACGGCTGCGTCCGCATGCCGTTCGGCTTCGCCGAGAACCTGTTCGACAAGACCTATATCGGGATGCGGGTGATCATCTCGCCGCACGACACGGTCCCGACTGAGATCTCGCATCCCTCGCTGTTCGTGCCGAAGCCGGAGGCCATCGCGGCAGCACCCCGCCGGGCCGACAAGCTCTCCGTCGAGGCGGAGGAGGCGACAAGGGCTGCCGACGAGGCCAAGAAGGCTGCTTCCGTCGCCGCGAAGGAAGCTGCCTCGCTCCCCGCCGCGCTGCGCAAGCTGGAACAGCAGAAGGCCCGCTCGGATGCCGAGCTCGCCTTCGCCGACAAGACGCTCGCGAACGCCAAGACCGATCAGGCCCGCGCCAAGGCCGAGGAGCTGAAGCAGAAGGCGGCAGCGAAAGCTGCCGACGCGGCGACGCAGCTCGATGCCGCCAAGGCCGCCGCGCAGCCGAAGCGCGATGCCGTGGCCGCGACGAAGGAAGCCGCGAAGGCCGCGGCGGCCAGAAAAGCCGAGGCCGTCAAGGCCGCGACCGACGCGAAGCTCGCGGGCGAACCGGTCTCGGTCTATATCAGCCGCGCCACGCAGAAGCTCTATGTGCGGCGAAACACCCACAAGCCGGCGCCCGACGGCGGCGGCGAGGTGTTCGACACCAGCATCGAAGTCCCCGTCACGATCCGCAATCCGGATCAGCCGCTCGGCACGCATATCTTCACGGCGATGGCGAAGACCGACACGGGCCTGCGCTGGAGCGTGGTCACGATCGAAAACGGCGACGAGGCGCGCAATGCTCTCGATCGCATCACCATCCCGCAGGACGTGTGGGATCGCATCGGGCCGACCGCATTGCCGCGCTCCTCGATCGTCGTCTCGGACGAGCCGCTCAGCAGCGAGACCAATTATCGCACCGAGTTCGTCGCGGTGCTCAGCAACGAGCCGCAGGGCGGCTTCATCACCCGCAAGCCGACCGCGCCTGCCATGATCGCGAGCGACGACGGCTGGGACAACGGCTTCGGCTTCTTCTTCCAGCAGCGCGATCCGTACGTCCAGTCGGCCAATCCGCGCCGGCGCAGCCAATATCAGTACTATCAGCCGGCGCAGCCGATGCAGCGCGGCTTTTGGTAGGGAAGCCGGGCTTGCCTGCGGCGCAGGCCTATGGCCGCGCCGTGATCACCAGGGCCTGGATCTTGGCTTCGACCGGTCCGGACCCATGGCGCGCGCGGATCGCAGCGGCGACAGCGTCCGTCGCGGTCTGAAGATCGCCGCCGCTTCTCGCCTCGATTTCGCCGCGCAGCGGCGTACCCTGGCAATAGGCGAGCGCCACGAGGTCGGGCGACGGTGCTCGGCCGGTGGCTGCCAGTGTTTCGATCGAGACGTTGTCGAGACCTGCGCGTGCGAGATCGGCCCGTATGATCGCCTGGTCGAAATAGCCGTGCGGTGTCCGCGCCATGAAGCGGGGCGGATCGTCCGGAAACAGCTTGCCCAGGGCGGTCGTTGCGTCATCGGCGAACACGTTCTCCTCGATGCGGTCCCAGACATTGAAGAGAAATGTGCCGCCGGGCTTCAGGACGCGCTTTGCCTCTGAGTAACCCTTGACGCGGTCCGGAAAGAACATGGCGCCGAATTGGCAGCAGACCACGTCGAACTCGGCCTCGCCAAAGGGCAGCGCCATTCCGTCCGCCTGGCGCCAGGTGATGCGATCGTCATCCGCCTGACGCTGTGCGGCGACCGCGAGCATGGGCTCGTTGAGATCGGTCGCGACATAACGGACGCCGGGCGGCAGCGCTGCTGCCACGGCGCGCGTCACCGCGCCGGTGCCCGCGGCGATCTCGAGCAGCACGGAAGGCGAGCGCGCGGCGACGCGTCTTGCGATGTCCTCCGCATAGACGGAGAAGATCATCGGGACGAGATATTCGTCGTAGATTTTCGGAATCGAGCCGGTGAAAACCTTGTCAGTGTCGGACATGTCAGCCTCGCTGAAGGTTCGAACGCGAAGCGCATGTTAGCATGGCTCCCCGCGCGAGCCAGCAGCGGCGCGACATCCACCGGCGACCGGTCCCTACGATCTCCCGCCGCCGACTTCGCGGATCGGCCGGGTGCCGTCCCAGGTCGACGCCGCCTGACGGACCCGCTCGAAGAACGGCCCCTTGGTGCCGCTGATGTCCGAAATCTCGATCACCGTGCCCGGGTGGGCCTGGGTGTCGAAATAAGCAAAGCGTCCCCGTTCGCCGCCGATCTGGCCTTCATGGCCGATCCTGTAACCGAGCCCGAGTGCCTTGTCGTAGAGCGCCTGATAGTCGTGGCTCCAGTAGGACATGTGCTGCAGGCCCTCGTGGCCGGCGTCGAGGAACTCCTTGTACAGCGACGGCGCCTCGTTGCGCTGCTGGATCAATTCGATCTGGAGGTCGCCCGAATTGGCCAGCGCAATGCTCATCTCGACGGCAGAGTCCCGGCCGCGATGGCGAAACCAGTCGGTCCTGACGCGGTCCATGTAGTACCAGGGGCCGACACCCATCACCTCGATCCAGTGCCTCATCGCGGCGTGGATGTCCCGCACCACATATCCGTTCTGGCGCACCGCGCCGAAGATGCGGCTCATGTCCGCGCTCCTGTTCTTTGCTTATTCACGAGGGGACCTCATCCTGAGGGCCCGCCGCAGGCGGGCGTCTCGAAGGATGGCTGCATGCGAGCTGCCTGCGACGTTCCTGTTCACTTGACCTCGATGCCGGCGTCCTTGGCAACCTGCTTCCAGGCTGCGATGTCGCGGGCATTGATGTCGCGCTGCTCCTCGCCGGGCACGAATTGCGGCGTGATGCCCAGCGCGAGCAACTTTCCTTTCACCAGATCATCGCCGAGCGCCTCCTTCAGCGCGGCCGACAGCTTCTTCGCGATCGGTTCGGCAAGGCCTGCCGGCGCATACATCGCCCAGGACAGGTTGCGGTCGAACGGCACGCCCTGCTCCTTGTAGCTGGCGACGTCAGGCAGGCTCGGCGAGCGCTCGCCGCAGGCGGCCAGCGCCTTGATCGAGCCGTCCTTCACCAGCGGCGTCGCGGTCGCGACGTCGAGCGTCGCCAGCGAGATGTGGCCGCCGAGCAGGTCGCCGGCCAGCTTCGCGATGCCGTTGAACGGCACGTGATCCATCTTGATGCCGGTCTGCTGCATCAGAATTTCGGCACAGAACTGCCCGGTCGAGCCGACACCCCAGCTGCCGTACTGGACCGGCTCGCCCTTCTTGGCCAGCGCGACCAGGCTCTTGACGTCATTGGCGGCGAAATTCCTGGTCGCGACCAGCATGATCGAGGAGGTGCCGACGCGGCCGATGGTGGTGAAATCCTTGATCGGATCGTAGGGCAGCTTTGGATAGATCGCGGGGGCCAGCACATGCGTGGTCATGCCGCCGACGGTGATGGTGTAGCCGTCGTTTGGAGATGTCGCGACCATCTGCGTGCCGAGCGTGCCAGCCGCACCGGTGTGGTTCTCGATATAGATGCTCTGTCCGAGCGTCTTGCCCATCCTGTCCGCAAGCAGCCGGCCGACCACGTCACCGCCGCCGCCCGCTGCGTAGGGCAGCAGCATCTTGATCTTGTGGGTGGGGTAGGCGGCCGGATCCTCGGCAGATGCGGGCGCCGCCGCAGTCAGGATCAGCAGTGATGATGTGACGAGGCGAAGCGTCACGATGGCTTGCCGCGCGGGCAAGAGGCGGGCGAGGCGTGCCATGGCGTTGTCTCCCGATTGCTCTCCGCTTATCAACGGAGTTGAATGCCACCCGCGCGTTGCTGCGTCGCGGTCGACGATCGTCGCCTATGACATGCGAACGATCGTTCGTGCGGTTGACTAGCGAACGATCGTTCGTTAGTCAAGCCGACATGGTTGTCCATAACACCACCGCAGCGGACGAGGCCGCGCCTACAACGCGCGAGCGCATCCTCACCGAAGCGCTCAACCTGTTCGCGCAGAGTGGCTATGGCGGCGCCTCGATGCGCGAGCTGGCGCGCCGCGTCGGCATCCGCGAGAGCAGCCTCTACAACCATTTCCCCGGCAAGGCCGCGATCCTGGAGGCGATCGTGGCCGAGCACGGTCCGGCGAGTTCGGCGAGCCGGCTGGAAGAGCCGCGCTACAAGCAGCTCGCGCGCCAGCCTGCCGCGTTCTGCCGCCAGTTCGCGCTCGACCTCGTCGAGCAATGGTCCGATCCGCGCGAGCACCAGTTCCAGAAGGTCATCACCGCCGAGCGCAACCGCGTCCCCGGCATCCGCGCCAAATTCGCCGACCATTTCTACGCGCGCGAGCAAAGCCTGATGACGGATTATTTCCGCGGCTTCGCGCTGGCCGGCCTGGTGTCGACGCCGGATCCGCGCGAGACCGCCCGGCTGTTCGCGGCAGGCCTGATCTATATCCGTCTCGAGCATTATGTGATGGGCGCAGCACCTTCGCCGCGGGCGAAGGTGCTCGAGGCGATCGACCGCTATCTCGCCTTCTTCCTGTCGCTGATCGCGGCGGGCGGCGAGACCGACAACAAGAAACGAAAGCCAAAGGGAGAGAACCGTGGCAAGGCTGCCTCTGATTGATCCAGAGACGACCAGCGGCGACATCCGCGCCTCGTTCGACCGTATGCCGGTCAAGCTCAACATCTTCCGCATGATGGCCCACGCCGAGGCCAACATGATTCCGGCGATGCGGCTCGGCAACTCGATCCTGCACAAGCAGAAGCTATCTTCCGTCAACCGCGAGCTGTTGATCCTCCAGGCCGCCCAGTTGGAGGGCGGCGCCTATGAGTGGCGCCAGCACGTACCGATCGCGCTCGGCGTCGGCTGCACGCAGGCCCAGGTCAATGCGGTCGAGCTCGGCGACTACGATGCGGAGGCCTTCAGCGAGGCCGAGCGCGCGCTGCTGAACTTCGGCCGCGAGGTGGTCGAGAACGTCCGTGTGTCCGACGCAACGTTCGCTGCCATGCGTCGCCATTTCAGCGATCAGGAGATCGTGGAGTCCATCGTCGCGCTCGGCTTCTACATGATGATGGCGCGCCTCACGGAAGCGACCGAAACCGATCTCGATCCCGCCGCCGGCATGAAGGTCTATGACGGTGGCAAGAAATAAGGCGGCTGACGATGGCGGAGACCGAGAGCAAACCGGAGCGCTATGTCCGTCCGCCGAGCGCGGAATCGCTGGGTGAAGCGCCGGGCAGGGGGCGACTGAAGGGCCGCCATATCCTCATCGTCGGCGGCGGCCAGCGCGTGTTCGATGCCGTGACCGATCCGATCGGCAACGGCCGCGCCATGAGCATTCTGTGTGCGCGCGAGGGCGCGAAGGTCGCCGTGGCAGATCTCAATCACGCCTCCGCGCAGCAGACCGTCAAGCGCATCACCGACGAAGGCGGCGAGGCCTTTGCCATTGTCGCCGACGTCACGCATGAACCCGATGTTATCCGCATGATCGAGGAGGCACATCGCGCCATGGGCGGCCTCGACGGCATGGTGCTGAACATAGGCACCTTCGGCAAGACCGGCCTCGATAACGTCAGCCCGGAAGAGTGGAATAGGATTTACGACGTCAATGTTCGCGGCCCCATGCTGTGCTGCCGCGCCTCACTGCCGAAACTCGACGACGGCGGCGCCATCGTCTTCATCTCGTCGATCGCCGCGCTGAAGGCCGGATCGCAAATGGCGGTCTACGATTCGTCGAAAGCCGCACTCGGCGGCCTGATGCGCAACATCGCCCATCTCGGCGCACGCCGCGGCATCCGCGCCAATCTGGTTTATCCCGGCCTCGTCGACACCCCGAACGGCCGCGAAGCCGGCGCCGGCCGCCCCAATCGCGGCAAGGGCCACATCCCGTTCGGCCGCCAGGCCACGGCGTGGGAGATCGCCTATGCCGTGCTGTTCTTCCTGTCCGACGAGAGCGTCTACGTCACCGCGCAGACGCTCGCGGTGGATAGCGGCCTGAGCGGGATGTGAGAGGCCAAACGACATCAACCACACCCACTGACGTCATCCTGAGGTGCTCACCTTGCGATGCATTCGCATCGCAAGTGAGCCTCGAAGGATGGGCTACAGGCGCCCGCGGCCCATCCTTCGAGGCGCGCAAGGGCGCGCACCTCAGGATGACGGCGGTGCATGTGGATACGCAAACCTGTGCTTACCGCGCGTGCGATCGCGCGCGACAGATGAGGTGATCGAGCGAGATGTGTCCGGGTCCGTAGGCCATGAGGGCGAGCGCCATGGCGGCCCAGGTGAGGTGGATCGGCCAGCCGTCGGGCACCGTGAGCTCGACGACGACAGTCATGAACAGCAGCCCAAGCCCTGCGAACCGCGTGCCCAGTCCGAGCACGAGGAGGATCGGAAACATGATCTCGCCGGAGCCCGACAGGAATGCCATCACAGTCGGCGCAGGGAAGTGGTAAGGCCCGCCCGGCAGATGCAGCATGAACTCGTCGCTGAACAGCGTCACGGCGGTGTCGTTGAGCCTGAGGAAGCCGTCCCATTTGAGCAGACCTGAGCGCCAGAACGGCACCGCGAGCGCGAGGCGCAGCACGAGCAGGACCAGCGAGGGGGCGGCGATCGCCTGCACCAGCTGATTGGCCTTGTCGACGAGAAGCCAGGGCGACGGCAGGCCGCCGCCGGTCGCCATGCGTTGGTCCGTGATCATCATGCGTCTCCAGCAGCAAGCGAGGTGAATGCACCGGCCTCGATCAGGCCGGCGATGTTCGAGGCGATGTCGAAGTCGGGCGACGCATCCAGGGCTGTCGCGGCAGCTTCGCCGAGCGGCTGGCCGGATGCGAGGCAGGCAGCAAAGACGGCGCCGCCGGCGGGAAGATGCCGCACCGCGACGTCGAATTCGGGCCGTGTGATCAGCGCGTCCTCCGGCGTGGACGCATCAATGCGCTCGACGGGTGCGTCGTCGCGATTGGCGGCGAAGATCGTCACCGCAGAGTACGGCGAACGAACGATCCGCATCGCCGGATGCGGGATGAAGACGGCGTCCGCCAGACGCGCCGGGGCAATCGCGGACAACCGGTCCGGCGACAGCGGCGCGGCGTCGCCCGCATGATAGGCGTCGAGCCAGGCCCGTTCGATGCGGGCGACATCGGCAAGCCAAGGCATCGCCTGCGCATGCTCATAGGCTTCGATGAACCGGGGAAACTCGCGGCCATATTCGAACAGCAGCGGCGAGGTCGGCGGATGGCTGCGCACATGGAAGCGCGCCATGGCGCGGAAGAATTCGGCGCCGGTGATGCGCTGCACCGCCGGATAGACCGCGGCCAGCGCCTCGATCAAGCTGACGGTGACGTTGTTGCGGTAGACATCGTAGCGCCGGCTGGCGGCCTTGCCGTTCGGGCCGGTCACGATCTCAGGCGTGCCGCGTGCCGGATCCAGCAGCGCCTGCGCGAACGAGGTGGCGAAGGACGAGCCGGGCTCAGGCCGCATGACGCTCTCCTGCCATCGCGGCGGACTGATGACGGTCGAGGATCACCTGTGCGGCAGCGGCTTCCGCCTGCAGGACCGGCCAGTCCGGAATCCTGCTGTCCCATTCGATCAGCGTCGGCACCGCGCCGCGGCGCTGGATGACGATCTCGTAGAGCTTCCAGACGGCATCCGCGACCGGGCCGTCGTGGCTGTCGATCAACAGCAGATCGCCTTCGTCGTCGGCCTGCTCGGCATGGCCTGCAAGATGAATTTCCTGAACGCGTGACAGCGGGAAGTCCGCGAGATAGTCGAGCGCCGAATAGCCGTGATTGGCGGCGGAGACGAACACATTGTTGACGTCGAGCAGCAGCCCGCAGCCGGTGCGCTCTGCAATTGCGCGAATGAACTCGGTCTCGCGCATCGAGGATTCGCGGAAGGCGACGTAGGTCGAGGGATTTTCCAGCAGCAGCGGACGGCGGATTGCCTCCTGCACCTGGTCGATGTGGTCGCAGACGCAAGCCAGCGTCGCTTCGGTATAGGGCAGCGGCAAGAGATCGTTGAAGAAGCTGGTCTCATGGGTCGACCATGCCAGATGCTCGGACACCAGTGCCGGCTGATAGCGCGCGACCAGGCCGCGGAAGCGCGCCAGATGCGCCTTGTCGAGCGGCCGCGGCCCGCCGATCGACATGCAGACCCCATGCAGGGACAGCGGATGGTCGCGGCGGATTGCCTCGAGCGCGCGATGCGGCGGACCGCCGTCGCCCATGTAGTTCTCGGCGTGGACCTCGAAGAAGCCACGCCGAGGCCCTGCCGCGAGGATGGCCTGGAGATGCTCCGGCTTGAAGCTCGTCCCGGCAACGCCGCCGATGGGCGTCGCGAAACGGAGCGGCACGGCCGCAGGTCCGGTCGACTTGGTCACCGTGCTCATCGTGCTGCTCCGTTCGTGCCTGCTGGCGATGTCGAGCCGGCCCTTACACCGGCTTCAGCGAGCCCTTCTTGCCGCCCGGCAGTTCGATGCTGGTGCAGGTGCCGCCCTGCACGAATTTCCAGGCGTTGCCCTGGTAGTCGACGGTCGAGGTGCCCTGGCAGGTCGTGCCCGGTCCCGCCGCACAGTCGTTCTGGCCCTTCAGCGCGACGCCGAAGCACTTCTCCTTCTTGGCGGCGACGGCAGCCTCGGCCTCGGCCTTGGTCAGCGGGCCGGCGGTGGCGAGGGTCGCGAGCGCGGTGGATATGGCGCCGGCGAGGACGAGCGAGGTGACGGCATGCTTGGCAGACATCGAGATTCTCCTGTTCGAGATGGCATCGCCTGGCAGGCAATGCGCGCATGGTCTCCTTCGCTGCGCGCGCAGCCGGGGTTACTTGCCGGCTGCTCACAAACCCGTGAGACCGATTGGATCGGGCGCACCGCGCGGTGCGCTTGGGCCGGTATTTGCGGGCAAGCCTCGGCTCAAAGCCAATGCCTAGGGTCTATCGACACGGTAGCCGCCGCGCATTGGCGGCGGGGGCTCGTTCCTGCCAGACGTAACGGACGCGCGCTGGCGGCGTAGAGCAATGTCAGTGGCTCGAATGGACCGGCAGGAAGAGCGCGATGAAGGTTGATCCCGAACGACGGCTTCGTGCGATCGCAGGGCTGACGGTCAGCATCCGCCTCGCGGTGTCCGCGCTGGTCCTGACGGCGATCCTGCTGACGGCCGCGCTCTCCAGCCTGCTCTGGTGGCGCACGGCGGAGGCGACCAGCCGGCAGCTCGCCTCGACCATCAACGAGCAGATCGTGGCGGCGGTGCGCAAGGAGGTCTCGGCCATCGTCGACGAGGCGCGCGCCGCGCACACCGCGATCCGCACCCTGTTCCTGCAGAACGTGCTCGACACCCGCGAGGCCGACAAGCGCGAGTTCGTGTTTCTCTCGCAATTGCAGTCGCAGGCGACGATCTCCTGGGTCGCCTTCGGCTGGCCCGACGGCTCCTTCTTCGCCGCGCACAAGCTCGGCGATCGTCGCCTGGAGATGATGGAGATCTCGCTGACCGATCATCCGGGCCAGCGCCGCGTCGATGAATATGACGTGGTTCCCGGCGACATCGAATTCGCCAATCGCCGCTTCGAGCCGACCTCATTCCGCGTCGCCGATCAGGCCTGGTTCAGGGCCGGGCTCGACGCGGACGAACCGCAATGGTTCAGGGTGATGGACCACGCGACCGGCGAGCGGCCGTCGATCGCATTCGCGGGGCCGATCGACGTCTATCAGGAGCGGCAAGGCGTCCTGGCCGTCATCATCGAATACACGAGGCTTGCGCGCTTCCTGTCGCAGCTCGAGGTCGGGCGTACGGGGACTGCCTTCATCGTCGATGGCAGCGGCGAACTGGTCGCGGCACCGGACAAGGAGGCCGACGAGCTCCATGCGGCGCGCGGCGACACCTCGCTGCTGCCGCTGGCGCGCGCAGCGCTCGACAAGGCGGGGGAGGCCGGCCGTAAGGAGGCGTGGCGGAGCCGGCTCATTTCGGGCGGCGCGGCCTATGAGGTTGCGCTGACGCCGCTGCCGTTTCCCGGCTGGTCGCTCGCCACCGTGATTCCGGAGGCGGAATTTCTCGGCCCGGTCGAGACGACGTTGCACCGCCTGATCCTCGGCCTTGCCATCGGCGCCGTGCTCGCCGCGCTGGCCTCGGCGATGCTGGCGCGGTCCGTCATTGCCGCGCCGCTGTCGCGCGTCGTCGGCGAGCTCCGCCATGTCGAAGCTTTCGCGCTGGAGCAGGTCCGCCGCCATCCCTCGCGGCTCAAGGAGATCGCGAGCCTGTCCGGCGCGATCGCGGAGATGGCGGCCGGCCTGTCCGCCTTCCGCAAGTTCATCCCGGCCGATCTGGTCCGCGGCCTGCTGCGTCAGGGCGTCGAGGCGAGGCCCGGCGGCAATGTCCAGGAGCTCAGCGTGATGTTCATCGACATTGCCGGCTTCACCGGGCTGTCGGAGCGGCTGGGCGACCGCGTGGTGCCGCTGCTGTCGCGCTATCTCGACGTCACCTCGGAGATCATCGTCGCCAATGGCGGGACGATCGACAAGTTCATCGGCGACGCCGTGATGGCGTTCTGGGGTGCGCCGCAGCCGCAAGGCGATCACGCCGCGCGATGCTGCCGTGCGGCGCTCGCCTGCCGCAAGGCGGTGGAAGAGTCCGGTCTGGTCGATGATCTCGGCCAGCCGCTCGAGATCCGGATCGGCATCAATTCGGGTCGCATGCTGGTCGGCAATATCGGCTCGGAGCTGCGGCTGAACTACACCGTGATCGGCGATGCCGTGAACGTCGCCAGCCGGCTCGAAGGCGCCAACAAATCCTATGGCACGCAGATCCTGATCGGCGAGACGACCGCACGTCTGGCGCGCGGCGCCGTCATCACGCGCGAGGTCGACAGCATCGCGGTCTACGGCCGGGAGGAGGGACTGTTGGTCCACGAATTGATCGGGATGGTGGACGAAGAGGCCGTCGACGGCGGGGCGATCGGCTGGATCGCGGATTACGAGCGCGGCCTTGCCGCCTATCGCGCGCGGCGGTTCACCGATGCGCTGGCCGATTTCGAGGCCGTGTTGAAACGGCGCCGCCACGATCGTCCCGCCGAGCTGATGCGCGACCGCTGCCGGCAGCTCGCATCGGCCGCGCCCGGTGCCGCCTGGCGGGCCGTGGCGACATTGGCGACGAAATAGCGGCGTCGGAATCCATGACGCTGGCGCTCCAATCACGCGATACGCACCTCACATCAGGCACTTGAGCCCGCCGGGCGTCTATAGTAAGGATTGCATGGGTCTGCAGTTCACCCAGGCGTCACCGTCCCGCGAGGGAAGCTAAACCTGCAAGGCTCAATCGAACCGACACCAAACCTCGTGCCGCGTCGTAAGCCGGTGACCTCCGACAA
Source organism: Bradyrhizobium frederickii (assembly GCF_004570865.1). Taxonomy (GTDB): domain Bacteria; phylum Pseudomonadota; class Alphaproteobacteria; order Rhizobiales; family Xanthobacteraceae; genus Bradyrhizobium; species Bradyrhizobium frederickii. The sequence goes on from NZ_SPQS01000011.1 coordinate 67,543, forward strand.
TCCTATCCGGATCGGCACTTTGAGGATTGGTCATGGCCAGAACTCCCATTGCCTTTGTTGCGGGCGACATCTCCGCGCTCGCGAAATCCGTGCGCGCCCAGCTTCTGGAGCGGACGTCGCCACCCGGGCACGTCGAGCTGCTCAACATTCTTGCGCGTGCGACGGGACATAAGAACTACCAGCACTTCCGGGCAGGTGCGGTCGGCAAGCCCGTGGACGACCGCGGCAGTCCCGCGCCCCGAGCCGATGCGGTCGATCTGAAACGCGTGCAGCGCGCGGCGCGCCATTTCGACGATCACGGCAGGCTGCTGCGTTGGCCGGCCCGTCACAATTTGCAGCAGCTGAGCCTCTGGGTGTTGTGGGCCGGCTTCCCGCCGCGGTGCAGTCTGGCCGAGGCGGAAGTGAAGACGCTGTTGAATCGTCAGCACGCTTTTGCCGACGATGCCTTGCTCCGCCGCGCGCTATGCGATCACGGTCTGGTCGCTCGCACCGCCGATGGGCGAGCGTATCGCAGGATCGAGCGTCGGCCTCCGATGGAGGCGGCCGCGCTCCTGCGACATCTCAAAGCCAACGCATCCGGCCGACCGGAGGCTGCGCCATGACCGCAAGTCCTGACGTATTGGCTCTCGCCGGGCCTGCTCCGGTTTGGGTGCAGACCTCCCGCGGGACAGTCCAATGCGCAATCGCGGGCGAGGGGGCTGCCATCCTGGCCATCCATGGCGGCATGGGCGGCCACGACCAGTCGTGGCTGCTGGCGCGCGCCCTCGCCATGACGCTCAGAGACAAGCGGGTGGTGGCCGTGTCCCGCCCGGGCTATCTCGGCTCGCGCCTCGCGCTCGGCGCCTCGCCCGACGAACAGGCTGATGTCTATGGAGCGCTGCTCGACGCGCTCGGGATTGCGAACGCGGCGGTGGTCGCGGTTTCCGCCGGCGGTCCCTCGGCGCTGCAATTCGCAGCACGGCACCCCTCGCGCTGCCGCTCGCTCGTGCTGGTATCGGCCTGCACCCGACAATTGCAAACGCCGCCGGAGGTAGAAGCGCGCCTGCGCCTGATGCGCCACCTTGCGCGCCTTCCCGGACTGCCTCGCTTGCTGAAGTGGCGGGCTGAACGCAATCCGCAGGCCGGCGCCCGCCGCGCCATTCCCGATGAGGCCATGCGCGAACGCACCCTTCGCCATCCCGAGGCCGGTCCGCTGTTGCGCGCCTTGCAGTCGAGTGTGTTCGAGCATCTGTCCGCCCGGCTGCCGGGGACCGTCAACGACATCGCGCAGTTTGCCGCGCTGGAACGCTTGCCCGCGGGATCGATCTCGGCGCCCACTCTGGTCGTGCACGGACGCGCGGACAATGTCGTGCCGTTCTCGCATGCCGAGAACGTCTGCCGGGCCATCCCGCAGGCGAAGCTGCTGGCGCTCCCCGACGGCGGCCACGTCTCGCTGTTCACGCATCTGGACTTGGTGCGCAAGGAGGCCGAACCGCTCCTTGACGCGCGCGAACACGCTCCGTCCCTTCATCGCACCGAGACTCTCCCATGAAGGCGACATTGCTTAGACCCGAAGACTACACCCGCTCGCCCTGGAAGAACGGCGGCGGCATCTTCACCGACATTGCGGGCGCCTGGCGCGCCGACGCGGCGGCGAGGGATTGGAGCAGCCTGCTGTGGCGCTTTGCCAGCACGCCGATCGTGGCACCCGGCCCGTTCTCGCATATGCCCGGCATCGACCGGCTCCAGATGGTCGTCAATGGGCGCGGGCTGGTGCTGAAGTCGCCGACGCAGGAGTTCGACGAGCGTGAACCTTTTACGACGGTGCGCTTCACCGGCGAGATGGAGATCGTGACCGCGCTCGAACAAGGCCCGGTCGAGGTCGTGAACCTGATGGCCCGGCGCGGTGCGGCGGAGATCGAGCTCGTGGCGCTCAGGGAGCCCGGCGAGAGGCGGCTCGCCGCCGGCACGCATCTGGTCTACGCCGCGCACGGCGATTGCCGCATCCGCCTCGATGGCGAGGAATTTTCACTTTCGCACGAAGACACGCTGAAGGTGGAGCTCGCCGCGGTCTCGCAGCTCGCGCTGGTGTCGGGGCTGGCGGTGCTGGGCTCGGTCCGGCTTCTCGGCTAGGCGGCATCGGCTCCGACAGCCCGATGCGCACAATCCATGCAACTGGCCAGGTTGACGCGGCGAAGCCGGGGCACGATATCTGCCCTGATGCAGGCCACAGCTGAAAGGGGCAGGATATGAACGTACCGACCGACAATGCCCCCACGCAAGCCGACGGTGTCGTGGACTGGCTGACCAACGGCACGCGCGACGAGCGCTTCATCGACGACATTTTTGCGCAGATGTGCATCCGCCTCCAGCAGGCCGGCATTCCGCTCAAGCGGGCGACGCTTCACGTCCAAATCAATCATCCGCAATGGCTCGGCGCCCGCATGATTTGGTCCGACGGCATGAAGGGGGCCGAGATCGCGCGGGTCGACTACGACGTTCGCGAGCGGTCCGAGTACATCGGAAGTCCTGCCAACGAGATCCATGAGGGAGCCGCCGAGCTGCGCGAGAATCTCGAGCGCGATCCCGCGCTCGGCCGCAAGCACGCTCTCTACGACGAGATGCGAGCCAACGGCTTGACCGACTACATCGCCTGGCCGCTGTACCACACGCTCGGCAAGCGCCACATCGTCACCTTCGCGACCGACCGGCCCGGCGGTTTCGACCCGGCGCATATCGCCGCCCTCAAGAAGCTCCTGCCGGTGCTGGCGCTGGTCAGCGAGATCCGTATCAAGAACCGCCTGGCGCGCACCCTGCTGGAGACCTATGTCGGCTCCCATGCCGGCGAGCTCATCCTGGCCGGCGCCACCCGGCGCGGCACCGGCACGACGGTGCGCGCCGCGATCATGATTTGCGATCTCAGGGATTTCACCAAGATTTCCGACAACTGGCCGCGCGACGACGTTATCGATCTGCTCAACGATTATTTCGACGCGATGTCGGAGCCGATCGCGCGACACGGCGGCGAGATCCTGAAATTCATCGGCGACGGCCTGCTCGCCATCTTTCCGCTTCAAGATCCCAACGCCTGCGCAAACCTGCTCCATGCCGTCACCGAAGCCCGTCTGGCCATGGCCGCCCTGAACGAGCGGAACAACGCGACCGACCGCGCGCCGCTGAACTACGGCATCGGCGTCCATGTCGGCGACGTCATGTACGGCAATATCGGATCGGCCAGCCGGCTCGACTTCACGGTGATCGGCCCCGCCGTCAACATGGCCTCGCGCCTCGAAGCGCTGACCAAGCAATTGGGACGGAAGGTGCTGCTGTCGCGCGACTTTGCGGAGCTGGTGCAGCCGAAGTTCGAGCTGGAGCACGTCGGCAAGCACGAGGTGCGTGGCTTCAGCGATCCGATCGAGCTGTTTGCGTATCACGGCTGAGGCTGGCATGCCGGGCGATACAAGCCGCGGCCGAAGGCGAGCTTCCGAACCGAGGCTCGTCTGTTGCAAACGCGGGAATGTGCAACTACGCTTCGCCGCGGCCAGCCCATGGTCCTGCGATCAGCTGTACACATGCCCAAATTTCTTCGCATCGGAGTCCATCAGTCGAACGTATCGGGGTACACGTCGAAGGCGTGGTGTGTCCGGCGGGTTGGTTCGGCGGTCTTCCTGAAGTGGGGCGCCGTGGAGGTTCATGGCGCCGGCGATGGGCGAAGGGTCTACTGGGCGCGGGTGCCGCAGGAGAAGACGATACGCTGCGGCACGGCGCAGCGCGCCCAGGACTACACCAAGGCAGCGATCGCCCGGCGCCGCAATCATCGCTACGAACCGCTGACTGGGCCGATCGCGCCCCGGCGCCGATCAGCCGAACGCGGCGCCGAGCTCAAGCAAGCGCTGGCCACGATCCTGATCGTCGACATCGTCGGCTCCACCGCAAAAGCCGCCAAGCTCGGCGATGCGCGCTGGACCAAGATCATGGGCCACTATTATGCCGCCGTGCGCAAGGAATTGAAGAGCTCGCGCGGCAAGGAAGTCGTGACGACGGGTGACGGCGTGCTGGCCACGTTCAGGAAACCGGACGCCGGCATCGCGTGCGCGACCGCTATTCAGAAGGCCATGCGCACGCTGGGCCTCGAGATCCGGATCGGCTTGCACGCCGGCGAATACACCATCAGCGGCGGCGAGATGGTCGGCCTTGCCTTTCACATCTGCACCCGCGTCGCGGCGAAGGCGCGCCCCGGCGAGGTGCTGGTGTCGAGCGCGGTCAGGGAGCTGATGAAGATGCAGTCTGCGGTCAGCCTGAAGGATCACGGCGTGCACCGGCTCAAGGGCGTGCCGGAACGGTGGAGGCTGTGGCGGGTCGAGGGGTGAGGGCCGCCGCCGTCACCTCATCTGCACCACGACCTTTCCCTTGGCTCGTCCCTTTTCGAGATAGGCAAGCGCCTGTTTTGCCTGGTCGAACGGAAAGACCTTGTCGACCACCGGCCGGATGCGCTCGGCTGCGAGAAGCGCGCCGATCTCGGCGAGTTGCCCGCCGTCGGGATGCACGAACAGGAACGAATATGTCGCGCCAGCCTTGCGGGCCTTGCGAATGATCTTCCGGCTCAGCAAGCCGAACAGCAGCACCATGAAGACATTCATCCCCCGTCCGCGCGCGAACGCGGCGTCCGGCGGGCCGACGAGCGAGGCAATCCTGCTGCCCGGCTTCAGAATCCGAAGCGACCTCTCGATCGTATCGCCCCTGACCGTCCCAAGCACGGCGTCGTAACCGCGCAGCACGTCCTCGAATGGCTGTCTCTTGTAGTCGATCACCTCGTCAGCTCCGAGGCTGCGCACCAGGTCGACATTTCCGGTGCTGGTCGTCGTCCCGACTTTCGCTCCGAGATGTTTCGCGAGCTGGATCGCAAAAGTACCAATGCCGCCGGCGCCCGCGGGGATGAACACCTTCTGCCCGGGCGTGAGGCCGATCCTCTCCTTGAGCGCCTGCCAGGACGTCAGGCCGACCATCGGGATCGAGGCCGCCTGCACGAAGTCGAGGTTTGCCGGCTTGAGCGCTGCGGCATTCTCCGGCACGCGCGCGAACTCGGCGAGTGCGCCGGTGCCGAGGTCGAAGATGCTGGCGAAGACGGCGTCACCCGGCTTGAAGCGGGTCACGCGGCTTCCCACCTCGACGACCACGCCTGCGAGGTCACTGCCGAGCGTGGCAGGCAGATCGAACTTGAGGATGGGCTTGAATGTTCCCTTCGGGATCATATTGTCGATCGGGTTCAGGCCCGCGGCGTGAACCTCGACCAGAATTTCGTTCGGTGCGGGCTTCGGCCGGGCGATGTCGGCCAGCTCCACCTGATCGGGCTTGCCGTATCGCTTGAAGATCAGAGCTTTCATGTTTTCCTCTCGGCCGAAATGTTCTTCGCGCTCGCAGAGCCGCGGGCTGCCGGTGCCGGTTGTCGCCGTCAGAAAGCCCGGGCGGTGCGGGTGGGCCCTGCCGCCGGCATATCGAGCCGCAGGTCTTTTCGAAGCCCGGCATCCACCAGGCTCGCAGGCGCAAATCGGCGAAGCAATCGCAGGCGCTTCGCCAGCTTGCCGGCGGAATATCGGAGTTTTGGCCGCGCTGCGCTCGCCGCCTCCAGCACGGTCTCGGCCACGACGCCGGGCTGTTCGGCCGTCGCCATCACCTCATTTACCCGCCTGGTCACGCCGGTGCGCGCCTCGTGATAGGCGTCGAGCCTGGCGTCGGGCTCCATGAAGTTCGCATCGAATGGCGTCTTGGTGTAGGCGGGCTCGACGACCGAGACCCGGATGCCCCTCGTGCGCAGCTCATGGTCGAGCGATTCCGAATAGCCGGCCACCGCGTGCTTGGTCGCGGCATAGAGCGCGCCATAAGGCATCGGCAGAAAACCAAGCACCGAACCGATGTTGACGATGCGCCCATGGCCCTGCTGGCGCATGTGCGGAACGACGGCGCGCGTCATCCGGACCAGTCCGAAGAAGTTCGTCTCGAAGATCGCTCGTGCCTGCTCGATCGAGCTCTCTTCCGCGCCGGCAGGAGCGACGCCGAAACCGGCATTGTTCACCAGCAGGTGGATGCCGCCCTCGCGCCGCATCAGCTCGCTGACGGCGGCTTCCACCGACTCGTCGCGGGTGACGTCGAGGGCCAGCATCTCGAACGCTTGGTTGCGGACCTGTGCCCCCCGTCTGCTGGTGCCGTAGACCTTGTAGCCGGCCTGCGCGAGCCGCGCCGCCGTGGCTTCGCCGATCCCGGACGAGGCGCCGGTCACGAGCGCGACCTGGGGTTTTATCTTGTTCATGGGCTGGTCTCCGACGCGGCCACTGGATGCGAAATGTTTTGATTACGATCGTAACTAATGATATACATGACGATCGTAATGATAATTGTCAAGGGCCCGAGGCCCGAGGACCAGTCTGATGCGCGTTTCGAAGGAACAGGCCGCCCAGAACCGCGAGCGCATTCTCAATGCCGCCTCCCGCTTGATGCGGGAGCGCGGCATCGCCGGCGTCGGTGTCGACGCCCTCGCCGAGGCGGCCGGGATGACTCACGGCAGCCTGTACAGTCAGTTCGGCTCCAAGGAGCGGCTGGTCGAGGAAGCGGTCGCCCATGCGATCAGCGCCAAGGGAAAGGAATTGTCCGAGGGCTTCGCCCTCGACGACTACGTGTCGGAATACCTCTCGCCGGCGCATCGCGACGCTCCCGCCAGCGGCTGCCCCTTTGCGGCGCTGGCGTGCGAGGTGTCACGCCAAAGCAGCGGCGTGAAGGAGCGTTTCACCGCCGGCTTGCGAGGCGTGATCGCGCTGCTGAGCAGCCGCCTGCCGTCCGGCTTGAAGCCGCGGCAGCGCGACGACCAGGCGATCGTAGCGACCGCCGCCCTGGTCGGCGCTCTCGTGCTCGCCCGCGCGGTGAACGATCCCAAGCTGTCGGACGACATTCTTCGCGCGACGCGGAACGCAATATTGAAGTGAAATACGCGTTCGACCCAGGGAGACGTAACTTCGAATAACGGCCGCGCTGCATCGCCGCGCACACGGGCCGATGGCGAGTGCCAGAGCAATGATCAGGACCAAGCTCGGCCTGTTCCCGGTTGGGAACTGCGGCGATTCCCTTTCCTCCGACAATTGCAGCAGCGGCGTTAAGGTCGAGGACACCAAGCGCCTTTACGGGTCCTTCGCCTCTCTGCCCTAGCCTTCGCATGGGTGGGGCGACATTGATGGGCTTCTTCGCGCGGCTTCGTGATTTTTTCTCGGTGGGCGATACGACCGATCCGCTCGGCCGCTCGTTGCTCGTCGAGCAGTTCCGCGTGCTCCGCAAGCAGGTGCCGGTTCTCTATGCCGCGCTTCTGGTCAACAGTATCAGCGTTGGACTGCTTCTTCCGAACACGGTCTCGGCATGGCTGCGATTTGCCTTGCCAGCCGCTCTCCTGGCGGCCTGTCTGTTTCGGCTGGCGCAGTGGCTGCGGCTGAAGAAGGCCGATTTCACCGCCGAGGAGGCCTACCGAGAGCTCGCAAGGGTTCGTCTCGCCACGGTGGTGCTCAGCTCCAGCTTCGTGATCTGGATCCTGGCGCTGTTCATGGTGGTCGATCCCGGTCTGCGTGTGTCGGTCTCCCTGCTGCTCTTCATGGGCTGCGTCGGGACTGCCTACTGCCTCGGCAGCTTCCCGCCGTCGTCCCGGCTGACGATGCTGATTGCCGGCGCACCGATCGCGACGCTCCTGCTGCTGTCCGGCGATGGGATGCTGGTCTCGGTCGGGATCAATCTGCTGGCGCTGCTCGTCCTGCTCGCCCGGATGATCAACACCAATTTCCGCTCCTTCGTGAAGCTGGTCGAGACCCACGGACGGCTGTCCGAGGAAGGCGATCGCGCCCGGGCCGCAGAGCAGACCGCGACCGCGTTCGCGGAGCGCTTCGACAGGGCGCTCAACAACATGTCCCAGGGGCTCTGCTTCTTCGATGCCGATCAGCGCCTGATCGTCTGCAACCGGCAGTATCTCGAGGTCTACGATCTCGACCCGAAACTGGTCCGGCCGGGCATGAAGCTGAACGAGATCGTCGATCTCCGCTATTCGGCCGGCAGCGCCCCGAAGATGTCGAAGCAGGATTATCTGGCCTGGCGCAACAGCGCTCCGGTGAGCGCCGAGAACTCGGATACGACCGTGGAGCTCACCAACGGGCGGATCGTGCGGATCCGGCATCGCCCGATGGGAGAGAAGGGCTGGGTCGCAACCCACGAGGACATCACGGAGCGCCATCGCACCGAGAGAGCGCTGGCGGAAGCCAAGAGCGCGGCCGAGCAGGCCGAAGCTGCCGCGCGCGCCGCGCACACCCATCTGACCGAAGCGCTCGATGTGGTTCCCGAAGGACTTGCCGTCTTCGACAAGGACGACCGTCTGGTTCTCTGGAATCGTCAATACGCCGAGTTCTACGCGGCCAGCCGGGATGCACTTGCCGCCGGCACGCCGTTCGAAACCATTCTTCGAACCGGATTGGCCGGGGGACAATATCCGGACGCCGCGGGGCGGGAGGAGGAGTGGCTTACCGAGCGCCTCGCCCACCATGCGCTGCCCCAACACTCGCACGAGCAGCATCTGGCGGGTGACCGCTGGGTTCGCGTCGAGGAAAGACACACCAGCGACGGAGGAAGCATCGGGGTCCGGATCGACATCACCGACCTCAAGCGCCGCGAAGCCTCCTTCCGCCTCCTCTTTGAAGAGAACCCGCTTCCGATGTGGGTGGTCGATGCGAAGACGCGTCGGCTCATCGCCGTAAATGGTGCGATGTGCAGGCATTACGGCTATTCCCGCCAGGATCTCCTCGCCATGTCCGAGCATCAGCTCGCCTCTGCGGAGCAGCAGGCGGCGGCCGAATGCGACTGCGAGTTGCACAGGACGGCCGACGGCGAGGTGATCGAGGTCGTGATCGAATCCCGGCCGCTGGTCTATGACGGGCGGTCGGCCCATGTCTGCGTCGGCTTCGACGTGACGGAACGGAACAGGGCTCAGCAGAGGGTGAGCTATCTCGCCGGTCACGACGCGCTCACGGAGCTGCCCAACAGGGCCGCCTTGGGCCAACATCTCTCCGCCGCGATCGAACGCGCCGAGATCACCGGTAGCGCCTTCGCCGTGCTCTGCATCGATCTCGACCATTTCAAGGCGATCAACGACCGCTTCGGTCACGCCGTCGGCGACGCCGTGCTGCGCGAGGCCGCAAGGCGCCTGCAGGAGGTTTCGCAAGGATCCTACGTGGCGCGCGTCGGCGGCGACGAATTCATCGGCATCATCGATCAAGCGCCGCTGCCGGCAACCGCGGAGCTGCTCGCCACCAGGATGCGGGCCCAGTTCGAGCAGCCGATCGAGGTCGACGGCCATGCCCTGAAGATCGATCTCTGCGTCGGCGTCGCGCTATATCCGAGAGATGCCGGCGATTCCGTTGCACTGCTGGCGAACGCGGATGCCGCCCTCTATCGCGCCAAGCATGAGGGCAGGGGAGCCATCCGCCTGTTCACCAGCGCGATGGACCAGCAATTGCGCGACCGCCGCGAGCTGGAGCACGATTTGCTGGCCGCGGTGGAGCGGGGTGAACTCTATCTGGAGTACCAGCCGCAGCAGCATCGCGATGGCACGGTGATGGCCTACGAGGCACTGGTGCGCTGGCGGCATCCGGTGCGCGGGATCATCCCGCCGGGCGAGTTCATTCCGATCGCGGAGCGAAGCGGCTCCATCGCGCAGATCGATGATTGGGTCCTGAAGGAGGCGTGCAGGGAAGCGGCATCATGGGATCAGCCGCTGCGGGTGGCCGTCAACGTCTCGGCGGCCCAGTTCCGCCGGGAAAACCTCGACCGGCAGGTCCGCCGGTCGCTGCGCGACAGCGGGCTTCCGGCCGCGCGGCTCGAGCTCGAGATCACCGAAGGCGTCCTGATCGAGGACATGCCGCGCGCCAAGCGGACCATGCAGTCGCTCAAGGCACTCGGCATCCTGATCGCCCTCGACGATTTCGGAACGGGATACTCGTCGCTGTCATATCTCGAAGCGTTTCCACTGGACCGCATCAAGATCGACCGCTCCTTCGTCGCCTCGCTCGGCCAGAGCGATCGCTCGCTCGCCATCGTCAGGGCCGTGATCGGCCTCGCCCACGGGCTCGGGGTGCCGGTCCTTGCCGAAGGTATCGAGACGGAGAAACAGATGTCGCTGCTGATGCAGGAAGGCTGCGACGAGATGCAAGGATATCTGATCGGGCGGCCGCGGAGCCTCGTGTCCTCCCGGCCAAGCAAAAACGCCTCCAGGCGAGCGGCTTCCTGAACGGCGGAAAGGGCAGTGCGGCGCGCTTTAGCTGGCCGGATCGGCCCGGTCGCATCTCGGGCATCGGCCGTCCGCGGCGACTGCGAGTTGCTGGCCGATTTCGTCCCTGAGGGCGTCTGCCTCGAACGGCGTCCCGTCGCTCTTCAGGATTCGCTTGGCGCGTTCGTAAGCATGGCTCTCGGCGGCGTCGTCGCCGACGCGGATGATCACCTCGCTGTGGAAGGGGCAGACTGTGGTCGCGCGCGTCGTCTCGAGCGCATAGCGCACGGCCGCAGAGAGATCGTCGAGGTTGGCGGGCATCATGGCTGCTCTCCCGGTCGAGGCGCTCCCGATGGTGGCCTGTTGCCGGCGGCGCGATTTGGTGTCGGGCCGGCCGGGCGAAATCAATCAGCCCCGGCTTCCGAGGAGAGCTTCCAGGGGGGCACCGAGGCCGATTGCATGGTCTGTCCAGGGCTGGGCCATCCAAACGGCTGGGCCATCCAACCCGCGGTACCGGCCTTCGTTCCATCGAACCTGCCGGCGGAGCCTCTCCTTGCGGAGCCGGCCCCCTGAGCGCGGTCGCTTGCACCCTGTCTTCGAAGCGGCGCCCGGAGTGCCTAGGAGTCCGGGCTCCGCTTCGTGCGGCACCGGATAGCGCGCCCGATGCCAGACACAGCATAGCGGCGGGCAGGCGGTTCGCCTTGACCCATCGCAAACCTGGGAAAGGCCCGTAAGGGATCGTCCGCAATTTCGCCGGCGGGGATTTCGGAGCATGAGAGAAGCATGCAGCGCCAGATCCTCTTCAGGTGCCCGCGCACCGGCACGAACGTCGAGCATCGGTTCGACGACGAACGGCCCGAAGGGGCCGGGCCGGCGGACAGCTATGTGCCCGTGAGGTGTCCGGCCTGCATGTCGCTGCATTTCGTCAACAGCACCACCGGCAGGCTGCTGAATGAGCCAGGCGCGCAGCCCGGCTCCACGCCGCGTTCCGCCTGATCCACCGCCGGCGCTTCACGCCGACCAGCGGTCCTGCTCCTCCCGGTGCGCCTGCTCGTTGAGCCGTTCGGCCAGTTCATCGGCGATCTGCTCCGACTCGGCCGAGGCCACCGGCTCGCCCTTGTGAGTCCTAAGCTTGTCCTTGTCGGCTTCGAGCGGGAAGTCGTCAGGTGTCAGTTCGGTTTCCTTGCCGGTCATCTTGGTCATGGCGCGCCTCGCTGTGTCATCTGGGACAACACGAACGAGGGCTGATTGTTGCAGCCGGGATGAAGCGCCGATCGGCAGGCCGAAGCGGGCCGCCCCAACGATCCGGAACTGTGTCTCTTGCTTCGCTATTTCTCGACGGCGCCCGTCCAGTCCTTGAAGCCGCCGAGGTTGTAGACCTTGTCGTAGCCCAGATCCTTCAGCAACTTGCCGGCCAGCGCCGATCGGCCGCCGGACGCGCAGTAAAGAATGACAGTCTTGCTCTTGTCGAACGCCTTGTCGTGGGAGGGCAGCTCCGGATCCGCGCGAAACTCCAGCATCCCGCGCGAGACATTCACGGCGCCTGCGATCTTGCCGCTGGCGGCGACCTCCGGCGCGTCGCGAACATCAACGACCAGCGTGTTACCGCTTCGGATCATCTCGGCGGCCTCGTCCGACGTGATCTTGGGCACCGCCGCGTTGGCGGCTTCGAGCATTTGCTTGACGCTGATCGGCATGGGTCGTCTCCGGTGCTGGTTTCGGCGCCGAGGATAGCACATTGGGGGCGCCTCGCCTCGTCCTGTTGAAGGAGAGCGTGGCGAGCGAAATGATCGGCAGGGATCACGGTGATAGTGCACAAAACTCATCGTCATCGAGCCGAAGCGGCGGACCTTCGGCAACGCATTTCGCCACATCCAGTCCGCCTTCGCCCTGCGGGCTTCGGCGTGACAGCCTTCGTTCGCTTCGCTGGGAGATCGCGACGCTGGCTTGCCGAGCCGAAGCTCGCGAAGCGAGCGAAGGCTGGTGGGCCCGGCAGGACCAGAACCTGCAACCAGACCGTTATGAGCGACGGGATATCGACAAGGTTCGGCGAGCCGTTCGCTGGAACGCGCTCTGTCATGCCGCGGAAGCCGGTGCGCCGACGGCGCTGCCGATCGGCAGGGCCTATCCGAAATATGGTGGGTGGGCCGGGAAGGGGGATCGTCGAGGGGGAGTGGGTGAAGAGTTCGAGCGATGCAAAAGCGGATCACATCATCAAGTCCGGTGGACCGCACCTAATCTTTGAGACTGCGGGTGCAGTCGAGATATCGAGTGCACTGGACTGCACCCCTGCAGTGAGACACGATAATTTACGGTGGCAATGTGGGGCGCCGAAACGCCGTGAGGCGGGACGCGTCAGCCCCGTGGGTAATGTTCGAAGCGGGTAAGTTCGAAGATCTCGTCTGGAAACAAGCGCGGGGAGAAGCGTTTGGGGGGATAAGGAACTCAGCGGCTGCGCCGTCTGGCGTACCCCGCGTATAAGGAAGCATTCGATGAAGATGATCAAGGGACCGGCGATATTCCTCGCCCAGTTCGCGGCCGACGCGGCGCCGTTCAACTCCTTCGACAAGATCTGCGAATGGGCGGCTTCGCTCGGCTACGCGGGGGTCCAGATCCCGAGCTGGGATGGGCGGTTCTTCGACCTGAAGATGGCCTCGGAATCGCAGGACTATGCCGACGAGGTGAAGGGGATCGCGGCCCGACACGGGCTTGCGATCACCGAGCTCTCGACGCATTTGCAGGGTCAGCTCGTTGCCGTTCACCCGGCCTATGACGCGGCATTCGACGGCTTCGCCGTGCCGGAGGTGCGCGGCAACGCCAAGGCCCGCACGGAATGGGCCGTCGACCAGGTCAAGCGCGCGATCCTGGCGTCCAGGCGACTTGGAATCACGGCGCAAGCGACCTTCTCCGGTGCACTTGCATGGCCCTATGTCTATCCCTGGCCGCAGCGTCCGGCCGGTCTCGTCGAGACCGCTTTCGACGAGCTCGCCAGGCGCTGGCGGCCGATCCTCGATTTTGCTGATGAGCACGGCGTCGACCTCGCCTATGAGATCCACCCGGGCGAGGACCTTCACGACGGCATCTCCTATGAGATGTTTCTCGAGCGGGTGAACGGTCACAAGCGCGCGAACCTGCTCTACGACCCCTCGCACTTCGTGCTGCAGCAGCTCGACTATCTCGACTACATCGACATCTACCACCAGCGCATCAAGGCATTCCACGTCAAGGATGCCGAGTTCAATCCGACCGGCCGCCAGGGCGTCTATGGCGGGTTCCAGAGTTGGGCCGACCGTGCCGGCCGCTTTCGATCGCTCGGCGACGGTCAGGTCGATTTCGGCGCCATCTTCTCCAAGCTCACGCAATACGATTACGACAGCTGGGCGGTGCTGGAATGGGAATGTGCGCTGAAGCATCCCGAGCAAGGCGCGCGCGAAGGTGCCGAGTTCATCAAGAGCCACATCATCCGCGTCACCGAGAAGGCCTTCGACGATTTTGCAGGCGCCGGCACCGACGACGCCGCGAACCGCAAGATGCTCGGCATCTCCTGAGGGAGGAGACGAAATGACGATCGAAGCAAGCAACGAAGCCGGCCATCGCGGTCGCATCCGGCTCGGCATGGTCGGCGGCGGCCAGGGAGCCTTCATCGGCGCAGTCCATCGCATCGCCGCTCGCATCGACGACCAGTTCGAGCTCGTGGCCGGTGCGCTCGCCTCGGATCCGATCCGGGCCAAAGCCTCCGCGAAGGAGCTCGGCATCGCCGACGACCGCGCCTACGGCTCCTTCGAGGAGATGGCCAAGGCGGAAGCTGCCCGAGCGGACGGCATCGAGGCGGTCTCGATCGTGACGCCCAACCACGTGCACAGTCCGGTCGCGAAGGTGTTCCTGGAAGCCGGAATTCACGTCATTTGCGACAAGCCACTGGCGACGACCGTCGCAGAGGCCGAGGAGCTGGTGGCCTTGGTCAGGAAGACGGGCAGGGTGTTCGTGGTGACGCACAACTACACGGGCTATCCCATGGTCCGGCAGGCCCGGGCCATGATCCTGAACGGGGAGCTCGGCGAGATCCGGCTGGTCCAGGCCGAATATCTCCAGGACTGGCTGACGGAGCGATTGGAGGCAAGCAGCCACAAACAGGCGGCATGGCGCACGGACCCGGCCCGGTCCGGCGCCGGCGGATGCATCGGCGACATCGGCACCCACGCCTATAATCTTGCCTGCTTCGTCACCGGCCTCGAGCTCGACGAACTGCTCGCCCAACTGTCGACCTTCGTCGAGGGCCGGCGCCTCGATGATGATGTCCAGATACTCCTGAAGTGGAAAGGCGGCGCCAAGGGCATGTTGTGGGCGAGCCAGGTCGCCGTCGGCAACGAGAATGGCCTCACGCTGCGCGTCTACGGCAGCAAGGGCGGCCTCGAATGGGCGCAGGAGAATCCGAACCAGCTCTGGTTCACGGCTTACGGCCGGCCTAGGCAGCTGCTGACCCGCGGCGGCGCCGGTGCCTTTGGCGAAGCGGCCCGCGTCACCCGCATCCCCGCCGGTCATCCCGAAGGCTACCTTGAAGGTTTCGCAACCATTTATGCCGAGGCAGCGCGCGCCATTCGCGGCGCAAGAACCGGTGAGAAGCCCGATGCCGAAGTCATCTTCCCGACCGTTGAGGATGGCCTGGCGGGCGTGAAGTTCATCGATGCTGCTGTAAAGTCTTCGGCATGCAAAGGCACCTGGGTTCGGATCACGTAACGGCTCGCGTCTGTCATGAGGCGCTCGGTCATGCCATCGACGTACCCTTCCACGGGATCGCTTCGCCGCTTCGAAACTGATCAGATCAATGCGCTCTTCGGTGGGCGGGTGCCCGGCTAGCTTCGATCGCCTGCAATAGCGAGTCCCGCGCGCCATGGATCGACGGGGGACAGCTCGAAGGCATGCGCCAGTTCGGGCCGAATGCGTGCGCTAAAGCCGAATGACGATCGTCCGCGATACGGCGCGGCCGAGGAAATTGTTGCCCGTGCCTGCTGGGACAAGTCAGTAGCTTGTTGGCGCGCGGCACGGCTGCGAAACAATCCCAGATGTCGGTATCTCGCTATGGGTATTCTGTAGCCATCAATGGGGCAGTTCGCTTAGCGGATTCAGCTCAGGGCGTGACCGGCCAATCCGTAGACCCAGGGCTCGTTTTCCTTTCGGTTGAGGAATCGCCGTCCCTTGGACATGGTCGTGACAGTTTCGCTCATTGCGAGGCCGCTTTGCTGAAGAAGGTCGGCAAAGGGGCCCGTCTGTTCCCGCGTATCCACGCGGGCGAATCGTCCGGCGAGATCCCTGAGATGCACGGCCGTGAGATGGATCGCGTCACAATCATTGTTGGCGACGATGGGGCCGATCACATGACCGCGTCCAAATTCGCGGTTCATGGAGTAGCCGACGGTCTCGCCGCCGCGGCGCAGAACGCAGATCGACGCCCCCTCCGCAAGCAATGCAAGCAGCTTCTGGCGGTTCGTTCCGAAGGCGCGCTCATCCAGTGCCGCTATCTCTTCAATATTCTCCGCTGAAAGCGAGTGCAATTCGCCGTCCAGAACTGGCACCGCCGGGAGAGATGATGCAACCTCCCCCTGCCAAAGATATACGACGGCTTCTTTGGTGAAGCCCAGCGACAGATAGAGGTGATACGCGGCGTCAGTGGAGTTGAGGCTCAGATTCCGACCGCCGCAGCGCTCAAAGACCTGTTCCATAAGCCATCGCCCCGTGCCTTGCGCCTGGGTGCGAGGCGATGTGATCACCAAGCCAATCGTCGCGAATTCGCGGCCATGTGGGAACCACATCGCGCTGCCGAAGACGCGTCCGATGCCGTCGACCGCGACGATGCCATGGCCTGCGCGACGCAAGAAATTCCAATCCTTAGGCCGATGCGGCCAGCCGACCCCAATTGAGAGCGCATGGAGCAGTTTCACATCGACTTCGTTGATGTCCTTCGCAGCGAGTTCAAAGGACTTCACGCGTACCGTTCGTCCCATTCAGCTTCATCCATTCTTGCACGATGCCAAGTCCACGATGCCAAGTCCCTGGGACATCCTGCCTCTTATCCCCTAGCACAATAGGACAGCAGACGTGCTCCGCCGCATTATGGCACGAATATTCAGCAGGTTTCGCCTGTTTAGGGCAAGTTTTCGAAATCTTCAGGCTGTCGTGCAGCGCAATTCGGCAGGGAAAGCTCCTTCCTGCAGCTACCCTCTCGAAATTCGTAAATTGCGCAGACAGAGCGGACCACCATGAGAGTCAAAAAAGATCTTGCGAGGCAATTCGCTTTTGTCGGCGGCGAAATGCCAAAGGAGGCCGCCTCATGCCCAAGAATGATCGAGGATCCCGGTAGGCGACTGTCTGCGTGACACGGCGGGTGCATCGATGGCCTTTCTCTTCAATTCTGATGCGGCCAGAGGAGCGGTCTTCCGCGAGGCGTTTGCGCGTGAGCTTCCTGATCTAAAATTCTACCATTGTAGCGAATCCATCGACCCGGAAAGCATACGATACCTGCTGACCTGGAACGTGCCCGAGGATGTCTCGCGCTTTCCTAATCTGGAAGTGCTGTTTTCGCTCGGTGCGGGGGTCGATCAGTTCAAGCCGGAGACCATACCGGATCACGTGAAGCTAGTGCGCATGGTCGAGGATGGCATCGAACGCATGATGCAGGAATACGTCGTCCTTGGCGTGTTGACGCTGCATCGCGAGATGCTCGCCTATCGGGAGCAGCAGAGAAGGGGACTTTGGCAGGCCTTGGCAACGCAACAGGCGACCGATCGGCGTGTGGGTTTCCTGGGCTTTGGCAGGCTGGCGCAAGCTGCAATCGATCGCCTGAAGCCGTTTCGATTCCCCCTTGCTGCGTGGAGCCGCAGCAAGAAAACGGTCGAGGGAGTTGCCTGCTTTCAGGGCGACGACCAGCTTGGCGAATTTCTGCAAGGGACGGATATCCTTGTATGTCTTCTCCCGCTGACGGAGCAAACGAGCGGCATCCTGAACGCAAAGCTCTTCTCGCGTTTGCCAGCGGGAGCAAGGTTGCTGCATGTAGGCCGCGGCCCGCAGCTTGACCAGGGCGCACTCATCGAGGCGCTCGACAGCGGGCATCTGGCAGCAGCCATGCTCGACGTCACCGATCCCGAGCCACTGCCGCAGAGCCATGCGCTCTGGTCCCATCCGAAGGTGATCATCACGCCGCATATCGCGTCCGTGACACAACCGCATACGGCGGCACAATCGGTCATAGCGAACATCCGGCGCCACCGCGCCGGACAGAGTCCGATCGGCCTCGTCGATCGAACGCTTGGCTACTAACAGGAAAGATGCCATGTCACTTCTGGTCACCATCGACACCAATCCGGACTTCGAACCAAAGCAGGCCGTGCCCGCTCCGGAACGGCTCATTTCGGGTAGCCCATCCTTCAAGACCTGGGCGCAGGATGCCTCGAAGGGCGAGAAGGTGCTGACCGGCGTCTGGGAAGCGACACCGGGCGAGACCCATTCCATCAAGGGCACCACCTTCGAGTTCTGCCACATCCTTTCGGGCCTCATCGAAATCGAGGAAAAGGATGGCGAGGTCAGGAGGTACCGCGCCGGCGACAGCTTTGTGATGAAACCCGGCTTCGTCGGAATCTGGCGCACGATCGAGACGGTGCGAAAGATCTACGTCTGCCACTATGACTGAGCCGGTGCCGAGGGCCGCACTGGAAACGGCGCACCGAATATTCGACCTTCAGGGCCGCGTCTGACCGGATGCAACGCCGCCAAACAATTCATTCTCGAGGAAAAATGCGGCGTGCGGTCCTGTACTGCTCGCATGAGGCGGCATCGTCTCGCCAATCGCAAATCCCGGCAGCGATGGCGGGGAGGGCCGAAGACAAGGAGCAAGCCATGATTGCGTTGAAGGACAAGGATCTGTTTCGCCAGCAAGCACTGATCGGCGGCAACTGGCGCGATGCGAGCACGAAAGCCACCGTTGAAGTTATCGATCCTGCGAGCCAGACAGTGCTCGGCACCATCCCCGACATGGGCCGAGACGAGACGAGGGCGGCGGTCGACGCCGCGGCCGCTGCGTTCAAACTGTGGAAGACCAAGGCTCATGCAGAGCGTGCCGTGCTGCTGGAGCGCTGGTATGAGCTCATGCGGCGCCATGAGCAGGATTTGGGGCTTCTGCTAACGCTGGAACAAGGCAAGCCGCTTGCAGAATCGCTCGGAGAAATCCGCTATGGGGCATCCTTCGTCAAATGGTTTGCGGAAGAAACTCGTCGCATCAACGGGTCGACGATCCCGGCGCCCAGCGTCGATCGCCGCATTCTGGTGCTGAAGGAACCGGTCGGCGTCTGCGGGATCATCACGCCCTGGAATTTTCCGAACGCGATGATTACGCGTAAGGTGGCACCGGCGCTTGCCGCGGGCTGCACCGTGGTCATCAAGCCCTCTGAATTCACGCCCTTTTCAGCCCTTGCCATGGGTGTACTGGCGGAGCGGGCGGGAATTCCACCTGGCGTGATTAACATCGTGACGGGCATGCCGACGGACATCGGCAAGGAGCTGATGGCCAACGAAACTGTCCGCAAGATCTCTTTTACCGGATCGACCCGCGTCGGCGCGTTGCTGATGAAAGGTGCTGCTGACAACGTCAAGCGGCTGAGCCTCGAGCTCGGCGGCAACGCGCCGTTCATCGTCTTTGATGATGCCGATGTCGATCGGGCCGTCGAGGGCGCGATTGCGTCTAAATTTCGCAATGGCGGCCAGACGTGCGTTTGCTGCAATCGCATTCTCGTGCAGTCGGGCATTTACGACGTCTTTGCACAGAAGCTTGCCGGTCTGGTCGCGAAGATGAAGGTCGGTGCGGGTACGGAAGAGGGGGTCACAATCGGGCCGATGATCAACGCGGCGGCGATCGAGAAGATCAAGCGGCATGTCAGGGACGCCCTGGACAAAGGCGCGAAGATCATCTCGGAGAGCGAGGCGATGCCGGAAGGTCGGCAATATGCCCGCCCTCTCGTGCTCGGCGAGGCGACGACTGAGATGCTCCTGGCTTCAGAAGAGACCTTCGGGCCGGTCGCACCGCTGTTCCGCTTTGAGACCGAGGACGAGGCGATAGCGATTGCCAACGGCACGCCATTCGGCCTTGCCGCGTATTTCTACACCGAAAATCTGAAGCGCTCGTGGCGTGTTGCCGAGGCGCTGGAGTTCGGCATGATCGGGCTGAATACCGGCCTGATCTCGACCGAGGTTGCGCCTTTCGGCGGCGTCAAGCAGTCGGGTCTCGGACGTGAGGGGGCGCAGCTGGGGATAGAAGAATACCTCGAGACCAAGGCGCTCCATGTCGGCGGGCTGGACTGAGCGGCCCATCGGATCGGCAGCAGAAAAAAGAAAGGGGGCGGTCGAACCGCCCCCTTTTTCCTGCACTGTGCACCGATTTCTATTGAAGCTTTCGCAGAGCTGAAGCGCCGCGAGAGAACCAAAAAGAATGCGTTCAAGCGCTTTTGCGCAGGGGCTCCAGTCCGACTGCCGCAGCAAGCCCGTCAATGCCAGCGACCTCGGTGTATTCGTAGAAGGGATTGGCGGGCTCGTGACCGCGGTTCACCCAGACCTTGCTCTTGATGCCCAAGTCGTAGGCGGTCATCAGGTCGTAGCGGAAGGAGGAGGAGACGTGGGTAATGTCCTCCGGGCCGCAGCCCAGCCTGTCCAGCATATACTCGAAGCCCTTCATGTGCGGCTTGTACGCGCCGGTCTCCTCCGCCGTGATGACCATGTGGAAGGGAGCGCCGAGTTTCTCAACGTTCGACATGATGAGGTTCTTCATGGAGTTCGACAGGATCACCAGCGGAATCTCCCTGGCAACCTTGGCCAGTCCCGCCGGGACGTCGGCATGTGGACCCCACGTGTGGATCTCTGCATTGATGCGCTGGGCATGCTCCGGCCGAAAGACGATACCGTTGCGTTTGCAGGCGCGCTCCAGCGCATTATGCACGATCTCGAAGTACGGCTTCCAGGCGCCGAGAACCTCATCCAGGCGGTAGGCCGAAAAATCCTTGATGAGCTTTGCCATCGCCGCGGCCGAAAGCTCCGAGCCATAGACACGGGTCGCGGCGCCGGCCATGTCGAAATTCGTCAGCGTGCCATAGCAGTCGAAGGTGATGTACTTGGGTCTAAACGTTGCCATCGCTCGTCCTTTCAGTCCTCATGCGCCGCTTGCCGGCACGACAAGCATCATAGCGAGCGAGCAACCAGATAAAGCACCGCTGTCGCGGCGACCCGGAGCAGATTGTTTCGTATTGGGTCGGAGCTTTGGCAGAGAGTTGCGCCCACAGACGTGTCGAATGGGCGTCATCTGGGCCGTCGTTCAGCACCGGCATAAAATCCCGCGGCGATCATCGATGAAAGTCAAAACTTCCTCCATCCATACGCTGCATGCGAGCAACTGCTGTCTCCGTCGCCGTACGTTGCATCCGAAAAGATCGGGCGGCCGCACAGCGTCGCGGCCGAGCTGGAGGACGACATGTTGAGCAACTCGCTGACTGAACTCGATCGGGCGCATCTGATTCACCCGGTCTCATCCTACCGCAGCCATGAGAAGTCGGGCGTGCGGGTGCTGAAATCGGCCAAAGGCGCCACGCTGACGGATGTCTCGGGACGTCAGTTGCTCGACGGCTTCGCGGGTCTGTGGTGTGTCAATGCCGGCTACGGCCAGGACAGCATCATTGAAGCGGCCACAAGGCAACTGCGCGAACTGCCATACGCGACGGGATATTTTGGGTTGGGCTCCGACCCGGCTATCAGGTTGGCGGCGAGGCTCGCCGAACTGGCGCCTGGCGATCTGAACCATGTCTACTTCACCCTGGGCGGCTCCGATGCCGTCGACAGCACGATCCGGTTCATCCGGTACTACTATCATGCGAAGGGTACGCCACAGAAGGACCAGTTCATTTCCGTGGAGTGTGGCTATCACGGATCGTCAACGACGGGCTCCGGCCTGACTGCGCTGCCCGCCTTTCACACGGGCTTCGGAGTGCCTTATAGCTGGCAGCACAAGATCCCGTCGCACTATGCCTATCGCAATCCTGTCGGTACCCATCCTCAGGCTATCATTGCTGCATCGGTTGCGGCCCTGCGGGCTAAGATCGCCGAGCTGGGCGCCGACCGCATTGCTGCCTTCTATGTCGAGCCGATACAGGGGTCAGGAGGCGTCCTCGTTCCGCCGCCGTCCTGGCTGAAGGCGATGCACGCCGTTTGCAAGGCGCACGACATTCTGTTCGTTGCCGACGAGGTCATCACCGGCTTTGGCCGGGTCGGTCCGCTTTTCGCCTGTGAAGAGGACGATATCGTGCCCGATCTCATGACGACGGCAAAAGGACTGACCTCCGGCTATGTGCCGATGGGGGCCGTTCTCATGTCTGATAGCGTGTACAACACGATCGCTGACGGCGCCGGCAAGACGGCCGTCGGTCACGGCTACACCTATTCCGCACATCCCGTCAGCGCAGCCGTCGGGCTCGCATGCCTCGACCTTTACGAGAACGGCTTGCTGGAAAACGGCCGTAAGGCCGGCCACCGCCTGATGGAAGGGCTTCGGACGCTTGTCGATCATCCGCTTGTCGGGGACGTCCGTGGTCGCGGCATGCTGGCCGCAATCGAGCTTGTCACCGACAAGGAATGCAAGACGCCCCTGCCGGCGGAAGCCGACGCGGCACGTCGCATCTTCGACCGCGCCTGGGACAATGGACTTGTCATCCGCGCCTTTGCTCAGGGCGTGCTAGGTTATGCGCCGCCGCTCTGCTGCACCGATGCGGAGATCGACGGCATCATCGAACGGACAAGGACCACGCTCGACCAGACGCTCGAAGACAGCGACGTCCGCGCGGCGATGAAAGGATGATCGCCGCGCTCGCGATCGGCGGCCAGATCGTTCCTCAGCCGTTGAAGATGCTCTCGAGGGGTAGGTGAGACTTCACGATAGGAGACTTGAGCACGACAAAGCTGAAGTATTTGTCGATGCCAATATCCATTTCGACGAGGCGCTCCATGATCGCTTGGTATTCACTGATCCCTGAGGTGATGAACTTGACGAGATAGTCGTACCCGCCCGACACCAGGTGGCACTCGACGACGGAATCGATCTTTTCAATCGTCGTGAGGAAGCGCGCGAAATCGATCTGCCGATGATTCTTCAGAGTGATTTCGGCGAACACCGTCAGTGTCTGTCCGAGCTTGGCAACGTCGATCTGGGCGGAATAGCCGGTGATGAAGCCCTCGGTCTGAAGCCTCTTGACGCGCATCAGGCATGGGCTCGGGGACAGGTTGATCAGCTCTGCGAGTTCGACGTTGGAAATCCGCCCGTTCTTCTGCAGTTCGCATAAAATCCTGATGTCGATCTTGTCGAGCTTCATCGCGATGCCTTGAGATTGTGGAGGATGGCAGCGTCAAGGCTTTGAGGCTTCAGCGTCATACACACTGTCATAGCACCAACCCGCATCTTTGCCCACTGAGCGGTAAAATTGCCCTTCAGAACTCGGCGACCTTGCCCCAGGCCCCCAGTTTCAGCCGCTCCGGCCTGTAGGGACGCGGGTCGACGATCGGCGCACGACCAGTGATGATGTCGGCAATCATATGCCCAGCGCCGGGGCCGATTCCAAAGCCGTGGCCGCTGAACCCCGCCGCCAGGATGAAACCCGGAATCGCATCGACTTCACCGATTGCCGGAACGCCATCCGGCGTACTGTCGATGTAGCCGGCCCAGACGTTCGAGATGGCGACGCGCCGGAGCTCCGGCAGCAATTCGCAGGCGCGTCGATGCGTCAGCCGAATCTGCGCCATGTCGGGACGGGGATCGAGCGTCCGGTTCAGCTCCATGGGGGTCACCTGATCCAGCTCCCATTTTGCCAGAGATTCATGACCATGGCGCACACCCTCGAACGCTCCCGGGGCAAGACTTCGCCACCGACGGGCGAACATGGGCAGGAATTCGCGGCCGAACCTGAACTGCTGCGGCGTCGGATCGACTCGCGCGCGCCCACTGATCGCCAGCGTGTATCCGCCGTTGCCGCGTCGGGTGAGCGACACGAGCGCGGTATGCAAGGCGTCGGGCAGACCGGCCGTGCCGGGAGCGACTGCGAGAATGGACTGGCGCACGGACGCCTGCGGAAAACGAATTCCATACTGGTTGCAGAACAAAGAGGCCCACGCGCCTCCCGCCATGACCGCGGTTTTCGTCCGGATCGTGCCCGCTTCGGTCACCACTCCGTTGACCCGGCCGGCACTGAGTTCTATGCCGCGCGCCGCGCAATTCTGGTGTACGGTGCCACCGGCCGCCATGATCGCGCGCGCGGCAACGGGCACCGCCTTCGAGGGATTTGCCGTTCCGTCCGTTGGAGAAAAGACGCCGCCTTTCCACTTGCGGCCTGTTGCCTTGCCCCGCTCGCTCGCCTCTTCCGCGCTAAGCATATGTGTGGTGACGCCGACGGTCCTGGCGAAATCGCGCCACTTGGCCCAGCCGGCCAACTCGTTTTCGTCGTTCGATAGATACAGAAGGCCGCAACGGCGGAAACCCGTGTCCTCACCGGTTTCCTCGGCAAATCTCTCCCAGAGGTCGAGGCTCTTGGTTGCGATCGGCAGCTCGCGCGCATCGCGGTTCTGTTGGCGGCACCATCCCCAGTTGCGGCTGGACTGCTCGGCGCCGACGCGACCCTTTTCGAGCAAGGCGACCTTGATGCCGCGGCGGGCGAGATAATAGCTCGTGAACACGCCCACCACGCCGCCGCCAATCACCACGACATCGGCCTCGTCGGGCAGGAACGGACTGGATTCGATATGCAGGAGCGGCGCGCTCATCAACAGGGTCTCCGGTGGCTGCCGTAACGTATTCGAGAAAAAGCGGCAGGCCTCGCGAACTTTCGCGATCAGACCGAATTTCCTGCGGTTCATTGCCTTTGACACAGGCTATTATTGCGAAAACATTGTGCATGCTGCGGCTAGCGGGCGGCGAGACCGATGCACGCGCTCCGGCAATCGATGGGCTTCCCTTCCGGGCAGGCGCTCCTGCTGGCCTGGCGGCACAGAGTGAAATGCCAAATCGGACTTCGTTTTCGGAAGTTCCTGCTGCCCGGATGCCCGCTTTCGGCGATTCCGGGGAGATCGAAATCGCCAATATCGGGAGAACCACTCGATCGGTGGGTCGAAGTCCATAGAGGCAACCTGCATGAGCCCAGCAGCACACCTTGGCAGAAGCGATCAAGCCATGACGCGGATGTCATCTGTGCATCGCTTCGATTGGGTTGGCCAATTCGGTCGGCGCCGCGCTCTGAACGACAGCTCTTGCTTGTTGCGCGAGGAGGCCTGAATCATGTCGCAGCCTCCAACGAAGGAATGGCAAGTTGAGCGGCAAATTGTCGACCTGTCGAAGGAGCGTGGCAACGCAAAGAGCCAAAGGCTCGAGTCGCAGCCGTATGACCGGACCCGGTTGATAGGGGAGGATCTTCCTATGGCCTCTGACGTGCAGGCTGCGGTCCCCGCCGATGTCGCGCTCTCGGTGCGCGATCTGAGCGTCAGTCTCCCTGAGGGAATGGAGCGAGCTTACGCCGTCGAGAACGTCTCCTTCGATCTGAAGCGCGGTCAGATCCTGTGCATCATCGGAGAATCCGGATCGGGCAAATCGGTCACGGCAAACGCGATCATGGGACTTCTGCCGAAGGCGATCAGGGTCTCCTCGGGTGCGGTCCACCTGAACGGGATGAACATCGTCGGCCTCTCGCCCATCAAGCTCCGCAGCCTGCGCGGCCGCGTCGTTTCAATGATCTTTCAGGATCCTCTTTCGGCGCTCAACCCGCTGATGACCGTGGGCGCGCAGATCGAGGAGGTGATGGCGGCGCACGATGTCGGCACGCCGAAATCCCGGCGCAGCCGGGCCGTCGACCTGTTGATTGAAGTGGGACTGCCCGATCCGCAGCTGATGTATCACCAATATCCCTTCCGCCTTTCGGGCGGGCAGCGGCAGCGGGTGATGATCGCCATGGCTCTGGCGCTCGAGCCTGCGATCCTGATTGCGGACGAGCCGACCACGGCACTGGACGTGACGACCCAAGCGCAGATCCTCCAATTGATCCGCGACATTCAGCGCCGCAAGGGAATGAGCGTCATGTTCATCACCCATGACTTCGGCGTCGTGGCGGAGATTGCCGATTACGTCGTGGTGATGGAAAAGGGCCATTGCGTGGAGCAGGGGACCGCCGAGCAGGTGCTCAAGTCGCCGAGCCACCTCTATACTCGCCGCCTGATCGCCGCCGTGCCACGCCTCACCGGCAAGGACCGCGTTGCTTTGCAACCCGCGGACAGAACGTCCATCCTCAAGGTGGAATGTCTCGCAAAGACCTATCGCAGCGGCAGCTCGTTTTTTGGCAGGCAGCGCATCGTTGCGGCGGTCAATGGCGTCACGTTCGATCTTGCGTCTGGGCGCACGCTGGGCGTGGTCGGGGAAAGCGGCTCGGGCAAGTCGTCTCTTGGTCGGCTGCTGATCAAGCTCATGGACAGCGATAGCGGCTCGATCCTGTTCGAAGGCCGCGACATCGCCGCGCTTTCGGAAGCCGAGTTTCGGCCCTTGCGGCCAAAGATCCAAATGATCTTCCAGGATCCTTTCGCCTCGCTCAATCCGCGATCGACGGTGGGCCAAATCCTCACGGTGGGTCCGGTCGCGCATGGGATGCCCTACGGCGAGGCTGCCGAGCGGGCGCGAGAGCTTCTGTCTCATGTCGGCCTGGATTCAGGAGCTTTTGACCGCTATCCGCACGAATTCTCCGGCGGGCAGCGCCAGCGCATCGGCATCGCCCGGGCACTGATGTTCAAACCAAAACTGCTGATTGCCGACGAAGCTGTCTCGGCGCTCGACGTGTCGATCCAGGCCCAGATCCTGAAGCTGCTGGACCAGATTCAGCGAGAGACGGGCGTCTCGATGATCTTCATCACGCATGATCTGCGGGTCGCAAGTCAGATTTGCGACGAAATCGCCGTCATGCATCGCGGACACATCGTGGAGCGTGGACCGCCTTCGCAGATCTTCCTCGACCCGAAATCCAACTACACGCGGGAGCTGGTGGCGGCGATCCCAGGGGAGCAGCCGGCGCAAGCACCCCAACACCTAGCAAATCCATAAATCACAGCGGACATTCCAAGTGAGGAGAGAGGTCATGAGCAAGCATTCGACGACTCAATCGAGCTACTCGCGGCGCGATGCGCTGCGAATGGTCGCGATCGGCGGGGTTGCCGGTTTGATCGCGCCCAATCTGCTGGGAAAGCATGCCTTCGCTCGGACGTCTTCAAAACCAAGCGGTCGCGTGATCGTCGGACTTGGGCAGGAGCCGACCGTCTTCAATCCGCTGATGGTCCACATCGAAGTAGATGATGGCGTGCATTTCTCGGTGTTCGATGCGCTCTTCCGCATCGATCCTCAGGGCGTCATTCAACCCAATCTGGCCTTGGAAGTGCCGAACCAGAAGAATGGTGGCATTTCGGAGGACGGTCGCAAATGGCGTATTCGCCTGCGAGACGATGTCCGCTGGCACGACGGCAAGCCTTTCAGCGCCGAGGACGTGAAGTTCACTCTCGAGCTGATCATGAATCCCAACTTCCGCAGCTGGCGCACGGCCGGCCATGCTCTCGTGCGCGACATCACGGTGGTCTCGCCCACGGAGATCTCGTGGCGAATGGAAGAGGCTTTTGCGCCTTATCTGTCATTCCTGACCGAAACCTTCATCGTCCCCAAGCACATACTCGAGAAGGAAGCCAATCCGAACAACGCCGCCTTCAACCAGGCGCCGGTCGGCACCGGTCCGTTCAAGTGGGGCAAGCGAGTCGCCGGCGATCATCTCGAGCTCGTGGCTAATCTCGAGTACTTTGGTGAAGGCCCTCACATCGAGAGGCTGGTCTTCAAATACATTCCCGACCTCACCGTCCTCTACACTCAGTTCAAGAGCGGCGATGTGGATCTGGTGGGACAGCCCTACATCACACCTGACCACTACGGGGAAGCCAAGACGCTGCCGAACCGGGTGGTGACCCTGGTTCCAAGGAGCTCGTTCGAGTCCTTCTACCTGAACCTCGAGCGTCCCCAGTTCAAGGAACTTGCGGTTCGCGAGGCGCTCTACGCGGCAATCGACAAGGAGGCGATCATCCAGGGGCTCTATTACGGAGTGCCGACGCCGACTGAGACCTTCATGCCCAAGCAGTCCTTGTACCACAACCCCAATCTGCCGGCCCACGAGTTCAATCTCGATCGCGCGCGCAAGC
The DNA here is from genome assembly GCF_004570865.1 of Bradyrhizobium frederickii. Classification (GTDB taxonomy): domain Bacteria; phylum Pseudomonadota; class Alphaproteobacteria; order Rhizobiales; family Xanthobacteraceae; genus Bradyrhizobium; species Bradyrhizobium frederickii. Next base: position 95,090 of record NZ_SPQS01000011.1, read on the forward strand.
TCCTCGACCAGGCCGGCTGGGTGCCTGGACGGGATGGCATTCGGGCCAAAGGCGGCGTCCGCCTGTCCTTCGCCAACTCGACAACATCAGGCGATCCGCTTCGCGAGCAGGCGCAGCAGTTCTTGCAGCAGGCATTCGCTCAGCTGGGCATCGAGATGAAGATATCGAACTTGCCCGCCGCCGTGATGTGGGGTGAGTTCTGGCAGCAATCGCAATTCGATTCCGTGATCGTCGGCAGCACCTATCTGATTGGCGCTGATCCGGATGTTACCAACCGCCTGCACTCGCGTTCGATCGCAGCGAAGGGCGGGCGCGGCTCGAACAATGCGCAGTATTCAAATCCAGAGGTCGATGCCCTGCTCGACAAGGGCGCGCGCACCTTCGATCCGGAAGCGAGGCGCGGGATCTACCACAAGGTACAGGAGCTTGTTCGTCGGGACCTGCCCTTCCTTCCGCTGTACCAGAGCAATGCGGTCCAGGGTAACAAGAAGGGGATTTCGGGTGTCGTGCCGAACGGGAATACCCGTACGGAATCATGGAACGCGTTGGCCTGGTATTGGACGAGTTGACCGGCCGCCGCTCGAGGCCTGCATAGCCGGAGGACGGCGGCGGACTGGTACAGCCAACCTACATGGAGACTCGAATGTCCGGGTTCCTGCTCAATCGTCTTTCGCAGAGCATCGTGCTGCTTGTGATCGTCTCGATCATCGGTTTCACGGTTCTCAACCTCATGCCGGGCGGTCCTCTCGCGCAGTTCGGGCTTGATCCCGGCATGACCCAGAAGGACGTCGAGCGGCTCGCAGCGCAGCTTGGGTTGAACCGCCCGCTGTGGCTCCAATATCTCGACTGGGCCTGGCGGCTGATTCAGGGCGACTGGGGCCACTCTTTCCGCGATGGCTCGTCGGTGCTCGCGGTGATTGGCCGGCATCTCCTGGCGACGCTGCTGCTGATGGGCACGTCCACCGCCTTGGCGATCGCGGTCGGCACCTGGATCGGAATCCGCGGTGCCACCCATCGCTATTCCCTGTTCGACTACTGCGCGACGATCTGTGCCATGGTCGCATTGTCGGTCCCGACATTCTGGTTCGGCCTCATCGGCATCTACATCTTCACGCTGAAGCTCGGCTGGGTGCCCGCAGGCAACATGTACACGATCGGCGACGGGTCGGTCATGGACTACCTGCATCACCTGATCTTGCCGAGCTTGGTGCTGTCGCTGGTTCATGTCGCGATCTGGAGCCGCTACATGCGCACGGCGACACTCGATGCGCTAAGCCAGGATTTCGTCAAGACGGCCCGAGCCAAAGGCGTGAGCGAGCGCCGCATCTTGCTGAAACATGTGGTCGGCAATGCGCTGTTACCGATGATCACGCTGGCGGGGATGCAGCTGCCCAGCATTCTGACCGGCGCGCTGGTCACGGAAACTGTGTTCACCTGGCCGGGAATGGGGCGGCTGTTTCTCGACAGCCTTGGTTACAGCGACTATCCGGTCGTGATGGGGCTGTTGATCTTCTCAGCCGTTCTGGTCGTCTTGGGCAACCTGATCGCAGACATCGTTATCGCCATCGTCGACCCGCGCATTCGCCTGGCTTGAGCCCGCGGACTTACGCCTGATAACAGGAGGCAGCAGAATGACCGCAATTGCCGCGCACCTACCTCCAACTCGCTGGTGGCACAGCCGTGCGGTGTACCGCTTCATGCGCCATCATCTGGCTCTCGTGGGGATCGCGATGATCACCCTGCTAGTGTTGGCATGCACAATCGGCCCATATGCCCTGCCTTACGACTCGCTCCACATCGATCTGCGCGCTCGTTTTGCTCCACCTCTGAGCGGTCATCACTACTTCGGAACCGATCCCCTCGGGCGTGATCTGGCTGCGCGGTTGCTGATGGCCGGCCGCGTCTCGCTCCTGGTGGGGTTCTCCGCGATGCTGCTGTCAACGCTGATCGGGACGCTGGTCGGCGTAACGGCCGGCTATCGCGGCGGCTGGATCGGCGCGGCGCTGATGCGTGTGGTCGACGGGTTCCTTTCCTATCCCTCGATTTTCCTCGTGCTCGCGCTGGCCGCGACGTTGCGGCCGAGCCCCGTGATGATCACCGTCATCATTGCGGTCACGAGCTGGATGGAGACTGCCAGGATCGTTGAGGCAGAGGTCCGCTCGCTGCGCGAGCGTGAGTTTGTCCAAGCCGCGCGTATGGTGGGACTGAGCCGGAGACACATCATGTTCCGGGAGATCCTGCCCAATGCCATGGGTCCCATCATCGTCGCTGCAAGCCTGGCGGTTGCCCGCGCGATTCTGCTGGAAGCCTATATCAGCTTCCTCGGTTACGGAATTCAGCCGCCGCTGCCAAGCTGGGGCAACATGCTCAACGGCGCGCAGCAATATCTGGCCAGCGCTCCGTGGCTCGCCATCATTCCCGGTGCTGCGATCACGATCGCTGTGACGAGCTTCAACTTCATCGGCGATGGGCTCCGAGATGCCCTCGACGTTAGAAACGACCACTTTTGATGGTCTGAGTTCAATGCGAGCCGAGGTGCCGGCCTGCGGCCGCCTGAACATCTAGGAGCCATAAGCCATGCACGCGCCGACAGTTGCGGAGAAAGCGACACCGTATTGGTGGGAGGCCGCCCCGCTTATGCCGCTGCCTGAGCAGCCATTGCCCAAGAAGCTGGACGTGCTGATCGTGGGCGCGGGCTATGCTGGACTCGCGGCCGGGTTGATGCTGGCGCGCGAGGGACGCTCGGTCGCGGCCTTTGACGCAATGAATCCGGGCGAGGGAGCTTCGACGCGCAACGGCGGAATCACCAGCGGAAGCATTCGGCCGGACTACGACACGCTGGCGCGGCGGTTCGGCGAAGAGAAGGCGCTGGCGATCGAGGCGGAGGGCAAGGCCGCGCGCGAATTCCTCTACGATTTCATCAAGACGGAAGGGCTCACCTGCGACTTCCAGCTGGTCGGACAGTTCAAAGGCGCGTTTGGATACGAACAATACGAAGCCATGGGACGCAGCGCGGAGAGACTCGCGAAGAAACTCGGGAATCGAGGCTTATGCAGTTCCCTATGCCGAGCAGCGCAAGTACATCGGTACCGATGTCTATCGCGGCGGCACGGTTCGGATGGATATCGGCGGGCTGCACCCGGCGAAATTCCACGCAGAACTCATGCGTGTCGCACTCGCTTCGGGGGTGGCCGTCCACGGCCGAACACCAGTCACCTCGATCGAGAGGGATGGCTCCGGATTCCGCGTCGTGACGTCAGCCGGCGCGCTAGAGGCGCGTCAGGTGCTGGTTTGTACGAACGGCTATACCGATGGCGTCGTCCCCTTCCTGCGCCGCAGGCTGGTCCCGGTTCGCAGCCGGATCATCGCGACGGAGGAGCTCGCGCCAGAAGTCATGGCGCGGCTGATGCCGAAACGCATGATGATCACCGAGAACCGAGAGGTCGGCTTCTATTACCGTCCATCGCCCGACGGGAAACGCATTCTGCTCGGTGGACGTGACGGCTCGCGTGTCGGCGATCCCGTGGCTCCGAAACTGCTTCTGCGCAGGGGGCTGGTCAATCTGTTTCCTGAGCTCGAGACCGTTCGCCTCTCACACAGCTGGTTCGGCAATGTGGCGATGAACCGCGACATGATACCCCGCATCTTCGAGAAGGACGGCATCGTCTATGCCACAGGCTTCTGCGGTTCGGGCGTGGTCTGGGCGCCATGGATCGGCATGCATGCGGCCCACAAGCTGATGGGACATGAGGGGCGGGCGCGCAGTGCATTCGACTTCCGGCCTCCGGCTTTCATCCCGTTTTATCGGGGAAATCCTTGGTTCATGCCTGCGTTCATTCAGGGCTACCGGATGCGTGACCGAATCGCGATGTGGCGCGCCAGCCGTTGACGGCATATTGGATGCGATGCTGCATCATCTACGAAATACTATGCCGAACTTTGCTCCTGGTTGCTCGCATAATGCCGTCGAGCTCAAGATACACTGCAGACGATCAGAGGATCATCAGACAGCCGTCGTTCCTGTCGGCCACTGGCGATTAGTCGGGCAACTCCGAGCAAGAGACATCGGCGTATCATGACAAGAGCAGCGTACCAGACCGGAGATCGTGTCGAAGAGAACGTGGTCCTGGTTCCCTTCGCCACAGCGCATCTGGAAGGTGCCCTAAAGCTCTCGCAAGAGATGTCCTGGCCCTATCGGCTTGAGGATTGGGACGTCGCGCTGCAGTTGGGCCATGGCTTTGTGTTGCAGCGTGCCGGTGTGGTGATCGGGACCGCGGCTTGGTGGCCGTACGGCGATACCCATGCGTCCGCGGGCATGATCATCGTCGCGAAAGACGCTCAGGGCCGCGGCTATGGGGCGCGGCTGATGGATGCGTTGCTGGCGTCGGCACGTCCGCGATCCATCGCGCTGAATTCGACGGCCGAAGGCATCATGCTCTACCGGCGCCGCGGCTTCGTCCCCATCGGGATCATCCATCAGCATCACGGCATCCCAAGAGGGCGTTTTGAGGCGCCGCATTCCGGCTTCATCAGGCCGATGGACGTATCGGATTTTGAGGCCATCACGCGGCTCGATCGGGAAGCTACGGGTTTGGACAGGCAACGGATGCTGGACCGGCTCCTCCAGAGCGGAGATGGCTATGTTCTCCTGCGTGACGGCACGCCGCGCGGCTACGCCATCTGCCGCCTCTTCGGCCGCGGACATGTCATCGGCCCTGTCGTCGCCGAAAGCCCGTCCGATGCCCGCGCGCTGATCGAGGCTGCGCTCGCACGCCTCGGGCGTGCTTTCGTCCGCATCGACACCTCTACCACATCGCAGCTCGGAGAGTGGCTCGAAGGCATCGGCCTGCAGCAAGTCAGCGATGCCACCACGATGATCCTGGGGACACCGGCGCCCTCGACCGGACCGGCGCGCCTCTTCGCGCTCGCCAACCAGTCGTTCGGCTAGGAGACATCGACGTGCTACGCCAGGAGATGCGCGGGGCAGATATCCGAAACGGTGAGACGGCCGAAACGGTCGGCGCGCTGGCAACACCGGCTCTCTTGCTCGACAGCGACCGGCTCGACCGCAATCTCGCCCGCCTCTCTTCGCGTATGCAAGCGCGCGGCGTCGTGCTGCGTCCCCATATGAAGACGGCGAAATCCATCGACGTCGCTCGACGCGCTCATCGGTCGGGTCCCGGGCCAATCACCGTCTCCACCCTGGCGGAGGCGGAATACTTCGCCCAGCACGGTTTCCGGGACATGACCTATGCCGTGGGACTGGCGCCGCACACCGCAGAGAGAGCAATGCGCCTGCGAAAGGCGGGCGTCGATCTCAAGGTGCTACTCGATTCCCCCGAACAGGCGACGATGCTGGGCGCGGCCGGTCGCGCCGCCGGCGTGACCCCGTCCGCCTTCATCGAGATCGACTGCGACGGTCACCGCGGTGGGCTGACCGCCACCGATCCCAAGCTCGGCATGGTCGCGGCCACCCTGGCCGAAGCCGGCGTCAAGCTCGCCGGCATTCTCACCCATGCCGGCGAGTCCTACAGCCTCTGCACGCCTGAGGCTCTTGAGGGCGCGGCCGAAAACGAAAGGGCCGTGGCTGTCGCCGCTGCGGCGGCGTTGCGGGCCGCGGGGCATGAATGCCCTGTCGTGAGCGTCGGTTCGACCCCGACCGCCCATTTCGCGAAAGACCTGACCGGCGTCACGGAAGTGCGGACCGGCGTCTACATGTTCTTCGACCTCGTGATGCACGGTGTCGGTGTCTGCACGACCGAGGACATCGCAATCTCGGTGCTCGCCACCGTGATCGGCACGAAGCCGGAGAAGGGTTGGATCTTGGTGGACGCAGGCTGGATGGCGCTGTCACGCGATCGCGGCACCGCGGCGCAGCGGGTCGATCAGGGGTACGGCCTCGTCTGCGATCTCGCCGGCAAGATCTATCCCGACCTCATCGTTGTGCAGGCGAGTCAGGAGCACGGCATCCTCGCCATCAGGCCCCGATCGGCTGAGGCTTTGCCGGATCTTTCGATCGGCGCAAAAGTCAGGATCCTGCCCAATCACGCCTGCGCGACGGCCTCGCAGCACGAGGTCTACAACGTCGTCTCCGCCGGCAGCGAAATGATCCAAGCGCGATGGCGACGAATGCGCGGCTGGTAGGCGGTCGGCACCTATATCGGATCAAGGATCGCTTCCAATGACCTCTCCCCTCCAACACCTGACGGAAGCCGGCTTCCTCGGAAAATTCTACATCGACGGAGAATGGCGGAAGCCGGTCGGATCAGTTGCGGCAGCAGCAACCGTCGTCAATCCGGCGACGGAGCAGCCGATCGCCGAGGTTACGCTCGGCGATGACGATGATGTGGACTGCGCCATCGCAGCCGCCAGACGAGCCTTCGCCGGCTGGTCCGTGACGCCGCCTGCCGACAGAGCGGCGCTGCTCGACCGGGTTCATGGTTTGCTCCTTCAGAGGCTGGAGTTGTTCGCGCAGGCTCTCACGTGCGAGATGGGAGCTGCCATCACCTATGCGCGCCGAGCCCAGGTGCCGCTGGCGGCCGAACATATCCGTGTTGCACGCGACAATCTCACCAACCATCCGTTCGTCATCCGACGCGGCAACACTGCGATCATGCACGAGGCGATCGGGGTCTGCGGTCTCATCACCCCCTGGAACTGGCCTCTCTACCAGATCACAGCCAAGGTCGGCCCCGCGCTCGCTGCCGGTTGCACGGTGGTGTTGAAGCCGAGCGAATTGTCGCCACTGAGCGCCTTGCTATTCGCTGAGGTGATGGACGATGCCGGTTGTCCGCCCGGCGTCTTCAACCTCGTCAATGGGACAGGTCCGATCGTGGGCGCCGCTCTGGCGTCGCATCCAGAGGTCGACATGATCTCGATCACGGGCTCGACCCGGGCCGGCGTTCTCGTGGCGCAGGCCGCGGCGCCTACCGTCAAGCGCGTCGCCCAGGAGCTCGGCGGCAAGTCGCCGAACATTATTTTGCCGGACGCCGATCTCAGCCGTGCTGTTCCGCTCGGCGTCGGCGCCGCCTTCCGCAATCTCGGCCAATCCTGCAGCGCACCGACGCGCATGCTCGTGTCCCGCTCACAGGTGGAGGAGGTCGAGATTCTGGCGGCGGCCGCTGCTTCAGAACTGGTGGTTGGCGATCCCCTTGCGGAAAGCACGACCCATGGCCCGATCGCCAACCGGCCGCAGTTCGAGCGCGTGCAGACCATGATCAGCATCGGTCTGAAGGAAGGCGCGAAGCTCGTCATCGGCGGGCCGGGGCGGCCCGACGACCTTCAGATTGGCCTCTATGCGCGGCCGACGATCTTCTCGAACGTCCGTCGCGACATGAGGATCGCGCAGGAGGAGATTTTCGGCCCGGTGCTGTCGATCATTCCCTACGACACCGTGGAGGAGGCGATCGAGATCGCCAACGACACGGTCTACGGTCTCGGTGCCCATGTACAAGGCACTGACATGGAGAAGATACGGGCGGTCGCCCATCAGATCCGGTCGGGGCAGGTGCATCTCAACCATCCCGATTGGGACCCCAACGCACCTTTTGGCGGCTACAAGCGCTCCGGCAATGGCCGGGAATACGGCCTTGAGGGCATGGAGGAGTATCTTGAGACCAAGGCCGTCCTCGGATATTACCGATGAAGGCCAGCGAATGACCGAGAGCAGCTTCGATCGATCAAGCGGCCAAAAACCCGAACATCTTGCGAAGTCCTGGATGATTTCAGCACATTCTATCGGGTGCATCGTGCGATGAAGGGCTGATCGGAACTTTGCTTCCGCATTCTTGGCAGCCAAGGTTCGTTGGAACATGTCGCCCCACGTCGAGCGCATTCACAGCGATGAGCGTTTTCCGGCCGAGTCCGATGTCGTCATCGTCGGCGGCGGCATCCTCGGCACCACGGCCGCCTATTACCTGGCGAAGCGCGGCCTCTCCGTGGCGCTCCTCGAGAAGGGCCACGTCGCCTGTGAACAATCGAGCCGAAACTGGGGTTGGTGCCGCCAGCAGAACCGCGACCGGCGCGAACTGCCGCTATCGGTGCTCTCCATGCGGCTCTGGGACGAGCTCACGCGCGATATCAATCGGGATCTTGGATTTCGACGCTGCGGTCTCGTCTATGCGACCCATGACGAGGCTGTGCTCGCCGGCTGGGAAAAGTGGCGCGAGGTCGCCCGGGAGTACGACGTCGATACCCGCGTGCTGAGCCGGGCGGAAGTGGCCGAGCGAGTCCCCGAAGCACGCGACAAATGGGTCGGCGGGACCTATTCGGAGCGGGACGGCAAGGCCGAACCTGCGCTCGCCGCGCCGGCTATCGCCGATGCGGCCAGAGTGCTGGGCGCCACGATCCACCAGGGATGCGCCGCGCGCGCGCTCGACTTGGCCAATGGCAAGATCGCGGGCGTGCACACGGAGAAGGGCTACATCAGAACCAGCGCGGTGCTGTGCGCCGCCGGCGCCTGGTCCTCGCGCTTCCTTCGGCCGCTCGGGATCAGCTTCCCCCAAGCGAGCATCCGGCAGACCGCGCTGCGTTCCACCCCCACGATCAATATCGGCGAGGCGGTCTCGACACCCTACTGCACGATCACGCGCCGACTGGACGGCAGCTACACGCTTGCGATCAGCGGCAAGGCGAACCTCGAAATCACACCCCAGGCGATCCGGTATAGCCGGGAATTCATGCCGCAGTTCTTGCGCCGGCTGAAGAACGTCAGGCTCGGCGTCGGCCGATCGTTCGTTTCGGGGCCGGATTCGATGCCAGCGCTGCTGACCAACGACGATCGGATCTTCGAACAGAATCGCGTGCTGGATCCTCCTCCCTTGAAATGGCTGGTGAGCCAAGTGGTGGAGAGTGTCCGGAAAACCTTCCCCCAGCTCGGCGAAATCAAGATCGATAGCGCCTGGGGCGGCTTCGTCGATTGCACGCCGGACGCAGTGCCCGTGGTGTCGCAGGTGGACGGGGTGGAAGGCCTCGTCCTCGCGGCGGGTTGCTCGGGTCACGGCTTCGGTTTGGGCCCGGGGCTCGGCTATCTGGCTGCGGAGCTTGTCGTCAATGACACGCCTAGCGTCGATCCCACACCGTTCCGGCTGTCACGTCTGGTCGATGGCTCGAAGCTGGACATCGCCGCCATCTGAACATCGAGCCGGAACTCAGTCCTGACGCGCACCCTGGCGTTTCCTCCCCAACTTGAGCCACTCCTTCGGAGTGGCTCTTTCTTTATGGACAAGACGGTTTGGCTGATCGAGGTGCATCAGCCGAGGACCCACGTTTGGGCCTGACCAAAGCATCACCAACTCGCCGGCCGATGGTTCAATCAGGAAGACTGCTCTCCCAACGGACCAACGATCGCGCCTGAGTTCATGATGTCCGCCGGATCAAAGGCGGTCTTGATCCGGCGCATCGCCGCGATGCGTCCGAGATCGCCATACCGCTCCAGTAGGTGCTTCTTGAACCGACCGACGCCGTGCTCCGCGCTGAACGTGCCGCCGAGCGCCGCGGCCGTGTCGTAGAGTTGCAGCGACAGGCTGCCTTCGACCCGCTTGGTAAACTCCAACCGGTCGGCGCCGGCAGGAACGAGCACGTTGTAATGCAGATTGCCGTCGCCGACATGGCCGTAGACGGACAGCTCAAGCTCGGCATCATACGATCGCACCTGCGAGCCGGCCAATTCCAGAAAGCGGTGAATGGAAGAAAGCGGTACCGAAATGTCGTGCTTGACTGACCCGTTCCGCCGTTTCTCACCCTCGGGGATGGTCTCGCGCAGCCGCCACATCGCGGTCCGCTGCGATCCGCTCTGCGCCAGGAATGCGTCCTCGATCCAACCGGACTCGATCGCCTCGGCCAAAACGGCTTCCATCAGTTCGTCGAGATCGAGATGACGTGAGGAAGAGGCGAACTCGACGAGCACGGCGCCTTCTGGGCCTGCTCGAAGGGAGGGCGGGTCGGTCATTGCATCGGTCGCGAGCGCGATCGATCGGGCCGCCATGAACTCGAATGCGGTCAGCAGGTCCGCGGATTCACGACGGATCAGGGCGAGAAGCTCGGCGAGCGGCGCGCCCCGCGCGAGCTTCAGCCAGGCAGTCGCGCGGCGGGTCGGCAAGGGCGCCAGACGCAGCACTGCGCCCGTGACGACGCCGAGAGTTCCCTCGCTTCCGACGAAGAATTGTTTGACGTCGTAGCCGGTATTGTTCTTCCGCAGCTTGCGCATGTCGGAGACCACCGTGCCGTCCGATAGCACCGCCTCAATTCCGAGCAGCAGATCGCGCGTCATCCCGTACCTGACGACCGATAACCCGCCGGCATTCGTCCCGATGTTGCCGCCGATCCGGCAACTGCCTTCCGCACCGAGGCTGAGCGGCAACAGAAGTCCGGCGGCCGCCGCGGCGTCCTGTACGTTCTTCAGGATGGCGCCGGCGTCCACAGAGATGCTCATCGAGACGGGATCGACTTCGCGAATCCTGTCCATCCGCTCGAGGCTCACGATAATCTGCCGTCCGGAGGCGTCCGGGGTCGCGCCTCCGCAGTAGCTGGTGTTGCCGCCCTGCGGAACGATTCCGATACCGTGGTGCGCCGCCAGCCGCACGATGTCGGCGACTTGCTGCGTCGTCGTCGGCTTCAGCACTGCAAATGTGGACCCGGAGAAGAGCTGGCGTTGATCCGTTGTGTAGGCGACGATCCGCTCCGGGTCCTCAACGACGCCCCCGCTGTCCAGAACATCACGAAACGCCTGAACGTGTATTGACTGGACCATTATCAGCTCCCGATTGGCACTTAATCATTTTTGCGCGCTGCTGCGGCATTGCCTGCCGTACGTCGGCGCTTCCGAAGAAGTCGATGCTGAAATGTCGCGGTTGGCGGTAGTTTGCACCGCCCGGCCTCGTGGTGAGCGCCTTCTTCGCGGTACACATCGGCGCTGAGAGGAGGGGACCTTTAGCGAACTGCGGGGCTAGCGGTGGGAGCACCTGTCGCGACGAGATCTATGCCGCAAGGGGCGGCGGAATCGCCTCGTTCGACAACCGTCGAAACAGGTCGAGAACAACCGAGACCTCGCCTATGCCAGGTCCCGCCCCGGATCGAGCTTGGACGCGCTGAATTCATGCTGTGCGAGGGGAAGTCTGACCTCAAAGATCGACCCTTCGGGGCCTGATCGAGCAAGAACCAACTTGCCGCCCGCTCTTTCGAGAAGCGTTCGGCAGACCGCGAGGCCCAGACCCATGCCGTTTGGCCTCGTGGTGAAGAACGGTTCGAATATTCGCTCTTGATCCGCGGGAGCAACACCGGGTCCTGTATCTTGGACGATCAGGAGCGCAGAGCCGCGCTCGGACCGTGAGGACAATGTCAATTCCCGCCTGCCCGATGCAGGGCTCATTGCCTCGATCGCGTTTTTCACCAGGTTGAGAATGACCTGCTGAACCTGCGTGGGGTCTGCGTGCACATAGTGGCCCGGTGTGAAAAAATTCGCCGCGACCTGAATTTTGTGGAGTTGCAGCTCGTGCTCGAGGAGGCGCAATACTTGCAGCGCAACGGTTTCCACGTGGATGGTAGTCGTAACGGTCCCTGAGCCCTTGAACAGCTCTCGGACGCTCGAGATCGTTGCATTGACCCGCAGGCTTGCCGTCTCGATGTCCTGCAGAATGACATCGACGTTGGCCAAGTCTGGAGGCTCCATACCAAGCTGCAGGCGCGCGGCCTCGACGTTTAGCGGAATCGACGCCAATGGCGATCTGATCTCATGGGCGATCGCCGCGGTGGCCGCGTCGATGCTCATGAGCCGGTTGCCCCTTTCTCGTCGCAGCATCGTCAACGCGCTGGCGAGGCGCGAGTAGAGCAATGCCGTTTCCGTCAGAAGCACGCTCAACAGCAGTGAGCTCGCGACGAGTGCGAAGCCACGCGCGGCATACCAGCCCAGGGAGAAGCGGACCGAGCTCGCGACCGCCGCGACCAGGAAATTCGGAATCCAGGCCAGCAAGGTCACCATCAACCAGAGGTCGAGAATCGTGCGTCGGCGGACAAACAGCACGGCGAGCGTAATCGCGCCGAGCAGGCACAGCGCAATGTTGATCTGGTTTCCGAACCGCGTCTGTTGCGTGATGCTGCCCGTGTAAAATGGCGGCAGCAGTGCGACGTTTGCCGTCACCAGCCAGGCCAGCACAGCAATCGCCGCCACCACGCCGCAGATCGTCATCGCGAGGCTCTTCGCCGGCGCAATTCGAGAGGTCGGCTTTTCGTCCTTCAGGAAGGCGTAAGCCATGATGCAGAGAGGAAAAGTCGTATGCCACAGCACGAAGAACCAGGCGGGGCTGTTGTTGCCGTCGCCGATCACGCCGGCGGGCCCGTAGCCGCCGGGGAAGGTCAGCGTCTGCAGAAAGGCCATGGCGCCGCTGAAGATGTAAGCGCTGCCCACGGCAAGCAGCGCCCTGTGGGGCTGAATCGCGTATTGTGCAAATAAAAGGATCGCCGTGAGCAGGTCGACCAGGCTCAGAACCGTCTGGAGTACCGGAACGAACACGTCGATCCGTGCGAGCTGAAGGTGGGCGAACGGAGCAACCAGCACGGCGATCACGAGCAGGATGATCGCAGCAGCCGAAGCTGCGACCCGCTGCTGGCGCGTCGGAGGCATCGACGAGATCACGAGCGGGAAGTCGTGAGGAGAATCTACCGGCATGGAGGAAGCCCAATGACATTAACCGGTCGGCCTCCGCCAGTGAGAACGAGTTGAGCGTGAGGGTCAAGTGGCCAGTTTCCTACCCGAGCGTTAAAACGAGATGCACCAGGCCAGGATCGCCACTGGCGATTGGACTAAAGCCAAACTTGCGGAAGACGCTGAGCATCGGCGCGTTGTCCGGCAGCACCTCCGCGGTCAGCTGCCGTAACTCGGCGCCGCGAGCCAGCTTGACAAGATGACGCATCAGGAGTGAGCCGACGCCGCGCCGCTGCCAGGCGTCTATCACCACGAAGGCCATTTCGGCCCGCCCTGGTTCGAAAACGATATAGCGCCCGCCAGCGACGATGGCGCTCTTGCCTGCTGCGTCGGCCACGGCGACTAGCGCAACGTGGCTTTTGAAGTCGGCGTTCATGAAGAAGCTGCGCTCCTTGTCCGAGAAGTGCCGCTTCGTCGTAAAGAACCGGCGCTGCAATGACTGCGCCCCCGTTGCCTCCAACGCGGCGAGCATGCCGGCCTCATCGTCCGGCCGAAGGGCGCGGACCTCGATCAGATTGCCGTCACGCAAGTGCTCGCTTGCGCTATATTGACCAATGTCGGACATCGCGTTCTCGTGCCGTAGGCCGGCTTCGATCGTGTCCGGCGTCCTCCCATCAGGTCGCTCCTTGGGCTTCGCTCGCTTGATCCAGATCAAGATCGCAGCGCAACCGCGCCGGCTACGCTTGTCCGCCGGCCACACAGGAGGCACGTCCGTGAAGACACTTCGCCAGCTTCTCACCGGAGAGGACGTGATCCAGCTGGTGATCCGGCTCGGCTTACTCGCGCTGTTGATCTTCTGGACGTTCTACCTGGTCCGCCCGTTCGTGACGATTCTGGTCTGGGCCCTCGTGCTCGCGGTCGCGCTCAATCCAGCCTTCGTCCTGCTCGCCAAGCTGCTGGGCGGCCGCCCGAAGCTCGCGGCGACCATTCTCACGGCGGCCAATTTCGCCGTCGTCATTGGGCCGGCAGCCTGGCTCGGCCTCGGCGCGGTGGACGGGATCAAGGATTTTGCAGCTCAATTGGCGGTCGGCGAACTGGCGGTTCCCTCGCCGCCCGAGGCGATCAAGAGCTGGCCCCTGATCGGGACGCAGTTTTACGAGCTCTGGGATCAGGCCTCGACCAATCTGCGACCGGTTCTGCAAATGATCGCACCATATCTGAAGCCGTTTGCCGGAACGTTGCTCGGCCTTGCAGGCGATGCCGGCGTAGGCACGATCAAGTTTCTGCTCTCGGTCGCGGTCGCCGGATTCATCTTCCCGTATGGGGCGCAGCTGGTCGCGGCAGGCAGGGGCTTTCTGTCGCGGATCGTACCCGAGCAGAGCGAGCACTTTCTGGATCTGGCAGGTGCCACCATTCGCGCGGTAGCACAAGGCGTGATCGGCATCGCCGTCATCCAGGCGCTGCTGGCCGGTATTGGTTTCAAGTTGGCGGGCATCCCGATTGCCGGCCTATTGGCGCTCGTGGTGCTGCTTCTCTCGATTGTCCAGATCGGCGCCGCCCTCGTCGTGCTCCCGGTGATCATATGGATCTGGACCGACAAGGACGTCTCCACGGCCGTGCTGCTGACGCTGTTCCTCGGCGCGGTCAGCATTCTCGACAATATATTGAAGCCCATGGTGATGGGGCGCGGCCTGACGACGCCGACGCTCGTCATCCTCATCGGCGTGATCGGCGGCACCCTGGGCCACGGGATCATCGGTCTTTTCATCGGACCGATCATCCTGTCGGTGGCCTGGGAACTTGCGGTGGCCTGGATCGGGACCGGCCGCACCAGCCCGGCGCGGCATGCAGTCCCCCGAACGTTGACCTAAATCAACGTCGGCCGTCCCCGAGCGCCTTGGATCAAGCCGCGCGGTGATGAGGTCCGAAATGTCGATGGAAATCCCAAGCCTGCCCGGCGGTCCGCTGTCCGGGGTCGTTGCCTCCGCTGTCGAATACATGGTCGATGCAGGCCAGCGTAGCGTGCTGTTTCTCGACATCATGCGCCAGCGCGGCGACCAGTACCGCGAGCACGTCGCGCAGACTGCGCCGCATGTGCTGCAATATGCTGCCGAATTGATCATGGACGGCCGCAAGCTCGACGAGCCGGTCAATTACGCGCTGGTGCGCATCATCCCGCCGGAGGGGGTGGAACTCGATCTTGAGCGCCGGCCGTTCATCGTGGTCGATCCGCGCGCCGGCCACGGTCCGGGCATCGGCGGCTTCAAGGCGGACAGCGAAATCGGCGTCGCGATGAAGGCCGGGCATCCCTGCTATTTCGTCGGCTTCCTGCCGGAGCCGATGCCGGGACAGACCATCGAGCGGATCGCGCGAGCTGAAGCGCTGTTCGTGGAGAAAGTCATCAGCCTGCATCCGCAGGCCGATGGCAAGCCGTGCGTGATCGGCAATTGCCAGGCCGGCTGGGCCGTCATGATCCTGGCCTCGCTACGGCCGGAATTGTTCGGTCCGCTGATTATTGCCGGGGCCCCGCTCGCCTACTGGGCTGGCGTGCACGGAAAATATCCGATGCGCTATGCCGGTGGCCTGCTTGGTGGAAGCTGGCTGACGGCGCTGACCAGCGATCTCGGCGCCGGCAAGTTCGACGGCGCGTGGCTGGTGCAGAACTTCGAGAGCCAAAATCCCTCGAATACGCTCTGGACCAAGCAATACAACGTCTATTCCAAGGTCGACACCGAAGCCGACCGCTACCTGGAGTTCGAACGCTGGTGGGGCGGGCACGTCAATCTCAACGCCGAGGAGATCCAGTTCATTGTCGACGAGCTGTTCGTCGGCAACAATCTCGCGGCGGGCAAGATCGAGATGTCCGACGGCCGCAAGGTGGATTTGCGCAACATCAGGTCGCCGATCCTGGTGTTTTGCTCCAAGGGCGACAACGTCACGCCGCCGCAGCAAGCGCTGCACTGGATCCTCGATTGCTATGCCGACGTCGATGAGATCAGGGCTTACGGGCAGACCATCGTCTACACGGTTCACGAGAGCATCGGGCACCTCGGCATTTTCGTCTCCGGCGGTGTCGCCAAGAAGGAGCATGCCGAATTCTCCAGCAATATCGACCTGATCGACGTGCTGCCGCCGGGGCTCTACGAGGCGACGTTCGAAGCCAAGGACGAGGAGACCACGAGTTCAGATCTCGTCGTCGGCCAATGGGTCATGCGCTGCGAGGCGCGCACGCTCGACGATATCCGCGCCATGG
Organism: Bradyrhizobium frederickii; assembly: GCF_004570865.1. GTDB lineage: Bacteria > Pseudomonadota > Alphaproteobacteria > Rhizobiales > Xanthobacteraceae > Bradyrhizobium > Bradyrhizobium frederickii. The sequence goes on from NZ_SPQS01000011.1 coordinate 110,983, forward strand.
GCGGCAATTCGCCCGAGGACGAGCGACGCTTCGCGGCTGCCAAGCGCGTTTCGGAACTCAATCTTGCTGCCTACCAGAAATTCGTCCAGCCCTGGGTCAAGAGCATGACGTCGCCGCAATTGGCCGAAGCGATGCGCAATCTGCATCCGCTGCGCCTCCAGTATGAAGCGCTCAGCAGCCAGAATCCCTGGATGGCCATGGTGAAGTCCGCGGCAGAGGAGATCGAGGAGAATCGCAAGCCTGTCGCGAAGGACAATCCGTTCCTGGCGTTCCAGGAGCAGATGTCCAAGCAGATCGTGCACGTGCTGGACAGCTGGCGCGACTCGCAGGAGGCGCTCAGCGAAGCGATCTTCCTCAACGTCTACGGTTCGCCTCTCTTGCAGGCGGCTGTCGGGGTCGATCCAACGTCCGAGCCATCACGCCGGCGGGAGATGTCGCCCGAACACCGCGCCATGCTCAAGCAGCGGATCGCCGAATTGAAGGCGAAAATCGGTGAGGGCGGACTCCGCGAAGCGGCCTTGCGCGCGCTCCTTTACGTGGGCTCGGCGCGAGGCATGGTCGACGAGCGGAGCATCGAGGCCTTGCGCCAGGTTCGCCGCGAACATGGCGGCGCGCGTATGACGCTTGCCGAGTTCAAGACGCTGGTGCGTGAGCAGTTCTTCATGCTGCTGCTGGACAGGGACGCAACGCTGGCTGCGATTCCCAAGCTGCTGCCCGACGACTTGAAGCAAAGGCGTGCAGTGTTTGCCGCCATCCGCGAGGTGCTGTCGGCCAGCGAGGCGATTTCCGGCGAACGTGCAGACCGCCTGAAGCGCATTGCCGATCTGTTCGGCGTGGATTCGGGAGAGGCAACGTCGAAAGTTGCCCCTTTCGACCCCAAGGCGAGGGCGTCCTAGCGCATATCGGAAGGATGGAGGGCGATATCATGTCAGCCGATACGAGACCGGCACAGTCTCCTAGCAAATATGATCGGCTGATCGCTGCAGCCAGAGCGGCGTCGCCCGCCCCCACCATCGTGGTGCATCCATGCGACGAGACCTCGCTCCGCGGCGCGGTCGAGAGCGCCCAGGCTGGGATCATCGCGCCGGTGCTGGTTGGGCCTGCTAGCAAGATCAGGGAGACGGCCGCGAGGTTCAGCGTCGATATCTCCGGATACGAGATCGTCGATGCCGCGCACAGCGACGCCGCGGCAGCGAAGGGCGTCGAACTCATTCATGCCGCCAGAGGCGAATTGCTGATGAAAGGCAGCCTGCACACCGACGAGTTGATGCGTGCCGTAACAGCGAAGGTCGGCGGCCTGCGCACCGATCGGCGCATCAGCCACGTGTTCGTCATGGACGTGCCAGCCTATGCCGAGACCATCTTTGTGACGGACGCGGCCATCAACATCTTCCCGGATCTCGATGCCAAGCGCGATATCATCCAGAACGCAATCGACCTCTACACGCAGACCGGCTTCGGCAAGCTGCCTCGAATTGCCATCCTCTCCGCCGTCGAGACCGTCACTTCCAAGATTCCGTCGACCATCGAGGCTGCGGCGCTCTGCAAGATGGCCGATCGCGGCCAGATTACCGGCGGACTGCTGGATGGTCCGCTGGCCTTCGACAATGCGATCGATCCGGAGGCGGCGCGCATCAAGGGCATCAAGTCGGACGTTGCGGGCAGGGCGCAGATCCTGGTCGTTCCCGATCTCGAGGCCGGCAACATGCTGGCGAAGAACCTCGCCTATTTTGCCAAGGCGGATGGTGCGGGTATCGTGCTTGGCGCCCGGGTGCCGGTTGTCCTGACCTCGCGCGCCGACTCGCCACGTGCACGAATGGCCTCCTGCGCGGTCGCCGCGCTTTACGCCAACGCGAGACGACTGAAAACGCCAACGATTGCCGCGTGATCGCCATGGATACGATCCTTGTCGTCAACGCCGGCTCATCGAGTGTGAAGTTCCAGGTCTATTCGGTCGAGGGCGAAGGCACTCTTCGCCGTCAGATCAAAGGCCAGATGGATGGCATCGGCACCCGGCCGCGCCTGCGGGCCAGTGGTGCAAACGGCGATTCGCTGGCCGACCGCTGCTATCCGATCGAGGCGGTGGCAAACGTTCCGGCCGCGATGGAGGTCGCGGGCGATTGGCTGCGGAACGAGATGCAGGTCAATCCGCTTGCAGTCGGGCATCGCGTCGTGCACGGCGGCGCGGAGTTCGACCGGCCGGTGTTGATCGATCATGGCGTGGTGGCACGTCTCGATCGCCTGGTCACGCTGGCACCGCTGCATCAGCCGCATAATCTGGCTCCAGTCCGCTCGATCCTCGTCAACTTTCCGAAGCTGCCCCAGGTCGCCTGCTTCGATACGGCGTTTCATCGCACGCATAGTGCGGTCGCGGACCATTACGCAATCCCGCATCAGCTTCATTCGGAAGGCGTGCGGCGGTACGGTTTCCACGGGCTTTCCTACGAATATATCTCGAAAACGCTGCCCCAGATTGCCCCTGAGATCGCGACCAGGCGGATCATTGTCGCCCATCTCGGCAGCGGCGCATCGATGTGTGCCATCAAGGGCGGACAGAGTGTCGAAAGCACCATGGGATTCACCGCGTTGGATGGGCTTCCGATGGGGACGCGGCCCGGCCAGCTCGATCCCGGCGTCGTGCTTTACCTGATGTCGGAGAAGGGGCTGTCCGTCGCGAAGGTCCAGGATTTTCTCTATCGCGATTGCGGGTTGAAAGGCTTGTCCGGCATCAGCAACGACATGCGCGAGCTCGAAGCCAGCGACAGCTTCAACGCAAAACTGGCGATCGATTGTTTCGTCTATCGGATCGGGCTCAATGCCGGCATGCTCGCCGCCGCCCTGCAGGGTCTGGATGCCTTCGTTTTCACCGCCGGCATTGGCGAGAACTCCGCTGGCATCCGCGCGCGCGTTGCGGATCACCTCGGCTGGTTCGGCGTTGCGCTGAATGCAAGCGAGAATGCGCGTCACGCCCGACTGATATCGCGTCCCGACAGCGCCATTCCCGTCTACGTCGTGCCGACAGACGAGGAGTTGATGATTGCGCAGCACACGCTGGCGCTCCTGATGAACGGCAAATCGCACGATTCCAGAACCAAGAGGGTGTCATGATTCCCGTTTTCCCGGACAGCAAGGTTGCCCTCAAGGGCAAGAAGGGCCTCATCGTCGGTATCGCCAATGATCAGTCGATCGCGTGGGGATGCGCCAGGGCGTTCCGCGCTCTCGGCGCCGAGGTCGCGGTGACTTATCTGAACGATCGGGCCAAAAAGCACGTCGAGCCCTTGGCGCAGGCGCTGGAGGCGCCGATCTTCATGCCGATGGACGTGATGGTCGAGGGGCAGACTGAGGCGGTATTCGAGCGCATCGAGAAGGAATGGGGGCAACTCGATTTCCTGCTGCACTCGATCGCCTTCTCGCCGAAGGAAGCATTGCACGGCCGTGTCGTCGACGTCGGCCGCGATGGCTTCCTCAAGACAATGGACGTCTCATGCTGGTCGTTCATGCGGATGGCACATCTTGCCGAGCCACTCATGAAGAATGGCGGAACGATGTTCACCATGACCTATTACGGCAGCCAGATGGTCGTGAAGAACTACAACGTGATGGGCGTGGCCAAGGCCGCTCTTGAAGCCGCCGTCCGCTACATCGCAGCCGAGCTTGGTCCGAAGGGCATCCGTGTCCACGCGATCTCCCCCGGGCCGCTCGCCACGCGAGCCGCGTCGGGAATCCCCGAGTTTGACGATCTGATGGACAAGGCACAGTCCACCGCGCCGGCCCGCAGCCTCGTCAGCATCGAAGATGTCGGTAATGCCACGGCATTCCTCGCACTCGACGGCGCCAAGCTGATCACCGGCGGCGTGCTCTACATCGACGGCGGCTATCACATCATCGATTGAGGCGCGGGCTTGTTGCTGTCGCGTCCGGCAGTCTCGGAGACGAGGGACTGATCATGCCACCTATGTCGGTGTTTTGCCCGACGGAGCAACCGTCTTTCTGGCTGACTGTCGCCGACCGAAAAACGTAATGACTTCAAGCCCCAGCCTACTGTGCATGGGGTTGTTTTCGCTTTTTTTGCTCAGCGATAGTGCAGGGCGATCAGCTCGGCGACGCAAGCGGGCTTCTTGCCGCCCTCGATCTCGATCACGAGATGGTAGTTCACACGCAAGCCGTCCGGCGGCACGTCTTCGGTCTCCGCCACGGTGACGCGGCCACGCAGCTTTGACCCCGCCGGCACCGGCGCGAGATATCTGATCCGGTCAGCGCCGTAGTTGAGCGTGTTGCGCAGCCCCTTCAGACCGATGACCGAGCGGATGAAGAGCGGCGCGAGTGCGAGCGAGAGCAGGCCGTGCGCGATGGTCTTTCCGCCGGGCATCTCCTTGGCCGCGCGCTCCTGGTCGACGTGGATCCACTGTTCGTCGCAAGTCGCTTGCGCGAACTGGTTGATCCGGTCCTGCGTCACCTCAACCCAGTCGCTGGCTCCGATCTCGGTGCCGACGGCCGATTTGATTTCGTTGAAGTCGCTGAATATCCGCATGATCGTGGCCTCGTCAGAGCTTCATTTCCGCAACGTTGTCGGGCACGACGAGCTCGGCCTCCGTCACCGCCAGGACCTCGCCGACGCTGACGCCGGGCGCGGTCTCCAGCAGGGTGGCCCTGCCCTCGGGGAAACCGATCACGGCCATGTCGGTCACGACCAGGTCGACCTGCCGTGCTGACGTCAGGGGCAGATTGCATTGCTTGACGATCTTCGATTTGCCCTTGGCGGCGTGCTGCATGGCGACGATGACCCGCTTGGCGCCAGTGACGAGGTCCATCGCGCCGCCCATGCCCGGCACCATCTTGCCGGGAATCATCCAATTGGCGAGATGGCCGTGCGCGTCGACCTGAAGCCCGCCGAGTACGGTGACGTCGACATGGCCGCCACGGATCAACCCGAACGACATCGCGCTGTCGAAGACCGAAGCCCCCGGCAGTGCGCTGATCGGGCGGCCGCCGGCATCGGTCAGTGTCGGATGCGCCATGCCTTGCTCCGGAATCGGACCGGTGCCGATGAGGCCGTTCTCCGACTGAAAGAACACTTTGAGATCGGCGGGCACGTAGTTCGCAACCAGCGTCGGAATTCCGATGCCGAGATTGACGAGGTCGCCGCTCTTCAGCTCCCTGGCGACGCGGCGGGCGATGACGATCTGCGGATCCATGATGTCACCCGTTCGCAATGAGGTAGTCGACGAGCGGTGCCGGCGTCACGACGTGGTCGGGCGCGATGACGCCGACGGGCACAATGTGCTCCGCCGTCACGATCACGGTGTCGGCGGCCATCGCCATGATCGGGTTGAAGTTGCGCGACGTCAGCGCATAAGCGAGATTGCCGAGGTAGTCAGCGAGAAAGGCGTGCACCAGCGCGAACTGGGCCCGCAATGCGGTCTCGAGCAGGAACGGCTTGCCGTCGACCTCGATCTGGCGCTTGCCCTCTGCAACCAGGGTGCCGACGCCCGTCGGTGTCAGGACGCCGCCCAGGCCGCATCCGCCGGCGCGAATGCGTTCGACGAAGGTTCCTTGCGGCACGAGATCGACGGCGATCTGGTTCGCCAGCATCTGCTGCTGCGCTTTCGGATTGAGGCCGATATGGGTCGCGGTCAATCGGGAGACCAGCGAAGCCTCGAACAGCTTGCCGACACCTTTACCTGGCGTCGCTGCGTCGTTGGAAATCAGGGACAGGCCGGTCTTATGCTGCCGGACCATCTCGTCGAGCAGTCGCTCCGGCGTTCCGACGCCCATGAACCCGCCCACCATGACGGTCGCGCCCGATGGGATCATGGCAACGGCTTCTTCGATGGAGACGGCCTTCATGATTGAAACTCCGGTCGGGGCGCGTCGAAGGCGGCGGTGCGGGAATGTTGGTCGGCGGTCGCTCCGGTCCTTTGATCTGCGTCAACGCTCCGCATCATTCGTGAACGTGATACCGACGCTTTCCAGCGCTTCCCGCCAGAGCTTGCGCACGCCGGCGTGGCGCTTTTCGAGAGCCGCGCTCACGGCATCGCGCAAGGGCATCAGCTCGGGACCCTTCAGGAACAGGATTTGGCCTTGCAGTAGCCGGCCGCTCTCGAATTCGATGCGGCGCAGCGCCATGACAAAGGGGTCGTCGGCCTTGGCGTTCACCGGCAACAGGGCCGCCGGCCGGATGCCGGCATGTACTGCGTGTGCGAGCGTCGCGAGGTGGATCGCGCCGGCAAGAGAACGATCCGCAATCCCTTCGATCGGTGCGGGAAGCCAGGCGGTCTCCCAGGATACAACCATATAACCCAGGGCAAGATCAGGCACCCATGCCGTCGCGCGCATCAGAAGCGAGACGATCTCGGCCTCACGGTAGAACTGTGCGTTCAGCTCGGTCTGCCAGGCGGTGTCGAGCTTCAAGGGCAGAGTGAACGCGAACTGGCGCGCCAGCGCCCCATGGGCCGAGATCAGGAAGGCCGCGACGCGCGTCTGCTGGTTCGGCGGCACGCGGCCCTCGGAATCGAGCGGGCCGAAGAATCCGCTCATGCCGACACCCTCTGCACCGGGATGGCACGCAGATGATCGTAGCCGGCCGGGAACGGTGTAAGCTCGCCGCCCGGGTCTTCCGGGGCGATCCAGACTGCCTTGTTGCCCTGCCAGTGCCCGGCCAGCACGTTCTCGGCGAAGCGTGCCAGCAGGTCGGCCGTGAGTGCGCCTCTTTCAAGCGTAAACGCATGATACGCCTTCGGAATGATCACCAATGCGCTGTCCGGAATTTCAACCCTAAGCGTTTCATGCAGAGGCCGCGGCGTCAGGAAGTCGAACTCGCCGTTGAGGATCATGGTCGGGACGGAGATCGACGAGAGCTGCGGCGTCAGTGGCTGAAAGTCGAGGAAAGATTCCATCAGGTTCTGAAGCGCGTAGACGTCGTTGACGAGCCAGCCCTGCCGCTTGACGCTGTCGAGCTTGTCCAGGAGCGGCGTCAACCATTGGTCGGACAGGTTCATGGGCAGCAGCAGATCCTGGAGATAGCCGGTGCCGCCGAGAATGAGGCCGGTGCGCAAAGCATTGCCGATCAGCAGCAATTGCGGTGAGAGTTCCGCAAAGCAGCTCATGGGCACCAGGCCGGAGAGACGCTTGCCATGCGCGATGGCATAACGCAGCGCGATCAGGCCGCCGAAGCTGATGCCACTGAGGAAGACCGGTCCGTCGCCGAGTTCGTCGATAAGGAGACGAAGTGCCGTAACCTGGTCATCCTGGTTGATGAAGAGGGCAGGCTTGTCGGACCCGCCTTGCCCCAGCAGGTCGAATGTCGCAACGCGAAAATGTCGGGCCACGAGTGCATCGCGGTAGGCGGCCCACAACTCGGCATACTGGGTCAGGCCGTTGACGAGGACGTAGGTGGGCGCGCCGGCCGGCCCTTCCAGCTCATAGCGTATCCGATATGAGCCGTGATCGAGGAAAGGCATTGGGAAAACCAGCCAGATGTTCTGTCGCGCTATCCTCAATCCTCGGAAGAGGATTCCATTGAGTTAGATCAAGCCTCCCCATGTCGCCCCACCTAGCGTTTTCGCAAGAAACATCATCGGGAGGGATACGTCATGTCCGGGAGAGGCGCTCTGAGGCATTGCCTCGTCACCCTCGTTTTGCTGCTGGTCGGCACGGCCCTTGCCGTTGCCCAGCCCTTCACGCGGCGCTCGTCGCAGATGCAGCACGATGGTTTGAAGAAGTCCTACGAGATCTCCAACTTCCGCCTCGGGGGAAAGTACGATCTCGCCAATCCGTCCAAATGGGAGAGCGGCGGTGAAGGCGGCGTCACGCTGGAATCGCTCGGCGGCGGTAAGCTGCGGACCGGCTACATCGCGATCGGCAATGCACGCCGCAACGCCGCCGGCGAGATCACCAATGCGATCGTCATCAACTCCTATTATTCGGGCGACTCCACCGACATGTACGAGCAGTGGGTCAAGGGCGCACCGCTCTCGGGCGGCGTGCCGATCATTGGCCCGGGCCGGCCGATCGATACCGACCGCTATTACGTGATCATGGTCGATCCGCTCGGTACCTGGGGCGCAAGCAAGCCGTCCGACGGCCTCGGCATCAAGTTCCCGCAATACAGCTATTACGACATGGTGCAGGCCAATTACCGCCTGCTGCGCGACGAGCTGAAGGTTGCGCGCGTCGCGCTGGTGACCGGCGTGTCCATGGGTGGCACGCAGACCTATGTCTGGGGCGTCATGCATCCGGAATACATCAACGCGCTGATGCCGATTGGCGGCACCACGCAGTCGGACGGCGACGACCCCGTCGGCAACTGGACCTTCCAGATGATGACGGCGGCGATCGAATCCGATCCGGTGTGGCAGGCGAGCAAGGGCGATTATTACAAGCTGCCCAAGGAGAAGCATCCGGTTCCCGGCGTGGCGTTCGGCTGGTCAATCCTCGGCATGACGGGGTATGACTTCGCCTACCGCACGAGCCAGAATTGGGCTGCCGTCCAGCCCGAAATTTTCTATTGGGACTCGCCGAACGAGAAGGCCGGCTTGAACGTCACCAATCGTGCCAAGCTCTACGACGCGGTCGATCTCGTCTGGCGCAACCGGGTTGGCGAGACGCACAACGTCAATCCTTATCTCGGCCGCATCCAGGCGCGGACGCTGGTGATGCACATCACCAACGACCTCTGGCTGAACTTCAAGTTGGCCGAGAAGGCTGTCGATCGCGTGCCCGGCGCGGACCTCATCGCGCAGGAAAGCCCGGTCGCCCATTACGGCGTCTTCCCGATCATCAACCAGCGCAAGAACGATCCGAAATTCGTCGCCTTCATGGACGACGTCGCAGCGCTCGATCGTGCACAAAAGTTCGTCGACAAGAACTATCGCGTGCCTGGCGTGGCCGAGAAGATCGACCCGAGCAAGTCCTTCTGGAAGGACTTCGTGACCTATCCCTATCCGGTGAAATACGCCAACGCGAAGGACAAGAACGGCACCACCTGGCAGATCGGCTACATGGACGAATATGCGGGGACCGACAGGGACCCGAAGGCGCTTGTCATCATCCATGGCAAGGGTGCGTTCGGCGGGCATTACGGCAACGTCATGCAGTATGCCCTGCGCAACGGAGTTCGCGTCATCGTGCCTGATCTGCCGCATTACGGCATGTCCGGACCCGGCAATCTCGACAAGAGCCCGGCACGCACCATGCAGGATATGCGCGAGGTCATCTACGACCTCGTGGTCAACCAGCTCGGCGTCAAGAAGGCCTACTACCTCGGCCATTCGCTCGGGGGCCAGTTCGTCATGGGCTACGCCTTGACGTGGCCGGATGCGGTGCAGGGGCTCGCCCTGGAAGCGCCGTCCGGCCTTGAGGAATATCCGCGCGACATCACCATCGCCAAGGACAAGAAGGCGCGCCTGTTCGACGACGCCTTCGGCCGTGACTTCGAGAAGTGGAAGCAGGCCTGGGACCAGACCGGGATCCTGGCCGCCGAGAAGGCGCGGAACGAGCAGAACATCCGCGACTTCTTCTACTTCAAGAAGCGCGACCCCGACACCAACGCCGTGTCCGCGGCCAAGAGCGGCTACTTCTTCGGCGACAGCGAATATGCCCGCTTCCACACCGAGCAGCGCGTCGGGTTGACCAAGGGCAACCCGAAGGAGCTCGAGCAGTGGTGCAACGTCTTCATCTTCGACGTCTACACGATCGGGGCCGAGCTCCAGCAGGATGATCCGAAGAACCTCTACGAGCGGCTTACGCAGATCAAGGCGCCGATTTTCCTGGCCTTCGGCGACAAGGAGCCGTTCATCCCGACGCCTGCCTTTAACGGGCTGACGGACCTCGGACGCGACGTCATCACGCCGTTCATGACCCGCATGACCAATGCGGGCAACCGACCGATGCTGAAGGTCTATCCGGAGACAGGTCATTTCATCCACACGGACAATCCGGTCGAATATTCTGCCGACGTGGTGGACTTCGTCACCAAAGGCACCGTGGACACCTCGTCCCCCCTCGGCACAGACCGCATGATAAAGGGGGCCGTGGTCTCGGCCCTGCCGGTGGCGCCGACGCCGCCGGGCGCGGCGCCGACGGCCGGCTTGAACAAATAGGATAGACCGATGCCGAGAGTGCAGGCGGGCGAGGTCCAGCTGGGCTGGCGGGAGTGGGGAGAAGGCGATGTCACCGTCGTCTTCGTCCACGGCAATCTCGCCAGCAAAGACTGGATCGAGCTCGCCGCACCGCTCTTTCCCCGCGATCTCCGCGTCGTGGGGATCGATTGGCGCGGCTGCGGCGACAGCGATCGGCCAGCGCCTACGGCTGACTATTCCAACTACGCGATGCAGCAGCACGCTGACGACATGCTGGCGGCGCTTGATGCGCTCGACATTCGGTATTGTCACCTGGCAACCCATTCGACCGGTGGCATCATCGCCGCGCGGATGCTGCTGATGCAGCCGCGGCGGTTCGGCCGCGTCTTCGCGCTCGATCCTGTAACGCCGCTGGGTATGTCATTTAGCGACGACCAGATTGGCGTCTTCCGCGCCATGATGGCAAGCAAGGAGCTGACGCGGACCGTCATGGCCACGGCGGCGTCCTCGCTGTTCGTTCCGGAAAGCATGGCCGCCAACGCAATTCCGCGCTTTCGCGCGGGCCTTGGGGAGTGTCAGGCGCTCTTCGATCGGATCATCGAGCAGACCTTCGGTGTCTCGGAGGGAGTCTGGATCGGTACGCCGGTCAATTTGACCAAGGAGAAAGCAAGCCGCGAACTGGAGCGGCGCATGGCGGAAATCCGACATCCGCACCTGGTCCTGTGGGGCGAGCGGGACGGCTGGATTCCTCCGGCCGATCTCCGCATCATGGCCGAGGCGATGCCGGACTGCCGGCTCGTGGTCGTGCCCGGTGTCGGGCACTCGATGAATGTTGAAGTACCGGCTCTGTATGCCGGCTATTTCGGTGCCTGGTTTGGAGGCCTTCGCGCGTAATCACCCAGCTCTGGAAGGAGGCTTGTCATGAACAATGGTCATCAGCCCGAGCTCTTGCAGAGCCACGCGCGAGCGATGACCGACCAGGCAAGAGCCATGGGCAAACCCGCTATGCACGTTTGAAGTCTGGTCGATCATTATGCTGTTGCAGTTGCTGGTCGGTGGCTCGGTAAGCGCGGTCAATATCGGCCTTCACGCGCTTGTCACGATCGTTGCGGTTGGAATTGCCCGCAGCGCAGGGCTGCGGCGAACCGAGAGACCCAGGCTGCACCTGATGGGCGTGATGATCGCGACGGCTGCGGTGTTGAAGGTCGCGCACACGGTGGAGATCCTGGTGTGGGCGTGGACGTACGGCCTCGTCCGGGCCGCCGCACCCGGCAGCGATCTGCTCTATTTTGCCTTCGTCAACTACACCACTCTCGGCTACGGCGACATCACGCCGGTGCCCGAATGGCGGCTGATGGGTCCATTGACCGCCATGAACGGCGTCCTGCTGTTTGGGTGGTCGGCGGCGATCTTGTTCGAGGTCCTGCGCAAGACACTCGATCACGTCGGGCTGATTGACATGCCTGCTTCGGGCTCTCGCCAACCCGATGCACCCATGCTCGGCCGCGGCGCAACAGACGACCTGAGCCCACATGCCTGAACTCGCAGCATCGCGGTGGGGGCCGATTTCCTGTTCGGCGTCGGGGCGCTGTTTGCAATCATCAATCCGTATGGGCTGGCCTTCATCTTTTTCGACAGAACGAAGGGGCTCTCGGAGAAGGAGCGCGCGAAGCTTGCAGGTCGCCTTTTATGCCTTCCTGGTCCTGCTGGTATCGCTGTTTCTCGGCAGCCAGACACCATTCCTGATGGAGCGGCGCGCGTTACCCAATCGGTGTTTGAAGCGTTTCAGGGCTGTAGATCGAGGCTCGCGAGCTGATGACGGTCGAGCAATATGATCTGGCGCTGCGTGTTCCCAACGAAGCCGAGCACTCCGAGTTCGTGCAAGTGCGAGATGGCTCGCGACACCGTCTCCAGCGTCAGGCCAAGATAGTCGGCAATATCGCGCCGCGACATTGGCAGCGCCAGCACGCCTGCGGCCGTTAGCCGCTTGTCCATCTCAATCAGGAAAGCGGCGACCCGCTCCAGCGACGTCTTGCGTCCAAGCAGCAGCATGTGATCTTCCGCATGCTGGAGGTTGGTCGTGGTCATGCCGAGAAGGTTCTTGGCAACCATGGCGTCGCTTTCGGCGACCGTCTCCAGGCTCTGCCGTTTGATCAGGAGTACTGTCGTATCGACGACGGCCTCCGCGGTGAAACGGTGCGTCGTGCCGTTCTCAAGCCCGAAAATGTCTCCGGCGAGGTGAAATGCACCGATCTGGCGCCGGCCGTCCGATAGCAACTTATAACTTCGCACGGCACCGGTCTTGACCTGGTAGACGTATTCGGCAGGCTCCTTCTCGCCATAGATCTCTTTGCCCTTTTTGTATGTAATTTCGTTCAGGCGGACAATTGGGTCTGAACCGCTGCTCATTCCCAGGGCGCGGAGCGAATTAGGGCGGGGGAGCGGATCGGTCGTGCGTACGAACATGGCCAACTCCTCAACGCCGATCGCGAATTGGTCTTAGTCAGGTATTCCATTATGAGAATTGAGGGGTAATACTCACGCCTCCAGGTTTATCTACGATAAAGGTGAGGTTTCTCACATTGTCCCAACGGACATTGTACCAAAGGACAGGCCGCGCAATCTCGTGCACGGAATGAGAAGCAGGGGTTGTTGTTAATTGGAAATTTGTTTTGCCGAAAGTTTTCGCTATCGGGAGTTCGGAATTGTCTCGCTTCGTCTACGTCGTGGATGACGACGCATCTTTTCGGACGGCAATCGAGCGGCGGCTGAAGCTTGCCGGGTTTGAAGTGGCGACCTATGCATCGGCTCTGGATCTGCTGGAGTGCCTGCCCAGAAACGAACAGCAGGGATGCATCCTGCTCGACGTGCAAATACCGGGATTGAGTGGACCTGAGCTTCAGAGCCGCCTGCTCGAGCAGGGGTCATCGCTTCCCATCGTCTTTCTCACTGGCCATGCCGATACCCCGACGACCGTGCGGGCGATCAAGGCCGGCGCCGAGGATTTCCTGACCAAGCCTGTCTCGTCCGCGCAATTGATCGATGCGATCGAGCGTGCGCTGGCGAACCAATCCCAAGCTCGCGGTCTGCGCGACAAGCTCGATGGACTGCGTGCCCTGCTAGGCCTGCTGACGCCAAGGGAGCGCCAGGTCTTCGACCTGATCGTGCGCGGCAAGATCAACAAGCAGATCGCCTACGATCTTGGAACGACCGAGCGAACCATCAAGGCGCACCGTCACCAGGTGATGGAGAAAATGCAGGCTCGGTCGCTGGCGGAACTGGTTTCCATCGCGGAACGCCTTGGGCTGCTCGAAGCGAACGCCAACGCAGCGAGCCCGTAGGTATTTCAGTAGCTCTGCCTCATCGAGACAGCCGTGTTCCAAGGTACAATATAAAAGATTTGCGACAAGGTGTTCCTTGGAACGCACAGCGTTTTTCGAGATTGACCGTGTCAGGCCTCGCGATCCCCGCGCCGCTGATGGATGGAAGGCCTATGATGTCAGTTGGTATCTAAAGGGCTTTTCATTTTGCCGAGAAGCAAGTCCGTTCTCGTCATTGATGACGACTCGTCTATGCGGATGAGCATCGGGCGATTGCTCCGAGCTCATGGATTTGGCGTGCTTTTGTTCGACTCCGTAGAGGCCCTCTTCGGCCACGTTGATTTCAGCAACGCAATCTGCCTGGTCATTGACATCAATCTGGGCCACCGGTCGGGAATCGATCTGCGCCGTCACCTGTTGGAAGAGGGGGTCACCACACCGGTGATCTATGTTACCGGGAACGACAGCCCGGCGCACCGCTCGACTGCCGTCGAGTCGGGCTGCGTTGCTTACCTGACCAAACCCTTCACGGCGCAGTCACTGATCGAGTCGATCGAGCGGGTCCGCTCGGGATTAGGTTAGGAACAGAAGACGCAAAATCGCCTGCTGCACGACGGCCACTTAGTCGGTCGCAAGCTGCCGTAGCGCATCGCAACCCAACGACATTGTATGGTCGCGTTGTATCGCTTGATTGCCGACGCACGCTTCTTCACCGCTATTCGACGGTTGCGTTCACTGTGATGACCGATCTGCCCGAGCCGAACGGACCTTTCCCTTCGCCATATATCGCGAAGGTGTCATTGCCTCTGTATCCGGATTTCGCGGTGTATCTGAAAGTCGTTATGTTGACCTGTTTCAGCATCCCGTGTGCAGGCTTGCTGGCAACGCCCGCGTTGTTCATTATGCCTGGAATTCGGATCGGGAAATTGCATGTTTCGCCGGACTTGATTGCGACATAGGCAGTCATGTCGACACCGAATACAGATGGATTGCCCGTGACTCGGCAGTCGGAGACGGCGAAAGCCGAAACCGGCGTAAGGCTGATGACAGCCGCTATGACCCACAACCGCATGCTAATCTCCCGTCTGGAGGTGACATCGACGACAGTTGATTTCGAAGCGGTGAGGCAACGATTGATATGAATCAAGAGCCGGCCTGATTCGCCGGAACGATTGATTGACAAATCGCCGCCGTGCCGCCTGTAGCTCGTCGCGATGCTTGCTGCGATTTGCACGCAGCTTGTCGATGGCAACGAAGTGAACACGATGAAGATCCGTGCAAACGCGCCGCGAGCTGCCGGTCTGGCTATTCCTCGAGATCTTGCTCCAGCGTCTGCGCCGGCGCACCGTTGCGAACGGACGCAAACGTTGCCAACGGCAGAGCGGTTGTCAGTTTCAGAAGATTGGAATCGACGACCTCCAGCACGAGCCTCGTTCCGGATTCCATCTCCTTGATGAGCTTCGGGTCGGCAACATCCGCGGCTATGCAGGCATTGGTCAGGCACCAGCTATACGGCACCTGGTAGGTGCCGCCCTGATCGACGCTCAGCTTGGCTGGGTGCCGCAGGTACATGCCAACAGGGACAAACATCTGTAATCGCGCCTTCTTGTCTCCTTCGCGCTCGATCAGGTCTATGCGCACTGCCAGCTGTCCGGTCGCAAAGCTGCCGGTGATCGACGTCCGGCAAAGCAGGGGCGCGCCACCCGCTTTGAAGCAGAGCTTTTTCCAATCGCCGTAGGTGATGTCCTTTGCCTCGCGCTGACCACGTGGGGCTTCGGCGGTCGTGGCGGTTTGGGGGTTCCGTTTTGCCGAGGCGATGCCAGGGACCGCAGGGATGGCAAGCAGGGCCATCAACAGGACCGACAGGCAATGGCTAGCATTGGTCATGAATCCACCTCTCGGATCGGCGCTTGCGCGCTTATTTCTGCGCGTCGAGAAATTTCGCCACCAGCGGCGACCAGATCGGAATCGCGTCAGGTGAGCCAATCAGGAAATGTCCTTCGCTGCCGAACGACGGCACCAAATGGTACTCGGCCTTGCCACCCGCCGCGGTGAAGGCCTCATGCATTCGCTTCGACAGGTCGGGGCCGAAGAATGTATCGTTTTCGATATAGATCCACAGCATCGGCACCCGCGACGTCCGGCCAAAATCAGCTGTCGCTTCGACCAGCTTGTCGGGCGCGCAATTGTTGTTCGGTCTGCCGCCGACGCGGCCGCCGCGGCCTCCGGCAAAAATGATGATCGCCCTGACCTGCGGCGGGTTGACGCTGGATAGCGCGATCGAGGCCCAGCCACCGGCAGACTGTCCGACGACGATGACGTCCTTCGGCACGATGCGCTTTTCGGCTGCCAGGTAGTCGATGATCCAGAGATCGACTTGAGCGACGGCAAGACCCGCGTCATGGAAATTGGGGTTGCTGCACTTGCCGATCTTGGAGAAGAACGGTCCGAACACCGCGCGCTCGGGTATGTCGATCGCTGCCGCACCGTAGCCCGAACCGACTGGTGCCACCACCATGTTGCCCCGTTTGGCAAACCATTTCGCTGCATCACGGAATTCCACCAGCGGGAAAAAGCTGCGTTCCTTCGCATCGAGCACGACGCCGTGGTTCATGATCACCAGCGGGAAGGGACCATTGCCGACCGGCCGGACGACATAGGCGAACATCGGCAAGGGCAGGGGCAGAGCCCAGATCTCTTCCTGGATGCGGATTGCCTCCGTCGTATCAGCGGAACGGGCGGTGGGTGCCGCGGCGATGGCCACGAGAACTGCGGTCAGCCAGCGCAACAGGTGAACAGGACGCATGAGCGCTCCCTCAGCCAGTGTAGGTGGCTGCGACAATGATTGGACCGAGCACGGTCAGGACCACGTTGCCGACCGCGTAAGGCACGGCAACCCCGAGCACAGGCGTCTGGCTCTCGGCGACCTCGCATGCGCCAGTGACCGCGGCATCGACGGTCATGGCCCCGGCCAGTGCACCGCACGTCACGACCGGATTCATGCGCAGCACGTAGCGGGCGAAGAGCGTCGCGACGATCAGCGGCACCAGCGTAATGACAAGGCCCATACCGACCAGCAGCATCCCATGCGCCTGGATCGCGGCCCAGGCGGCGGCGCCGTTGCCAAGCCCAATGGCGGCGATGAAGCCGCCGAGACCGATATCGCTCAATATCTGCTGCGCGGCGGGTGGCAGCGCGCCCATGGTCGGACGGCGCGAGCGGAGCCACCCGCAGACCAGACCCGCAATCAGCGCGCCTCCGCCGCCGCCGAGCGTCAGTGCGACGCTGCCGATCTTGACGCTGACGAGGCCCGCAAGCAGGCCAACCGCGATCCCGGTGGCAAGGAAGGCGACATCGGTGCGGTCGCCGGCGCGCAGGATCTGGCCGACATTGGCGGCAGCCCGCTCGATGTTGCGCGTGCTGCCGACCAGGGTCATGACGTCGCCGACATAGACCCGCGTATCGGGGCTCAGCGGCACTTCGCGGCCCATCCGGGTCAATGCGCGCAGGAACACGCCGCGCGCATTGCCGCCAACGCGTTCGGCCACGTTCTTGATGGAGCGCCCGTGAAGCTGGCGGTTGTCGACCAGCACCTCGACCACGTTGCCGGGGATCGCCTTGAGGATCTCGTCCGCGTCGATCTCGGCGCCGATGATCGGCCTGGCTGCAACGATGGCGGCGGTTCGTCCCGTGATGACGATGTTGTCCCCGGCTTCGAGCGTTGTATCCAGATGAGGCTCGACGTCCAGGCCCTGGCGGACAATGCGCTCGACGACAGTGCGGCTGCCGAGGTCTTCCTCGAGCGACTTGACGGTTCGGCCCGCTGCGGTCGAGACGAGATAGGCACGGGCCTGGAACTTTCGGTAGGCAAAGTTCTCGGTTTGCGGCGCTTCACCGCCCGAAAGTTCCGCCTCCAGCTTCTTCGCTTCGGCTTTCAGGTCGACCCTCATCAGTTTCGGCGCGACAAACGGCACGAAGAGCAGGGTGAGGATGTAGCCAAGCACGTAGGTCACGGCATAGCCGGCGGCGATATTGGCTTCCTGCTGCTTCAACACGTCGCTCGGCAGGCCAAGTTGAGCCAGCGCGCCGGATGCGGTTCCGATCACCGAGGATTGGGTCAGTGCACCGGCCGCGATGCCGGATGCAGTGCCGGGATCGAGCTGGAAGCTGAAGGCAAACGCGAGCACGATGGCAAGCCCCGTGCCTCCGAGCACAAGCGCCATGGCAACCTGCGCCAGTGTCCGCATGCTGAGCGAAGCAAAGAATTCCGGTCCGGACCGGTAGCCGATCGTGAACACAAACAGGCTGAACAGGATCACGCGAAGCAGGGATGGGAACGTGAAGGTCCCGAGTTGCCCGATCAGGACTGAGACGATCAGAATGCAGGCTGTGGTGCCGATCGCGAAACCGCGCAACCTGATCCGCCCGAGCAGGGTGCCGATTGCGATGGCCAGCAACAGAAAGATTTCCGGTGCGGCGGTGATGATCCACCTGACGGTATCCATGATCGCATTCCCCGGGCAGCTGCCACCGATTTGATTGGTGACCGCGGACGGTTGCTTGATCCAGATCAAGCCTTGCCGGCGACAAGGCGCGGCCAATCACGTCATGCGAAACCTGCCCCAGCCCGCATTGCCGCCATGAGTATTATGGAGGTCGCCTCTGGCGCTATCCGCCGCGACGAGACGGTCGAGATCGTTCTGCTGCTCGCCTTTGCCGGCGGCTATATCGACGCTTATACCTGGATCATCCACGGCGTGATGGCGAACGCCCAGACCGCCAACCTGATTTTCCTCTGGGTCTATGCGACCGCAGGCGACTGGCCGAAGGCACTTCACTTCGTGCCTCCGATCCTGGCGTTTGCGGTCGGAATCGTGATCGCGGCATGGCTGCGCCGCATCGTCGGCGAGCGAGCCGGCGCGATCAGCACCTTGCTCGAGATCCTGTTGCTGATCGCGATAGGCATCCTGCATAACCGGCTGCCGGATCTCGCCGGCACGCTCGGCATATCGGTCGTCGCAGCCATGCAGGCCGCGGCCTTTAGCAAGGTCGAGGGCACGAATTGCAGCACGGTGATGATCACCGGCAACATGCGCCAGGCGATCGAGACGATTTTTGCGGTTGCGTCCGGAGGCGCGGCGCCAGGGACGTTGCGCCGGTCCGGTATCTTCTTCGCTCTCTGCGCGGTGTTCGGCTTCGGCGCAGCCGTCGGCGCCTTCGCCACCAAGGGCATTCCCGATCTCGCGCTCGGCATTCCCGTGGTCGCGCTGCTGATCGTCCTGCTGCGGTGCGAGACGCCGCATCGCGAGGCGACGTGATGAAGGCCCCGCCCGACCGGGGTTGTCCGACGTCTGCGATCTCTCTGATGATTGCCGCCAGCGTCGGCATCCTCGCTGGCGGACATGCGGCGCGCTATGCGCAGATCGCAAGCCTCGCAGCTTTCGCGGTGCCTTGCTGGCGCGCGCATGCTGCGCGACCTCAACGATGAGCTCGCGCTCCGCCACGCCAGCTTCTGCATCGACGGCGCGCATGCGCAATTGCGGGACCTGCTGCGGGCGGAAGGATTGGCTGAGAAGACCGACAGCGGCCAATGGCTGCGATCGCTGGATGCCGTTTTGGGCGACGACCAGCACGCTTCGAGCAGGCGAACGCCATAGCGACTCCGTGTTGCGATGCAACGGGCATCGCAGCGATCGCGGCCTGCTCAGAATGCGCGCGACCGTTGACTTGGATCAATAGTGCATCCGGCGCCGCACCCACGATCCTCTCATCAACCTTCGCCTCAGGGATCGGGAGAGTCGCATGTCCAAAGACGCCAAGCCCACACAGAAGCGTATTGATCAGTTCTTTTCGGGCCCGGGGGCACGGGCCGACGATTGGCGTGATCTTGTCGACGCTGCGAAGGCGTGGGCTCGCGGCGGCGACCGAGCAAAATACGACGCAGCACTGGCAGATCTCTCGGTCACCGAGGAGTTTCACGGCTATCCCGGCCTGCAATTGATGGCGGCGCTGCGTGAAGCGGCGGCCGCCGGCGATGGGGCAACATCGCTTGCCCTTGCGACCCGGATCACCCAGGCGTTGGCGACGCGATCCTTCCGCCAGCATGCCGGCGACTGGAGCGCGAAGGACGAAGGCAATGGCGATGTGCCCGAACTGGTCCCACCGACCTTTGGCGCGCATACGACACGCAGGCCCTATTTCGAGACCCTGATCGTCACCGGGGTATCTCCAGGCCAATGGCCGGCGCTCGCCGCCGAATGGCGCAAGCTGCGGCGCCCGGTCGATGCTTTCATTTATGAGCCGGTCATCGTCGGTAGCCTCGAAGACGCCTTCTGTGCGACGATGCTCAATCCCAACATCGGCGCCGTCATCATCAACGAGGGATTTGGACTGCGCTCGCGGCATAACGCGCCGGTGCTCCGCTCGATCACGGCCACGGCGGGCCTCAACGACGAGTCCGACGCGTCCGCGCTGCGGCTTGCCCAGATCATCAAGCGTGTCAGGCCCGAGCTTGATCTCTACATGATCTCGAATCGCGACGTCGAGGAGCTCGCCGGCAACCCCGAAGCCAGCGTCGTCCGCCGCATCTTCTATTCGGTTGAAGAACTTCTGGAGCTGCATCTGTCGATCCTCGAAGGCATCCAGGATCGCTACGACACGCCGTTCTTCGACAATCTGAAGAAGTACGCGCAGCGCCCGATCGGCACGTTCCACGCGCTGCCGATCGCCCGCGGCAAATCGATCTTCAAGTCGGACTGGATCCGTGACATGGGCGAATTCTACGGCCCGAACCTGTTCCTGGCCGAGAGCAGCGCGACCACGGGCGGCCTCGACAGCATGCTGGAGCCGACCGGCAACATCAAGAAGGCGCAGGAGAAGGCAGCGCGCGCGCTCGGCGCTGATCGTGTCTTCTTCGTGACTAACGGCACCTCGACCTCGAACAAGATGGCGGTGCAGGCGCTGCTTGCGCCGGGTGACATCGCGATTGTCGACCGCAACTGCCACAAGTCGCATCATTACGGCATGGTGCTCGCCGGCGCTCAGCCGCTCTACGTCGAAGCCTTCCCGATGACCGAATATTCGATGTACGGCGCCGTGCCGTTGAAGACGATCAAGCAGGCGCTGCTCAGCGCCAAGGCCGACGGCCGGCTTGAGCGGGTCAAGATGCTGGACCTCACCAACTGCACCTTCGACGGCCACATCTACAACACCCGCCGAGTGATGGAGGAATGCCTCGCCATCAAGCCCGACCTGATCTTCTTGTGGGATGAAGCCTGGTTCGGCTTCGCGCGCTTCTCGCCCTTCCTGCGCCGGCGCACAGCCATGGGGGCCGCCAACGAGATCGAGACCTGGATGCACGATCCGAAGTCGGTCGCGGCCTATGAGAAGCAGCAGGCCGAGCTCGGCAAGAGTCCGTCGGATGAAGTGCTGCTCAAGACGCGGCTGATTCCCGATCCGCGCCAGATCCGGTTGCGCGTCTACCAGACCAACTCGACCCACAAATCGATGTCGGCGATCCGGCAGGGTTCCATGCTCTCGGTCAAGGACGTCGAATTCCACACGGTCGAGCAGCAGTTCAAGGAGGCCGTCTTTACTCACGCCTCGACAAGCCCGAACCAGCAGCTCATCGCCAGCCTCGACATCTCGCGGCGTCAGATGGAGCTGGAAGGGTATGGCCTCGTCGCCAATGCGATGGAGATCGCGCTCGCCATCCGCCACGCCGTCAACAACAACCCGCTGCTCTCGAAGTATTTCCGCATTCTTGGCGCCGATGTCATGGTGCCGGCGCAGTACCGCCAGAGCGGTTTCACCGATTATCTCGCACCGGGCGTCAACTGGGCGAATACGCTGAAGAGTTTGGACGAGGACGAGTTCTGCCTCGATCCGACCCGGATGACGCTGGTGTGCGGCACGGCGGGCTACGACGGCACCCAGTTCAAGGGCATCCTCGCCAACGAGTACAACATCCAGGTCAACAAGACCTCACGCAATTCGGTGCTGGTGCAGTCCAACATCAACAACACCCGCAGCGACGTCGCGCATCTGATCCGCGTCCTGGCCGAGATCGCGGGCGAGGTCGATCGCGGACTCGCGCAAGGCGGCGCCAACGCGAAGAAGACGTTCGAAGCCCGGGTCAAGAGCTTGATGACCGACGTGCCTGACTTGCCGAACTTCTCGCATTTCCATCCGAGCTTCCGCGGCGATGCCGGCACCAAGACCAATGAAGGCGACATCCGCAGCGGCTTCTACGCGGCCTATGACGTGGTGGGCTGTGAGCACATTCGCCTCAACGATCCCGAGATCGACCGGCGGCTGAAGGCCGGGCCCGAGCTCGTCTCCGCCAATTTCGTGATTCCCTATCCCCCGGGCTTCCCGATCATGGTGCCGGGGCAGGTCATCACCCAGGAGACGATCGACTTCATGCGCAAGCTCGATGTGAAGGAGATCCATGGCTACGACGCCAAGGAGGGGCTGAAGCTGGTGCGCACCGAAGCCTTGGCGAAGCTCGGCAGACCAAAGCCGACGGCAACGCCGAAGCTCAAGGCCGCGTCATAATCCGTTAGAGGGGACGAACATGCAGCCGTTCTTTACATTCTTGCAGCAGAATCCGTATCTGTTGCTGTTCTTCGTCGTCGGGCTCGCCGTTTATATCGGCCGGGCCAGCATCAAGGGCTATGGCCTCGGTATGGTCGCCGGTGCCATCGTCGTGGGCGCCGGGCTTGCGGTATGGTCTTCGAGCTACGGCGTGAAGCTCGAGCTGAACAATTTCACCAAGAGCTTGTTCTACTATCTCTTCATGTACGGTGTCGGCTTGCGGGTCGGGCCTTCCTTCCTCAACAGTTTGAGGGGAGACGGCATCAAGTTCGTGTTCCTGGCGGTGGTGTCGAGCGTTATCGGCCTCGCGCTGGTCGTCATCTTCGCCAAGCTTTTCGATCTCCCGACCGGCGCCGCCGGCGGCATGTTGGCGGGTTCGCAGACCATGTCGGCTGCGATCGGCTCGGCTGAACAGGCCATCACCTCGGGTGTCGTCAAGCTCCCTGAGGGCATGAAGCCCGAGGATGCAACGGGCATGATCGCGCTATCCTACGGTATCACCTACATCTGGGGTACCGTCGGCATCATCCTGATTTGCAAATACCTGCCGCGCTGGTGGGGCATCGATGCCAAGGCGGCGGCGAAAAAGTACGAGAAGGACTTCGGCGTCAAGGATCTCGAGGGCGGCGGCCTGACCGGTTATCGGCAGTTTGGTCTGCGTGCCTATCGACTGGAAAATCCGGCGCAGGTCGGCATGAGCATCGCCAAGTTCCGCTCGATCCATCCGGAGTACCGCATCGTCAACGTGGCGCGCGGCGGCGAGCCACAGGGAGCCGATCCCGATCTGGTGCTGCAAAAGGGCGACGTCGTCGCGCTCGGCGGCACGACCGAGCATCTCACCGACAAGATGGGCCTGATCGGGCCCGAGGTGGCCGATACCGCGGCGCTGGGCATTCCCATGGATCAGGCGGATATTCTTGTCACCAACAAGGAGATGGTCGGACGGACCTTTGAATCCTTCCGCGACACGGCGATCGCCGGCCAGTTGCAGGTCACCAAGGTCGAGCGTGGTGGTGTGCCTCTGGCCGCCGGTCTCAAGACCGAACTGCAGCGGATGGACATCGTCTCGGTGGTCGGCCTCAAGTCGGCCGTCAATGAGCTCGGCGAAATGTGGGGACGCATTGCGCGGACCAACACGTCGACCGACCTGTTGACGCTGGCCGTGGGCATGATCCTCGGATTCCTGATCGGCCGGATCGAATTCCCCGCATTCGGTGCCAAGATCGGCCTCGGCAATGCCGGCGGCCTGTTGCTGTCCGGCGTGATCGTGTCTTCGGTCGTGTCGCGGTTGCGCTTCTTCGGCAACACGCCGAACGCGGCGCGCAACGTGCTGGAGGATCTCGGGCTCGTCGTCTTCGTGTCCATCGTCGGCATCAATGCCGGTGCCGGACTGCTGGCGCAACTCACCGGCGCGATTGCCTTGAAGATATTCATCGCCGGCTTCATCGCCTGCACGATCCCTCCGTTCATCGTCTGGGCGATCGGCTTCCATGTCTTCAAGATCAACCCGGCCGTGCTGATGGGCGGCGTTGCCGGCGCTCGGTCGCATTCCGGGCCA
This sequence comes from Bradyrhizobium frederickii, assembly GCF_004570865.1. Classification (GTDB taxonomy): domain Bacteria; phylum Pseudomonadota; class Alphaproteobacteria; order Rhizobiales; family Xanthobacteraceae; genus Bradyrhizobium; species Bradyrhizobium frederickii. Next base: position 134,535 of record NZ_SPQS01000011.1, read on the forward strand.
TGTCGTGAAGCGGCGGTAGAAATCCAGAGCACGGTACCCTGGATCGGATTCCCGGTCGCCTATGCCGTCTCTGGCATCCTGCTCACTGTGTTCGGCTATTTCGCAATGATCCTGGCTCAATGAGCGGCGCGACAATCAATAGGGGAAGTGACATCATGAGAAAGCTTGCTATCGGCGCCGTCCTGGCTACCTCGCTTGCCGTCGTTGCCGGTTTCAGCACGCCATCGCGTGCCGACACCGGCCAGGTCGCCGTCGTGTTCACCAAGGGCGGCTTCATCGTCGGCGTCGGTGGCGGCGAGGGCGTGTTGCTGTACCGGGGCAAGAAGTATCCGTTCACTGTCTCTGGCATGAGCGTGGGCTTCACAATCGGTGCCTCCACGACCAAGTTCGTGGGTCGGGCCCTCAATCTCAGAGGGCCGGCATCGATTGAAGGTTCCTACGCTGTGGGCGGAGCAGGCGGGGCTGTCGCAGCGGGTGCAGGTGCCGTGCAGCTGCAGAACGCCAATGGCGTGATTCTTCAACTCAGTGGTCCGAAAATCGGGGCGGAAGTCTCGGCTGCGGTCGGCGGCGTCACGATCCGTCTGAAATAGGCAGAGCAAACGGGCTCACAACAAAACGGGCCGCGCCACCGCAGCCCGTTTTCATTTCGGGATCCAGGCGTTTCAGTATCGCTCTTCAACGAATTTCAGCCCACGCAGGCTGGCCTGGTCGTTATAGCGTCCCTTATGCGACCGCGAAGGCAGGTTGACCTTCTCCCGCTTGATCTTCTTGTAGGGAATGGTCTGCAGGATATGCGAGATAGCGTTGAGGCGCGCGCGCCGCTTGTCGTCGGAGCGGATCAGTCGCCACGGCGCATGCTTGGTGTCGGTCGCCTCGAACATCATGTCGCGCGCGCGGGAATAGTCGTACCAGCGGCCGAACGACTCGGTATCCATCGGGCTCAGCTTCCATTGCCGCAGCGGATCCTCGATGCGGGCCTGGAAGCGAAGCTCCTGTTCCTCCATCCCGACCTCCAGCCACAGCTTGATCAGGACGATGCCGGCGTCGACCGCGAATTTCTCGACCAGAGGGCACAATTCCAGGAAACGCTTGTGCTCGGTGGGCGAGCAGAAGCCCATGACATATTCAACGCCCGCGCGGTTGTACCAGCTGCGGTCGAAGATTACGATTTCGCCTCCGGCCGGAAATTGTTCGATATAGCGTTGCATGAAGAGTTGGGACTTCTGCCGGTCGGAGGGCGCGGGCAGGGCGCAGACGCGGAATACGCGGGGGCTCACTTTCTCGGTCAATGCCTTGATCGTTCCGCCCTTGCCAGCGGCGTCGCGGCCCTCAAAGATGATGATCACCTTTAGTTTCTGGGCCTTGACCCATTCCTGAAGATGGCAAAGCCCGATCTGGAGCTTCTCCAATTGCTTCTCATAGTCCTTCCGCTTCATCCGCTCCGCGGGCTCGTCCTTTGCCATCCGGTCCTCTCACCAGTTCGAGCGGCACTCAATCCCCCCAGGAGATGACGATGCCGATATCGCCCGGTACGCCGCCGGGAAAGTCGATGATCTGATACGCGATGCGATAGCCGCGCGGCTTAAGGTAGTCGGTCCAGAGCTGGAATATCTCCTTGGGAATGCCGGTGAGCGTGTCCTCCCAGCCTTTTTCCATCTGGTTGATAGCCCGACCCTTGTCGGTGCACAGCGTGTTGGGGAAACGATAGACCTGGACCTCGGTCAGGCCGTTCCTCACCGCACGCTGGATGATGGTCGAGGCCAGCTTGATCTTCTCCTCCTCGGTCTTGCCGGAGGGTTTACTGAGCCGTTCGATCAGGGCGCGCTTCTCGGCCTCGGCGGCCGCAGCGGCGCGCGCGTACGCGTCGGCTTTCTCGGCCTCCTTGAGGGCTGCTTCCTTCCGAATCTGAGTGGCATTGGGAATGAGATCATCGAGGCCGGACATGCTGACGGCTCCCTGCTTTGGGTGTGTGTCCACTTATGCGCTGGCGGAAGGCTAGGTCGGGGTGGAGACGCTCCTTTGATCCAGATCAAGAGCTGCCCTCTGCCAGGGAATGATCGTGACCGTAAAGGGCCGCGGTCGGCTCGGTCGCTTGTGGGAGATTATATTGGGCGAGCAGCTTCATCCGATGGCCCCGCATCATCTTCCGTTCTACCTCGCACCGGCAAGCGGAACCGACACGATGATGGTCGTGATGGGCGTGTTCCTGATCGGTACCGTGCTGTGGGTCGGCACGCTCTACTGGCGCCTACACAGCCTGCCGGAGCGTATGGCGCACAAGTCGCAGAAGCTGCAATTCGAGATCGTCGCCGTGCTTGGGATCATTTCGCTGTTCACGCACATGCACGTCTTCTGGATTGCCGGGTTATTGCTCGCGATGATCGACATTCCCGATTTCGGCACGCCGTTGCGCAGCATCGCCAATTCCGTTGAGAAGATCGCCGATGCGGCGCCTGACGAAGAGGAGCCTGAGCAAGCAGGCCCGACGCGTCCACCGGTGGTCAGCCCCGAGCGGGAGAAGGAGCGCGATCATGCTTGAGGTCATGATTTGCTCGCTCGTCACCATCCTGCCCGACTATCTCTACCGCCGCTACGGCCAGGGCAAGCGCTTCGGCAAGGAGATCACCTTCTTCTCGATCTGGTACGAGCTCCGGTGGGGCATCACCAGCTGCCTGATGCTGACGGTGTCGCTGATCACGATGATTTTCTATTTCCACCCGGCCACGTCGTCGGCAACGCTCTATTTCCGCACCGTGCCGATCCTCCCCGAGGGCTCGGGCCGCGTGGCCGACGTCAAGGTCGGCTTCACTGCACCCGTGAAAAAGGGCGACGTCCTGTTCACGCTCGATAGTTCAAAGCAGCAGGCCGCGTACGAGACTGCGAAGCGAAAGATCGCGGAGATCGATGCAGCCGTGCAGGCGGCGCAGTCCGAGGTCGTCAAGGCCGACGCGCAGATCGGTGAGGCGAAGGCAAATTATCAGCAGGCCAAGGACGAGCTCGACGTCAAGACCGAGCTGCAGCGCCGCAATCCCGGAATCGTTCCGCAGCGCGACATCGAAAAGCTCCAGGTGCTGCTCGATCAGCGTCAGTCCAGCCTGGACGCGGCCACGGCAGCGCGGCAATCCGCCTCGCTGCAGGTATCCACCTTGTTGCCGGCGCAGAAAGCCAGTGCAGAAGCCGCGCTCGATCAGGCCCAGGTCGACCTCGACAAGACTTTCGTGCGCGCCGGCGTGGACGGCAGGGTCGAGCAGTTCCTTATTCGCCCCGGCGACGTCGTCAACCAATTGATGCGACCGGCCGGCGTGCTCGTTCCGGAGGGCGCCGGTCGCAAGGCGCTGCAGGCCGGCTTCGGCCAGATCGAAGCGCAGGTGATGAAGCAAGGTATGGTGGCGGAGGCGACCTGCATCTCGAAGCCCTGGGTCATCATCCCCCTCGTGATCACGACCGTGCAGGATTACATCGCCGCCGGACAGTTTCGGTCCGGCGAGCAGTTGATCGAGGCTCAGAACAACGTCCGGCCCGGCACGATTTTGGTGTTCCTCGAGCCGCTCTACAAGGGCGGGCTCGACGGCGTAACGCCGGGCAGTAGCTGCATCGTCAATGCCTACACCAGCAATCACGAGGAAATCTCGGCCAAGGATACGCCGACCAGCCGGAAGGTCGCGCTGCATGTCGTCGACGGCGTCGGCCTTGTCCACGCACTCTTGCTGCGCATCCAGGCGTTACTGCTTCCGATCCAGACCCTGGTGTTCAGCGGCCATTGAGGGCGCAAGAAAGGCCAATCGAATGGGCTCACATCATTTAATGGTGCTCGGCGCGACATTGCTGCTCTCGCTGCATCTCATGTCTGGTCGCGCTGATGCCTTGGACCTTAACGGGGCGTGGGTCAGCGATGCCGACAATTGCGCCAAGGTGTTTGAGCGCAAGGGCGCGCAGCTTGGCTTTACCGACATGTCGGATGCCTATGGCGGCGGCTTCATCATCGATGGTGACCAGATCATCGGCAAGTTTGCGCGATGCCGTATCAAGACGAGGAAGGACAGCGGAGCGAACGTCAACCTGATCGCTGCCTGCGCCACCGACATGATGCTTTCAAGTGTTCAATTCAGTCTAAAAGAGCTGGATGCGAACAGTCTCGCTCGCCTGTTCCCGGGTATGGAAGATATGGAAATTCGCTATCAACGCTGCCCTGCCAGATAGCGACAAGTGCGCTTCGCTTGATTCATGTCAAGCAATGATGCGCACAGGATGCGTTGAATTCCGTCACCTCGGGAGGATTGCATGAGCCAAGCAGCAACCATACGAACCGCAATTGGAGCAGTCGGCACGGCCTTGCTGCTCGCCGCCATTTCACCGGCCCACGCTGATGATCCGGCGAAGATCCTCAAGTCGATGGCCGATTATCTGGCGGGCCAGAAATCCCTGTCGGCTTCGTTCGACAGCGATATTGAGATCATTACACCTGAGCTTCAGAAGATCCAGTTCGCGAGTTCCGGCCAATTCAAGCTGAGCAGGCCCGACAAGTTGCGGGTCAGGCGAACTGGAGGTTACGCCGACGTCGAGCTGGTCTATGACGGCAAGACGGTGTCGCTCTACGGTAACGACGCCAAGTCCTACATGCAGGCAGATGCGCCCGACACGGTGGACAAGGTGATCGACACGCTTCAGGCATCGTCGGGCGCAGCCATGCCAGGCACCGATCTGTTGCTCTCCAATGCGTACGAAGAACTGGTGCAGACCGCGACGGAGGGCAAGCATATCGGCCACGGCGTGGTTGACGGCGTCGAGTGCGAACATCTGGCATTCCGTACAGCCGACACCGACTGGCAGATCTGGATCGAGATCGGCGCCCGTCCGGTGCCCCGCAAATACGTGATCACCAGCAAGACGCTGACGGGTGCGCCGCAATACACGCTGCGCATCAAGGATTGGAAGACCGACGCCTTCACCGATCCCGACACTTTCGTGTTCAAGGTGCCCGCGGGCGCGACCAAGGTGACACTGGATTCGGCGGCGATGATTGAATTCGACGAGCTTCCCCCCGGCACACCTTCAGGAGCCAAGAAATGATCATGTTGCGGAAACTGTTGATCGGCGCTTCGGCGGCAACGGCCTTTGCTGCCGGCCTGTTCTGGAATGACACAGGCGGAGTCTTCGACCGCAGCTTCGTTGCGGAGGCTCAGGCCAGGGTGGGCCGGCCGCTGACACCGATGAGCTATGCCGGAGTGGCCCGGCGGACGACGCGGCGCGCGGTGGTCGGGGCGGGCGTCGCGGCGGGCGCGGCCGGAGCCTATTACGGATCGTCCTGCGTTCAGGTCGTGGATGCTTACGGACGCATCGTCACGCGCTGCTGAGACGAGTTACGGTCGCGCGGACTCTGGCGGCGCTATGCAATTTCCGCTAGAATTTCTCCGGAAAGCGGCGTTCGAGCCCGCGCGGGAATGATGATGAGCGCGAGCGGGACCATTCGGACCGTCAAATTCTGGCGGGGCACGGCGATCATGCTGTGGCTCGGCTTGATCCTCGCTGCATGCACCCCATCTGGGCCGGCCGGCGCCGAACCTCGCTATCGCGAGCTGAAGCGCGTGCTGCTGCTGCATTCCTTCGGGCGGGAATTCCGACCCTGGAGCGAATATGCGCGGAGCATCAAGGCCGAGCTCGAACGGCAATCGCCTTGGCCGCTCGACATCCAGGAGCACACGTTGCTCACGGCACGCTTCAACAATCCAGGTCCCGAAGCGCCCTTCGTCGAATATCTCAGCTCGCTCTATCAGGGTGCGCTGCCCGATATCGTGGTGAGCATCGGCGCACCTGCCGCGCGGTTCGTGCAGCAATATAGAGGGAAACTGTTTCCCGATACACCGACCGTCGTGACCGTGGTCGAGCAGCGGCTGGTGAACCCCGTTGATCTCACCGACCGTGACGTCGTCGTGGCGGTCCGCAACGATTTCGTGGCCGCGTTCAACAATATTCTCCAGCTCCTTCCGGATACCAGGACGGTTGCCGTCGTGATCGGTGCCTCGCCGCTGGAGAAGTTCTGGATCGAGGAGGTGAAACGAGAGCTGAAGCCGCTGGAGGGCCGGATCGACCTCGTTTGGTACTCCGACCTGTCGTTCGACAATATCCTCAAGCGCGCGTCGGCACTTCCACAGCATACTGTGTTGTTCTGGGGGCTGATGTCGGTGGACGCCGCGGGCATCGTGCACGAAGGCGACATCGCCCTGCAAAGCCTTCATGCCGTCGCGAATGTGCCGATCTTTTCCTACCAGGAACCGTTTTTCGGCGGCAGCACGGTCGGAGGTCCGATGCATTCCGTCTCCGAAACGACCTCGAAGACCGTCGACGCCGTGATCAAGATCCTCGGCGGCGAGAAGCCGGCCAACATCGCCCATCCGCCGATCGGATTTGCTCCGCCGAAATACGATTGGCGGGAGCTGCAGCGCTGGGACATCAGCGAAAGCAATTTGCCGCCTGGCAGCGAAATCCTGTTCCGCGAGCCGACGCTCTGGGAAAGGTACAGGTGGCAGGTGCTGCTGTTGGCGAGCGTGATCCTGGTGCAGAGCGGCCTGATCGGTGGCCTCCTGCACGAGCGCAGGCGCCGCCAATGTGCCGAGATCGAATCGCGCCAGCGACTTGCCGAGCTTGCCCACGTCAACCGTTATGCGGCTGCCGGCGAGCTGACGGCCTCGATCGCGCACGAGCTGAACCAGCCGCTCGGCTCGATCCTCACCAATACCGAAACCGCAGAGCTCATGCTGAAGGGCGCCTCGCCCAACCTGGAGGAGATCGGCGAGATCCTCGCCGATATCAGGCGCGACGATCAGCGGGCGAGCGAGGTGATCCGCAGGCTGCGCAGCGTTTTGAGGAAGACGCCGTTCGAGGTCCGGGATATCGAGCTCAACGCGACAGTGCGCGACGCGATTGGGCTTGTCGTTGCCCTCGCCAACGGGCGGAGGATTGCATTGACCTACATGCCGGCCCTTTTTGATCTCCACGTCAAGGGCGACCCGGTCCAGCTCCAGCAGGTCATCCTCAATCTGATCATCAATGCGATGGACGCGATCTCGGATGCGGAAATGGTCAAGCGCGAGGTCAGCGTGAGCACAGTGCGGGCCGGCGCCCACGCCGAGATCAGAGTCGACGACACTGGTCCGGGAATCGCGGCCTCCGATCTCGCAAAGGTCTTCGATCCGTTCTTCACCACCAAGCCGCAAGGGATAGGTATTGGGCTCGCGATCGCCAGGACGATCATCGAGGCCCATGACGGCATGATCTCTGCCGCGAACCGATCCTCAGGTGGGGCGCTTTTCACGATCCGGCTCCCGATCATGCGCAGATAGCTGAAACCATCATCGCGGCACGCCGAAGGCGTGACGCCATTTCATTGATCTCGATCAACAAACGTCTGACGGCCAGCCCGATCCTCCCGATCGAACGTGCAATGGAGGGAGTGATGTTTCGCTGCTGTAAGACTTTTGTGGCGCTTGCATTGGTCGTTGCGGTTCCCGTCGTAGCGACGGCGCAGACCCCAGCGCCGGTGCCGCCGAGCACACAGGCCCAGCCCGCCACTCCGCCAGCTCCGACCGCAGACCTGTTGAAGCCCGAGCAGCTTGAGGCGTTGGTCGCGCCGATAGCACTCTATCCCGACGAGCTGCTTGCCAACGTGCTGGCGGCCTCCACCTATCCGCTCGAAGTTGTGCAAGCGGACCGCTGGTTGAAGCAGCACAAGGCCCTGAAGGGCGATGCGCTGAAGACCGAGGTGGACAAGCAGGCCTGGGACGACAGCGTCAAGGCGCTCAGCAGCACCGCCGACGTCCTGACCATGATGAGCGACCAGCTCGAATGGACCAAGAAGCTCGGTGACGCCTTCCTCGCGCAGCAGGCGGACGTGATGGATGCGATCCAACGCCTGCGCAACAAGGCCTACGACAACAAGAAGCTGGTCACGACAAAGCAGCAGAAGGTCAGCGTCCAGTCTCAGGAGGGCAAGCAGGTCGTCGTCATCCAGCAGGCCGATCCCTCGGCGATGTACGTGCCGTATTACGATCCCGCGACGGTCTACGGCGGCTGGCCCTATGCGGAGTACCCGCCCTATTACTGGGGCTACCCATCCTATATAGGCGCCGGCATGGTGGCGGCCGGCATTGCCTTCGGCACCGCCTGGGCGATCGGACGCTGGGGCAATTACTGGGGCGGCGGCTGCAACTGGGGTAACCGCAACGTCTACGTCAATCATCGCACCACCAACGTCGGCAACGGCTGGCAGCACAATCCGGCACATCGTCAGGGCGTGCGCTACAACAACACCAACGTTCAGCAGCGTTTCGGCAACAACAATCTGAAAGCCGGCGCGTCGGATCGAATGGATTTCCGAGGCCGTGACGGCAATCAGGTGCTGCGTCCGAGCCAGGGTGCGGGAGATCGCGCGGGTGACCGGGCCGGAGACCGCGCTGGAGACCGCGGCGATCGTCCGGGGGCAGGTGATCGCGCCGGTGCGGGTACGCGAGACCGGCCGGGCGGCGGCGATCGAGCCGCTGCGAGTGATCGCGCCAAGGGTGCCGGCAACCGGACCAAGGGCGGCGGCGATCGTGCGAAGGCTGCAAATCGCGCCGGTGGCGGTGCGGCCAACCGCGGCGGCGGTGGAAATCGCGGCGGCGCGATGAACGTCTCGTCCGGCCGCTCCGCGGCTGCGGCGTCGGCGCGTGGACGATCCAGCATGGCGAGCATGCCGCGCGGCGGTGGCGGACCGAGCATGGCCGGCCGTGGCGGCGGCGGAATGTCGATGGGCGGTGGTGGCGGATTCCGCGGTGGCGGAGGAGGCGGCCGCGGTGGCGGCGGTGGCCGGCGCTCGGACATCGCGCTGAAGCATGATGTCGTCCTGCTCGGCCATCTCGGTAATGGGCTCGGCTACTATCGCTTCAGCTATATCGGGAGCGAAAAGGCCTATGTCGGCGTCATGGCGCAGGAGGTCGAACAAGTTGCGCCGAACGCTGTGACGCGCGGCAGCGACGGGTATCTGCGGGTTTATTACGAGAAGCTTGGTCTGAAATTCCGCACTTATCGCGACTGGATCGCCGACGGTGAGAGGATTCCTGCGGAGGTGACGCCATGACAGGTCTGACATCGTTTCGTCGCGCCTTGTTGCCGGGCGTCATGGCCCTGGCGCTGCTTGGCTCCGCATCACAGGCACAGCAATCCTACAAGACACCGGAGGACGCAGCTACGGCACTTGCAGCCGCGGTCAAGAGCGGACCGCGCGATATACTGAAGGTGCTCGGCAAGGCAGCCGAGGACATCGTCTTCTCCGGCGATGAGGTTGCCGACGACGACATACGCCAGCGCTTCGTGTCGATGTATGATGCCAAGCACGGCATCAAGGCCGAGGGCAATAAGACCGCGACCCTGATACTGGGGCAGGACGATTTCCCGTTCCCGATTCCGCTGGTCAACACCAAGACCGGCTGGGAGTTCGACACCGACGAGGGACGCATCGAGGTGCTTCGCCGCCGCATCGGCCGCAACGAGCTCGACGCGATCCAGACCGCGCTCGCTCTTGTCGATGCCCAGAACGAGTATGCCGACAAGGACCGGGGCGAGGGCGCCGGCGTCTACGCGCAGCGCATCGTCTCTTCACCCGGCAAAAAGGACGGCCTGTTCTGGCGCGACGACAGCGATCCGAGCCCGCTCGGCGCGCTCGTGGCCGAGGCTTCGAAGGAGGGCTATCGCGCCGGCGATGCCGGTCCTGCACCGTATCATGGCTACTACTTCCACATCTTGAAGGGACAAGGCCCTGACGCGCCTGGCGGCGCGCTCAATTATGTCGTCAAAGGCAAGATGATCGGCGGTTTCGCGTTGATTGCGTGGCCTGCGGAATACGGCAATTCCGGCGTGAAGACCTTCCTGGTCAACCATGCCGGCACCGTCTACGAGAAGGATCTCGGCAGCCGCACCGATTCCGTCGCCTCGCGTACCACGCTGTTCAATCCCGATCAGACCTGGAAAAAGGTCGATGCGGCAAAACCTTGAACGGCGAATGATGCTGCGAGGGCGCGCATCTTGCCTTGCCGTCTTCGTGCTGGCGCTCGCCCTTGTCGCGCCGTGCACGGAATCCTTGGCGCAGGCCGCCGGTCACGTCCACGCCAGGATCGTCAAAGCCGGCCTCCTGATCGGCGGCGGTGCAGGTAGCGGCGTGCTGACCTATCGCGGCAAGACCTATCCGTTCAAAATCACCGGCATGAGCGTCGGCATCACCGCCGGAGCCACCATTGGCCGACTCGACGGCTGGGCCTCAGGCATCCGCGACGTCAGCGATTTCGCCGGCACCTACAGCTCTGTCGGCGGCGGCTTTGCCCTCGTCGGCGGCGCCAACGGCGTCCAGCTGCGCAACGAGAAGGGCGTGAACATGGTTCTGCGGGGACCCAAGGCGGGCCTCGAACTCGCGGCCAACATCAGCGCGATCACGATAAGCCTCAAATGAGATGCACGGAGATATGGGTTGAGGAAGGGGCCGCCAACTGAGGCGGCTTCTTATGGGGGAGTTAGTAAAGAGCTACGAATGCAGCCATGCCGAAGGCCATGACGCAGGCGGCGGCTAGAGACCACAGTGTTATGGCGATCTCCCTTGGCATGAATCATCAACACCCTGGGATGCGCATAGTTCCTAGTATCAGGGTCACCTTAGTGCCCTCCGATGCGTCGCGTCAGGCCTCCAGCTGTTGTAAGCGCTGATCGCGCGTTGGGTGGCGTAGATCGAGGAAAGCGTGGGCCGACCTCCGTGGGAACCGTTAATCGGAGCGCGAGCTCAACGACCTGAGCGCGCGCTCCCGTCCGGCCTGGTTCGATAGCGATCAGTAATCCCAGAAAACCGGTACCCAGCGGAAAGCATCCCCAACTGCCGCGACATGACCGACCGATGGGAACGGCATGTGCGTGGCCACCAGCAGCTCGCCGCTCTGCGCGAGCTCCCGCAACAGCCGGACGCGAACGCGCGCCGCTTCCTCCGGGTCGTGCTCGAAGCCGTTGTGCCATTCGGGTTGATCGAACCCGACCGCAAACACGGCATCGCCGGCAAATGTCAGCGCCTTACCGCCGGACGCCACGCGGACCACGCTATGTCCAGGCGTGTGACCGCCGGTGCGGCGTACGACGACACCAGGTGCAACCTCATGCTGCTCGTCAAACTTCCGGATCTGACTGCCGTACAACTTCACGAACTGCTTGGCGGCGGCCCGAAGCGCATCCGGGAAGCCTTGCGGCATGTTGGTATGGGTGAAATCCGGAGACTCCCAGAACTTGACCTCGGCGGCGGCGACGTGGATCCGCAGATCCTTGCGCAGCCGCTCCTTTACGCCGTCGACCAACAGCCCGCCGACGTGATCCATGTGCATGTGGGTGAGTACCAGGTCGGTCACGGAGGTCAGATTGATGCCGGCGGCCTCCAGCCGCTTTATCAATTGTCCTGCGCGCGGCAGGTGCAGGTCCGGGTCGGACCCCAGTCCAGCGTCGATGAGGATCGTTTTGTCGCCGCTGCGAACCATCACGGCGTTCAGGGCCCAGTCGAAGGCATCCTGAGGCAGGAACATGCCGTTAAGCCAGGCGGCCCGTAGGGCCGGGTCTGCGTTGTGCGCCAGCATGGTGGTCGGGAGCGGCAGCACGCCGTCGCTGACCACCAGCACGTCGATGTCGCCGATGCGCACCGCGTAGCGCGACGGCACGAGCTCTTCGGGTTTCGCGGCAATGGAAGCGTTGTGCAGATTCATGTTGGTCTCCTTTTCAAGGTTGGGGGAGTTGCTAGAGCGCGGTGACGCGCTCGGGATCGGCGGAGGCGAGCGCTGCGGCACGCTCGGCCTTCGGCGGATAGATCCAGACCGTATTGATCTCCCGCTTGGTCTTCTTGGCGCTGTCGCCGACCATCACGACCGTGCGCTCCCAGCCGCGGGTGAACAGCGCGCCGGCTTCGCCGAGGTCGAGGCAGGTGACGTAGGCTTTCTGGTGATAGGGTCTGGTCGGAACGCCCAGCAGCTCGGCGGCGGCATTGTTGCCGGCGAAGGCGCCCATCCGGGTCGCGTGCTGACATGACATCAGCGCGTAATTGCCGACATCGTCACATGCGGCCCGTGCGGCATCGCCAGTGGCGAAGACACCGCTCACCGATGGGACGCGAAGATCACGGTCGACGAGCAGTCGGCCAAACTGGTCGCGTTCAGCCGGAATCTGTGCAGTCAACGGAGCCGCGCGCATGCCGGCGGCCCAGATCGCCGTTTCGCATTCGATCCGTTCACCGCTGGAAAGCGATACTCCGGACCTGTCGAGGGAGGCCACTCCGACACCGAGCCTGGTCTCGATGCCGAGCTTGCGCAGTGCCTCCTCGACGATCGGCCGGGAGCCTGCGCCCATATCCGGGGCGATCGTCTCATTGCGGTCGACTATGACCACGCGCAGCCGGGCGTCCTTGCCGAGAATTTTGTGCAGGCGCGACGGCATTTCGGTTGCCGCCTCGATGCCGGTGAATCCGCCCCCTGCGACGACAACGGTGTTGCGTGCCTGCGAAGCAGGGCGGTTCGACAGTCCGTGCAGGTGACGATCGAGCGCGATGGCATCATCGAGTTGGTCGACGCTGAAGCCGTGCTCGGCAAGGCCGGGAACGTTCGGGCGAAACAGCCGGCTGCCGGTGGCGACCACCAGCCGGTCGTAAGACAGCTTCTTCCGAGTGCCTTGCGCGGCGGCGACCTCCACGACCTTGGACTTGGTATCGATCGCCTCGGCATGGCCGCGGACATAGACGACGTCGATCGCCTTGAAGACGTCTTGCAGCGGTGCGGTCAGGGTCTCGGGTTTCGGTTCGTAGAGTCGCGGGCGAACCACGAGCGTCGGCTCGGGCGCGACGAGCGCGATCTCGAGCTTGTCGGACGAAACGCCGTGGATATCGCGCAGGCGAGCGGCTGAAAGGGCGGCATACATGCCGGCGAAGCCGGCGCCAATGATGACGATGCGCATGTTGACTGGTCCTTGATTGATGCGATTTGCGAAAGAGGGCGGAGCTACGCCGTTACGAACCTGAGCAGGTCGGCATTGACGATGTCCGGATGGGTCGTGCAGACGCCGTGCGGCAGCAGATCGTAGATCTTCAATGTGCTGTGCTTCAGAAGCCGAACCGACAACAGCGCGGAGTCGGCGACGGGAACGATCTGGTCGTCGCTGCCGTGCAGGACGAGCGTTGGCACCGCGATGCTTTTCAGGTCTTCGCTGAAGTCGGTCTCGGAGAAGGCCTTGATGCCGTCGTAATGGGCCTTGGCGCTGCCCATCATGCCTTGACGCCACCAGTTCCAGATCGTCGCCTGCGAAGGCTCGGCGCCCGGACGATTGTAACCGTAGAAGGGACCGCTCGCGAAATCGAAATAGAACTGCGGCCTATTGGCAGCGAGCTGCCGGCGCAAGCCGTCGAAGACCTCAAGGGGCAACCCACCGGGATTGGACTCGGTCTTGAGCATCAGTGGTGGCACGGCGCCGATGAGCACCAGCTTGGCCACGCGATCCCGGCCATGACGCGCGACGTAGCGCGTTGCCTCGCCCCCGCCTGTCGAGTGGCCGATGTGGATGGCATTGCGAAGACCGAGTTGCTCGACGAGGGCTGCCACGTCGGCCGCATAGTGATCCATGTCGTGCCCGTCGCCGACCGGGCTCGAGCGGCCGTGGCCACGGCGATCATGGGCGATCACGCGAAAGCCCTTGCCGAGAAAGAAGAGCATCTGGGCATCCCAGTCGTCGGCGCTGAGCGGCCAACCGTGATGGAAGACGACCGGCTGCGCGGACTTCGGTCCCCAGTCCTTGTAGAAGATCTGGACGCCGTCGTTCGTGGTGACGAAGGCTGCACCGTCGCTCCTGCCGATCGAGAGGGCGGCACTCTCGGCGTCGCGGCCTATTGCCGAGGTGGAGCGGACGGTCAACGACGCCGTGTACAGAAGCGTCGTTGCGAGGATGTTTCGGCGCGAGGTGCTCGCGAGCCGACTGACGGATGTTATCGAAGGCATTTGCTGCTCCGTTGCAGGTGTGGGGGCACAATGATGTCTAGCGAACCGGATTTGCTCGTGCCCCAGCGCGATTGCCGCGATTGCAGCGAGATTGCTGCTAACGCGCGCGCCGCCGCCAATCGCTCGGCGAGTCCCCGGTCAGCTTTCGAAACGCGGCGGCAAAGGCGGTCTGCGAGGAGTAGCCGAGCGTGACGGCAATCGAGACGACGGAGGCGTCGGTGTCGCGCAGCATGTTCATGGCTTGCTCGAGCCGATGCTGGCGCAGCCAGGCATGCGGAGAAAGCCCGGTACTGTCCTTAAAGGCGCGACAGAAGTGAAAGCGCGACAGGCCGGCCTCGGCGGCAAGTGCTGCGAGGGAGACGTCGGCATCACTGTCGGAGCGCAACCGCTCGATTGCGCGAAGCAAAGTCCTGGGCGCCAGGCCGCCTCTGGCCGGCCCGATCGTGCTTGGCGAGCCGGTGTGCGCAGCCAGAAGACGCGTCGCCAGCAAATCCATGAGTTGTTGCCTGAACAGCGTATCCAGTGCCTCGTGTCCTTCCAGCACGTCCGTGGCGCTCAGCAGCAGTCGGGACGTCACCGGGTCAGGATGCGCGGTTCGCTCCAGGAGTTCGGACCGTGCGCCGGCTTCGTCCGCAACGCGTTGCAGCGTTGCCTGCGGAAGGTAGAGCTGAACGACGTCGACGGGCTTTGGAATGTCCCACCGGGAGCTCGATCCCTCCGGAATAATGATCACGACGCCCGGGCGAAACGTCCCGATGGCGACGGATTGTCCGGACCGCCGCTCCATGCGCTGGACCGTGCCGTTATAAGCCATGATGACGTGATGGCTCATGGGCTCGACGATGTCGTGCAACGAGTCGTGCTTCCAGTGAGCAATCCCGGCGCCGGAGGTCTCCAACGCCATGCGAAAAGGCACCGTTCCGAGCACGCGGGCCATTTCCACATCGGCAGTAGGCCGATCTCCAGCCAGGTCGCGCCGCACTTGCGACGCTGCGGGGATTTCGTTCAGAGATTCGCGCAAGACGACTTTGCTCATGGCTTTGCTCGTGTAGCGGCGCACGCTGATGCGCGACAAATTGATCATCGTTTCAGCCGCTGCAGAGCGGGGCCGAACGGCCGGTCTGGTGATCTTTGCTCAAGGGATGGACCGGGCGCCGAAGGCGATCCGTCGAGGTCCCGATGCCGTTGATTTACGGGTTCTAGGCGGCGCGAAGACCTGTGTCTTTCCTGATTCTGCCGCGCATTGCCTGATCCTGCTTCGCGAACGCCAGGGTCGCGCGGCTCGCGTGCGTTTGTGAAAAATCGTGATGTCCACGTCGCGCTTCGACGGCCGCTCACGCCGTCAGGGGACGGACCGATCATTTTGAAATATTTGATGAATTATGACGAGCCGATCAGGGGCGAAGCAAATGGGCTCTGCGGGGTGCGACGTCTCAGGTCGTGGCCGGCGTTGGAAAAATACGGATATACGAATCCTGGAAATAGCAGGTTGCTGTGGCCTGCTCCTCGACGTCACAGAAGAGACATGGGATGACCAGGACAGGCGCGTACGGTGAACGGCTCGGAGCATTCCTCCGCCTCGACGAAGCGCCGCCCACGCTGATGACCCGCTCGCTGCGCAATGCCGAGATCGCAGTCACGGAAACGCGAAACGACAATCCTGTGACGGGTCTGTCCGGTTCGTTTGCTGCTGAAGATGCCTATCTCGTCAGTCTGAAATTGCGCGACTACCCGGAGTGCGAGATCTGGGAGCAGGGTCGTCACCTCACGAAGGCCGATGTCCATGCCGGGACGACCTACCTGTACGACCTCAAGGCCGACCCGCGCTACCTGATCGACAAGCCATTTCACTCTCTGCATTTCTACGTGCCGCGTTCGGCGCTCGATGGTCTCGCCGATCAATCGGGGGGGCGGCGCATCGATGCGCTCGACTGCATCCCCGTCGGGCACGATGATGCCATCGTCCGTCATATCGGCGCTTCCTTGCGCGAAGGATTGTGCCGGCCGGACGAGGCCAACCAGCTCTTCATCGATCACATGATGCTGGCGCTCACCGCCCACGTCGCTCGTGCCTATGGGAGCTTTCAATACAAGGTCGAGACCAAGCGCGGCGCGCTTACGCCATGGCAGCTCGGGCGCGCGTGCGACAAACTCGAAGCGGATCTTGGCGGCAAGCAGCCATTGGAGGCCATCGCTGCGGAATTAGGCCTCTCGGTCAGCCATTTCTCGCGTGCGTTTTGCACTGCGACCGGTCTGCCGCCTCATCGCTGGCTTCTTCACCATCGCGTGAGAACCGCAAAGCGCCTGATGCGCGAGCGCGGTCCATCACTGTCCGAGGTGGCGATCTTGGCCGGCTTTGCCAACCAAAGTCACTTCACGCGAGTGTTCTCCGCGATTGTCGGCGTCAGCCCGGGTGCATGGAGGCGCGATGCCCTGGGAAGAGCAAGCCGCGACCAGTGAAAATGCCCGTAGTCTGTCAACTGACTTCCGCGACCCTGGAGCAGCAGCGGTGGCCTCGTAGATGACGATGGCCGTGCCGAGACGACTTCGTAAAGGAGCGCCGTATGCTTGCCTTCCTTCGCTCTTCATCTGTATGCATTGGCGCTAATAGCCGACCACACCATAGTCCAATATCGCCGCCAATGCGCCGAGGTCGGCTGCTCTTGCTCCATGGCCTGGACCAAGAAATTCGGCGATTGTATATCTGGATGTCTACGTTGCCGATGTCTGTTGTTGGGCCCTTCAGCGACCTCGGCAGACGTCCGCTTTCCCGCCTCTGTTGGGGGTTGAACGGACATAAGGCGGCCAGCTGCTTAATGAGTACACAGCCTAGCTAGGCTCGCATCGCATGCTCGCTTACAGGAGCGAACGCAACGTGCGCGAACTCGACAATTGCAGTGCTGATCTGATCCGGACGCTCTTGCGGAAGCCAGTGACCGGCACCGGCGATGATAAACGGCTCCCGAACATGAGGCGCAAGCTTTGGCATAGATCTTATGATCTCCGCCATGCCAGGAATCTGCAGCCCGGCGTCGCGCTCCCCTGCGATGAACAGCGCCGGTTTGTGAACCTTTAGACCGGCAAGCGAAGCCTGTAGCTGCCAATTGCGATCAAGATTTCGGTAATAATTCAGACCGCCTCGAAAACCTGATTTCGTAAATGCCTCGGTACTGGATGCGCGAGAATCTTGCGCAGCCACTGTCGATGTCATGCATGGCGGAAAAAGTGAGGATGTCCGAGCGCACGTTCCTCAGGCGGTTCACTCAAAGTACCGGAGAGACACCTGCGCGTTTCGTAGAGACTCTGCGACTTGACCAGACGCGCACCCTGCTCGCGACCGGCTTGTCGTTGAAAGACATCGCTGCACAGACTGGGTATTCAACAAGCGCACAGCTATCAAAAGCCTTTGAGCGGCGTTTCGGCATGAGTCCGACGCTGTTCAAGGAGCTTCACTGCCAAGAGAAGACAGCACATACTAATACTCCCAGCGCAGGTTAGCGATCCCGATTCAACCACATTCCATCTGAAAGCTATACCTGAAACGAAGGCTGATGCTTGAGGCACCTGAGAGTGAAAGCGGAACGGCTGTGGCGTATGCCGGGGATTCGGTAAAGCTTCTCGCGTAAAAAACGCTCATAACCCGCCATGCCCGACACCGCGACCTTGATGAAGTAATCGTACTCCCCGGTCGTCAAATTGGCTTCAATGACCTCCGGCAGGTCCTTCAAAATATCGCCGAAGCGCTTGAGCGCCTCCTCGTCATGCCGTTCCAGCGTGACTTCGATGATTACTGAGCTCTCCCTAGGGAGCGCCATTTTCCCACCATTCAGTACAAAACCGCGAACTGTTGCAGAGCTCCGGTATGGACCGGTGCCTATTTGATCCCCGATCGGCATCAAAGGTTGATGTCATCGACGATGCCGTCTGCGAAGTACTCTTGTTGAGGGTCGTCGTTGATGTCGCTGGTAGGGCCCCGGTAGGACGCGGCCGGCATCGTCGCCGACGCCTCAGCGGATCATAGTCTTCCGCTCCGCTCCGTCTCGCCTGGGCACCACTTCGACCGCCGAAACCAAAAGGGTCGGCTGGAGCAGGACGGCGAACTCTTCGAGCGATAGCGGCGGAGAAAAAATATAACCTTGCGCCATGGTGGCGCCGTTTTCGGCCGCGAACCGAAGGTCTTCGGCCGTTTCGACGCCTTCTACGACCGTTTCGAACCCCAATTCGTCGGCAAGTCCGAGTGCCAGGCGAAGGATCGTTTGCTTTTCGCGGTCTCCCGCGACACCCGCCACGAGCGTGCGATCGAGCTTCACGGCGTCGAAGGGGAGCCTCGCCATCGTCGAAAGATTCGAATAGCCGGCTCCGAAATCGTCCATTGCGAAGCGTATGCCCAATTGCCTGAGCAGGCTTATTCTCTCGCGCACGACGTCAGGATTGCGCATCGCGACCGACTCTGTGATCTCGATCTCGAGCTTTGGCGGCGGGAAGTCGGCCTCGCGAACGATCGTGATGATATCCCTGATGAACAGCGGGTCTTCGATTTCGGTCGCCGCGACATTTACGGCGAGCACGAGGTTCGAGCCGGCCCGGATCAAGCCCCCGATTTCGGCGAGCGCGCGCCTGAGCACGAAGCGGTCGATCTCCATGATGAGGCCGATCTCTTCCGCGATCCTGATGAAGCGCTGAGGAGGAATGTCGCCCTCCTTCGGGTGATGCCAGCGCGCCAGCGCCTCCACCCCTAGGATGCGACCATCCGCGCAGGACACCTTGGGCTGGTAGTGGACGACGAGCTCTTCATTGCGGATCGCCAGGGCGAGATCGGTTTCGAGCGCATGGCGGGCACGCGCGACCTCTGCGAGATCCGGAGTGAAGAACGCGTAGGTATTGCGTCCCGAGCTCTTCGCGACGTACATCGCAAGGTCGGCGCGGATCAGGAGATCGTCATAGGTTGTGCCGTGGGTGGGACAGATCGCAATGCCGATGCTGACACCGATGGTCGCATGGTTGCTCTGGAGCTTGAAGGAAACCTGCAGCGTCTCGATCATCTCGCGGGCACTGAGGCTCGCGGCCTCGACCGTCTTCACCCCAGCGATGATGGCGACGAACTCGTCGCCCCCGACCCGGGCGAGCAGACATTTGCCGGCAGCGCCCTTGGACGTCAGCAAATTGCTCAAGCGTTCGGCCACCATCCTAAGCAGCTCGTCGCCAGCCTTGTGCCCGAAAGTGTCGTTGATGGATTTGAAGCCATCCAGGTCGAGGAAAAACAGCGCTACGCCCTCTTCCGCGCCGATGAGCGCCGGCGCATCGACGCGCATCTTCTCCCGATTGGGAAGGCGGCTCACCGTGTCGTAGAAAGCGAGCTGACGAATTCTTTGAGTGCTGGCCCGCAAATGCGTCAGCATTCGCTCGAATGCGAGGCCGAGGCCGCGGACCTCGCCGATGCCCATTGCGCGGAATTGAACGTCAAGATTGCCACCCGCGATTTCCTGGGCGGTCTTGGCGAGCGCTGAAAGCCCTTTCGTGAGGTGCCTCACGGCGGCCAATAGCGCGACGACCAAGGCACCGAGCGCCAGCGCCGCGGAGGCCAGGAACTGCCACATCAGCGAACGCGTATGGGATGCGCCGATCTGGAACATCTGATCGCGTGTCGTCGTCACCAGCGATGCGCTCGCGAACGTACACACCTTGAGCGTCGCCTCGTAATCGACACAGCGCGCGACGTAGTTGCCGTCATCCGAGCGCTGTAGCCCGGCCAAACGCGTCCTGGCGCCGCTGAATCTCACCCCTTCAGGCCCCGCGGAAGACACGATCTCGTTGTCACCCGTCATGATGACCACGCCGGCATTGGCTAGCGAAGTGAAGTTCTCGAGAGTCCGTTCCGTGCGGCCGAGCGGTCGGATGGCGGCAAGCGCGCCGATGAGGTCGCCGAAGTCGTCGAACACGGGCTCGATCGCGGTGTGCGCTATGGTGTGGCGCTGCGGCAGGCCGAGCGCTGACAATTCACGCAATTTGAGCTCATAGGTGCCTTCCTCACCCTGCGGGTGCGAGCGGCTATTGTCCTTGAGGATCGCGTGGAGACTGACAGAGAGAGCGGTACCCTCGAATGCCCGGTTCAGCGCGAGGAGGTCGAGGGGCGTGTTGGCGCCGATCACGCGACCGGTTTCGTCGAAGGCGATCAGCCTTTCGAAGCCGGCGGTCGAAGCAACGATGCTGAGCAGCTCGCGGATAGTCACATCGTTGTTCGAGGCGACCGCCTTGGCGACATCGGCGCGCTGAGCGATCTGACGCAGGCGAGATGCGGTTTCTGCGCCTAGGACCTCGATTCGCGCTCGCGCCAACTGCGCCTCGCCGTCGAGGCGATGAGCGAGCTGGTCTTCTGAGAGTTCACCCAGTGCCGCAGCCTGATGCCTCAGTTGCTGTTGCAGGCGTAGCGCCGTGACGCCACCGATGAGGCCGAGCCCGAGGACGCCGGTCGCGAGCACGACGGCAACAAGGCGCATGGCGATAGACGAGGGGAAACTCGGAATCCCGGACGGAACGGCCCAACGACGCCAGCGGGGCGGCGCCCTCGATGCCTCTGCCATATCCGGGTCAGTCGCCACCACCGCCAGCACCCTGAACTTATGGGGGCCGGTCAATGTCGCTCATTGAGGCCCCTTCCAGGCGCCAACCTTAGGCGAGTGGAATACCCAAAATCGTCAATTTGATCGTCAATTTGTGGCCGGTTGATTAGCAAATGGTTTCTCAAAACCATCAGATTTTGTGCTTTTCACTTCTGTCCGCCACAGATGATTCCAAAAGGCGCGGCGTTTACAACAGATGGTTTAGGTTTCTTTGCCAGATTGCGCACCTCGTGGTTCGAAGGGGCTTGCCATGGCATTTTCGAGGATAACGGCGGCAATTTTGGGCCTCTGCCTTGCAGGGGTGAATGCCGCTAGCGCCGAAACCCGCAGGCTCGACATCGTCGGGACCGGAGATGGCATCGATGTCCTGCGCGTCATCGCCGCGAGCTTCATGCAACAGGAAGGATCGGCACAGATCGAGGTCCCGCCGAGCATCGGTTCTGGCGGAGGCATCGCGGCCGTGGGGTCCGGCAAGGCGATCTTAGGGCGCGTCGCACGCCGCCTGACCGACGCCGAAACGGCTTCCGGCATCGTCTACAAGGCGATCGCCCGCCTGCCCTCGGCTTTTATCGTCCATCCCGGCTGTGGAGTGAGTGCCGTTACAAGCGATCAGCTCGTTGCGATCTATTCGGGCCGCCTCGCGAATTGGAAGGAGCTGGGCGGCGCCGATATGCGCATCCGCGTCGTGCGGCGCGAGGACCAGGACAGCACTCTCACCGTGCTACGGGCCAGCATGCCCGGCTGGCACGATCTCAAGATCACCGAGAAATCAAAGACGGCGACCACCACACAGGAAGCGATCGAGACGGTTCGCGATGTTCAAGGCGCGATCGGCTTCGGCCCCTTCTCGCGGCCGTTGGAACAAGGGCTCACAGTGCTTCGCGTGGACGGCCACTACCCGACCGACGCGGATTATCCCTCGAGCGCGGTGCTGGCGTTGATCTATTTAAGCACGTTGCAGGATCCGGACGCCTTGGCCTTTCTACGCTTTGCCGATACGCAGAAGGCGGCCGACGTCATCACCAGCCTCGGTAGTCTGCCCGTCAAGCCGTGAGCCGCCGGGGCTCGGCGGCCGCCGACGCTGCTGAGCTCGGCATCGGCTCACGGACCGGGGCGATGAGGCTGCTCCCGGCTTCGCCATAGACGGGTGATCTTGTCCATCAGCGATGAGGTTTGAGAGCTCGGCAGGAAAGGATCGGCGTAGCATTGCGCATTGGCCGAGCGCGCCTTGTTCTTCACGATATCGACGAGACCAACGGGGCCGGCGACGTAGACCGTATCCTCCAGCCCGAGCAGGGGCAGGTAGTGCGATGGGCGCCCGGGCCTGATCGGCAGGGTAGATCCGACCTCCGTCGTCGCAATGACGTCGCGGACACCGTCGTCGATCAGCCACTGCAACGAGGGAAGCATATAGAGGTTATCGGCATCCCGGCTGCCGGCGACGACCGCCATCTCGCGGTTGCGCTGGGTCGAGCGCGCCGAGCGGGCCAGCGCCCAGATCGGAGCCCAGCCTGCTCCGCCGGCGACGAGCACTAGCGGCCCCTGGCCCTGTCGTAGATAGGCTTGTCCGAAGGGGCCTTGCACATGCGCCGCATGGCCGGGCCTGATGGCCTTGCCGAACTGCCCCGACACGGTGCCGTCAGGCAGGCGCCGGATGTGGAAGACGAGTTCGACTTGCTTGAAGGAACCATCGAGTCTGAAGGTCGGGCTGAACTCGCGCGCAGGATAGCCGGAAAACTTGACGCGCACATATTGGCCCGGCCGAAACTCGAGCGGCGCTGAGGTCGTCAGCACGACTTCGGCGATCTCTGGCGAGAGCTCGTTGATCTCGGTAACGGCGCACGCCCGCTTCATCGGTAGCGGCAATTCTTCGAATTCGATCTCCGCATCGCCTGCGACCGCGGCCTGGCAGGCGAGCACAGTGCGGCCATGGCCCGAGCCGCCGTCATCGACCGAGCCCGAAACGACCGTCACCCGGCAGCTCTGACATTGTCCCGATCTGCAGTCGTGTGGAATGAGGATCGAGCCGCCGAGCGCCGCGTCGATCAGGCTTTCGCCGGCGCGGGCTTCGACGAGCTTGCCGTTGAGGACGAGCCGACAATGCCTCTTCATCGCGAGGCCTCTGGGCGCCGCGAATTTCTGCGAGCAGGCCGCTGCTCGCCGCGCCGGAATGCGATGCGCGGATGAGGGCGAAGCCATGCTTCAGCGCAGCCGCGCCGTAGTGGCCTCCGGTCGAGCACGTCGCCCCCCATGAAACACCTAGTTCTGCGTGACGACACGCACCGGGCGGTTATGGCTCGCATGCCGCGTCTGTGCATGGTCGAAGACAGCGACCCACATGTAGAGATCGTGGGCTGGCACGAAAGCTTTGTCATATCTGCCATCGCTTTTCATGTTGCGCGTCAGCTCGAGCGTCCAATGTCCGTTGCTCCATTTTGAAACCCCGGTGACATTGGCCCGCTCTCCTTCGTTGTCGCCGGCAATAATCACGCCGGGCAGGGTCGTGCCAACGGGAATCCCCGCGTCGGCCTCTGGAGTATAGGGTTCGCTCTCCCAGTCGAACATGTGCCAGCGGCCGTTCTCGTCGTCGCTGCTGTCGGGATTAAGATCGAATTTGCCGAGGGCTGCGACCTGCGCCTTCCAGTCCTTGGGAAGCCGCAGAACTGTGACGGGCCCCTTGTCGTTCCTGTGGATGAACTTGAAATTATACGAATAAAGAGCGCGACCAGGCTTGTTCCAATAGCCGCCCTGGTAGCGGGCATTGTAATTTTGCTCGTCCAAGGTCGGGGCGTAGGGTGGGCCGATATATTGGCTGTCGACACGCCCGAGCATGCCCCCGCGCGACGCCTTCCACTGCCACATGTCTATGTAGCTGCCATCCGTCGTGAAGTGGAAGCCCCGGCCGTTGATCGGCATCGGTTTGCCGGGCAGCGGGTTGGCGCCGAGATCCGTCGCGCCTGCGCCGCCGAGCGATGGATTATCCGAGAAAATGACCGCAAGTTTATCCTCGTAGAAGTCGACGGCGTCTTGCAGGCCCGCACGCTCGTCGAGGACGTGCCAGCCATCCTCTTTCTTGATGATCGGAATGCGGCGCAGGGAGCGCGTGGGATCCTCCCAGCGGAAGGCGAAATAGACCTTCTGCCCGTCGTGCAGGGCGCGCACCTCCACGAGCGATTCGCCCGATCCGCCGAGATTGGCACCCTGCTGCGTGCGGATGAAGACGGGGCGCGCGCGCGACCAGGCGGGATCGCCCATGGCGCCGTCCAGCTTGGGCGCGTCGCTCACCCGCGCGACGACGAGCGTATCGCGCGTCGCCCAGTCGACCCCGGCGACGCCGCACGCGACTGCCACCCCGATTGCAGCGGCGACGAGAAGAGGCCTCGGCCGCACGGCCTTCGTGATCGCGAGCGGCGCCGGCCGAAACACGCGGAAAATCTGCAGCCAGCCGCCATAGAGATAATGCGCGGCGACATGCGCGAAGATATAGACGAGCGCGACGAAGGCGGCGGTCGAGTGGAGATAAGCCCACCAGCCGCCATAGCCGAGATACATCATGACGCCCGTCCCCGTGAGGAAGATCACGAGCGCATAGACGAACCAGTGCAGGATGACGTTGACGGCTCCCCACTTGAGGCGAGCTGGAGCGCGCATCGCGAGGATCCGCGTCTTCTTGGGGCTGTTGCGCTCGACGAGGCCGCTGCGCGCGAGGTAGGCGACGTAGGCCGATCCGCAGAAGAAGACGGCGAGACCCGCGAGGAAATGCCAGGAAAAGATCTCGCCCTGCGGCAGGACGGGAGCCAGCCATTTCGAGAAGGGGGCGCGCAGCGCGTCCGCTGCGATGCGTAGGCCGGTAACGAGGCTTACGACGAACGCGAGCGCGGTCGCCCAATGGAGCGTTATCGTCCCGACATCCGTGCGTGGCGGGCCTTCGTGAGGCTTTGTTTGAGCGAGGTTTCTGTCGGTCAAGGCGTCGGCGTTCGTTCGAGCGGTGACATTTTTCATTGCATAAAGCTTACCCACGGTAAACCGGCAGAGCCACAGCGCCCGCTTTTCGCTCTTTCCAGAAAAGCGGACAGCTGCGAACAAGCTACCTCCGCGATATCATAAGCAAGTTATCAAGTCTGGCGAGATTGCTCGTTTCGCGACAATTCGTCCCCGGTCGGCCGTCCTTTGGACATTCGAGAAGGCGCGAGCGTCACGAGGTTTCCGTGGGATTTCTGGTGGGCAGTTTTGCTCCCCCTTGGGGGCACCCTGCTGGTCGAAGGCGATCAGGCGGCTGTTGGCGATGGCAACGCGGTGGGTGTAGCGCGACAGATCGGCGAGCATGGCCTCGGGCCCGCCGAACGGCCGCGTTGCGTAGACGACCCACTCCGCTGGCGCAGTGGCGCCAGAAAGGCTGCGAAGCATTGAGATTTGGCGAGATGGGCGTGGTCGCCGAAGAAGCTAAGGCGGCGGGCAACGATCATTATCCCAGTCAAAGCGGTCGGCCAAGGAGCCGCCCCTTGGGGCATACGTCAGCCTCGCAGTCTGGTTTCTAACCCAGGTTAGCTCCAAACCAACTCGGTCATAAACTCGGCAGAAACCGTTGGGGGCGTAGGTAGCCTTCAGTGAGTCGGTCCTCCCCAGTAGCTCGAATTTATATAACAATTTCAATTATATATGAGTTCGCGGTTTTGTTCTGAATGGCGCGCCAGCGATTTCAAGAGCTTAGCTGGTCCCGTCTTCTCTCCCTCCGTCTTCCACCAAGTTAGAGCCGGGTAACAGGGATACGAACGTCAGCAGCGCGACGGTGCGGATCGGCTTCATCCTTGTCCTTTTCCATCTCCAGTGCGTCAGTTCAGTCGCCGGCATGACGTGGTGCGGTTGACGACCTCACCCGCTCCAGCCGCTCAGAAAATCGAGAAGGAGCCTGTTGACCGCCTCTGGCTGTTCTTCCTGCGGAAGATGGCCGCAACGTTCGATCGGGGCGACCGAAAGATTTTCTGTCATCTCGCTCCAGACCGCCTTCATGTCGAAGAGGCGGCCGACGGCGCCGAAGTCTTCGCCCCAAAGGGAAAGCACGGGGCACCGGATCTTCTGCCCGGCGTCCGCGAGATCCTGCGCGATGTCTTCTGCGCTGGCGCGATAGTCGGACATCGCACCCCGTACGGCGCCAGGCGCGCTGTAGGACTTCACGTAGGTCTCGAATGCCTCGCCGGAGATCGTCATCGGGTCGTGGCACCAGTCGGAGAAGAAGTGACGAAGCCAGATGTCCTCGCGTCCCGCGATCAGCGCCTCAGGCAGGTCGGGGATCTGGTGGAACATGAAGAACCAGTACTCGCGGGCGACTTTCGCGGTCATCTCGCGCGCGACGACGCGGGTCGGAACGTTGTCCATGACGACGAGGCGATCGACCAGATCCGGGTGGTCCTTGACCAGGCGGGTCGCGACCCGCGCGCCGCGATCGTGCCCGACCAGTGCCACTCGCCCCACGCCGAGCGTCTTCATGAGTTCGACGATGTCGTTGGCCATCGTCCTCTTGTCATAGCCGTTCGGCGGTTTGTCGGTCTCGCCGTATCCGCGCAGGTCCGGCGCGATCACCCGGTAGTGGGAGGCAAGCGCCGGTATCTGGAAACGCCAGGCGAAGCTGGTCTCCGGGAAGCCGTGCAACAGCACGACCGGGGGGCCGGCCCCGGCCTCCAGGTAGAATTGGCGGATGCCGTTTGCCCGGCAGGTTGCTCGACGAATGGTGGTCACCGATCTCATGCCCGGGGGTGCGAGGTTTCCGGGCGCGATCCTTCGTCAAGTCGGAGGGGACTGATTGCAGGTTTTGACGGCGTTTTGCACGATTGCGTCCCTACAGCTGCGGGAACGCTGGGTTAGGTACCGAATTTTACCCTGGCGGCGGTTCCAAGATCGGGAGAAAGTCCAAGACGCGCGGAGATGTTCGGGGTTGTCTCTCCGGAACGAGCAGCAACCAGAGGGAGAACGAGACCCGCGCGGCGGAAATGATGCTCCGAACGGGCGGCCTCGGGACCGAGGATTAGGCAGCAATTGCGTGAACGCACGGGGACTTCATCACGTCACAGCGATCATCGGCGACGTACGCCGCGCCGCCGACTTCTACGCGGGTGTGCTGGGCCTCAAGCGGGTCAAGAAGACCGTCTGCTATGACGATCCCGGCAGTTACCACGTGTACTATGGCGACGACATCGGCAATCCGGGTGCCGTGATCAGTACGCTCGCCTGGAATTGCGTGACGCCGGGGCTGAGCGGCGTCGGCGAGGTCGTGCAGACCGCCTTCCGCGTCGCACCGGATTCGCTCGATGGGTGGGTGGATCGGCTCAACGCCTCAGGGGTCCCCAATCGATTGGACGTGTCGCCCTTCGGCGAGCGCATGCTCTGCTTTGCCGATCCCGATGGCACGGAGCTGTCTCTGGTCGAGACGTGGGAAAAGCTGCCAGCGACAACCGGCCAAAATGCCACGGCCGATCGTGCGCTACGCGGCCTTCATGGCGTCACGCTGAACGTCCGCGAGGAGGACGAGACCATCGACATCCTCCAGAAGGTTTTCGATTTCCAGCTGGTCTCCCAGAGAAACGGCGCCATGCGCTTCGTGGCTCATGACGGTCCGGGCGGCACGATCACCTTGTGCATGATCGGAAAGTCTTCGCGGGGGCGCCTCGGCGGTGGCACCATCCGGCACGTCGCCTTCCGCGCGAGCAATCTGGACGATCGATCGGCGATGGTCGAGAAACTTCAATCTGCGTACGACATCGTGGTGAGCGATCCCATCGAGCGAACCTACCTGAATGCGGTCGGCTTTCGCGCACCCTGCGGCGTGCTTTTCGAGATCGCGACCGACGGCCCGGGATTCGCGGTCGACGAGGCGCCGGAGCGGCTGGGCCAGCAACTTCAGCTTCCCGCCTTTCTCGAAGAGCGTCGCGCCGAACTCGCGGCGATCCTGCCCCCGCTCACGTGAACTGCCTGTCGATCAACGCGAGCCCGGCCTTCCATGAAATCGGTCAGCCGTGGGCACATGAAGTCGAGGAATGCTCGCACGCGTAAGGGCAGCCGCGGTCCACCGTGATAAAGCGCGTGTATTTGCTCTTCGTCGCCTGCCGTGCCCTCGAGCACTTCGACCAGGTGGCCAGCCGATATGTCGTCGCGAACGTGATAATCGGCGAGCCTTGCGAGGCCGATGCCCGCGATTGCCATTCGCCGCAGGCTCTGTGCGTTGTTTGCAAGTAGCGAGCCGCTGATTGCGCGGTCGACAATTCGCCCGCTCTCCTTCAGAGGCCAGACCGGGGCAGAGCGTCGGAAATTGAATCCCAGGCAATTGTGACGTGAAAGATCCTCGATCCTCTTCGGCTCACCCAGGCGACCGATGTAGTCTGGAGACGCAACGATCCTTCTTTTGACGACCCCGATACGTCGGGCGACCATCGCGGAGGCCTGCAAGGGGCCGACGCGGAAGGCGATATCGGTCCGGTCGAGGTAAAGATCGACGATTTCGTCCGAGAGTGAGATATCGACCACGATCTCGGGATGAGCTTGCCAAAAGGCAGGGAGCAGCGGCTCAAGGCCGAGAATGCCGAAGGATACGGTGGTATTGACCCGGATCGTTCCGCCCGCTGCCGCTGCGCCCCGAGAAATGCCGCGTTCGATGCCGTCGAGCTCGGCCAGGAGCGCAAGGCTCTTCTCGTGGTACATCCGACCCTCGGACGTCAGCGACAGCCGCCGCGTCGAACGCTCGAACAGTCTGACACCGAGCCGTGTCTCGATCCTTCCGATGAGCTTGCTGACGGTGGACGGCGTCATCAACAGCCGACGAGCCGCTTCCGAATAGCTGTTGGCTTCCACCACGCGGAGGAAGACCTGCATTTCGCCGATGCGATTATCCATCGCGTATCCATCTATGAAATCGTTTCACAGATAAAGTGGAATTGGAGCGGATTATCAAGTCCGGTAAATGTCACCTATGGTGGATCATCGTTTCCTTTTGCCATCCGTTTTCCGGCTAGCGCATCGCTGTCGGATCGGTGACTTGAACGGGGAGCGACTATTGCTCTATGAGGAAAAATCGGTGCGGCGGACGTGATCTGTACGTGGTTCTTCGGATTCACTATGGCGGCATATCCAACGGTGGATAGCTTTGAATACCCCGATGATGGAAGAGTCTGATAGTAAGGCGGGCGGTTTCTATGGTCGTCGCCTCAGCCGGCACCTGGGAATGGAGGGCGACTGCCTGCTTCGCATCAAGCGCGAAGGGCAATTGGCCCTGGCGATGACCCGGCTGACCTGCTCCCAATTCATCCGGGAGCGGACCGCCGCGATTCCTTCCGAGCCGGCCTACAGCATCCTGCAACAGCTCGGTGACCTCGATCGGCATTCCTGCTGGCTCGCCGGACGGCCGAAATATTCGGGAGCTTTCGGTGCGGGGAGCGTCAGCGTGATCAACCTGATGGACAACCCCCAATGTGAGTTCAAGGGCCCGTTCGATGCCGTCCAATACTACGTGCCACAGACCGCCCTCGACGAGTTCGCCCGTGAGCACGGAGCCAGGCCGATCTCGACGCTCAAATGGAGCAGGGATCAGCGCGATCCCTTCCTCTCGACCCTGTCCAGCGTTCTGCTGAGCGCGGTGGAGCAGGATCCGACGAGCAATCAGCTCTTCGTCGATCAGATCGGGTTGAGTGTCCTGGCCCATTTCGCCCAGACTTACGGCGGAATGCGCCCGCAAGAAAAAGCTGCGGGTGGCAGCCTTGCTCCCTGGCAGGAGCGTCGCGCCAAGGAGATCATGCGAGCGCGTCTCGCCAGCAATCTGACGATTGCAGACGTCGCCGCGGAATGCAAATTGACGCCAAGCCATTTCGCGAGATCGTTTCGGCGCAGCACGGGCGTCGCTCCGCATGAATTCCTGTCCCAGCTTCGGATCGACGAGGCGAAGCGCCTGATGCTGAGCACCAAACTTCCGCTTGCCGACATTGCGCTGATCTGCGGCTTTGGCGACCAGAGCTACTTCACCAGGGTGTTTTCCCGCAACGTGGGAGCCAGCCCCGGAGCCTGGCGAAGGTCCCGCTCAGAGGGCTGACGCGAGCGTGATCGTCTCAAGCGGGTCGGATCATGTCGCGGGCGTAGGCCAAGCCGATCCCGTATCCTCCAGCATGAGCTTCGACGATGGCGCGTGCGCCATCGTAGGTTTCATGCCGCGTCCAATCGCGCTGCATCTCTAGCAGGACCTGGATCCAGGACGTGAGGCGTGCGCCGGCGGCCTGCATCCGGCCGAGAGCCAATTCGTGGCTCGCAGTCGTCAGCCCTCCGCAGGCGTCGCCGACGACGTAGACCTCCAGGCCGGCTGACAGTGCCGAAAGCACCGCGAACGTCACGCACGCCTCCGTCAGCAGGCCCGAAACAATCAAGCGGCTTCGACCGGTGGCGAGGACGGCCTCGCGGGCCTTGTCGTCCTCCCACACGTTCATGCTGCGCCGGTCGATCGGTTCAACGCCGGGAAGCGCCGACTTGACCGCCGGCATCAGCGGCCCGCTGTACACTTTCGTCGCCGAGGTGGACGCGACGACAGGCAGACCGAACACCGTCGCGGTCTTCGCGAGCGCGACGACGTTGTTCACGAGAGCCTGCCGATCGATCGAACCCACTCCGAAAGCCAGGCCGGCCTGTTGGTCGACCAGGAGCAGGGCGCAGTCCTTGGGCTCGAGCAGATGAAGAGGATTCGGGGCCATCGACTTTCTCCGGCTAGGCCATCAGGAATGCGAGCAGGTCCGCATTGACCTGGTCGGCATGCGTCGTTGCTGTCGCGTGCGGAGCGCCCGGATAGGTCTTCAGCTTGGCGCCCTTGATCATCTCGGCGGCCAGCTTGCCCGTGTAGGGGAACGGCACGACCTGATCGTCCTCGCCGTGAATCACCAGGGTAGGTACGTCGATCTTGGCCATGTCGGGCCGGAAGTCGGTTTCCGAGAATGCGGTCACGCAATCGATGGTCGCCTTGACCGACGCCTGAAGCGCGATCTGGAGGGTCTGCTTGAATACACCTTGCGATACCTTCACGCCGTGATTCGTGCCGTAGAAGAGGGGGCTGAAGTCGTCGAGGAACTGCGCACGGTCCTTGACCAAGCCGGCCTTGATGCCGTCGAACACCGACTTGTCGACACCGTCATGGTCCGAGGTCTTGACGAAGAGAGGCGTCACGGCGCTGAGCAGGACGAACTTGGCGACCCGCGACGTTCCGTGACGCGCCACGTAGCGCGCGATGTCTCCGCCGCCCATGGAAAATCCGACGAGTGTCACATCTTTCAGGTCGAGGTGCTTGACAAGATCGGCGATGTCGTCGGCGAAGGTGTCGTAGTCATAGCCTGTCCAGGGCTGGCTCGACCGGCCAAAACCCCTGCGATCGAACGCCACCGTTCGGTAACCGCGCTCGGCGAAGAAAAGCATCTGCGCGTCCCACATGTCCGCGCTGAGCGGCCAGCCGTGGCTGAACAGGATCGGCTTTCCGCTTCCCCAGTCCTTGTAATAAAGCTCGGTGCCGTCCCGCAATTCAAGCAAGGCCATCGTTCGCTCCTGTGACGAATTGATGAAAACCGAACGTCATCCTGCGAGGCGGCTCGGTCCTCCTGCCTGCAAGGTTGCGGATAGAGCGCGGATTGGCTTGCACGATCTGCGCGTCGTTTGGACATGCTGGCGATCTCGGACCAGCGCCGCCGATGTGCGCCCGGCAATTCGTCGCACTTGGATGAGTCATCGGGCCGAAATCCAAGCCACGACGAAATTGTCCAAGCGTTGGCCGGCGATCAGGGGGCACGATGCAGCCACTTGCTCCATTCCCTTTCGCTCGATCGTCTATGCCGATCGCAAGGAGAACTTCTCGATGTCGAAACTCGATATGCTTACCCCCGACAATAGCGCCATCGCGCTGATCGACTATCAGCCGGCCATGTTCCAGGGCGTTCAATCGCATGACCGCCTGGTCACGGTTAACAACGTCCAGATCCTGGCAAAGGCCGCCAAGCTTTTCAAAATCCCGACCGTGCTGACCACGGTGGCAAGGGATTCCTTCTCCGGGCCCTTCATGCCGGAAGTCACCACGCTGTTTCCGGAACACGACGTCATCGACCGCACGTCCATGAATTCCTGGCTCGATGCGAACTTCCGCAAGGCGGTAGCTGCCACCGGTCGCAAGAAATTCGTGCTGGCGGGTCTCTGGACCGAAGCGTGCGTGATCTTTCCGACCCTGGACATGCTCAAGGAAGGTTACGAGATCTACATCGCCGCCGATGCCTGCGGCGACCTCTCCCTCGAAGCCCATAACCGCGCCATGGAGCGCGCCATCCAGGCAGGTGCGGTCCCCATAACCTCGTCGCAATACGCCTACGAGCTTCAGCAGGACTGGGCGCGCAGCGAGACCTACGAAGGCATGATGGACATTCAACGTGCGCATTCGCCTTACGGAATCCAGATCCGCTTCTCGAAATGGGCGCTTGGAGAACACGCCTCCGAAGGAGGCGCGAAAGCCGGCTGAACGTCCTCCAATCGCGGATCACCGTGATGAAAATCTATCTGTTGTCCCTCGGCGCCGGCCTTTTGGTCGGCGTCGTCTACAGCCTTCTCAACGTGCGTTCACCGGCGCCGCCGCTGGTGGCGCTGGTCGGGCTTCTCGGCATCCTCGCCGGTGAACAAATTGTCCCCGTAGCCCGACAGCTGCTGTCCGGACACGGGCTGGCGTCGGCGTGGCAGCAAGCCAAGTGCGCTCCGCACATGTTCGGGATGCTGCCCGGACGTCAAACCGACCCATCGAAAAATGCCGCCCCGGCAGACGGCCTGGAGAAACATTCATGACCTCCGCACCCGATATCATCCTGCATCGTGGTCTGTTCACGACGCTTGATCGCTCGAATCCGACGGCTTCGGCGGTCGCGATCGCCGACGGCCGCTTCGTCGCGGTCGGGCACGATCATGACGTGATGAAGCTGGCGAGGCCGTCCACGAAGATCGTCGATCTCAGGGGGCGGCGCGTTTTGCCCGGCTTGATCGACAACCACCTTCACATCATCCGCGGCGGTCTGAATTTCAAC
Organism: Bradyrhizobium frederickii; assembly: GCF_004570865.1. Classification (GTDB taxonomy): domain Bacteria; phylum Pseudomonadota; class Alphaproteobacteria; order Rhizobiales; family Xanthobacteraceae; genus Bradyrhizobium; species Bradyrhizobium frederickii. The sequence goes on from NZ_SPQS01000011.1 coordinate 167,256, forward strand.
ATGGAATTGCGCTGGGACGGGGTCCGCTCGCTCGCCACTGCGATGGACATGCTGAAGCGGCAGGTCGCTGTCACGCCGCCGCCGCAGTGGGTGCGGGTGGTCGGCGGATTCACCGAACACCAGTTCGCGGAGAAGCGGCTTCCGACGATCGACGAGCTCAATGCCGTGGCACCCGATACGCCGGTCTTCCTGCTGCATCTCTACGATCGGGCCATCCTGAACGGCGCGGCCCTGCGTGCAGTTGGTTATACGAAGGACACGCCCGAACCGCCCGGCGGCGAGATTATGCGCGACGTCAAGGGCAACCCGACGGGTTTGCTGCTGGCCAAGCCCAATGCCAACATTCTCTATGCGACCCTCGCCAAGGGGCCCAAGCTGCCCTTCGACTACCAGGTCAACTCAACCCGTCATTTCATGCGGGAGTTGAATCGGCTGGGTGTGACCGGCGCGATCGATGCCGGCGGCGGATTCCAGAACTATCCGGAAGATTACGCTGTTATCCAGAAGCTGAACGACGAAGGTCTCCTGACGATACGGTTGGCCTACAACCTCTTCACCCAGAAGCCCAAGGGCGAGAAGGAGGACTTCCTGAACTGGACGAAGACCTCGAAGTACAAGCAGGGCGACGACTATTTCAGGCACAACGGCGCCGGCGAGATGCTGGTGTTCTCGGCCGCCGACTTCGAGGATTTCCGGGTGGCGCGTCCGGACATGCCGCCGGAGATGGAAGGCGAGCTTGAGGAGGTCGTCCGGGTCCTTGTTCAGAACAAATGGCCATGGCGGCTCCACGCGACCTACGACGAGACGATCTCGCGGGCGCTGGACGTGTTCGAGCGAGTCGATCAGGACATGCCTCTGGAAGGGCTGCACTGGTTCTTCGATCACGCCGAGACGATCTCGGACCAGTCGATCGATCGCATCGCGGCGCTCGGCGGCGGCATCGCCGTGCAGCACCGGATGGCCTATCAGGGCGAATATTTCGTCGAACGCTACGGGGCGGGAGCCGCCGAGGCGACGCCACCGGTCAAGAAGATCATCGACAAGGGCGTAAAGGTGTCGGCCGGTACCGACGCGACCCGGGTGGCTTCCTACAACCCGTGGGTCTCTCTGTCGTGGCTCGTCACCGGCCGGACCGTCGGCGGTTTGCGAATTACCCCCCAGCGTAACTGTCTGGATCGCGAGACGGCGCTGCGGATGTGGACCGAGAACGTGACGTGGTTCTCGAACGAAGAGGGTAACAAGGGCCGGATCCAGGTCGGCCAGCTCGCCGACCTCGTCGTCCCCGACCGCGATTACTTCTCCTGCAGCGAGGCCGAGATCGCCGATACGACCTCGCTGCTGACCATGGTCGGGGGAAGGATCGTGTTTGGCGCGGGAGACTTCTCCAGGCAGGAGAGTGTCACTCCGCCGCCCGCGATGCCGGACTGGTCACCGGTCCGCCGCTTCGGCGGGTACGCGGCCTGGGCCGATGACAAGGCACAGACGAAGGATACCAGCCTCGCGATGAAGGCCATGCAAATGTGCGACTGCGCCAACTCGTGTGGCGTCCATGGACACGACCATGCGGCGGCCTGGTCGAGCCGGCTGCCGGTCTCCGATCTCCGAAGCTTCTGGGGCGCATTGGGATGCGCCTGTTGGGCGGTCTGAGATGCAGGCCAGCGCTGCACCTGGCTGGATTTCCACAATCTTGCGCTGGCCGCTGCTGTGGCACGCGGCCAGATTGGCCTTGGTGTCCGCCTACATCCTCGGCGGTTTTGCCAAATCGCTCGATTTCGCAGGCGCGGTGGCCGAGCAGGAACACTTCGGCCTGTATCCGGGCTGGCTGTGGGCCGCCGCCGCCATCGTGGTCGAACTCGGCGGGTCTCTGCTTGTCGTCTTGAATCGTTTGGTGTGGTTGGGCGCCGGCGGGCTCGGCGTTCTGACGTTCGTCGCGATGCTTACCGCGAACGCCTTCTGGACGATGGGAGGCCACGAGAGATTCATGGCAACAAATGCCTTCTTCGAACATCTCGGGTTGATCGCGGGCCTCGTCATCGTATCGATTGTTTCCGATGAGGTCTCTCTCCGTCCGAACCGCGCTACGCGACCTCAAGCTGTCCAAGGAATGCCTCAATGAGATCAACAAATGCCATTGCTCTAGTGGCGTTCATCGCGATTGTCGCCGCGAACACGCCGGTCGCAGCAAGGGACGCAACGAAATCCAGGGAAGCGGCGGCTGCCGTGGCCCCTCAATACGACACGACCCACGTCTACGTCGCGCCCGACGACGTGGACAAGTTCGCGGCAAGCTTTCTGGCGACTTTCGGCGGCAAGAGCACCAAGCAGGTGGTGGCGACAGTCACGCCGACGCCGAGCAGTACCACGTCGCAACTGTTGCAGACGCCCGTCGGCACCGTCTCGCTGTTCGGCTTCAAGACGCCGATTCCTTATCCGTTTGGCGCCGAGCGCAACGGATATCTAGTCGCAGACATGGACGAGGCGATCAAAGCAGCGCGCGGCGCGGGCGCTGACGTGATCGTGTCCACCTTCCCGGATCCGATTGGGCGCGACGCCGTGGTCCAATGGCCGGGCGGTATCAACTTGCAGCTCTACTGGCATACGACGAAGCCCGACTACGCTCCCTTCGAGCGAATTCCGGAGAACCGCGTGTACGTTTCTCCCGACAGGGCCGCTGCTTTCACCCGGAGTTTTGTTGCATTCTCCCGCGGCAAGGTCGTCTCGGACGACGCGAAGGCGCCCGGCTTGGAGATCGGAAGATCGGATGTGACCTACAGGCGCATCCGGATCGAGTCCCCATTCGGAAAGATGGTTGTATTGGTCACGGACGGTCATCTGCCCTATCCCTACGGCCGGGAGACGACGGGTTATGAAGTGGCCGACCTCTCTTCGACGCTCGGCAAGGCAAAGGACGCCGGCGCAACGGTGCTGGTCGAATCCTACACGTCAAGCGGTCGCTCTGCGGCGTTCGTCATGTTCCCCGGCGGGTACATCGCCGAGATCCACGCGCTTGGCCCGAAGAGTGCATCGCGGGCGGACGGCAAATGAGGTGACGTCCGCCGATGTTGGCACGAGTCGATACGCGCAACTTCTGCATCGTTCTGACGCTTGCGACCCTTGGCGCCGGCGTCGGCTTCGCGCGGGCTGAAGACGGGGGCGCTGCGGTCCCCAAGAGGCCCGCGATCCAGGCGAACCGCTGGGCAGAGGACTGGTCGGTGCTTGCTGATCCCAGATTGCGTACCGAACCGTTTGACGGCCTCAAATACATCCCGCTTTGGGCGACCGATCCGAAAAGCTACGTCTCGCTGGGGGCCACACTGCGGGAACGCTTCGAGACCAATAGCGCGTCGGCGTTCGGCACCGGCAACACGCCCTCGGACAGCTATCTCATACAGCGTTTGCAGGTGCACGCCGACATTCACTTCAACGAGAACTGGCGAGCCTTCGTTCAACTCGAGGACGATCGGGCCTTCGACAAGCAGAACGTCTCTCCGGTCGACCAGGACCGTGCCGACCTGCGCCTTGCCTTCCTGGAGTACGTCAACACATTCTCGGGCGGGACCCTGAAGGCGCGCATCGGACGGCAGGACTTCGCCTTCGACCTGCAGCGCTTCGTATCGTCGCGGGATGGACCCAACGTGCGACAATCATTCGATGCGATCTGGGCTGACTGGGAAACCGGCGTCTGGCGCTTCATCGGCTTCGTCAGCCGCCCCGTCCAATATCTCGACGTTCGCCCTTTCGACGACACCTCGAACGACAACTTCCGCTTCAGCACGCTCCGGGTCGAGCGTAAGGTTTTGGGTGACAACGAGCTGTCGGGCTACTACTCCCTGTACGAGCGCAAGGCCGCCAGATATCTCGATGCCTTGGGCGACGAAAGCCGTCACGTTCTGGATGCGAGATTCGCAGGAAAGTCCCAACAGTTCGACTGGGATCTCGAGGCCATGGGGCAGGCGGGGCAGGTGGGTACGAAGGACATTCGTGCCTGGGCCGTCGGTACGCGAATTGGATACACTTTGCCCGATGTTCCCTGGCTGCCGCGCATCGGCCTCCAGTTCGACGCTGCGTCGGGCGACCATCACCCCGGCGACGGCACGCTGGGAACGTTCAATCCGCTCTTCCCGAACGGCTATTATTTCACGCTGGCCGGCTATGCGGGATACGCGAACATCCTTCACTTCAAACCCTCCATAACCGTCAGTCCGGCGGACCGGCTGAAGGTGATGGGAGCGATTGGCTTGCAGTGGCGCGAAACGACGGCCGACGCGATCTACGTCCAGCCCAACGTGCCGATAGCGGGCACCGCCGGCAAGGGCAGCAACTGGACGGGAGCCTACGGTCAGCTTCGCGTCGACTACGCGTTCAACGACCACCTGACCGGCGCGATCGAGGCGGTGCATTTCGACGTCGGCGACACGATCATCCGCGCTGGTGGACACACCAGCAACTATCTAGGTGTCCAGCTTCAATACGGTTGGTGACATGCCCCGCAACGTACTCCTGCTTCCGCTCCTGATGAGCCTGAATGCGGGCTTCGTCGATACCGCTGGCTTTCTCGCGCTTCAGGGGCTGTTCACTGCGCACGTCACCGGCAATTTTGTCACCTTTGGTGCGGCCATGGTGCTGGGGACGTCCGGTGGCCTAGCGAAGCTGCTCGCTCTCCCGGTCTTCTGCTTCGTAGTTGTCGTCAGCAGAATCTTGAGCTTCTATCTCCCGGCAATGGGACTTCCGATCTTCCGCTCGATGCTGGCCATCAAGACGATACTTCTGGCGGTGGGCGGTGCATGCGCCGTCTATTTCGGACCATTCACGCAGGGCGATAGCTGGCAGGCGATCTGTACCGGCATGATTCTGGTCGCGGCCATGGCCATCCAGAATGCCGCGCACCGCATCCATATGGGCACCGAGCCTCCCAGCACGTTGATGACGGGCACCACCACCCAGATCATGATAGACGTCGCAGACGTTTTTCGCGGCGCGCCAGCGTCGGTGCTGACCGTCGCCAAGCCGCGGCTCGGCAAGATGGCAGCGAGCGTCGCTGCCTTCGCATTGGGATGCGCAGCCGGCGCATGTCTCTATGCGAAGTTCGGAACGTGGTGCTTCATCTTGCCTCCGCTGATCGCGTTACCGGTGGTGTTTCTGGCCGCGGCCGAACCGAAGTGACGGGGCGTGAGCGATCCGAATTGAAGGACCTGGCGAATAGCTCGGGCCCGGTCGACCGATGTCGATCGGGTACCTGCAGAAAGTCGAGAGGTCGCTGATCAAGAGGCCATCGCATACTGCATCGCTTCGGCCAATCACGAGCGGGCATCGCGACGTCGGCCTGCAACGGGTGGTCTAACGGGAACGCGCGATGGTCAACCTTGGCTCCCGCCGTCGAAAGTATGGCCGCCAGCGCATCCGCATTGTCGCCCGGAACGATGGATCCTGCTGTCCGGACATCAAGACCGGCTTCGCGTCGAGAGGTGCGGCAGGCAATGCGCGAGGAAACTGAAATGGCTTCTGAGACTTCCGATCCATCCCCTCGATCCTATCCCCAGTCGGTCACGTTCGTGCGAAGAGCCGGTCCGATCGCGGTCGCCGTGGGCATCGCGGACAATTTCGCCGGGATCGAAAACTGGCTGCTGGAAGAGGCCTCCGCCGAGCGGCAGATGATCGACCTCCTCGTCAAGCTGATCCGTCAGATGAAGGCCGCCGGCTCTTCGGTTGATCGACTTACCCTGCATATCGGCACGCTCCATCCCCAGCTTGTCGGATTCGCATGGGTCTGGAATGCCGACGATGGCTTCTGCGACGAGGTCCGGGTCGCCGACGCCGCGGTCGATTCCGACGCCTACAGACTCAATCCGCTGCAACGTATCGTCGAGACCGGCGAGACGATCCGCCGAAGGCCCAGCGAGCCGTCGACGCAGGTGGAATTTCCCATCATGATCGAGCTCGCGGCCGCCGGCATGACCGACTACTTGGCGATCCCGTTGTCTGGTCTTGATACACGTAACGTGGTCACCGTCGCGACGAATGCGGCCCCCGGTTTCACCGAGGCCGAGATAGAGTCCTTGACCCGCCTCTTCAAACTATTCGCCTTGCATGTGCAACGCCACAGCGAGTTGAAGATCTCCGAAAACGCGTTGGGCGCGTACCTTGGTTACGGCGCCGCCGCCAAGGTGCTTGAGGGCGCGATCAAGCGCGGCGCGGGAGACTCGATCCGCGCCGTGATTTGGGTGTCGGACCTCAGAAATTTTACGAAGATGTCGGACGTTCTGCCCCCGGCCGATGTGCTGGTCCTGCTCAACGCCTACTTCGAGGCGATGGTAAGTGCCGTGGCCGCTCACGGCGGCGAAATTCTCAAATTCATCGGCGACGGCATGCTCGCCGTCTTTCCGGTGACGGTGGGCGTCGCCGAAGCGTCCCGCGCGGCCGTCTCGGCGGCGAGGGACGCGATCGCGCGACTCGAAGTTTTCAATCGGGCTATTCGTGTTGCGTCCGGCGCCGAAGGCTGCCACGTGCTGCGGGCGGGCATCGTCCTTCACGAAGGTGCGGTCTTTTTTGGCAACGTCGGCGCTCCGGATCGCCTGGACTTCACGGTTATTGGCGCCGCCGTCAACGAGGCCTGCCGCGTGGAAGCGCTCACCAAGACCATAGGCCGGGACCTGCTCATGACGGAAGCCGTCGCTCGGCACGTTCCACGGGACGTCGAGCATCTCGGTGAGCATCAGCTGCGAGGAATCTCCGCTAGGATGTCTATATACGGACTCGCGGGATGACGATCGCCGTCGACCTGTGCGATTGTGTCTGCACTAAGCTCGCGCAGCGGCCTCTCTGCTGACGGTCTCAAGCGTTGGGTAGTCGAGATACCCGGAATCCGAACCGCCGTAGATCCCGAACGGTTTTGGGGAGTTGTAGGGGCCTCCAACTCGAATCCGTGCCGGGAGGTCTGGATTGGCGAGAAAGAGGCGGCCAGAGGCGACTGCATCCGCTTCGCCGGAACCGGCGATTTGCTCTGCGTGCTCGGGAGTGATGCCGGCATTGACGACAAGCGGTCCGCGATAGTGTCCGCGAAAGATCGAAAGCATCTTTCGTAGTCGGGTGCTCCGCGCCCGGACGCACGATAATATGCCGTCCGCGCCAATGGCCTCCAATTGGTGACGGACCTCCTCAGAAGCGCGTACTCTCCCGAGGAATCGGTTGCCCCCTCTCTTCGGAGGCCGCCGTTCCCCGCAGCTTGTCGAGCATGGTCTTGGCGCGGCGGAAGGGGACGGTTTCGAAGCCCTCCACGAATTTTCCAAGGGTTCGTTCCAGCTCCGCCGAAGCCTCTTTATTTCGGCCCTGTTGCCGCAGCATCTCCGCAAGGGCCTCTACTGCCCAAAGCTCCCAGCCGAGCGAGCCTTGATGACGTGAGATCGTGATCGCTTCGCGGAAGTGGCTCTCCGCCGATTCGGATTTTGTTCCCTCTAAAGATAGCAAAGTCGTGCCGTGGATCCGAAGAGCGTCCGGCAACAGCCAGAGCGCCTCGGCGGCCCTTATCCGTTCAAGTGATTCTGCTGACGCCAAAACTGCCTCCTCCGGGCGGCCATCGGCGGCGAGAAGCACCCCCAATCGCCCGAGAAACGGGAGGGAAGCATTTTCGTACCGGGCATCGCTCAGCTTGGATATCGCTTCTCTCAAGTGTCGTTCGGCCTGTTCGAACTCTCCCTTCAGGAACAATAATCTGCCCTCGAACCCGATGGCCGAGAACAGGTAGCTTTGAATATCGTTGTCCTCAGCTACTTGCCTCATCCTACGGATGGCCGCACCAGCAAGGTCTAGCTCCTCTAACCTGAGAAACATCGCGCACCCGCACCAACTGAGCGCCTGGCAGATCGACGTCGGATTTCCGGTTTCTTCCGCCTCAGAATGTGCAGATAGGCATGCACTGAGTGTCTGATCAAAACGACCTTCACACCAATGGACTCCCGTCATGACGCACTGCGCGTAAACCGAATGATTCAAGCCCCAGCGACCTACTTGGGATGGGCTTGCGTGGGTTCGGAAATAGGCATGAGCCTCGCGTGCGAGATTCAAGGCACTGGGGTATTCGGCATTGAAGTACAGCGACGCGCTCTTGACGCTTTTCAACATTGCAAGCGCCGTGGGCTCTCCGACGTCCGCAACAAGCTTCTCGATCCTTTTAGTTCCCTCCAATGCGCCCTTGAAGTCGCCGCGCCGATGCATGAAGAGGACGAGGCCCAGACGGGCCCTAAGCTCCCACTGCTGGTCGCGCAGGTGTCCGGCAAGCTCGATTGCCCTGTTCAACGCATCACGCGACTGGCTCGTCATGCCTTCGGTGAACATCACCGCGAGACCGAGGGCGGCCTTCAGGATCATCTCACTTCGCTCGCTCTCAACACTCGGCTCGAGAGCATCGATCGCTTTTGTTGTCCACCCGATGCACTCCGTCAGGAGCGAATTTTCCAACCAGACAGGCACGGCGGCGGCCGCGAGCGCAACGCCCGCACCGTCTTGGCCGCTCGCCGAAAAAGCCCAGTTCAAGATTCCGCGCACGTTATCGAGCTCAAGAACCGCGTCCCTGAGCGTTTCCACCCGGCTCGGCCCGTCGGCGCATTTTCGGAACATTTCGGCGAGGCAGGATGCAAGCCTGCTGGCGAGTTCGTTCCGCTCCGCTTTCTCGATCAGCTTGGCAAGGGCGAACGCCCTAGTGATCTCCAGCAGCCGAAACCTGACACCTTCGGTACCGACATCGACCGAGAGTAGCGACTTGCAGACCAGATCTGCAAGGATCGTCGCAGAGTCATCTTCGGTCGCCGGAATCACGGCAACAGCGGCTTCCAGCGTGAAACTACCGGCGAACACCCCAAGGCAGCGCAAGATGTATCGCTCGCGCTCGCTTAGCAGCTGATAGCTCCACTCGATAGCCGTCGCGATAGTGCGGTGTCGCGACGACGTACCGCGGTGCGTATCCGCCAGTAGGCTCATGCGGTCCTTGAGCCTCGCGGCCAATCCCTTGACGCTGAAAGCGTCCACGCGCGCGGCGGTCAGCTCGATCGCGAGCGGGTTTCCGTCCAGTCCGCGGCATATCTGCGCCGCAAAAGCGGCGCTGGTGTCGTTGAGTTCGAAATTGTTCACAATGGCCGCTGCTCGTTCGACGAACAACTGGACCGCGGGGTAGGTCAATGCGCCCTTCAGGCTGAGATTCGCACCCGGAGGAGGCACATCCAGCGGGGGGAGGCGGCACACCTGTTCGCCCTGGATGCGCAGCGGCTCCCTGCTCGTCGTCAGCACCTTGATCTCGTTGCCACCACGGAGCAGCGCGGCAATCGCCGCCGCTGCGCCATCGATAAGGTGCTCGCAATTGTCAAAGACCAGAAGCAGGTTCTTATAGCGCAGGGCGGCGACGATCCCCGACAGGATGTCACTCGAACGGACATCGATGGGGAGCGCAGATGCGAGCGCGCTCGGAATCAGCGATTCGTTCGTGATCGAGCCAAGGTCGACTAGCCAAACGCCGTCGCGAAACTGTGGTAGCGCCGTTTCCGCTGCGCGGAGGGCTGTCGAAGTTTTTCCGATGCCCGGCGGCCCGACAATACTCACGAGGCGACCGTCGGCTAGTTTGCGCTTGATCGAGTCTAGCGCTTCCGCTCGCCCGATCAGGCGGGTTAGTTGCGCCGGCAGGTTGTGCTTACGTGGAACTAGAAGGTCGGCTTCAGGACTTTCCTCTTCCAGGACCTTGATAGGGGCGACGAAGCGGTATCCGCGCCCCGGGCTGTTTACGATGTACTGATTTGCGGTCTCGTCTTCGCCGAGCGCGCGGCGCAGCGCCGCCACCTGAACGGTCAGGTTTGCCTCGACAACGAAGGTGTTAGGCCAGGCGATCTCAATGAGTTCGCGCTTGCTTATCAGTTCCCCTGCGCGCTCGACCAGTGCGATCAGGATCTCGATAGCCTTGCTGCCCAAGCGAACGACGCGGTCACCCTCGGACAATATCCGCTTGGACGAGGAAAGGCGGAACGGTCCGAATAGAAACGTACGCTTTGGTCTCTCGTCGCGGTCGGACATTCGTCAGTCGGCGTTGGATTCGCAAAGACCCTCATTACGCCTCCGACCGGAAGGTGTCCATCCGTCGGAATACGCTGCGCAAACAAAGCGATCAGGGCAGATCGTCGCGCTGGACCTGCACGGCAACCGCTTGCCCGCGCGCCAGGATTGCGGTCATCGTGATGCGTTCGGCCTCGAGCACGGAGAGCGTCGCCAATTCTACCGCAATGGTCGCTGATTTCTCGATCAGATCGGCGCGGGCGTGAAGCTGTGCGGTCTGCCGCCTGCCGATCCACCGAGACACTTCCGGCGTCATCGCGGCGTCTTGATCGAGGCCGCCCAGCAGAGCCTGGCGCAATTCCGCGGCGCGCTCCGAAGACACGTTTGCCGTCGTGCGCAGTTCGTTCAACCGGCTGACGAACTCGGCTTCGTTCGTGACCGAGGACTCATCGAACAATTCGCTGATGTTGTTCAGGCACACCTGCAACCGAAACAAATGCAGGCGCAAATCTTCTCTGAATTGAGCCAAATTGCCGTTCATCAAATCTGGTACCTCTTTCGACGAGTGCAAGTCTTTCGCGTCGCAAGGTCACAGCCAAATAAAACCTTACAAATTAAGCCCTCGATGCCGGAGCGAAGCAACTCTTTGGAACGATTTATTCGCCACGCGGCGGAGTGGGGATTAACAATGTTGCGCGCGTGCCTCGCGTACAACCAAAGCAGAAATCACAGTCATCTTGCCCATTGCGAAGATAAGTCCGTGAAAAGCGTCCGAAATAGCCAGTCGGAGCTCGACGAGGCCTCGATGATCGAAGACGCTGATCCCTCCTGCGACGGCTTTTTTGGTCGTCGGATCGCTATGTATCTCGGAATGGAGGGTGATTGTGTTCACAAGGTCAATCGGCATGGAAAGCTCGCGCTTGCAATTACGCGGTTGACCTGTACCCGTCGCGTTCACAAGCGGGCTGCCGCGATTCCCTCCGAGCCGGCTTTCAGCATTCTTCATCGGTTTCCGGATTTGGAGCTGCATTCACCAGGGCTCACCGATGGCCAGTTATCCAATGGACCGGTCGGTGCCGGAACTGTGAGCGTCACCGACCTCCGCGACAATCCGCGGTGCGAATTCAGAGGTCCGTTCGAAGGTATCCAATACTACGTCCCGCGCCGCGCACTTGACGACTTCGCGCACGAGAACAATGCAAAGCCGATCTCCACCCTCGAGTGCACTCGCGATCGGTGCGATCCCTATTTGGCCAGGCTTTCAAGTGTTCTCCTGAGCGCCCTAGAGGAGGAGCGGGGTAACAATCAGCTCTTCGTTGATCAGCTTGGTATGACATTGCTCGCGCACTTTGCCCAGACGTACGGGGATCTTCGCTCGCGTGAGGGTGTTCACGAGGGCGGACTGGCGCCATGGCAGGAGCGTCGGGCCAAGGAGATCATGCGTGTTCGCCTTGCCAGCAGCCTGACGATCTCCCATATCGCTGCCGAGTGCAGGCTGACGCCGAGCCACTTCGCTCGCTGTTTCCGGCGCAGTACAGGGGTTGCGCCCCACGAGTATCTCTCTCAGCTCCGAGTCAAAGAGGCCAAGCGCCTTATGACGACTACCAAATTGCCGTTGGCAGATATCGCGCTGATCTGCGGGTTCGGTGATCAAAGCTACTTCGTGAGGGTTTTCTCCCGTAGAGTGGGAACGAGCCCTGGCGCCTGGCGTCGGGCTCGTTCTGAGGGATGAGGGGACGTCGGTCGTGTTCCGACTAACTCCAGGCGGAGAAGAGCCCGGACTGACGCGCGTTTCGCCGAGCTTCGTCGAAATGGAGGAATCGCGATAGCTTCGCGCTACGACGCCGAAACCTGATGCCCGCCTCAGGACGAACTTGAACGGTCCGGCGATCAACATCTGCAGGATCGGCGTCAGGGCGTCCCACGGAATTCTGATGTTGCCCAAGACGCCGTCCGGACGGGCATTGAGCGAACCGAGCGCGATCGGCTTCAAATCCTTGCGCCGATCCCCCTCGAGATCGGACGAGGGCAGCAGCGAGATCTCCGCTTTGTCGGTTTGCAGGCCCGATGGCGTTAGCAGGCGACCCCTGACCGTAGCCGACGCTATCGGGCGAGCAACGGAAAATGATCTTCGCAAGTAGCATGTCGTTCACGAGCGAAGCTGGAAACGCTATCGGAGCCGCTCCACCTTCGCCGCCATATCGGGGACGCGGCTTACTCTGTAGGTCGCGTTGCTGCATTTGAGAACCCAGACCTCGTGGTCGGGCTTCGATCGCTTCGCGTCCTTCACTGCACTGAGCGGCTTGCCGCAATCATTGCCTTGCATGCGTATCTGGGCAGCCAGCATGACCTGCGGCGTCTCCTCGATCGCGCGTGCGGGAGATCCCACGAGACTACTTCCCGAACTGCCGACGGCCAGAGCCAGGACGATACCAACGAGCTTCGACATATATCCCTCCCTCTCGAACGCTGCAGGCCTTCTTTCTGGTCAACCGTGCTGTCGGTATTTCTACCCGTCCTCGCAATAAGCGACGGGCTTGAGTGCCTTCAGAGCAACATCGAGTGTCAAATCTGAGGGTACATTACCGTAGAGCGAGACATTCTATCGCGGGTTGATACACTGTCATTTGCTGGCGGGGAGGACAAGCAAATGACGCGATGCATCTCCGAACCAAAGTCTCGTTATCGGCTCATCCGCGCAGCTTTCGGCCTGGCTACGGCGATGGCCGGATTCTTGTCCGACGCTGCATATGCCGACGAGGACGGCGTCTCGTACTGGCTTCCGGGGCGTTTCAGCAGCCTCGCGGCAGTCCCCGCGGTCCCGGGCTGGTCGATGGCCGAGGTCTACTATCACACGACCGTGTCCGCCTTCGGTAACGCAGCCGCGGCAAGAGAAGTTCGCGTCGGCCGAATCCCCGCTAACGTCAATGTCGATTTGAATCTGCGTCTAAACGCGCAGGCGGATCTTGTCCTGCTCAACCCAACCTATACGTTCGCGACGCCGGTGCTCGGCGGACAATTGGCGATCGGTATGACCGGCCTGTTTGGCCGATCCGCTGCAGCGCTCGATGGAACGCTGACAACGGCAGTTGGGCCCTTTGCGACAACACGCACCGGCACCCTCTCCGATTCGGTCACCTCCATCGGCGACCTATATCCGCAGGTGACGCTGAAGTGGAACCCTGGCGTCCACAATTTCATGACCTATTTGACCGGCGACATTCCGGTTGGCGCATACTCTGCAAATCGTCTTGCAAACCTTGGCATCGGTCACGGCGCGATTGACGGCGGCGGTGGCTACACCTATTTCAATGAGAAACTGGGGCACGAACTTTCGGCGGTTGCCGGGGTCACCTACAATTTCAAGAACCCTGACACGCAGTACCAAAGTGGCATCGATTTCCACATCGATTGGGGCGCTTCGCAGTTTCTCTCGAAGCAGCTCTTCGTCGGGGTGGTCGGCTACTACTATCAACAGATCACGGACGATTTCGGCCAGCCCCCGATCCTGGGTGGTTTCCGGTCGCGCGTGGTGGGAGTCGGTCCTCAGATCGGATACCTGTTTCCGGTCGGCGACATGCAGGGATATCTGAACCTGAAAGGGTATGGCGAGTTTGCCGCAGAAAATCGGCCGGCTGGCTGGAACACGTGGCTGACTTTCTCGCTGTCGCCGATGGCGCCCTCGAGCACTGTGGCGCCGACGCGGCGAATAGCTACGAAATAAGAGAGGCACGCGGCGGTGCGACCAAATCACGCAGCGAAGTCGCTGCGCCACGGCACATGACAACTAAAAATCGCGGGAAATACTGCGAAGCAAAAGTCGTCGGGAATCAACAAGGTTTCCCGTAACATTGGCTAAGTCGCACGAGCTGCATTCTTCGAACGACTTGCTGCAGAGCGGGCGCGACGTGGAACAAGATCATGGCCGGAGTTGGCGTGCTGTGCTAGCGTCGTGCTCGTAGAGGCTAACGAAATATTTTTTCGCACTCACGTTTAGCGACAAGCACCTTATCACCAGCAAGACCAGCGCACCCGTTTCGATCTCTGCGGACGCCATGCAGCGTTTTCGGCAGGCGATGTTGCATGTCCTTCGCGACGGCCCTGTGGGATGAAGATCCCACGCATCATAGTGAAGGTCAGAAAGGGGTGTTCGACATGCTCCTGCGGGTCCCAAGACCGACTTTATCTTTCTGCCTTGCCGCGCTGTCGGCTCAGTGAAGGGTGAAGCGCCAGAGCTTTGGCGCCGACGTTCGATTTCTCGCCGGCCACCGATCGGCTGCTTGCAGACAAAATCACCGGGAAGCCTGCCGAACCTCCCAAACAGGAGGAGGCAAACATGAAGCGTGCAAAACTGGTTCAGATCGCTGAATTGCTGGCAACGATGGTGTTGGAGGGTATGGAGGCAGACGTTGAGCAACACCGCCGGTCTCGCATTCCCTGAAAACAATCGGTAGCCCACGGCGGCGGTCAAGCCGGAGATCGTGTCTTCGCTGTTCGTATCGAATTCCCGTGGCGCCATGCTGCAAAGCAATACGCTGAGACCTTCAATGTTCAGACCCTCGAAAGCGATCATGCCGACGGTAGGCAAGGTGAATTGAACGAAGTCGCAAATCAGAAATCGCCAAATCGTAAGAGGAGGATTCGACATGCTTCGAGGAATTCTGACGCTGATAATTTCTCTTTGCCTCGGCGCGGCGGCCGCGCCTGCCGCGCGGGCGCAGGGCACTGCATCGGCCATCAGCGAACAAGAGGCGCATGCCATCGCGGTGGATACCTATGTCTACTTTTACTCGCTGATGTCGATGGACATCACGAGAAAGCAATTCACCAACGGCACGACCGATTTCCGAGGTCCGATGAATACCTTTGTCAACGTGCCGGAATACCCCCCGGCGGATTTCAAGGGCGTTGTGCGGTCGAACTTCGATACGCTGTATTCCGCCTCCTGGCTGGACATGACCAAGGAGCCCGTCGTCATCTCCGTACCAGATACAAATGGGCGCTACTATCTGCTGCCGATGCTCGACATGTGGACCGACGTCTTCGCATCGCCCGGCTGGCGAACGACCGGCACCAAGGCCGGCACGTTCCTGATCACACCCCCGGGCTGGCGGCCCGATCTGCGCGACAGGTTCGCGGAAGAATTCAGGCTTCCGAGCGACACCCAGCGCAT
This sequence comes from Bradyrhizobium frederickii, assembly GCF_004570865.1. Classification (GTDB taxonomy): domain Bacteria; phylum Pseudomonadota; class Alphaproteobacteria; order Rhizobiales; family Xanthobacteraceae; genus Bradyrhizobium; species Bradyrhizobium frederickii. The sequence continues at coordinate 182,461 of NZ_SPQS01000011.1, forward strand.
CGAAGCGCCGACGCCCTATGTCTGGGTGATCGGCCGCACCAAGACGGATGGCCCGCCGGATTACGATGCCGTCCATAAGATTCAGGCCGGTTACAAGGTCACGTTGCTTTCCGAGTACGGCAAGACACCGAAGCCGGTCGAATTCAAGCCGGACCCAGGCGTCGACATGAAGACGCCGCCGAAGGTCCAGGTCGACACCATGTCGGCCGGCGTGTACTTCGCCAACGCCGCAGAGCTGCTCAAGCTTCACCCGCCGCACGTTACCGATGAGCCGATCGTCGCGCGGATGAAGAAGATCGGCATCGAGCCTGGCAAGAGTTTTGACATCGGCAAGCTCGATCCGGTGTTGCAACGGGCACTGGAGACCGCACCGCAGGATGGCCAGAAGCTGATGGCATGGAAAGTGCCGACACTGGCGCGGGTCTCGAACGGCTGGTCGATGAACACCGATACGATGGGTGTCTACGGCAACTACTATTTGAAGCGAGCCATCGTCGCCCAACTTGGGCTTGGCGCGAATCTGCCCGAGGATGCCATCTATCCGCTCAATCTCGGCGACGAGACCGGCAAGCCGCTGGATGGAGCCAGCAAGTACACAATTACGTTTGAGAAGGGCGCCGCTCCGCCGGTCAATGCCTTCTGGTCGATCACGCTATACGACCCCGAAGGTTTCCAGGTCGGCAACGTGCTCAACCGTTTTGCGGTGAGCAGCTGGATGCCGTTCAAGTACAACGCAGACGGGTCGCTCGATATATTCTTCCAGAACGATAGTCCGGGCAAGGACAAGGATGCCAACTGGCTTCCGGCGCCGAAGGGAGCCTTCAATCTGACCATGCGCCTCTACAGCCCGAAGTCCGATGCGCTAACCGGAAAATGGAATCCGCCGCCGGTCGTGAAGACGCAGGCGGGAACGGTGGGCTTGGCCCAATAAAAGTTGATTTGAACGCCGGCGCTTTGGCGCCGGCGTTCGACCGCACCAGCACAAACATCCCTGGAAGACCGATCGTTCGAAGCTGAAGCGAGTTGATCCTGAAGGAGATTCACATGTTGACCAAACGTGAACTGCTTCGCACTGCTGCGATGACGACGATCACCCTTGCAGCGACAAGGACCGTGCCGGCGTTTGCCCAGGCCAGCGCCGACCGACCGGGCTTCCTGAAGGCAAAAGACGTTGCCGAGGCAGGCTTCATCTACGGCCTGCCGATCGTGATGAACTATGCCGTCATGTATGAATACGCCGTGGATCGCAATTCGGGGCAGTTCAAGGCGCCGTTCAATCAGATAAAGAACGAGCCCAACGTGTTCACTTACAAGGACACCGCCATCGTAACGCCGAACAGCGACACGCCCTATTCATTCGTGTGGATGGACCTGCGGGCGGAGCCGATCATTCTTTCCGTTCCGGCAGTGGACCCTAAGCGCTACTATTCGGTGATGCTCTGCGACGGCAGCACCTACAACTATGGCTACATCGGTAACCGTGCCACGGGAAGCGAGGCCGGCGATTACATGGTGGTGGGGCCGGACTGGAAGGGTGCGACCCCGCCTGGAATAAAGAAGGTGTTCCGGTCAAGTACGCAGTTTTCAGTTGCCGGCTATCGCACCCAGCTTTTCAACGCCGACGACCTCGATAACGTCAAGAAGGTGCAAGACGGGTACAAAGTGCAGACGCTTTCTGCCTATCTGAAACAACCGGTCACGACTGCCGCGGCGACAATCGACTTTCCAAAGATCGACAAGGAGCTCGTGAAGACCAATTTCTTCGAATTCCTCGATTTTGCCCTACAGTTTGCTCCCGTCCAGGAGAACGAGAAGGAAATGCGCGCAAAGCTTGCCACCATCGGCGTTGGACCCGGCAAGACCTTCAACTTCAGAGACCTGCCGCTGGAGCAGAAGCTCGAAATCGGCCTGGGAATGAAGGAAGGGGAGCGGAAGGTCGATGAGGCTGTCGCGTCGGTCGGCAAGGATGTCAACGGCTGGCGGGTCAGTTCGTTGCCGGGCGATAGCGCGCATTACAACGGTGACTGGCTGAAGCGCGCTGTCGCCGCCAAGGCCGGCATCTACGGCAACGATGCAGTGGAGGCGGTGTACCCACTCACTCGCACCGACAGTGATGGCCAGACACTCGATGGCAGCAAGCACACCTACACGCTGACATTCGCTCCGGGTCAGCAGCCGCCGGTGAATGCCTTCTGGTCCATCACAATGTACGACGGAAAAACGCAGCTTCTCATCGAAAACCCGATCAACCGGTACCTGATCAATTCACCGATGCTGTCCGGCATGAAGACCAGCACCGATGGATCGCTGACGTTCTACATCCAGAACAAGTCACCGGGCGCCGACAAGGAAGCCAATTGGCTGCCGGCTCCGGACGGCCCGATTTATCTGGTGATGCGGCTCTACTGGCCGAAGACAGAGCCACCTTCGATCCTGCCCGCGGGCGAAGGAACCTGGCAGCCGCCCGGAATAAAGAGGGTTTCGTAGAGCTGCAAATTTCAGCCCGTGTATTGGTCCCGCCGCCGGTTTGCGACGGGAACGGCATGACACCGAGGTAAGTCAGTCCGTCGATCAATGGCCGAGAAGAGCTGAATGGCGATACCTGAGGGAGCCTGTGATGCTCGTCATCCTGACGCTCTAATATCGTCCTGGTGTGGCTCGTCTTCTCCAAGCTCAAGCTGGTTCGCTGGGGCTCCGGCACCGCGGCCGTGCTGACCGGCGCGTTCATCCTCTCGGTGTTCGAGGCGATGTTCAACTATTTGACGCCGTCGGGAAGTATCGTCGTGATCTCGCGGGTCGTTGAGGTTGCGCCCAACGTGTCCGGCTAGGTCACGTGCCGGAGACCGCAATCTCGCCCTGTCCCACCGATTTCAAGGACGGCAAGCCTGCCAGCGAGGGCGGTGCACAAGGCCTGCTTCTCCTGCCACGAGCCCGCTAAGGATCGCGACTACATCTTCACCCGCTACGCCCGTTGATATCCAAAGTGGAGGCGGCGGTGCGCTTCGCTGCCGAGCTCGGTTACGCGGTCACGGTGGTCAGCGACGCCATCGCGAGCTACTCGGATCGGGAGATGCACGCAGCGCTGGAGTCAACATGCCGAACTGCGCCAGTGCCATTGTGACCACGAACGAAGCTGTTGCCGTGATCTCCTCCGGGTGAGCCTTCGCATGAGCGTCAATTCCAGGTGACATACATTGGGGTGCAGGCCAGCGCTGTCACCATAGTCCAACTGCCTGGTTGATCATATTCGATCTCGCATGGCTTCTGCACTCAGCAGCCGATGCTGGAGCGACTTTGGCGAATGTGTCCGATGTGACGCGATGCGGGGATGCGGGTGTGCGTCACTCAATGGTGAGCATCCCGATTTGCCATTCGCGCAGCTGTGATTGTTCACAGCGTGTTTTTCCCGAGCGCATACCCACCTAATGTTCATCCAAGAAACTCGAAGGAAACGCGTTCAACAGAGCAGCCGATTCGAACCAGCGCGAATGCTCCGCACAAAAACAACAGCCGTTAGGAGCACGACCATGACTGGATTCAGGACCTTTGTTATTGCAGCGATGATGTCGATTGGCGCGATAAGCTCTGCAAGCGCCCAGTGCCCATTGTGGGCGACTCAAGATCCAGATTCGTTTCAGGCGCAATATCCCGATCGGGATGTGTTGAACGACTGCGAACTGACTCCAGCAGGCAGAATGGGCCTGGAACGCCCCGGCGGCGCCGCTCCCGTGTTTGGGCTCAACAGGCCTTATGAGACAGCGCCTGGCGTTGCCCAGCACCACGGCTTTCACAACCGATCGCGGTGAGTATCTGAAAATGGATCCGGATGGTCGGATTCCGGCGGAGAAACCGTAGCGCGCCAAGTCGAATGACCAAAAATCAATCCGCGCACCTTTCGGTACACGACCGCTCTCAGCGATTGCTAGGTGCTTGATCCCGCTGGTGGGCCCGGCAGGACTCGAACCTGCAACCAGACTGCATGAGCGGCCTGGATCAGCAGAACGCCCTTGTTTTTTCGAGGTTTTCTACGTCGACAATTTGCGATCTTCTGCGTTCGTTCAGGTTCATGCGGGACCCAATCGGGTCCCCGACAGGACCCGAAGAACAAAGGAGAACGGCTGGCATCATATGAGATCAACCGCCATGCCCTGCGTTCCAGCCAATGCTGTGAATCTGCTTCCGTTTTCGGCGGCATAGGGGACATGGCTGGACTTGCTATTTCCGCGAGAGGTCGTAGATCAGCGATTAGACCCACAAGCTCATGAGTCCTCTCCAGTTAAGGCAGGACTATTGTCGGCAAGGATAAGCGAATCCGCTGCGAGAAATCGGCTCCGCCATCGGCCGCCTGTGCGGCTTCGTTGATCAGGGATCCTCGCCTCAGTTCATCAAATGGCAGCGTCGTGTCTATCCGGCCCGAGTGGTACAGGTAGCTGTCGATCAGTCCGTTGAGGAGATGGCGAATGTCGAACCGGCCCCTCCGGCCGGCCGCATTCGCATAGCGCACGATGTTGACCGTACAGCTGTTGGTCAACAGATGATAGAACTCTGGCTGATCGGCGAGTTCGTTGATGCGCGTCAAATAAACCAGCAGTAGACGGCGCACGTCTTCGGCCGATGCATTGAGGCGATACAGGTACACCGGCTCCTGACGATGGTTGGTACGCACGCCTACGACGTCAGGTTCTTCACCTACGACGTAGATTAACTCGAATTGCTTGAACAAGGAGGCAACGGGCGCAAAGCCTTCGCCGACTTCGGGGCGCGTCTCGATGGAGATAGCCAGTGGCGGCGCATTGTCGAAGATAAAACTCACGAACGTGTGTCCGACCGGCCCCTCGGCAAAGTAGGAAACGTAGAAATCAAGGGCAATCAAGTGCGACAGCGACACCACGCGCTCCTCGTAGCGCACAGTAAAGTCGTTCCGGCTTCGGTAGTCGAAGTTACGTACACCGGTCAGGCGCACGTGGTCGCCTTCGATAACCGCGCGCGGCATCACCGCGACTTCCGGCCGCCAATGGCGGTTGTGCGAGGGTGGGATTGCGATCCACCATGCGACGACAGCGGAAAACATCACGAGGAAGACAACGGACATGCGCCGTTGGCGCGAGAGCCAGAGCGCCCAAATCGCGAACGCCGCAAACGCTCCGGCCAAGATGGTACGTGGCCCGCCCCAAGGCAAGTTCGAGTAATAGATGGCCAGAACGGCCCATGTGACGAGTACGATCCGGCAGAGAAAGCCAATTATTTCGGTCGACCAGCCGAACGACGTGGATACGAACTTCCGGACTGAACTCACCTGCCTCCTCCTGCCGCATCAGTGCCGAACCCAGAATCGGTGCGCCGGACACCGGGGCGAGCGCACTATATTGCTAGAGAGGCGTCAGCCGGCAGTGTACACTGATTGGCGCCTCTTGCTTGAGTTGTGGTATAGACCGGACAATCGGGCCGCAATCTTGGTGAGAGATAATAAGCGCTTTTGAGAAATCAAAGCTGCAACAAAGCCTGCCGCTGCCTCCGAATACAAGGAGCCGAAAATGCAGCAAGAGCTTACCGAGGCTTCCTCCCGCACGCCCGTTCTCGTTGACTTTGCCCTGCAGGGCGGCGGCTCTCACGGCGCCTTCACCCGGGGCGTTCTTGACCGGCTGCTCGAGGAGGACTGGCTGCGCGTCGAAGCAATTTCCGGGACCTCCGCCGGAGCGATGAACGCCGCAGTGCTGGCGGACGGATGGACAAAGGGCGGAGCCGCGGGTGCCCGGGCGGCGCTCGATGTCTATTGGAGACAGGTATCGCAAGCAGCGTTTTCAGTCCCTTGCAACGTTCGCCTCTCGACCGTTTGATGGGTCGTTGGACGCTCGACACTTCTCCGCTTTATCTTGCGATGGACATGACGTCGCGCGTCTTCTCACCCTACAATCTCAATCCGTTCGGCCACAATCCGCTGCGTGCCATTCTCGCCAAAAGCATAGACTTCGAACGCCTCGCGCGCTCCCCGGTGCGGCTGTTCGTTACCGCTACCAGCGTCCGCACTGGCCGCGGGCATATTTTTTCGCAATTCGGAGATCACTCCAGACGTTCGTTCTCATGGCATCCGCGTGTTTGCCGACGATGTTTCAGGCCGTTGAAATAGACGGTGAATTTTTCTGGGACGGCGGCTATGTCGGCAATCCGACCATCACACCGCTCGTGAGAGAGAGCGACGCCCACGACACGATCCTGGTGCAGATCAATCCACGCGAAGACTTTTATGGGAAGCGCCGCCGGCTTCTTTGCGCAATTCTTTCCACTATTTTTGCTTGGGGCGTTATTTGGAAAGCTAATGGAGGATAGCGGATCGGTTGGAGCGATCGCTAGCTTCATGACTTACCAACTGGGTTCGCAGCGAGCGGTGCTTGCTGTCGTATGCGCAGGAGCACTCGTCACCTACGGCGGCGTCAGCCTTTTCGTCGCTTTTTCGTGCTTGCACCAATGGCGCAGCAACTGTTCCGTTCGGCTGACATTCCACGGCGTTTGATGCCTGCCGCAGTTGTGCTGGGCACATCAACGTTCACCATGTCGGCATTGCCAGGCACGCCGTCGATCCAGAATGCTATTCCGATGCCCTTCTTCGGGACGACTCCATTCGCTGCTCCGTGACTGGGCGTGCTGGCATCCCTGATCATGCTGGCATTCGGGCTTTGGTGGCTCAATCGAGAAGAGACGGCGCCAAAAAACATGCTGAAGGCTTCGGCGACGACGTGCTGTTTTCACCAGATCGTCTCGCCGACGACGAAAAGCTTCGAGAGCGCGCCACGGCGTCACGCGACTTTGATCCGGCAGAGATTTCGCGTGGTCAGATGACCGATGTCCCGCCGTCGTTAGCGTTCGCCGCGCTGCCCCTCGTCGTTGTCATCGGTGTCAATCTCACAATGTCGGCTCTCATCTTGCCTCTCTCGATACATCATTCCTCGCGGAAGCTGGGGGGAACATCACTGGCGGCTGTTGGTGGCGTTTGGGCCGTCATGACGGCCCTGATATGTGCGATTGCGACCGTCATTGCGCTCAACAGGAAGCGGCTGCCGACACCTCGAATGACGATGGATGCCGGCGCAAATGCATCGGTTCTTCCTGCGATCAGCGTCGCAAGTCTGGTCGGCTTTGGCGCGGTGGTCGCGGCGCTGCCCGCCTTTGGCGTGGTGCGGGACGCGGTGTTGAATATCGGCGGCGGTCTGCTCGTCTCGTTGGCGGTCGCAACGAACCTGCTCGCGGCACTCACGGGGTCGGCATCGGGCGGACTAACGATTGCCCTTGATGCACTCGGAACGACTTACATTCAGCGCGCTGCCGAAGTTGGCCTCAATCCCGCGCTGCTGCACCGCGTAGCAGTGATCGGTTCGGGCACACTCGATAGTCTACCGCACAACGGTGCGGTGGTTACACTGCTCTCCGTTTGCGGATCAACCCACCGTGAAAGTCGGCATCGTCGGTCCGATCATTGCGCTCGCCGCAATCATCATCCTTGGCTCATCATTTGGCTCGTTCTGATCCCTGACGCGGGAAGCGTGCTGAAGCAGCGATCAACGCCAGCTCAGCAGGAGCCGACGATGCTTTTGAATGGGAATATCGGCCAGATGCTGTCTTCCAATGTGTCAGGTTACCTGTCGTTTAAGTTCCAGGAATAACACGGTAAAGTTGCCATCCGCGAGCCGGGAAGCTGCCCTCATTTTTGCCGGCTTTTGGTTGATTCGAAGGGCCGCGATCGGACTGCAAGGATGTGCCACACGCGTTGAGTACGTGGAGGACGCGTCATGAGAAAGGTCAGCTACCTGCTCTTGTCATCTTAGTTCTTTGTCTTTGCGCACCCACCATGCCCGCTGTCTCGACAGCATTGGCACAAAGCGTGACGATCGACCGTGACGGCATCCGCATCGATCGCAGATCGCGTGGAATCGATCGGCGTGAGGCGATACGCATCGCGCAACGGAACGGCATCAATCGCGTGAGAAGCGCGAGTGTGCGAGGACGACATTGGATTGTTAGCGGCGAAACGCGACGTGGGCGCGACCTTTTGCGACTAACCATCGACGAGCGATCCGGCCGAGTTGTCGGAAGGCGATACATTCATCGCTAGGTTTGGGATCGCGCAGGAAACGTGTGGCGAAATTGAGTTGCTTTCATAAGCGAGCCTGGCTCCCATTCGCTCGAGCGAAATGCCTGCGATCTTGTGGCGTTTTCTTGCAACAGATCACGCCAACCGTCATAGGCTTTGAACTTCGGTCGGAACAGTGAGGCGCGCGAAATGAGAAAATGGTTTCGACAAACCGCATTTTCATCGCTGCTTTCGGCCCTATCCATTGGCTTCTGTCAGCTAAGCGGCGCACAGGAACAATCCGGCGTCACGCTTTTCGAGAACGTTCGCATCTTTGATGGCAAGAGCGCCGCGCTCTCCGCCCCGTCAAATGTCCTGATCAGGGGCAATATTATCGAGCGCATCTCGACCGCCCCAATTGCAGTCGATCGCCGCGCCGATACCCGCATCATCGCTGGCGGCGAGCGCACGCTGATGCCCGGCCTCATCGACAACCATTGGCATGCGATGTTGATCCGGGTCACACCGGCACAGTCGCTCGGCGACGTCGGCTACCTCAATCTCCTGGCCGGCGCCGAGGCCACCGACACTCTGATGCGCGGTTTCACTACCGTTCGCGACGTGGGCGGGCCGGTGTTCGGTCTCAAGAGCGCCATCGACGAGGGCATCGTCAAGGGCCCGCGCATTTATCCGTCCGGCGCCGTCATTACCGTCACGAGCGGGCATGGGGATTTCCGCCAGCTCACTGACCTGCCGCGGACGATCGGCGGCATGCCCACCCGCATGGAGCAGACCGGCGGCGCAATGGTGGCGGACAGCCCCGACGAGGTGCGCGTGCGCGCCCGCGAACAGCTCATGCAGGGCGCCTCCCAGGTCAAGTTGACGGCGGGCGGCGGAGTGTCGTCCCCCTTCAGTCCGATCGACGTGACCACCTTTACCGAGCCCGAACTGCGCGCCGCGGTTGAAGCGGCCGAGAATTGGGGCACGTACGTCGCCGCACATGCCTTTACAACGGCTGCGATCCGGGGGGCTATTGCGGCTGGCGTGAAGTGTATCGAGCACGGCTTCCTGGTGGACGAAGCAACAGCCAAACTGATGGCAGAGAAGGGTGTTTGGCTGAGCATGCAGCCTCTCCCCGAGGACTTGAGACTGGGCTTTCCAGTCGGCTCCGTCCAGCGAGCCAAGGCCGATGAGGTCTGGCCCGGCATAGCTAGGTCCTACGAATTGGCGAAGAAGTACAAGATCAAGACGGCGTGGGGCACGGACGTCCTATTCTCCGCCGCGCTGGCACGCCAACAAGGGGCCATCCTCGCCTCGCTTTCACGCTGGTACACCCCCGCGGAAGCGCTGATCATGGCGACATCGACAAACGCCGAACTGCTGGGGCTGTCCGGTAAGCGGAATCCTTATCCCGGCAAACTCGGCGTCGTGGAACAGGGCGCACTCGCGGATTTGCTCCTTATCGATGGAAATCCATTGGACAATATCAACCTGATTGCCGATCCCGCCAACAACTTCAAGATCATCATGAAGGACGGAAATATCTACAAGAATACGCTAGCCCGTTAGACTAGGATTCTGTGAACAAGCATGTCGACTGCCGATTTGCGATCATTCCATGCCTAATCTGCGCGCACCGTACAAGGCATAGCGAGCGAAGCAGGATTGACTCGCTGCGCTGCGAAACCTGCTATCCGGGCATAGCGGACTTTGGCAAGCCTTCCGCCGGCAGATTTATTCTTTCACGGCCTGATTGCTCGAATGCTGCGAGTACGGATGGTTGGCTTGGCCGCCTCGCGGGTGCCGACGACGCGCTTGGGCGTCTCCCGCTTGCGAGTGATCGCCCCGGACGCCTCCTTCAAGTAATCGGAATGGTGATGACCGTAGGTGTCGATCATAACCTTCACCGCTTGCCATGGGTCAGTGCCTAGCTGCATGAGCCAGGTCGCTGCCGTATGGCTTAGCGTGTGGAGAGTAACATTGCCGTCAAGTCTGGCAGCGGGCTCTGTCGGGAAACCAAGCAAAATCAGCGGTTCTTGATCGAGATCATGCACGTTTTGTATAGGTTTTGCCTGCAATCGCGCCGAAGAGCCTGCTGCTGTGGGGGGGGCCGGTCGGCGTTTCGAATTGCGCGACGATGCATTAGTGCCACTGATTTGCCCGACGTGTCAAAATGATCTCGCTGGATTCGCTTCAAGCATTTATGCCAGCGACCACCGGCTACTTTGCATGGGGTTGTTTTTCGATATTTTGATTGGGCGCAGGGTGGCTTGCCGAGCCGTAGCTCGCGTGCAGCGCCCGCCTTCACCCAAGTGGGCTTCGGCGCGGCAGCCTTCACTCGCTTCGCGAGCGAAGGCTGGTGGGCCCGGCAGGACTCGAACCTGCAACCAGACCGTTATGAGCGGCCGGCTCTAACCATTGAGCTACAGGCCCCGCCGCGAGGCGGCCGCAGCTAGGGCGGCCGGCAACGGTGCGCGGTTCGTTTACAGGGCCTGAGGCGGGGGTGCAATGCTGGCCCTGGCGGGCGGCAAGCCCCGGCGGAATCGCTGCTCATTTTCAAATAACCGAAATCGGGCGATGATGCCTGCATACCCCTGTTTTGCCCGACGAAGCCAACCGCCTCGCGGCGGCCGGCTTTTTCGGGTCAGCTAACCCATTGAAATTGTTGGCCTCGTCTACTGTGCATGGGGTTGTTTTGCGACTTTTGACGCGGGGGGCCCTCCCAGGGCCCCCCGATGTCTTGCCGCGAGCCTCAGGCTCGCGGCCGAGCCCCGCGCTAATCCACCGAGACCCCCGCGAACTCCACCACCTTGCGCCACTTCTCGGTCTCGTTCGCGACCAGCTTGCCGAACTCGGCCGGCGTCATCGGCTTGGGCAGGCCGCCGACTTCGGTGAGGCGCGCCACCAGCTTCGGGTCCTTCAGCGCTTCGCCGACGGCCTTGTTGAGCGTCTCGATCACCTCGCTCGGCGTGCCCTTCGGCGCGGAGATGCCGTAGAAGCCGACCGACTCGAAGCCCGGCACGGTCTCGGCGATCGCGGGCACGTCGGGCACGCTCGGCCAACGCTGCGGCGAGGTCACGCCCAGCGCGCGGACAGTGCCGCCTTTCACCTGCTCCATGGCCGAAGGCAGGTTGTCGAAGATCAGCTGCACCTTGTTGGAGATGATGTCGGGGAAGGCGACCGCGGAGCCGCGATAGGGCACGTGCACCATGTCGCATTTGGTCAGCACCTTGAACAGCTCGGCCGACATGTGCACCGAGGTGCCGTTGCCGGACGAGGCAAAGGAGATCTTGCCGGGATTGGCCTTGCAATAGTCGACGAACTCCTGGACGGTCTTGGCCGGGAACGCGTTGGACACGACCAGCATGTTGGTGAGCTGCATGATGCTCGCGACCGGGACGGTGTCGCGCAGGAAGTCGAACGGCAGCTTCTTGTAGAGCGAGGTCGAGATCGCGTTGTTGGGCGCGACGAACAGCAGCGTGTAGCCGTCCGGCGGCGAGCTGATGGCGGCGGCGGCGGCGATGTTGCCGCCGGAGCCGGTGCGGTTCTCGACGATGAATTGCTGGCCGAGACGGTCCGACAGCCACTGCGCCATGATCCGCGCCACGATGTCGACCGGGCCGCCGGCGGAAAATCCGATCAGCCAGTGCACGGGGCGGTCGGGATAGGCGGCGGAGGCGGGAGGCGTGACGCTGAAAAGACCTGTGAGGACCGCGAGCCCGAAAACACCGCACCGCAAAATGCGCAACATGACGCCTCCCGTTGTTCTATTGTCGTTGGGGGCATGCTTTCACAGAATCGGCTCCCTGCCTACTTCGCCGCAAGTCGGTGTTGACGCGAGCCCCTCGGGGACGACCATGAGATTCGCAATCATCCTCGTCAGCGCGGCGCTGCTCTTGAGCCCGGTTGCCGCTCAAACCGGAGGCACGGCCATTCCGACCACGACACTCAGCCTCGGCACCGCGACGCCCGGCGGCGGCTTTCCGCTCTATGGCAATGCCTTTGCCGAGGTGATGAACGCGGCCGATCCGCACATCTCCGTCGCGCCGCGCAACACCAAGGGCAGCAACGAGAACATCCCGCTCTTGGAGAAGGGCGAGCTCGATCTTGCGCTGGTCGCGGGCGAGCCGGCCTATGAGGCCTTCGCCGGCATCGGCCGCGCGCCGGCGCGGCTGAAAATCCTGACGGCGATCTATTCCAATCCCGGCATGTTCGTGGTGCGCGCGGACAGCCCCTACAAGACCATCCGCGATCTGGTCGGCCAGCCTGTCGCGTTCGGCGCCAGGGGCTCGGGCCTGCCGATCCTGGCGCGCTACGTGCTCGACGGCATCGGCCTGAAGCAGGACGAGGACTTCAAGGCCGTCTATCTCGACCGCGCCGGCGACGGCCCCGCGATGGTCGAGGACGGCCGCGTCGCTGCGCTGTGGGGCGCCGGCATCGGCTGGCCCGGCTTTGCCGCGGTCGCATCGAGCGCGTCTGGCGCGCGCTTCATCGCGCCTGATGTCGAGGAGATGACGCGCATCCGCGCCAGGCATTCGTTCCTGAAGCCGTTGCTGGTGCCGGCCAACAGCTATCCGAAGCAGGACGCGCCGATCGCTTCGCTGGGCTCGTGGAGCTTCGTGCTGACGCGCGAGGATCTGCCTGACGACGTCGCCTATCGCCTGGCGAAGACGCTGCACGGCGTTGAGGCGACGTTCTGCAAGAAGCTCGCCCAGGCCTGCGAGACCACGGCCTCGAACACCGTCGCGGCGGCGCCGAGGCCGGAACTGATCCATCCCGGCGTGATCAGGTATTTCCGTGAAATCGGGGTGACAAAATAGGACGCAGCCACACCCGCTGCCGTCATGGCCGGGCTTGACCCGGCCATCCACGCGTCACCGCGATTAAGGAGAGACGTGGATGCCCGGGACAAGCCCGGGCATGACGAGTTGTGTGCTTTGCGAGACCGTTATTTTTTCACCAGCGGGCACGCGGGGTCCGGCGGGCCGAACGCCTTGTCGCCGGAGATCGTGGTCAGGATCTTGTAATAGTCCCACGGATATTTGCTCTCCTCCGGCGTCTTCACCTGCACCAGCCAGAGATCGTGCACCATCAGATTGTCCTCGCGCAAACGGCCGTTGCGGGCGAAGAAATCCTCGATCGGCTTCTCGCGCATCTTGGCGGCGACCTTGAGCGGATCGTCGCTGCCGGTCTCCTTGATGGCGTTGAGATAGTGCATCACGCTGGAATAGACGCCGGCCTGCCACATCGACGGCATCTTGTTCATCTTGGCGAAGTAGCGCTTCGACCATTCGCGGGTCTTGTCGTCCATGTCCCAGTAGAACGAGGTGGTCAGAAGCAGGCCTTGCGCGGCCTGCAGGCCGAGACCGTGGATGTCGGTGATCAGCGCCAGCAGCGCCGCCATCTGCTGGCCGCCCTTGAACACGCCGAACTCCGAGCCGGTCTTGATCTCGTTCATGTTGTTGGGGGGGCCGGCGGCGATGCCGATGATCTTGGCCTTGGAGGCCTGCGCCTGCAGCACGAAGGAGGAGAGGTCCGGCGTTGCCAGCGGCGGCCGCACCGAGCCCAGCACCTTGCCGCCATTGGCGGTGACGACCGCGGAGGCGTCGCGCTCCAGCGAATGGCCGAAGGCGTAATCGTCGGTGATGAAGAACCAGCTGTCGCCGCCGCGCTTGACCACCGCGTCCGCGGTGCCGACCGCGAGCGCGCGGGTGTCGAACACCCATTGGATCGCGTAAGGCGAGCAGAACTTGCCGTGGAAGTCCGCGGTGCCGGTGGAGTGGGTGATGAACAGCCGCTTCTTCTCGTTGGCGATGTTCTGCACCGCGAGCCCGACCGCCGAGACCGGCACGTCGACGATCAGGTCGACCTGCTCGACGTCGAACCAGCGCCGCGCGAGCGAGGCGCCGATGTCGGCCTTGAGCTGATGATCGCCGACCACGACGCTGATCGGCTTGCCGAGCACGGTGCCGCCGAAATCGTCGATCGCCATCTGCGCCGCCGTCACCGAGCCCTGGCCCGTCGGCGCCGACGCCGGCCCGTTCATGTCGGTGAGCACGCCGATCTTGACGACGTCGTCGGAAACCTGCGCCATGGCGGCGCCCGACATCAGCGTCGCCAGCAACGTTGCTGCAAAGCCGGCCGCGACCGGTAGTCCAAATCTCGTTGGATTCACGTGTCTCCTCCCCTGATCCGGCGCGTTGGCCGGTGTTGCCCCGGGTGTGCCCCCGGCTGAATTGGTTTCTTTTGCAACTATTTGGGGGCGGGCGTCAATGTCAGGCTGCGAACCGGATCTGGCCGGCGGCCGAAGGATCGTAGCCGGTCAGCTCCTCGGCGCGCTGGCGCAGCCGCCTTTCGGCGAGAAACCGCAGCAGGGCCTGCATGGCGGGGCGGAAATAGCTGCGCTGCCGCATCGCGAGGTCGAAATTCTCCCAGACCAGCGGCACGAAATCGAGACCCGCCGAGCGCGCGCTGGCGCGGGTCGCGATGCCGCAATCGGCCTGGCCGGCGCGGACCAGCTCGGCAAGGTCCGGACCGGTGAGAGCCGGCGTCTCGACCCGGCGCAAATCCCGCGTCGTGGCGCCGGCGCGCTTCAGCAGCACGTCGAGCAGCATCTGCGCCCCGGTGCCTTGTTGCCGCATCGCCACCCTGGCGCCGAGCGCGAGCACGTCGGTCAGGCCGTGCAGCTGCTTGGGATTTCCTGGCGGCAGCACGAGCCCCTGCTCGCGGCGCACGAACGCCACCAGCACCGCATCGTGCAGGTCGGGAGCTGCGCGCAGCGCTTCGATACTGGCATCCTCGGCGACATCGTCGGAAGCGTCCCGCCCGTGAAAGTGCACCGCCGCCGCCATCACCTCGTTGCGCTGCAGGCGCTCGAGCCCGCGCACGCTGCCCTCGCTGATCGATCCCAGGCCCGAGCCGGATTCGCGCAGGCTCCAATCCAGGAGTTCGTCCTGGCTGCCGCCCACCACCGGCGGCGGCTCCGCGATCAGCATGCCGGCCGGACGCGCGAGGCCCGACAGCACCCAGAGATCGAGTTCGTGTCGCGGGAAGAGCCACTTCCCGGTCACTTTGGTGCAGGGGATCGCGCCGGTGGTGACGAGTTCATAGAGCTTACGTTCGCCGAGCCGAAGATAGTCGGCGGCTTCGCTGGTCGTCAGGAATTCCATCCTGCATTCCTATGCAAATTCTTGCTTCTTCTTGACGTTCGACGCAGGTCGAAATTCTGCATTTTCAAGAGTTCGCGGGAACCATGCCCGATCATCTCGCCGCTTTGCAACACATCCTCGCATGCGATTTCTGCTTTGGTGAACGATTCCGAGTGCGCAGCCTTGCCGAAATTTCCCGATTGAAGAGCGCGGAGCGCGCAAACGCGTCACGAGTGCGGCGCATTCGATCAGCATCATGATCGCGTCATAGCCAAATGGGAACCTGATCATGGGGCGCCTGTCCGTTGCATTCGCGCTGTTCTGCGGCCTCACCGCGGGCGTAGCGGCGTCACTCGCCGAAGACCGCAGCATCGTCCTCGCCACGACGACCGCGACCCAGGAATCCGGCCTGCTCGACTATCTGCTGCCGATCTTCCACGACAAGACCGGCATCGAGGTGACCGTGATCGCGCGGCGCGCCGACGAGGTGCTCAATGGGCCGCGACGAGGCGAGGCCGACGTCGTGCTGATGCACGCGCGGCCGCAGGAGGAGAAATTCGTCGCCGACGGGTTTGGCGTGAAGCGTTTCGACGTGATGTACAACGACTACGTTCTGATCGGGCCGAAGAGCGATCCCGCGGCGGTGAAGGGCAAGGACATCGTCACCGCGCTGAAGGCGATCGAAGCCAAGGGCGCGCCGTTCGTGACGCGCGGCGATCGGTCGGGCACCCACGCCGCGGAACTCGCGCTCTGGATCGTCGCCGGCATCGACATCGCGGCTGCCAAGGGCGCCTGGTATCGCGAGGCGGGGCAGGGCATGGCCTCGGCTCTCGACGCTGCGCGCGCCGCGAATGCCTATGTGCTGTCGGATCGCGGCGGCTGGATCTCGTTCAGGGATCGCGGCGATCTCGACATCGTCGTCGAAGGCGACCGGCGGCTGCTCAATCAGTATGGCGTGATGCTGGTGAATCCTGCGAAGTTTCCGAACGTGAAGAAGGATCTCGCGCAGAGCTTCATCGACTGGCTGACCTCGCCGGAGGGGCAGGCGGCGATCGCCGGCTACAAGGTCGACGGCCAGCAGCTGTTCTTCCCGAATTCGGACAGGTCCGGCGGCTGAGGCCCGCATCGCCGGCGGTTGCCAAAGCGGGCGATGCATGGTCCACCATGGCGCATGACCCAGCGCCTGCCGCCATCGCTGACGCCGCTCGACACCGCGCTCGCCGCATTGCTGAACGGGCTCGCGCCGCTTGCGCCGGTGGAGTTGCCGCTGCTCGATGCGGCCGGCTGCATCGCGGCGGGCACTCCGTTGCTTGCGGCCCATCCGCCGCACGACATGGCCGCCACGGACGGCTGGGCGCTCCGCGCCAATGATCTTGTCGGCGCGTCCTCTTATTCGCCGCTGCCTTTGACGAAAGCCCCGGCATGGATCGAGGCTGGCGAAGCGATGCCGGTGGGATGCGACTGTGTGCTCGATGCCGGCGCGGTGGAAGTGTCCGGGCCGCTCGTGCAGGTGCTGGCGGAAGCCGTGCCGGGGCAGGGCGTCAGGCGCGCACGCAGCGACATCGCGGCACGCACGCCTGCCGGGGCCGAGGGCTCTCCGGTCGGTGCGGCCGATCTGCTGCTCGCACGTGTTGCGGGCCTGGCGAAGCTCGGCGTGCGGCGGCCGCGGCTGCGCATCGTCAATGTGCCGGGTGCAACGGCAACGATGAACTTGATCGCCGGTCTCGCGCGCTCGGCAGGACTGGACGTCGAACCGCGCGAAGCCGGTGCGCGCGACGAAGCATCGATTGCCGACGCGCTTGACGCCTCCTCTTGTGATCTCCTGCTGACCGTCGGCGGCAGCGGAATCGGCCGCCGGGATGCCGCCGTGATGGCCTTGGCCCGGCGGGGCGAGGTGAAGGCACACGGCCTTGCGCTTCAACCTGGACGTACTGCCGCGGTCGGCCGGCTCGGACCGGTTCCCGTGGTGGCCTTGCCCGGCTCGCCCGATGCTGCGCTCGCGGCCTGGCTCGCGCTGGTGCAGCCGCTCGTCGATCGCCTGACAGCGCGTCGGACGCGTCGACGGATCACCTTGCCGCTGGCGCGCAAGATCGCATCCAGCGGCGGCATCGCCGAGATCGTTCTGCTGGCCGAGGAACGCGATGCCTGGACGCCGCTTGCTGTCGGGGAATGGCCCTTCCACGCCATGGCCGGTGCGGACGCATGGCTGCTCGTTCCCGGCGACAGCGAGGGATTTGCGGCAGGCGCGCCGGTCGATGCCTATCTGATCCGGGAGTGATATGGGTTCGGCATGACGATGATCCCCCAGTCGCAAGACCGCAGCGCCTTCGAACAGGCGCAGTTCCTCAAGATCCTCTCGCGGGAGGAGGCCCTGGCGCGCTTCGAGGCGGCCTTGTTCCCGCGTTCGATTCCAACCGAGCCGCGCAAGCTTGCCGATGCGCTCGGTGCAGCGCTCGCCGAAGACGTCACGGCGCCGATCGACGTTCCCCCCTTCGACCGCTCCAATGTCGACGGCTTTGCCGTGCGGTCGGCGGATCTCGTCGCGGCGGGCGAAGGCAAGCCGGTGCGTCTTGGGTTGAACGGCGAAACGATCCAGTGCGGCACCGCACCAAGGCTGCAAGTTACGCCGGGAACCGCGACGGCGATCGCCACCGGCGGTCCGCTTCCGCGTGGCGCCGACGCCGTCGTCATGGTCGAGCACACCCAGCCGGCAGGGTCCGACACGATCGAGGTTCGTCGTGCCGTCTCGCCGGGGCAATTCGTGTCCTATGCGGGATCCGACATCGCGCGCGGCGAGGCGCTGCTGCGTGCCGGCACCATCATCGGCTCGCGCGAGATCGGCATGCTGGCGGCTTGCGGCATCGCCGAGGTGAAGGTCGCGCGCAAGCCGCTTGTGGCCGTGATCTCCACCGGCGATGAACTGGTTCAGCCCGGCCAGAGGCTCGCCCCTGCCGGGATTTACGACACCAACGGGGCCATCGTCGCGGCCGCGATCGACGAGAACGGCGGCGAGGCGGTCTTCCTCGGCGCCATTCCGGACGATGAAGCCAAGCTCGAAGCTGCCATGCGCGGCGCGCTAGCGGATGCCGACATGCTGGTGCTGTCAGGCGGCACCTCGAAAGGTGCGGGCGACCTGTCCCATCGCATCATCGGCCGGCTCGGCAAGCCCGGCATCGTCGCGCATGGTGTCGCGCTCAAGCCCGGCAAGCCGCTGTGTCTTGCGGTGTGCGACGGCAAGCCGGTGGTGATCCTGCCGGGCTTTCCGACCTCGGCGATGTTCACCTTTCACGACATGATCGTGCCGGTGCTGCGCAGGCTGGCCGGCCTGCCGCCACGCTCCGATGCCAAGGTGAACGCGACCGTGCCGGTGCGCATTGCGTCCGAGCTCGGCCGCACCGAATTCGTCATGGTCTCGCTGGTCGAGGGCAAGAATGGGTTAATCGCCTATCCCTCCGGCAAGGGCTCTGGCGCGATCACGTCCTTCGCGCAGGCCGACGGTTTCTTGCGCATCGACGCGCTCGCCGACCAGATGCCGGCCGGGACCGCAACCGAGGTGACGCTGTTCACGCCGCATGTGCGCGTGCCCGATCTCGTCATCGTCGGCAGCCATTGCACCGGTCTCGATCTCGTCAGCGCTGGGCTCGCGCATGCCGGCCTGACCGTGCGCTCGATCGCCGTCGGCAGTCTCGGCGGCCTCGCGGCCGCCAAGCGCGGCGAATGCGATGTCGCGCCGATCCACCTGTTCGACGACAAGAGCGAAACCTACAACACTCCTTATCTCGTCGAGGGGCTCGAACTCGTGCCGGGCTGGCGGCGGATGCAGGGCATTGTCTTCCGCAAGGGCGACAGGCGTTTCGAGGGCCTTGATGCGAAGGAGGCGGTGGCCGGCGCGCTCACTGACCCCGCCTGCATCATGGTCAACCGCAACCAGGGCGCCGGCACCCGCATCCTGATCGACCGGCTGCTCGGCGGCGCGCGCCCGGAAGGCTATTGGAACCAGCCCCGCTCGCACAACGCCGTCGCGGCGGCCGTCGCGCAGCATCGCGCCGATTGGGGCATGACCATTGCGCCGGTGGCCGATGCGGCCGGCCTCGGTTTCATTCCGCTCGCGGAAGAGCATTATGACTTTGCGCTGGTGACCGCGCGCAAAGGCCGTCCAGCGGTGCAGGCGTTTCTCGATGCCCTCGGCTCGAATGAGGTGCGTGCGGCGCTGGAGCGGGCCGGCTTCCGGCCCGCGTAGCGAGGGTGCTGGAGACATCGCGCGCCAACATGGGCTCGGCTGGGTCTACGGCTGCGACGCCTAGTCGGTGCCGCTGGCGGCTAGATCGGGCTGATCGCGTTTGCGCTCCCGTTGCTCGGCTTCGGCCAGCGCACGCTGCGCGGCGGCCGGTAGCGGTTTTGGATCCGGCGGGACCTCGACGGTGTCGGGCTTGCTCAGCTGCTTCGTGCGATCGATCACCTCCGAAACATCGAGGGCGAGATCGACAACATCGAAGATGACATTCACGAGAGAGTCGGCCATGGCTCATCCGGGGCAGGGTTCGGTCAGTGGTCGCTGCGGTCCCGGGTCCGGTTCAGGACGTCATGAACTTGGATGGCCGCCGCTACGACCAAGGAATATGAGCCAGGTCACGACTGCATCGACGCCCTTCAATTTCCGCAAGCTTGCTACACTCATCGCGACGGCCGGAACGCTGTTCTGGCTCTACACCTTCTATCACATCGCGAATGTCCCGCAGGGGGACCGCAGCGGCTTTCAATGGCTCGCGGTGTTTCCGCTAGGCATGGTCTTCGGGGCGTTCTTTCTGCCGGCCTGGCTGCTGGTTGCGATCGGCCGTCTGCCGCGATTCACCACGGCCCTCGGTCTCTGCGGCCTGATCGCCTTCGCGATCATCTGGGCGCAGCTTCTCAACGAGTTTCCGAAATCGTAACGCCGCTAGGCCGCGTCATCCAGTGCCGCCAGCCGCTCGGCTTCGGCGATGTCCTCGACCGTGTTGGCGTTGAAGAACGGATCGAGCGGCTCGGCCGGCCACGTCACGGTCGCCAGCGGATAGCGTGCGGTCCAGCGGTCGATCTTGCGGAGGTCTTCGACGACCAGCGCGTGGCGCAGCTCGTCGCGCAAGGCGACCCGCCACAGGCCGATCACGGGATGCGACTGCTCGCCCGATGCGGCAACGGCGAGCTGCGCGTTCTCCCGCGCGCGCGCGTCATGCAGGCGGGCAACCAGATCGCGCGGCAGGAACGGGCAGTCGCCGGCGGCGCTGAGCACCCATTCGACGTCCGGCCGGTTCGCCGCGGTCCAGTCCAGCGCCGCGAGGATGCCGGCGAGCGGGCCGGGGAAGCCGGGCACGTCGTCGGGGACGACCGGCAAGCCGAAGGCCGCGAAACGCGCGGGATCGCCGTTCGCGTTGAGGATCAATCCACTGCATTGAGGCTTCAGGCGCGCGATCACGCGTTCCAAAATGGTGCGGCCACCGATGGTGCGCATCGGCTTGTCGCCGCCCCCCATGCGGCGGGCGAGGCCGCCGGCGAGCAGCACGGCTTGCGTGGCCGGGAATTCAGTCGTCACCACCTTCACCCTTGCGCTTGTGCTTCGCCGATTCTTCCTCGACGTAAGCAAGGTTCTGGTCGTAGACGATGCGCTCCTCGCCCGCGAGGACGATGAAGCGCTTGCCGCGTGTGCGGCCGACCAGCGTCAGTCCGACCTGGCGTGCGAGATCGACGCCCCAGGCGGTGAAGCCGGAGCGCGACACCAGGATCGGGATGCCCATGCGGACCGTCTTGATCACCATCTCGGAGGTGAGGCGCCCCGTGGTGTAAAGGATCTTGTCGGAAGCGTCGACGCCGTGGCGATACATCCAGCCGGCAATCTTGTCGACGGCATTGTGCCGGCCGACATCCTCGGTGTAGCAGAGCGGGGTGCCCTCCTGGCACAGCACACAGCCGTGGATCGCGCCGGCCTCGAGATAGAGCGAGGGCATGGTGTTGATGGTCTGCGTCATCTGGTACAGCCAGGATGTACGCAGCTCCGCCTTCGGCAGCGCGACGCTCTCGACGGCTTCGAGCAGGTCGCCGAAAGCGGTGCCCTGCGCGCAGCCCGAGGTCTGCGTTCGCTTCTTCAGCTTGGCTTCGAAATTGGTGTGATGTTCGGTTCGCACCACGACCACCTGGAGATCGTCGTCGTATTCGACCTCGGTGACCGCGTCGTTATATTTCAGCATGTTCTGGTTCAGCAGATAGCCGAGCGCCAGATATTCCGGATAGTCGCCGATCGTCATCATGGTGACGATCTCCTGGGCGTTCAGGTAAAGCGTCAGGGGCCGCTCCATCGGCACCTTGATCTCGACCCTGGCGCCGGTCTGGTCGGTCCCGGTCACGCTCTGGGTCAGGCGCGGGTCGTCCGGATTGGGGACGATCAGGGGCACCGGGGCTTTGTCGATCTTCATCATGGCCGCGAGGTTAGCATGACATTCGGGTCAAGCCGATATAAGCATGGCGGCAACAGAGCGAAATGCCGCCTCGGCGTCATTGCGAGCGCAGCGAAGCAATCCAGGATTTTTCCGCGGGTGGCAATCTGGATTGCTTCGCTACGCTCGCAATGACGGGGAGAGGGCGGAGGTTCCATCGGCCAGCGAGCCGTTGGCGGAGATCGAACGGTTATGAAAGTCATCGGCCTGGCAGGCTGGAGCGGGGCGGGCAAGACCACGCTGTTGGCGCGGTTGATCCCGCATTTCAACGCGCAAGGCCTGCGCGTCTCGGTGATCAAGCATGCGCACCATCAGTTCGACGTCGATGTGCCCGGCAAGGATTCCTGGCGCCATCGCGAGGCTGGCGCGGCCGAGGTGCTGGTTGCCTCGTCAAACCGCTGGGCCCTGATGCACGAATTGCGCGGCGCGGCGGAGCCGCGGCTGCCGGAATTATTGGGCAAGCTGTCCGCGGTCGATCTCGTCGTGGTGGAGGGTTTCAAGCGCGAGCCGCATCGCAAGATCGAGGTGCATCGCGCGGCCAACGGCAAGCCGCTGCTGTTTCCCGACGATCCCGGCATCGCCGGGATCGCGACCGACGCCGCCATTGACACTCGGCTGCCGACTGTCCATCTCGACGACATCGAGGCTGCTGCGGCGTTGCTGCTGCGCGCGGCGATGCCGGTCGAGGAAGTGGTGGCGACAAGCGCCGCGATACGCTGACGAGGCACAATGGCGCAACTCTCGGACGATTGCTTTGCCTTCGGAGGCCCGATGATGTCGGTCGACGACGCCGTTGGGCTGATCACGACGCGCGTCAACGCGATCGCCGATCTGGAGACGGTGGCGCTCACCGACGCAGACGGGCGCGTGCTGGCGCGCGACGTGGCGGCGCCACTGCCGTTGCCGCCCTTCACCAACTCGGCCGTCGACGGCTACGCCGTGCGCAATGCCGATCTTCCTGTTGGCGCCGAGCAGGCATTCCCGCTTGACGGCCGCATCCCGGCCGGCGGGCTTGCACAGGCACCGATCAAGCCCGGCCACACCGCGCGCATCTTCACGGGCGCGCCGACGCCGCCGGGCGCCGAGACCGTCTTCATGCAGGAAGATGTCCGCGTCGATGAGGCCGGCAGGATCGTGCTGCCGCCGGGGCTGAAGCCTGGGGCCAATGTCCGGCCCGCGGGCGAGGACATCCCGCAGGGACATGTCGCGCTGCGCGCGGGCCAGCGCTTGCGGCCGCAGCACGTCGCGCTGGCGGCTGCGTTCGGTCTGACGAGACTCGACGTGGTCAGACGCATTCGCGTCGCGGTGTTCTCGACCGGTGACGAGCTGGCCTCGCCCGGCGAGCCGCGCGCGCCCTCGCAGCTGTTCGATTCCAACCGCTTCATGCTGATGGCGATGCTGCGCCGGCTCGGCTGCGAGGTCAGCGACCTCGGCATTCTGCGCGACGAGCGTACCTCGCTTGCGAACGGCTTGAAGCAGGTCGCAGGTCACCATGACCTGATCCTCACCACCGGCGGTGTCTCGACCGGAGAGGAGGACCACGTCAAGGCGGCGGTCGAGAGCATCGGCTCGCTGGTGCTGTGGCGGATGGCGATCAAGCCCGGCCGTCCCGTGGCGATGGGCATCATCGGCGGCACGCCGCTGATCGGATTGCCCGGCAATCCCGTCGCGAGTTTCGTGACGTTCGTCCATGTGGTGCGGCCGACGGTGTTGGCGCTGGCGGGCGGCCTGCCGGAACCGTTGACGCCGATCCCGCTGCGCGCCGCGTTCACTTACAAGAAGAAGGCGGGCCGGCGCGAATATGTGCGCGTTTCCCTGCGCCGCGCGCAGGACGGCCGGCTCGAGGCCATCAAGTTTCCGCGCGAGGGAGCCGGGCTCTTGTCCTCGCTGGTCGAGACTGACGGCCTCGTCGAGCTCGGTGAGAGCATCACGGGCATCGAGCCGGGGCAGGATGTCGGCTTTCTGTCCTACGCCGATCTGCTCTAGCGGCCTTGCGTTGACGCCATCGCTACGTCCCGCCATGTTGCGCCCATGACCAGAACGATGCTCGATCTCACCGGCCTGAAATGCCCGCTGCCCGCCCTGAAGACGCGCAAGGCGCTCAAGCCATTGCAACCCGGCGATCAGCTCGAGGTTCATTGCACCGATCCCCTGTCGGTGATTGACATTCCGAATCTGATCCGCGAGACCGGCGACAAGGTCGAGATCACCGAGCGCAATGAGGCCCGCATTGTGTTCCTGGTCGAAAAGGGCGATGGCCCGTAGAAAGGTGCATATTCACGGCGGCAGCGTTTGACTATGCTGCTCCGGCGGGGGTGGCCGGGTTTCGCTGCAATGCGAAAAGGCGCCGGCTGTTGCGTGGATGGTCTCAAACCTAAGACATCGGGCATGACTTTCTCAACATCGAGGGCAAGCGCAGCCGCACCTTCCGCAGCAAGCCGCGAGCCTGCCGTCAAGCCCGGCAAGACGGCGGCAGGGCCGGAGTTCGGCGCGCTGGCGCAGGCCTCCATCCTAATCGTCGACGACGAGCCGGGCATGCGCAATTTCCTGGTGCGCACGCTTGGACCGCGCTGCAAGCTGGTGGACGAGGCGGCCGATACCGACCAGGCCTCGCGCAAGCTCGATTCCAACCGCTACGACGTCGTCATTCTCGACAACATCATGCCAGGCAAGAATGGCGTCGATTGGCTCGCCGAGCAGCGCGCCGTCGGCTTTTTCGCCGACGCCATCCTGATTACCGCCTTTGCCGACCTCGACACCGCGATCCAGGCCCTGCGCGCGGGTGCTGCCGATTTCGTGCTCAAGCCGTTCCGCTCCAACCAGATCCTCAATGCCGTGGCGCGATGCCTCGACCGTGTCCGGCTCCAGCGCGAGAATTACGTCCTGCGCTATGCCTTGCGCGCCTCCTCCGACCGCGCCTTTCTGCGCGACAATCTGATCGGGCAGTCGGCGCCGACGCTGCGCGTGCGCGAGACCATCGCACGGGTCGCGCCCCTGCCGACCTCGATCCTCCTCACCGGCGAATCCGGCACCGGCAAGGAAGTGGCGGCGCGCTCGATCCACTCGCTGTCCGACCGCGCCGACAAGCCGTTCGTGCCCGTGAATTGCGCGGCGATCCCGCCCGACATGATCGAGGCCGAGCTGTTCGGACACATCAAGGGCGCCTTCACCGGCGCCGATTCGGGCCGTGAGGGCCTGTTCCTGTATGCCCATGGCGGCACGCTGTTCCTCGACGAGATCGGGGAGCTGCCGCTGCCGATGCAGAGCAAGCTGCTTCGCGTGCTCGAAGACCGCCGCGTCCGTCCGGTCGGCTCCGAGCGTGAAGTTCCGGTCGACCTGCGCTTCATCTTCGCGACCAATGCCGAGCTTCAGCAGGAGGTCGAGAGGGGCCGTTTCCGGGCCGATCTGTTCTACCGGCTCAACGTGATGCAGATCCGCCTGCCGCTCCTGAAGGATCGCGGCGACGATGTGCTGGAGCTTGCCGGCATCTTCATGAGCAAGCTGTCGGTTCAGCTCGGCATGCCGCCGGTCCCGATCGACGCCTCGGTGCGGGCGGCGCTCGCAAGCTATGACTGGCCGGGCAATGTGCGCGAGCTGCGCAATCTGATCGAGCGCACGCTGATCCTCGGCGCCTTCCCCGACGATTTCGCAGGCTCCCGCAACGATGGTCAGTCGGCGCCTGCCGACAGCCTCGCCGAGCTCGAGCGCCGTCACATTCTCGGCGTGCTGAAGGAGGTCAACGGCAATCGCGAGGAGGCGGCTCGGCGCCTCGGTATCTCGCGCAAGACCATCGACCGCAAATGCGCGTTGTGGGATGTCTGATGGCGCCGGCCGCGGCGGCGAGCTGGTGCGGCGACGCTCCGTCCGCTTCCGACTGCTCGCGATCGCGTTGCTGCCGATGCTGGTCATCCTGCCGCTCCTGCTCGGCGTTGCGATCTACCGCTGGAACGCGAAATTCGACGCGACCCTGATCTCCAAGGTGAACGGCGATCTCACCATCGCCCATCAATATCTCGCCCGCATCCTGGAAAAGACCGGCGTCCAGGTCAGGGCGCTTGGCCTCTCGGCCCGCTTCCACGAGGTGCTGGCGCCGGATGCGCGCGGCTCCTTGCGGGATCTGCTCGACGAGACCCGCAAGGAAATCGGTCTCGACTTCCTGTATCTGACCAACGATCGCGGCGAGGTCCTGGCCTCATCGCCGCCGCTGCAGCACCAACCGAGACGCGACTGGCCGATCATCGTTTCGGCGCTGTCGGGCCAGGTCGCTGCGACCGGCGTCGATATTTTCGGCAATGACGAGCTAGCCGCGATTTCGCCAGCCCTGGCCGAGCGCGCGCGATTGGATCTCGTGCCGACCCCGAACGCGGTGCCGACCGACCGCAGCACGGAGACGCGCGGCATGGTCGTGCATGCGGCGAGCCGGGCGACGCTGCCCGACGGGGGCGCCGCGGCGCTGGTCGGCGGCACCCTGCTCAACCAGAATCTCGAATTCATCGACACGATCAACGACCTCGTCTATCGCGCCGCGAGCCTGCCGGAGGGCAGCCAGGGCACCGCGACGCTGTTCCTGGACGACGTGCGGATCTCGACCAACGTCCGCCTGTTCGAGGGACGTCGCGCGCTCGGCACGCGCGTGTCGGCGGCGGTGCGCTCGGCCGTGCTGGGCGAGGGGCGCACCTGGCTCGACAGCGCCTTCGTCGTCAATGACTGGTACATCTCCGCTTACGAGCCGCTGGTCGACAGCTATGGCAAGCGGGTCGGCATGCTCTATGTCGGTTTTCTGGAGAAGCCGTTCAGCGAGGCCAAATACCAGACATTGCTGATCATCATCGCGGCCTTCATCGCCATCACCGCCGCGACCGTACCGATCTTCCTGCGCTGGGCGAGCTCCATCTTCATGCCGCTGGAGCGCGTCACGGCGACGATCGCCGAGGTGGAGCGCGGCAACCTGTCCGCCCGCACCAAGATGCCGGTGTCGGGCGACGAGATCGGCCGCGTCGCGGTTCATCTCGACGGCCTGCTCGACCAGATCCAGGAACGCGACCGGCAGCTGCGGGAATGGAACGAGGAGCTGAACGTCCGCGTGCTGGAGCGCACCCGGGACCTCGAGCACGCCAATCTCAAGCTCGAGGCGACCACCAAGCAGCTCATCATGTCCGAGAAGCTGGCGGCGATCGGCGAGATCACCGCCGGCGTTGCCCACGAGATCAACAATCCGATCGCGGTGATGCAAGGCAACCTCGACGTCATCCGCAGCGTGTTCGGGGCCGATGCCGACAAGGCAAAGGTCGAGTTTCGCCTGCTCGACGAGCAGATTCACCGCATCAGCCAGATCGTGACCAAGCTGTTGCAGTTTGCAAGGCCGGAGGAATATGCCGGCTATGTCGAGCGCCATGCGCCGGCCAGCGTCATCTCCGACTGCCTGCCGCTGGTGCAGCATCTTCTGAACAAGACCGAGATCGCCGTGGTCAGGGAGGATCGCGCCAATCGGCTCGTGCTGATGAACCGGAACGAGCTGCAGCAGGTGCTGGTCAATCTCATCGTCAACGCGATCCACGCCATGCCGGACGGCGGGACCCTGACGCTCCGCTCCTTCGATGCCGAGCGCGACGGCCATCGAGGCGTCGCCATCGAGGTCACCGATACCGGCATCGGCATGAGCGAAGAGGTGATCGAAAAGATCTTCGATCCCTTCTACACCACGAAACGGCGGCAAGGCACCGGGCTCGGCCTCTCCATCAGCCAGACGCTGATCAAGCGCCAGGGTGGACAGATCACGGCCGAAAGCCATCTCGGTTCCGGAAGTACCTTCACGATGTGGCTGCCGGAAGCGAGCTGATTGGACATTTTGTCCCGAGATTTTGGACATTCTGTCCGGCGCGGCACATTGCGCTGCGGGAAGTCGTTGAATCATCACGATGCGATTTCTGGCACGCGCGTTGCTCATCTCAAGACAGGGTGTTGAGGGGGGACGAGGGCGCGATCGCCGTCACTGCAACGCGCTGCTTGCGAGGCGAAGGGACATCGCCCGCGATCAGTGCTTGCTCGGCGCATACGAGGCGATGCGCGCCAGACGATTCCACTTCGGCATGAAATCCGACCGGTCATGCGCGGGCTGCCAGGCCCGCGCATGAGCGGTCTCAAACCGATGTGCCGGCAAGGCCGCGCTTGGGAGGAAATGCTTATGACGACTGCCGATACTGTCTATGCACCGGTTGGTGCTCCCGGCTTGCTGGATCGTGAACGCACGATCGCGAAGGCCGGTTTCAATCGCTGGCTGGTGCCGCCGGCCGCGCTGTGCATCCATCTCTGCATCGGCATGGCCTACGGCTTCTCGGTATTCTGGCTGCCGCTGTCGCGCGCGATCGGCATCTCGCAGAGCAAGGCCTGCGCCGACATCTCGCTGTGGCAGGAGCTGTTCACCACGACCTGCGACTGGAAGGTCGCAAGCCTCGGCTGGATGTACACGCTGTTCTTCGTTCTGCTCGGCGTCTCCGCCGCGATCTGGGGCGGCTGGCTCGAGCGCGCCGGCCCGCGCAAGGCGGGCGTTGTCGCCGCCTGCTGCTGGGGTGGGGGTCTTCTGATCGGCGCTTTCGGCGTCTACGTTCACCAGCTCTGGATCATGTGGCTTGGGGCCGGCGTCATCGGCGGCGTCGGGCTCGGCCTCGGCTACATCTCGCCGGTGTCGACGCTGATCAAATGGTTCCCAGATCGCCGCGGCATGGCGACGGGCATGGCCATCATGGGCTTTGGCGGTGGTGCGATGATCGGTGCGCCGCTCGCCAATCTCCTGATCAACTACTTCAAGAGCACAAGCGACGTCGGCGTCTGGCAGACCTTCGTCGTGATGGGGGTGATCTATTTCGTCTTCATGATGATCGGCGCGTTTTCGTATCGGGTGACGCCGCCCGGCTGGCAGCCCGACGGCTGGACGCCGCCGAGCGAGAAGAAGTCGATGATCACCGAGCACCATGTCCATCTCAACAACGCGCACAAGACGCCGCAATTCTGGCTGATCTGGTGGGTGCTCTGCCTGAACGTCTCGGCCGGCATCGGCGTGATCGGCATGGCCTCGCCCATGCTCCAGGAGATCTTCGCCGGCAAGCTGATCGGGCATCCCGAGCTGAGCTTCAGCCAGCTTTCGGGCGAACAGAAGGCTGCGATCGCCGCGATCGCCGCCGGCTTTGCCGGTCTGCTGTCGCTGTTCAATATCGGCGGCCGGTTCTTCTGGGCCTCGATGTCCGACCTCATGGGCCGCAAGAACACCTACTACACCTTCTTCCTCCTCGGCATCGCGCTCTACGCGCTGGCACCCACCTTCGCGGCGATGGGCTCGAAACTCCTGTTCGTGCTCGGCTTCGGCATCATCCTGTCGATGTATGGCGGCGGCTTCGCGACGGTGCCGGCCTATCTGGCCGACATGTTCGGCACCCAGTTCGTCGGCGCCATCCACGGCCGGCTGCTGACGGCCTGGTCGACGGCCGGCATCATCGGTCCTGTTGTGGTCAACTACATCCGCGAGTTCCAGCTCGCTGCCGGCGTGCCACGCGACCAGCTCTACAACACGACGATGTACATCCTGTGCGCCATGCTGATTGCCGGTCTGATCTGCAACTACATGATCAAGCCGGTCGATCCGAAGTGGAACATGAGCCAGGAGGAAGTCGCCAGATTGCAGGCGGCGAGTGCCAAGAGCGCGGCGTCGATCCAGCACGGCTCGTTCGGCATCGGCAAGGGCGGTCTGGACGCCAGTGCCGCAATGTTCTGGGCCTTCGTCGGCGTGCCGCTGGCATGGGGCGTCTGGAAGACGCTGGAGAGCGCGGTGAAGATCTTCTGATCGCACATCTTCGCGAGCGGGAGCGCGGCCTTGCGCGCTCCCGCCGCTCATTTCGTGTGAAGGGGGCACCGATAGCCTCGGAGCCGGGAGCTCGATACGACTTCGCAATCGCAGCATAGGACGCCTTTATTGATCTCCAGGCCAATTCGGGCTTCGTTCTATCGATTGGCGCGTTGGACGAACGCCAGGCCGTGTGCGGGCAGCGATCCAGGGCTGCCCTTGGGCTGCGCTTAACTGCTTCCGCGAGCATGATAATTTGCTTGGCATCTGGCATGCCAAGAGCTAGAACTGGACCTGTTCTAAAAGACGAGATCGAGACGAATCGATGAGCCACGACGTGCATGAGGTCCGCCCGTTCGAGCATCCCGGCGAGGGGCGCCGGCGCGCCAAGGCCACGCCCAAGGGGCGCCAGGTCGATCCCAACGCCGCGCACGAGATCGAGCAGCTGCTTGGCAACCGGCCGCGGCGGCGCGATCTCTTGATCGAATATCTGCACCTGATCCAGGATAAGTATCACCAGATCTCGGCTGCGCATCTGGCTGCGCTCGCCGACGAGATGAAGCTCGCCTTCGCCGAAGTGTTCGAGACGGCGACCTTCTATGCGCATTTCGACGTGGTGAAGGAGGGCGAGCCTGACATCGCGCCGCTGACGATCCGCGTTTGCGACTCCCTGACCTGTGCGATGCTCGGTGGCGAGAAGCTGCTCGAGGACCTGCAAAGCGCGTCAGGACCCGGCATCCGCGTCGTGCGCGCGCCCTGCGTTGGGCGCTGCGATACCGCGCCGGCAGCCGAGGTCGGGCACAATTTCGTCGATCATGCGACCGTCGCCAATGTGATGGCGGTCGCGAAGGCCGGCGACACCCACGCCCATCTGCCGAACTATGTCGGCTACGACGCCTATGTCGCCGGCGGCGGCTACAAGCTGCTGGGCCGCCTGCGCTCGGGCGAGCTGTCGACGGACGATCTCTTGAAGTCGCTCGACGACGCCTCGCTGCGCGGGCTCGGCGGCGCCGGCTTCCCCACGGGACGCAAATGGCGCGCCGTGCTGGGCGAACCCGGCCCGCGGCTGATGGCGATCAACGGCGACGAGGGCGAGCCCGGCACGTTCAAGGACCGCTACTATCTCGAAAGCGATCCGCACCGATTCATCGAAGGCATGCTGATCGGGGCGCATGTGGTGCAGGCGTCCGACGTCTACATCTATCTGCGCGACGAATATCCGGCTTCGCGCGAGATCCTGGAGCGCGAGATTGCCAAGCTGCCGCCGGGCGGACCGACGCTGCACATGCGCCGCGGCGCCGGCGCCTATATCTGCGGCGAGGAATCTTCGCTGCTCGAAAGCATCGAGGGCAAGCGCGGCCTGCCCAGGCACAAGCCGCCTTACCCGTTCCAGGTCGGCCTGTTCGGCCTGCCGACGCTGATCAACAACATTGAGACGCTGTGGTGGGTGCGCGACATCGTCGAGAAGGGCGCCGACTGGTGGAAGGGCAACGGCCGGCACGAGCGTCACGGCCTGCGCAGTTTCTCGGTCTCGGGCCGCGTCAAGAATCCCGGCATGAAGCTGGCGCCGGCGGGCATCACCGTGCGCGAGCTGATCGACGAATATTGCGGCGGCATGGCCGACGGCCATCAGTTCTACGCTTATCTGCCGGGCGGTGCGTCCGGCGGCATTCTGCCGGCGTCGATGGACGACATCCCGCTCGATTTCGGCACGCTGGAGAAATACGGCTGCTTCATCGGCTCGGCTGCGATCGTGATCCTGTCGCAAAAGGACAGCGTGCGCGCGGCGGCGCTGAACCTGATGAAGTTCTTCGAGGACGAGAGCTGCGGCCAGTGCACGCCGTGCCGCGTCGGAACCCAGAAGGCGGCGCTGCTGATGCAGAAGCCGGTCTGGAACCGCGCTCTGCTGGAAGAATTGAGCCAGGCGATGCGCGACGCCTCGATCTGCGGGCTCGGACAGGCGGCATCGAATCCGCTGTCCTCAGTGATCAAATATTTCCCTGACGAGTTCAAGGAAGCGGCCGAATGACCAAGATTACGTTCGAGCTCGACGGCAAGCAGGTCGAGGCCAAGCCCGGCGAGACCATCTGGCAGGTGGCCAAGCGGCAGGGCCGCGACATTCCCCATCTGTGCTATTCGCCCGCGCCCGATTATCGCCCCGACGGCAATTGCCGCGCCTGCATGGTCGAGATCGAGGGCGAACGTGTGCTCGCAGCGTCCTGCAAGCGCACGCCGTCGGTCGGCATGAAGGTGAAGACCGAGAGCGCGCGTGCGGTGTCCGCGCAGAAGATGGTGATGGAGCTGCTCGTTGCCGACCAGCCGGCGCGCGAGACCAGCCACGATCCGGATTCGAAGTTCTGGCACTGGGCCGAGACCACGGGCGTGACCGAGAGCCGCTTTCCCGCAGCCGAACGCTGGGCGACCGACGCCAGCCATCCGGCGATGCGCGTCAACCTCGATGCCTGCATCCAGTGCGGCCTGTGCGTGCGCGCCTGCCGCGAGGTCCAGGTCAACGACGTCATCGGCATGGCCTATCGCAATCACGATTCCAAGATCGTGTTCGACTTCGACGATCCCATGGGCGAGTCCACTTGCGTCGCCTGCGGCGAATGTGTGCAGGCCTGCCCGACCGGCGCCTTGATGCCGGCCGTGATGCTGGACGAGAAGCAGACCCGCGTCACCTATGCCGACAGGAAGGTGGATTCGCTCTGTCCGTTCTGCGGCGTCGGCTGCCAGGTCACCTATGAGGTCAAGGACGAGAAGGTGATCTATGCGGAAGGCCGCGACGGTCCCGCCAATCACAACCGTCTCTGCGTCAAGGGCCGCTTCGGCTTCGACTACATCCACCATCCGCATCGCCTGACCAAGCCGCTGGTGCGGCTGCCGAATGCGAAGAAGGATGCCAACGACCAGGTCGATCCGGCCAACCCCTTTACCCATTTCCGCGAGGCGAGCTGGGACGAAGCGCTCGACATCGCCGCCAAGGGGCTGGTCAAGATCCGCGACGAGAAGGGCGTGAAGGCGCTGGCCGGCTTCGGCTCGGCCAAGGGCTCGAACGAAGAGGCCTATCTGTTCCAGAAGCTGGTGCGCACCGGCTTCGGCTCGAACAACGTCGACCATTGCACCCGGCTGTGCCACGCCTCGTCGGTGGCGGCCCTGTTCGAGGGCCTGAGCTCCGGCGCGGTGTCGGCACCGTTCTCGGCGGCGATGGATGCCGAGGTCATCATCGTGATCGGCGCCAACCCGACCGTGAACCATCCGGTCGCCGCGACCTTCATCAAGAACGCGGTCAAGCAGAACGGCGCCAAGCTGTTCGTGATGGATCCGCGCCGGCAGTCGCTGTCGCGTCACGCCACCAAGCATCTGCAGTTCAAGCCGGGCTCCGACGTCGCCATGCTGAACGCGATGATCCACACGATCATCGCCGAAGGCCTGACCGACGACCAGTACATCGCCGGCTATACCGAGGGGTTCGAGGACCTCAAGGAGAAGATCAAGGAGTTCACGCCGGAGAAGATGGAGCCGATCTGCGGCATCCCGGCGCAGACGCTGCGCGAGGTCGCGCGAACCTATGCGCGGGCGAAGTCGTCGATCATCTTCTGGGGCATGGGCATCAGCCAGCATGTCCACGGCACCGACAACGCGCGCTGCCTGATCGCGCTCGCGCTGATCACCGGCCAGGTCGGCCGGCCCGGCACCGGCCTGCATCCGCTGCGCGGCCAGAACAACGTGCAGGGCGCCTCCGACGCCGGCCTGATCCCGATGTTCCTGCCGGATTATCAGCCGGTGGGGCGCGACGATCTGCGCGCCAGCTTCGAGAAGCTCTGGCAGCAGGATCTCGATCCCGTGCGCGGCCTGACCGTGGTCGAGATCATGAACGCGATCCATGCCGGCGAGATCAAGGGCATGTATATCGAGGGCGAGAACCCCGCGATGTCGGATCCTGATCTGCAGCACGCGCGCCATGCGCTCGCCATGCTCGATCATCTCGTGGTGCAGGATCTCTTCGTCACGGAGACCGCGTTCCACGCCGACGTGATCCTGCCGGCCTCGGCCTTCGCGGAGAAGGACGGCTCCTTCACCAACACCGATCGCCGCGTGCAGCTCGCCCGCCAGGTGATCAAGCCGCCGGGCGATGCGCGGCAGGATCTCTGGATCATTCAGGAGATCGGCAAGCGCATGGGCCTGCCGTGGAATTATTCCGGTCCCGGCGACGTCTTCACCGAGATGGCGGAGCTGATGCCGTCGCTGAAGAACATCACCTGGGAGCGGCTGGTGCGCGAAGGCGCGGTGACCTATCCGGTCGATGGGCCAGACCAGCCCGGCAACGAGATCATCTTCACCACGGGCTTCCCGACCGCGAGCGGCCGCGGCAAGATCGTGCCGGCCAAGGTCATCCCGCCGGACGAGATCCCGGACGCGGAATATCCGATGGTGCTGTCGACCGGCCGCGTGCTGGAGCACTGGCACACCGGCTCGATGACCCGCCGCGCCCAGGTGCTCGACCAGATCGAGCCGGAGGCGGTCGCCTTCATGTCGCCGAAGGACATGCGCAAGAAGCAGCTTGCGCCCGGCGATTTCATTCGCCTTGAGACCCGCCGCGGCGCGGTCGAGGTCAAGGTGCGCTCCGACCGCGACGTGCCAGAGAACATGGTGTTCATGCCGTTCTGCTACGCGGAAGCGGCGGCGAACCTGCTCACCAACCCGGCGCTCGATCCGTTCGGCAAGATCCCGGAGTTCAAGTTCTGCGCGGTCAGAGCCGAACGCGCGGAGATGCGGGACGCGGCGGAGTAGGGAAGGTCTCGTCGTTACCGCGCGCACGAGACTTGCCATACAAACCGCTGTCATGCCCCGCGAAGGCGGGGCATCCAGTACGCCGCGGCTCATCCATTGAGCCATAACTGTCTCGGAGTACTGGATCGCCCGGTCAAAGCCGGGCGATGACAGGAGTTGTGTGGTGGGCAAATGTGCCCACGTCGTCGCTTCGCTCCTCGCAATGACGGTGGTAAACGTGACCCATGTCCAAAGTCACCCCAGCCACCCGTGCGCTTCAAGCCGCCGGTGTTGCCTTCACCGTCCACGCTTACGACTACGATCCTGATGCCGAGAGCATCGGGCTGCAGGCGGCCGCCGCGCTCGGTGAGGACCCCGCGCGCGTCCTCAAGACGCTGATGGCGCTGGTCGACGGCAAGCCGGTCTGCGTGGTCGTCCCCTCCGACCAGGAAGTCTCGATGAAGAAGCTCGCCGCTGCCGCGGGCGGCAAGTCGGCGCAGATGATGAAGCCGCCGGAGGCCGAACGGGTCACCGGCTACAAGGTCGGCGGCATCAGCCCGTTCGGTCAGCGCAAGCAGGTCGGTACCGTGATCGAGCAGCGCGCGCTCGCGCATGATCTCGTCTATCTCAATGGCGGCCAGCGCGGATTGCAGGTCCGGCTGAAGCCGTCCGACGTCCGGGATGTCCTCAAGGCGGTCGCGGCGGATGTGCTGGCGTGACGGCGATGGAGCGGGATCGTGAAGTGGCTGCTTCTGCTGTGGCTTGCGATTCTGCTCGGCATCGGCCGCCCGGCTGAGGCGCATCAGGTCAACCTCGTCACGGCGCGCGTGGCGGTGACCGCCGATCGCATCGTGAAGGTCGAGCTCGGATTGAAGGGCAGCGATGTCGATCGCCTGATCGGCACGAGGATGTATGACGCAAAGCAGGACGCAGTCGATCCCGCTGCGGTCGAAGCGGCCGGCGCAGCAATCCTCGCCTATCTCGAAACGCATATGGCCGTGACGGGGGGCGGCGCGGCCTGTGCGCCGGGCAATGCTGCGATTCTGCCCGATGGTGACGGCATCGTCTATCGCAACAGCTTTGCTTGCGCGAGCACGGCCGGCGATATCGTCTACCGCTCCACCGTGCTGACGGAACGGGACAAGGCTGCGCGTCAGGTCGTGCTGGTTGCGCAGGGCAAGTCCGAGACGCAGGCCTTGCTCGATGCCGAGAATGTCACGGTCACGCTCTCGAAGGAGCTGCCGTCGCTGGCCTCGACCATGTGGCGCTATCTCCTGACCGGCATCGAGCATATCTTCCTCGGTTACGATCACGTCGCATTCCTGGCCGCAATCGTTCTATGGGCGCGCCGGCTGATGCCGGTCGTCAAGATCGTCACCGCCTTCACCGTCGCTCATTCCCTGACATTGTCGCTCGCGGCGTTGAATGTCCTGGTCATCCCGAGCCACATCGTGGAGCCGGCGATCGCGGCCTCGATCGTGTTCGTGGCGATCGAGAACTTCTTCTCGCGCGACGTCGACAAGCGCTGGCGCGTGGTCTTCCTGTTTGGATTGGTCCACGGTTTCGGCTTCGCCGGCGCGCTTCGTGAGATCGGCTTGCCGCAGGATGCGATCCTCCCGGCGCTGGCCGCCTTCAATATCGGCGTCGAGGTCGGGCAGATTGCGATCGTCGCACTGATGCTGCCGGTGCTTATCTTGCTGGACCGTCTGACCGCGGCCGGCTGCGAGGAGCCGGCGCGAGCGGCGAGGCTGGTCTACGCCATGTCCGCAATGATCGCTCTGCTCGGCAGCTATTGGCTGCTGACGCGCGTCTTCGATGCGTGAACGATCGACCTATTGCTTCTGCAGCAGCTTGAGCCGGCAGCGCAGTGCCTCGCGGATATGGGCGCGCGCGAGCTGTTCGGCCTTGTCGCCGTCGCGCGCGGCGATCGCCTCGATGATGGTCTGGTGCTCGTCGTGGCTGGTCGAGGGCCGGCCCGCTACGGTGAAGGTGGTCGGACCGAGCAGGGCGATCCAGTCCTGCAATTCCCGCGAAGCGTTGTCGAGATAGCGGTTGCGCGCGGCGCGGCAGATCGCCTCGTGGAAGGCGCGGTTCAGCCGCGCCATCTCGGCGGCGTCGGTCGCGGAAGCCTCGACAAAGGCCTGCTCGATGTCCCCGAGCGCCTCGATCTCGGTGGCCGAGGCATGTTCGGCGGCGAGGCGCGCGGCGGCACCTTCCATGATCTCGCGCATGGCATAGAGCTCCAGCACCTCCGAGATGTCGAGGTTGCGGACGATCAACCCGCGGCCGGCGGCGGGCTCGACGAAGCCGCGTGCGGCGAGCCGGCCCAGCGCCTCGCGAACCGGCGTGCGGCTGACCTTGAGCCGCTGTGCGACCTCCTCCTCGCGCAGGCGGTCGCCGGCACGATAGCTGCCGGCCTGGAGCGCTTCGCAGAGCGAGCGGAATACGGCTTCACCGAGCGCAACACCGCCGCTCCGCACGATCGTTCCGCCTGCCTTTGCCGGGCGCCTGGCCATGATGTCCTCGAAGCGCGAGACGCATCCTGCCCATGCAGAGAAGCCGCTTGCGCAGTTGTTGTATATATTTGTATACAAAGGTACGCAATGGCAAGCGTGGGTTATCAACGCCGCCGGCCGGCAGAACGGCTCCAATTTCGTCGCATCGGACCAACGCCATGAGCAGCAAGTATGACGTGCTGGTGATCGGAGGCGGCAATGCGGCGCTGTGTGCGGCGATCGCGGCACGGCGCGGCGGAGCGTCGGTGCTGGTGCTCGAAGGCGCGCCAAAATTCTATCGCGGCGGCAACACCCGTCACACCCGCAACATGCGCTGCGCCCATGACGCCGCCACCGAAATCCTGACCGGTCCCTACACCGAGGAGGAGTTTTGGGAGGATCTGCTGCGCGTCACCGGCGGGCAGACCGACGAGGCGTTGGCGCGCCACATGATCCGGGAGTCCAAGGACATCCTGAACTGGATCGTGGAGCAGGGCGTGCGTTGGCAGCCCTCACTCGGCGGCACGCTGAGCCTTGGCCGCACCAATTCCTTCTTCCTCGGCGGCGGCCGCGCGATGCTGAACGCGCTCTATCTTACCGCCGAGCGGCTCGGCGTCGACGTCGAATACGATGCCGAGGTCACCGACCTCGTGATCGAGGACAGCTTGTTCCTCGCCGCACGGCTGAAACGGCCGGTCAAGGGTGAGACCGAGATCCGCGCCACCTCCCTGGTCGCCGCGGCCGGCGGGTTCGAGGCCAACATCGAGTGGCTGAAGCAATATTGGGGCGAGGCCGCCGACAACTTCCTGATCCGCGGCACGCCCTATAATCGCGGCTCGATCCTGAAGATGCTGCTCGACAAGGGCGTGCAGGAGGTCGGCGATCCCACCCAGTGCCATGCGGTCGCGATCGACGCCCGGGCGCCGAAGTTCGACGGCGGCATCATCACGCGGCACGACTCCGTCGTGTTCGGCATCGTCGTCAACAAGCACGCGCAACGCTTCTACGACGAAGGTGAGGACATCTGGCCGAAGCGCTACGCCATCTGGGGCCGGCTGGTGGCGGCGCAGCCCGACCAGATCGCCTACATCATCTTCGATTCCACCGTCGTCACCAGCTTCATGCCGACGCTGTTCCCGCCGATTGCCGGCCGGACAGTGGCGGAGCTTGCCGGAAGGCTCGAGCTCGATCCGGCCGCGCTGGAGAAGACCATTGCCGAATTCAATGCCGCGGTGCGGCCCGGCACCTTCGACCACACCATTCTGGATGATTGCGTGACCGAGGGAATCACGCCACCCAAGACGCATTGGGCGCGCAAGATCGAGACGCCGCCTTATCTCGCCTATCCGGTGCGGCCCGGCATCACCTTCACCTATCTCGGCACGCGCGTGAACAAGGAGGCGCGGATACTGATGGCTGACGGCAGGCCGTCAGGCAACATGTTCGCGGCCGGCGAGATCATGGCCGGTAACGTGCTCGGCAAGGGTTATGCCGCCGGCATGGGCATGACCATCGGCAGCGTGTTCGGACGAATCGCAGGGCGGGAAGCGGCAAAGCATGCACGGAACTAGAATTCTCGACGAAGCCGACCGTCTGATGACGGTCTGCAATTCCTGCCGCTATTGCGAGGGTCTTTGCGCGGTGTTTCCGGCCATGGAGCTGCGCCGCGCCTTCTCTGACGGCGACCTCAACTATCTCGCCAATCTCTGCCATGGCTGCGGCGCCTGCTACGTCGACTGCCAGTTCTCGCCGCCGCACGAGTTCAACGTCAACGTCCCGAAGACGCTCGCGGTCGCGCGCGCCGAGTCCTATGCGGCCTATGCCTGGCCGGGGGCGCTGTCCGGCGCCTTCGCGCGCAACGGTCTCGTCATCAGCGTCATCGCCGCGCTCAGCATGGCGGCGTTCATCCTGGGCTTTGCCGCCCTCAACGACCGCAGCGTGCTGTTCGGCGTGCACAGCGGTCCCGGCGCTTTCTACAAGCTGATGCCGCACAACGCGATGGCAGCCTTGTTCAGCGCCGCATTGCTCTACGCCGTTTTTGCGCTGGTCATGAGCGTGCGCGCCTTCTGGCGCGACATCGGCCCTGCGATCGGTGGCCGCGCCGACGGCGGCTCGATCTTCCAGGCGATCCGCGATGCCGGCGAGCTGCGCTATCTCCATGGCGGCGGCGTCGGCTGCTACAACGAGGACGACAAGCCGACCGACCGGCGCAAGCTCTATCACCACCTGACCTTCTACGGCTTCCTGCTGTGCTTCGCCGCGACGTCGGTGGCGACGCTCTACCACTATCTGCTCGGCCGCGAGGCGCCGTATCCGTGGTGGGACTTGCCCGTGGTGCTGGGCACGCTCGGCGGCATCGGACTGATCATTGGCCCGATCGGTCTGTTCACGGCCAGGATGAGGCGCGATCCGGCGCTGCTCGATGAGAGCCGTTACGGCATGGATGTCGGCTTCATCGCCATGCTGTTCCTGACCGGAACGACCGGCATGCTGCTTCTCGTCCTGCGCGAGACCGCCGCCATGGGGCCGCTGCTCGCGCTGCATCTCGGCGCGGTGTTCGCGCTGTTCATCACCATGCCCTACGGCAAGTTCGTGCACGGCATCTATCGCTTCGCCGCGCTCGTGCGTTACGCGCAGGAGCGGCGGACAGCGGCGTGACCGGCGAACCCGGCCCCGCCGCCCTTACGCCACCTCGCGCTCCGGCGCGGAGGCCTGCTCGCGCGCCATCGTCGTCGCGGTGACGTAGTCGGTCTTGCCGGTGCCGAGCAGCGGCACCTTGTCGACCACCATGATCGCCGCGGGCACGGTCAGCTCGGACGCGCCGATCGCCTTGGCCTGGCCCTGCATTGCGCTGCGCTCGGCGTTCTTCTCCGTCGTCAGCAGCACGATGCGCTCGCCCTTGCGCGGATCGGGGATCGACACCGCGATCGATGCGGCCTGCGGCCACAGCGTGGTCGCGATGGCTTCGACCGCCGACAGCGAGACCATTTCGCCCGCGATCTTGGCAAAGCGCTTGGCGCGGCCCTTGATGGTGATGAAACCGGCGGCGTCGATCGCCACGATGTCGCCGGTGTCGTGCCAGCCCTCGGCAAGCTTTTCGAGCACGCCGGGATTTTCGGCCCTGAGGTAACCGAGCATCACGTTCGGCCCGCGCACCGAGAGGCGACCGCCTTCCTCGATGCCGGGGACCGGATCGAGGCGGCTTTCCATCAGCGGCGAGAGGCGGCCGACGGTGCCGGGGCGGTTGGCCATCGGCGTGTTCATCGCCAGCACCGGCGCCGTCTCGGTGACGCCGTAGCCTTCGAGGATGCGGATGCCGTAGCGCTCCATGAACACCTGCCGGGTGCGGTCCTTGACCGCCTCGGCGCCGGCGATGACGAGGCGCAGGGTGCGGAAGTCGTAAGGGTGCGCCGACCGCGCATAGCCGGTGAGGAACGTATCGGTGCCGAACAGGATGGTGGCGCCGGTCTGGTAGATCAGCTCGGGCACGATCCGGTAGTGCAGCGGCGAGGGGTACATGTAGATCGGAATGCCCGCGAGCATCGGCATCATCATGCCGCCGGTGAGGCCGAACGAATGGAACACCGGCAGCACGTTGAACACCTTGTCATTGGCGTTGGCATCGACCCGCGCCAGCGCCTGCGCCGCGTTGGCCAGGATGTTGCGGTGGGACAGCACCACGCCCTTGGGCGTGCCTTCCGAACCCGACGTGAACAGCACGACGGCGGGATCGTTGGCCTGGCGGACAACGCGCGGCGTGGTGCCCGCGAGCAGGCCTTTGATCTTGTCGGCCACGCCGATCGAGGCGCGGACGTCCTCGAGATAGACCACGCGCGCCTCGGCGGAGATCGCGGCCATCAGCTTGTCGAGCTTGCCCTTCTCGATGAACGCCTTCGACGTCAGCACGGTCTTGACCTGCGCGGCCTTCATGGCGGCGAGCACGTTGACCGGGCCGGCGGAGAAGTTGAGCATCGCCGGCACCCGGCCGCTGTTCTGCAGCGCCATGAAGACGACGGCGACGCCCGCCGAATTCGGCAGCAGCACGCCGACATTCTCGCCGATTGCGGTGCCGGCCTCCAGCTTGCGGCTCAGGACCTGCGCGCCGAGGATCAGCTTGCGATAGGTCAGCTTGGTGCCGAGCGCATCCTCGATGATGACCTTGCCTGTGTCGCGATCGCGATAGGCGTGTCCGAGCGCCTCGAACAGCGAGTGATCGAGCATGGCGTTCTTCACCAGGGCGTCGATCATCACGTCCTGGAGCGCGGCGCCGGCGGCATTGCGGCGCGCCTTGCCCCTCAGCGCTTGATCGACCGGAAGCTTGACCGGCGGCAGGATGGTGACCGTCACCCGCGGGAACCACGAGCGCTTGATCTGGCTGGAATTGAGGTAGCTCAGATGCGAGCGCTGGGCGCCTTCGATGCGGACCGGCACGACCACGGCATCGGCCTTGTCCGCGATCATCGCGGTGCCGTCATAGACCTTCATCAGCGAGCCGGAGACGGTAATGCGTCCTTCCGGGAAGATCACCACGGGCTCGCCCGCGGCAACGAGCTTGATCAGGTCGCGCGCGGCCAGCGGCTTGGTCGGATCCATGGTGTAGTGCTTGACGACGCGCAGGAACGGCTTGGCCCACCAGGCCTTGGCAATGCCGGTATCGACCGCGAAGCTGGCGTCGATCGGCAGCACGGCGTGCAGTAGCGGGCCGTCGATCAGGCTGACATGGTTCGGCGCGATCAGCATGCGCGTGCCCGGAGGCGGCAGGTTTTCCAGCCCGCGCACCTCGGTGCGGAACAGCGCGCGGAACAGCAGACCGCCGAAATCGCGCACGCCTTCCTTGCCCCACTTGGTCAGCACGAACCACACCGCGCCGAAGCTGGCGACGCCGAGGCCGAAGAAGATCCAGCCGATATGGAGGCCGGCGGCCTGCAGCAACGCGACGAACAGCGAGCCGACCACCATGAAGGCGGCCTGCAACACGTTGCCGGCGGCGATGATGCGGGCGCGCTCGGAGGTGGCCGACCAGGCCTGGACCGCGGCAAAGGACGGAACGACGAACAAGCCGCCGCCGAACGCGAAGGCGACGAAATCGACCAGCATGCGCAAGCCGGCAAACGAGGTTGCGAAGTCGAGCGCGGCGATGTCGTGGCCCTTGGCGGTCACACCGATGGCCCAGGCCAGATCGAGCCCGGCGAATCCCATGATGATGGCCCCGATCGGCACCAGCGCGAGGTTCGGACGAACGTGGCTGAGGCTCGCGGCGAACAGAGAGCCGATGGCGATGCCGATCGCGAAGATGGCAAGACACAGCGTCACCACGCCCTCGGTGCCGCCGACGACTTCCTTCACCAGCGCCGGCAGCAGCGACAGCACGATGGCGCCGACTAGCCAGAACCAGGACACGATCACGGTGCCGTCCCACAGCCGGTGATCGGCGTGCAGCGTCCTGAGCAGGCTGACCGTAGAGGTCCAGGGATTGGCGTCGACGGGCAGGTCGGGCGCGGAGGGCGTTGTCTGCGGAATGCGGGAGGCGAACGCCCATGACAGCAGGGCCAGCACGACCACGGCGGATGCGACCCAGCCCATATGCGCGGAGCCGGCCACGAACTGGCCGCCGGCGACGGTGCCGAGCAGGATGGCCATGAAGGTCGCGCCCTCGACCAGCGCGTTGCCGGTCGCGAGCTCGCCGAGCTCGAGCTGGTCCGGCAGCATGGCGTATTTCACGGGCCCGAACAGCGCGGCGATGACGCCGAACAGTGCGAGCGCTGCGAACAAGAGCGGTACCGAGTGCAGGAAGAAGCCGGCGGCGGCAAAGCAGGCTGCGAAGATCTCGGCGAATTTGAGCCGCCGTGCGACGACGGACTTGACGTATTTGTCGGCGAGCTGGCCGCCGAGCCCGGACAGGATGAAATAGGGGAAGATGAAGACCGCGCCGGCCACCGTCACCAGCGCATCGCCGTGGCCGGTTGCGGCACTGTAAAGCAGAATGATGACGAGTGCGTTCTTGAGCACGTTGTCATTGAGCGCCGAGAAGAATTGCGCCCAGAACAGCGGCGCAAAGCGGCGTGACGACATCAATTCCCTGATCATGACTAGTCCTGTTTTGGAAAGGCAGCCTGAGGTTGCTACGTTGTCTGTGAAGCGTCACGACCGGAAGCGCATGGGACGAACGATTGCACGGTGAGGATGCGCCGGCATGCTCTGTCCCCTCGGTTCCTCCGATCCTGTTGGTCTCCTAATGGTCTCGTTAGGTTCGCAGATATCTGGTCGCGGCCCGCGTCAGCTCGGGCATACCCGGATATGGTCCGGGCGATGAGGAAAACCTGAACCGCATCACGGAGGCCAGCGGGATCGACCGCGAATGTCCGGGCATGGTGAGTCCTTCGTTGCAACCTGACCCGGAATTCGAGCCGACCCGATGGGCCGGCGTCTCAGGTCAGATGGGAGAGGTGGCGCAAGGGCGAGAAGCGGCCGAGAACGCTAAACCTGCGTCCTTGGGGACGTGCACGGTCGCGGCTGGCCCGCCACATCCGGAAGGCCGCCCGACGTTCCGCGAGCACGCCGGCGACGTCGCAGGCGTTGGCGATGCGATTGATCGGCGCCATGGCGAACCGCAACAGGGTTCGGCCAAAGCCGGTGACGAGGGCGGCAGCGTCGTCGACGAAGGTGGCGGCGATATCAACAGCGAGGCTTTGCATTTTGCAGGTCTCCGGGTTAATATTGAACAATGTTCACATGAGTAGCTTGAAAATGAACAATGTTCAAGAAGAATCGCTGCGCGACCGGAAAAAAAATCGGCGGCGGCTCCAGATCCTGGAGATCGCGCGCGGCATCATCGCGACTAAGGGATTGAGATCGTTAAAGGTTCGGGACGTTTCCGAGGCCGCCGGCTGTTCCGTCGGCAGTGTCTATAACGAGTTCGGCGACTTCGACGGGGTGATCCTGACCGTCAACCGGGAGACCGTTCAGGCCCTCACGGCCCGCCTTCGCGGAGTTCCCGCTGATGACCCCGTGCGCCAGCTCTACGGACTTGCCGCGACCTATCTCGACTTCTTTGCCGAGCACGCCAATCTGCTGCGCTCGCTGTTCGAGCACCGGATGGAGGATGACCGCCCCTATCCCGACGACATCCTGCAGATGGTGATGGACGCCTT
The DNA here is from genome assembly GCF_004570865.1 of Bradyrhizobium frederickii. GTDB lineage: Bacteria > Pseudomonadota > Alphaproteobacteria > Rhizobiales > Xanthobacteraceae > Bradyrhizobium > Bradyrhizobium frederickii. The sequence continues at coordinate 226,397 of NZ_SPQS01000011.1, forward strand.
CGCGCTGATGCATGCGCCGCTGGTGCGGCTGCTGCCGGATGCGGATGACGTGAAGATCGCGCTGCTGTCGCGCACGCTGTTCTCCGCCGTGCACGGCATCATCTCGCTCGGCCTCGAGGAGCGCATGGTCGCCGTGCCGCCCCAGATGCTGCGCCAGCAGGTCGAGCAGTTTATCGACGCCCATCTCGCCGGCCTCGGCATTTTGCCGGTGGGCGCACGGCCATCGCGATGAGGGAGCGCCGCTACCAGGCGTATCGCAGGCTCGCAGTGCCGGAATAGGTGGTGCTGCGGGCCGCGAACTCGCCGTCGAACTTGGCAGACAGGGCAACGCCGTTCGAAAATTTGAGCTCGGCGCCGGCGGATGCGAGCGCGGCGTCCTTCGCCGGCGTCGCACCATTGACGATGAAGCTCGCGGCGGGAAGGCCCTGGAATGCGGCGACGAGTGCCGGATCGCTCACCCAATCATGCGCCCAGGCCGCGCGACCGCGCAACGTCAGGACCGCATTCGGTGCAATCAGTGTCGTCCGATCGAAGCGCGCGCCGAGTTCGCTCCGTGTGTCGGAGGCGGTGCGGCCCTGATACGTCAGCCCAAGACCGCCGCCCGCCAGATCAACCTCGGCGTAAGTCGGCGTGCGAAACGCCTGCGCCTGTGCCGCTGCGTATGGCGTGAAGCCGCCGATCGGCGTCGCGAAGCGATAGCCGCCCTCGATGCGGCCGCCGAAGGTCTGCGCATTGAATTTCGCGGTGAGCTGATTGCTGAACGGCGCGAGGCGGTCTGTCGACATCCAGTGGTTGGCCACGGCCAGCGAGGCGGCGAAATAGGCCGGGCCGGTACGCACCGCGGTATAGACGCCAGCCTGCAGCGCATCGCTCTTGCCGCCGCCCAGCGCCTGCGCCAGATCCCATTTGGTGCCGCCGCCGGAGAGCGCAAAGCCGACGATCGCGTCGCGGCTGACATGATAGTCGGCTCCGGCCGCGACGCCGCCCGCGCGCGCGCTGAGGTCGTGGCTGCCGATCACGACGGGGTCGCCGCCGGTGCGGTTGGCGCCGCCGAACGCCGTTCCCCAGGCGGTCCAGCGCTCCGCGAAGGTCGGCGCCTTCGCGGCCGGTACGCCCAAGACCTTGTTGTAGGCCAGCGCAATATCATCCGGAAGCACGGCGCGCGCGGGGTTGAAACCGAGCACGGTGTCGCTTGTGGCATTGCCGAAGGTCCCGCGTCCGCTGACGAATGGATCGAGCATGAGGCCGAGGAACTGGCCCGTGAACTGGAAAGCGCCCTGCTGGGCTCCTGTCGCGGCTTCCCCCGAAAGTTGGTCCATGCTGTAGCGGAGCTGGGCATCGCTCTGGCCGGCGAACGATGCCAGGAAGGGCAGGTTGGGGCCGAACGCGCTCAATGCGCCGGCCACGGCCTTCTGGTTCTGCGTTTGGGCGACGGATTGGAACACGGCCGTGTTGTAATTGAGCGTCAGGAATACCGAGAGCCCATCGTAGCTCAGGGCGGAGGTGAAGAACTGCGGATTGTATCCGCTCAGCGTGACGTTTGCGAAGGATCCGGTGACGCCGGTCGTCGTGCTGAGGATCGTGTATTGCGTCGATGCGCCGTAGGCGCCGGCAAGCGTGGTGACGGCGACGGTGCCGCCTGTCAGCGTCGCGCTCATGGCGGCAATCTTGTCTGATTGTCCGGCCGCGTTGACCGAGATCGCGTACGTCGACCCTGACTGGAACGCTGCATTGGTGTTGACGATTAGTTGACCGAGATTGCCGGGCGCGACCCTGCCGCCCGACAGCACTGTGAGCGATCCGATCATGCCGCTGCCACTGAGCGTGCCGCCGGTCACGATCGTCGCGATGTTGGCCATCGTGCCGTTGACGATGAGGGTGCCGGCCTGGACGTCCATGGTCGCCGTGTCCGTCGTCGAACCCGTCAGTGTCCAGGTGGAACTGCCGGTCTTTTCCAGCACCTCGAATTCCCGGAACTGACCGGCCGCGCCGAATGTGCCGAGGTCGAACGTCGCGTTGGCGGTCCCGCCCAGGCGCAACGTGTCCAGTCCGTTGCCGCCCAGGACCCAGCCCGTGACGCTCGATCCCGCCCGCAACTCGAACACGTCGTTGCCGTTCTTGAGATCTACGGCCGTGCTGGCGCCGGTCATGATCGTGCCGGAGTTGATGACGGTGTCCTGATTGGCCGAGCCGAGGATCGCGGAGCCGGTGGCGCTCGAGATCGTGCCTGCGTTGTTGACGATATTCCCGGCGCCCGCGCCGTTGAGATCGACAGCCCCGACATTGCTGGCCTGGACAACGCCGCCCGACAGGACGTTCACCTGGTTGTTCGCCGATCCGTTGCCGATCCCAATGCCGCTCGTTATGGGCGCGGCGCTTCCAACCGTCCCCCCGATGACGACGACGTTGTTGCTGGAATTGGACAGGGCGAGTGCCGTAGTTCCGACGGCCGACGACCCGACAACGGCACCCGCATCTATCGTGACAACGTTGTTGTTGCTGCCGCTGACCAATGTAATGCCGTCGCTGTTGGCCGACGTGATCGTCGCGTTGCCGGAAACATTGATCGCGCCATTGGATGCGGCCTCGAAGACGACGCCCGCAAAGGCGGGGTCGTTTACGGACGTCGCGGTGCCGTCACCGATGTTGACGGTGACGCCGCTGACCGCAGGTGCCGTCTTGACGAGGGTGTTTCCCGCGCCGGTGCAGGTGATCGAATCGCCCGATTGGAGCGCCGTCTGCGAACCGCTACCGGTAATCACGCAGGCCGCTGCTGCCGGCGCGGTGAACCAGGGCAGTGTGGTACCCGCAGCAAGAGCACTGATCGCGGTGCTCAAGAGGAGCGCGTGTCGCGGGCGCGTCGTTGCAGCGCTGACGTACGGCGAGGTCATCCAATGATTCCAAGGCAACTGCAAACTCCGTTCGCGATGCGGTCCGGATGGAATCCGGCCAGCAACGCTGGGCGATTGCTATGCTTAGTGATGGAGGCCTTGGCCTTCTTGGACCAGCGCGCAAAGCGAAGTGTCGAAATGCGAAAGACGCAACGTTTTCGGGAATGTTGTGGCCGGGGTACCACAACCGGGGCGTTGCGGCCCTGCGCCTTACGCAACGCTGCTCAGGAGGCAGTTGTGCAGGCCTGGAGCGCACCCGGCCTGATCCCGCTTGCGTCCGAGCGGCCGGTCCTCGTGGCTGACGAGATGAAGCGGCTCGCAGGCGGCGATCAGCCTCGCCCCGCGACGGCCTCGCGCGGCCGGGTTGCAACGAGGACGACGTCGGGTCTCCCGTCGTCGACCTGGACCCGGTTGCGTCCCTTCTCCTTGGCGCGATAACAGGCGGCATCCGCGCGCCGCATCGCGTCCTCGAGCGTGGTGGTGCTGTCGGCGATGCAGGCGACGCCGATGCTGGCGGTCACGGCAAAGCAGCGATCGTCCCAGGCGAAGGTGAACAGCTCGAGCGCTCGCCGCAACCGTTCAGCGATATCGACCGCATCATAAGGCGAGCACTGCGGCAGGATCAGGCCGAATTCGTCGCCGCCCAGGCGCGCCACCAAATCGTGCGGACGCCGGTCCTGTTGCAGGAGGCGCGAGACCTGGCAGAGCAGGCGATCGCCGGCAAGGTGTCCGCAGCTGTCGTTAACGTTCTTGAACTGGTCGAGGTCGAGCAGGATCAGGCTCAGCGAACCCGCGGGGGCAACGTCCAGCTCGCCCTGCAGTCGCGCCTCGAAGGCGCGGCGATTGGACAGGCCGGTCAGCCAGTCGTGCGAAGCCTGGAAGGCCAGACGTTCCTTCTCGGCATGCAAGGCGTCTTCGAATGTCTGTCGTTGCAGCACCAATCGTCTGGTGTGCCAGATCAGGAGCAGGATCAGGGTCACCGCGGTGACGATGTTGATGCCGGTCAGCGTCAGCTTGATGGCGCGGGAGCCTTCACTGAGGACGGCCGAGAACCGTTTGGCATGCACCGTGAATTGGGTGTTGAGCTCGGAGAGCCGTGACGATAGGACTTGCACGCGGCTTGCGTCCTGAACCCGACCGCCCTCCCACTCGGACCGAATGACCTCGCCGAAGACGCTCAGCTCCAGCAGCATGGGGTCGGTGGCGGCCCACTCGCGGATCGCTTCCTGGAGGAAGCTGACGCGGTTGAAATAACGAAACAGCCAGATCAATCCCGGAACGTCATCGGGATGGTTGCCGCCTTGCAGGAAGCCGATGCGGGCCGCCTCGACGTCGACCGGATCGCGTTCGAGTGCCCAGCGCGCGAACTCGTCGCCGATGGGGACGGCGAGCGAGGCCTGGTACTGCGCGAACTGGCTGGCCTCGCCGGAATGCAGATAGAGATTGAGGAAATAGACGGCGTTCTTCTGCGAGCGCGACCACAATGCTTCGCCCGCGACATAGGCGCGAACCGACGACATCACCTCCAGGCTGAATCCCGCGATCGCCGCCTGAAGCACGACGACCATCACGAAAGGCGAGACGAGCTTGATGACGTGAAGAAGGCTGCGCCCCTTCATCGATGTCGCTGTTCTGCGAAACACCCTGGCGTTCCCCAAATCGCGCAACGCCCCCAACGGTGCGCTGCGTCTGCAACGCGAAGTAGAGGCGATGGTTGCTTAACTCGACCTGAAAGGTGCGCAGGACTGCGTCGCAGGGTGAAGGCGTCGTGAAATGATCGGCCGCAGATTGCTTCAAATGCCGGCAAATCGCCCGATCGGCTGATCGCGTTCGTCGTGGGCGCTTTGCTTGACGAGGAGGGACGTGTCCCGAGCTAGACCAGCACCGGCTTGCGCACACGGCCGGCGTCGCCGAACACGCGCAGATACCGCTCGATCTCCGAGGGTATGCCGGTCGCCTTCTCCGGATTGTCGGAGAGCTTGACGGCGGGACGGCCGTCGACCGACGACACCTTGCAGACCAGCGAGATCGGATCGAGATTGAACGAGCCGTCCGGCGTGCAGCCGACGAAATCATTGGTGAGGTTGGTGCCCCAGCCGAAGGAGAGCCGCACCCGGCCGGCAAAGTGATGATAGGTCTCCTCGATCGAGCCGACATCCATCGCGTCGGAAAATACGAGCAGCTTGTCCTTGGGGTTGCGACCCTTCTTCTCCCACCACGCGACGATCTCCTCGCCGGCCTGGATCGGCGGCGCGCTGTCGGGCCGGAAGCCGGTCCAGTCAGCAACCCATTCCGGTGCATCGCGCAGGAAGGCCTTGGTGCCGAAGGCATCGGGCAGTGCGATCAGGAGGTTGCCGCCATAGGTCTGGCGCCACTGGTCGAGAATGCGATAGGGCGCCCAGCGCAATTCCTCATCGTCCTTGGCGAGCGCGGCCGCGACCATCGGCAGCTCATGCGCATTGGTGCCGATGGCCTCGAGGTCGTTGTCCATCGCCAGCAGCACGTTGGACGTACCGATGAAGGACGAGCCCAGGCCTTCCTTCACCGCCTCAACGCACCAGCGCTGCCAGAGGAAGCCGTGACGGCGGCGGGTGCCGAAGTCGGACAGGCGCAGATTTTCCAGCTTGCGAAGACGCTCCACCTTGGTCCAGAGCTTGGCCTTGGCGCGGGCATAGAGCACGTCGAGCTCGAAGCGGCCGCGGCCCTTGATCGCCGCACGGGAGCGCAGCTCGTTGAGGATTGCGAGCGCCGGAATCTCCCACATCGTGGTGTGGGTCCACGGCCCGTGGAAATGCAGTTCGTACTGGCCCTCGACCTTGCGCAGCTCGTACTCGGGGAGGCGGAATTCGGCCAGCCAGCGGATGAAGTCCGCCGAGAACATGTGAGTCTTGCCGTAGAAGGTGTTACCGGCGAGCCAGATCAGCTCCTTCTTGGTGAAGCGGATGGTGCGGGCATGGTCGAGCTGGGCGCGCAGCTCGCTCTCGTCGATGATCTCGGCGAGCCGCACGTGGCGCGACCGGTTGATGACCGAGAAGGTCACCTGCTGATCCGGGTAGGCCTCCCGAATCATTTGCAACATCAATAGCTTGTAGAAGTCGGTATCAAGCAGGCTGCGGATGATGGGATCCAGCCGCCAGCTGTGATTGTAGGTCCGGCTCGCAATGTCGGTCACTGTCATGGGCGAATTCTAGCGTGGCGGCCGGCGCGCAACCAGTGGATTTGGCGAGGGCTGGTCTTCCGAAAGACGGTCCAATCACGCCTTGGCGGCCGTTGCCGCCACCGTCTCGAGCTGGCTCCTGACCCATCGATGGGCCGGGTCCTTCTGATAGCGCTGGTGCCAGACCATGAACATCGGCAGCTCGGCCAGCGTCCGCGTGCGGGAGGCCAGCGGAATCCGCGTTTGCGCGAAATCGCGCATGATCCCCGACGCCAGCAGGCTCGGCATGCTCGCCAGCATCTGCGAGCCGCGCAGGAACGACGGCACGCCGGAAAAGCTCGGCACCGAGATCGCGATGTCGCGGTGAAGGCCGTTGGCCGCCAGCCGGCGGTCGAAGTCGAGCCGCTCATTGTCGGTATAGACGACCGTGATGTGGCGCGCCGCGAGATAGGCACCGCGGCCGGTCGGCGCGGTGCGCATCTTGGAATCGAAGTAACAGACGTAATGATCGCTCAAGAGACGCTTCTGCACGATGTCGATACCGGACGGCGGCAGCGGCGTGATCAGGACGTCGCAGCGGTCTTCGCGCAGCATCGCGGGCGAGGGGGACTGCGAAGGGATCACGCGCAGGTTCAGGCTCTTCACCTGTGCTGCGACATGATCGAAGAACCGCGGCAGCAGCAGATCGCGCTGGAAGTCATTGGCGGCGATCGTCAGCGAAAGCTGCGCGCGAGCCGGCTCGAACGTGACGCCGCCGGCAAAGCTCCGCATCTCGTCGATCAGCGCCCGTGCCTTTGCGGCGAGGGCCTGCGCATGCGCGGTGGCGACGATGCCGCGGCCGGATTTCGCGAACAGCGGATCGCCTGCGATCCGCCGCAGCTTGTTCAGCCCGTGACTGACCGCCGATTGCGTCAGGCCGAGCCGGGTTGCCGCCGCGGTCACCGATCCCTCCTCCAGCACGGCGAGGAACAGTTCGAGCGCGTGGCCGTCGAGCGCCAAATGATCGATTTCTTTCATGCAATACATTATAATCGATCTATTTATCCGGGGAATAGATCGGGCCATGATCTCCCGATAAGCGCGTCCGGACCGGGCGCCCCCAGGGAGAGACACGATGAATGCCCAGGCGCCAGCCTTGCGGGACGCCCGCCTCAACCGTCCCGAGCCCCTGACGCCGCCGCTCGGCGACGGCGGCTTCTTCCAGCGCGACCGTTCCATCCATCCGCCGGCGCATGCGCCGGGCTACAAATCCTCCGTGCTGCGCTCGCCGCGGCAGGCGCTGCTGTCGCTGGAGGGTTCGATCTCGGAGATCACGGGGCCGGTGTTCGGCCATAATGATCTCGGTCCGCTCGACAACGACCTGATCCGCAACTACGCCAAGGACGGCGATCCGATTGGCGAGCGCATCGTCGTCCACGGCCGCGTGGTCGACGAGACCGGCCGCGGCGTGCCGAACACGCTGGTCGAGTTCTGGCAGGCCAATGCTGGCGGCCGCTACCGGCACAAGAAGGACACCTATCTGGCGCCGATCGACCCGAATTTCGGCGGCTGCGGCCGCGCGCTGACCGACGACACCGGTTACTACTACTTCCGCACCGTGAAGCCGGGACCCTATCCCTGGCGCAACTACGTCAACAGCTGGCGTCCCGCCCACATCCATTTCTCGGTGTTCGGCTCGGGCTTCGCGCAGCGGCTGATCACGCAGATGTATTTCGAGGGCGATCCCCTGATCCCGATCTGCCCGATCCTGACGACGATTCCGGACAAGGATGCGCTCGACCGCTTGGTCGCACCGCTCGATCTCAACGCCTCGACGCCGTTCGACTCGCTCGCCTACCGCTTCGACATCGTCCTGCGCGGCCAGCGCTCCACCTATTTTGAAAATCGCACCGCGGGGAACTGAGCCATGCCGCAGCCGCTCAACTATCTCAAGGAAACCGCCTCGCAGACGGCCGGGCCCTACGTCCATATCGGACTGATACCGGCGATGGCCGGCTTCGACATCTTCGAGAAGAACTTCTCGAATGTGCTGACAACGCCGGATACGCAGGGCGAGCGCATCACGCTGGAAGGCAAGGTGCTCGACGGCACCGGCACGCCGCTGCGCGACGTGCTGCTGGAGATCTGGCAGGCCAATGCCAGCGGCCGCTACAACCATCCGGCCGATCGTTCGGCCGGCGCGCTGAGTGAGGAGTTTCGCGGCTGGGGCCGTGCCGGCTCCGACTTCGAGAGCGGTCTCGTGACGTTCGAGACCATCAAGCCGGGTGCGATCGTCGACAGAGCGGGCCGGACATGCGCTCCGCATGTCAATGTCTGGATCGTCGCGCGTGGCATCAATATCGGCCTCAACACCCGGCTCTATTTCTCGGACGAGGAAGCCGCCAATGCCGCCGACCCCGTGCTCAATTTGATCGAGCAGCCGTCCCGGCGCTCGACCCTGATCGCAAAGCGTACCGAGCGCGGCGGCAAGGTGGTGTATTCCTTCACGATCAATCTGCAGGGGCCGGAGGAGACGGTGTTCTTCGACGTGTGACGATCGGGCGGCGTCCCGCAGGGTCACTCTACCCGGTCGTCGCGCTTGATCGTTCCGCGCGCGAGGAATTGCGGTGGGTGCCGCACCTCGCGAGATGCCAGCCGGTCGACCGGATCGCGGCCGACCTTTGGTCTCAGTTCGACCAGATCAATGAAAACGTCCGCCTGCCGGCGCAGGTTGTCGGCGACCATGGGGGGCTGAGTGGCGAGCGTGGAGACGACCGTCACGCGGACGCCGCGGCGTTGCAGGGCCTCCACCAGCGAACGAAAATCTCCATCGCCCGAGAACAACACGATCTGGTCGACATTTTCGGCAAGCTCCATCGCGCTCACGGCAAGGTCGACATACATGCTGCCCTTCACCTTGCGGCGGCCCGTAGTGGCGTCGACGAACTCCTTGGTGGGTTTGGTGACGACGGTGTATCCGTTATAGCCGAGCCAATCGATCAACGGGCGGATCGACGAAAACTCCTGATCCTCGATGACGGTTGTGAAGTAGAAGGCGCGCAACAGCGTGCCCCGGCTTTGAAATTCGTCGAGCAGACGCCTGTAATCGATGTCGAAGCCAAGCGCCTTGGAGGTGGCATGGAAATTGGAGCCGTCGATAAAGAGTGCGATCTTCTCGATCGAAGACATTCTGCACAAATCCCCCGTTCCGAACGAAAGCAGCCAGTCCGGCCGTCAGGGCACGCTGTGTGGGCCGGAAAGCAATGCCGGCGCCGGCGGCCCTGTTGAAAAAAGCGACGCAGACGACCGGACAGGGGGGCCGTCTTGCGCCGAGGTTAGGGAGTTCGATGCCACCAGCGCCAGGGCGCCGAATGCAGCCACGCTAAGGCGCGTGCAACCCTTCCTCAATTGTACAAAGGGTAGCTTCCCCTATACGAAGGTAAGTGGCCGCACCGACAGCCAGCGGAATTACAGTTCGCGGCCGGCCTCCGACCATAAGCGCCGCCCGGATCGTTCGTCCGATGTGTCAGCCCTCGTCGCCATGGAGCTGCGCGCGGAAGGCGCGCGGTGACACGCCCGTGGCTGCGGCATAGACGCGGCTGAAATAGGCGGGATCCTCGAAGCCGAGCGTGTAGGCGATCGTGGAGACCGGCAGATTGGTGTAGACGAGGTTCCGCCGCGCCTCGCGGATCAGCCGGTTGAGGATCAGGTGCGAGGCGGTATCGCCGGTCGCCGCCCGCGTGATCCGGTTGAGATGCGTCGGCGTCACCGCCAGCGCCTCGGCATAGTCCGCGACGCTCCAGCGCTCCAGATGGTGCTGCTCCAGCAGCGCCTCGAAGCGGCGGAACAGGCTGGATTCGACCGTGCCGTTGCCGCCGCTCTCGCTCGTGAGCGCGCGTGCCACCAGCCCGATCATGGCGGACGACAACGCGCGCAGCACATGCGCGCGGCCGAAATCGCGTGCTGCGTGCTCGGCGAAGATCTGCTTCATGATGGCGCGGATCTGCGGCGTGCCGCGCACCACGGCCGAGCGCGACAGCGCGCCACGCAGGCCCTCGGCGGCGAGCAGCGCCTCGTCCAGAATCTCCGCGGCGATGGTCAGCACCCATCCTTGCGTCTCGGGCACGAAGCGGAAGCCGTGGACGTGGCCGACGGGCACGTTGACGATCTGCATCGGCTTCAACGGCACCACGCGTCCGTCGAGCGTCGCCTCGCCGCCGCCGCGCTCGATCAGCAGCACCTGGTGCAGCCGGGCGTGGCGGTGCACGGCCAAGGTCCAGTCGTGCAGCACCGAGCGCGCCGCGATGGTCTCGCAATGCACGACGTCGGGCAGATCGCCGGACTCGCCGAACAGGTTATAGATCCGGATCGCGGGGGCAGGCCCTTTCATGTTCGAATAGTACAAGACAATGACGAAACCCTCCATCGGTCTGCGGCATTAAATCTGCAAAAAAGTGCCGACGGGAGGACGCAAAAATGAAAGTTCAGGTCTGTATCATCGGCGGCGGGCCGTCCGGGCTGCTGTTGTCCCAGCTTCTGCACCTCAAGGGCATCGACACGATCGTGCTGGAGAAATACAGCCGCGACCATGTTCTCGCCCGCATCCGCGCCGGCGTGCTCGAGCATGGCTTTGCCAAGCTGATGCGCGAGGCGCAGTGCGGCGAGCGGATGGACCGCGAGGGCGAGATTCACACCGGTTTCGAGATCGCCCATGACGGCGTGCTGTCCAAGATCGATCTGCACAAGCATTCCGGCGGCAATTCGGTGCTGGTCTACGGCCAGACCGAGCTGACGCGCGACCTCTATGAGGCCCGGGACCGCCTCGGCGGCAAGGTCGTGCACAATGCGGAAGACGTGGCGCCGCACGATCTGACGTCGGACCGGCCCTACGTGACCTATCGATCGAACGGCGAGACGGTCCGGATCGAGTGCGATTACGTCGTCGGCGCCGACGGCTTTCACGGCGTCAGCCGCAAGTCGATCCCGAAGGACGTGCTGCGCGAATATGAAAAGGTCTATCCGTTTGGCTGGCTGGGCGTGCTGTCGCGCACCAAGCCGGTGTCGCCCGAGCTGATCTATGTGAAGCACGAGCGCGGCTTTGCGCTGTGCTCGCTGCGCTCCCAGGTGCTGAGCCGCTATTACATCCAGGTGCCGCTGACCGATAAGGTCGAGGATTGGTCGGACGATGCGTTCTGGGCCGAGCTGAAGCGCCGCCTGCCGGATCAGGTCGCCGCCAATTTGATCACGGGGCCGTCGATCGAGAAAAGCATCGCGCCGCTGCGCAGCTTCGTCGCCGAGCCGATGAGCTATGGCCGGCTGTTCCTCGCCGGCGATGCCGCCCACATCGTGCCGCCGACCGGCGCGCGGGGACTGAACAGCGCCGCGTCCGACATCTACTATCTCTATCACGCCTTGCTTGCGCATTATCAGCGCGGCGATGATTCCGGCCTCAAAGGCTATTCAGCCAAGGCGCTCGCCCGGATCTGGAAGGCGCAGCGCTTCTCCTGGTGGATGACGATGCTCTTGCACCGCTTCCCCGACCGCCCCGACTACGAGGATCGGCTGCAACAGACGGAGCTGGACTATCTGCTCTCGTCCGAGACCGCGCAGCGCCTGCTCGCGGAAAACTACGTGGGCCTGCCGTTTTAGACCGATCCCCACTTCACCCTCCCCTGGAGGGGGAGGGCAATCGCATATGGCATCACTCGCGAGCTGAGCGCGCGCCTCGTCCTTCGAGACGACCGCTTCGCGGTCTCCTCAGGATGAGGCTAAGCAGCATTGGTGCTCGTTGAAGCTCGCCACGCACTCCGTCCTCATCCTGAGGGCCCGCCAAAGGCGGGCGTCTCGAAGGATGGCCGCAGGGAAAAGCTCTCATCCGCGATAGCCCTGCCCACAGGGGGAGAGGGTGAGAAGCGGACGCATGTCGTCACTTCCCTTCCAGAATATTGACCGGTGTCCAATCCGGCGGCGGTGGATTTGCCGCAAGCGCATTCGCGCGCCCGGCGAACAGCGCTGAGGCCGGATCGGCTTCTGCCATCTGCCGAAAAACGTCAGCCGCCTTCGCAAAGTCCCGCGCCCGCCAGCAGGCGAGCCCTTCCGCATAGGCAGCAGCCAGCTTCGCCTGCCGGTCGCCCTCCGCGCCCTTCTCGGCCAATGGCTCGAACACCTTGATGGCCTCGCCGCGGCCCAGCACCCGGATCGCGTCGAGCTCGCGCCAGGCGAAGGCATCGCCGGTCTGCGCCATCGTGGTTTCGGAGGCCATGATCGCGGTGCCGTAATATTTGTTGGCGCCCTCGAGCCGCGAGGCGACGTTCACGGTGTCGCTCATCACGGTGTAATTGAAGCGGCGGCGCGAGCCGATGTTGCCGACCACGGCTTCGCCGCTGTTCAGCCCGATGCGATGCGACAGGCCATGGCCGGCGAAGGCAGGGTTGTCGGCGTTGAGCTCCGCCAGCTTGTCGTGGCACTTCAGCGCGGCGCGAACCGCATTCGTTGCGTGTGCGGGATCGTCGGCCGGCGCGCCGAACATGGCGACGATGGAATCGCCGATATATTTGTCGACATAGCCGCCATGGCTTTCGATGATGTCGGTCATCGCGGACAGATATTCGTTCATCAGCGTCACCAGCTCGCCCGGCGTCATGGTCTCGGCAATGGACGAGAAACCGCTGAGATCGGAGAAGAACATGGTGACGTTGCGCGTCTCGCCGCCGAGCGCCGGCATCTTGCCGGAGGCGACCATGGTCTCGATCACCTCGGGCGCGAGGTAGAGCGCAAAGCTCTTGCGCAGGAAGCGCTCGTCGCGGTCGGCCAGCACGAAGCGGTAGCCGATCATCATCGCGATCGCGGCAAGGCTCGCGAGCGCCGGCTCGGCCAGCGGCAGCGCCAAGGCGTGAACGAAGGCGCCAACGGCCGCGGCGGTGTAACCGGCAGTGAGGACGAGCCAGACCGCGAGCGCCCCGGTCGGCACGAATATGGAGGCCGCGCAGGCAATGATTGCAGCGAACAAGATCGTGAGAATGGCCCGCATCGGAAAGCCGAGCTCGGTTACAGCGTCGTGCTCCATCAGGTTTCGGACCGCCGTGGCGTGGACGAACACGCCCGCGACGTCGCTGCGGGATTTCTGCGGCGCGCTTGCCGGCGCGGGCAGGGCGCATCGGGCGGCCGGCGTGCCGTCGTGGCCGCCGGACAGGCGCATCGAGGTGAGCTTGCGGTCCTCGAAATTCAGCACGGTGCCAAGCAGCACCACCTTGCCGTCGAAAGCGCGGCGAAAGAAATCGCGGTCGCCCTTTTCGACGCAGGCGCGCAGGTCGACGAAGGAAAAGGTCGGGATGTCGCGTCCCAGACCTCGAAAATTGAGCGTCATCGTATTCGGCACCGCGCTCGGGATCGCGTAGCCGGACAAATCGGTCGCGCCGGAAGGCGCAATCTCGGGCTTTGCGCCGCTCGCGCGCGCAGCGAGCTCGACCGCCATCGCAGGGACCGGCCGCCCCTCGATGGCGAAGCTCAGCGGCATTCGCCGGATGACGTCGTCGTGGTCGGTGTGGACATTGAGCGCCCGGACGGTGTTGCGCACGGCCACTTGCTGGGCGCGATAGGGCACTTCCGGATGGTCGTTGCTCAGGATTTCGCCGAGCACCAATTTGCCGCTGTCGGAGATTTGCCGCAGCGCGATGAGATAGTCCCGATCGAATCCTTTCATGCGGCCGCCAAGGGCGGTGTCGCCAAAGGGAATCTCCGACTGCTCGATCGAGTTCTTGAAGATGACGTCGAAGCCGATCACTCTGGCGCCGCCTTCGGTGATGCTGCCGAGCACCCGGCCGATCTCGCGGGTCCAGGTCTGCGTCGGCGATCCCTTGAAGGGCGCCGTCTCGTAGGTCTCACCGTCGATCGCCACGACGACAACCGGTGAATTGGCGGGATCGCGGCGGTCGGCAATGAGCTTGCCGCGCAGCGCCGTGAGGATGTCGAGCGAGAGGCCTTGCAGGACCTGAAGCGGCGGAGACGTGAAAATTGCGCCCGCCAGGAGCGCAATCAGAATCGCTGCAACGATGTCCCGTCCCCCGATCCGCCGCATCGCCCCGTCGCTAGGTCCGCTATTCGAGCCGCAGCAGGCGGCCGATGATCGGGGTGGGCGATGCGGTGGCGCTGGCGTCGACCTGGAAGGTGTAGCGCTTGCTGCCGAGGCTTGCGAGATAGCTGCCGCCCGGGGTCAGCGACTTCCCGGCCTTGGCGAAATCATAAAACTTGCCGCGGGTCATGACGTCGCTCTTGAGCGGTACGCTGATCGTGGGTTCCTTGCCGTCGGTGCGCTCGATCACCAGCGTGCTGCCGCTCTTGGCCTGGATGAGCGGCGCGACGCCATAGATCGTCGGCAGCCTGGATGGAGCGGCCTTGGCATCGGACCGCATGGTCCGGAACGTGGTCGCGGCACTCTGGTTCGCCTCGCGTTCGGAGAGCTGCGCCGCCTTGGTGTCACACGGCACCTTGGCGCGCTGCACCTCGCCGAGCTGCACGGTGCTTTGCTCGGCGCCGACCAGCACGACGCCTTCGCTGATCGTCTCGCGCAGGCAGGATTTGAGATAGCTGAGCGTAATGCTGGCCTTGGGGCCGAGCTTGATGATCTTGCCGGCCGCGACATAGTCCATGAATTCGACGCCGTCGACCTTGCCTTGCACATCCTCGACGATGGCGGCCGGCGTCTCCGCCAAGGCAGGAGCCGCAACACAGAACGCGCCGACAGCGGCGCCGATCAGGCATTTCATTGCAATTCTCATCCAGTTCGACCGACGGTATGACCAGTCCCCGTCCTGGTCCGATGCTTAGCAGCAGGGTTTCCAGGCAAGTGTGACCAGAATCACTCTATGTTGTTGGTGCTACTCTAGCAGGAACAGGTTCAACCCGGCGACCGGAGAAAACGGAGCCGCGGCAAGCTGTTGGTCGAATTGTCAGGCGGCCGGGACGGGCTCGACCGGAGGGCGCTCCGCTGCACTCTCTATATCGGGACGGGCGTGGCTTCGGTCTTCTGAAACGGCGTGGCCCGCTGCCCCGCGGCGCTGCCCGCGGAAAGCGCGCTGCTGGAGACGATCGGCAAGAGCACGGCGGAGGCGTCTTCGCTGCTCAAGCCGCTGTTCAAGCACATCCAGATGATCACCATCATCGCGCGCAGCGCGCGGATCGAGGCCGCCTCGCTCGACGGCGACCGAGCGGCTCGGCAAGCAGATGAGCCGGCTCGTGAACGAAGGCGCGGAATTCGAGAGGCTGATGAATTCGGCCCAGGGCCTGATGACCACGCTCGGCGAAAGCTCGGCGGCCCTGCCTGCGGTCGCCGCGCGGCTGGAGACTGCGGGCGCGGGTGCGCAGCGGCTACAGCTGGAGGTGCAGGATCAGGCGATCCTCGACGATCTCTTCGCGCGCTACACCATGGAACGCGAGCGCGACGTTCATCGCGACTTCCTGCAAACGCTCGGACTGGTATCGACCGCCGCCTCGCGCCGGGTCGAGGCGGTCGAGCCGGCGGACGACGGCATAGAATTGTTCTGACGCGCCGCAGCGATTGCCTCGTGCGGCGGGGGCAATTTGACGGGTTGGCTTTGCAGGGCATTAACCGTGGCGGAATGCTCGCTGCGTCGGTCATTGTCGCGCCCCGGACTTGGTTGCAAATACCGGTGGATTTTACGGTGGGTGCTTCCATGATGCGAGACGGCAAATACGCGGCCTGGTTCAGGACACCGCGCGCCCAGGGCACGGGCATCGTGCATCTGGCGAATGGACGGATCTCCGGCAGCGACAGCTTCTTCACCTATGGCGGGTCCTATCGGTTCGCTGACGACCAGCACTTCACGGCCGTGCTGACCACGCGGCGGTATGCCGAGGGCCCGCCGACCGTGTTCGGTCTGGACGAGGTCGAGGTCGAACTCGCGGGCGTGTGCAGCGGCGCGCTGGCGACCTGCTCCGGAAAAGCCAAGCAAGCGCCCGACGTGATGTTCGAGGTGACGCTGATATTCTGCCGGGACGAGGCGCCGGCTGCGGAGGCTCGATCCGCTGTCGTGAAGCTCAATGACAAATTGCCCAAGGGCCTCGACAGCCGTTCGCGGCCGCGCCAGTTCCCTGCGCCTGCGAGGCCTCCCGTATCTTAGTCTTGCGATGACGGTGTCGCAGTGAAACGGGCTGCGACGGCGGCGCGGCAACGGTGCATTTACACGCAGAACGCTAGGATGCGGCCGCTGCAAGGGAATGAACGAGAACATGCCCCAGATCTGGATGACCTACGACGAACTGGCGACGCTCTGTGGCTGCACGCCGGCAGAGGCCAGGCTGCGAGCCCTCCATTTGTCGCTCGACCGCCGCAAGAGCCGCGACGGGGCAACGCGCGTCAAGCTTGACCTGGCGCTGACGGCCAGGTTCTTCGCATCGATCCGCGAAGCGGATTTCGATCTCGACGGGGCCATCGAGGCGCTCCAGACCACGCACAGGCAAATGGCCGAAAAGCTGGCACCGCCCGGGTTCCGCGAGCGCGGGGCAGCCTAAGCGCCTCGCGTCACGCTCGCTCCTGATGCCGCCAGCGGGATCTCCGATAGCCTTTCGCGAATCAGGCATAGACTCGCCTTCCGGAATTTCGAGCCGGGGGTCGGGGTTTAAACCGCAACGGGTCCAAGAGCCCGCAGGAGAATGCCATGAGGAAAGCCAGGGATCGGATCGGCGCGACGTTGTGGGGAACGGCGATGCTCGGTGGGCTCCTGATCGTCGCAGCCGCGCCGTCGCGTGCCGAGGTCGTCAAGCTGCAGGCCGAGCTCAAGGGCAGCAATGAAGTCCCTCCGAACAATTCCTCCGGTTCAGGCAGGGCCGAGGCCACGTTCGATAGCGAGACGAAAGTCCTGACCTATACGGTCACCTATGCCGATCTGACGGGGCCGGTGATCGGGGCTCATTTCCATGGTCCGGGTGAAGCGGGCAAGAATGCCGGCATCGCTTTGCCGTTCAAGACGGTTCAAAGCCCGATCCAGGGCAGCGCCGCCCTGACGGACGCTCAGGCGGCCGATCTGTTGGCCGGGAAATGGTACGCGAACATCCATACGGCCGCGAACCCGGGCGGCGAACTGCGCGGGCAGATGATGAAGTAGGGATGATGTCCCGGCGGCGCTGAAGAGATTGTCGCCGTGATCTTCAGGCTGGCGGGCGGGGCAGGAAGGCCAGGATCGTCTGTGCGAGCAGGACGCCGACGGTGCCTCCCGCCGCCTTTTGCAGCACGTCGAGGAAACCCGGATCGCGATCGGGGATCAGCGTTTGCAGAACTTCCAGCCCCATGGCGACGGCCACGACGAGCGAGCAGGCCAGAGCGACCCGGCCGGGCAACAGGAAGGACAGCAGGAAGCCCAACAGGCCGTAGGCACTGAAGCGCTCGATCACGACGATCCAATAGGCCTCGTGATGCCCCATCAGCGCCGGCCGCCCCGCCAGTCTTGCCAAGGTGGCATAGACGATGAGAGCGAGGCAGATGGCCGCGGCTGCGATGAGGTGATTTCGACGCATGGCCTACCATAGCCGCTCGGAAATCGTACCGCTTCGAAAGACGAGAACATCGTTAAAGCGCCGTGTTGGGCGCCGGGGAGGATGGTCAGGCGACCAGGACGTCGCCAGCCGGTGCCGCGGCTGCGGAGAGGCGGCGCGACTCGACGAGCTCGCTGAATTTGGCGAATGGGAGCGGAGCGGCGACGAGATAGCCCTGTCCTTCTTCGACGCCGGACGCGATCAGGGCACGGCGCTGCTCCTCGGTCTCGATGCCTTCGGCAACGACCGTCATCCGAAAATCCCTGGCGAGCGCGACCAGCATCTCGACGATCGTCGTGGTCGACGCATCCTCGGTGATGGTGTCGACGAAGAACTTGTCGATCTTGATTGCGCTGGCGCCGAGCCCCTTCAGCCGCGACAGGCCGCTATGGCCGACACCGACGTCGTCGATGGCGACGCGGAAGCCATGGTCACGCAGCTCGGCGACCACAGTCGCGGCGTGCGCGAGATCGTCGAGCTCGTCGCGCTCGGTCACTTCGACCACGATCTGGCGTGCGGAGATTCTCGCCGTCAGCACCGTGCGCCGCAGCGTTTCAACGAAGCCGGCGCTCAGAAGGTGCTTGGGCACGACATTCACGGACATCTTGAAGCTCTTGTCCGCCTTCAGCACGACCTGCAGATCGGAGAGCGCCGATCGCAGCAACTGCCAGGTCATCGCCTGGATGCGCCCGCTGGATTCGGCCAGCGGAATGAAGTTCATGGGCGGCACCACCGAGCCGTCCTTCCGGACCCAGCGCGCCAGCACCTCGCATCCGGTGATCCGGCCGGTCCTGAGGTCGAAGATCGGCTGGTAGTAAGGCTTGAATTCGCCGGCTGCGAGGGCGCGATCGAGGTCGGCGACCGGCCCTTCCGTCCGGCGGCTGCGTGCCAGTAGGATACCGAAGAGTGCCCCCAGTCCGAGCGCGACCGCGAGCGCCGGCCAATAGGCCTCGCTGTTCCAGCTCGAAAGCACCGCCTGCTCGAGCCGGATCGTGGCGTGAAGCGGCAGGCGCGCGGACTGCCTGTCGAAGTTGATCGGCCCCGGCAGCGGCTTGTCGGCATCGAGCCGGAATTCGCCGAGCTTCTCGCCATTGCTCAAGGCGAGGATCACCTCGCTGTGCGCGCGCAGCTCGGCGGGCATGAGATCGAACAGGCCGGCATTGATGCCGACGATGGCCACCAGCGCCGAGCTGCGATTGACGTCCCTGAGCACGCCCAACGCGTCACCGCCGAATTGCTCGACGCGGAACAGGGAGAGCTTCTTGTCCCGCGAGGGCAGCATGTCGCGGCGATCCGCCCATCCCTTGTCGAACTCGAGCGTCTCGGAATAGGCCGAGCAGACCACCGATCCGTCCGGATTGACGAGACGGACGTCCTTGATCGCCGAGCGCTGGTAGACGTGGAGCCGGATGGCTTGCAGCGCTGCCGGCGCGCAGCTGGCAAGATCGCGCTTGGCGAGTTCGTCGAGGCTGGCCGCGGCAAAATCGACAGCCAGTTCGGAGCGGCGCAGAACCACCTCGGTCAGCTCGTTCAGCTGGTGCACCTGCTGGTGGCGAATGACAGCCTCTGCCGCGAAATGGCCCGCCAGCCCGAACGCCATCATGCTCGCAAGCACGAGCGCCACAAACGGCAGGTTCGGTCGCTGGTGTCTCATCCGGTCCGGGTGGAATTCAGGTGAGGCAGGGGACTGATCTTGGGACTGATCTTGGAACTGATCTTGAGAATTATCTTGGGAATTGATCCTAGCCAGCGGGGGCTAAGATAGGGTTTAACGGCCGGACCGCCCCGGAAGGGCGACCGCGTGGTTTGCCTGACCGATGGTCCGCGCGGCCCAAGCATGAAAGTTGAGCAGTATGATCAGGACGTTAAGCCTCCTCCTGTCGTTGGTCCTCGGAAGCTCGGTGGCCTCCGCGCAGGGGACCAAAGATCAGCCAGCGGGCAATCAGCCCACCACCCGCAGCGGCACGGCCACGAATTCCGGCTCGGACAGCATGGGTGGAGCTTTCAAGGGGACGGGGACACCCAATTACGGAACCAGCCCCGGGATGGGCTCCCAGAAGAAGACGCGCAACTAGGTCTGAACGGCCGGGCGGACTGAAGGCAGGACGCCTGGCCGCGTTCACCGGAGGCGGGCGGAGACGGCCTCCGGATAAGGTCTGCCGGACCTGTCGGTGCGGGGCGCGGCGGGATCGCGGACGGCCCGCAGCCGCAGCACCACGAAAGCGATGTTGATCGCCAGCCAAATCAACATTGCGCAAAGCTGCCGTCGGCGACGAACTGTTTCCGGGACTAGCCCTTCTTGCCGGTCTTCGACTTCAGCGAAAGACCAAGCCGCAAAGCCATGCGCTTGATCGCATCCGGCGAGCGGCCGAGAAGTTTCGCCGCCTGCTCCAGCGAAGCCGAAGACTTGGCCAACTCCATGAGCCGGCGGTCTTCCTTGAACGACCAGGGCTTGCGCGCCATAACCGAAATGATCCTCTTGTCGACACAATGACAAAGCCGCCAAGCGACCCATGTTCGCTCGACGGCTTTGCTTGGGTGGGGCCAGGCTTGGGGGAGCCCGGTGCGAAGATGGATATGCGATCGGTGAGACTTCGCAACAAACAACGCGGATTAAGCTAACCGCTCAACCTTACCGCGACAAAATCGGCGGGCGAGGTACCGTACAACCACGGTGAACGAGGGTTCATGGTGTCGGCGGGTCGAGTTCTGGTAAAAAGAACTGGAGCCTCTTCACCGCATCTCTCCCTCACGTGCCGACCAATCTTCAAGCACCACGTTGCACAAACTTCATCTTCGTCTGACAAAAGTTTCGGCGCTGCCGATCTTGAAGTCGGTGCAACGAAAAGATGAAATGAGTGCGGGAGGAACGTTCCAGCAAACGTGGGACATTCCAAATGTTGGCTGTTTTGGTTTTGGTTTCGATTTTCGCAGCGGGCTTTGGCTGCGGCTATGGTGTAAGGGCATGGCGCTCGCGGAGGCGATCGGCGCGATATCGTCTTTACGCGCCCTATACCCCAGCCTCGATGGAGGCCGGTCGAACCCAGGGGCCATCATCATCGTAGACGAAGCGCGGGCCCCCACTCCAACAATCGTGGCGGAAACGAAATACCCATGTGCGGTTAGGTTAACTCGTCGCCGTCCTTGAGCGCTTCGGACAGGCAGCCTAAGACGGAACAATTCATGGCGAGCGTTTGGCCGCCTCTATTTTTTCGGAGGCGCGCAGGTGGACATAGATGACGTATCTCATTGCGTTGCTGGGCGCGACGATCTGCGTCCTCATTTTGATTGCGTTTGTTTGTAGTTATGGCCGGCATCTGAACGACCTTCCGGGTCCTTGGATCATGAACGAGGGTCGTTCAAATGATTGACCAACGGCACAACGCGCCGCGCAGGTATTTCGTTGACGCGCAGGGGCACCGCGTTCTGATCGGCCTTTCGCTGCAGGAGACGGCGGAATTCGAGGCGCTGGATCTTGCACTGACGGAGACGGTGCAAATGGCGGCCGAAACCGGCATAGGCAAGGAAACGGGTGCGGTTGACGACGTTCGGTGGCTTGAGCTCTACTCCAAGCACGAGGGAGCCTGGCGGGCCTGGATCGCACGAAGCCAGGCGGAGCGGCCGCGGGATTTAGGCTTTGTTAACTATGCGTGACCGATGGTAGCGGCTTAAATCTCGAATGTGGGGATAGCCCAAATGTTTCAGCTGTTCCTGAGAGCGCGCGCACACAATCTTCTCGGCTCTCGCCGCGAGGACAAAGGTTTTAAGGCGCGCTCCGTCGAGCGTGATGCGGAGACCGACCGTGTCCGGATCGGTGCGGTCCTGGCGGCGATTGAAACGGCTTTGCAGGAAGCGGAGCGGGAGCAGGCCGGCCTCAACCGGCGTGTCGATGACGCACTTGCACGTGCATCCGTCACCTTCGGAAACGGCACCGACGAATATCTCGAGCGGGAAGCGCTCGACAATCATCACCAGGACCTGTTCGCCGCCGACATCTCCAACGGCCAGCGCCGGCTCAAGGAATTGGCAAGCAGCATTGCGCACTTGAAGTTCGTCAGAACCGCAATGCTGACGCGCTTTCCGGATTTCAAACCGCCGCAGCTCAACAGCTAGGGTTGGGAGCCGCGCGCTCTGCGGCCATCCTTCGAGACGCCCGCTTGCGGCGGGCCCTCAGGATGAGGACCGAGTGCGTTGCACCAGTCCTCGACGAGCACGGATGCCGCTTAGCCTCATCCAGAGGAGGCGCGTAAGCGCCGTCTCGAAGGACGAGGCGCGCGCTCAGGTCGCGCAAAATGCCCTGCACTATATCGGCGTCAGAAGGCAGGCCGCGTGACAATTCGGCACCGCTTTGCGGTTTGGCGCTTCGATCCTTTTTGCTATGGTCCCGGCAAGCATTCATGGTTCGAAGGAGCAACAAGGTGCCGGTCAGACATATGCGAAGATTGGTTGGATTGGCATGCATGTTGACACTGGCTGCGCCAGCGACGGCATCGGCCATTACCGTCGAAGTTGCGCGCGCATGCGACGCGGCGGTGGCCAAGGCCTTTCCGCCGAAGCAAATCGGCAATCCCGCGGCCGGAAGCACCAAGGGCACGGCCAAGGATCAGCGTGAATACTTCCAGAAATGCGTCGCCAACAACGGCAAGGTCGACGACGCTCCGCCGGAAGCGTCCAAGGACAGCAAGCCGGCCAAATAAGAAATCGGGCCTCGGCTAGCGTCGCGGCGGCGGACAGGGCGAGTAGAAGGCCCCGTTCGCCGCATTGATGCGTTCGACGCATTGATTGGGATCGGTGACCGTTCCGGCCACCGTGAAGTCGTAGCCCATGCCCTTGATCACCACGACGTAGCGGCCGGGAGCGAGCGTAAAGCCGTCCTGCTCCGGTTGCAGCAACAGCATTCTCGGCTGGTCGTCGACCGGGCCTACCTTATAGGGGTAGGACATGCTGCGGATGACCCAGGAATCTCCGGCGCTGACCATGGAGGCTTTCCCGCTGGCATCGACGCCCATGGCTCGCGAGACCTTCGCGACGACCCGAACTTCGGTCCCGCTTGCATCGACACCACCATCGGGCCTGAACACGATGAACTTGACGTCGCCGTCCATCAACGTTGTCGCGCTCGGCGTGGTGATGGCCGCCGAGATCGCGACGCGGCGGTCCGGAATCTTGCCCGGCACCGACTTGAGCTCATGGAGCTGGCCCTCGTTCAAGGCGTAGACTCCGAACGTCGTCGGCAGAGGCATCGAGGGGTGTGCAGCTTGCGCCGGCTCTTTCAGGCTATCCGGCGTCCGTTCAACAGCCTCGCCCACGGCGGAAGGCGGGCTGGCGCTCGGCTGAGATGCCGGGCTGTTCGGTGCTCGATCGGGCGGCGGCGCCATCTGCGACAATGCGGATCTCAGCCGAGGCCAATAGACAGCCGCGGTCGAACCACCGCCAATGAGCAGGAGGATGACCGCCAATCGAACCAGATAGGTGAAGGCCCTGCCGCGTTTGGGCGGATCGGGCGATTGCGGCGGTGCCACGGGACGGTGCGGTGCTCCCGCGTCCTTCGCAGTCGGCGCCGCAGCGGAAGCGGATGGCGACGGAACGGGCGGAGGAGCGGGAGTCGGGACCGGCGGGGGCACCGGAACGGCAGGTGCCGCCACGACATTCTGTGGCTCCGCCTCGCCGCTGCGCGCGAAGGAACGTTCGACCTCCTTGATGGCGCGTTCGAGGACCTGCAGGAGCTCGCGGGATTCCCGCGCGTCGGCGTGCGTGAATTGCTCGAGCAGCTTGACGCGTGCCAGCTCATAGACGATCTCCCGCATCTGCTGGGGATCGTCGGATACGGCGCGGATGCGGCTCGACAGGAGACGGATAAACCCGGCTTTGATCTGTTGCGCCGAGGGGGCGTTGGCCGCAGTTTCACCGGAGTCGGTCATCAAGGGCGATCAAGTAGCCCGGATGAGGCCATTTCGCTAGGCTTTTCCGCTTGAGACGTCACGACTGAGGCCGCTCTGCCGCTGGTTGCCGGGTCTGCCGACGCCCCTTTCGGTGCTTCGAAGGTGCTTGCTTTTGGGGGAAAACCTGTGACATTTCGCGGAGCTCCTCATTCCGGTGTTTGATCATGCGCGGCGTTCTAGCAGTCCTCACGGCTTTGACCTTCCTGGCTTCGCCTGCCGTTGCGCAAGGGACCAAGGATCAGGCCAACACCACGAGCTCCAGCATCATCACGACGCCCACGAAGAAGGCGCAGACCGGTCAGACGGCGTCGCGGCCGACCGCCGTTCGAAACCTGTCAGGCAGCCTGCCCGCTGGAAAGTCGGCCCAGGGCGTCTGGCGCGATGGCAAGCTGGTTGCCGTTCCCCGCTGAGGCCGCCACCCAACGAACCGTGATGGAACGGTGATCGCCTCCCTGACGTTCTTGCTTCGGGAGATATTCATGAAAAGACCAGTCCTGATCGCCATCGCGTTGCTTGTGCCTGCAGCCAGCTGGGCCCAGGGCGTCAACGACTCCTCGACGCCCAACCGCAACGTCACCATCATCAATCCGTCGCAGCCCGCGCCCCCCAACGCGACGAGGAATATTCCGAGCCGGATCGAGCCGCCCGTGACGACCGGCAACGGGCGTGCCCGCCCGTATTACGGGAACAGAACCCGGGGCAGCGGGTCGAGCCATCGCTAGCGTGACGCCCAGCTTCGGTCGCGTTGTCAGCCAAGCTAGTCCGGGTTGACCTCGACCTCCAGGGTCGAGGTCCCCGCAACTTGTCGGTTCTTGCCTGAGATCAGCAGCGTGAACTTGTCGGTGCCGCGCGTTTGTTTCTCGGCCGAATAGCGGAAGCCGGAGCCCAACACGGCCAATTGTCCCCGCGAGGGTCCGCTAACGACCGATACGTTGAAGATCTGCATGTACGACCAACGCAGGCCCTGGACGCACTCCGCGCCAGGCGCGATCGACATCGTCCATTTCACGGTATCGTGCGACAGAGCGAACGGCGTTCGCTCCTTGATGCAGAGCGGGCTGGCGAGAGCCGCGAGGCCTGACATCGCGGAAGCCGCCACGGCAACACCCAATAGCAATACCGCTCTTGCACGCATGCTCCGCAACTCCATGAGGGGAGACCGGAAGTTAGCAATGGGCTATGAGGTCTTAGAAGGAGCTGATTGTCCGTTCTGACGCGGATTTCGGATACAGCAATCATCCGTCGGCTTAGCTCGGAACGATGCCATTCTGCCCCCGATTTGTCCGACAAGTCAATATGAACTTCGGAAAATTCGTAAGCCATTGTATTAGCTGGGCCCGGCTACTTTGCATGGGGTTGTTTTTCGCTTTTTGGGTCCGTGTCATCACGCCGGCAAAGCACTGTCTGCGAATCCACGATCTTGCAATTGGCAACCGCATGAGCTGAAGTTCCGAAAGGGCCCTGACTGCTGTGGGGTCTGCTTTGGAGACATCAGATTGCAATCCACTCGCCGCAATTCCGCATCGGGCCGCCGGATGCTGAGGAATGCACCAGTCAAGGCGATCGTGGCCGCCGCGGTCGGACTGACCGTGTATGGGGCTGGTCCGTTCTCATGTCTTGCTCAGAGCGACCCGGAGCCGTCGCTCAGCGACTATCTTCCGCCAAGCGAGCCGGAAGTCTCGCGCGACGAATGGCGGCAACGCATCGAGGAGGCGCGGCGGCGGGCCAAGGAGGTCTCGCGCGAGCGGCGGGAGCATCCCGAACTCTACAAGCCCATCCCGGAAGATCCGGATCTCGTCGCGACCGAACGTCTGCTCCGCGACGACAGCCTGCAGCGGGGTGACATCGTCACGACCAAGAAGGGCATGTTCGTCTACCAGGGGCGATCCGATCAACCGCGCCGCGATCAGGACTTCGTGCCGCTCGCCCCGAGATCGGTGCGCTGAGTTAGTAGCGCCGCAAAATCTCGTTGAATTTGGGATCGGTCACTTTCGTGGTTTCGAGCAGCAGCGACTTGCCTTGCGGCGTTGCCTGCACGTAGGCCGCGACCAGCAGCGGCTCGTAACGAGGGCGGTTGGCGAGCGCGGTGCGGATGTCGGATTGCGCCAGCAGCCTGATCTCCTCGTCCGTTGCGGCGGCGCCCGAGGTCACGGTCCGGACGCGAGACATGGCAACGTCGATCGGCACCGATCCGGTCAGGTAGGACATCTTCACCGCTGGCGTCGCCGCCTCGCCGGCCTGGGCCTGCAGCGTGCCGAGCGTCAGCCACAGTGCCGGCCTGATCGGCGAGACCTTCAAGGCTGCCACGACGGCGGCCTGCGCCGCCTTGTTCTCGCTGGCCCTTCCGCCCGCATCGGTTGCAGGACGGTGAAGAACGTCAGCGGCCGTCGCTGCCGCGTAATTGGCAAGCAAGTCGCCGTCCCATGAAAAGGATGCCAAACGGCCGGCGGTCGCCAGCTTGGCCTTCTCAGGCGGAATCTCGCCCGAGAACAAATCACTCGCGCGAAAGTTCGGCCGTATCAGGTCGCCGTAGAATTCCATGCCGGCATGAAGCGCCAGCACGATCGCAGTTGAGATGCCGATGACGCGAAGCAGGATCATGTTCATGGTGAAATCGGCGAGGCCTGTGAGGGCGAAACGAGCAAGGATTTGAAAGTAAGGCAGGGATTCAAATGGCCAACAGACTATCGCCCTGGATCGTCAGCAGCGTCAAGTTTCCGGTCGCGTAAGCGCCGGTGTCGATGTTGATGCGGTTCGGGCGAATGTCGGGCACGCTGACCGGCGTATGACCGTGGACGATGTATTTGCCGAAGCGTTCTTCGGAGGCGAGGAACTCCTCGCGGATCCAGAGCATGTCCTCATCCTTCTGGCGCTCGAGCGCGACGCCGGGCTTGACGCCGGCGTGCACGAAGAAGAAGTCGCCGCAGGTAAAGGACGACGGCAATTGCTGCAGGAAGGCGAGGTGCTCGGGCGGCAGCGCGCGCCTCAGTCCTTCGATCAGTTCGACCTGTTGCTCCGCCGACGGGTTCATGGTCGGCGTGATGCCGTAGGAGACCAGCGTCAAGAGGCCGCCATAATGGCGCCACTCCTGCAGGCGGGCGGGGTCCTTGAGGACCTCGAGCAGGAAGACCTCGTGATTGCCCTTCAGGCAGACCGTCTCATGTGACTTCGAGCGCGCGATCAGCAGATCGAGCACGGCGCGCGAGTCCGGGCCGCGGTCGACATAGTCGCCGAGGAAGACCTGAATGGCCCGCCCGGGCGTGGAACGGGCCAGATCGGCGTCGATGACGGTTAACAGCGATTGAAGCAGATCGGCGCGGCCGTGCACGTCGCCGATTGCATAGACGCGAACGCCGTCGGGAAGCCGCGGCTTGGACTTCTTTCGAAAACGGGAGGAGAGGCCCATCAGGTCGGTCGAATCGGATCCAGCGTCACGAGCGGAACGTTGTGACCGCTCTTAGCAGAACAAGTCACACATCGGTATTCTTAATTGTTTCCGACCAAGTCGCCCGCATTTTGATTAAAGGGTCGTGCGGCCCTTGAGCCGTATTTCAAGACGTATCGCGTAGCGTCTCCCCCAACAAGAACGGGGAGCGCGACATGCGCAAAGTTGTAAAGTTCCTTGCGGCCGTGGCCGCAATCGTGGTTGCTGCGGGGGTGCAGCAGCGCGCCGAAGCCGCTTTCGTCGGCGCGCCCTTGGGGCTGCGCGGTGCCATCCAGTACATCAAGTTCGACCAGCCGACGCTGGCGCCGATGGCCTTCACGTTGTTCTGCCTGAAGTACAAGGACGAGTGCAAGCCGCGGCCGCAGCAGATCGTGTTCAGGGGCGGCCGGCTGAAGCTCACGGCCGAGCGGCTGGCGCAGATGCAAGATGTCAACCGGCAGGTCAATACCGCGATCCGTCCCGAGGCCAATCTGGAAGGACTGCGCGGCGAGAAATGGCTGCTGCATCCGGCGAGCGGCGACTGCAACGACTACGCTGTGACAAAACGCCACGAATTGATCGCCAAGGGCTTTCCGGCGCGCGCGGTGCTGCTCAGCGAGGTCGTGACCACCTGGGGCGAGCATCATCTCGTGGTCGTGGTGCGGACCTTCTCCGGCGATCTCGTGCTGGACAATCTCTCCGGGCACATCCTGCCGTGGTCGAAGAAGCCCTATCGCTGGGTCCGCATTCAATCGCCCAAGAACCCGAACTACTGGGCCTCGCTCGGCGACCGCTCGGTCTGATCACCCGCGCTCTATCGTGATCCGGACTGGCTGACGCTCTGCGACAGCCCCAGTCCCGCGATCACCGAAAGACACAGGATTGCCGCGGGCCGCAGCAGCCCGGGACCTGCGAAGCTCTGAACCAGCGCAAAGAGCAGACAGGCCGCGGCGGACGCGGGGAAGAAAGAGTCGCGTCCACGCTGCAAAGCGCCGAACACCAGCCGCACCAGAGCGATCAGGCTCGATAGCACCGCCACCGCGAGACCGATCGCTCCCATGCCGGTGAAGATCGCCGTCGCCGTGGACGGTGCCATCAAGGCCGCGCCGGCATCGCCGCTCTGATAGATCCTGCCCAGAGCCGAAAACGTTCCTGCGCCCGCCCCGAACCAGCGCGTGTCCGCCAACATCCGCTCCAGCGCCGCTCGCGTCTCAGCGCCCATCTCGGGGACAAGCCGCATGAGGATTGGCCCGGAGCTCTGTTCGAACAGGAAGGTCAGGACAATGGCCGCCCCGATCAGCGCGGCAATGGCTAGCGCGCCGGCGGCCAATGGCGACAGATCAAGCCGGCGGATGACGAGGATCAGCAGGATCAAGACAACGCCGAAGCCTGCGGCGATCGCGTTGTTGGTCCCGGAAAAGGCAAAGACCGCAGCTGCGCTAATCAAGGCTCCCGCAAGTCCCAACAGACCAAGCACGACCGAGCGAAGCAGCGAATGACGCGTTTCGGCCCGCTCCGCGGCAAGCTGCATGACCGCCAGGTTCAGGACGAGGCCGAAGCCAGCCAGGGTTGTTGCCAGTTCGGAAGTTGCGGCGGCCTGTGCGCCTGCCGGTGACAGCCGACGCAGATCCAGGGTCAGGGCGGCGACTGCGGTGACACCGCCGAGGACAAACAGAACCAGCTCGGCGCGGCCGCGATCGCGGACCACCACGATCGTCACACCGAGCAGCGCGATCGCGGCCAGCGCCAGCATCAATGCGTTCAGGGTCAGGCCGAGATCGGCGGTGATCGGCCCGAACGAGAGGCCACGGAAGACCTCGCGAGCGCTCGCCCAGATTGGATGCCCAAAGCCCAGCGGAAGCGGCATCAGTTGAGCCGCGATCAACAGCGGAATGGCGATCAGGATCCAGCGGCCCCAGGAGGTGGCGCGAACATAATGCTCGTAGTCGGCCTTTCGCGTGCTCGAGGCGGCGGCCAGCAAGCTGAGCGCAGCCGCCATCGTCCCGAGCTGCGCCCCGAGCGTGGCGCCGGCGATGTCGAGAGAGGAAGCGGAAACGACGGAGACGATGAGGGCAAAATAAGCGAGGGACAAACGGCGCTCGACAAGGAATCCTGAAACGGTCAGGTCACCATACAAGCGAGCGGTGCGTTTTCAAACAGAGGCCTGCGTCGCGATCAGCGCGTGGCCTTGACCGGTCGACCGAAGACGCGGGTGGCGCGTGCGGCGGCAAGGGCAAAGCGCGCCCCCGAACCGAAGAGGTAACCGCCTTGGAGGGCGATGGCGGCGAACACCGCAGCCTTTAGGCCTTCAAGGAAGCCAAGGCTGGTCATCATGCTAACCGGCAGCATGGTGAGCACCAAAGCGAATGTGACAGGCAGCAGCACCAGGACGCGAAAGCGTTGGCCCAGCACGGCACCTACCAGAAAGCTGAAAATCAAAAAGGCGGTCATCCGAAACATTCTCCGTGCTTCGGACCCTAGGTTCCCCTCCCTAAAAAGACCCTTAAGTTGTATGGCTAAATTTGGCCTATTGGCTGCAATTTGCCAAAAGTGAATGGTAGGCCTCGCGCAGCCCAGCCAGCGCCACCACACCCTTGATCTCGCTGTCGCTTTCCCTGACCACGACGGACAGCGAGGCCGCCGTCTGCCACTTGCCGGCGGCAAAGGCCGAGACCTCGTCGGGCAGCAGCACCGCGGCCCCGGCGGCGGCCATGCTGGCGTCAAAGGTTAAAGTGCCGCCGCCGCTCGCGGCGATGCTGACCTTGGGGTGGCTCCTGGGCGGGAAGGGCCGGATCAGGGCTACCAGCACATCGACCTTGCCCTTCGGGGCGCAGCGAACAATCAGGCCGGCGAAGTCCGGGTCCGACTGGGTGGTGTCCGCGGTCTTCGTGATCGCGGCAAAGCTCTCGCCGTCCTTGGCCCCTTGGGTCCGGGTGAATTTCCAAACGGACGTGGACGCAGGCGCGGCCACCTCGACAACGGCCGCGCCGCGGCACCACGACCCCGCGCTGCCAGGGCAGGGGACGGCGGGCCTCCAGGCGCGATCGGCGGCGCCAAGGAGGGAGCCCGCCAACAGCGGGATCAGAACGAGGCCAGACACGGGGAGTTCCTATCCTTAACAGCCCAGACTTAGCAGACGGCCGAGAGGTCAAGAAGCCTTGCGCTCGACACACTGAGCCCTCGACTGGGGCGATCTGCTCTCGAACCGAGCACACGAAATACAACAAATGGTCACAAAGGGTTAAACAGAGCCCCAAAGAGTGGCTCACACGCAACAGTGGCTGACCGATTGCTCCGTTAACCACCGGGAACCCTTGTCGCACCACCCCCTAGGCCGTACCAATTTACGTCACTTGGGGACCCTCGGGCGCGATTCATGTCATCTATTGCCAAGACCTATGTGTTGAAGCCGGCGCTGCTGGCGGCCGCTTTGGCGCTCGGGGCGTGTTCGACCAATCCGGGGTCGGGACCGCTCACTGACGACGTCAACAACAAGATCCAGACGGAAAACGCGCCGGCCTACGAGCTGGTGCCGCTCAATCCGGCGACGGTGAAGATCCTGCACACCCATGAGCCCAAGGGCCTCGCCGGCGTGTTCACCGATCGCCGTCCGCCCGCCAGCATCGTGTTCGGCATCGGCGACGTCGTCAGCGTGACCATCTTCGAAGCCGCGGCAGGCGGTCTGTTCATCCCGGCGGAAGCCGGCGTCCGTCCCGGTAACTATGTGACGATCCCGGATCAGTCGGTCGACAATGACGGCTTCATCACCGTGCCCTATGCTGGTCAGATCAAGGCGGCGGGCCTGACGGCGGTTCAGATTCAGCGAGCTGTCGTTGAAAAGATATCAAACCGCGCCATCGAGCCGCAGGTTGTGGTCGCGATGTCCTCGCAACGCACTCAGCTGATCAGCGTGCTCGGCGAAGTCAATTCGCCGGCGCGTTATCCGGCGAGCGCGGCGGGTGCGAAGGACCGCGTGCTTGATGCAATCACCCGCGCCGGCGGCATCAAGGGCCAGGGCTTCGAGACCTGGGTCATGCTGGAGCGTGGCGGCCGCCGGGCCACCGTGCCGTTCGAAAATCTCGTGATGGCGCCCGAGAACAACGTCTATGTTCGTCCCGACGACAGCATCTACGTCTATCGCGAACAGCAGAAGTTCCTGGCGTTCGGCGCCAGCGGCCAGAGCGGCGAGTTCAACTTCGATGCCTGGCGTATCAACCTCGGCGAAGCCGTCGGCAAGGCTGGTGGCCTGCTCGATGGCCAGGCCGACCCGGCTGCCGTCTATCTCTATCGTCGCGAGCCGCGCGAGGTCGCGGCCCAGCTCGGCATCGACGTGAGCAGGTACACTTCGGAGACGATTCCGGTCATCTTCAACGTCAACTTCCGCGATCCGGGCGGTTTCTTCCTCGCGACCAAGGTCATGATGAAGAATGGCGACATCATCTACGTCTCGAACTCGCGCAACGTCGAAGTTACCAAGTTCTTGAACTACCTGCGCGTGATCATGGCGACCGGCAGCGATGCGGTGAACCTCAGCAACGACGCCCTGATCTTCCGCAACAACGTCAAGCTGGCGCCGTAAGACGCCGACTTGATCGACCAACAGCGATGGCACCGGGGCTTTGTCCCGGTGCCATTTTCGTTTCGCGATCCCATCGGTATGGTCGGGGCCGCGGGGATACCGCTGGGAACAAGGCGCCACTGAGTACGTCGCGCCGCTCACCCGCAGCGTTGCAAGGGGCTTCAGCTTCATGCGCTTTCGAACGTTTGGCCGCCTGCCGGCTCTCGTCTTGATCGCTCTCGGGCTTGCATCGGCCGGAACGGCTCTCGGCGCCGCCGCAGAGCTCGGCGTCCGTCACAGGATCGACGTGATGGTCTCTGCCGAGCCTGATGCCCCGATCTTGTCGCGCCTCAAGGGCGCCAAGGGCGAGCTGTCCTTTACCGTCCGCCTGTCGGCGAACTCCAAGGAGAGCAAGTTCTTCGGCATGCTGCGCCCGTCTTTCCCGGATATCGTCGTCCCCGATGGCGCGGGCCAACCGCTGGTGCAGCAGACCAAGCTCTGGGAGGAGGAGGTCTGCCATCAGCGCCGCGGCCTGCCGAAGGTCACCGTGACCCAGCTCGCTGGGCATTTTGCGGAAGGCGAGGGCCGAATCGAGATTTCGGCCATCAACCGGCACATCGGCGTGCTGGTGCCGCCCGACGAATTAACCCCCGGAATAAAACTCGATCCGGGGAGTGATAGCTTTGGGCTATTCTACGCCTTCCGGGCGCAGACCCGGAACAGCCGCCTCAACGTCGATGTGAAGATCTATCCCATTGATTGCTTCCTCTAGAAGCTCAAGCAAAGCTAGCCCCAACAACGACGATGCGCCTTTGGCCTCCCCACATACGCTGGTCCAGGATTCGCTGGTCATGGAGCCTGCCCGCGACCGTCATCCTGTTCTTCGTGGCGGCCGGCGCGCCGTTCCCGTTCGGCTCGACCAACGATCTGTCGATCGCGTTCTGGTGCCTGTGCCTCGGGATCGCGGTGATGTTCGCGCCGACGCGCGATTTGCGCAGGCCGCATCTGTGGCTGCTCGCCGGGATCGGCGTCATCGTTGCTGCTTACGCCTTCGTGCTGCATGAGCAGCTGTCCGATCATCCCTTGGTCGCGCCGTTCCAGCCGATCTGGAAGCAGGCCTCGGATCTGCTCGGCGTGCCGATCGCCCCGTCCGCCTCCATCGTCAAGAACGAGGCGTTCTTCGCGCTCGGCGCGCCGCTGGCCAACATCCTTGCCATCGTGCTCGGCATCACCGTCGGGGCGAACCGCGACCGCGCCCGCCGCCTGCTGTGGGTGCTCGCGATCTCCGGCGCGGCCTACGCGCTCTATGGCGTGCTCTCGTTCCTGATCGAGCCCACCATGATCCTGTGGCGCGACAAGACCGCTTATCTCGGCAGCGTCACCGGCACTTTCATCAACCGCAACACCGCGGCGGCCTATTTCGGCTCCTGCGCATTGATCTGGATGCTCCTGATCCTGGAGGACGTGCGCCGCCGGCTGCCGGAGCGGCACATCGAATGGCGGCGGCTGTCGCTCGATCTGCGCGCGATCCCGCCGAAACAGATCCTGCCGCAGCTGACCTGCCTGCTGATCTGCCTGATGGCGATGTTCATGACGACCTCGCGCGCCGGCGTCGGCCTGTCGCTGCTCGCGATGATCGTCTCGTTCACGCTGTTCCTGAGGAAAGACCTGCCGCCGCGCACCGGCATCTGGATCTCGCTCGGCTCCGGCGCCGCGGTCGCGCTCGGCCTGTTGCAGCTGCTCGGCGGCCGCGTCTCCAGCCGCTTCGACAGCCAGGGCCTGGTCGACGAGGGCCGCATCGAGGCCTGGAAATCGACGCTCAAAATCATCGCCGACAATCCTTGGGTAGGCACCGGCATGGGCACCTTCCAATGGGCCTTCCCGCCCTACCGCAGCCCCAACATCTCGATTCGCGGCATCTGGGACGCGGCGCATTCGACGCCGCTCGAGCTTGCCTCCGAGGTGGGCATCCCGATGGCACTGCTCATCGCGCTCGGCTGGGCCATCATGCTGCTGGTGCTGGCGCGGGGCGTGTTCGGACGCCGCCGCGATGTCATCATCCCGCTGGCGGCGGCGGCGACCGCAACGCTGTCGCTGCTGCATTCGTGCCTCGACTTCACGTTGCAGGTGCCCGGCTACAGCATTCCGTTCTTTGCACTTTTCGGCGCGGGCCTTTCGCAATCCTTCTCGAGCCGAGAAGGCCGATCCACGGCCGATGCCGTCTCCACCAGCCGGCGAGGCGAGGGCCGCCCGCAACCGCGGCGCCAGCCCCGCGAGCGAAGCCCGAGCTTCACAAAAGTGTCTAGATTTGAAGCATTTGCGCCGTTTACGAAGTCTTTAGAATAAATGGACAGTCCTTTTTTCTTCGGATAGGTTCCTGCACAGCACAGCCATTTGCCCGGGCCGAGGAAGCACATCGGGGCAGCTGATTTTTTGGAGGTTGGTTTATGAGCGTTATCAGAATCGCGCTTCGCATGGCTGCGGCCGCGGCTCTCGCCGCGACGATTGCGACGGCCGCCAGCGCCGCCATTTATCCGCCGCAGCGCCAGCTGCCGGCCACCGTCATTTCCGAGTTCAAGGCCGCTCCCAACAGCCTCTTGCAGCAATATCCGACCGGCGGCCCGCAGCTGATCTCGCGCGTGCGCGATCTCGGCGCCTCCGATCCCACCACGGTGCCCGGCCTGATCGCGCTGCTGAAGGATCCCGCGACCACCACCGACCAGATGCGTGCGATCGTCGCCGGCCTCGCCCAGGTTGCCCGCATGGCCGCGCAGCAGGACCAGGCCTACGCCAACGAGATCCAAGCCGCGATCGCCGGCACCGGCAACCCCGACGTGATCGCCGCCTACCAGGCCGCGACCGGCGACGTCGCGATCGCCGCGACCGGCGGCGGCGCTGGCGGCGGCACCGGCGCAGGCGGCCCCACGGGCAACGGCTTCCCCACGGGCGGTGGTGGCGGCGGTGTCGTCGTGTTTGGTAACAACACGACCGGGAATAGCGCGCCCAACGGGGGCAGCGGCGGCGTCACTGGCAGCACGAACAGCGTCAGCCCGCGCTGATCGACCCCGTCCCAGCGGCTGGTCCATGACACCTCACGGCAGCGGCGCCAGCGGCGCCGCTTTGCTTTTGCGCCGTTAAGGTTCATGCAAAATGTCGCACAAGCCGTGCTGTGCAGTGTATCCACCGCGTTCAATTGCAGGCAGGCTTGTGCTAGTGTTGCGCGCAGCGCGGGTTATGGCATCGGGTTTGCTCCGCAGGCATCAGGCTTTTGGCCAGCATTGATCTCAAGACGACAGATCGATCCATTTTCAGGAATTGCTAGATGTTGCAGGTGAACAAGCCGACCTCGGAGATCAACCGTGATTTCGCCGAGGCCGACGGCTCTCCGTCGCAGACGCTGACCTCCTATCTCGACATCATCCGCCGCCAATTCCCTACCATCATAGCGATCGTCTCCGCCTGCGTGATCCTGGCGCTGCTCTATCTCTTCACCGCCGCGCCGCTGTTCACCTCCACGGCCTCGATGGTGATCGACACCCGCAAGGTGCAGCTGTTCCAGCAGCAATCGATGCTGGGCGATGTAACGATCGATTCCGCGACGGTAGAAACCCAGGTCGAGATCCTGAAATCCGAGAACATCAGCCTCGCGGTGATCCGCGACCTGCACCTTACGGAAGATCCGGAGTTCACCGGCAGCGGTGCTGGCCTGCTCGGGGCCATCATGAGCCCGGTCACGGGCCTGTTCTCCTCGGCCAGCGCACCATCGGAATTCGAGCTGAGGCGCAAGGCGCTGGAGCGATTCGCTGGCAACCGCACCATTAGGCGGCTTGGCCTCACCTATGTGATGGAGATCGGCTTCACCTCGCGTGATCCGCAAAAGGCCGAACGCATCGCGAACGCTGTCGCTGACGCCTACATCGTTGATCAGCTCGAGGCGAAATATCAGGCCACTCGTCGCGCCAGCGTCTGGCTTCAGGACCGGATCAAGGAATTGCGGACGCAAGCCTCGGTCGCTCAGAAGGCGGTGGTGGATTTCAAGATCGCCAACAACATTGTCGATAGCGGCGGGCGACTGATGAACGAGCAGCAACTCGCGGAGGTCAACAGTCAGTTGGTTATGGCGCATGCGGCGACGGCTGAGGCTAAGGCGCGTCTCGACCGCATGAATGACATCGTTAAGCAAGGAATCCCGGATGCTAACGTCGGCGACGCGCTAAAGAACGACACCATCGTCAAGCTGCGGGGGCAATACGTCGACATGGCATCCAAGGAATCCATCTGGGCCATGAAATATGGCGCGGAGCACTTGGCTGCAGTCAATCTTCGCCGGCAGATGGCAGAAATCAAGAAAAACATCCAAGACGAGCTCAAGCGTATCCAAGAATCCTACAAGAGTGACTACGACATTGCGCAGACTCGCGAGGATGCAATCAAGTCGAGTCTCGCCAGCGTCGTTTCGGAATCGCAGCTCACGAACCAGGCGCAGATCCAGTTGCGCGAGCTCGAGAGCAACGCTCAGTCGTACCAGGCGATGTACGACAACTTCCTGCAGCGCTATATGGAATCAGTGCAGCAGCAATCCTTTCCTATAACGGAAGCACGTATCATCAGCGCGGCCACGCCGCCACTGGCGAAGAGCTCTCCAAAGTCCTCAATCATTCTTATTGCGGCGCTGGTGGCAGGCCTGCTGCTCGGCTTCGGCGCTGCGATAGCGCGCGAGATCACTGATAATGTGTTCCGAACCGCGCGGCAGGTGGAGGAAACTCTTGGCACGAATTGCATTGCCATGCTTCCGTCGCTTCGCGAAGTCACGGCGCTCTCGATTGTCCCCCATAAGTTCGTTAAAAAGACGGACGAGCCGCAGTCTGACCTGTTACGCTACGTCGTGGACAATCCCTTGTCCCGCTTCTCCGAAGCTATACGCTCCCTCAAGGTGGCAGTGGACTTTAACTCTATCGTGCGTGAGAACCGCATTCTGGCGGTGACCTCGACACTGCCGAATGAAGGCAAGAGCACTCTTTCTACAAATCTCGCGCAGCTTATGGCGCATGGGGGTGCCCGAGTAATCTTGATCGATGCTGACCTTCGCAATCCGTCGCTGTCGCGTGAGTTGGTGCCGGAAGCGCAAGCGGGACTGGTCGATGTTGTAGCGCAGAGGGAGCAGCTCGAAAATGTCTTAGTGATCGACCCGGAAACCAAGCTCGCGATTCTACCAGCTGGCGCGACTTCGAAGCTGCTCCATACCAATGAAGTCTTAGGTTCTAAGCCAATGCGCGAGCTCATGGGCTTTCTGCGTTCGAAGTTTGATTATGTGGTACTCGACATGCCGCCAATGGCGCCTGTTGTCGACGCGCGCGTCACCTCGCCCTATGTCGATGGTTATATTTACGTGGTCGAGTGGGGGAAGACGAACAAGAACGTCGTGCTCCATAACCTGCGAGGCGCACCAGAGGTCAAGAATAAGCTTCTCGGCGTGGTGTTGAACAAGGCTGATACCAAGCTGCTCGCTCGCTACGAGTCTTATCAAGGACGCTACTACTACGAGAAGTACTACGCCCGGTACGGGTATGGCGAGTAGTGGTCGATACGTCACGCAAGTTGGCGTCCGCGGGGCCTTGCTGCTGCTCGGCTTTGCCGGTTCGCTTTGGTCGTTCTTCGCTTTCCCGTCCTTCTGGCGAGCAGTTCCTGCCCGCAGTGTGATTGAGTCCATCATCGCTGGGCAGCACTTCAAACCAGGAGTTCTAACAAGTGTATTGGTAAATATTGATCGCGAGGCGAGACAGACCCTGAATCACTCCGCTCTTGAACGCGCGGAAGCGCTTATCAAGCTTCGTATCGCGGAGAAGACAATGCAGCCAACAAGCCTGGAAGAATCTGATGGAGAGCTGACGGCTGCCGAGCAGAAGGTGAAACTCTCGCTCTGCCTTAACCCTTCCGACGCTTATCTGTGGCTCATGCTCTATTGGGGTAGCAACCTTCGGAACGGTTTTGAGGAGAGGAGCCTGCGCTACCTCGACCAATCATATGAGTTGGCTGCGATGGAGGGCTGGATTGCACTACGGCGCAATAAGCTGGCTCTTGCTATTCTCGCACGATTGAATGAGCCACTGCAGGAAAAGGTAGTGTCGGAATTTGTGGCAATGGTCCGTAGCGGCTTCACGGACAGCGCTTCTGCCAATCTAGCAACCGTCGGCTGGGCCCACAGGGACCGGTTGCTGGCAAGCCTTTCGCAGGTCGATATCAACTCGCGCGAGACATTTGCCAGAGCGCTTGCCTACGACGGGGTCAGCGTGAGTGTGCCGGGCGTCGAAATCAGCGGATTATCGCGGCGATGACTTTCAATCTCAGTTTGAGAATTGCAGCTTGTATCTTCATTGTTGCACTTATCATTACCACGGAAAAGCGTGATGTCTTTGCTCAGACAAGCAGCTCGACCACGCCCAGGTTGACGATGCAGGGCGCTGCCGATCCATCCAACTCACCGACCGCTCGCGATGCACTCGGTCGGCCCTGTTTGGATGTCGAAGCTGCAGCGCGAGCGCATATTGTCAATTCGAACCTCATCGATCACGTCGTCAGTGTTAAGAACAACTGTTCCAGGATGATCAAGATCAAGGTCTGCTACACCAACTCAGAGCGGTGCACGGATGCAGCTATCGGCAGCTATGGTAGATCCGACGTAATTTTGGGGACGATGACGGGAGTAAAGATCTTTCGATATTCGATTTTACAGAAATGACTAGCTTGAAAAGCCTTTAAGCCGATTGAATGAATTTCTGAAGCCACCGCGGGCGGGAAAGCGGAGCAAACCTCCAAGAGACGAGATTACGAGCTATTGAACTGGGTAGGAGTGCAACCGAAATCAGCCAAAGAAACATCCCGATCTGCCGGCCCGCGCTCAAACCTTGAGCCCTTGCGAGGGACCTCATTCCGTCGGCCAGACATCTAGCAACGCTATCTTCCGCGAGCGGGTGTTGATCCCGGCCGAGTCGCAGTGAGGCTATTCGCATTGCCAAGTTGTAGAAGCCATACCTCCAGCGGCTCGGATTTAGGGGTACGCCATGCTCGAAAGCAACTTTCGTTGCATATTCGCAGCGCGCGAGATGTCTCGCAAGGTCACGTCTGATCCTTGAGAGATCGAGATGGGTTTGAGCGCCATCATTCGCCCCGTGAACCCGGTACGAAACGAGCGGCTTACTGATGCTTATGACATCACCAAGAAACGGAGCAGTAGAGAGGAAATAACTATCCACCGCTCTATCGAAGCCTGCGTTTAAGGGAAAGAGCTTTCTTAAGAATTCTCGAGAGAGCAGATTCCCTGAAGTGGGAGGAGTTGGGTAGCAATCCGTTTCTGACGCCCAACTACGGATCTGCTCTGGCGTAGCGCTCGCCAAGTATTTTGGGAAACAGTTTCCAACAGCGATCCCACCATTGTCTATGACTCTCATTTGGAACTGGATCATCGACCAACCCGGCGTCATGACCTTAATGCCTTCTTGGACGATTGAAGAATCCAGCAGATCATCCGAATCGAGAAATATAATCCAATCGCCGGAGCTGCACAGGAATCCTTCTTCGGCGGCCCGCGCCTGACCTCTATTGGGTCGAAGGAGCACCTTCACTCCATCTTCGGCAAATTGCTTTATGATTTCGGGAGAGTCGTCGGTCGAACCGTCGTCAACAACGATGACTTCTACGCGAGGCCAATCTATAGCAAGGGCGCTGCGAATTGCGCTCCCTACAAATTGAGCATAGTTGTAGTTGCAGATGATTACCGAAAGCTGCGCACTATCCTTTGACATAGCATCCTGCCCGGCATCAGTAATTTTGACATGACCGTTGCGCTAGCCTCTTCTTGGTCGATGTTTCGCCGAAAGCCGGCGCTAAGCGGCTTGCATTAATCGACGCAGTAGGTCCGGTCTCGATGATGGGACAAACCGCCAAGAGACGATACGACGTGCAAGGGGTTCGGGAAATGAGGCAACAGCAACAAGCCATATGAAAATTCCAATATGCCGAAATAGAGTTAATCCTTGTGGCGTAATTAACGCAAGAACTGCGTCCCTAAGGCACTTTGCAATCGTATCGTTCGGTATCGGATGACGTGATGGATCTAGTCGCAGAGACGTCAGCCTCATGGCCAAATTGTAGAACCCGTAACGCCATCGATCCGCTGCGAGTACTACCCCAAACTTTGCAGCCAATCTCGTCGCATAGTTGCACCGAGTGATGTGCCTTTGCAAATCGGTCGCAACCTTCTTCAAGCTGAGAGTTGTCGACTGAGCTCCCAAATTTCTGCCGTGGATTCTGTATGAGGCGAGCGGCTTACGTACTGTAAGCACGTCCCCCAAGATTGGTGCAGTAGAAAGAAAGTAGCTGTCTGTGGCGCGATCCATGCCTTTTTCTAATGGGAAAATTTTCTCCAAGAAGTCTCGCGCTAAGAAATTTCCTGAATTCGGAGGGGTGGGATAACTGTCAGTATGCGAAACCCAATAGCGAATAAGGTCAGGCGTCACGTCGCTCCGGTACTTTGGGAAAACAGTGCCTAAAGAGCGACCGGCTTCATCGATTGTCGACATTTGAAACTGGATCATCGACCAGCCAGGTTTCATCACTCCTACGGCTTCCCGGACGATTGCCGGATGTACTGTATCATCCGCATCGAGGAATAATATCCAAGCGCCATGGCTTTCGTTATACGCCCGCTCTGCAGAAGCCGTTTGGCCTTGCTTTGAGCCAAAGATAGCTCGCACTCCGAGCGGAACATACTTTTCAATCACGCGTTGCGAGCTATCGGTGGAGCCATCGTCAATAACGATAACTTCTACATTCGGCCAATCAATCGCAAGGGCGCTAGCGATCGCCTCCCCTACAAAATCCGCGTAGTTGTAGTTGCAGATGATGACTGTGACGAGCTCGGGTTCAATGTTCATTTAAGTCCGGCGCCCCGACGCAATACCGTAGACCGGGCGCTCCTGCACCTGACTTAGGGTTTGATAGTAATTCGAACTGATGGAGCTATTTCGGGCAGAACGCATGATATCACTCGCCGCGTTTCATCAAAATCGTCCGAGCCAATCGAAACGTCGATCGTCTCCCGAATACAGCTAATGATAGGAAATAGGCAAGCAGTCCCGCACAGAACAACAACAATAATGTAAGCATAGGCCCGCTCTCTGGCATCCGTGCGCGTGCCACCATGACGACGATAATCATCATACATGAAGCGATCGTCGATGGCGCCACATCACCGACAAATTGACCGAATGAGATGCCAAAGCGGCGATAAGCAAAGTATTGTAGAAGAAGAAAGTTTAACAGCTCGCTGCTGCACCAAGTTGCAAGGGCCCAAGGAATCGATGGCAGTCGAGTTAGGCTGATCGCCGCCGCCATATAGGTGAGTGTCAATAAGTTTGTCATACTTACAGTCGCTACCTGTCCGCCCACGCTCAAGAGCGACGTGCAGAATATTCTAGGGCACTGGGCAAAAACTAGCAGGCCCAACCAGAAGGCGGGTTCTGCAGCAGGGAGCCACTTGTTGCCAAATAGCGCTAAGATGAGTTCGGGTGCAACCAGTCCTATTCCGCAAAAGATCGGAAACAGGGCCAGACAACCTAACCCCAACGCCGTTCTGTAAGCCTCCAGAGTTCTTTGCGCGTCTTGCTGCAAGCGAGCCATTGTTGGCAGCAGCACTTGGGAAACAGCCGTGGCTGAAATTGCCCAAACCGTATCGACGAGCCTGAACGCCAAATTCAAGAATCCTGCCTGCTCGACTCCAAGGAAGGTCCCGGCAAAAAAAATGAAGGCGCGCTTAGTAAGAAAGTTCGAAGCAAGCGCAATTACAGAACCAAAGCTGTACTCTAGTAGGTCGACGATCGGCGCCAGTCTAATCATAGGGCGCGGTCGCCACTCACTAAATGCAAGTAAGGTGAGAGTCCCGAGTACCGTCATCGATAAAAACTGGATGACCAAAGCCCATATTCCAAGATCGAGAAAGGCCGCGAGGATGCCCAGGGCGGCACCCGCGAGGCGGCCAAACACGCTACGCAGCGCCAAAATCCTGAAACCGAATTTGCGAACCTGTCGGGCATTCAAGATGGCTGCAGGTGCCGAAAACAACAATGCAGAAGCCATGACCCGACCAACCGCTGCGATGCGCGAGTCATCGATTAGAAGTGTGCAGAATGGAAACACTGCATAAAGAAGAGCGAAAAAGAGGCAACCTAGGACAATCGATAAACTGAACGCGCTGTTGAAATGGTCGTCCGTGGCATTTACCTGTCGCACCAATGCGTCATGGAAAAACATGTTTGTAAAAATGCCGACAACTTCAATAACTGCGAGCGCAATCGAATACACCCCGAAGTCACTAGGGCTGAGCAGCTTGGCGAAGATTATGAGTGATAAGAAAGAGACGATAGTAACGCTTCCATTCTCAAGCGCGCTCCATATGACTGAGCTAATAGCGGCCCGTCGAAGAGACAATTAGAACTCCTATCGCAGTAATCTTCGTCATTTTCCAATGGGACGATAGCCGATCAACTAAAGGTTCGCATCCTCTTTTGCGAGATGTAAGCCACGGCTCTTTGGATCAAGGAAGCCCAATCGTAGAAGTTGTCCATGTTGCTGAAGGTGTAAAGACGCTGCGCAGTAGCCTTGGGTCGTTGGCCTTCGGAGCAGAAAATCGCCAGGTGACGCACTCCTCGATTCCATCTTTAGGTAAGCCTCAGCTGACTGCCAAATTGAAATCGCGGCTGTTTCTTAGGAGGCGGTATACGTAGGTCGGCGTGGATCGGGTACGAGAATCTCTGGTTTGGCACTTGCTTTGGTCTTTCTGTCATTTCGAGGGAGCGAGACTAAAGTCAATATCCAGGTCATGAAAACAAAGTCAGGCTTCAGGACGCTGCCGGCGCTCATCCAGGCATAAAATAGCGCCGCACAGACCGCCCTCTGGAGAGAGCTCGAATAGAGCCTGAGGATGAAAATCATCGAAAAAAATAGAAAGCCGACGACTCCGTACTCGTAAATGAGCTTGGCCCAAGTGGGGTCATTGATCTCATACTTCAGCTGTAGCACGGCAACGGTGCGAAGATAGGTGCCTGCGCCAGCTCCAAGCCAGGTTGATGCTCCATCATCGAGGTTGCGTTCCAGCATTTGGAAAGGTGCTACGAAACGTGCGTATCCACTCGATCCAGGAGTTTCAAACTCTGATGTGCGGTCCAACCAAAGGTTTAACACCGGGATCTCCGAGCCGTAAATGAGAACTACGAATACGAAGACCAGCCCCAGTACGAACAACGGCAGTTGACGAACACTCGTGGGAAGTAGAAAGCCAAATAGAA
Organism: Bradyrhizobium frederickii; assembly: GCF_004570865.1. Classification (GTDB taxonomy): domain Bacteria; phylum Pseudomonadota; class Alphaproteobacteria; order Rhizobiales; family Xanthobacteraceae; genus Bradyrhizobium; species Bradyrhizobium frederickii. The sequence continues at coordinate 269,240 of NZ_SPQS01000011.1, forward strand.
CAATGAGCAATCCGGAGCCTGAAACCGAAGCGAGTAGGCCTGCTATTAGGATGCAAAGAACAAGCCGTCGCCTCCTAGAGAAGAACTCTAGCATCAGTGCAATGGCGGTCATTACTGACAAAGTGGACGATTCTCTAAGAAAGAATCCGTTGGCTTTGATAATGCCGCCGCCCTCTCGAACGAAAGCATAGTTGCCGGCACCGCGAATTGCTTCCGGCAGGACAAGGGCAATATTCGAAAAGTACGTTGTTCCTCTGAATAGATTAATCAGGACGAGCTGCACGTCTGCGATTACTGCGATGATACAGGCGACCAGGATGAATTTAGCTTGAATAGCCTTCCCGACCTGCTCGATCCCACTCCTTGGTTGTATGCTTAGGCAAAATGGCGCGTAGAGGACGAACAAAAGCGATAAAGAGGACCACGATGAGAGACTGTTTGGCGAGAGCATTCGGTAGCAAGCAAGTATTGCTGCGAGAAGAAGTAAGAGAAAGGTCTTCGTGCTTAGGGTCGCAAATCCTGACAGCGGCAGATAGGCGGCGAAAAGCAAGTAACAAAAGAAATCGACCGATGCGGGAAACTCACCGATGTTGACCGCAATCTGCGAGCAGAACATAATAGACAGGATTGAGGCATTAAGGGCAAAGCTACCAACAGCATCTAGTTGGACTTCACGCCCTTCAATCGAACGCCGACTAATCGAGGCAGGAGAGGCGGATTGGTTGTCTGTCATTGTCAAAGGCAGATGCTGAGCTCGGTTGGAGAATACTATCGTCCGCAATGCTTCGTAGTGCGAGATTGGTCCTTTCAAGCTTTCGCAAAAAAAACGTCCCTCAATCGCCGTGCGCCCATTTCCAAGCCATAGCGATTGGATGCTAGCTCGTGCAGTTTACGCTGGCTGCGGTGCAATCGATCGGTGTCATCGATGTTTTCGACAATCGTTGCGCCGAGATCGTCGAGGCTGTCGGCTAGAAACATGCAAGACTGTTCCTCTGCAGTCGTGCCGGCGAGCGCTCCTCGCAGCCCGAATATAGGCAACCCCTGAAACGCATAGTCTAGTACTTTGAGTTTGAAGCCGCCCCCGAGCGTTTCGGCGACAAGGCCGCCGCGAGCGCATTGAAACAATTCTCGAACGTCGCCCACCTGCCCGTGGAACGTCACCAATGAAGCCGTGGAAGAAACCTGCTGCGTCACCTCACGCGGCACTGCGCCCACAACGTCTAGATGAATATCGCTCTTCTTTAGTTGTGGCCCGACCATTTTTATTATGCTTTCCAAGTTTCGTTGTTTGGCACGCCATTCGAAGGATCCCAGCAGAAGCAATCTCCTCGGACGAGAGGCGCCAATGGTTATAGAAGGAGTTGATAGGCCCAAATAGACCGGAGGGACGACTTGAACGTTCTTTGCCAACGAGAAGTAACCAACGTCAGCATCGGAAATGCAGATGATGGAATCTGCCGCCGAGACTACCGTATTCTCGAGTCTCCGATATTTCTCGGCATCGAGACGCATGGCTGTACGGACCAGCAAGGCGGTCTCGCTGGCTGCAATCTCGGGGCGAATTTTTCCTTCAGCATTGTGGGCAATGTAGCAGAGCCGTGCTTTTCCTCGCCTGGCCAAGATTGTTGGAAGGAGCCCGGCAGAGTTAGCGTGATCGACTATGATCCAATCCCAATCGCGGGCTAAGAGTTTGATAAGTCCCGCTTGCAGATCTGGCGTAGCCAGTTTGAACGCATCTTTTGGCAGGCTGGATACTATGCTCCACGCGTCGGAGCGAAGCGGGGGCGGAAAGTCCACGAACTCGACGCGCTGAGAACCGATTGCCTTCGTAAAATCCGAGGTGTTGTCTCTTCGATTCCCAAGAACGCAAAGCGTTACGTCTTCCATCGTCGCGAGCGCCTTGATCAGGCCGGCAGAGTATAGCGCATCGCCGCTGAAGAGCGGACCCGGTAAGCGGCCGGAAATCCAGAGAATGTTCATTGTGGTCGGACCCAAGCTCAGGGCGAGGTTGACAGGCGGGCAAAGCTAAGGAGCTTGCGAAGATCCGAAAGCGGGCGAGCTCGACTGTAGCGCGCATGGATCAGGAGTCGCGCTAAACGGTTGGGGAGGGACGCCAGTGAGCAGACCCAAACCAAATGCTTTATGGCGGTCCCGTATCCATATGGGCCGTGCCATATTACTAAGATGGCCTTCCACCAAAGCCCCATAAGAGGGCGATCTGCGTCTGTCCCATCTTCGTGCTCTAGCTTCCGGGCCATAATACGGTAGTTCACGAACACCAGTTCATGATCGAGCAAGTCGTTGTGTGGCAGCGGCTTTCCGACCCGGCGCGCGTGCTCGCGCAGTATCTCAAACTCCTGCTTCCTGATTCGTATGCGCGACGCAAAATCTGGAACGATGTTGATCTGCCCAGTGTCGTTGATTCGACTGATGTTGCGATTGTGAAGCCGATATTGGCCAAGTGGCTCGATGATTGTCTGAACCAGTCCATAGAGTGGCGCGATCGTGTTGAGTGCGCCATCGTGGGAAACTGGTGGAGTGAGTGGCATCACTTTTTCCAGAAACGATCGAGAGTAGGCGTTTCCCGACGTGACGGGCCAGGTGTAGGTGCCAAATCGTTCAAAGTATGCAGCAGTCTCCGCGGCGCTTATTGGTCTCGGGAAATTGCAGTAGCGCCGGCCCAGAGATGAGCCATTTTGATCGACCACATCGAGATCGAATTGAATTTTTGCGACCCCGGGACTATACATTTTCTCAACTTGCTCGAGGGCCTTTGGGTACAGGACGTCATCTGCGTCGAGATAGATGATCAGCGTTCCATTCGAGTGGCCGTAGCCAGTGTTCGAAATCGATTTGATGCCTTCGTTCGCCTGAAAAATGGGCGTTATTCGATTCCCATAAGAGCAAATAATCCGGCGCGATCCGTCTGTCGAGCCGTCGTCTACGACAATGATCTCGTCAGCAGGCCGCGTCTGATGAAGAGCGCTCTCAATCGCTTGGCCAACGTAGCGCTCATAATTGTAGTTCGTAATTATGATGCTAATTGTAATTCTTGACACTATAACCTCGGTCTACTTTCGCCGTTGTCATACCAGATGATTGCGCAGGCTGCGGTTATGCACATCGATCCTGCAGCTCACGTGCCAACCATTGGCGGCTTCACGACGTAGCTGTCAATGCAAACGCTTGGACAGTTGGGCACGTTAGCATATTATAGTAAGGACCAAACCAGTAGAGATTGAGCTGGCCCCGGTTGTCTGAACAGAATATCCGCGTCGATAAGTGGAGCCTCTGCCGGGGTTAGGCTGCCGTGCGGAGCGGCAGCGGGGTGAAGTAGGCTTGATCCGGTGTGCTGCCGTCAAGGCTCGAATGTGGACGGCGGCAATTGTAGAAGTCCAGATAGCGGCCAATCGAGGCGCGAGCGTCGCTGACGCTGTCGTAGGCCCGCAGATACACCTCCTCGTATTTGACGCTGCGCCACAGCCGCTCAACGAACACGTTGTCCCGCCAGGCGCCCCGGCCGTCCATACTGATG
>NZ_SPQS01000101.1 GCF_004570865.1 Bradyrhizobium frederickii
CATATCGTTTTTCTGACGCTTAACAAACGGCTTTACATAGGACGGTGGAATCAGACGCACGGTGTGACCCAGCTTGCCAAGCTCACGAGCCCAGTAATGAGAGCTGGCGCAGGCTTCCATCGCTACCAGGCACGCAGGCTGCTGGGCAAAGAAACCCAGCACTTTGTCACGACGCAGCTGTTTGCGGAAAACAACACCGCCGCTAGCGTCTGCGCCATGTGCCTGAAAAACATGTTTCGCCAAGTCTAGTCCAATCGTGCTAACTTCGTTCATGGACGCTTCCTCATTTGTGACGGTTCAACACCCTTCACTTTGGCACATCGATGCCGTCGAGGGGCGTCCACCCCATCACAGCAGGAGCAGCAAAAAACAAGTCTTTCGAGCCGCGATTCAAGATTGACCACGCGGCTTCGCCGATGCCAGAAACCACACAGCCAGAACGCCTCGCGCCCCGGGCGACATCAAATCGGAAGGGTGGGCGAGATCATCTCGGAATCCTGGGCGAGATCAAATCGGTACACCCGGGCGAGATCATCGGAATCCGCAGTTGACGTCGTTGAGCTTGCAGGTGGCGACGATCGACGCGAGCAAGGCCCAGTTTTCTGCCCCGATTTCATGACCAGCGAAAAGCGCATTTTTCCTGGTCAGGCAAACTGGCCGGATGGCGTTCTCGACTGTGTTGGTGTGTGTGCCTTGCCAAGGCGCACTGTTCTCCCTGGTGAAAATCCAGGCCGGCGAACTCTCGCTCCAGCCGGAAGTACTCGGAGCGGGTCAGGAGGCGACGAATGACCTGAAGCACTCTGAGAAAAGGCCCCTTTTGGGGGACATCGGTCCGCGCGGGCCGCAACTTGCGAGTGAACACTGAGCAGGCTCCGAAAGCGTCATCGTGGGAGTCGACCCGCCATACTGTGCGCTGGGCAGCGCGTGAATCAGGAGGGTTGAAGTCCCTTCGGTGCTCGAATGAGGAGGACCGTATCCGAAGACGGGGGTAATGCCTCGTTGGCCAGACGCGAGAGCGTTTGGAGGACAGGGTGTCCGGAGCGATCCGGAATCCGAAGGGTTTGAGGAGAAGTATCGGGCTGTAATCGAGGGGCAACCCACAGATGAACAGGTCGGCCAAAGATGGGGCAAGGTCGAGCCCGCAGTATGGGGGCGAAGGCGTTACTCATTCACCCATCGTACCAAGGTGTTTGCTGACGGCACGATACGGAAGATTCATGCGTGACCCCAGGAGACCTGCCTGTGTCTGCATATTTCACTGATGGTGAGCAGCGATTTCGCGCGATCGTGAGCGATGAATTCAGACGATCGTGAGCAGCCCGCTCCGGCCGAGGCGGTCATAGAGTCAGCGTTCTGGCTGCTCGTCAAGGGTGATGGTTTTAGCGTTGCGTTTTCGCATGCGTCGCCGACGAGCTGGAGGCGGTGCGCGTTATGGACGAGACGATCCAGGATGGCGTCAGCGAGCGTAGGGTCACCGAACACGACAGAGTGCCCCTATTTTGGAACGGGTCGTGTCTCACGTCACGATCACCGACCCGCATCATTTTCTGTTTGGGCACCGGCTTGAGGTGCTGAAGAAGCGGTCGGGGCGCGGTCCCGCCTACGTCGTTGTCGCGCTGCCGGACGGCCGGCCGCGGGCAGTTCGGATTGCGTCGACGGATCTTGCCGAGACGCCAATCACTTCCCGCCCGAACGCCGCCGATCTGCCGCGCATCAGTGCACGTACGCTGATCCCATTGATGCAACATTTGAGCGCGAGTCTGAGCCTTCTCGACGAGAAGGTGATTCGCGATGACCCACCGACCGCTTCCAGGTCGCGTTGCGTATCGACCCCTGCCGATGTTGGCAAATCCACCTGGCCGTCCGACGGCCGAGATTCCGCGACCGCGACGCAAACCCAGATCGCTCAAATCCTCGCCACGCTGCTGCGGCTAATGCAAGCGGTTCCCGGCACGTCCGGAAGGGGACTGGGTCGTGCTGATCAGCTCGAACATCTCTGACGAGCGGCTCACGACCGCACACACCGAGCCAAGTTGGCCTACGTCTATGTGCGGCAGTCATCCGTGAACCAGGTGCGCCAGCACCAGGAGAGCACGGAGCTGCAGTAC
>NZ_SPQS01000102.1 GCF_004570865.1 Bradyrhizobium frederickii
CGCAAGCCAGACCGCGGAAGCCACCCGCGAGATCGGCGACAAGATCGCCCAGATCCAGGGCGCGACCAAGGAGGCCGTGGACGCCATCGGCGGCATCACCGCCACCATCGAGGAGGTCAGCCGCATCGCCACCTCGATCGGGGCCGCGATCGAGGAGCAAGGCGCCGCCACCGCCGAGATCGCCCGCAGCGTCTCGCAGACCGCGGAGGCGACCAAGGAGGTCACCACCAATATCGGCGGCGTCTCGACCGCCGCGAACGAGACCGGCAATGCCGCCGGCATGGTGCTCGCCGCGGCCAGCAACCTCTCCAAGCAGGCCGAACAGCTCTCCGGCGAAGTCGGGACGTTCCTGGCAGGCGTGCGCGCGGCGTGAGCCGCGCGACATCCGTGACCCGAACACGACGATGCATCGACGAATCGATGCATCGATTGAGCCGACGCTCGACCACATAAACACGATCACGATCCATATTTTCTGGACACGTCGCCGCAGTCGTCGACCTCACACCTGCATATGCGTGTCCACGGCTGCGCCGATTGCGGAGCGCCTGAACGCGACATCTCCTGCGTTCAGGAATGGTAAGAACTTCCTGATACGGCTGCGCGAGAACAAGCATTCTACAACCGTTCCCGAGGCCGTCATGTCGCTGCTCAGTCACCTGAAGATCCGCACCAAGCTCGCCAGCATGGTCTGTCTCGCGGCGCTGACCGTCACCGCTCTCATCGTCGGGTCGAGCTATCTCAGCAAGACCCGCATGCTCGAAGATCGCGCACGCCAGATGCAGACGGCGGTCGATCTGCTGCACGGATTCGCGCAATCGCTTCAGGACGAGGTGACCGCGGGCAAGATGACGCTCGCCGATGCGCAAACCCAATTCAAGCTGCGCGGCCGGCAGATGAAGTTCAACGGTGGCCAGGGCTATCCAGTCGTCTACACCGCCGATTCAACCGTTATGATGAACGGCGGCGCGCCTCAGCTCGAGGGCAAGAATAACGGGATCAAGGATGCCAATGGCATCGTGATCGGCGATGCCACGGTCAGCACGGCCAAGCAGGCGCCTGAAGGCGCGATCCTGTCCTATCTCTTCCCGCGTCCGGGCGAGACCGTTCCGGTTCGCAAACTGGTGTTCGCGCGCCACTTTGCACCATGGAACGTCGCGATTGCCTACGGCCTCTATGTCGACGACATCGACGCCGACGTGCGTGCGCTGACGCTGGAGCTTGCCGCGATCGGCACGGGCCTGATGCTGCTGATGGCGGCACTGTCGTGGCTGATCGCCCGCGATGTGCTCAGCGCGCTGGAGCGCCAGAAGAACCGCATGCAGGAGATTTCCGAAGGCGCCATCGACAAGCCTGTCGAGGAAACCGACCGCGGCGACGAGATCGGCCGCATGGCAGAGACCCTCGAGGTGCTCAGGCAGACAGCTTTGACGGCCCGCGCGCTGGAGGCCGAACAGGCCGCCACCAAGACGCGCACCGAGCAGGAGAAGCGCGACGCCCTGATCGCGCTTGCCGACCGCTTCGATGCCTCCGTCGGCCAGCTGGTCGGCCTGATGGCTTCCGGCTCCGGCGAGCTCGAGCATACCGCCAAATCGATGTCCTCGACCGCCGAAGGCACCAACCGCCGCGCCGCATTGGTCGGCACGGCCGCCACCGAAGCCAGTCAGCGTGTCCAGACCGTCGCGGCCGCCGCCGAGGAGCTCTCCTCCTCCATCACCGAGATCAGCCGCCAGGTCACCCAATCCGCAGAGGTCACCGGACGCGCGGTCGACAGCGCCCGCCGCACCGACACGATCGTGCGTGCCCTCTCGGACGGCGCCCAGCAGATCGAGCACGTCGCCGAGCTGATTTCCAACATCGCCGCCCAGACCAACCTGCTCGCCCTCAACGCCACCATCGAGGCCGCGCGCGCCGGCGAAGCCGGCCGCGGCTTTGCCGTCGTCGCCTCCGAGGTGAAGTCGCTCGCAAGCCAGACCGCGGAAGCCACCCGCGAGATCGGCGACAAGATCGCCCAGATCCAGGGCGCGACCAAGGA
>NZ_SPQS01000103.1 GCF_004570865.1 Bradyrhizobium frederickii
TCAGTATGGACGGCCGGGGCGCCTGGCGGGACAACGTGTTCGTTGAGCGGCTGTGGCGCAGCGTCAAATACGAGGAGGTGTATCTGCGGGCCTACGACAGCGTCAGCGACGCTCGCGCCTCGATTGGCCGCTATCTGGACTTCTACAATTGCCGCCGTCCACATTCGAGCCTTGACGGCAGCACACCGGATCAAGCCTACTTCACCCCGCTGCCGCTCCGCACGGCAGCCTAACCCCGGCAGAGGCTCCACTTATCGACGCGGATATTCTGTTCAGACAACCGGGGCCAGCTCACTCCGTTGCTCCGCCCGCGTCACTTGGCGTACCAATCTCCGACACTCTAACCGGCTGGATAAAAGTTCGGTGCGGGCCATCGTAAACCGACGCAAGTACGCCAACGCCAGCATTGACTTCCACCTTCGAAAACATCTCAGACATAGGCGTATGCCTAGGCCATACAATCACGTTCGCTACCACGAGAGCATCGACAACCTCACACCAGCCGACGTCTACTTCGGTAGGGCCGAGGCGATCCTCGCCGAGCGAAAACGCATCAAACGCAACACCATCGCAAACCGCCGCTTGCAGCATCAATTGCGAGCAGCTTAAACTCTAACCCCTGATGAGCCAGAGCCTCCCTTCTCAAACCGCCTGATCGGTCTCAAATTATCTGACGACGGACAAATCTGATCTCCAATAAGCTCTCGGAGAATTTGAATGCGCTGTTCGTCCATTTGTAGCTCCCGCCCCACAGAACGGCACGTACTATTACGCCTTGGGTTCCCATTGCCGCCCAGCCAATCCTGGTAGCTACCTCTGCGACCTTTTTGCCGTACCCTGCCGGGCCTTATGGACACCCACGCAGGAGCGAGGGCCATGTACTTCCATCTATACCAGGACGCAAATCAGCAGTGGCGCTGGACGCTACATGCGCGCAATATGCGCAAGATCGCTGAGTCCGGCGAGGGTTATCACCGCAAGGTTGATTGCCTTGCGGCCATTGAACTCGTGCAGAGCACCGACCCCGACACGCCTATCCGCGAGTAATCCCACGTCTCTCATTCGATCAGGCTTTCAGACTTTCAGTTCGAGCGCATCATGCAGCCCATCATGCTCTCCCATGTCCCCTTAGAGCCTGACTCAAAATTGCATTGCTGTTTTTATCGCTGCGATGCGCCTTGTCATGAGTTGGACAGAGGCGAGGAAGAGCCAAGCAGTTGCGCTTTCGAGGGTTCGCTCGAAGTCCTTGGCCAATCTGCGGTTGCGGCCGAGCCGGCGAAGGTTCGTTCGACCACCCTGCGGCGCGGAAGCACCTCGAAGCCCTGTGCGGCGTCGGAGCGCTTGATGATCTCGACAGTCCACCGGCCGATCTTTTCCAGCACCGCCTTGAGCTTTTCGCCGGCATAGCCGCCATCGGCGAAGATATGGCGCAGCCAGGGGAAGCGGTAGCGAATGCTGCACAGGACATCTGGCGCGCCGTCGCGATCCTGGACGTCGGCAGCGTGAACGATCGCTCCGACCAGGAGCCCTTGGGTGTGGGTGACGATGGGGCGCTTTCGACCCTTGTAAATGTGCTTGAGCAGCAAAAGCCCGATCATGAAGCGGGTCTCGATGCCCGGCCTGCCGTTCTCGCTGTAGAGCGGAGCGATCTCGCGTTCGATCCAGTCCCAGTCGACTGAGCTGGCCCCGGTTGTCTGAACAGAATATCCGCGTCGATAAGTGGAGCCTCTGCCGGGGTTAGGCTGCCGTGCGGAGCGGCAGCGGGGTGAAGTAGGCTTGATCCGGTGTGCTGCCGTCAAGGCTCGAATGTGGACGGCGGCAATTGTAGAAGTCCAGATAGCGGCCAATCGAGGCGCGAGCGTCGCTGACGCTGTCGTAGGCCCGCAGATACACCTCCTCGTATTTGACGCTGCGCCACAGCCGCTCAACGAACACGTTGTCCCGCCAGGCGCCCCGGCCGTCCATACTGA
>NZ_SPQS01000104.1 GCF_004570865.1 Bradyrhizobium frederickii
TGACCTTGCGCCAGGGGCGATGCACGTCGAGCAGGACGAAGAGGTTGACGGTGCCATTGCGCCGATACTCGTAATCGTAACGTTCGAGCCGGCCGGGCTCGGCGGGGATCGGCTGACGTGCCTCGCCGATGAGCTGCACCGGGCTTTCATCGAAGCACACCACCGGGTGCTCGGGGTCGGGCGCCTCGGCGTAGAGATCGAGCACGTCTTCCATGCGGGCGACGTATTCGCCGTCGACCAGCGGAATGCACCACATGTCTTTGCGCCAGGGTTTGAGACCATTTTCGGCCAGACGCCGTCGAACCGTCTCGCGAGACAGGCTCTTGTGCTCGGTGAGCTTGACCATCGCACCTGCCAGCAGCTTGAGCGTCCAGCGGGCGCGGCCCTTGGGCGGACCGGCACAGGCGGTCGCCACCAGTAGAGCTTCTTCCTTGCCCGAGAGTTTGCGCTCCGCTCCGGGGCGTGGCTCTTCGCTCAGCGCCCGCTCCAGATTGCCCTCCACGAAGCGTCGCTTGGTCCGGTACACTGTCGAGCCGCCCACACCAACGCTCCTGGCGATCTCTTCGTCGCTGGCCCCGGCATCGGCAGCCAGCAAAATCTGGGCCCGCTTGAGCTTGCGAGACGCATGCTTGCCACCGCCCAGCAGCGTCTTGAGCTCGGTGCGCTCGACTTGGCTCAGTTCGACCCGATAGCGTACATTCATGCTGGCCTCCTTGATCGAGGCGAGCACGAACAACTGAATCGGATGGCCGGCGTGAGTCCTTCGGCAAAAACCTTCACGCCCAAACAGGGGCAGTACCTTGCCTTCATCCACCTCTATACGCGGCTGCACCGCAGGCTCCCGGCGGAAACCGACATGCAGGAATATTTTCGCATCAGCCCGCCCTCATTTCACCAAATGGTGCTGACGCTGGAACGCGCCGGCCTCATCAGACGGCAGCCAACGACGCCTCGCAGCATCGAGGTTCTCGTCGATCCCAAAAGCCTGCCGGAGCTAGTCTGACCGCCCCAGATCCAACCAGTCAAAATCACTGTGCAGAGCCACTAGCCGCCCGGTGAGAGTCGGTAAAGCATGGACAGGGCAACAATTCGCCTCTCGTTCGCCGTTTAGAGCAACTAGCGTGTTTGACTCCGAAGAGGTTGATCGGTGGCGAGATCGACGCGTGGAGCGTTTAGATCGCACATCAATTCAAGCCGCATGTTGATTGCATCAGATGCCGCCTCGGCCGTCATACGCGTTCAGCGCGGTGTCGAGGCACTCGATTAACGCTTGTCCGGCAAAGGGTTTGGCGAGGAAGCCAATCGCTCCGGCACCCAGCGCTGACGAGCGCACGCGGTCGTTGGGGAAAGCGGTAATGAAAATGAATGGTGCGTCGTAACCCCGTGTCCGCATCTCTGCCATCAGCTCCAGGCCGCTCATAGGCGACATCTGCATATCGGTAATGACACAGGATGTCTCGTCCAATTGCGGGGACCTCAGGAGTTCCTCGGCCGACGCAAATATTTGGGCGATGTAGCCACGCGATTTCAAAAGATTCTCTGTCGCCGCACGGACTGACGCGTCGTCGTCAACGACGGAAATCAAAGGCGTGGACAAGACGAGCCCTCCTGGAGCGGAAATAGCGGCTGCAAGCATTAGCCACCTTGCGCGAAAAGTGGGCTCGACTGATGAAATTGTAAAATCATACTTGGGTTTGTTCAGGACGATTAGTGCGAACTCCCAGCGTCTCAGTCATTCTGATCAAGTCGGCCAGCGAGCGTGCACGCATCTTTTTCATTACGTGTCCCCGGTAGATCTTGACCGTAATCTCGGCGAGCCCAAGCTCGGCGGCGACCTGCTTGTTCATCAGGCCGGCA
>NZ_SPQS01000105.1 GCF_004570865.1 Bradyrhizobium frederickii
GGTGCGCCGATCCCGTGGCCATCAGATATCGTTCCGTCTGGCTACGTCCTGATGCAGGGGCAGGCGTTTGACAAATCAGCCTACCCAAAACTTGCTGTCGCGTATCCATCGGGTGTGCTTCCTGATATGCGAGGCTGGACAATCAAGGGGAAACCCGCCAGCGGTCGTGCTGTATTGTCTCAGGAACAGGATGGAATTAAGTCGCACACCCACAGTGCCAGTGCATCCGGTACGGATTTGGGGACGAAAACCACATCGTCGTTTGATTACGGGACGAAAACAACAGGCAGTTTCGATTACGGCACCAAATCGACGAATAACACGGGGGCTCATGCTCACAGTCTGAGCGGTTCAACAGGGGCCGCGGGTGCTCATGCCCACACAAGTGGTTTAAGGATGAACAGTTCTGGCTGGAGTCAGTATGGAACAGCAACCATTACAGGAAGTTTATCCACAGTTAAAGGAACCAGCACACAGGGTATTGCTTATTTATCGAAAACGGACAGTCAGGGCAGCCACAGTCACTCATTGTCCGGTACAGCCGTGAGTGCCGGTGCACATGCGCATACAGTTGGTATTGGTGCGCACCAGCATCCGGTTGTTATCGGTGCTCATGCCCATTCTTTCAGTATTGGTTCACACGGACACACCATCACCGTTAACGCTGCGGGTAACGCGGAAAACACCGTCAAAAACATTGCATTTAACTATATTGTGAGGCTTGCATAATGGCATTCAGAATGAGTGAACAACCACGGACCATAAAAATTTATAATCTGCTGGCCGGAACTAATGAATTTATTGGTGAAGGTGACGCATATATTCCGCCTCATACCGGTCTGCCTGCAAACAGTACCGATATTGCACCGCCAGATATTCCGGCTGGCTTTGTGGCTGTTTTCAACAGTGATGAGGCATCGTGGCATCTCGTTGAAGACCATCGGGGTAAAACCGTCTATGACGTGGCTTCCGGCGACGCGTTATTTATTTCTGAACTCGGTCCGTTACCGGAAAATTTTACCTGGTTATCGCCGGGAGGGGAATATCAGAAGTGGAACGGCACAGCCTGGGTGAAGGATACGGAAGCAGAAAAACTGTTCCGGATCCGGGAGGCGGAAGAAACAAAAAAAAGCCTGATGCAGGTAGCCAGTGAGCATATTGCGCCGCTTCAGGATGCTGCAGATCTGGAAATTGCAACGAAGGAAGAAACCTCGTTGCTGGAAGCCTGGAAGAAGTATCGGGTGTTGCTGAACCGTGTTGATACATCAACTGCACCTGATATTGAGTGGCCTGCTGTCCCTGTTATGGAGTAATCGTTTTGTGATATGCCGCAGAAACGTTGTATGAAATAACGTTCTGCGGTTAGTTAGTATATTGTAAAGCTGAGTATTGGTTTATTTGGCGATTATTATCTTCAGGAGAATAATGGAAGTTCTATGACTCAATTGTTCATAGTGTTTACATCACCGCCAATTGCTTTTAAGACTGAACGCATGAAATATGGTTTTTCGTCATGTTTTGAGTCTGCTGTTGATATTTCTAAAGTCGGTTTTTTTTCTTCGTTTTCTCTAACTATTTTCCATGAAATACATTTTTGATTATTATTTGAATCAATTCCAATTACCTGAAGTCTTTCATCTATAATTGGCATTGTATGTATTGGTTTATTGGAGTAGATGCTTGCTTTTCTGAGCCATAGCTCTGATATCCAAATGAAGCCATAGGCATTTGTTATTTTGGCTCTGTCAGCTGCATAACGCCAAAAAATATATTTATCTGCTTGATCTTCAAATGTTGTATTG
>NZ_SPQS01000106.1 GCF_004570865.1 Bradyrhizobium frederickii
TGATGACCAAGCCCGGCGCAAGCTATGAACGGCGGGATCCGGCCTTTAGCTGATCCCGTTTGTTCCAGACTGCGAGGTTCGTGAAGGTGATGACGAAACAGTCGATCGGCGCGCCGTAAACCCTGTGCAAAAAAGCGGGCTTCGAGCCCGAACCATTTATCTGGGAACGGCACGCGCGGATCTCATCATGGCCTGGCCGCAACAGCGGCCCACTTGCAAGAGGCCGGATACATTTGTGCAGACTGCATCGTCCTCATTAAACGACCTTGCACGGGCGGGGCGGGTCATACATTTTTTGAAAGGAGCTCGCGAAGGGCGGCCGCATCGAGCATCTGCTCGGCCAGAAGCTTCTTCAGCTTCGCGTTCTCCTCCTCCAGGACCCTCAGCCGCTTCGCCTCGGAAACGTCCATGCCGCCGAATTTGGCCTTCCAATTGTAGATCGTCGCTTCGGAGACCCCGTGCTTGCGAGCTAGGTCGGCCGTCTTCGCTCCGACCTCATGCTCCTTCAACACCGCGATAATCTGCTCTTCTGTGAACCTTGCTCGCTTCATCTGTCCGTCCTTCTTCGGGCCGGACTCTAACTCCTACTGGAGGAAATACTCAGTGGCAGGTCAACGCTCGACGCATCGACAGCGAACGTCATTTTGACAACTTCTTCTTGCCCGCCTCGAACGCTTCCTGATCTTTCGGGTCGGCAAGCTTAAACCAAGAGCCGGGTGCATACGTGGCGATAAGCTTGGCAAAGAACGATTGTGGCTCCCAATCTTGCCCTTCGCGCTTCTCGAAAATGATGACTTCGTCGCGGGTGAAATAACTAGGTCCGGGAACATTGCAGTCGACCGAAAGCTCGACGCGCCACAGCCCGCCCTTCGCGGTTTGCTGCTCATCTATCCTCGGCGAGTAATGCACTCCAACCGGCTCGTCGATAGAACAGCGGCCACGCCGCAGAAGATCGCCCAACTTGCCCTGCGCGGTGGTTACGAAGTTGAAGTTGGCGGGATTATGCAGAAAGTGACGGTTCACGCCGCTTTCGTCGTTTGTCACTTCGTCCGCAATGAGCGAGAGTGCGAACGCTTGCCAGCCTAGTTCCATCGGCCTTGCATACGGCGCCACAATTTTCATTGTGCCATCGGGCGCCACCTCCCACGTGACCGTGTACTCTTCCTTTGTTTTATCGGCCCGGTGTTTGGCCCACGAAAAGATAACTGGCTCGCCCGAGTCGGTCTTTTGACCAACCTCCCATCCCCTGGGGATGAAGTGTGCTACCTTTGAGACCTTAGTGAAGATTTGCTCCGCTGTCTCACCATCCTGTGCTCGCCAGGTTGATTTGACCTTATCGATAAGCGTATTGTCGCTCGTACGAACACCCTCGCTCTTACCGGCCAGCCCACCCGGCAAAATGAACCATACGCCAAGGCCGACACTGAGCTGGTCCCGCAAATCTGAACAGCGCGATAAGTGGAGTTTCTGCCTGACGGCGGGCAAGATTGACCCGCGAATCAGGAGAGACGATGAGCAGACGAGCACGGCGGAACCACACTCCGGCTTTCAAGGCGAAGGTGGCACTTGCCGCCGTCAAGGGTGACCGCACGCTGGCGCAACTGGCGGAGCAGTTCGACGTTCACCCCAATCAGATCACATCGTGGAAGGCCCAGCTCGAAGGCAGCGCTGCCGATGTTTTCGGTCCGGGCGGCGGGAGTCGGATCGCCGAACCCACCG
>NZ_SPQS01000107.1 GCF_004570865.1 Bradyrhizobium frederickii
GTCTATGTATCCATTGAGCATTGCCGCAATTTCTTTTGTGGTGATGTCTTCAAGTGGAGCATAAGGCAGACCCCTCCTTATTGCTTTAATTTTGCTCATGTAATTTATGAGTGTCTTCTGCTTGATTCCTCTGCTGGCCAGGATTTTTTCGTAGCGATCAAGCCATGAATGTAACGTAACGGAATTATCACTGTTGATTCTCGCTGTCAGAGGCTTGTGTTTGTGTCCTGAAAATAACTCAATGTTGGCCTGTATAGCTTCAGTGATTGCGATTCGCCTGTCTCTGCCTAATCCAAACTCTTTACCCGTCCTTGGGTCCCTGTAGCAGTAATATCCATTGTTTCTTATATAAAGGTTAGGGGGTAAATCCCGGCGCTCATGACTTCGCCTTCTTCCCATTTCTGATCCTCTTCAAAAGGCCACCTGTTACTGGTCGATTTAAGTCAACCTTTACCGCTGATTCGTGGAACAGATACTCTCTTCCATCCTTAACCGGAGGTGGGAATATCCTGCATTCCCGAACCCATCGACGAACTGTTTCAAGGCTTCTTGGACGTCGCTGGCGTGCGTTCCACTCCTGAAGTGTCAAGTACATCGCAAAGTCTCCGCAATTACACGCAAGAAAAAACCGCCATCAGGCGGCTTGGTGTTCTTTCAGTTCTTCAATTCGAATATTGGTTACGTCTGCATGTGCTATCTGCGCCCATATCATCCAGTGGTCGTAGCAGTCGTTGATGTTCTCCGCTTCGATAACTCTGTTGAATGGCTCTCCATTCCATTCTCCTGTGACTCGGAAGTGCATTTATCATCTCCATAAAACAAAACCCGCCGTAGCGAGTTCAGATAAAATAAATCCCCGCGAGTGCGAGGATTGTTATGTAATATTGGGTTTAATCATCTATATGTTTTGTACAGAGAGGGCAAGTATCGTTTCCACCGTACTCGTGATAATAATTTTGCACGGTATCAGTCATTTCTCGCACATTGCAGAATGGGGATTTGTCTTCATTAGACTTATAAACCTTCATGGAATATTTGTATGCCGACTCTATATCTATACCTTCATCTACATAAACACCTTCGTGATGTCTGCATGGAGACAAGACACCGGATCTGCACAACATTGATAACGCCCAATCTTTTTGCTCAGACTCTAACTCATTGATACTCATTTATAAACTCCTTGCAATGTATGTCGTTTCAGCTAAACGGTATCAGCAATGTTTATGTAAAGAAACAGTAAGATAATACTCAACCCGATGTTTGAGTACGGTCATCATCTGACACTACAGACTCTGGCATCGCTGTGAAGACGACGCGAAATTCAGCATTTTCACAAGCGTTATCTTTTACAAAACCGATCTCACTCTCCTTTGATGCGAATGCCAGCGTCAGACATCATATGCAGATACTCACCTGCATCCTGAACCCATTGACCTCCAACCCCGTAATAGCGATGCGTAATGATGTCGATAGTTACTAACGGGTCTTGTTCGATTAACTGCCGCAGAAACTCTTCCAGGTCACCAGTGCAGTGCTTGATAACAGGAGTCTTCCCAGGATGGCGAACAACAAGAAACTGGTTTCCGTCTTCACGGACTTCGTTGCTTTCCAGTTTAGCAATACGCTTACTCCCATCCGAGATAACACCTTCGTAA
>NZ_SPQS01000108.1 GCF_004570865.1 Bradyrhizobium frederickii
TGACCTTGCGCCAGGGGCGATGCACGTCGAGCAGGACGAAGAGGTTGACGGTGCCATTGCGCCGATACTCGTAATCGTAACGTTCGAGCCGGCCGGGCTCGGCGGGGATCGGCTGACGTGCCTCGCCGATGAGCTGCACCGGGCTTTCATCGAAGCACACCACCGGGTGCTCGGGGTCGGGCGCCTCGGCGTAGAGATCGAGCACGTCTTCCATGCGGGCGACGTATTCGCCGTCGACCAGCGGAATGCACCACATGTCTTTGCGCCAGGGTTTGAGACCATTTTCGGCCAGACGCCGCCGAACCGTCTCGCGAGACAGGCTCTTGTGCTCGGTGAGCTTGACCATCGCACCTGCCAGCAGCTTGAGCGTCCAGCGGGCGCGGCCCTTGGGCGGACCGGCACAGGTGGTCGCCACCAGCAGAGCTTCTTCCTTGCCCGTGAGTTTGCGCTCCGCTCCGGGGCGTGGCTCTTCGCTCAGCGCCCGCTCCAGATTGCCCTCCACGAAGCGTCGCTTGGTCCGGTACACTGTCGAGCCGCCCACACCAACGCTCCTGGCGATCTCTTCGTCGCTGGCCCCGGCATCGGCAGCCAGCAAAATCTGGGCCCGCTTGAGCTTGCGGGACGCATGCTTGCCACCGCCCAGCAGCGTCTTGAGCTCGGTGCGCTCGACTTGGCTCAGTTCGACCCGATAGCGTACATTCATGCTGGCCTCCTTGATCGAGGCGAGCACGAACAACTGAATCGGATGGCCGGCGTGAGTCCTTCGGCAAAAACCTTCACGCCCAAACAGGGGCAGTACCTTGCCTTCATCCACCTCTATACGCGGCTGCACCGCAGGCTCCCGGCGGAAACCGACATGCAGGAATATTTTCGCATCAGCCCGCCCTCAGTTCACCAAATGGTGCTGACGCTGGAACGCGCCGGCCTCATCAGACGGCAGCCAACGACGCCTCGCAGCATCGAGGTTCTCGTCGATCCCAAAAGCCTGCCGGAGCTAGTCTGACCGCCCCAGATCCAACCAGTCAAAATCACTGTGCAGAGCCACTAGTTTTGCCAAACAACAAAACAACAGAGCAAAGACCGGACCAGTCGCTCGAGTGGCGTACTCACGGCCGCGCGCACGCCAAGTGGATACAAAGCAGAACTAGCACCTACCATCCTGGCAAAAGGTGAGCCGTCGACATGTCGTGAACACGACATATACTGAGCTGGTCCCGCAAATCTGAACAGCGCGATAAGTGGAGTTTCTGCCTGACGGCGGGCAAGATTGACCCGCGAATCAGGAGAGACGATGAGCAGACGAGCACGGCGGAACCACACTCCGGCTTTCAAGGCGAAGGTGGCACTTGCCGCCGTCAAGGGTGACCGCACGCTGGCGCAACTGGCGGAGCAGTTCGACGTTCACCCCAATCAGATCACATCGTGGAAGGCCCAGCTCGAAGGCAGCGCTGCCGATGTTTTCGGTCCGGGCGGCGGGAGTCGGATCGCCGAACCCACCGT
>NZ_SPQS01000109.1 GCF_004570865.1 Bradyrhizobium frederickii
GGGTTTAGCGCGTACACGTATTGCATTATGCCAACGCCCCGGTGCTGACACGGAAGAAACCGGACGTTATGATTTAGCGTGGAAAGATTTGTGTAGTGTTCTGAATGCTCTCAGTAAATAGTAATGAATTATCAAAGGTATAGTAATATCTTTTATGTTCATGGATATTTGTAACCCATCGGAAAACTCCTGCTTTAGCAAGATTTTCCCTGTATTGCTGAAATGTGATTTCTCTTGATTTCAACCTATCATAGGACGTTTCTATAAGATGCGTGTTTCTTGAGAATTTAACATTTACAACCTTTTTAAGTCCTTTTATTAACACGGTGTTATCGTTTTCTAACACGATGTGAATATTATCTGTGGCTAGATAGTAAATATAATGTGAGACGTTGTGACGTTTTAGTTCAGAATAAAACAATTCACAGTCTAAATCTTTTCGCACTTGATCGAATATTTCTTTAAAAATGGCAACCTGAGCCATTGGTAAAACCTTCCATGTGATACGAGGGCGCGTAGTTTGCATTATCGTTTTTATCGTTTCAATCTGGTCTGACCTCCTTGTGTTTTGTTGATGATTTATGTCAAATATTAGGAATGTTTTCACTTAATAGTATTGGTTGCGTAACAAAGTGCGGTCCTGCTGGCATTCTGGAGGGAAATACAACCGACAGATGTATGTAAGGCCAACGTGCTCAAATCTTCATACAGAAAGATTTGAAGTAATATTTTAACCGCTAGATGAAGAGCAAGCGCATGGAGCGACAAAATGAATAAAGAACAATCTGCTGATGATCCCTCCGTGGATCTGATTCGTGTAAAAAATATGCTTAATAGCACCATTTCTATGAGTTACCCTGATGTTGTAATTGCATGTATAGAACATAAGGTGTCTCTGGAAGCATTCAGAGCAATTGAGGCAGCGTTGGTGAAGCACGATAATAATATGAAGGATTATTCCCTGGTGGTTGACTGATCACCATAACTGCTAATCATTCAAACTATTTAGTCTGTGACAGAGCCAACACGCAGTCTGTCACTGTCAGGAAAGTGGTAAAACTGCAACTCAATTACTGCAATGCCCTCGTAATTAAGTGAATTTACAATATCGTCCTGTTCGGAGGGAAGAACGCGGGATGTTCATTCTTCATCACTTTTAATTGATGTATATGCTCTCTTTTCTGACGTTAGTCTCCGACGGCAGGCTTCAATGACCCAGGCTGAGAAATTCCCGGACCCTTTTTGCTCAAGAGCGATGTTAATTTGTTCAATCATTTGGTTAGGAAAGCGGATGTTGCGGGTTGTTGTTCTGCGGGTTCTGTTCTTCGTTGACATGAGGTTGCCCCGTATTCAGTGTCGCTGATTTGTATTGTCTGAAGTTGTTTTTACGTTAAGTTGATGCAGATCAATTAATACGATACCTGCGTCATAATTGATTATTTGACGTGGTTTGATGGCCTCCACGCACGTTGTGATATGTAGATG
>NZ_SPQS01000110.1 GCF_004570865.1 Bradyrhizobium frederickii
GCCTTACGAGTTAATGGCATGGACCACGCCCGCTCCCAGCGGCAACGTGGAGTCCGGCGGGGCAACAGCAGGAGCGCAAGCCATGTCGAATACGAACATTGTCACGATCGGTATCGATCTCGGGAAGAACACATTCCATGTCGTCGGTCTCGATACCACAGGCGCAATCACGCTACGCAAGAAGCGGTCGAGAAATCAGCTTGACCAGTCGCTGGCCAATGTTCCGCGTTGTCTGATCGGAATGGAGGCGTGTGCAGGCGCACATCATCTGGGTCGCAAGCTCGAGAAATTTGGCCATCAAGTCCGGCTCTTGCCGGCACAGTACGTCAAGCCATACCTCAAGGGTCACAAGAATGATTTTCGGGATGCTGAAGCGATCGCCGAGGCCGTTCAGCGGCCGACAATGCGGTTCGTCCCAGTGAAGTCGGCCGAACAACTCGATTTACAGGCACTCCACAGAGTTCGCAGTCGATTGGTGACGCAGAGAACGGCGGTCATCAATCAAATCCGGGGCTTTTTGCTTGAGCGAGGGCTACCAGTGCGGCAGGGAGCGGCAGCACTCCGATTGGCGCTCCCCCAAATCCTCTCGACATCTTCGGAAAGCCTGTCCCCTCGGGTGGTTCGGCTCATCCAGGACTTGGCCGAGGACTGGCGCTATCTCGACCGTCGCGTCGCGTTAGTCACCAAGGAGATCAACGAGATCGCGGAGCAAGATGCACATTGTCGCCGTCTGATGAGTGCGCCGGGCGTCGGGCCAATCATCTCAAGCGCGATGATCGCCGCGATCGGAACTGGTGATGCGTTCCAGAAGGGCCGCGACTTTGCGGCATGGCTTGGTCTAGTACCGAAACAAATCTCGACCGGCGATCGAACCATCCTCGGTCGCATATCAAGACGCGGCAACCGTTATCTACGAACACTGTTCATTCAGGGAGCCAGAGCCGTACTGCTGCAGCGCCAAACCTGGGCCAGGCACGGCTTCGGAGCCTGGCTGGAGGCAGCATCGAAGCGGCTCCACTCGAATGTACTAGTTGTTGCTTTGGCCGCAAAACTCGCGCGGATGGCCTGGAGCATACTCGCAAAAGGCCGTGACTACGAAGCGAGTTTCCTGGGCCACGCTGCGTAAGACGTCCGGACCCGGGAAGGAAGGAAGATCCACGATCCGATCGGAATAGCACACTATCCCGCCGAGGTTTGCGAGACGGAAAGGACGAATGGAGAAACGGTTCTACCGACACTTCTGAAGCCTGGTTCGACTCCATGGCCCTTGTTGAGGCCGGCGAGTTATTGAGGACAGAAGTGGGCGGATATCCATAATGGCTCGGGGCGACAGCCTCAAATCGAAGCCGGATAGATTGGCGCAAACCGCTTCATCCCTTTGTCGATTCCTCTTGCAACGTGGGCGTGGTCCATAGATCGGTGTCAAAGCCTCC
>NZ_SPQS01000012.1 GCF_004570865.1 Bradyrhizobium frederickii
GGCGTGCACATCGGCGGTGGTGGCGGCGGTGCCGCGTTCCACGGCGGTGGCGGCAGTTTCGCTGCTGGCGCCGCGGCGCGTCCAGGAGGGGGCAGTTTCGCAGCCGGTGCAGCGGCTCGTCCGAGCGGAGGCACTTTCGCAGCCGGTGCAGCGGCGCGTCCAGGCGGCGACACTTTCGCAGCCGGTGCAGCGGTTCGTCCGAGCGGCGGCACGTCCTTCACCGGTGGCGCAGCCCGCAACTTCGCAGCCGGCAGCGGCGGCACCTGGCAGAACCGCAGCGGCAGCTGGAGCGGCGGAAATAATTGGAGCGGCGGAGGCCGGCACTATCACCACCGTCGCGGCGGCTTCTGGCCGGGCTTCGCGGCCGGCGCGGCGATCGGCGGCCTCGGCTCATACGCCTATTACGGCGGCGGCTATGGCTATTACGACGACCCCTACTACTACGACAGCTATTATGACGAGCCGACAGTAGCGGTGGTTCCCGACAGCGGCGGCGATTCCGCAGCCTATTGCGCGCAGCGCTACAGATCCTATGACCCGGCTTCGGGCACCTATCTCGGCTATGACGGGCAACGGCATCCCTGCCCGTAACCACGCCAGCCACACGTAAAGGAAGGCGTCGCAGCGCTGCGACGCCTTTTTCGCGCATCGGCTACATATCCGCGATGCCGCGCACAGCGAGCCCATCGCCGGCGATGATGCATACAATTGGATGTAAATGGACCTCTATGCATCGCACCGTGCATATCTACCGAGACCCAATCCAAAATTGACCCGACACACGATTCGCGGATATCACCAATCCCAGTGGGGACTTCGATCTACTGGGAAGTTTCATGCCGCGTATTCTCGTGGTTGATGACGATCCGATGGTCGGCGCGACCATCGAGGTCCTCCTCCAACGTCAGGGCTTCGATGTCACGCTGACCGACGGTGGTGAAACTGGACTGGCTGCGCTGGAAACGCAGACATTCGAGGTGATGCTGGTTGACATCTTCATGCCGCACATGCGCGGCTTCGAGTCCATCCGCATCTTTCACGAGCGCGCACCGGCCACTCCGCTGATCGCGATGTCCGGCTACGCCTTCGCCTCATCCGCCTCGCCCTCTCCCGATTTCCTCCGCATGGCGCTGGAGCTTGGCGCAACGCGCTGCCTGCGCAAACCGTTCACGCCGGAAGCGTTGCTGACCGCGATCCGGGAATGCCTCGCAAGCGAGAGCGCGCAGCCGAAGGACCAGAAAGAATCCCCTTGATTCCAACGCAGCGCGTCATTCTGGGTACCGGACTTGCCATCCTCCTGATCATCACCGCGGCCTCTATCGCCCTCGACGTCAAATCGCGGTCCGAGGCGGCGTGGGTCAATCAGACGGTTCAGGTCCAGAAGAAGATCTCCGATCTGCGCGTGCTGCTGCGCCGCGCCGAGAGCGCCGCGCGCGGCTACGAGCTCTACCGCACCCCGGGCTTCAGCGCCGATTTCCAGGCGGTGCAGGCCCAGATCGCGCCGGCGCTGGCCGACCTCAAGCGCGGCGTGCGCGACAATCCCGATCAGGTCGCGCTGCTGGAGGGCACCGAACCGCTGGCGCTGCGCCGGGTCGAGATCGCGGCTGAAGCGATGCGGCTGCGCGCGGCGAACGACCAGGCCGGCATTGCCGCGCTCAACGGCAGGGCCGAGGGCCGCGGCCTCATGGACACCGTGATGGGCAACCTCGACCGCCTGAGCGCGGAGGAGGAACGCCTGCTCGCCGCGCGCTCCCAGGATTCGCGCCGCACGGGCGTCGTGCTGCTCGGCATCGACGTCGCTGGTGCCGTACTGATCCTGCTGCTGGTCGCGCTGGTGATGCGCGAGAGCCGGCGCGCCACGGTGCAGCTCCAAAGCACGCTGAGCGAGACCACGGCCGCCAAGGACGCGCTCGCGGCGGCGGTGGCCGATCGCACGCAGCATCTGGTGACGGCGCATGACGAGCTGCGCCTCTCGGTCAACGTGCTGCAAAGCACGTTCCACAGCATGGCGGAGGCGGTGCTGGTGATCGACGCCGAGGGCAACGTGCTGCTGTCCAATCCGGCCGCGGAGCGCATGCTGCTGCATCGCACCGGCATGAACCTGCGCAATCTGCGCACGCTGTCGGACGTCTTCCACGGCGACGGCGTGACGCCGATGCAGGCCGACGAGCTGCCTTCGGTGCGCGTGCTGCGGGGCGAGAAGTTCGAAGATCTGGAGATGATCGTCCGCCCGCACAACGGCATTCCTCCCCGCCATCTCATGGTCAGCGGCCGGCCGATGCTGGACGGGCAAGGCGAGATCTCCGGCGCGGTGCTGGTCTATCACGACGCCACCATGTCGCGCGAGACCGAGCGGCAGCTGTATCAGTCGCAGAAGCTGGACGCGATCGGCAAGCTGACCGGCGGCGTCGCGCACGACTTCAACAACATGCTGACCGTGATCTCCGGCAACACCGAGATGCTGGTGGAAGGCCTGAAACAGCAGCCCGAGCTGCAGCGCGTGGCGCGGCTGATCGACGATGCCGCCGAGCGCTGCGCCGAGCTGATCCAGCATCTGCTCGCCTTTGCGCGCCGGCAGCCGCTGCAGCCGCGCAACGTCGAGATCAACGCCGCGATCGCGGACATCGCAAAGCTGCTGCGCCCCACCCTCGGCGAGCAGATCCAGATCGAGACCGTGCTGGAACAGGGGCCGATGACCGCGCATATCGATCCGTCACGGCTCACCAATGCCGTGCTCAACATGGCGATCAACGCGCGCGATGCCATGCCGAACGGCGGCACGCTGCTGCTGGAGACCCACCGCGTCGTGCTGGACGAGGCCTATGCGCAGGCCCATCCGGACGTGACGGCCGGCCCCTACATCATGCTCGCCGTCAGCGACACCGGCACCGGCATGTCCCTGGAGACCCAGCACAAGGCGTTCGAGCCCTTCTTCACCACCAAGGAGGTCGGCAAGGGATCCGGCCTCGGCCTCTCCATGGTCTACGGCTTCGTCAAGCAGTCCGGCGGCCACATCAAGATCTACAGCGAGGAAGGCCACGGCACCACGATCAAGCTCTATCTGCCGCCGGGCGAAGGCACGGCGGAGGTCGCAGCCGGCATGGCGCCGCAGGCCGAAGGCGGCGCCGAGACCATCTTCGTGGTCGAGGACGACCCCTTGGTGCGCAACTTCGTCACCACCCAGCTCCAGAGCCTCGGCTACAAGACGGTGGCCGCGCCCGACGGCAGAGCCGCGCTGGAATTGATCGGGGCCGGCCAGAAGTTCGATCTCTTGTTCACCGACGTCGTCATCCCCGGCGGCATGAGCGGCCGCGAGCTCGCCGAAGAAGTAGCCAGGCGCCGGCCGGGTGTGAGAGTGCTCTACACCTCCGGCTACACCGACAACGCGATCATCCATCACGGCAAGCTCGACGACGGCGTGATGCTGCTGACCAAGCCCTACCGGCGCAACCAGCTCGCCGAGATGATCCGGAAGGCGCTGGGGGCTACCGCGTCGCCAGCACCACCGCCGCCAGCGTAAAGATCAGCGCCGCGATCTGTCCTGCCCCGAGCGGCTCGTGAAGCGCGATCGCCGATGCGACGACGCCGAGCACCGGCACCGCCATGGTGCCGATCGCGGCGACCGAGGCCGGCAGCCGCGCCAATGCGGCGAACCAGCTGACATAGGCGATGCAGAACTGCACCACGGTCGAGTAGATCAACAGCCACCAGCCGAGCGGCGTCACCTTGTCCAGATGCGTGGTCTCGACCAGGAGGCCGATGATGGAGATCGGCAGGCAGCCGATCCCGATCTGCCAGGCCGCGGCCGTGATCGGCGGCAGGTGGATCGGATACTTCTTGGAGAACACCGTGCCGACGGCGAAGCCGAACGCGCCGCCCAGCGCCATGATGATGCCAGGCAGCTTCTCCACGCTGGCGGCGATGCCGTTGCCGCCCATGATCGAGGCAAGGCCAACGAAGGCCATCACCAGCCCCAGCGTGCGCAGCAGCGTCGGCCGCTCGCCCAGCACCGGCCAGGCGATGATCGACGCCCAGACCGGCATCGTATAGGCAATCAGCGCCGCCTCGCTCGCCGGCAGCCACAGCAGCGCCAGGCCCATCAGCACCATCCAGCCGGTGACGTTGAGCACGGCAGCGGTGAGCAGGCGCGGCCACGTCGCCGCATCCACACGCAGACTCTGCCGGCGCAGCACCGCCAGCGCCGCCAGCAGCACGGCGCCGAGCACGCCGGTCACCCCGCGCAAGGTCAGCGGCGGCAGCTCGGAGAGCAGGAATTTCGTCACCGGCCAGTTGAAGCCCCAGCCGATCGAGGTGATGGCAAGAAACATCAGGCCGGCCGGGGCGATGCGCGGTCGCGCATCCCGGCGAGTCGAATCAAGCATGGGGGTATCCGGCAAAATCGAGCGTCAGCTTGGCG
This sequence comes from Bradyrhizobium frederickii, assembly GCF_004570865.1. Lineage (GTDB taxonomy): Bacteria > Pseudomonadota > Alphaproteobacteria > Rhizobiales > Xanthobacteraceae > Bradyrhizobium > Bradyrhizobium frederickii. Next base: position 4,418 of record NZ_SPQS01000012.1, read on the forward strand.
CGGATTCGCCGCCCAAACCACCACCCCGGCGGGCATGCCTGCCCCCACCTTCCGTAGGGCTACGTGAGTCCTGCTGGCGCAATCCCTTCGCCTAAAAATATACCTGCCCTGTGAACAGCGGGATGAAGCCTGCGCAGCATCACCGGATGCAAATTTTTTCAGTTGGGAATCCCTGAGGACTCACTGATACTTGCCTCCACAACAGGCGCGGCGAAGACCCCTGTTATCCCCCACAATCCACCATATTTAGTATTTGATTCAGGAACTCGCACTAGTTCTTGACGGGCGCAACGGAGAGTCCTAGCTTTCGGTCCGTTCGGCGCGAGTGAGTTTGCGTCCCGCCGGCACTCCCCCAAAGGGTCCCGCAAATCGGCACTCCGCCAAGCCAGCCAAAGGCAGCGGATGAGGGCTTGTCTGCCCGCGAAAGGCGGGACTCTTCGGGCGCCAGAACGGGCCGGCAACAGGCTCGGATGGCAAGGAAAGACGTTGTGACGGTGGGGCGTTGAACGCATGTCGGGCTCATCCCCTTGGGGGCGGATGTAGCAAGGCATGCCGGCGGATGATCGGTGCGCGCATCGAGCCATCGCGTCGGGAGAACAAGGGCCGGGTCCACCGGCTGAACTGTGGTGCCCCAAGGCCGAACGGCCGAGGGCGCCGCGAAATGAAATGTCGACCGGCATGCCTGAACGGAGGCGGGACCGGTCAAAACTTAAGGACGGGGCAAGACAATGCGGATTGAGCGGCGCCACACCACTTCGGGACAGTCACCTTACGCAGGGATAGATTTCCGGCTGACCACGTCGGAGATCAGAAATCCCGACGGCTCGGTCGTGTTCAAGCTCGACAATGTCGAGGTGCCCACGGAATGGTCGCAGGTCGCCTCCGACGTGCTCGCCCAGAAATATTTCCGCAAGGCCGGCGTCGCCGCGCGCCTGAAGAAGGTCGAGGAGGATTCCGTCCCCTCCTTCCTGTGGCGCTCCGTGCCCGACACCGAGGCGCTCGCTGCTCTCCCTGAGAAAGAGCGCTATGTCAGCGAGCTCAGCGCCAAGCAGGTGTTCGACCGCCTCGCCGGCTGCTGGACCTATTGGGGTTGGAAGGGCAAGTATTTCTCGAGCGACGAGGACGCCCAGGCCTTCTACGACGAGCTCCGCTACATGCTCGCGATGCAGATGGTCGCGCCGAACTCGCCGCAATGGTTCAACACCGGCCTGCACTGGGCCTATGGCATCGACGGTCCCGGCCAGGGCCATTATTACGTCGACCCCTTCACCGGCAAGCTGACCAAGTCCAAGTCCGCCTACGAGCACCCGCAGCCGCACGCCTGCTTCATCCAGGGCGTCGGTGACGACCTCGTCAACGAAGGCGGCATCATGGACCTCTGGGTCCGCGAGGCCCGCCTGTTCAAATACGGCTCCGGCACCGGCTCCAACTTCTCGCGCCTGCGCGGCGAAGGCGAAAAGCTGTCGGGCGGCGGCCGCTCCAGCGGCCTGATGAGCTTCCTCAAGATCGGCGACCGCGCCGCCGGCGCGATCAAGAGCGGCGGCACCACGCGCCGCGCCGCCAAGATGGTCGTGGTCGACGTCGATCATCCCGACATCGAGACCTATATCGACTGGAAGGTGAAGGAGGAGCAGAAGGTCGCCGCCCTCGTAACCGGATCCAAGATCAACCAGAAGCACCTCAAGGCGGTGCTGAAGGCCTGCGTCAATTGCGAGGGCTCGGGCGACGATTGCTTCGACCCCGAGAAGAACCCGGCGCTGCGCCGCGAGATCAAGCTCGCCCGCCGCAGCCTCGTGCCTGACAATTACATCAAGCGCGTCATCCAGTTCGCCAAGCAAGGCTACAAGGACATCCAGTTCGACACCTACGACACCGACTGGGACAGCGAAGCCTACCTCACGGTATCGGGCCAGAACTCCAACAATTCGGTCTCGCTGCGGGACGACTTCCTGCGCGCGGTCGAGACCGACGGCGACTGGAATCTCACCGCCCGCACCTCCAGGAAGGTGACGAAGACGCTGAAGGCGCGCGACCTCTGGGAAAAGATCGGTTACGCCGCCTGGGCCTCGGCCGATCCGGGCCTGCACTTCAACACCACCATGAACGACTGGCACACCTGCAAGGCGTCCGGCGACATCCGCGCCTCCAATCCGTGCTCGGAATACATGTTCCTGGACGACACGGCGTGCAACCTCGCCTCGGCGAACCTGCTGACGTTCTACAACATCGAGACCAAGCGCTTCGACGTCGAGGGCTATGAGCATCTCTGCCGGCTCTGGACCATCGTGCTGGAAATCTCGGTGATGATGGCGCAATTCCCGTCGAAGGCGATCGCCGAGCTCTCCTACGAGTTCCGCACGCTCGGCCTCGGCTACGCCAATATCGGCGGCCTCCTGATGACCATGGGCCTGCCCTACGACAGCAAGGAAGGCCGCGCGCTCTGCGGCGCGCTGACCGCGGTGATGACCGGCATCACCTACAAGACCTCGGCGGAGATCGCCGCCGAGCTCGGCACCTTCCCCGGCTACAAGAAGAACGCCCAGCACATGCTGCGCGTGATCCGCAACCACCGCCGCGCCGCCCACGGCCAGTCCAACGGCTACGAGGCGCTCAGCGTCAACCCGGTGCCGCTCGACCTCGTCTCCTGCCCGCAAGCCGATCTCGTCAGCCGCGCCCAGGCGGCCTGGGATGCGGCGCTCGAGCTCGGCGAGCAGCACGGCTATCGCAACGCCCAGACCACGGTGATCGCGCCGACCGGCACGATCGGCCTCGTGATGGATTGCGACACCACCGGCATCGAGCCCGACTTCGCCCTGGTGAAGTTCAAGAAGCTCGCCGGCGGCGGCTACTTCAAGATCATCAACCGCGCGGTCCCCGCGGCGCTGCGCGCGCTCGGCTATCGCGAGAGCGAGATCGCGGAGATCGAGGCCTACGCCGTCGGCCATGGCTCGCTCTCCAACGCGCCCGGCATCAACGCCTCGACCCTCAAGGCAAAAGGCTTCACCGATGAAGCCATCGCCAAGGTCGAGAAGGCGCTGCCGACCGCCTTCGACATCAAGTTCGCCTTCAACAAGTGGACCTTTGGCGAAGATTTCATCCGCGACCAGCTCGGCATCGGCGCTGAAGCCATTGCCGCGCCGGGCTTCGACCTGCTCCAGGCGGTCGGCTTCACCAAGCGCGAGATCGAGGCGGCCAACGTCCACATCTGCGGCGCCATGACGGTGGAAGGTGCCCCGCACCTCAAGGCCGAGCACTATCCGGTGTTCGACTGCGCCAATCCCTGCGGCAAGATCGGCAAGCGCTATCTGTCGGTCGAGAGCCACATCCGCATGATGGCGGCAGCGCAGCCCTTCATCTCGGGCGCGATCTCCAAGACCATCAACATGCCGAACGACGCCACGGTGGAGGACTGCAAGTCCGCCTACATGCTGTCGTGGAAGCTCGCTCTGAAGGCCAACGCGCTCTATCGCGACGGCTCCAAGCTCTCCCAGCCGCTCAACTCGCAGCTCATCAGCGACGACGAGGACGAGGACGATGCGGTCGAGACCCTCTACGAGAAGCCGATGGCGGCCCGCACCGCCCAGGTCTCGGAGAAGATCGTCGAGAAGCTGGTCGAGCGCATCATCGTGATGCGCGAGCGCGAGAAGATGCCGGATCGCCGCAAGGGCTACACCCAGAAGGCGGTCGTCGGCGGACATAAAGTCTATCTCCGCACCGGCGAGTATGACGACGGCCGTCTCGGCGAGATCTTCATCGACATGCACAAGGAAGGCGCGGCGCTGCGCTCCTTCATCAACAACTTCGCCATCGCGGTGTCGCTCGGCCTGCAATACGGCGTGCCGCTGGACGAATATGTCGACGCCTTCACCTTCACCCGCTTCGAGCCGGCGGGCCCCGTGCAGGGCAACGACAGCATCAAGTACGCGACCTCGATCCTCGACTACGTCTTCCGCGAGCTCGCGGTGAGCTACATGTCGCGGTTCGACCTTGCCCATGTCGATCCCAACGAGACGGGCTTCGACGCGCTCGGCAAGGGCGTCGAGGAAGGCAAGGAGCCGAACGAGGACGGCGGCCACCACGCCACCCGGCTGGTCTCGCGCGGCCTCACCCGCTCCCGGACCGACAACCTCGTCGTGATGCGCGGCGGCAGCGCCGCGGTCACGCAAGGCAACGACAGCGCGCCCTCCGGCGGCAGCAAGGTCACCGCGATGGCCTCGCACAGCGCCAGCGCCCGCGTCGGCGACGTCCTCGAAGGCGCCGTCGCCCTGAAGCAGGAAGTCCAGCACGACCTCTCGCCGACGGAGAAGCTGGAAGCGCTGCAGTGGAGCAAGGCCGGCACCGCCGCGGTTGCGGTACCCAGCAAGGCCGAGCGCCGCGCGGAAGCCAAGGCGAAGGGTTATGAGGGCGAGATGTGCAGCGAGTGCGGCAACTTCACGCTGGTGCGGAATGGCACGTGCATGAAGTGCGATACGTGCGGAAGCACGACGGGGTGTTCGTGATCGAGCACTAAAAAAAGTGAGCGCATGCCCGGCCGATCCCGGGCATGCGTAAGGCGTAGGTTACGTGTTGTTGAATTGGCCGAGTGCTGCAAAGTCAGCGTGCAGGCAGCTCAGATAAGTTTCAATAAGACCTCTCCGCTACTGCAGCAGAAGCCACTGGATTCAATCCGGCAAGCCGTGGCTCAACTCAAGCCCACCGAATAAAACAGAAGCTGCACTGAAACACTGTTCTTCTAACAACTAGGAATATCGAAAGATAGCGAGTTCAAGAAGCGCGCAATGTTTACCAGTGTCAAGTTTCGCAACTTCAAGTCGCTCCGGGATTACACTGTCCACTTGAAGCGAACCAATATATTGGTCGGCCCCAACAATGCGGGTAAATCAAGTATCTTAGACGCGTTTCGTGTACTCGGTGCGGCGCAAACGTTCGCAATGCGCAGAAATCCTACACCATTAACGATCGGGCGCGACACGATCTCGGGATATGAAATTCCTCAGTCCCAACTTCCTATCTCTCTTGAGAATATTCATACAGACTACCACTCTGAGCACGAGACTTCCGTCACGTTCCAAATCGAGAACGGCAACAAGCTACAACTCTTGTTCTTTGAAAACTCGCGCTGCGTTCTTGTGGCCGATAATTTGGGACGTCAAATTCAGAATACTTCCTCGTACAAGCGGAACTATCCGCTCACAATCTCCATATTCCCGACTCTCGGTCCGCTCGAAGAAGAGGAAAGCCCCGTCGATCCTGACTACCTTCGCCGTTGGCAGTCCACGCGGCGATCAAACCGACTTTTTCGCAACATCTGGTACCAGAACAGATCGAACTTTGATCAGTTCAAGTCTTTGGTCGAGGAAACTTGGCCCGGCATGACAATATCGCCGCCTGAGCGACACGGATTTAACCCCGCTCGTCTCACAATGTTTTGCGTCGAAAACAGAGTCACTCGAGAGGTATGCTGGGCTGGCTTCGGCTTTCAGGTGTGGCTTCAACTGCTTACCCATCTCCAGGCCGCAAGGGACGCAACCACAATGATCGTGGATGAGCCGGAGATATACCTACACCCGGACTTGCAGCGCCGTCTTTTTTTGCTGCTCAAATCCATGAACAAGCAACTGGTTATGGCCACGCATTCCTCGGAAATCGTGAATGAGGCCGAGCACGACGAGATTCTCCTCATCAACCGCACTCGACGGACTGCCAAACGAGTTGGCGATATAGATGGCCTTCAAGAGGCGCTCTTCACAATCGGCTCTGGCCAAAACATACATCTGGCCCGTCTTTCACGCGGTCGCAAGATACTCTTTTTTGAGGGTGAGGACATAAAGCTCATGAAGAAGTTTGCAGCCCGGTTTGGGTATCGCAACTTCGAAAATGAGACGAGCATAACAGTCGTGCCTTTAGGTGGCTTCTCTCACAAGCAAAAGATCGCCGACGCAGCCTGGACTTTCGAAAAGGTTCTCCGCGCCGAAATATCTATTGCCGCGCTGCTCGATCGCGATTACCGCTGTGCCGAAGAAGTCGAGGAGATCGCCCGTTCAGTTCCGGCATCGATACCCGCCTTTTTCATTCTGGAGAGAAAGGAGATCGAAAATTATCTGATCGAGCCTCACGCCATTGCAAGCGCGATAAACGAGCGCTTGGCAGGTCAGTCAAACCGCACGCGCCCCGATCTAACCGCTGAAGAGACGACGCAGATCTTAGATCAAATCGCGAACGGCATGAAATCAATGGTTTTGAGCCAGCTCGCAGGAAACCGTACCCGCTTCTTCGAAGGACGGACCCGTCGCGATCCATCGACTGTATTTAATGAAGCAATTGAGTATCTGGACGCCAAATGGACATCAACTTCGAGCAAGCTAACTGTCGTCCCTGGCAAGCAACTTCTATCTTCGCTAAACACGCACCTGCAAGAAGCCATGGGAGTGTCGATTACTCCAACTCAGATCATTCGATCCTTGTCTCTGCCAAACGACTGCGATCTGCGGCGCATACTTGCTGCGCTGGACGAATTTGCTGCCACTCATCAATCGTGACGTGCGGAATGTAGCCCGTAGGATGGGTTGAGCCCTTGCGAAACCCATCGTTCGACGATCGGCATCGATGTGTTTCGCTTCCGCTCTACCCATTCTATGAACTTTCGAATATTCTGGGGGCGTGGAAGACAACCGCGGTCAGCTTCTAAAGGCTCGGCATGACCATTTCGGCAACGAGCGTTCGCTTCGACGAACACACAATGTGGGTCGAATTGTCGGACGGCCGTACGCTCGGCGTCCCGCTTGCCTGGTTTCCGCGGCTGCTGCACGCAACGTCTGCCGAGCGCAACCGAGTCGAACTGAGTCGTGTCGGGCTGCACTGGGAAGCGCTCGACGAGGACATTTCCATAGCGAGCCTCCTCGCCGGCCGAGGCGACGTAACGCGATCCACGGACCATGCGGCATAGCCAGCACGTATTAGTTTGCAGAATAGGCCGAGCGAAGCGACGCCCATCAACCCTGTCAACGATGGGTTTCGCAAGTGCTCAACCCATCCTACGAGCTGAATTGTCTTTGCGGTCGAGCCCTTCCCCCCTAAACTCCAGACTCCACCGGCATCGGTTCCGACGGGCGCGGTAGAAGCGGAGTGAAGTTATGCCCAAACCGGAAAGCTTCCCGATCGAGAAGATCTTCGTTCCCACGAAGCAGAAGAAAGCCATCAAGCCCGAGATCGTCGAGGAGATCGCGGAAAGTATTCTGGACATCGGACAACAGGCCCCCATTTCCGTTCGGCTCGACGGAGACCGCCTCGTTCTGGTCGAGGGACTGCATCGGTTAGAGGCCTGCAAGGCGCTCGGCGAGACGACCATTCTCGGCGTCCTGGTCCCGGCCGAGCTTGCTCAACATAAGCCGCTGTTGTCCGAGCGACCCGAAGTCGAGGCAGAGCGCATCAAGATGGCGCGATTGAAACAGTTGCGCCTCGAGAAGGAAGCCGCAGAGGCAGCGACCTCTGCCTTGAAGCGTGTCAACGCAACGGAAGCTCCGCGCACCCATCCAACAAGGGGCGTCCGCGACAATCCGAAGGCGTCACCGGGCCGGTCTGCGAAATCGCCACCGAAAACATTGTCGGACTGGATCACGCAGCAAAAGGGCAGCGGCGGCCGCTATTGATGGCCGGCTCGTTGCCGAAGAAGCAGCTTGTAGGATGGGTAGAGCCCTTGCGAAACCCGTCATTCCGCGACCGCCATTGATGGGTTTCGCTTCGCTCTACCCATCCTACGAGCTTACCCCGAACGCCGGGCAGCAAAGACCTCCTTGGCGGCGAACAGGCCGTTGAGCGCCGCGGGGAAGCCCGCATAGACGGCCATCTGCATGATGACCTCGGTGATCTCCTCCTTGGTCAGCCCGACATTCAGCCCGGCCTCGATATGGACCTTCAGTTGAGGCGTCGCCGTTCCCATCGCCGTCAGCGCTGCGATAGTCGCGATTTCACGGGCGCGCAGGTCGAGGCCGGGGCGGCTGTAGATGTCGCCGAATGAGAACTCGAAAATGTAGTTGGCGAAATCGGGGGCGATATCCGCCAGCGCGGCAATGACGTTATGGCCGGCTTCTCCGTCGATTTCAGCGAGCGCCCGCTTGCCGCGTTCCAGCCGGCTTTCGCCGACGCTCGGGGATTGCTGCGTCATGGTCCTTCATCCTCATGTCGGTGCCGGCGTATCCGGCAATTTTGCTGTCGAGGACGAGAAGGCAGGCTTGCAGATCGGCCAATTGGGCGCGAACACGTTCGCGGTGCTGTTCGAGCAAGGCCTGGCGTTTCGCTTCCGTGCCGACGCCACGCTCCCGCAAGGCTGCATATTGCAGCATGTCCCGAATGGGCATTCCGGTTGTCTTGAGACGCCCGAGAAATTCGATCCAGGTCAGGATTGATGCGTCGTAATTGCGTTGGCCCGATTGGTCCCGGTCAGCGTGGGGGAGCAACCCGATCCGCTCATAATATCGGATGGTGTAGGTCGACAGCCCCGAACGCTTTGCCAGTTCGCCAATCTTCATGAACGCCCGTCTTTCGTCACGACGCACGGGAAGCTACCGGTTAGAGCGCACTCTAAGTCAATAGGGAAAATGCTTGGCTTGGCCTTGGTGTGCCAGCACTCAAGTTCGGGGGCCGCATCACACCGCGTCGAGATCTGAAGCTCCATCAACGCCATGCGCTGCAGGACAACGGGGTCCCGCTCGCCCTCCTTCGCGGTGCGGAGGATCGATTCCGCGATCGCCTGAACATGCGCGGAGCCGACCGGCGCAGGCAGCGACGCAACCGCGCTGTCCAGCGCAGCTTTCATGACGTCGATCGTTTCAGGCGAAAAGGATGCATTTGAAAAGTCTAGCATGGCACCAATCCGGAGGTCACCGCGCGCCCGCGTCTTGCCGGCGCGCGATGTCGCTGCTTCAGCATGGGTCACCAGCGCCGGCCCCAGCTCCCGCGCCAGCTGCTTCCCCAGCCACCGCCACCGCGAACCAGGCGGACGACCAGGAGCAGCAGCACCGCGCCGATAGTGGCGTTGACGATCGCGCTGATGATGCCGCTGCCAAGATGCACGCCGAGCTGAGGCAACAACCAGGTGCCGACAAACGCGCCGAGGATTCCGACGATGATATCACCGACGATCCCAAAGCCGGTGCCGCGGACGATCTGGCCCGCCAGCCAGCCGGCGACGAGACCTACAAACAGGATGACCAAGAGACTTTCGCTCGACATATGCATTTTTCTACCTCAATCGTTAGGTCTGAATGACGGTGGGTCTGAGCAAGCCAGTCTGCGGTCGATCTGAATCGCATTGCCGCATCGCGCCGTCCGGAATCGCGCCGTCCGGACAGTTTCCGGTTGGTACGCACGGAGGATAAAGGCCTCGTGCCTGAGCCGCTCCAGCAAGGCGAATGCGGTCTTTTTGTCGCTGCAGGGATTCAGGATCGGAAGTTCGATCCTGCTGCGCACCGGATCATCGGCTCAACAGGTGCAAGAGCCAACGGTTCCTCCGCACACAACTTATATTTGAATATGTCGATTCTTTTCAGGCCCGCACCGGACATGAGACCGCAAACGTCACGTTTTTCCGGTTTTTGCCGGCGTTTCCGACAACGACGCATCGATCGTAGGGTGGGCAAAGCGACTTGTCCGCCGTAGCTCGAAGAGCGAAGGCGGAAGCGTGCCCACGACTTTGATCATGTCGGAGAAAGTCCGTGGGCACGGCGCAAGCGCGCCTTTGCCCACCCTACAATTGTCGTGACCTACCACCAATACGGCCAGCGCCAGCCCTCGTAGCGCACGTAGGACGGCACCAGCGGCGGGCCGTAGGGATCGACCTTGTCGTCCTCGGGGCGATAGCGATAGCGCGGAACGATGTTGTAATCCCACGGCGTCGGCCTCAGCACGGGCGCCGTGACGATGAGCCGCTCTTGCGGTGCGCGAACGACGACGGCTTTGCGCGTCTTCGCCTCGGCGCCGGAGGTTGCAAGGCTGCACAGCACCAGGGCGGTTCCGAGCGCGCAGGCGGCGGTCAATTTTGTCATGCGTTGGTCTCCTTCGCGGCGAAGAGTGCAAAAGGATGTTCGGCAAGGCAAGCAAATTTCGCGCGAGATGTTTTCTGCGGCCATCCTTCGAGACGCCCGCTTTGGGCGGGCTCCTCAGGATGAGGGCGGAATGCGCGGCAACAGCTTCAGCAGGCGCGATTGTTGCTCAGCATCACTCACGCGCGCGGCGCAGGGCTTGCTCCAGCGTCTTCCGCTGCTTGTCCCAGCGGGTCTCTTCGGCCTCGGCGCGCTCCTCAAGCGCGGCTCGCGCGGCTTCGATCTCCTCCGCCTTCGCCTCGTGCTCCCGCCTCGCTTTGTCCAGCGCCGCTTCCGCTGCGCCGACGGCCTTGTCGCGGCGCGCGCGCTCTTTGGCGCGGGCGGCCTCCTCCTTGTGGCGCGCGGCCTCGCGCCGCCGCTCCTCCTTCTCGAACGCCGCGGCGGCCTTGCGGGCCGCCTGCTCGTCGAGCTTGCGCGACGGCTTCTTTGCGGACTTGGCGGCCTTGTTTGCGGTCCTGTTTGCTGTCTTGGCCGGACGCTTACCGGGTTTGCGCTTGGACCTGGAAACGTCCTCGGCAAGATCGGTGGGCAGCTCGGCGCTTTCGGTGAACGGCCCGTCGGATCCGACCGGGCGCCTCAGCACGATCCCCGGCTTCGCCAGCGTCGCCGCGACGATGTCGGGGTCGTCAGTCTCCTTCGCGGCGCCCTGATGGAACAGATTGGAGCTGGCGCCCCAGGCCTCAAGCGCCGCCTTCATCGAGGGCGCGGCGATGGCCTGGTCGTAGAAGCCGAGCGAGGTCTGGTAGGTCTTCAGCTTCCGTGTCGGTTTGCTTTTCGCTCGCTTTGGCATGTCGCCCCGATTGTCGTCCCGTAGCCCGGATGAGCGAAGCGATATCCGGGACTCATCCCACCGAAGGCAATTCCCGGATGTCGCTTCGCTCATCCGGGCTACGAACTACGAACTCTCCAGCAACGCATCGTATCCCTTCTCGCTGAACGCCAGCAGACAGAACCCGTGTCCGAACGGATCGGCCAGCATCGCGATCCGGCCATAGGGCGCATCGCGCGCCGGCACCTCCAGGATCGCGCCGGCGCGCAGCGCGCGTTCGACGGCCGCATCGACATTCTCGACCACGACGTCGACATGCACCGGCGTCCAGTGCCGTTCGTAGCGGCGGCGGTCGCCGCCGGCGCCCACCGTGCCGGCCTGCTTGGTCAGGAGATAGACCGGCGCCGGCCAGCCGAGCAGCTCGACGAAGCCGGCGCCGAAGCGGCGGCCGACCGTGAGGCCAAAGGCCTCGGTGTAGAAGCTGGTGGCTTGCTCGATATCGGGGACGTCGATGTTGAGGAGGAAGCTCATGTCGGACTCGCTGCGCATTTGCGCCGCGAGCCTAGCTGGATGGCGCGTCAGCGTCATCCAGGATGATGCCGCACGTTCGCGCTGCAGCGTCTGCCGGCCCGCGCGCCTCGTCCTTCGAGACGGCGCTTACGCGCCTCCTCAGGACGAGGCTAAGCGGCATGGCATCCGTTGCGACCGCCGCCACGCAACGTCCTCATCCTGAGGAGCCCGCATCAAGCGGGCGTCTCGAAGGATGGCCACACACGTCGCGCTCAGATGCGATCGCCTCGTCACCGGACGGGCGGCACCATTGCATGATGCGCCTGTTTTGCCCGACGCCTCAAAAAGAATTTCGCCCCAACCGAAAACGCGAGCCTTATCAAGCCCCCCTCTACTGTGCATGGGGTTGTTTTCGCGAAATCGTGCTGGCGAGGTGCTCACCTGCCCCTGAGGCTGAGGATATAGGCCGACAGCACATCCGCCTGCTCCGGCGAGATCACGAGGTTGGGCATGTTCTGGTGACTGGTCCGCCAGAACACCTTGAGCGACAGCGCGGTGGTGCCGCTGCGGTCGGCGATGGCCTGGAAGCTCGGGGCATCGTCGAACCATCCGGCCATGCCCGGCTCTACCGCGTGACAGGTCTGGCACCATTCCTGCGCCAGGCGATGCCCTTCGGCGACCGCACGGGGACCGGACCGCGGGGCGCCCGCGGCGGTGTGGATCACGCTGAACAGGAACAGCACCGACAACGCGATCAAAAGAGCGAGGCCGAGATGGATTCGAGCACTATGCGACATCGCCCAACCTCACCGCGATTGAATCATCGACCCAGCCTAGATTTGCAAGGCAAGGCCAAGTTGATCTGCGTCAAGGACGGAGCCGATCAGGGCGCTCGTCTTCGCAGGAACCGCCGCCCGCGTCCTCAGCACGCCACGAGATCGGTGTGGCCGAATCCCTTGGAATAATCGAGCAGCGAGATCACCGTCGGTGTGAGACGGATCAGCCGCACCTCGGAAGGCTTCGGCACCGGGAGGCCGGAGGCCTTCTGCTCGGGATAACGCGCCATCAACAGCGCGATCGCCTTCTCGGCTTCGGTCGGGTCGGTCACGGCCGCCGCCCGCGCCGCCATGGACACGCCGGTGATCTCCATCACCTGCGCCGGGTCGTCGTCGATCGCCAGCGACACGCGGTCGTCGCGGGACAGGTTCTGCGCCTTCTGGCTGTCGATGCCGCAGAGGAAGTAGATGGTGAAACCTTCGTTGGCGTAGCCGACCGTCGTCACTTGCGGCCAGCCGTCCGGGCGCACGGTTGCGATCCGCATCGTGCGGTGCTGGTCCAGCAGGGTCTGAATCTTTTGTCTGAGAGTGTCGTCCATCGTACGTCTCCGGTGGTCATTGCCCGAAGACGATACGACCCTTGCGCGCGATGCCGTTGACGCAGCTCAACCCGCGCGCGCAAGTATGCCTCATCGATCATGCCGCTCGCCAGGATCAAGGCGAATGCATAAGCTCGCGCTCAGTCGACGTCAGGAGGCATCACCATGAATGGCAACCGCTATTACGGCGTTCGCGTCGAGGGCGCGAAATACGGCGTCGGCTTCGGCTCGGCGCTCGCCATCGCGATCTCCTATGCCGACAACCATTCGATCCTGTGGGCGATCATCCACGGCATCCTCGGTTGGCTCTACGTGATCTTCGTTGCGCTGTTTCGGTGATATCGCACCGGCGGCCGATGGCCCCGGCAGCTTTCCCTTGCTTTCCTGTTCCCGGCCCCTACGGTCGCGCCGCGAACGTGAGACGAGCAAAGGGTTAGACGAGACTTGCCATGACCGACACGATGAAATGCCCCGCCTGCAGCTCCGAGCACGCCTATCAGGACCGCGATCTCTGGGTCTGCCCGGAATGCGGCCATGAATGGAGCGGGGCGGTGGAGGCGGCCGCGGAGACCGCGCCGGATGCCGGCGTGCGCGATGCCAACGGCAATGCGCTCGCTGACGGCGACAGCGTCATCGTGATCAAGGATCTCAAGATCAAGGGCTCATCCTCGGTGGTCAAGGGCGGCACCAAGGTGCGCAACATCCGCCTCCAGGACGCCAGCGACGGTCACAACATCGCCTGCAAGATCGACGGCATCGGCGCGATGAACTTGAAATCGGAGTTCGTGAGGAAGGCGTAGCGGCGGCTGTTAGCTGAGACGGTGGATCCCGCCTCTGCGCGGAACCCACCTGCTTCACGCGATGTCGCTCAGCGGGCAGCGCCCGTGGTGACGTTCGCGGTCGTCAGCTTGCGCGGGCTGAGGACGTTCGTCTGGTGGACCGAGGCGACCGTGGTCGGCGCAGCAAGCTGTTGCTCGACATGGGCGGCGCCGAGGACGCGAACCTGCAAGGGCGAGACCGGAAATCCGTTGGTCTCGTAAGTCGGCAGTTCGGCCGCAAAGGCCGCGGTGCTGCCCGCGATCGTCAGGATGGCGGCGGCGATCGACAAAGTCTTCTTGTTCATTGGTGCTGCTCCGGAAGAGGAAGGTCGGAGCATATTTAGGCCGGCTTTGCTGCATTGCGACATACTCTGCTGCATTGCAACAGCGCGTGCGGTGCATGGCAATATGTTTAATGTGTCCAACGCTTTGGCCGAATCACGCCGGCCGCGACAAAGCGCATTTGCAGACAGTGCTCAGCCACCGAGCACGTTGCCCCAGCCATCAAACAGATAGCTCTTCCAGGCCACGGTTCCATCGGCGCCCGGTCGACTGGCCCGCTTGTAGTCGTCGGCTTGGTCGGCAGTCCAGGTGACGATCGTGTCGGTGAGGCGGTCGTGCAGGATGGCGGGTTCGGTGGGATCGAAGGCGTCCATGGGACGAAGCGAGGCATGCGTCATGGGCGACCAAACGTGCGAGCCGCAACAAAGTTGCCGCGACGCGGCGATCAAGCTGCTTTGTGGAACCCGCGTTGCCCCCCAGCAACACTGCCGCGAAAAGCCGATTTTCGCCGATCTGCGCCATTGCGCTGCCACACCGTCCCCCGAACAATCGACGCGCTGCGTGCCTTTCCGTGCAAGACTGTTTGCGTCAGACTGTTTGCATCATGACTGTCCGGACAAGACGGGTTCGGGCAGAACCGTTTGGAGGCAGGGATCATGAACGATCGGCGGTCTCTTCTGGTGGCGGTCACCTGCCCCTCGGCCGTGCTCGCCGGCTGGCTGGCGCTCTCCTTCTCCGCCTATGCCCCAGCCCTCATCGAGAACAGCAGTGCCAATGCGGCTGCCGTCTCGCGCGCCAAGGATCTCGGCCGGCTCGACCTCGCCGACGTGCCGCGCGCTGCGACGATCGAGGACGGCATCGCCTTGACCGCCGACATCGCGGCTGCCGTGGCCGCGGCACCGGCTCCCACGAGCGCTGAAGCGGCGCCCGAGACGCCCGCTCCCGCAATCAAGCTCGCCTCGGCCGATCCGGCACTGATCCTGCCGGTGGAGGCGCCGCCTGCGTTGCAGATTTCGCCCGAACCGGAGCCCGTCGTCGGCGAGGCTGCCCCGGTCGCGGCGCCGGAGCCCGTCAAGCTCGCCTCAGCCGATCCCACCGAGATCGTGACGACGGACGCGCTGTCCCCCGCGGCGATCGCCAGCGGCCCGGCCACGCCCGTGAGCAAGGCATCGCCGCCGGCCGACACCGTCGCCGTGCTCGACGAATGTTTCGTCATGGATGCGTGTATCGACCGCTATCTCTGGGCGCTCTATCAGCGCACCGCCAAGGAAGACACGATCAAGGTTCAGGAGCGGCGCGCGGTCACGATCAAGCGCAAGGGCAAGACGGTCACGGTGATGCGCAGCTTCACCAAGCTGGTCGATCAGGACTTCACCTGGAAGGATCCGAAGGCCGCCGAGCACGCCGGCATGTCGATGATGGATTACGTCATCGGCGGCATGGACAAGAGCTTCAAGCGGAAGCTGTTCCGCACGCTGCTCGCCGCGGAGGCCGCCGGCCTCTCGCCCGGCATCACCAGCGCGTTCCGCGACGATTATCGCCAGTCGATCGCGAGCGGCCTGAAGGCGGCCTCCGACCGGTCCTATCACGGCGGCAGCTCGCGCGGCGGCTACGGCCACGGCATGGCGGCCGACATCGTCAGCACGCAAGGGACTAACCGGGCACAGCGCTGGGTCTCGACCGAAATCCTGTGGAAGTGGGTCGATGCCAACGGCAAGGCGTATGGCATCGGCCGGCCCTACCTCGGCCGCGATCCGCCGCATGTCGGCCCCATCGACGGCCAGGAGTACATCTCGCGCCGCGGCACCGGCGACGGCAAGCAAGTCGCCAGCGTGAAGTCCAGGAAGGCCGTGCGTGCCGCATCCCAGGCCAAGCCGCCAAAGGCTCAGGCCGCACGCGAGCAGAAGAGTCCGGCCCAGCCGCAGAAATCGGCGCAATCGACCGGCAAGCGCGCGACCTGAAGCCTTACGGCGCGCGTCCCGACGTCGGCAGCGGCACCAGCCGCATCTCGGCCGTGCCGGCGTCCTGCGTGCGCACCAGCACCGCAAAGACGGTTTCGACCGCAAGCCGCACCGCGGCCTCCGTCGCCTGGCCCCTGGCCAGATGTGCTGCGATCAGGCCGGTGAGGAGATCGCCGGTGCCGTAAGGGCGGATTGGCAGGCGCTGCGTTGCAAAGCGCGACAATTGCCCGCCGGCACACAGGATCGTCTCCACCTGCCCTGCCGCCGTGTCGGCGAGCGTGCAGCCGGTCGCGACGACGTCGATGCGGCCGGTCCCCGCCAGCGCCGCACACGCCGTGCGCAGGCCCTGCGCATCCGCGATCGTGAGACCTGAGAGCAGCTCGAGCTCGAACTGGTTTGGCGTCGTCAGGTTTGCCGCCGGCAGCAGCCGGTGCCGGACCACGTCCAAAATGCCGTCGGCGACATAGACGCGGCCGTCATCGCCGATCACGGGATCGCAGAGATAGACAAGCTTCGCATTCCGCGTCAGCGCCCGCTCGACGAAATCGGCGATCACGGCGGCATTGCCCGGCGAGCCGAGATAGCCGGTCACGAGCACGGCCGCCTCGTCGACCAGCCCGCGCTCCTCGACACCCTTCAGGAGATCGGCGACGAGCTCGGTCTCCAGCACGCGGCCGCGCAGGCTCGGATAGCGCGGATGGTTGGACAGCAGCGTCGTCGGCACCGCCGCAACGTTCACGCCCTCCGCCTGCATGGCGTAGGCGGCCGCGCTGTTGCCGACATGGCCGTGGACAACCTGGCTTTGAATGGAGATGACGAGCATGAAAAGGTCCGTACGGACAAACGTCAGGCGATGCAACAGGCGCCCCGGATCTCAAACTTCAGCGCCGTGTCAATTCCCCGAGATAAGCACAGAACATGTCAGCCAGCCCGTCGGCATAACGCGCGATCTCGGCGGCGCTGCGCGGCGTCTCCGAAAACCGCTTGCCGACCTCACTCAGCGTCGTCTTGATCAGCTCGCCAGCAAGCTCGCGTGCGGCCGCGGAGGCTTTCGGCAGCGCTTCCCGCATGAACGCCGCGATGATCCCCTCCCCCGCGGCCCGAGCGTCGTGCGCCTCCGGCGCGTCGCGATAGAGCGGCGCGGCATCGTTGAGCGCGATGCGGATTGCGGCCTCCTCGCACTCGGAGCGGATGAAGGCATGGACCAGCGCGCGTAGCCGCGCCGGCGGCGGCTTCGTCCGGTCCGCCAGGATGCCGCGCAGCAGCTCGCTGGTGCGCCGCCACTCGTCGCTCTGGAGACGGAACAGGATCGCGGCCTTGTTGGGAAAATATTGATAGAGCGAGCCGACGCTCACCCCGGCGCGCTCCGCCACCCGCGCCGTGGTGAAACGCTGCGCGCCCTCCTTTGCCAGGACCTGAACAGCGGCATCGAGAATGGCCGTGACCAAGCCGGTCGAGCGGGCCTGTTGCGGCTGTTTTCGTGAGGAAACTGAACGGCTTCGACGATCGGCCATGGTGTGCCCGGTGAATGCGAATAGGAAATGCGACGAATTAGTCGTATTTCACCCGGCGCGCAAGCACGCGCTCTTCCTCACCCCTGGAGACCTCGAATGACCACCCCAATCATCACATCGCTTGCGCCGCTGCTGGATCGCCTGTTCGACGAGGCCGAGGCAGCAAGCGGCGCAACGCGAGCCGCCGTCGCCGATTTGTCCGAGGCAGACCGGGCGCGGATGATGCGGAGCAAGACCGATTACCGCGCCCTCTACGGACGCCTGAAGGACGTCCCGCTCGCGGTCTCGCGCGAGACCGGAACACTGCTCTACATGCTGACGCGCAGCTCCGGCGCGCGGACGATCGTCGAGTTCGGCACATCGTTCGGCATCTCGACGCTGCACCTTGCCGCAGGCTTGCGCGACAATGGTGGCGGCCGCCTCATCACCAGCGAGTTCGAGTCGTCCAAAGCGGCGCGGGCGCGAGAAAACCTCTCGGCTGGCGGCTTGATCGATCTCGTCGAAATCCGCGAGGGCGACGCGCTGACAACGCTTCAAGCCGATCTGCCCGATACGATTGATCTCGTGCTGCTCGATGGCGCCAAGGCGCTCTACCCGGATATCCTCGATCTGCTGGAAAACCGCCTCGGACCGGGTGCGATCATCGTCGCCGACAATGCCGACGACAGCCCGGACTATCTGGCGCGCGTACGCAGGCCCGGAAGCGGCTACATGTCGACGCCCTTCGCCGAAGACGTCGAACTCTCCGTGCGGATCAGCTAGCGCTGGATCGACGCACCGCAGGATCCCGAGCCGCCGCACCATGATCGCGCGGCGGCATCGTATGCCTCAGCACAGGTCCTCGGGCCCCGTTTGCTCCAATCGGTGTCGCAGGTTCGTCACTCACACATGATATCTGCTCGCGGCAAAAAGCCGTCCATGGGGTTGGCTTGGCTGCCCTACGGTATCTCTCTCACGCCGAGAGGCTCATGACCTCCGCTCTCAATGCTTACGCGGCCCTTGCCCTCGCCATCGTGTTCGAGGTCACCGCATCGGCGCTTCTGCAGCAGTCCGCGCAGTTCACCCGTCCCTGGCCGACGCTGGCGATGGTGATGTTCTACGTCGCCTCGTTCTATGCGCTGTCGGTCGCGATCCGGGTCATTCCGTTGAGCATCGCCTATGCGATCTGGGGCGGCGTCGGCATCATCCTGACCGCCACCGTCTCCTTCGTGCTGTTCCGTCAGATACTGGACTCCGCAGCCTTCGTCGGCATCGCCCTGATCGTATCAGGGGTCGTGGTCATCAACCTGTTCTCGGAGAGTGCGGTGCGTTGATCTCGGAAAGCTGCGGCGCGCAGAGCTACTGGCTCTGCACCGGCTTGGGCTGATGCGGGATGGATCGCGCCGGCTTCTTCGCGGGCTTGGCCGCAGCGCCCGGCGGCGGCGCGTCGACCGATACCAGATAGGCGGCGAGCACCTTGGCCGAGTCCGAGCTGGTCGCGTAATGGTCCTTCAGGAACCAGGACAGCGTCAGGGTGAAGCGACCCTTGGCAAGGCCGCGCGGACTGCGATGGCAGGTTGTACAGCCGTCGGCGAAGAGCTTGGCGGGCGACTTGCCGGCGTCGAGGTTTTGCGCGGCTGCGACCGTCGCCGTCAAAACGGCCACGGCTGCAAGACTTATCAGGGGCACGATCCGCGTGCGCCCCGGTCCAAACAGCGATGTCAAATGTCGTCCCCTCGCGCAGCTGTCGGTCAGGCTGCCGACAGCTGATCGAATTCGGGCGGCGCGTAGGCCTTGCCGTCCTGGTCGGTGATCACGACCCGCCACCCTTCGCTCGCCCACACCCTTGCCTTCGCCACGATGAGCAGCCGGCTCTCGCGGGCGAAACTGTACTTTTCGTTGTCGCGTTCTGCGACCATCTTGTAGGCCAATTCGCGTCCCCTTGCTCGCCCTGCACCCGGCCTCCTCGTGGCAGCGGGCTTTGGCGGCAATTCGCCGGGAGCGTGGCAATTTGGTGCCATCCGCAGGCACGGCGCCGGCGGCCGGCATCGCGATTGGCTGCTGGCGTCGCAGGCTTGCCCCGCCTGCGACGGCACCGGGGGGCCACCTTCATGTCGTGCTGAATCGGCCGCCGCGAGCCGGTCCGTCACATCAGCTGCAACGGAACCGAGCGTCCCAACTTCGAGCTCCGCTAAAGGATGATCCGGAAAAGTGCGCAGCGGTTTTCCGAAAAGATCATGCTTGAACAACAACCTAAAGCGCGATGACGATTCATCCTAATCGCATCGCGCTTTAGTGCACGCGGATGATATGGGGACGGCCGAGATCGATCAGTCCCTGCACCGCCGAGAGGCGGTCGTCGAGGGCTGCGATGGTGAGCAGCAGATTGTTACGGCGCTCGTCGAGCATGCCCATCTCGGCGCCGGTGAGTTTCGCGCTCATTCGTTCCTTGTGAATCCCTTCGAGGGATTCGCGCAGTCCGGCAATCAGATTGGCCAGCTGCTTGGCCTCTTTGGTCATCGACCGCTTCGCGACATTGTGGCGGCGCGTCTCCGCCTGGCTCTGTCTCATCGTCATCCTCCCGTGCCCCGCTGCCCCGAGTGGATGCTTGCATCTTTGGGTACACATCTTACGATCGATGAAATCTGCCCGCGAAGAACTTTCTTAAATTGTACGCGCAGGGAACCCGGATGAATCCAGCAGAAAGCCCGGCGCGAGGGCCGGGCTTTCCTTAGGGCTTCCTAGTGCTTCTGGTGGCCGCCGCCAGGGCCGCCGGCCTGGGCACCGCCGCCGCGAGGCGCGGCATTGACGTGCGGAGCGCCGCCACCGCCGTGCGGCATTGCAGGAGCAGCGGCACGGGGCGCCGGCATCTGCGCCCGGGCATTCATTGGCGCGCCGTGGCTCACGTTCGGCTGCGCGACATGCGGCGTCGCGGGTCTCGCAGCAGGTGCGGCGGAGACACGCGGCGCTTCATGCGCGCGGCCCATCGGCTGGGTACGCACCGCAGCGGGGCTGGCGGCCCGTTCGTGCATCATGCGGGCCTGGGCATCGCGCGGATTGCGAGCCTGCACATTGGTCCGCTCATGCGCGATGCGCTCGCTCCGTCCGGCACGCGTCCGGTCGGCGGCAACAGCCGCGTCACGTTTCGTGATCGGAGCGTCACGTCTCGTGGTCGCAGCGTCGCGTTTCGTAATCGCGGTGTCGCGCTTCGCGATGGCGGCGTCGCGCGTGGCGATCGCGGCGTCGGGCCGCGCGTTCGCGGCGTTACGTCCGGAGATCGCGGCGCCCTTGCCCCGCACGCCTTCCCGTTCCAGAGCAACCGCCGCATCGCGCGTCGCCGCGCGACCGATGCGAGCCGCGCGCGGATCAAGCGTCATCCGGGTCGCGATGCTCTGGTGCGAACTCCAGTAGCTATTCCAATAGGCGTGACGACGATACCAGGGACGTCCCGAATAATAGCTCGACCAGTACGAGGTCAGCACGAAGGGGACGACGGGCACATCGATCACATCGGCGTAGTCGGGCAGATAGACGTAGTGGTTGCGATAGAGATATTCGAGATATTGCGACGAGACCCAGCCGCGATCGTCGGAGAAGCTGACGTCGCACCAGGCATTGCCGCGCAGGCAGCCATGGATGTTGACGCGGGCGCCGCCGGGGATGCGATCGACGAGGGGAAAGCCCGCGCCCGGCCCGGCGCGCAGGCCGGTCGAGACGGTGACGATGCCCGGCGCGGCCAGTGCGGCCGTTGGCGCGAGCAGCAATGCGGCAATCAAAACGGTCTTGAACTTCATGGCGTGTTCCTCCTCTTTCGAGTCGGAACGCGCTGGCGGAACGGGCGTTCCGTGCGCGAGGGGCGCATCCGTCAAAAGATTGAAACGCAGACGGCGCGCGGTTCAATATTCATTCGCCGTTCATCGGCGCAATGCGCAAGCGACCTGCCGGACCGTCAGTTGACCTGCAGCATGAAGGCGTCGAAGTACGATGCAAGCCCGGCAAAGTCGTCGAGCGGCAGCACGTTCGCGACATATTGGTCCGGCCTCACCACGACCATGCAACCGGCTTTCCGATCGATGCCGCGCATGGCGAAAACGTCGTGGCCGCTCTTGAGGTCCGGGCAGAACATCTTCTCGTAGTCGAGCAAGCCGTAACGGCCTTTTCGCGGGAGCAGCAGCGGCGGCATTGCCTCGACGGCGAGCTCACGATGGTTTTGCTGAAACACCGCGCGCAGATCGATCACGCTGTCGACGTCGGCGCCGCCCCGCGTATAGCGCCTGACCGGCGACTCCCTGGCCTCGGCGAGGAAATTGCAGAGCGCGCGAATGGCCGAGCCTGTGGCGGCAGGATCTTCCGCGGGAGAAAACGCATAGATCCGGAAACGGCCGTCGGCCTGCCCGGCGTGACCGAGATGGACCGGCTTTGCGTCAGCCAGCCGAATCACCGGCGCGGAATGGAAGCGCTTACCGATGACGAGGCCTTGCGCGAGGTGCTGATGCGACGCCGCGCCGGTGAGGAGCGAGGGCCTATAATGCGTCGCCGTGCCCGCGGTGTAGCGGCCGTGCCGGACGAAATAGTCCTGGGTCCTGGCTGCATCGGCGCCGCCGGCCTTGGCGGAGGCAAGAATGCCCGCCCATTCGCGGTCGAAATCGATCAGCTCCTTGGCGACGGCCTGGCGCTCGGCCGAATAGGAATGCAGCAGCTGTGGGGCGCACTGCTTCCGCATGACGGCCGCGAGCTTCCAGCCGAGATTGAAGGCGTCCTGCATCGAGACGTTCATGCCCTGCCCCGCCTTCGGGCTGTGGGTGTGGCAGGCATCGCCGGCAATGAAGATGCGCGGCAGGCGCGTTGCGATCTCCGCGTCCGGCACGTCGTCGAACTTATCGGTGAGGCGCTGACCGATCTCGTAGACCGACCACCAGGCGATCTCCTTCACCTCCAGCGTATGCGGCTTCAGGATCCGCTGCGCCTTGGCGATCACGTCGTCGGCGGTGATGTTGCGGCTCGCGACGCGCTCGCCGACCTCGAGCTTGGCGAGTTCGACATAGATGCGGACCATGTAGCCGCCTTCGCGCGGAATTATCAGCAGGCTGCCGTCCTTCGCCGACTGGATCAGCGACTTGAAGCGGATGTCCGGAAAATCCGTCACCGCCAGCACGTCCATCACACCCCAGGCGTGGTTGGCGGAATCGCCGTGCAGCTCGCGCCCGATCGACTTGCGCACCGTGCTGCGCGCGCCGTCGCAGCCGACGACATAGCGCGCCTTGATGGTCTCGACCTTGCCCTCGTTCGCGGCATCGACGCGTTCGAGGCGCACGGTCACGGCATGATCGCCGGGACGCGCGGCCGGATCGACCTGGAGGTCGAGAAGACGGCGGCTGTAAAAGGGTTCGAGCTTGGCCGGCGATTTGCGCATGATGTCGAGAAAGCCGTCATGGATGCGCGCCTGGTTGAGGATGACGTGCGGGAATTCGGACAACCCGTCCTCGACGTCCTGCACCCGGCCGCTGCGGACGATGGTGTCGGGTCGCCGTTCGTCCGGCTTCCAGAACGTGGTCTCGTTGACCCAATAGGCCTCCTTCAGCACGCGCTCGCTGAAGCCGTAGGCATGAAACATCTCCATGGTGCGGCAGGCGATGCCGTCGGCCTGCCCGACCAGCAGGCGGTCGGGCTTCTGCTCGACGATGCAGGTCTTGATGTCGGGGAATTGCGCGAGCTGCGCGGCGAGCGTGAGGCCGGCCGGCCCGCAGCCGACGATGAGGACATCGACCTCATCAGGCACCGCGCCCACTGCGCCGGAAGCCTGAACGCGGTCGGCGGGATCGGCAATCTCGGGATCGCCCGGCTGAAATCCATTGAGATGGAATTGCATGAGCACCTCTCCCGGCAACGTTCTGTTTGAATATTGCTCAGTATGCTGACTATCAGTATGCTTGTCAACGAGCCGTACCGTCGCTGTCCCAGGAGAAGAATTCGGTGAAAGACAACAACGACATGCCCGGGCATCTGGCGCGCCGGTTCCAGCAGATCGCGGTCGCGGTGTTCCTGGCCGAGGTCGAGGATGCCGGCTTCGACCTGACGCCGGTGCAATACGCCGCGCTCGCGACCATCAAGGCCAATCCGGGGCTCGACCAGGTGACGCTCGCAGGACTGATCGCCTATGACCGCACCACCATCACCGGCGTGATCGACCGCCTCGTGCAGAAGGGCCTTGCCGAGCGCCGTGCCTCCAGCCGCGACCGCCGGGCCCGCGAGCTCGTGATCACCGACGAGGGCCGGCGCACGCTGCGCAAGATCACACCGGCGGTGGAATCAGCCCAGCGCATCATGCTGCGCGGCCTCAGCGCGAAAGAGGGCGAGGAGCTGATGCGGCTGCTGCGCAAGGCGATTGCCGCCGGCAACGATCTGAGCCGCGCGCCGCTCCGGGACGTGCAGGCCTGATCGGGTAGCGTATCGACAATTGGCACGGTGCAACGAAACCAGGAACTAACCTTCGGCTGCTACGGTCGGCCCCGTTCAGCGCTTAACGCGCGATTAACTTTGCAGGTCGGGGGTTTTGCATGTTCAGGTGTCTCATCGCGGCCGCGGCCATCGCGCTCTCGACCGGCCATGCGTTCGCGAACGGCCATGGCGGCGGCGACCCTCCTCCGCCGAAGCCCGAGGCGACGACGGCGCCGGCGAAGGTGGTCATCACCAAGCAGGGCCCCAAGCTCGTCGATCTCAAGGGTATGACGCTCTATTACTACGAGCGCGACACCACCGGAAAGACATCGAACTGCAACGGCAAGTGCACCGAGAGCTGGGTGCCGCTGCCCGCAACGGCCGACGCCAAGGCGATCGGCGACTTCACCGTGATCAGCCGCAACGACGGCAGCAGGATGTGGGCGTACCGCTATCGTCCGCTCTACACCTCGCCCGCCGACAAGGCGCCCGGCGACGCCAACGGCAATGCCACGACGCTGCAATGGCGGATCGCGCGGCCTGAAAACTAAAGCGCGATGCGGTCAGCCCAGGCATGTGAAGGTCAGAGCGCGTAAGCTCTGTTAGCCCCGCCAGCCACCGCCCGTCTCTGCCCGCGCACTCTGTCCGGGCGGGAGCACCACGACCATCGAATTGAGCTTCACCCGGTCGTACAGGTCGATCACGTCCTCATTGCGCATCCGGATGCAGCCGGACGAGATCGCCTGCCCGATATATTCGGGCTGGTTGGTGCCGTGGATGCGATAGAGCGTGTCCTTGTTGCCGACATAGAGATAGATGCCCCGCGCGCCCAGCGGATTGGCGGGGCCACCGGGAACGCGCGCCGGATACGGTCCGAGCCGCGCCTGGATATCTGCCGTCGGAACCCAGTCCGGCCATTCCGCCAGGCGGCCGACCCGCGCGACGCCTGAGAAGGCCATGGCTTCCTCGCCGACCGCAACGCCGTAACGGATCGCCTTGCCGTCGGGCAGCACGTAATAGAGATAGCGCGCGTCGGTATCGACGAGGATGGTGCCGGGCTGCTCCTTGCGGTGATAGTCGACGATGTGACGGAGATATTGCTCGGGCACATTCGCCTGCGCATAAGGCGTATGCGCGAGCAGCTGCCGGTCGCGCGGCGTCATGCTTGCATCGGTCGACGGTGACAACGTCGTCTGCATGCAGCCGCCCAGCGGCAGCAAGGCGATAGCGAATAAAGCGATTAAAGATCTTGGCACCGCCGGCCCCTGTAGCGGATAGCAGCACCCCCAGCCCCGCCAGATGTTGCCAAAATCGTGCTGAAAAAAAGGCAGAGGGGAACACGTGCCCGTGTTCGACAAATTGGGTTCCATGACCACAAACGGCGGGAGACGTCGCATCATCTCCATCCCCTCGCCTTGCTTTGGTCAAACCCGGCTGGACTCGTGCGTCATCGGCCGGGCTCATCGGATTTGGATGGGCTCCCCTCAACAGATCGGCTCGCGCCAATGCGAGCGACCACGACTTAACACCCGGGCTACAACGCCTGGGCTTCAAAGGAGCTGCGATGCTCGCGACGCTGAACCCCAAGCAAATCGTCGATGAGATCGTGAAGGACACGGTCAAGGACAACGATCCGCACGACGCGATTCAGATTGCGCCCGACATCGTGCTGGCCTCGCGCCCCGCAAGCGTTGCACCCGCGTTGGCGCCTGACATCACGCCCCGTCCGGAACCGAAATTCGCCCCGCCGCCCAAAATCTCGCTGGAGCCCAAACGCTCCCTGGAGCCTAGATTCGCTCCTGTCTCGGAGCCGCCGGCGGCGCCGCCGCCCGCGATCGACACGGCCGTACGCGTCGCGGCGAGCGACGATCATGTCCGGCCGAAGCGATCCGCGGTGCGCAAGTGGCTGCGCGGTGCGTTCGTCACGTTTCTGTTTGCGGGAGGAAGCGCGGCTGCCACCATCGCCTGGGAGAAGCACGGCGATACAGCCAAACAGCAGCTCGCCGAATGGACGCCTGCTTTAACGTCGCTGGCGTCGCTGACGTCGCTGCTGCCCTCGACATCGCCGACCGCGCCGGTCGCCCCCGCGCAGGCCGCGGCGCCTGCGGAGCAAGCTGCCCCGCCCGCAGCGCAAATGGCAACCGATCGAGCCACCGATCAATCGGCTACGCCGCCTGTGGCGCAAGTTGCAGCGGCCGCGCCTGCGGCAACAGCTTCCGATGCAGCGCAGTCGGTGCAATCGATGACGCGCGACCTCGCTGCGATGGCGCAGCAGATCGAGCAGCTCAAGGCCAACATCGCCGAACTGAAGGCTGGACAGGAGCAGATGGCGCGCGAGATGGCGAAGCCGCCCGCGCCGAAACCGGTGGCCAACGCCAAGCCGGTCGATCCGCGCACACGCGCAGCCGCGCTGCCGCCGAAACCTCCGGCGCCGCCCACGGTTCGCAAGCCGCAGCCGGTCGTGTCGCACACCTACATGCCGGCTTATTCGCCCCCGCCGCTCGCGCCTGCCCCGCCGTCGTCGCAGGCCTCAGCCGTCCCGCCGCCGCCGGCCGCCACGACCCAGGCGGTTGCCGATGACGACGGACCCGTCGTGCGTCCGCCGATGCCGTTGCGTTAGACGCGCGCAATCCACATGGCGACAAGGCGCACGCTGTCCGAGTCGATATGATGCGTTGAGTCCGGGCAACTACGGGAAAGGATGTTTCCCGCTCAAGAGAGAAAAGGCCGTCGGGATCTATGCCGGCGGCCTTCTCTTGCAGCTGCCGGTTCCCGGAGCCCGGTTCTGCTGCAATTCCATGCCTTATGATTGCTTCGCGTATTTAATAAATTCTTAATGGCCCTGCGGGCTGCACATCATTTCTGCGCCATAAGCACAGAGATTGCGCGACCTTCTCATTCGATAGATATCGACTCAGTGGTACCATCCTGGACGTGTCGAGACTTCCATTGAAGACTTGTTTTCAAAGTCGGGTCGTCACATCGGGGAATTCGGATGCCTTACTACTCCTTCGATCTTGTGGTTGGTGAAGAGTTCAGGAACCAGGGCGGAATCATTCTCGAGGACATCGAGGTCGCCTCCGATCGCGCCGATCAACTCGCATGCGAGCTGTCGCAGGTGAAGCCGGAGCTGCAGCAGAGGGGTTGCGCGGTGCGCGTCACCGATCGCGATCACAACGAGCTCTATCGCACGCCGCTCGATCCGGTGCCGGCCTGGCGCCGCTGATCATTCGTCGAGCGCCGGCGGCTCGAACCAGTTCGTCAGCGCCAGTCCGCCGTCGACGACGAAGGCCGCGCCGGTGACATAGCCGGACAGCTTGTTCGACAGCACCGTGAGCGCCATCGGTGCGAGGTCGTTGGCCTCGCCGAGACGTCCGAGCGGAATGTGCCGCGCCAGCGCGGGATCCGCAACGAACCCGCCGGCCGCGATCGCACCAGGCACCAGCGCATTGACGCGGATGCCGTAGCGGCCGAACGTCTTGGCCAATTCCTTCACCAGCATCGCCATCCCTGCCTTCGCCGTGGAATAATGCGGCAGGTTGCGCGGCGTGCCCGCATGCAGCGAGGTAAGCAACAGGAACGAGCCCGGCCGCTTCGCCGCGATCAGGCGCTTTGCGAGTTCGCGCGCCAGATGAAAGCCGGCGTCGAGATTGACAGCGTGCATCTGCTGCCAGGTTCTGCGATCGACCGCGAGCGCATGATCGGCCTCGCGCCGCGGCGGCGATGCGCTGTGGACGAAATGCGTGATCTCGCCCAATGCCGCCTTCGCCGCTTCGAGCAGCGCCTCGCATGCGTCCAGCTCGGCGAGATCGCCGACCCAGGGCACGGCGAGTTCGGGCCGCGGGCTGGCGCCGATCGCAGCACTCACCCGCTCGGCATCGACGTCGGCAAACACGGTCCGGACGCCCTCGCCGACCAGAGCCTGCGCGATGGCGCGGCCGATGCCGTTGCCGGCGCCAGTCACGAGCGCCGCGTCACGGGTGGGATCGAACGGCGTGCTGAACAGGCTCATGTCGCTCTCCGAGGCCGGGATGCGGGCCACGATAGCGCACCGCGGGGCGAAGCGACAAATTCGCAGCCCCACCATTGCCGAGCCGCTCGCCGGACGCTAGCCTCTGCAAAAAATCGGAGGAGATACCAAGGATGCGCTACGGTTTCGTGATGGCTGGCCTGTTGTTGATCGCCGCTCCGGCCCAAGCCGAGGACCATCCGCGCTCAACCTATGTGACGATGGTCCTGCAGGCCTTCGCCGCCAAGGTCGAATGCCCGGGCACCGACGTCGTCTACCAGGACCTCGTCGAGAAGGCACAGCAAATGCACCTGCCCGAGGGCACCACCGAGAAGGTGCGCAAGGCGATCGCCTGGATGCACACCGGCGGCAAGATGGGCGAGAAGCAGGATGACGATTTGATGGCCGAGGTCGCGGTGGCGACCCAGGCGACCGATCTCAACCAGCGCCGCCTCGGCATGCCCAGTTGGTGCGAGGCCCAGAAGACCAACCTCGCCGGCCTGATCCGCGCCAAGGGCGGCTAGCAAGGGCGGCTAGCAGGCCGGTTTTCGCGGCGTTAAGCACGCGGCCGCGAGATTTTCCGTCGGCCAACAATTGTCACAATTCTGGAAAGCATGCGGGGCCTCTTCGAATTCGAACAGGAACCTCTCATGCGGATGATCCATTTCGTTTTCGCCGGCACGCTCGCGGCCGCCACGGTGCTCACCGGCCCTGTGCTGGCGAAGAATTCAAACAGCCAGAAAGCCGAGGGCAATTCGCCCTCTTCCGGTTGCAGCGCGTATCAGCAGGCGCCTGACGGGACCTGGGAGCCGCTCCCTTGCAAGGAAGCAGGGGACCGCAGCCAGTCGCAGACCCGCCGATCCCAATCGCAGGGAACCGAGCGCGACGGCCGTTGACGCGGCTTGCTGCTGCGGCGGTCAGCTCTGGTGAGGCCCACGCATGATCTTCATGGCGTCGGCGATGTGACGCCACTCCCTGGCCTCATCGCCCTCGCCGCGGCTCTCGCAGGCCTGGGCCTGCTCGGCGGCCTTCGCGATCGCAGCAAAACCGTGCTGTTCGAGCATCTGCCGTGCAACGGTATGGACCTGGACCTCGGACATCATGGGCGCTCTCCGTCTGACGAAACCGCGGGGACCTGGCTTGGCTCTCCGCGGTTTTCGGTAACGATTTGGCCGCAGGCCCCGTTCCGCCCGCCGCCGATCACATCGGCAGGCTTGGGCGCCTGAGTGACGCGAACGACAAAGGCGGCCCGCTATGCCCAGCGGACCGCCTTCTCACCCACCCCAAATGGCTCGTCGTCGGCCGCGATCCCTACGCGACCGCCGCTTTCTTGCGCTCGAAATCGTTGGGCACCTCGATATCGACCTCCAGGGTCGACACCTCGTCGCCGCGTTCGAGCCGGACGATGACCTTGGTCGGGTCCAGCGTGACGTGCTTGGAGACGACGGCAAGGATTTCCTCACGCAGCACGCCGAGCAGATCGGGCTGGCCACGCATTCCGCGCTCATGGGCAAGCAGGATCTGCAGCCGTTCGCGCGCGACGGGTGCAGAGGCCTTGTTGCCGCGGAGAAGCCGAAGCAGACCCATGCTCATGCCGCCCTCCGTCGCAGCAGGCGATCCATGAAGCCCTTGCGCTCGGTCGGCACCTGCATCGGCACGGTGTCGCCGCATAGCCGGCGTGCCGCGTCGATATAGGCCCGCGCTGGTGCGCCGTCGGCATTCGACAGCGTCACCGGCGTGCCGACGTTGGAGGCACGCAGCACGTCCTGGCTCTCGGGGATGATGCCGAGCAAGGGTGTTGCGAGGATCTCGAGGATGTCGTCGATCGTCAGCATCTCGCCGCGCGCGGCGCGGGAGGGATCGTAGCGGGTGATGAGAATGTGCTTCTCGACCCGCTCGCCCTTCTCGGCCCGCACGGTCTTGGAATCGAGCATGCCGATGATGCGGTCGGAATCGCGCACCGAGGACACTTCGGGATTGGTGACGATCACGGCCTCGTCGGCAAAGCGCATCGCCATGGACGCGCCGCGCTCGATGCCGGCCGGGCTGTCGCAGATCACCCAGTCGAAGCGGCTGCGCAGGTCGGCGATGACCTTGCCGACACCCTCTTCCGTTAGCGCGTCCTTGTCGCGGGTCTGCGAGGCCGGCAGCAGCCAGAGGTTCTCCAGCCGCTTGTCGCGGATCAGAGCCTGCGGCAGCTTGGCCACGCCCTGCACCACGTTGATGAGGTCGAACACGACGCGGCGCTCGGCGCCCATCACGAGGTCGAGGTTGCGCAGGCCGACGTCGAAGTCGACGACGACGACCTTGTCGCCGCGCTGCGCCAGCGCGGCCCCCAGCGCGGCGGTGGTCGTGGTCTTGCCGACCCCGCCCTTGCCTGATGTCACGACCAGTACCTTGGCCATTTCTGAAATCTCCTTCTGATCAGTTCAGCGCGGTAATTCGCATGGTGTTGCCCTGCAGGAAGGCCTGGGCTGGCCGACCGCGAAGCGCGGCGTCGATATCGTCGGCGGTCTGATAAAACCCATCGATCGCAAGCAGTTCGGCTTCGATCTTCTGGCAATAGATGCGCGCGCTCGTGTGACCGTTGACGCCCGCCATGGCGCGGCCGCGCAGGGCGCCGTAGACGTGGATCGAGCCGCCGGCGACGACTTCCGCGCCCGATCCGACCGAACCCAGGATGGTGACGTCGCCGTCCGGGAAGATCACGGTCTGGCCCGAGCGCACCGGGTTTTCGAGCAGCAGCGAGGTTGGCTTGGTCTCGGACTTCGTCTCGGGCTTCTTCGGCGCGGTCGGCTCGACCACGCAGCTGCGCCCGCCCGACAGCAGCGGCGGCATCATCGGCGTGAGCTTCGCCTCCTCCACGCCCTCGATGCCGAGCACCCGGATGTTGCGGTCCTGCAGGCTGGTGAGCAGGTGACCGATGCCGGACTGGCTGAGATCGACCGAGGACAAATCGATCACCACGGGCCGGCCGGCAAAGAAGCCCGGCGAGCGCGCAATGGTGGCGTCGATCTCGTGCAGCCAGTCCTGGACCGGAACCGTCGGCGTAAACACGAAGGCCACATAGGAGCGCCCGCGCAGGCGTACCATTTGGCGTTGAGGTTTGACTGCAGCCTCCATGGCGGCCGACTCGTTCCCTGTTATTGAATGGTTAACGATGCGGCGGATATGGTTAACGGCCGGTTAATTCTCCGCGGGATTACGTGGGGGATGGGGCCGGTTGGCGCCGCTCGCGTGTCCCGGACGCGCCGCAGCGTGCAACGCTGCTGCGCAGAGCCGGGACCCAAGCCGCCAGGGTCATGCCCTCGGCGAAATGGGCCCCGGCTCTGCAGCGCAACGTCCAAGGGACGGTGCGCAGCGTCCGGGGCACGAGCCGAGAACGAAGCGACGCCTCGTCCTCTACTTCTTCACCCTGCTCGCATCCATTTTGATTGCAAAGCGCAAGCGTGCCCACCATGCTAAGTGGCGCAAGTCGTGGTGGGCACGGCGCAAGTGCGCCTTTGCCCACTCTTCAAGCGCGGCGCAATCGCGGCACCGCGCCTCTCACTTCAGCTCTTGTTGCGCATCTTGCTGAGCAGGTAATTGTCGTAGAAGTTTTCCGCGATCTGCGTATAGAACAGCAGCTGCTTCATATACGCGTCGTGGCTTTCCTTGGTGCGCTTGAACAGATCGCTCTTGGCGGCGAGCTCGTTCAGATGGTCCTGGGTCGCGTTGTAGCAGGCCTCCAGCACCGGTTGCGGGAATGCCTTCAGCTCCGCGCCATTGGCGAGCAGCCGCTTCAGCGCCGCCGGATTCACACTGTCGTATTTCTCGAGCATCCAGGCGCCGGCCGCCGAGCCGGCCTGGTTGACGATCGCCTGATACTGCTTGGGCAGCGACGCCCATTTCTCGTCGTTGACGATCATGTGCAGCATGGCGCCGCCTTCCCACCAGCCCGGGAAATAATAATATTTGGCGACCTTCTGGAAGCCGAGCTTCTCATCGTCATAGGGACCGACGAATTCGGCGGCGTCGATCGTGCCCTTCTCGAGGGCCGGATACACATCGCCGCCCGCGATCTGCTGCGGAACGACGCCGAGCCTTGCCAGCACATGGCCGCCCATGCCGGCGATGCGGAATTTGAGCCCCTTGAGGTCGTCGACGGTCTTGATCTCCTTGCGGAACCAGCCGCCCATCTGGGTGCCGGAATTGCCGCAGAGGATCGCATGGGCCTTGAACGGCTTGAGCGCCTCGTTGGCAAGGTCGGCGCCGCCGCCGAAGTGCCACCACGATTCCTGATGGCGATGGTTCATGCCGAAGGGCGCGCCGGTGGCATAGGCCAGAGCGGGCTCCTTGCCGATGTAGAAATAGAGCGGGGTCTGCGCCATCTCCACCGAGGCGGTGCTGACGGCATCGAGCGCCTGCAAGCCCGGAACGATCTCGCCAGCGCCGAAGGTCTGGATCTGGAATTTGTTGTCGGTGGCCTCCGCAACGTATTTCGCGAAGGTTTGCGCCGTGCCGTAGATGGTATCCAGCGACTTCGGGAAGCTCGAGGTCAGGCGCCATTTGATCTCGGGCGCGCTCTGCGCGATCGCAGGTGCAGCAACCAGCGTCGTCGCGCCGGCAACCGCGCCGCCC
Organism: Bradyrhizobium frederickii; assembly: GCF_004570865.1. Taxonomy (GTDB): domain Bacteria; phylum Pseudomonadota; class Alphaproteobacteria; order Rhizobiales; family Xanthobacteraceae; genus Bradyrhizobium; species Bradyrhizobium frederickii. The sequence continues at coordinate 36,793 of NZ_SPQS01000012.1, forward strand.
TTAAGGAATGTACGGCGTTTCATGATGGGCTCTCCTGAAAGTAAGTTTCGAACATGCGGGCTTGCGGCAACGGTCGTCGCGGATCGTTTGCCCGTTCCTGCAGCGCAGTTCAAGCTGTGCGGACGAGGCCCGTAGGCGCTCAGAGCAACTTCGCGCTGACGAACAGCGCTCGCACGGCGTTGGTCGCCTGCACCGCCAGCATCGCATTACCGGCAGCGCCTTCCAGGGCCGCGACGGCGTCCTCGTGCAGGGAGCGGAATTCCATCCACTCGACCGACTTGAAGTTGGTGAGGAATTGATAGGCCTGGCCGACAGTCGCGATCGCCAGCGTATCGCCGTTCAGCTTGATCTTGAACGTCGTACGCAGCGGGGTCTCGGAACTTGATGGATCACTCATGGGCTGCTTCTGGACGATGACGGCTTAACGAAGGGGAAACGGCAGCCCTGCCGTAGCAGGCAAGAATATCAGGAGTCGGTGCTCGCGCGTTGCGCGACGGTCGTCGCCCCGCTCAGGCTCGGCACCACGACCAGGCGGTTGAACTCGCCATTGTCGTAAGCTTTGAGGAAACGATCATAGTCCTTGATCGAGACGCAGCCGTTGGAATCGCCACGCGGCCCGAGCAGGTAGCTATGGGTGAGAAGGCCGACGCGGCCGAGCGCGCTGGTGCCCTCGGTCGGCGTCAAGCGCAGCGCGCGGATGCCGTGGAACAGCTTCTCGCGCGGCTTCAGATCGTAGATCGCGGGCGGGGTCGCGCCGACCATGCGCTGATCGACATGATCGGGGTCGTCCATCAGCGCGCCCATGCCGGAATGGGCTTCGAGCACGACGCCGCTCGGCAGGTAAAGCGCCTTGGCCTTGATGTCATAGACGGCGGTCCGCGAATCGTAGCCGAGGGCGGCGAGATCCGGTGCCTTGCTGAACAGGCCGTCGCCGGGCGTCAGCGACGCCAGCCTGATCTTGTCGGTGAATTTCTCGAAGAAGTTGCGGTTGTCGACCCTGGGATTGGTGGTGTCGGCATAGGCCTGACTGGAGGCGATCTGGGCGGAGAGGTCAGCCTGAACCGGGCGCGAGCGCGGCATCGGGATGGCGTCGGCGCGCTGCGAGGACCTGGTCTCCTCGGTCATGAACCGGTCATCGTCGGTCAGGGTCGAACGCCAATCGCTGCCCTGGAGCTTCTGCGCCAGCATCGCCTTGGCGTCGCGGAGCTTGAGCTGGACCGTACTCACGGCGGAACGCTCCAGCGTCCGCAGGCCGAGGTCCCGGGCCGGCGGATTGGCGGCCGCCGAAGCGAAGCGATCCTCAAAAGAAGGGGTATTGGCCGGCGGCAAGGCGGCGGAGACTAGCGCGCTGGACTCGCTCAAGCTCGAAGCTCCGATGTCCGCGACCCAGGCGGCGGCACCCATCGCCAGCGCGACGGCAGCCAGAGACAGCAAAACGCGCTCCGCCCGCCCAATACGGCGGCGCGGCAACAGCCTCTCGGCGCGTGCGCGGTCGGAAACCATCAGATCCCCAAATCGACCCCCGGGGGGCCCAACCCCCGCCCGGAGACTCTATACCAGCTACCACATTGGGAGCCAAAAGTTAGGCATAATCGCGGCCGGCAAGGGCCTGACAGGGCATCCCCGGGGTATCCAATGACCGATCCTTTCGATCTCGAGCGCTTCGTCAGGGCCCAGGACCCGGTTTTTCGCGCCGTCGAGGGGGAGCTGGCCCGGGGCCGGAAGCAGACTCACTGGATGTGGTTCGTCTTCCCGCAAATCACCGGTCTCGGCTTCAGCTCCATGTCGCAGCGCTACGCCATCGGCTCCCGCGCCGAGGCGAAGGCCTATCTCGCCCATCCCGTGCTCGGGGCGCGCCTGATCGAATGCACCGGGCTCGTGCTCGCCGTCCAGGGACGGAGCATCAATGCGATCCTCGGCGCGCCGGACGACGCCAAATTCCGCTCGTCGATGACGCTGTTCGGCGCAGTGTCCGATGAGCCCATTTTCGGCGCGGCCCTCGCCCGCTATTTCGCAGGCGAGCGCGACGTCGCGACACTGGAGATCCTGTCGAAGCTGGATCGGCGGGCCTAGCCTCCGATCAACGCCCCTGGGGGGCATCGGCCAGAGCGTAAACCCGAGATTAACACCGGCAAACTATCGTCCGGGCAAAATAATTCGCCGTTATTTGCCGGACAGATTATGAAAATCGGTACGCTCCTGACGACCGCCATCATTTCGCTCTCGACCGTGGGCGGCGGCCTCGCCGTCTACGTCGCCCTGACCAAGTACCAGACGATGGAGCGCATCACCGAGGCTCAAGGCCGGCTGGCGATCGTCCGCGCCGTCAGCGACATCCCGCGCTACCTCAATCCCGAACGCGGCTTTTCCACCAACATCCTATATGGGCCCGCCAGCATCGACCCGGCGTTGCTCGCCGAGCAGGACAAGCTGCGCAAGCAGACCGACGGCGCCCGCGACAAGATGAACGGGCTGCGCAAGGAGCTGCCCGGCTCGTTCAACGACGGCGCTGCCATCGGCAGCAATATCGACGGCATCAATGCGAAATTCACCGCGCTGCGCGAGGCCATCGACAAGGCGCTCACCGGGCCGGCCGAGGCGCGCAAGGACGCGGCCAAGAGGATCGTCGCCGACAACGCCGTGCTCAACAGCGGCGTGACCGCGCTGCTCAACGAGCAGGTCCGCCGCATGGCGATCCTCAACGGCGACGCCTACCGCCAGGCCAGCTACGCCAACATCGCGATGACGCTGCGCGACGTCGGCGGCTTCAATTCCAGCCTGCACAAGAATCTCGTCGGCGGCAAGAAGCCGGCGACCGACGCCGAGAAGGCCGACATCGCCCGCTCGCAGGGCCGCAACGACCAGCTCGTGATGGCGCTACAGGAACTGCGCGGCAATCCGGCAACGCCGGCGAACGTCGCCGCCGCGCTCGAGAAATTCAACGCGACCTATGTCGAGGAGTTCGGCCGCGAGCTCAAGCTGGTCAAGGACGGTGCGGTCAGCGGCAAGTACGAACACGACATGGAGACCTATTACGCCGCTACGCAGCGCGGCCTCGGCACCATCATCGAGGTTCGCGACGCGTTCTATGACAATGCCGAGCAGATCCTCACCGGAGCCTCCTCCGCCGCGCGCACCAGCTTCACCGTCGCGCTTGCAGGCCTTGTCGCCGTGTTGGTCGCGAGCGTCGGCCTCGTCGTGATGGTCCGCCGCCGCGTCTGCGCTCCGATCGTCAACCTGACGACGCGGATGTCGCGCCTTGCCGAGGGCGAGGTCGCGGACAGCATTCCCGGCGCCGAGCGCTCCGACGAGATCGGGGCGATGGCTGCGGCCGTTCAGGTCTTCAAGGACAACATGATCCGGGCCGACCGGCTCGCGGCCGAGAAGCAGGCCGAGAACGACGGCAAGATGCGCCGTGCCCAGGCACTCGACGAGCTCACCCGCGCCTTCGAGGCCAAGGTCACCGAGCTCGTCGGCGGCCTGTCCCGGGCCTCCGCGACCATGGAAAGCACCGCGCAGTCGATGACCTCGACGGCGGCCCAGACCAACAGCCAGGCCGCGGTCGTCGCCGCTGCCTCCGAGCAGACCTCGAGCAACGTGCAGACGGTCGCCAGCGCCACCGAAGAGCTGACCTCCTCGATCTCCGAGATCGGCCGCCAGGTCGCACAAAGCACCGAGATCGCGGCCCGCGCCGTCGACAACGCCCGCCGCACCGGCGACACCGCACGCACGCTGGCCGAGGGCGCGCAGAAGATCGGCGACGTCGTCACGCTGATCCAGAGCATCGCCGAACAGACCAATCTTCTCGCTCTCAACGCCACGATCGAGGCCGCCCGCGCCGGCGATGCCGGCCGCGGCTTTGCCGTGGTTGCCTCCGAAGTGAAATCGCTGGCGGGCCAGACCGCCAAGGCGACGACCGAAATCTCCGAGCAGATCGCGGCGATCCAGACCGCGAGCGACGAGACCGTGGCCGCGATCCGCAACGTCGCCGACGTCATCGGCGAGATCGACCAGATCGGCACCGCGATTGCCGCGGCGATCGAGGAACAGGGCTCGGCCACCAAGGAGATCGCCCGCAGCGTCCAGGAAGCCGCCCGCGGCACCCAGGAGGTCAACACCAACATCTCCGGCGTGCAGCGTGCCGCCGACGACACCGGCGCCGCCGCGCGGGAAGTGCTGGTCGCCGCCGAGCAGCTCTCGACCCAGTCGCGCGATCTCGCCGGACAGTTCGACCGCTTCCTCGGCGAGGTCAGGGCGGCGTAGGAGCAGATTCGTCTTCGCGGCGAACGAGATCAATAAGGCGGCGGCTTGCGCGCGCGCTGTGCTTTCGCCGCCTCGATCCACCACCTCAAATCATCGGCGAAGCGCGGGAACGAACGCTCCAGCGCCTTGCCGCCCTCGCCGATCGGCTCACCCTCGGCCGACAATGTCTGCGCGATCGGGCCGACGCCGATGGTGCTCGACACCACCACCATGCCCATCTCCGACAGCGTGCCGTGCCAGGCGGTTGCGGCGCGCGCGCCGGACAGCCGGCCGGCCGAATAGCTCACGATCGCGGCCGGGCGCCAGAACCACTCTTCGAGGAAATGGTCGGTGAGATTCTTCAGGCCGGGCTGGATGCCCCAATTGTATTCGCCGGTGACGAACACGAAACCGTCGGCGCCGCGGATCTGTCCGGCCAGCTTTTCCAGCGCCTCGGGGGCCGAACCCTTGGGATATTCCTTGTACATGCGGTCGAGCATCGGCAGGCCGACCGCCTTGGCGTCGATGAACTCGACGTCGTCGCCGCGGCTACGCAGACCATTGATGACGAAATTCGCAAGGCGGATGCCCATGCGGTCGGAACGGTAGGAACCGTAGAGGACGAGAATGCGATTGCCCATGGCCGGACGGTAGCACGAAACCGGCGTGCGTCCCTACTCGCTTTGTCGGACTATTGTCCGCGACCGCGGCCCAGCGTTTGCGACGGCGACTCGCCGAACTGGACGCGGTAGCTTCTGGAGAAATCGCTGAGATGCCAGAAGCCAAACGCCAGCGCGATCGCCTTGACGCTATCGGCGCCGGCGAGAAGCTGCCGCCGCACCAGCCACAGCCGACGCAGGCGCAAATAGCGGTGCAGGCTCATGCCCCGATAGCGGCGGACGACGTCGTGCATGGTGCGAACCGACAGCCCGAGCTTGCGCGCGATCTCATCGCTGTAGATCGGCTGCGATAAATCCTCGGTCAGCAGTGCGCGGATACCCTGGAACATCCTGAATTTCCGCTCGTCGTTGGGGCCGAGGGTCCAGCGGGCCGAGACGACGCTTTCGAAGGCCTCGTCGACGGCTCCGAGCAGGGACTCCTTCATCGCCGCGCCCTTCAATGAGAGTTCCGGCGCCTCGGCCGGGTCGGACGCCTCGGCCAGCACCTCACGAACCACGATGCGCAGCCGGTGCAAGCCGGCCGCTGAGACTTCAAAAATCTTGAAGCTCGAGAGCGTGGCCGGCCAGCCGCGGTCCCGCACCTCCGGCCTGAAAACCACCGAGGCGATTTGTCGCTGCACCTCCTCAATGGTGGTGTAGGCAGCGCCGCCGCTGCCGATGACCACGACCGGTCGGGCGCGCTGCGAGCCATTGAAGCGAACGGGTACGTCGAGGTCGTCCATCGTGAAGCCGATCGCCGTGCAATTCTCGACCAGCTGCGCATCGACCATTCGCGGAAACGTCTGCGTCAAATTCACGTCGCAGCCGGGCAACGACAGGATTGTCTGCTCAGCCGAAATCCTCCGTACGAAAGGCGTGAATTCGAAATTCAGCCCGCGTATGGCACTTCGAAATTCGTCGACGTCTGAGAAGCGAAATGTTTGGATTGCCAATCTCGGTACATCGTCAATGCTGTTCATGACAACGGGAAACGTAACGTCGCGTGGACGTGCGTCAGGCCGCGGCTCCGGTTCGTTCCCCCTTCGGTTTTCGATCCCCCGAAAAGGATCAATCTTAACGTGTCCTGAGCAATTGGTGCGGAGCTCGTTGAAAGAACAAGCCGGGCACGTCCTGTCTCGCCGAATTTCGATAGCGTTTCCCGCACCTTAATTGGTACTTAAATACCCACGTTTCGATATCTAAAATTCAATATTAACAACTTTGAGGCGAAATACGGTCGTTTAAACGTCAAAGTTATTTCAAATTTCGGGCCCCTGCCATGACGGCAAATTCGCCTGCTGATGTTTTGGTCGAGTTGGAGGACGCGGTCGCAACGTGTCCACGGGACCGCTGCGCGCGCATTCTTTCCGGCATCATGCAGCTGCTCACCAGCAGCCGCGACCGGCCTCAGGAATTGCTCGCCAATGTGGTCGACGGCGTTCTGCTGCGGCTGACAGAGCGGGTCGAGGCCAATGCGTTGATCGAGCTCAGCACAGCACTCGCGGAACTCGCGGTGGCTCCGCCGAAGACCGTGCGGCGTCTCGCCTCACACCACGATCCGGAGGTGGCGTGCCCCCTCTTGCTGAGATCGCAGTCACTGTCCACAGCCGATCTCAAATCGATCGCGGCCTCGAGCGGCGAACGGCAGCAACGCGCGATCGCCGCCCGCGCGCCGATCGATCCGCCGGTGATCGAGACGCTGATCGAGGCCGGCTCGCGCAGCGTTTGTGCTGCGCTGATCGCCAATACAGAGGCACGATTCCCTGACGCCGCCTACGCCGCGCTGGTCGGGAAGTGCCTGACGGATGATGAGCTCACGAAGGCGCTGGCCGTCAGGCCGGACACGCCCGATACGGTCATGCGGAAGTTGCTGTCGGCCTCACCGGCTCCAAAATCCGGCACAGGGCCGAAGGCGACCGTCTCGCTTCAAGCCGTAGCGGCCGCGCCAATCGTCCCCAAGCTGCCCTGCGCGGCCGCCTATGCCGGCGCGCGGCCGGAGATCGTCGCGCTCAACCGCATCGGCAAGCTCAACGATTCCACAGTGAACCGCTTCGCCATCCGCGGCGAGACCGCCAACCTCGTCACGGCCCTATCGGTGCTTTCGGGGGCTCCCATCGAAATCGTCGAGCATCTCATGACCGACGACGATTGCGAGGGTCTCGTGATGGCCTGCCGCGCCTCGCGGCTGAACTGGCAGACCACGCTGGCCATCTTGGGCAATCGCTACGGCAGAAGGCTTTCCGTCGCCGAGCGCGAACGCGCGCAGCAAATGTTCGAGACACTGCTTCTGTCGACCAGTCAGTGGGCGGTGCGTTGGGGGGAAATTGCGGCAAGCGCCAAGGAGAGCAGTCGGGAACATCGCGGCGCAGAGATGGGGATCAGCCGATGAAATTCGACGGTCGCAAAGCCTCTCGCGTGAAAATGGACCACAGGCAGCCGGTCAATCTCATGGGTTCGGACGGCACCTGGCGACGCCGTTGCGTATTGCTGGACGTGTCGCAAAGCGGCGCCAAGGTCGAGGTCGAGGGCACGCTCGACGTGCTCCAGGCCAAGGAGTTCTTCATGCTGCTGTCGTCGACCGGCCTCGCCTACCGGCGCTGCGAACTGGTCTGGATCGACGGCACCACGGCTGGAATCCACTTCATCGCGACCGACGGCAAGAAGAAGCCTGCAGGCGCACCAGCGCCTGCGCAGACCGCGGTTCGAGGCAAATAGATTCGAACATTCCACCTGGCGTCTGACATTCAGACAGTCGCAAAGTGTAGGTCAGATCGTGCAGCACGCGCCAACAAGATCCGGCCCGGTCGATAGTGACGGCGGCATCCGTCAGACGGGAACCGATCGCCCCTTCCTGCATGTGCTGGCCGACACGTCCGACAAACTCTCGGGCATCTGCTCGATCCTCAACGAGAAATTCACCATTGCCGGCGAGCGGCTCGATGCCGATTCCAGGCTGTCGCAGACGCCAGCCGCAATCGTCATCCGCGCGGAGCTGCGCGATGTCGACAACATCGCCGCGATCAAGAAGCGGGCCAGCAAGCTGGCGAAGGCCAGGAAGCGCATCTTCCTGCTCGATCACGCCTCCCACGTCTGCATCTCGCAAGCCTACGCGCTCGGGGCGACGCTGGTCCTTTCCGGCACGGTCACCCGGACCAGGCTGCTGGCGGCGCTGGCCGATCCGGCCGGCGGGGTATCCGCATCGTCAGGCGACACGTCGCAACCGGACAACGCCGTCGAGACCGCCGCGACCGCGATCGCATCGATGTTCACGGCCATGACCCTCGGCCAACCGCTCGACGTCGAGGGCACCAAGGAAGCCGGTCGCCAGATTGCCGATCGTATCACCCAGCATGGCCTGACGGAGTGGCTCATGACGGTGCGGCGCCATCACGAAGGAACCTATCAGCATTGCCTGCTCGTGACCGGCGTGGCCATCGACTTCGGACTGAGCCTCGGCGTCGGCAGGACCGACCTGGAACGTCTCTACTCGGCTGCCATGTTCCACGACATCGGCAAGGCGCAGATTCCGCTCGCCATCCTCGACAAGCCTGGCCGCCTTGATGCCGCCGAACGCGCGCTGATCGAAACGCATCCGGCCGCCGGTTACGAGTTTCTGAAGGGGCATGACGGGATCTCGCCGGAGATACTCGATGCCGTTCGCCATCATCACGAGTACCTCGACGGGAGCGGTTATCCCGACACGCTCTGCGCCGAGAGCATTGGCGACATCGTGCGAATTCTGACGATCGCGGACATTTTCGCGGCGCTGATCGAGCACCGGCATTACAAGCCGACCATGCCGCGCGCGGAGGCCTACGACATTCTGTGCGGGATGAACGGGAAGCTGGAGAAGGCGCTGGTCCGCTCATTCAAGCAGGTCGCGCTCACGCGGTGAGCACGGCAGACCGTTCTCGAACGCCGCCTAGTGCGTCGCGCGATAGCTGGCGCGGCGCGGGATGGATCGGCAGGCCAGCCCATCGGCCAGCAGCTTCATGTCCTCGTGCCGGCCGCTGCGAATCAGCCGACCGAACTCTTCGGGTGTGAAAGGAAGACTTGGATCTTCATCGATCGGGCGCCGCACTCGCGGGCCGAAGAAACGCCGAACCAGGCTAGCCAGCCGCCGCATGTCAATTCCCTCGCGCCAGCAACAAACCTCTCAGTCCGCGTATTGTTCCTCCTGCACCTTCGAGATTGCAAGAGGCCGCTTGGGACTCCGCACCAAAAATTTCTGCGAGAGAATAATCTCCTCTTCGCTGCTAATCGGCAAAACCCACGTAGCGTACAAACTCCTGATTGTGTTCGCGGTCCGAGCGCACCGCGTTTGCGGCAAAGCCGTCGTCCGGATAGCCCATCGCGACGCACGTCATGATGACCTCGTCCTCCGGAATCTTCGCCACCTCGCGCACGATGTCGGAGCGCATGATGCCCTGCCCGTTGATCACCGAGCCGAGGCCGCGGTCCCACGCCGCGAGCACGATGCCGTAGCAGAGCGCGCCGAGATCGAAATGGCAGACCGCGCCGGGATCGAGCACGCGGTCGTAGGTCAGGACCAGCGAGACCGGCGCGTCGAACTGACGGAAGCCGCGCAGCACCCAGTCCTGCCGCATCGGCTTGTCGTCGCGAGCGATCCCCATCGCACCGAACAGCTTCTTGGCGATGTCGACCTGCCGCGTGCGGTGCACGCCCTGGTACTCGCCATGGCTGACGATGTCGCGCTTGACCTTGGCGCCGCCGATCATCTCCTCCATGTTGCGGCGGCGCACCTCTTCGAGCGGGCTGCCGGTGAGCACGTGGACATGCCATGGTTGGGTGTTCATCGACGACGGCGCGCGCTTGGCGCTCTCGATGATAGCCTCGATCACCGCGCGCGGCACCGGCTCCCTCCTGAAGCCACGCACGCTGCGGCGCGACTGGACCAGCGTTTCGAATTCCACCTCGCAGAACCTCCCTGCCCGTTCATCCTTCGGCGTGACGACACGAGGCCGGTTGCCGATGCGGCGCGCAAAACCTATGCTACCCCGCAAGCAAGACCAAGAACCCCTGAAGGAGCCGCCATGGCCGCGCCACTCGATCCCGTCATCGCCGAGATCATTCCGCTCATGCCGATGCGCGATCCCACGGTCATGACGCCACAGAGCGCCCGCGATTCCTTGCGCGCACTGGCTGCCTCGCGCGCCGCCATCCCGCCTCCGGTCGTCGATAGCGTCGTGGATATCAAGGTCAAAGGCGGCGCCGGCCCGCTTCCGGCGCGGGTCTACCGCGTCGGCACCACATCCGCGCCGACCGTGGTGTTCTTCCACGGCGGCGGCTGGGTCGCGGGCGACCTCGACACCCACGACCGGCAGGCGCGCAACCTTGCGATCGAGACCGGCGCCGTCGTTGTCTCCGTCGATTATCGGCGCCCGCCGGAAACGCGCTTTCCCGGCGCGTTCGAGGATGCTTTTGCCGCAGTGAGTGACGTCTTCAACCGCGTCGCGGAATTTGGCGGCGATGCAAAACGCCTCGGCGTTGCCGGCGACAGCGCCGGCGGCAATCTCGCCGCGACCACCGCAATCGCCTGCCGCGACGCCGGCATCAAGCTCGCCGCGCAATTACTGGTCTATCCCATCACCGACGTCCTCGGCGGCTACGCCGATGCGCGCGAGAACGCGCGCTATCCCTCGCGCGCCGAGAATGCCGAGGGTTACTTCCTGACGCGTGCCACGATGGAATGGTTTTGCGGCCATTATCTTGCCGATCCCGGCCATGCTTCCGACTGGCGTGTCTCGCCGCTGCGCGCAACATCCCTCGCCGGTGTCGCACCTGCGGTGGTGACCACCGCCTGGTTCGATCCCCTGCGCGACGAGGGCGCGGCCTATGCGCGCGCGCTGGAAGCGGCCGGCGTCCGGGTCAAGCATCATGAGGGCCCCGGCCTGATCCACGGCTATTTCGGCATGGGCGATGCCTCGGACGTCGCGCGCGCCGAGGCACAAGCCGCCCGAGCCGACTTCAAGGCGCTGCTGATGCGCGGCGCTTGACCCGCATCGGCGCGCCATCAGGACGTGGCAGCCGGCACCTCGAAGAAACCGGTCGCCTGAACCAGGCGACCATCTGCGCCGAAACGGCCGAAGCTCTCGCCCTTGACGAAGGCACGGCCGGCGCCGTCGAACATCGTCCAGCGGAAGAGCCCCTGCTCGTGGTGCTCGAGGAAGCTGTCGTTCCTGAAATAGGCGCCAGGAAATTTCAGCTGCGTTTGCCCGATGCGCTCCATCAAGGCCTCGCGCCCCGCAACCTGCGAGGCCGGATCGGTGTAGATGCAATCCGCGGCCACGCTCTGTTCGAGCAGCCGACGCCGCTCGTTCTCATCGACGGGTCCCCACGCCGCCTGATAGGCGTTCCAGGTTTTCAGTCGCGCCTCATCGTTCATCCTGCTCGTCCCCTGCGGTATCATCGCCTGAAGACAAATTGACAATTTTCGATATTTTGTCAAGTTGTGGATGCTACGTAATGGTGAGGCTCATGGCTCAATCGCGCGCTTCGAAGGAACAGCTGGCCGTCGCGGCCGCGATGGAGGTCTTTTCGCGCTACGGCTATGCCCGCACGACGATGGGCGACATCGCCGCCGAGGCCGGGATATCGCGGCCGGCGCTTTACCTGCTCTTCCCCGACAAGGAGGCCGTCTTCGGGGCGGTCATCCAGGCAATGGACGAGCAGAAGCACCGCGAGATCAGGGCCGCGATCGCGGGCTTCGACAGTCTTCACGCCAAGCTGCTCCACGCCTGCAAATCGTGGGGATCCCATGGCTTCGACCTCGTCGAGGCGCATCCGGATTCAGCCGATCTATTCGACCTCCGTTTCGCCGCGGTCCGGCAGGTCTACGATAATTTCCAGTCTCTGGTCGCCGAGCTCATCCGCGATCAGGTGCAATCCGCGAGGATGGCGGACCGGCCGGAAGTTTTGGCGCGATGCCTCGTCTTTGGCATGCGCGGACTGCGCGAGACCGCCAGAAGCGGCAAGGAGATGCGGCGGCTGATCGCCGTTCAGGTCGCCATGCTCGTCAGAAGCATCGGGGGCAAGGTGTGAGCTGCGCAGGACGACCTATCGCGCGCTCCGCGCCTGCTGCGCGGTGTGTCCCCACATTTCGTCCCAATCCTGACCGGCGGCGTCGACGACGCGGCCGTCGGCTTCGAAGAACTTGTTCGGCACCTGGAAGATCGCGAGGATCAAGGCGCCGTCCGGACACCACGCGGCATGCCGGCTGCCCGCCTCGCGCCAGATGAACTCGCCGGCCTTGCAGGCGAAGCCCTGAGCGGGCCCCTCCTTGTCGACGAGCGCGCCTTCAATGACCCAGCTCTGCTCGATGCCGACATGCTCGTGATCGGGCAGCACCGATCCCGGCGCAAACCGCATCAAGGCCGTCATCAGGCCCGTGCGCCGGTCGAACAGCAGCGTCTTGGCCTCGCACCCCGGAAAGCGGGTTTTTTGCCATTCCATGTCTTGAGGCCGAACCAGGTGAGAATGCCGATCGGCGGCCTCCGGGTGTTTCGGGATCACGGCGTCCATCACGATGCTCCATCCAGCTCGGCCGGCCAAGCCTAGCAGGATTGCCCGCCGGGGTCAGCGAGCAGTGCAACAGACCGCGCGCCGTCCGAATGCGCGCGGCAGAAATCGCCTGATAGACCGGACGGCAGACCATCATCCAGCTTGATTGCGCCACGATTCCCGGCTCCAATCTCCACGCCATTTCTGGCTGACGGAGACACCCATGATGAAGCGGATTTTCCTGGCTGCGATCGTTGCCACCTTTGCAGCAGGCTCGGCCTTCGCGCAAGAAACCTGCGAGAGCAAGGCGGTCGGCAAGGACGGCAAGCCGCTGGCCGGCGCCGCCAAAACGTCGTTCCTGAAGAAATGCAAGGCGGATGCCTGCGCGCCCAAGGCCGTCAGCGCCGACGGCAAGCCGCTCGCCGGGGCCGCCAAGAACAGCTTCATGAAGAAGTGCGAGGTCGGCGCGTAAGCGCAGGGATTTGGCTGCTTCTTTGGCGAGCAATCGCTCCACGAACTCGTCATGCCCGGGCTTGTCCGGGGCATCCACGTTCTTCGTGCCGCGCGAAAAATCGTGGATGGCCGGGACAAGCCCGGCCATGACGGAGGGAGTTAATCCCGCCTGAACCGATAATCGAACGCATCGCCCAGCGGCTTGATCCACCCCGCCGTCGGCGCCGGAAAATGCACCGGCAGAATCAGCGTGTCGGTACCCGCCACCGACGCAAAGAACTTGCGCCGCGACAGCGCCGACTGCTTCGGATCCCAATCCGGCCGCGCCGACCAGTCCGGCTCGCGGCACTGGATCTGGTGATGCATGAGGTCGCCCGCGACCACGGCGCGCTGGCCCTTCGAAAAGATGTTGACGCAGCAATGGCAGGGCGAATGCCCCGGCGTCGGCGTCAGCGTCACGGTGTCGTTGAGCGCGTAGTCATCGTCGACGAGCAGCGCCTGGCCAGCCTCGACGATCGGCAGGCAATTGTCGCGGAAGACCGTGCCTGGCGGGTTGTTGCCCTTGGCATGCTCGGCCTCCCACGCCGCGTACTCCCCTTTGTGGAAGACGTACTTCGCGTTCGGAAACGTCGGCACCCAGCGGCCGTCGCGCAAGATCGTATTCCAGCCGGTGTGATCAATGTGCAGATGCGTGCAGAACACGTAGTCGATCTGCTCGAAAGAGATACCGAGCGCGAGCAATTCGTTGCGCCAGCGCTCCTTGCCGGGAAAATCGAACGGCGGCGGATGACCCTTGTCCTCGCCGGTGCAGGTATCGACCAGAATGGTGTAGCGCGGCGTGCGCACAACAAAGGTCTGATATGTGATGACCATCATGCCGCGCGCGGCGTCGAACGTCTCCGGCTCCATGGTCGGCAGATGGCGTTTGAACACGCCCTCGTCATAGGCCGGGAAGAAATCCTGCGGCCGGCGCCACGGCCCCTCCCGCTCGATCACCGCATCGATGGTGATGTCCCCGATCCTGAGCTGCCGCATTGCTGTTCGCTTCCCCTTCTTGAGGGAAACGTAGCGGCCGGCATGGGACCATTCAAGTCATGCACCGCGTGCCGCGCTCATGCGCGACGACCGCCGCAAATCGACCTCAAACTCGGCTCACGGTGATCGCGAAATTGGAAGGATCGCGTGGGAAGAAAACTCAAATTCGCCGCGCTGGCACTGATTGCCGTCGCGGCTGGCGTCTACGTCAACAACACCAGTCTTCTCACGCCGCATCCCGGTGGCAAGCCGGTCCTACTCGCCCATCGCGGCATGGCGCAACGCTTCGATGAGCGCGACGTGAAGAGCGACACCTGCACCGCCGCACGGATGTTGCCGCCGAGGCACGATTATCTGGAGAACACCCTGCCCTCGATGCGCGCGAGCTTCGAGGCCGGCGCCGACATGATCGAGCTCGACGTGCACCCGACGACCGATGGCCGGTTCGCCGTATTCCACGACTGGACGCTCGACTGCCGCACCGACGGTCAGGGTGTCACGCGCGAGCAGAGCATGGCGAAGCTGAAAATGCTCGACATCGGCTACGGCTACACCGCCGACGGCGGCAAGACATTCCCGTTTCGCGGCAAGGGGATCGGGATGATGCCCACGCTGTCGGAGGTGTTTGCCAGCTTTCCTGAGAAGGGACTTCTTATCAATGTGAAGAGCCGTGAGGCGAGCGAAGGCGAGAAACTCGCCGTCGTGCTGAACGCGTTGCCGGCCGAGCGACGGCGGACCATCATGGTCTATGGGGGTGACGAGCCGATCGAGATGATCCGTCGCCTCACCCCTGATGTCCGCACCATTTCGCGGGCGGCGATCCGAGCCTGCCTGATCCGCTATATCGCCTATGGCTGGACCGGCCTCGTCCCGCCGGCGTGCCGCAACGCGATGGTGCTGGTCCCAGTCAACGTCGGCCCCTGGCTATGGGGCTGGCCCAACCGCTTTCTCAATCGGATGACCGATGTCAACAGCGCGGTCTTCGTGCTCGGCCCCTACAGCGGCGGCGAATTCTCCACCGGCATCGATACGCCCGAATTGTTCGCCCGGCTCCCGCAAGGCTATTCCGGCGGCGTCTGGACCAACGAGATCGAGACCGTCGCCAAGCTCGCGGGCAAGAGCAAAGACTAAAGCGCGATAAGATGAGGAAGAATCGTCATCGCGCTCTACGTTATCCTCTTGGCATGATCTTTCCGGAAAACCGCTGCGCATTTTTCCGGATCATGCTTTAGCTCCGCAGCCCCGGCGCCTCCTGCCCGGTGCGCGCGACATATTCGGTGTAGCCGCCGCCGAACTGGTGGATGCCCTCCGGCGTCAGCTCCAGCACGCGGTTCGACAGCGTCGCCAGGAAATGCCGGTCGTGCGAGACGAACAGCATGGTGCCCTCGAAATCCGACAGCGCGTTGATCAGCATCTCCTTGGTGGCGAGGTCGAGATGGTTGGTCGGCTCGTCCAGCACCAGGAAGTTCGGCGGATCGAACAGCATCTTGGCCATCACCAGCCGCGCCTTCTCGCCGCCGGACAGCACCCGGCAGCGCTTCTCGACGTCGTCGCCGGAGAAGCCGAAGCAGCCGGCAAGCGCGCGCAACGAGCCCTGCCCGGCGGTCGGAAATGCATATTCGAGCGACTCAAACACCGTCTGCTCGCCGTCGAGCAGGTCCATCGCGTGCTGGGCGAAATATCCCATCTTGACGCTGCCCCCAAGCGCCACCGTGCCCTTGTCAGGCTCGCTCGCGCCCGCGACCAGCTTGAGCAGCGTCGACTTGCCGGCACCGTTGACGCCCATCACGCACCAGCGCTCCCTGCGGCGGATCATGAAATCCAGCCCGTCATAGATGCGCTTGCTGCCGTATCCCTTGTGCACGCTCTTGAGCGCGACGACGTCCTCGCCCGAGCGCGGCGCCGGCGGGAAGTCGAACGCCACGCTCTGGCGGCGCCGCGGCGGCTCGACCCGCTCGATCTTGTCGAGCTTCTTCACCCGGCTCTGCACCTGCGCCGCATGCGAGGCGCGCGCCTTGAAGCGCTCGATGAACTTGATCTCCTTGGCGAGCATCGCCTGCTGGCGCTCGAACTGCGCCTGCTGCTGCTTCTCGTTCAGCGCGCGCTGCTGCTCGTAGAACTCGTAGTTGCCGGTGTAGGTGGTGAGCGAGCCTGAATCGATCTCGATCACCTTCGAGATCACGCGGTTGATGAACTCGCGGTCGTGCGAGGTCATCAGCAGCGCGCCTTCGTAATCGTGCAGGAATTTTTCCAGCCAGATCAGGCTTTCGAGGTCGAGATGGTTGCTCGGCTCGTCGAGCAGCATGACGTCGGGGCGCATCAAGAGGATGCGCGCCAGCGCCACGCGCATTTTCCAGCCGCCGGAGAGTTTTCCGACGTCGCCGTCCATCATCTCCTGGCTGAAGCCGAGGCCCGCCAGCGCCTCGCGCGCGCGGCCGTCGAGCGCATAGCCGTCGAGCTCCTCGAAGCGGTGCTGCACCTCGCCGTAGCGGGCGATGATCTCGTCCATCTGGTCGGCCTTGTCAGGATCGGCCATCGCGGTCTCGAGCTCGCGCAGCTCGGCGGCGACCTCGCTGACCGGACCCGCGCCGTCCATCACCTCGGCCACGGCGCTGCGGCCAGACATCTCGCCGACGTCCTGGTTGAAATAGCCGATGGTGATGCCGCGATCGACCGAGACCTGGCCCTCGTCGGGCAGGTCCTGGCCGGCGATCATCCGGAACAGCGTGCTCTTACCGGCGCCGTTTGGGCCGACGAGCCCGATCTTCTCGCCCTTGTTGAGGGCGGCGGAGGCTTCAATGAACAGGATCTGGTGGCCGGCTTGCTTGCTGACGTTGTCGAGGCGGATCATGGGGTCATTAAAGGGGGATTTTTGCGTTGCAGCGTCATAGGCCATGCGGGCCCAGAGGGGAAGCCCGGCGCGGTACGGATCAGCCCTGTTCCGCAGCCAAATTCGCGCAATTCGACCCGCAACTTAGGGCTTGTAGACCTCCACCGTCTGCATCATGCCCATCTCCTCATGGTTCATCATGTGGCAGTGGAGCATGTAGACACCGGTGAAATCGATGAAGCGCGAGCGGAACACGACCTGGCCGCCCTTGCGCTCCACGATCACGGAATCCCGCCATTCCGGCACGGCCAGCGCCTTACCGTTGACCGAGACGACCTGGAACGGATTGGTGTGGATGTGGAAGACGTGGTCGTCATGCTCATGCGTATTGACGATGGTCCATTCTTCGACCGCGCCCAGCTTGACCCGCTGATCGATGCGGCGGGGATCGAACTTCTTGCCGTCGACGAAGAACTCGAACTCCTGCCAATGGCCGGCGGCATCGGCCTCCGGCGCGGTTGCCGACAAAGTCACCTTGCGACGGTTGGTGATTTCGGAATCCTTGATCGTGGCAAGCGGCGCCGGCGGCAGGGCGCGCGGCAGCTTCATGTCGATCGGCGCACCTGACACCACGACCCGCGCTAGCGGCCCGACGGGCGAAGGATGGCCCTGGTCGTAGGGCGCGGCGTTAAAGGCGTAGGTGCCGGGGCCGCCTGCCTTCACCAGAATGTCCGCGCGCTGGCCGGGCGCGATCAGGACCTGCTTGAGCGGTTGCATGGCGCCGAGCTGGATGCCGTCATAGGCGATCGCATGCAGATCGTGCTTTTCCAGGTCGAGCAGCATGTCGTCCTGATAAGCGGCATTGAGGATGCGCCACCGCTGTACCTCGCCGGGTCGCATGTCGATCATTGGCCGGCGCTGGCCGTTGATAGCGAGAAAGCGCGTCGCGGTCTCGGGAAACAGCGTCTCGAAATTCTCGACCATGCCGTTGGCGTCGTAGACCACCTGGGTGAGCACCATGAGGCGTTCGCGGGCTGTCGCGATCTCGGGAACGTCGGCGAAATCGCCCTCGATGACGACGGCACCGACCATGCCGGAGGACATCTGAATGTCGGCGCTGCCGTGGTGATGCGGGTGATACCAGTAGGTGCCCCTCGTGTGGTCGGCCGGCAGGGTGATCTCGATGTTGTAGCTGCGGCCCGGTGCCATGGAGCGCATGACATTGTCGGCAATCCCGCTCGGGCTGGTATGCGCGCCGTGGAAATGGAAATTGGTGTTGTTGAACTGGTGCGGATGGCTGATGTCGGCCGGCATTCCATCGCGGTTCGGCGGCAGGTCGTTGATCATCTTGATGCGGAGGGTCTCGCCGGGCTTCATGCGCAGGGTCGGCCCGGGGCTGCCGCCTTCATAGGACCTGACATAGAGCCTGACGCCGCCGATCTGGCGATAGGCGTAGCCAACACGCAGGGTCGTGCTCAGCAGGCCATTGACGGACCGCCGCACCTCGGGCTCGAGCAGCGGCTGATCCATGGCGGGAACCGGGGTTTCCGGAACCATCCCCATCGTCGGCGACATGTCCGCGGTGTGGGACATGCCCGCATGGTCGTGCGCGGCATGCTGGGCCTTCGCGCTGCCTGCGACCAGCGACATCGCGCCCGCCTTGAGACCGTAATCGAGCAATTGGCGCCGCGAGAGCTTTGTCATATCCGCTCTGACTGGAGAGACGTCGTTCGGATCGTGCTGCATTTGAGTTTCGCTCCCGTTACCGATCCGTCTTCAGTTTGATTCGATCCTAAGGCAAGCGCGAAAGGACGATTCCGTCCGGGAACCGCGTTGCATGCACCGGTTGTAAACGCCATGCCCCTCTTTATCGTCGCATGACGAATCACGATGGATTCGAGCTAGCATTGGCGCGGACCTTCCGGGCATCGATGCCGTGGGCATCGTGATGTCCTCGAAACTCTGTACAAGGATCTGATCATGGAGCCTTCGCGACGCGAGTTCGTGAAGTGGTTGTCGGCGGGAGGCATCTCGGTCAGTCTGTCGCATCTTGCTTCGGCGACGACAGCTCCCTTCGCAGCCCACGAGACGCTGCCCGGACGCGGCAAGTTCAATCCCGCGACCAAGGGCGCCGGCCGTGTCGACGCCGTCGCCAAGGTCACCGGCGCGAAGCTTTACGCCTCCGACTTCCGGGCCAACGATCTCGCTGGCTGGCCGCAGGCCACCTCGCACGCTATCCTGGTCCGCGCCAACGACGCCACGCACGTCTATACCGGCATGGATCTCGCGCGCCTTGGCGGCGCACTCAAGCCGTCGGTGGTGGTGACTGCCGCTGATCTCGACCGGATCGGGACGCAGGTGCCGGAATTCTATGCGGGCGACCTGTTCTGTCCGGTCGGCAAGACGCCGCTCTATCTCGGCCAGCCGGTCGCGCTTTTGATCTTCGAAAAGTTCGACGCCTTCGACCAGGCGCGTCTCGCGCTGCGGGAGGGCACGTTCGTCCAATTCGGCGAGGAGACCGGGCCCGTCGTCGTGCCCGATTATGGGGCCTTCCGCTTCACCCGCGTGGCAGGTCCTTCGCCTGACAAGCCGGATGTCTATTCCCCGCTCCAGGCGGGCTGGGTCTCGCCCAAGAAGGTGCAGAGCGCGGCGCTGCCGGTGTGGTCACCCCTCGCGAAGGAAATGCCGGCGGATTACGCCAAGGCGGCGAGACATGGCGAGCAGATCCGCGCCGAGCTCGCCGCAGACGACGCCTCGCTGCTGGTGCTCGACCGCGAGTTCGAGACGCAATCGGTCGACCCGATGTTCCTGGAGCCGGAATGCGGGCTCGCCTGGTACGACGGCAAGGGTGGCAATCTCGAACTGCTGCTTGGCGTCCAGTCGCCCTACGAGGCGGCGGAGTCGATCGCGCATCTGTTTGGCAAGGCCCGCGCGCCCTACAAGCCGGCGCACATCAACGCGCAGTTCGCCCATGTTGGCGGCGGTTTTGGTGGCCGCGATCACACGCCTTTCATTCTCTATGTTGCGCTCGCGGCGGTCTGCTTTGCCGGTAGGCCCGTGCGGCTGGCGCATGACCGCTACCAGCAGTTTCAGGGCGGCATCAAGCGCCACTCGATCAAGATGCGCTCGCGCATCGGCATCGATCGCGCGACCGGCAAGATCAAGGCGTTCGCCGCCGATCACGTGCTCGACGGCGGCGGGCTCGCCCATTTCTCGGCCAGCGTCGCCGTCGTCGCGGGCACCGGCGCGATCGGCATCTACGACATTCCGAAGGTCGACGTCAGGACCGTCGCGGTGCACTCGCGCGGCGTGAGCGCGGGCTCGATGCGTGGCTACGGCATCCTGCAAGCCATGACGGCGCTGGAGGTCCTGATCGACGAGGCGGCGTCCGAGCTCAAGCGCGATCCGATCGAATTCCGGCGGCGCAATGCGCTGCCCCAGAACGGTCGGACCATGACGGGCAATCCCTATATCGTCTCGGTGCGCACGCCCGAAATCCTCGACAAGCTCGAGAAGCATCCGATCTGGCAGCAGCGGGCACAATTCAAGCAGACGTCGTCGGATCGGTTGGTCGGCACCGGCGTCGCCTGCGTGACGAAAGACTATGGCTCCGGCGCGGACGCTTCGCTCGGACGCGTGGAGCTTGCCCCCGACGGCAAGATCGCAATCTATTGCGATCATGTCGAGATGGGCAACGGCATCGGTACGGCGCTGGCCAACCGGGTCGCAAGCCATCTCGGCGTCATCGCCGATGAGGTCTCGGTCGCCCGCGTCGATAGCTATGACGTACTCGGGCTGGTCACGTCCGGCGATCCCTCCACCATGGACCAGAAAACCCAGGATGCCGCGGAGAAAAATCCGCGCTGGGTGCCCGCGATTAGCTCTCCGACTAGCTCCTCGATCGGCGCGCATGTCGGCACGCATTCCTCCGCCGAAGCCGCCCGCGTCATTTTCCGCTTCGGCCTGTGGCCGGCAGCGCTTGAGCTGTGGCGCATCGCAAGGACTGATCCGCGCGCGCGCCAACGGGACGCCGCAAGCTGGCAGAATGGGCAGCTGACCATGCCCGGTCTCGAACCGCTGGCGCTGCCGGTACTGGCCGCAACAGCTCATGCGCGCGGCTTCGTTACCGGTGCGGTTGCGCACAGCTTCTCGCGCTGGGCGTGGTCGCGGGCACGCTTTCCGCTGTTCGGCGAGCAATACCGCGCCGACATCGACGCGCTTGCGATCCGCCGCGGCAACGGTAAGTTCGAGCGGATCAACCGAACCAGCGTGAAGTTTCCGCCGACCGACAACAACCGGATCGGCACCGCCTACACCTCGATGTGCGGCACGGTCGTCCGCGTCGAGATCGAGCGCGCGACGGGCGCCTTGCGTATCGCCAAGGCCTACAGCGTGCTCGAATGCGGCACCGCACTCGTACCCGAGGTGGTGATGGGCCAGGCCCAGGGCGGCTTCGCCATGGGCGTCGGCTACGCGCTTCTGGAACATTTGCCGCCGTTCGAGAGCGGACCGGGCGGCGGCGATTGGAATCTCGGCCGCTATCTGGTCGCTCGCGGCTCCGACCTGCCGCTCCGCGATCTCGAGATCGAGATGCTAAAGCCGCAGACGCCAGACGAAGCACCGAAGGGCATGGCGGAGGTCGTGATGATCCCGATTGTGCCGGCGCTCATCAACGCCATCTACGACGCCACCGGCCATCGCTTCCGCTCGCTGCCGGTCAGCTCAAGCCTTTTGAAGGGAGTGCTCGCGTGACGACCCTCAGCCTCACCATCAACGGCCAGAAGCACGGCCCGATGGACGTCCGCGACGATCTCTCGATGAACGATTTTCTGCGCGAGATGCTCGGCATGACCGGGACCAAGTTCGGCTGCGGCGCCGCACAATGCCTGAGCTGCGCCATCATCGTCGACGCGCCCGATGGCACCAGCTACACCAGCCCGACCTGCATCGCGCCGGCCGTGAACTTCGACGGCAAGTCGATCCGCACCGTCGAGGGTCACGCCAAGGACGGCCAGCTCTCGGCGCTGCAAAAGGCCTTCGTCGATCATTTCGCGTTTCAGTGCGGCTACTGCACGGCGGGCTTCCTCAACGAAGGACAGGTCCTGCTCGAACGTCTCGCACGCGCGCCGGTGCCGCGCGAGGCTCTGGAGCAGACGATCGCGGACGCCCTTGATGGCCATCTCTGCCGCTGCACCGGCTACATCAAATATCACGAGGCGGTGCGCGACGTGATCCTCGCCGATTCAAACCGCTACCTCATCGCCACCAAGTGACACGAGCCATGTTCTCTGACGCGCGCTTCAAGACGATGGCCGTGATCGCGGCGCTCGCCAGCAGCCTTTGCGCGGGCTACGCGGCCTCCGAAACAGCGAGCCATGTCCTGGCGTCGCCCGACAGCTTTGCCAACATCACCGATGTCGAAAAGCGCTCGGCGGCGATCTTCACCGAGCTCGGAAAGGTTCTGACGCACCCGCGCTGCACCAACTGCCATCCGGCCGGCGACAGCCCGCGGCAAGGCGACAATCCCCGCCTGCATCAGCCGCCAGTCACGCGCGGCGCTGACGGCCACGGGCTCGAGCCGATGCGCTGCCACACCTGCCACCAGAAGGCCAATTTCGAGCCCGGCCGCATGCCCGGACATCCCGAATGGCATCTCGCCCCGCGCGAGATGGCCTGGGAGGGCAAGACCGCCGGCGAGATCTGCGAGCAGATCAGGGACCCCAAGCGCAATGGCGGGCGCAAGGTGGAAGAGCTGATCGACCACATCGGCAAAGACACGCTGGTCGGCTGGGCCTGGCAACCCGGCTTCGGCCGCTCGCCCGTACCGGGCACGCAACAACAGGCCGGCGCGCTGGTCGAGGCCTGGGTGAAGGCGGGGGCGGCCTGTCCGGCACCGTGATGAGGCTGGCGCAAGTCCTCATAATCGTCGGCTTGAATGCTGAACGGACACGGCCCATGTCCGCGCGGGCCAATCGAGTTTGTGAGCCTACGCCCTTCGCATGAGCTTGAGCGACGCCGCGAGCCGCAGGCTGCGCTTGCCCGCCAGCGCGATGCCTTCGAGCTCGCCGCTGTCTTCCGTGCAGGTCCCCGAGAAGCCGATCCCGACCTCGAAGCCGCCGAACACGGGATTCTCGCCCTTCGCCGGCGTGTGCTCCTGGTTCAGCATCTCGCCCTTCCAGCGGCCGTCCGCGGAAGAATAGGAGCCGAGATAATAGAAGAACGCATCGCCGCCGAGGATGCGGCCGTCGATCAGCAGCATCACGCCGGAGAGGCCGGCCTCGACGCCGTCGAGCGCGCGCAGGCTCATCCCGTAGAGCCCGTTGGCGATGCCGCCCTGCCCGATCGTGCCGCGCGGCGGCAGCGCGCCATCGTCGAGCCGGGTGAGATTGGCCCAGAAATGCGCGCCCGGCATGGTGTCGGCGCCACCCTGCAGGCGGATCTGATCGCCGATCAGCCGCCCTCGCGCACCGATCCTGGCGACGTCCGCGCCCATCAGCGGCTTGTAGTTGGGATCGAGATTATGCCGCTCGGTGATCACCTCGGCGACGATCTCGCCGTCACGCTCGGCATAGGTGCCGAGATGCGCGAAGCCCGAATTGCCGCCCAGCATCTTGCCGTCATGCAGGCACATGATGCTGCGTCCGAACGCGTCGTTGACGCCGTATTCAACCTTGTAGAGTCCGTCCAGCAACGTCTTGAACCCGCAAAATCGGAAAGCAAATTGCCGGCTACCTAGCATCGCCGCCGCATTGAAGCCACCGGCTTTTCCGCGCAGCGCCGGCCACGAAACGCACGTCCGCCACGATGCCATTATGCCCCTGTTTTGCCCGACGGGTCAAATCGACTTCGAAAAATCCGCATGCGTGTGATTTCAACGGCTTGGCTACTGTGCATGGGGTTGTTTTTCGACTTTTGTCTCCGGCTCGCGAAAAAGATCAGGCTTGAACCGGCCTCCGCCGAGGCGCGACCAACCGGCATGGATACGAGACCGCAATCAGCCGAGGACGAGCTCAGCGCGATCATCGCCAGCGCCGCAAAGCAGCAGCTGCTCGATGCGGCATACGGGCTCTGGCGCCAGCGCTACCGCCTCGACACGATCGCGTGCCGTCCGACCGCCGAAGAGATCCGCATCAACCGCACCCTCACCCCGGAGCAGTTCGGCGCCAAGTACCGCTGGGAACGCGAGCATGCGCATGAGGGGCCGATGTTCGGCTATGTGAAGCGTGCCCATCCGCGCGCCGACGATCAGGCGATCCGGCAGGCGATCATCACCGCCGTCAAATTCGAAGACGAGTACAACAAGCACTTCGACTGGAACGGCGATTTCTGGGATTGCGTGGTGCGCGCGGTAGCACAAGCCGCGCGAATATATCCCGACTATCTCGAGACCACCTACCGCGACGCCCGCAACGATCTCGCCTACTACATGAAGTGAGCCGGCCGGGCTCTGCCCTGACCGGGAGATGTGGATCAGAAGCACAGCGTGGTGACGAGCTTGCCCTGCTTGTCCTTGATCGCATAGGGACAGCGAATGCGCTCCAGCGCCTTCTTGGCGTCCTCGTCGCCGAGCGCCGCGGCACGCTCGTAATAGGCCTTCGCGGCGTCCTTGTCCTTGGGGCCGCCCCGGCCTTCCTGTGCGAAGGCACCCATCCGCTCCAATGCACCGGGATGGTTTTGTGCCGCCGCCTTCTCGAACAGCGCACGCGCCGCGACCTCGTCCTTCGCGCCACCCGAGCCTTCGGAGAGCATCAGGCCGAGCTGGTACTGCGCTTCCGCGTTGGTCTCGGCAGCCCTGCCGAGCAGCGCGCGCGCCTGCGCGGGATCGGCCGGCGCGGCGCCACCTGCGCCGCCGAGCGCGGCGAGATTGCTGACGCCACGGGGGTTGCCGGCCTGCGCCGCCTTCTCGAACAACTTTCGCGCTTGCGCCTCGTCCTTGGCAACGCCCGCGCCGGTGGCATAGGCCACGCCGAGTTCGACCATGGCCGCGCTAGATCCCTTGTCGGCGGCCTTGCGCCAGGCCGCGATCGCCTCTCCGGTCTGCCGGTTGGCCGCATAGGCGCGGCCGAGCGCGAACATCGCGCGCCGCGAGGATGGCGCGGCCTGCTTGCAGAACCTGATCGCCGTTGCAATGTCGGAGGCCGCGATCTCCGCCACGCCCCTCACGTCGGCCGGCTTGTCGGGATCGCTGGGATCGGCGGCGACCCGGTCGCACAGAACGAGATCGGCCGATTGCGCCTGCGCCGTCAGGGGCACGGCGAGCGCGAACAGCATGGCAAGGAGGTAAGTCCGCATGAGCACCACGTTGCGTCCCCGTTCCGGCAAATTCAAGGCTCGAGTCCCGATTGGCGCAGCACGGGCTCGACATCAGGCGATGCCAGATAGCGCAGCAGCCGGTCGGCGGCTTCCGCATGTTTCGCATTCGCCATGCGGCCAGCGGAGAACACGGCCGGCGTCTGCAATTCGTGCGGGATCGGTCCCACCACCTCGATGCCTTCGACCTGCTTCAGCTCGCTGATCTGCTGCACGGCAAGATCGGCCTCGCCGCTGACGAGGCGCTGCGCCGTGAACCCCTGCTCGACGATGCTGGCCCTGGCGTTGATCTCGGCCGCGATCCCCATCCGCACGATCAGCTGCGCGAAGTAGACGCCGCTCGCGCCCAGCCGCGAATAGGCAACGGACCGCGCCGCGAGCAGCGACTTGCGCAGCGCCGCTTCGCTGCCGATGTCGGGCTGCTTCTGCCCGGCCCGCACCGCGATGCCGACATAGGAGCGCGCCAGATCGACCGCGCCATCGGCAAGCACGCGGCCCTCCGCGATCACCTCGTCCAGCCCCTCGCGCGTGAGGATCACGAGATCAGCGGCCTCGCCGTCGCGCAAGCGCTTCAGCAGGGCCAGGGTCGGTGCGAAGTCCGCGTCAACATGGATGCCTGTTTCAGCCTCGAAGGCGCCGGACAGGCTCCGCATCGCGCCCATCAGGCCGAGCGTCGAAAGCATGCGGACTTTTTCCATCTGCGCTTCCCGTCACGATCAGGCGCGGTGCATCAGCTTGAGCGCGGCGGTCAGGCGCAGGCTGCGCTTGCCGGCAAGCGCGGCCGCCTCCATCACCGCCTCTTCCGCGTCGTAGCGACCGGAGAAGCCGATGCCGACCTCGTGGCCGCCGAAGATCGGATCGTCCTTGGCCGGCGTGTGCTCCTGGTTGAGGATCTGGCCCTTCCAGCGGCCGTTCGCGGCGGTGTAGCTGCCGAGATAGTAGAACGAGGCATCGCCACCGAGGATGCGGCCCCGGTTGAGCAGCATCACGCCGGTGAGGCCGCCGTCGAGACCGTCGAGCATGCGCAGATGGATGGAATAGAGACCATCGGCGATGCCGGCTTCGCCGATGCCACCGGCAATCGGCACCTCGTCGTCCGTGATCGGTGTCATCACCGACTGGAAGGGAATGCCCGGCAGCTCCTTCAGTTCGCCCTTGAAGCGATAGAGGTCGCCATCCGCCCAGCCCTTGGCGAGCAAGGTGGCGTCGTCAGTGCCCGCCATGGCGCGGTAGTTCGGATCGGGATTATGGCGGACGGTGCTGATCACGATATCGACGCCGCTGTCGGTCTTCTCATAGGTGCCGATATGGGCGAAGGCCGAATTGCCGCCGAGCATCTTGCCATTGCCGGCATGCATCACGCTGCGGCCGACGGCGTCGCCGAGCTGAAATTTCACCTTGTAGAAGCCTTCAAACACCGGCCGTGTCCCCGGGCCTCGCGCGCATCGCAGGACATTCTATCGCGCTTTCAGCGGCAATGGACAAGTGTCGCGCGGCCGGGCCAGGCAGTTACCAGACGACCGTCATCCAAATGCAAAAATCCGCCGGAGCCTTGCAGCTCCGGCGGATTGAGCACCAACCCGGGCCAGCCCCCCAGCCCGGGCCGGGAGGATCTTAGGCCGCGGCCTTCTTGTCGGTCGGCACGGAGGCGATCGTCTTCAGGATCTGCGAAGCGATCTGGTATGGGTCGCCCTGCGAGTTCGGACGGCGGTCTTCCAGATAGCCCTTATAGCCGTTGTTGACGAAGGAGTGCGGAACGCGGATCGAGGCGCCGCGGTCGGCAACGCCGTAGCTGAACTTGTTCCACGGCGCGGTCTCGTGCTTGCCGGTCAGACGCTTGTCGTTGTCCGGGCCGTAGACGGCGATGTGGTCCATCAGGTTCTTGTCGAAGGCCGCCATCAGCGCCTCGAAATATTCCTTGCCACCCACGGTGCGCATGTACTCGGTCGAGAAGTTGGCATGCATGCCCGAGCCGTTCCAGTCGGTGTCGCCGAGCGGCTTGCAGTGGAACTCGATGTCGATGCCGTACTTCTCGGTCAGGCGCAGCATCAGGTAGCGGGCCATCCACATTTCGTCAGCGGCCTTCTTGGAGCCCTTGCCGAAGATCTGGAATTCCCACTGACCCTTGGCGACTTCCGCGTTGATGCCTTCATGGTTGATGCCGGCCGCGAGGCAGAGGTCGAGATGCTCTTCGACGATCTTGCGGGCGACGTCACCGACGTTCGAATAGCCGACGCCGGTGTAGTACGGGCCCTGCGGGGCCGGATAACCCGAAGCCGGGAAGCCGAGCGGGCGGCCGTCCTTGTAGAAGAAGTATTCCTGCTCGAAGCCGAACCAGGCGCCGGAATCGTCGAGGATGGTGGCGCGCTTGTTGGACGGATGCGGGGTCTTGCCGTCGGGCATCATGACTTCGCACATCACCAGCACGCCGTTGGTGCGCGCCCCGTCCGGGAAGACGGCGACCGGCTTCAGCACGCAATCGGAGCTGTGGCCTTCGGCCTGCTGAGTGGAAGAACCATCGAAGCCCCAGAGCGGAAGCTGCTCGAGCGTCGGGAACGACGCGAATTCCTTGATCTGAGTTTTGCCGCGCAAATTCGGAGTCGGCGTATATCCGTCGAGCCAGATGTACTCGAGCTTATACTTGGTCATTGAGCCTCTCTGTAGATGATGCGAAAGGTTTGGGGGCCCGGAGGCCCCTGAACGTTTTGTACCCGGCCATCATCGGCCGGCCCCTTACAAGCATTTTACGTGCCAAAAAGCCGCAGTGCGGGACGTTTTCCATCGCGATCGGGGACTCCCCGCCGCGAGCAGACCGCCTCCTGCGATATGCGTCATAGCCGCGCACCTCCGCGTGAAGCCGCAACGCAAAAATCCTGCGGAAACCGCCGGTTTTTGTAGCAGGCGGCGCGGCTCCGAACGTTGCCGATGAAACGCGCATCAACCGCCGGCAATTTTTGCAAAGTCTCTCGCCCCTACGCAGCAACCTTTGGAATGGCCCCCGCGTTGGCCTCCGGCAAGCTGCCTTAGGGGAAGCAGACCTCCATCTGCCCACAAATTGGGCGGCAACTGATTTCCTTTTCAGCACTTTCCAATCCAGTGGACGCAGCCGATATGGGGACTCCGGTAACCACAATCGAACGAGTCGGGCGCACCATGGAGGCCAATGCGCTTCGACCAAGGAGAATCGCAATGATGAACAATGGTCTGAGTCACGGATCGGCAACGATCTACCAATTCCCGGTCGGGGGCCGCGCAGCTCTCGCCGGACGCCGCTATGGCGAGACCCGCCTCCCTGCCGAGCACGCCTCGCATCCCGCGAATGTCTCGATCTGCAGCGACAGCTGGTACCACCAGGACGCGGTCGACGACGCCAAGCCGAAATGGGATCGCTGATGCCTGTGCTCGGTTTGAAACCGCCCCGCTCGAACAAGCGCCTGCGGAAGATCGAAAGGGTCGAAACAACGGTGTTTCGGCCCTTTTTGATTCTTGCCTGAACCATTCCGTTCAGATCACCGCGCAGGCCGTGACCGGCCGCTTCAGATGCTTGACCGTGGTGGTCCCGGCCTTCCCGATGGTCAGCGTGATACCGGCTCCCGAATAGCGCGCGCCAGAGACCGCCAGCCGCTTCGCGAGCATTGCGGGCTCGCCGTCGATCTGCAGAAAGGCGCGCTTGTCGCCATCATAAAAACCAACGATGAACTGTGTACCATCGGCACAGCGATAGGTCCGGAACGTCTGCGCATCGGCCTGCCGCACGTGGCAAGCTCCGCCCGCCAGCATGGCGACCGCCAAAAGAATGGCCTTGTGGCAGCCCATGATCGCCCCCTCTAGTAGCGCTTAAGAACGCCCGTCGTGCGTCCAATGGAACCATAGCCGCAAGCTGATCTCATGTCAGACTCCCCTGCCCGCCATCTCGCCCTGCAAGGCGCCAGCAATTTTCGCGATCTCGGCGGCTATCCGACCACCGATGGCCGCATCACGCGCTGGCGGCACATCTTCCGCTCCAATCATCTCGGCCAGCTCACCGCAGCCGATGTCGAGATCGTCCGCGCGCTGGGCGTCAGAAGCGCATTCGATTTCCGCGGCCTGGAGGAGCGCGCAGCCGGCATCTGCGTCGTGAATGAGATCACAGTGCATTCGCTGCCGATCGAGCCGACCGTCGTCGCCGCGCTGCGCGCCGAGCTCGCCCGGGGCACGCTCACCGCGCCGGTGGCGCTCGAGCTGATGCGCGAGTCCTATCGCAACTACGTCCGCCACCATACGCACAGCTTCCGCGCTCTGTTCGGCCATCTGCTGGAAGACCGTGCGCCGCTGGTGATTCACTGCACCGCCGGCAAGGACCGCACCGGCTTTGCCAGCGCGCTGATCCTGCATGCGCTCGGCGTGCCCGACGACATCATCGCCGAGGATTACCTCTTGACCAACCGTCACTACAAGCGCGATGCGACGGCCGCCACGGACCTGCCCGAGGACGTCCGCAACGCCATCGGCAGCGTCGAGACCTCGTATCTTGCTGCGGCCTTCGAGGCCGTCGGCAGCGAGTATGGCGATCTCGAAACCTATCTGCGCGACGGGCTCAAGCTCGGCGAAGCCGAGCGGGCCGCGCTGAAGGCGCGCTATCTGCAAGCCTGATTAGGACGTTGCTTGGTCGGTCAGCCACCTCCCCGGCGGGACAGCGTCGGTGATCGCCTGACGCAGGGCTTTGGAGACCTGAAGCGTGCTCCAGTCACTCTGGTGAAGCATGTCGGGCCGATCCGTTGGATCGAGCATCTGGTCGAATGGCACGCCATTCTGCACATGCCAATGCCGCATCAGGGCCCAACGTCTGAACACATTGACCTTCGCAGCTTCCGCGATCTCCCGGATCTTCGAGACCATCTGCTCCGAAAGCTCGGCCTTGTCGTCGCGGAGCATGGCGGTGACATATTGCGGATCAATCAACACAACATCCATTGGATGCTGCCCCAGCCGGCGCACGCCTTCGGAAATACTGTCCAGCACCTGCTGAAAGTTGAACTCGTTCTTGCGGAAGACAGCGTTGGTGCCGACCTGCCAAAGCACCATCGCGGGCCGGTCCGCGAAAATATCTGCGTCGAACCGATCGAGTTCTTTCGGCGCCTCCTCTCCGCCCTTGCCGCGATTCAGGACGTCGACGCGAAGCTTCGGCAACGGGCCGGCATAGTGCTGCCTCAAATACATCTCCAGGCGGGCGGGGTAAGGCACGACATCCGCACGTCCCGCCGTTGAGGATGATCCCATCGCCACGATGCGAGCCGGACCTTCTCCGCGCAGAGCGTCAAAGAAGCGTCGCAGCGGGTATTTGAGCGCGATGATGTCCTGCGGGATGTCTACGGCTGGCAGACTTTCGGACATACCAACGCCCTCACGCTATTCAAGGTTGCAGAACTCATTCAGCCTTGAAGCCGCCGCCATTGCAAGTCCAATTCGGCCCGCGCAATGTCGGAGCGCAAGGGGTAACGACGGAGAGCAACGTGCAGGGAAAAGTGGTTCTCGTGACGGGCGCGCGCGGCGCGCTCGGCAAGGTGGTCGCGGAGATCGCTCGATCGCGCGGCGCGCGCGTGGCCTGCATCGACCACGCGCCTTCGCAAGTGCCCCCAACGCCCGACCGCATCGAGATCGGCGGCGTCGACCTCTCCGACGCGGCGCAAGCGCGGACGGCGGTCGATGTGGCAGCCAAGCATCTCGGCCGGCTCGACGCGCTGATCAACATCGCCGGCGGCTTCGCCTTCGAGACCATCGGCGACGGCGACGTCAAGACGTGGCAGCGCATGCATGCGCTCAACGTGCTGACCGCGCTGAACACATCGCGCGCGGCGCTGCCCCATCTCGCAGCGTCCAGCGCTGGCCGCATCGTCAATATCGGCGCCATGGGCGCGCTCCAGGCAGGCTCCGGCATGGGGCCTTACGCGGCGTCGAAAGCGGGCGTGCATCGGCTCACCGAGGCGCTCGCCACCGAGTGGAAGGGAACGGTCACAGTGAACGCCGTGCTGCCGTCGATCATCGACACCGCGGCCAATCGCGCCGACATGCCGACGGCGGACTTCTCCAAATGGGTGACGCCGCAGGAACTCGCCGAGGTCATTCTGTTTCTCACCAGCGACGCCGCGAGCGGCGTCACCGGCGCGCTGATTCCGGTAGGTGGACGGGTGTGATTGCGTCTTGATCTGATGGTCCGAACATCGGCTTGATTCAATCGGAAACGAGAAGGCACTAGACTAGTGCCGCAACTGATTCTTCGATCGGAACTCCCTTGGAAACCGCCCTTTACCTGCCCGTCAAACGCTTCCTCGAGGGACTCGGCTTCACTGTGAAGGGCGAGATCGGCGGTTGCGATCTCGTCGGCCTCAGCGCCGGCGATCCGCCGGTGGTGGTGATCGGCGAGCTCAAGCTCGCCTTCAACCTCGAACTGATCCTCCAGGCGGTCGACCGCGCGCCGGCCGGTGACGAGGTCTGGATCGCGGCGAAGATGTCGGCCCGAGGCAAGGGGCGCGAGAGCGATGCGCGCTATCGCAATCTCTGCCGCCGCCTTGGTTTCGGCATGCTCGGCGTTACCGATCGCGGCCAGGTCGAGGTGCTGGTGAAGCCGCCGACGGCAGCGCCGCGCCGCGAGCCGAAGGTGCGCTCGCGCCTCGTCGCCGAGCATCAGCGCCGCCAGGGCGATCCTGTGCTCGGCGGCAGCACCCGTGCGCCGATCATGACGGCCTATCGGCAGCAGGCGCTGGCCTGCGCCTCGGCGCTCGCCGACGGGCCGCGGCGCGTGCGCGAATTGCGCGAACGCTGTCCTGACGCGGGCAAGATCTTGCTTAACAATGTGTATGGCTGGTTCGAACGGGCCGACCGGGGAATCTACGGGCTCACCGAGGCCGGACACGCCGCCCTGAAACGCTGGCCACAGCAGCGGATTGAGGTCGATTCCGCTGTTGCGGCGCTGTCATGACACCCGACCGGTGCATAGCTGAGATGCCACACCAATTTCATATTGCAATGCAACATTAGCGGCACTAGGTATCCCGGCATCGAAACGAGGCCGTTATGAGCGCAGACTGGAATACCAAATATGGCACGCGGCGCGTCCGCCACGATCCGCCCACCCTGGACGAGGCGATCTTCGCCGCCATCGGCATCACCGACGATCAGGGGCAGCAGGCCGAGATCGCCGCAGCGTTGATGGGGATGCCGCTCGATGTCGTGCAGGCCGAGGTGAAGAAGCAGGCGCGCACCAACAGCCGCATCACTGCGACGCGCGTGATCGCCGGCGAACAGGGCGCACAGCGCTCCGTCGTGGTCGAACGGCGCGTCGTCCGCCGTTTCGGCACCGGCACGCGTACCGGCACCTAAGGCGTTCGTTTCACGATCTACGAAATACGAAAGCGGACCGGCCATGCCGGTCCGCTTTTTGATTCAGCCCGCGATTTGAGGTCAGGCCGCGCGATTGTCGTACATGCTGGAGATGATCTTCCAGCAGGTCGAGTTGAGGCTGAGAAGCGCGCGCCCGGCCGTGAAGGGCGAAGCCGCGAGATCGGCAAGCTCTGCTTCGGGCGTCTTGGCAAGATCGATCGTGCCGGTCGATTCGCCCTGGCGGAAAGCCAGATGCGCCCCGAACTTCCTGGCAAGCGCCCGCATCGCGTGATTCTCGGCACCGGTTGTGATGCGCAGACGCCTGTAGCCTTTCCAGCGCGCCTCCGCGATCAGGCGGCGGAACAACGCGGTGCCGACACCCTGGCGCCGCGCCGAGGCTTCCACGCTGAAGGCGACTTCAGGCAGGGCCTCATCTTCCGGCGGATGCAGCTCGGCCGCACCGCGGACCACGCCGTCGACGATATAGGCAACGATCACGGTGCCGTCCTCGGCGCAGCGGGCGGCGTAACGCTCGATGAAGCTGTCGTCGAGATAACCGTTGAAACGGTCGTGCCGGCTTGCGGCATCGAGCCTCAGCAGGTGATCACGCAGGAGCGGCAATTCTTCCTGCTGGATCAGGGTCCGCACATAGCCCGGAGCCGTGCGGACGGTCTCTTGAAGTACCACGTCAAAACTCCTCTTGGTGTCCCTCGAGGAGGCGTTCGAATCCCTAGGCTCCCTATATTGTGCATCGCAGCATCTTTTGCAAGACAGGAACCTGCCCAAGTTAAAGGCACGGGAGACGACTAATTCGTTAATGAATTCAAAGCCCCGTAGTCTTACAGGACCAGCTGGGTCTGGGTCACCACGGCCACCAGCTTGCCGTCCTCGGTCTCCAGCCGGGTGGTCCAGACCTGGGTCCGCCGGCCGAGATGGACCGGGGTCGCCGTGGCAATCACCGTGGTTCCCTCCTTGGCCCCACCGATGAAATTGGTCTTGCTCTCCAAGGTGGTCGTGCCCTTGGCGTCCTCAGGCAGGTTGATCACAGTCGCGGCCGCGCCAACGGAATCGGCCAGCGCCATCACCGCCCCGCCATGGATGGTGTGGTGCAGCGTGCAGAGATCGGGGCGGACCGCCATCCGCGCCACCACGCGGTCCTTCCCGGCCTCGACGAACTCGACGCCCTTGAGCTCGGCGAACGGCATTTTCATCGCTTTGAGTTTCTCGAGTGGCGTCATCAGATCTTCTCCCAATTCGTTGTTGTCTCAGCGTGAATTGCTTCGCGCGGCAAGGCAATGACGTCCGAGGTAATCGCCGTGCTGACATCGGCGGGCACAGTGCATGGGCTTCTCTCGGTTCCGTGATCCTGAGGCGCGAGCTGCGCGGCGCGCAGCGCCGTGCAGAAAGCCTCGAAGGATGAACGGCCGCGATGCAGCCGGGCCGTCGCCCTTCGAGGCTCGCTCAGCGGCGCATCGGCGCCACCGAGCTCACGCCTCAGGGTGGCGGTGATGGATTTTCACGTCACCGCGTTCACGACCTGATATTCCGGCCGCCGCCACACCTCGCCTGCGATGACCTCCTCGATGATCTCGGCGGCCCGGATGATCTCGCTCTCGCCAATGTAAAGCGGCGTGATCCCGAACCGCATGATGTCAGGCGCGCGAAAATCGCCGATGACGCCGCGGGCGATCAGCGCCTGCATGGCGGCGTAACCGCCGTCGAACGCGAAGGAGACCTGTGAGCCGCGGTGATCATGCGCGCGCGGCGTCATCAGCTTCAGGGACGGACAGCGGCGCTCGACTTCGGCGATCAGCAAGTCGCCGAGCGCCAGCGAGCGTGCGCGGACGTCAGCGATATCGACGCGGTCCCAAATATCGAGCGAGGCCTCCAGCGCCGCCATCGCCAGCACCGGTGGCGTGCCGACGCGCATACGCTCGACACCGCCGGCGGCCGCATAGGCAAGCTCGAACGCAAACGGCTTGGCGTGCCCCATCCACCCCGACAGCGCCGCGCGCGCGTTGTCGGCGTGGCGCGGCGCAACGTAGAGGAAGGCCGGCGCGCCGGGCCCGGCGTTCAGATATTTGTAAGTGCACCCCGCCGCGAAATCGGCGCCTGTGCCGGCGAGATCGACCGACAGTGCGCCGGCGGAATGCGCGAGATCCCAGACCGTGACGATGCCGAGCGCATGCGCCTTCGCGGTCAGATCCGCCATGTCGTGGCGGCGGCCGGTGCGGTAGTCGACCTCGGTGATGTAGAGCACCGCGATCTCCTCCGACAACGACGCCTCGATTTCCTCCGGCGCGACCAGACGCAATTGATGGCCCCGTCCGAGCGTCGCGATCAGGCCTTCGGCCATGTAGAGGTCGGTCGGGAAATTGCCCGTGTCCGACAGGACGGTCTTGCGAGACGGATTCATGTCCAGCGCGGCGGCGAGCGCCTGGTAAACCTTGAGCGACAGCGTGTCGCCGACCATCACCGAGCCGGCTGCCGCACCGATCAGCCGTGCGATGCGATCGCCGAGCAGGCGCGGCTGGACGTACCAGCCCGCGGTGTTCCAGGCGCGGATCAGCTCAATGCCCCACTCCTTCGTGATGACGCGGTTGACCCGTTCGGCAACGCCCGATGGCAGCGCACCGAGCGAGTTGCCGTCGAGATAGACGACGCCGTCAGGCAGATCGAACAGAGCTTTGGTATCGTCATAGACGCGATATCTGGTCATGGGCATTTCTACAGAATGGTGCGGACGCGCCAGAGCTCGGGGAACAGCTCCACCTCCAGCATGCGTTTGAGATAGCTGACACCACCGGTGCCGCCGGTGCCGCGCTTGAAGCCGATGACGCGCTCGACCGTGGTCACATGGTTGAAGCGCCAGCGGCGGAAATAATCCTCGAAGTCGACCAGTTTCTCGGCGAGCTCGTAGAGCATCCAATGCGTCTCCGGCGCCTCGTAGACGACGCGCCAGGCCTGCAGCACGCCTTCGTTGAAGCTGTGGGTCTCGCGCACATCGCGCGCCAATACAGCCGCCGGCATCTTGAGCCCGTTGCGGTCGGCGAGCCTGAGCACCTCGTCATAGAGGCTTGGGGTCGCAAGCTCGGCTTCCAGCAGCTTCGTCGTCTCCGGATCGTGCGCGTGCGGCTTCAGCATGGCGTGGTTGCGGTTGCCGAGCAGGAATTCGATCAGCCGGTACTGGCGCGACTGGAAGCCCGAGGACTGGCCGAGCTGCGAGCGGAAGCGCGTGTACTCGCTCGGCGTCATCGTGCGCAAGACATCCCAGGCATTGTTGAGCTGCTCGAAGATGCGCGACATCCGCGCCAGCATCTTCATGGCGGGCGGCACGTCGTCTCTGGCGATGGCCCGGCGCGCGGCACTGAGCTCGTGGATGGCGAGGCGCATCCACAGCTCCGTGGTCTGATGCTGGATGATGAACAGCATCTCGTCATGCGCTTCAGACAGCGGATGTTGCGCGCCGAGGATCGCGTCCAGCGCGAGGTAGTCGCCGTAGGACATGCGCCGGGCGAATTCGGTCTCGGCGCCTTCGCTGGTGGGATCATAATCGCTGGACGTCATGGGCAGGCCCTTTCGATCGATCTTTCCCGGCCTTGCTCAGTCGAGGCCGATCAGGCGCGCGGTGATCGGCGAGGCCGGATCCTTCAGTCCGTCGATCACGGTAAAATGGTTCAGCCCGGGATCGACGACGAGACGGGTCGACACGTCGAAACCGGTCCAGATATTGGCCATCAGATCGGACTGGCGGATGAATTCGGGCCGCTCGCCGCCACCGACCCAGGCGGTCACGGGCGAATGCCCGCGCGGCAGATGCAGCGCCGCGCTTTCGAGCGCCGCCTCCTCCATCGTCATGCGCAGCGTGTCATTCATTTTGGTCTTCAGCAGTGGCCGCAGGTCGTGCAGGCCGCTGATCGAGAGCGTGCCGGCGATACGGTTGAAGACGGCGGGCTCCAGCCGGCTGTCGTCGCACAGCATGCGCGTGACGAGGTGGCCGCCGGCGGAATGGCCGGCAAGCCGGATCGGTCCTGCGACGAGCGAAGCCGCTTTCGCGATCGCGGCGGAGATCTCGGCGGTGATGTCGGAGATGCGTGCGGCCGGTGTCAGCGTGTAGCTCGGCAACGCTACCGTCCAGCCGTGAAGGCGCGCGCCTTCGGCGAGATCGGTCCAGGCCGACTTGTCGAAGCGCATCCAATAGCCGCCGTGCACGAAGACGACGAGGCCCTTGCTGTCGGCGTCGGGCAGGACCAGGTCGAGCATCTGGCGCTCACCGGCGCCATAGGCGATATCAGCGCGAAAATTCTTCAGCCCGGCCCGGTAGGCCGCCGCCCGCTCCGCCCATTGCGCCGGCATCTTGTCCGATCCCGGGATATGGGCCGAATTGGCGTAAGCATCATCCCAATCGCGCATTGTCACTCCTCGGACTCGGGCTCTGCGATCAGGCGTCAGTCTGCCACCGGTCAGGGCCGCATCCTAGTCTTTATTTTAAGCTTAAAGGATTCCAGCCGAGATATCGTAGGGGGGCAAAGCGGAGCGTGCCCACGATTTTGGTCATGACCGAGATGACTCGTGGGCACGGCGCAAGTGCGCCTTTGCCCACCCTACGAGAGCTGCGACTGAGGCGACGCTAAGCCTTCTCCAGCCCGCACCATTCCGCGATGAACAGCGCCATTGCCTTGGTCGTCTTCTTCAGCGACTCCAGATCGACGAATTCGTTGAAGCCGTGCATTTCGCCGCCGCCGGCGCCGAAGCACAGGCTGGGGATGCCGTGGTTGAGGCCGTAGAAGCGGGTGTCGGTGAGCGCGGTGAAGACGAGATCCTCCGGCACGCCGCCATAGACCTTGCCGAACGCCTTGGCGAATGCAGCTTCCGGCGCGGCGGCGTCGGTCAGCTCATAGCCTTCCGACAGGAAGCCCGACCATTCGATCTCAGGCGGATTGTTGGCGAGGAAGCGGTGGTTGCGCGCCGCGGCCGCGACGCAGGCCATGATCTCCTTCTGGTGATCGGCGATCGACCAGCCCGGCAGAACCGCGATCCGGCAGTCGACGTCGCACCAGGCCGGCACGCTGGAGGCCCAGTCGCCGCCCTTGATGATGCCGGGATTGAAGTTGATGGGATGGTTGAGCGTCTTGAAGTGCCTGTCGGCCTTGGCGCGCTCGTTCCACTCGATCTCGAGCTTTTGCAACGCCTGGATCAAATGATAGGCGGCCATGATCGCATTGGCGCCGGAGCCGGCGAACGCCACGTGAGTTGGATGCCCCTTCACGCGCAGGCGAAACCAGATCACGCCCACCTGCGAGCGCACCATCTTGCCGCCGGTCGGCTCCGGAATGAAGCAGGCATCGGCGCGGTAGCCGCGCTGCAAGGTCGAAAGTGCGCCGACGCCGGTGCTCTCCTCCTCGATGACAGATTGGAAGTGAATTCGCGCCGTCGGCTTGAAGCCCGCGGCCTTGATCGCATCCAGCGCATAGAGCGCGCCGATGGTGCCCGACTTCATGTCGCAGGCGCCGCGGCCGAACATCTTGCCGTCCTTGATGACGGGCGAGAACGGCGGCGTGTCCCACAATTCCAGCGGGCCAGCGGGCACCACGTCACAATGGCCCTGCAGGATCAGCGATTTGCCGCCGTTCGTTTGCGGACGGTAGGTCCCCACCACCGAACGCGCCTTGGAGAAATCATGCTCGATCGGGCCGAAGCCGCGCAGATCCTTGAGATCGTCGACGTCGATGTGCCAATCGTCGACCTCGTAGCCGCGCTCGCGCAGGAGGTCGCCGATCATGTCCTGGCACGGCCCCTCCGCCCCGCGGGTCGAAGGGATCGCGACGAAATCGCGTGTGGTGGCAAGCTGGGCTTCGAAGCCGGCATCGACGGCGTCGAGAATCCTCTGCTGCGTTTCGGCATTCATCAGGCAACTCCAGGCATTCCAATGGTCCCAGGGAGTGCGCAAGCTAGCCGATTTCAGCCGCTCGGGTACTCCACAAAATATGCATCCCGCAATGCATCTTCGAGCAGCCGGCCTTCGGAATAGCCGTCCAGCGTCGCAGGCCGGCTGACGCCGTCGAGCAGGCGCGGACACGGCTCCGGCGCGCCAAGCACCGTGC
The DNA here is from genome assembly GCF_004570865.1 of Bradyrhizobium frederickii. Taxonomy (GTDB): domain Bacteria; phylum Pseudomonadota; class Alphaproteobacteria; order Rhizobiales; family Xanthobacteraceae; genus Bradyrhizobium; species Bradyrhizobium frederickii. The sequence goes on from NZ_SPQS01000012.1 coordinate 75,306, forward strand.
GCACCGGAATGCGCTCGGCATAGATCGGCAACGCGTAGTCCTCGTCGTCGTCAGCAACACCCTTGGCGCGTATCTTGGCCGAGGCTTCCTCGATCTCCATCGCGATGAAGGACGTCGCCTTGATCTCCTGGGTGGTGCTGGCCCGAAGGCTCGCGGTGCGATCCGGGAAAAAGCGATCGACCATGGCGATCACCGCCCGCTCCTTCTCATCGGGATCGGTGACGAGATAGGCGGTGCCGAATGCCATCACCGCGCGGTAGTCGGCGGAATGGTTGAAGCCGCAGCGCGCCAGCACTAGGCTGTCGAGATGGGCGACCGTGAGACATACGCGCTCGCCTTTGGTCTGATTGCGCAGCATCCGGCTGGCGCTCGAGCCGTGCCAGTACAGCTTGGTGCCCTCGCGCCAGAAGAAGGTCGGGGTGCAATAGGGCTGGCCGTCGATCACGTAGGAGACGTGGCAGAGCATCGAGGAATCCAGGATGCGATGAACCGTGTCGTGATCGTAGAAGCCGCGGTCGTGCCGGCGCTTCACCTGGTTGCGCGCCGATGTCGGATAGGAATTCGAGGTCTCGGTCTGGCTCACGGCCGCTCCTGATCGGATTGGAAAGATCGGGAATGGTTGTAGCGGCGCATTTGGTCTGCGATAGTTCCAATTCCATGCGAAAAATTCCGACCAATTCCCTGCCCCCTCCGGCCAAGACCGAGCTGCCGCTCGACCTCGCCGGCCCCCACGTCACGGCGGGCGCCTCCGCCGCGCACCGGCTCTATCAGGCCTTGTGCGAGATGATCGTTTCCGGCCTCGTCAAGCCTGGCGAGCCGCTGCCGCCCTCGCGCACGCTGGCCAGGCAGACGGGCTTTCGGCGTAACGCTATCGTCATCGCCTATGAGCGCCTGATCGCCGACGGCTTTGCCGAGGCCAAAGTCGGCTCCGGCACCTTCGTCGCCGCGCGCATCCCGGCGCGCGCGGCCGCGCCGAGCAAGCCGAAGGCGGTTGTCGAAGCGCCCAGGCAAGGCGCATTCTCGCTCGGCTGCACCCATATCGACGCACGCGCCGTGCAGCGCTTCCGTGCCTTCGTCGGGCGGCGCATGCGCGCCTTCGGGGCCGAACATCTGCACTATGGCGATCCGCGCGGCAGCCGCGAGCTGCGCGCCGCCATCGCCGATCATCTGTTGTCGGCGCGCGGGCTGCGCTGCGATCCCGATCAGATCATGTTGACGTCAGGCACTCTGCACGCGCTGCGCATCGTGCTGAGCGCGATCCTCAAGCCGGGCGACCAGGTCTGGTGCGAAGATCCCGGCTATCCCGCCGCGCGAAAGACCATCGCGCATTGCGGCTATCGCGCCGTGCCCGTTCCCGTCGACGCGCACGGCATGCGCATCGCCAAGGGCCGTGCCACGGCGCCGTCCGCGCGCGCGGCCTACATCACGCCGTCGCACCAGTTTCCGCTCGGCGTGCAGATGTCGATGCCGCGGCGGCTCGAGCTTTTGGACTGGGCCAGGCAGGCCGGCGCCTTCGTGCTGGAAGACGATTACGACAGCGAGTTTCGCTATGACGGCGCACCGCTGATGTCGCTCGCCGGCATCGACCGCCTCCAGCGCGTGATCTACCTCGGCACCTTCGCCAAGACGCTGTTTCCGGGCCTGCGCATCGGCTATTGCGCCCTGCCCGAGCGCCTCATCGCCGATGTGACGGCTGCGCGCGCGGCGCTCGACCGCTTCCCCGGCACGCTGATGGAAGGCGCGGTCGCCGACATGCTCAACTCGGGCGCATTCGCCGCAAACCTCAAGCGCGTGCGAAAACTCTATCGCGAGGCACGCGACGTCCTGGCCGAAACGCTGGAAGCCGCTTCCGATGGCGTGCTCTCGGTGCCGGTGCCGTCACAAGGCCTGCATCTGGTCGCCAGGTTCGATCCATCGGTCGACCCGTCGGCGGCCGCGCGGGCCAAGCAGGCGTGCGGCGCGGAAGGCTGGCTCTTGGCCGACACCTATTCGCGCGCGCGCCCTCTGCCCGGCTTCGTGCTGGGGTTTTCCGGCCACGCGGTTCCGCAGCTCAAAGCCTCCGCCGAACGGCTGGCGCGCGAGTCGCGCGCAGCCCTGCGCGCGGGAACCAGAGCCGCTCGGCGCGCGTGACGAGCGTTCACTATGAGAATCGCCGGCCAGCCCCTACATTGCAGCATCGTCTCCGAGACCTTTCGCCATGCTGCTACGCCGGACGACCTGCCTCTCGTTCCTGATCTCCATCGTGCTTGCCGCGACGGCACATGCTGGCTCGGTTGGACGCGAGCAGGACATCGTCGACCTCAAGCTGGGTCAGCGCGTGCAGGTGGATGACGGAACCTGTCCCGCCGGACAGGTCAAGGAAGTGCGTGGAGCGAGGATGACGGACAAGGGTGTCGCGCGCACCAGCACCTGTGTGCCGCGATACGGTCCGAAGACGAAATAGCTACTGCTTCGCCGGATCGAACATGCATTGCAAGGTCGGCTTGGCGATCTTGGTGAAGGTCGGGCCGATCTCGCTTTGCTTGGAAGCCGGCACCCAGTCGGTCTCGATGGTGGGCACGCCGGTTTCGCTGATGCCGCGCAACAGCGCTTCGCGCAGATCGCGGTCCTCGACGGCCGCCGCGGCGTGATCGTGCAGGCAGCCGCAGACTTCCTCAGGATGTTCCCACCGCCCAAGCATCCGCGGCGCGCATTGACGCACGAACTCAGTGCGGGGATCCGGTAATCTGGAGGGGGCGCGCACCTGCGCCTGAGCGGCGCTGATCGTCAGAATGGATACGAACGCAGCGGCGCAAAATCGAACGAGCATGACGGCCTTTACCGGCTGATTTCTTATTGTCGATCAGAAGCGCGCAGCAACCAAGATCGGCTGCGACGTCGCGGTGGTCACCGGCGAGCCGCTGTACTGGAAGGTTCCGATACCCGGGAGATTGCCATCCGGCGCGCCCGCGAACGAGGAGCCGGCAACCACGAAAGCGAAAGCAAGGATGAAGCTGAGCGCGCGCATGGTGTGGTCTCCGAATTCCGTGGCCGGCGATGCGCCGTTCGTCGTTGTGGAGTTGATAACCATGGGCGGTTTCGCGCGTGATGCGCCAAAAGCGCAAAATGGTTTCATCTTGCGTGAGAATTGTTTCGTCGGGTCCGAGGCGACGACACAATTCTCGAAAACCGCCAATCATTTCAGTCAGGTCGCGCCGGAGCTCAAAGCGGCCTGACAGGTTCCGCATGCCGTGTGCGAGCGCCCCTCGCGTCGCCGTCGTCACGGTTCCGCCTTGCCCGCTTCACACGCATTTTACGTTTTTCTGCTGAAGAGAGGGACGAACGAAGGCTGGGTCCCGTCGAACCGGAGGCGGATCGGCTGCGACCCAAGCCATCGAAACCGAGACGCCCGGGATCACCGGGCGCGTTCAGCTGAGGGATGGCCATCATGATGGGGCAAGATCGCGCAACGCCGCGCGAGGCGGAGCAACGGAGCGACGGCGGCGATCAACGCCCCAGCCGCGTCGCCTCGGCCGGCGCGATGTCGCTGCAGTCCGGCCGCGGCTTCGAGGCCGCGCCGCAAGCCTTCGCGCGGCTGACCGGCTCGCATCTCGCCAAGCGCGTCAATCCGTGAAGAACTCGCCGCACTTCTGAACGTTTGCGTCTGCCGCTCCCCACGGCATGATCGGCACCGTCGAGGTCGAATTCTTCGGCGAACCCTCGATCAGCCTGTCCGAATAGACCATGTAGACCAGCACGTTGCGCTTGGTGTCGCAGCCGCGCACGATCTGCATCTTCTTGAAGAACAGCGAGCGGCGCCGGCGGAACATGTCGTCGCCCTGCTCCATCTTGTTCTTGAACTTGATCGGGCCGACCTGGCGGCAGGCCAGCGAGATGTCCGAGACCTCCTCGGCAAGCCCCAGCCAGCCCTTGAAGCCGCCCTTCTCCGGCACCGTGAAATGACAGGCGACACCCTCGACCTCGGGATCGTCGAGACCATAGGTCGCAAGCTTGTCGTTCGGGCTCATCCATTTGAACACGGTGGAGCGGCGGAAGATCAGATCGGGCTCGTCGGCAGCTTGGACCGACGCTGTCGGCACAGCCAAGGCCAGGAGGAATAAGGCGAGGCCTTTCAGGCGGATGCCGGCAAGACCAGGGAAACGAGATGACATGAAGTTCTCCGCTAACAAGTCCCCGCAATGTAGGAACGCGTCAGCCCGACAGGAAGACGACGCGCAGCCGGAGGTGGCCGCCGTTTACCGCTCTGTGAGGCTTTTTTGCTACGTCTTGAACAAATGTAGTCGACGGCAGAACCACCTTGGTGGTGAACGCGTAGTCCCTTTGCGAGACTAACGTCTGATTTGGATTATGGATTCGAGGATGAACAGCGTGAACGGGTCGGGTTTTTCCGCCAAGCCGGCGCGGCTCTGGCAGGTCGCCATTTTGACGGCGGCGGGTGCGATCGGCGCGACCAGCCAGGCAAACGCAGCATTCTATTATTGGACGGATTATTCCGACGGATCCTATTACCCCCGGCAGGACCGGCATCCCGAGATACCGCGCCAGAAGCCGCAGAAGCGCAGCGCGACCGGCAAGAAGGCGGTCGTCGCCGAGAAGGAAGCCGGCACCAAGCCGCAAGGGCCGCTGGTCATCGTCGTCTCGATCGACCGGCAGAAGGTCACGGTCTACGACACCAATGGCGTGTTCGCGGAATCTCCGGTGTCGACAGGCATGAAGGGCCATTCCACGCCGATGGGTGTGTTCAGCGTCATCCAGAAGCACAAGTTCCATCATTCCAACATCTATAGCGGCGCTCCGATGCCGTACATGCAGCGGATCACCTGGTCCGGCGTCGCCATGCATGCCGGCGTATTGCCGGGCTATCCGGCTTCGCATGGCTGTATCCGCATGCCGATGTCGTTCGCGATGAAGATGTGGAATTGGACCAGGATGGGCGCGCGCGTCATCGTCGCGCCCGGAGAGATATCGCCGCACAGCTTCTCCCATCCCCTGCTCGCCTCCGCGCGCGTGCCGCCACAGCCCGCCGCCAGCCTCGAGCCGCAGACCAATGTCGGCGACAAAGCCGACAAGGGCGCGGCGCCAACCAAAGCCGCCGAAGCCAAACCGACCGAAACCAAGACCGCCAGCGCCGACACCGTGCTCGACCTGCGCGCCTCCGTCGGCCACACCGTGATGTCGGATGTGACCACCGGCAATGCGTCCGTCCGCGAGGATGTCGCCGCCCCGGCCGAGGAGATAAGGACCGCCGAAGCATCCGATGCGGCCAAGCCTCAGTCGGACAGAGCCGCCAAGCCGGCGAACGAGGACAAGCCCGCCGACAAGGTCGAGGCCGTCAAGGCCGAGCCGGCCAAATCCGAACCGGCCAACGCGAACGCCGCGAAGACACCCGACGCACGGGCACCTTCGATCGCCGCCTCGTCCGACGCCAAGAAGGACGAGAGCCGCCTTGCCGAACCGGCGCCCGCGGCGAAGCCGGAAGCACCCAAGCGGGCCGGCCAGATCGCCGTCTTCATCAGCCGCAAGGATTCCAAGCTCTACGTGCGGCAGAATTTTGCGCCGCTGTTCGATGTCCCGGTCACGATCGCCACCAGCGACCGTCCGCTCGGCACGCATATCTTCACCGCCGAACTCGACAAGACCGATTCCAATGCGCTGCGTTGGTCGGTGGTGTCGCTGCCCGTGTCCGCCCGTGCCGCGGCACGCGAGGACGACAGCCGCCTCACGCGCCGCAAGGGTGGCGCTGCCGTGATCCCTGTCGCCGCCAAGCCTGTCACCGCCAAGCCCTTGGTCATCCCTGACAGCCCGGCCGAGGCCCTCGACCGCATCTCGATCCCCGCCGACACCATGGCGAAGATCAACGAGATGCTGACATCGGGCGGCTCCATCATCATCTCCGACCAGGGCATCAACCAGGGCGAGACCGGCGAAGGCACCGACTTCATCGTTCGCCTGTACTAACTGTCTCACCGCGTCCGATAACGCGGTGTTGACGAGGCGGGGCGCTGCCGCGGAGTAACATGCCCCTCGGATCATTTCGGGGGACGCCGTCATGGTGAACCGCAGGACCATGCTCACCGTGGCGCTGGCGGGCGCGCTCGCGCCGGCGACGCGCGTGTTTGCCGATGGCGGCATGAGCCGAATCTCGGCCTATGCCTTTTCTTTCGCCGCTTTGTCCGGCGACGACATCCGTCTCGCCGCGTTCACCGGTAAGCCGTTGCTGGTCGTCAACACGGCCTCGCTCTGTGGCTACACGCCGCAATATGCCGGCCTGCAGGAGCTCTGGAACGAGTTTCGCGAACGCGGCCTCGCCGTGATCGGCGTGCCCTCCAACGATTTCGGCGGCCAGGAGCCGGGCGGTACCAGCGAGATCGCGGCGACCGCGCATCACCAATATGGTGTTACCTTTCCGATCACGGCCAAGGCTGTCGTGGTCGGCACCAAGGCGCATCCCTTCTACAAATGGGCCGCCGAGGCGAGGCCTCGGGAGGTTCCGCGTTGGAACTTCCACAAATACCTGATTGGCCGCGACGGCTATATTGCCGACGTGTTTGCCTCGGCGGTCGAACCAACCGATACGCGAATCAAAACAGCCGTTGCCAAGGCGTTGGCCGCCGGTTGACGGGAGGCGCGCCCAATCGGATTGGGCACAATCGTGGCGAGATGCCAAACAGCCGTTGCAATGGCGATGGCCTACCATCTAGGCTACGATTGGTTTGGGGCAGGATGGTTGTGCCGGTGGCGAAAAAGCCGCGGCGGAACAACGGGATCAATCTCGAGGACAACACCATGCGCGTGGCGGCAGGACTGATTTTGGCAAGCGCGATATCTCTGGCCATGACCGGCGCGGCGTGGTCGCAGACCCCGGCAAAGCCCGCAGCCGCGACACAAGCCGCTCCGGCGGCAACGCCGGCCGCGGCGGCTGCCGCTCCGCCCGCGGCTCCCGCAGCAGCGGGGCCGGCGGCTTTCGTCAATCCGCCTCCGCCCAAGCAGGCGCCGCAACCGGCGCGCGCGGCCTGCAACACGCCGGGTGCGCTCGGTGTCGCCCGCACCGTCGAGATCGACACTACGGGCGGTCCGGGCTTCGGCTTCGAGCACTTCAAGGAGCTCGACTTCCTGCGCGACAAGGAGGTGGTGCTGACCTTCGACGACGGCCCATGGCCGCGCAACACGCCCGCAGTGCTGAAGGCGCTCGCCGATGAATGCACCACCGGCATCTTCTTCTCCATCGGCAAGCACGCGACCTACGAGCCGGAGATCCTGAAGCAGGTCTACAACGCCGGCCACACCGTCGGCACCCACACCTGGTCGCACGCCAATCTCAACAACAAGAAGCTTACTGAGGCACAGCGCAAGGAAGAGATCGAGAAGGGCGTTTCCGCGGTGAAGTGGGCGCTCGGCGGCATCTCGCCCTCGCCGTTCTTCCGCTTCCCGGCACTTCAGCATCCGCCGGAGATGGTCACCTATCTCGGCAACCGCAACACCGCGATCTTCTCCTGCGACATCGACTCGTTCGACTTCAAGGCCTCGAAGCCTGAGAAGGTGGTCGAGACCGTGATGAAGAAGCTCGATACCAAGGGCAAGGGCATCATCCTGATGCACGACTTCCAGAAGCACACTGCGGAAGCCCTGCCCGAGCTGCTCAAGCGCCTCAAGGCCGGTGGCTACAAGGTGGTGGCGATGCGCGCCAAATTCCCGGCGTCCTCCTTGCCGGAATACGACCAGGATCTGGGCAAGGACATCAAGCTGCCGACGGTGAGCCAGCGCCCGGTCAATTCCGTGGTGACGACCGTTTCCGAATAGACGGCCATTGTCTTTCCGTATCGAAGGCTACGTCATCGTCTCGGCGGACGGCATGCTTGCCGACGCCGGTCGCGTCATGCCCGACAGCCTGAAGTTCGAAGGCGACAAGCTGTTCTTCGAGCAGGCGCTCGACCGCGCCGCGCTGATCGTGCACGGCCGCAACTCGCATGAGCAGCAGCCTAACTCGCCGAATCGCAAGCGGCTGATCCTGACCCGCAAGATCAAGGCGCTCACCGTCGATCCGGAGCTGCCGAACGCGACGCTGTGGAATCCGGAACATGCGAGCTTCGAGGAGGCCTGCGCCTTTGCCGACGTCGCCTCCGGCATGGTCGCCGTCATCGGCGGCCCCGTCGTGTTCGACCTATTCATGGACCGCTACGACACGTTCTGGCTGTCGGAAGCCCCGCATGTGCGCCTGCCTGGCGGCGAAGGCTGTTTCGTCGGCGTCCCCCAGCGGACGCCGCACGAGGTACTGGCTTCGCACGGAATGAGGCCGGGCGCGCCGTATGTGCTCGACGCGGTGCATGAGGTGACCGTGACGGCGTGGCGGCCCGGCTAGCTCCCATCAAAATCGGTAAAACAACCCCATGCACAGTACCGGCATTATGACACCATTACGTATCCTGCCCGTATTGCACTGAAAATTGGTCCCGCCGCCGACCAGCGCAAAGCCGGCTAGCATATTTGCCGAGACCAATAATCGGCCCCGACGGCGGTGATGGCGCTATAGCCAACCTCTGTGGCGCTGCGTCAATACGAGCCGACCATTCCGAAACGCCGCATCAATAGACTGAGACAAAAGCGCAAAACTGGACGGCTTCGGCTCGAGGCTGTCGCCGCGCGGGCGCCAGGACTCCCGCGCAAACGAACCCTTTGCCTTCGCCGGATATCAACCTCCAGCCGGGCCTGCTTGGCCCGGCGCCGCCCTTCCCCGCTCCTTCACTGCCGATCAGAACGCGACCACGACCACCATGTGCGACGACGCTACGACGACAGGATCGACTGACGCCTCCGGGCTGGCTGCTGATGCAGCGCCGATTTCATCCCTGCTTCCGGCATTCGGCTTCCGCGCCGATCAGATGGAGGCCAATGCGAATGTCGCGGCGTGGCGGGAAGCTGTCGCCACGCTGTTCGACGTCGACGAACTCGCCGCCGACGAGCCGGGCCCGTTCCGCGCCGACATCAGCTCCTACGCCATGGGGCCGGTGCTGATCGGATTGAGCCGGGCCAGCGGCCAGCGCTTCCGCCGGACCGCCGAGACGATCGCGCGCAGCGGCGTCGACCACATCATTCTCCAGCTTTACGTCAGGGGTGGCTATGACGGCATCGCAGGCGATCGTCCGATCCGTGTGCGCGCCGGCGACATCTGCCTGTTCGACCTGGCCCAGACCCTGGAGACCAAGGCGACGGCCTTCGAGAATGTCACGCTGGTGGTTCCGCGCCCGATGTTCGGCACCCATCTCCTGCGGGTCGACGATTTGCATGGTCTCGTCTTGCCGGGCAGCAGCGTGATCGCGAGGCTGCTTGCCGGGCATCTCACCGCCCTGTTCGAATTCGCCCCGCGCATGAGCCTCGACGAATGCCAATCGGTGGTCGAGGGCACGGTCTCGCTGCTGGCGGCGTGCCTGCGCAACGAGCTCGAGCGTGGCGATCCCGACGCCGACCAAGCCGTCACGGCGGGTCCGTCCTTGATGCGGATTCGTCGATACATCGAGGCCGGCCTGGCCAGCGACGAGCTGTCGGCCGGCTCGATCGCGGCCCATTTCGGCCTGTCCCGGGCTTCCCTGTACCGGCTGTTCGCGCCGGTCGGCGGCATCGCCGACTACATCCGCAGCCGGCGGCTGCACCGCGCCTTCTTCGAACTCGCCAGTTCAGATGCGAGAACCTTGAGGATCAGCGAAGTCGCGCGGCGCTGGCAGCTCGGCACCGACGCGCATTTCACACGCTCCTTCAAGGCAGCCTATGGCATCACGCCGCGCGCCGCGCGCGAGGCCGCCCTTCTCGGTGTGCAGCGGGGCATGGACGGAACAAGCAACGCAACGATCTCGCGGTGGATGCGCGAGATCGCGCCCCCGCGTGCAGATTGATCCCTACACGTCCCCGTAGGCCGCCTCGGCCGGACGCGTTGTGCGGCCGTAGCCCATCAGCATGAACAATGCGCCGATGATCGAGAGGTTCTTCAGCGCGTCGACCACCACCTTCGCATTGTCGGGCGCCGCCTGGTTCCAGAAGTCGTTGAACAGTACGGTCGCAACCGCGACGTAGACGATCATCAGCATCGCGAAGAACCGGGCGCCGAAATTCAGCGCGATCATCAGGCCCGCGATGATCTCGAGCCCGCCGATCGCGATCGCCAGCAGCTGCGGCGTGGTCATGGCGGCGGCGGTCTCAATCTGCTTGGCGTAGGGCGCGACGATGTCGGGCACCACGACCTTGGTGGCGATGAAGTCGGCCGTCGCCTGGATGGCAAAGAGCTTGGTCGCGCCCGTGTAGATGAACAGCACGGCGAACAGAATTCGCCCGAAAGTCACGAACGCTGGCATGATCGGCCTCTTGGCAGCTCAAAGCGCGGGAATGCTTGGCAGGATTATGAAGAGTCGTGCGCCGGTTTACAAACGGGGAAATGGAGAAGTGCGAGGAATTCAAGGTTGGCGATCTCTTCCCTTCTCCCCTTGTGGGAGAAGGTGGCTCGCCGCGAAGCGACGAGTCGGATGAGGGGTATCTCTCGGCGTGGAAAGCTCGCGAGATTTCGACTCGCGGAGAGGACCCCTCATCCGGCGCTTCGCGCCACCTTCTCCCACAAGGGGAGAAGGAATTGCACCGCTAACGACGCGGAAGCCCGCCCCTACGTGAACAACGTCGGCTGCCGCGCAGCCCGCTCCTGGGCTTCGACCACGGCGACCGCCGTCATGTTCAGAATGCCGCGCGCCGTCACCGACGGGGTGAGGATGTGTGCGGGGCGCGCCGGGCCGACCAGGATCGGGCCGACGGGCAGCGCGTCCGCCAGCGACTTGATCATCTGATAGGCGACGTTGGCGGTGTCCAGCGTCGGCATGATCAGGATGTTGGCCTCGCCCTCCAGCTTGGAATGCGGCAGCACCATTTTTCGCGCGGCAGCGGAGAGCGCGGTATCGCCCTGCATCTCGCCGTCGGCCTCGATCTCGGGATGCTTGTCCTTCAACAGCTGGGTCGCCAGCCGCATCTTGCGCGAGGAATCGGTGTCGTAGCTGCCGAAATCCGAATGCGAGACGAAGGCGATCTTCGGCTTGATGTTGAAGCGTTGGACATGCACCGCGGCGAGCGATGCGATCTCGGCCAGCTCCTCCGCGCTCGGATTGGGGCGAACCTGCGTGTCGGCGATGAAGAAGGCGCCCTTGGTCGTGATCAGCAGCGCCAGCGCCGCGTAGTCGCTGATGCCGGGACAGAAGCCGACGATCTCGCGGACGTGGCGCAGATGGCTCATATAGCGGCCCTCGACGCCGCACAGCATGGCGTCCGCCTCGCCGCGCGTGACCGCGAGCGCGGCGATCACCGTGTTGTTGGTGCGCACCACGGTGCGGGCCGCGTCCGGCGTCACGCCGCGGCGGCCGGCGACCTCGACATAGGACTGCACGTAGGAACGGTAGCGCGGATCGTCCTCGGGATTGACGAGGTCGAAATCCTTGCCGGCGCGGATCGAGAGGCCGAAGCGCTTGATGCGCGCCTCCACGACCGAAGGACGGCCGACCAGGATCGGCCGCGCCAGGTTCTCCTCCAGCACCACCTGCGTGGCGCGCAGCACGCGCTCGTCCTCGCCTTCGGCGTAGATCACGCGCACCGGCTGGGTCTTGGCCTTGGCGAACATCGGCTTCATGACGAGGCCGGAGCGGAACGCGAAGCGCATGAGCTGCGCGGCATATTCGTCGAAATTGGTAATGGGACGCGTCGCGACGCCGGACTCCATCGCCGCCTTCGCAACCGCCGGCGCCACGCGTAGGATCAGCCGCGGATCGAACGGGCTCGGGATGAGCGAGCCCGGACCGAAACCGCCCGCCTCGTTGCTCTCGACGCCCAGCGCCACCGCATCCGAGGGCGCCTCGCGCGCGAGCTGCGCGATGGCTTCGACCGCAGCGTGCTTCATCTCCTCGTTGATCGCGGTGGCGCCGACGTCGAGCGCACCGCGGAAGATGAAGGGAAAGCAGAGAACGTTGTTGACCTGGTTCGGATAATCGGAGCGCCCGGTGCAGATCATGGCGTCGGGCCGCGCCTTCCGCGCCTCCTCCGGCATGATCTCCGGCGTGGGATTGGCGAGCGCCATGATCAACGGCTTGTCCGCCATCGCTTTCGCCATCTCCGGCGTCAGCACGCCCGGTGCCGAGAGACCGATGAAGATGTCGGCGTCGCCGATGACGTCGCCGAGCGTGCGCTTGTCGGTCTTCTGCGCATAGACCGCCTTCCAGCGGTCCATCGTGGTATTGCGGCCCTCGTGCACGAGGCCGTCGATGTCGCAGACCCAGATGTTCTTGCGCTGCGCGCCCATCGACACCAGGAGATTGAGCGTCGCGAGCGCCGCGGCCCCTGCCCCGGACGCCACGATCTTGACATCGGACAGCTTCTTGCCGTTCAGCCTGAGCCCATTGGTGATGGCAGCGGCGACGATGATGGCGGTGCCGTGCTGGTCGTCATGGAAGACCGGGATCTTCATGCGCTCCTTCAAGCGCGTCTCGATCTCGAAGCACTCAGGTCCGCGGATGTCCTCCAGATTGATGCCGCCGAAGGTCGGCTCGAGCGCCGCCACGGTCTCGACCACGCGGTCGATGGTGTCGGCGGCAATCTCGATGTCGAACACGTCGATGCCGGCGAACTTCTTGAACAGGACGGCCTTGCCCTCCATGACCGGCTTGGAGGCCAGCGGGCCGATATTGCCGAGACCGAGCACCGCGGTACCGTTCGAGACCACGGCAACCAGATTGGCGCGGGTGGTCAGCGTGGCGGCTTCGGCCGGATTCTTGGCGATCTCGGTGCAGGCCGCGGCAACGCCCGGCGAATAGGCCAGCGCGAGGTCGCGCTGGTTGGCAAGCGGCTTGGTCGCCTGGATCTCGAGTTTGCCGGGGCGCGGCAGACGATGGTAGGCGAGCGCCGCCTGGTGGAGATCATCAGAATAGGACGACATGCGTTGTCTCGCCTCGCGTTACCGGCCTCAAAATGCACGATCCGGGGCCGCTGTCCAAGCGAACCGAATTTCCGGGTCATGGAAACGGGATGAAGCACGCCGGCCGCCCCGGTGGCAACATCCGAATGCGCGCCCATCAACAGGGCGTGCAGTCAAATGTTTGAAAACCATAGCTTTCCCTGGACCGCGCGGCGTTTCGCGAATATGGCAGGTTGCGCGGTGCGAAACGAGCAACTGGAGCTGGGAATGAAGCGAATCCTGATCGGCCTGATCGTGGCAGCCGCGCTCGGCGCAGGCGGATGGCTCGGCTTCAATCTCTATGTCCAGCACCGGGCGACCAGCGAGGTCGAGGCGGCCTTCGAGCGGCTTCGCGCTGGTGGCAGCAAAGCCAGCCACGGCAAGATCACGTTCGCGCTCGCGACCCGGACGCTGACGATCGAGGACATTGCGGTCGAGCCTGCCCAGCCGCAGTTCGCCACCTTCAAGGTCGCCAAGATCACGGCCGTCGGTGTGCACCAGCCGGACGAGGCCCGTTTCTCGGCCGACAGCATCGAGGCGTCAGGGGTCGAGCTCGGCTTCACATCCACCGAGCGGATAACCGTGAAGGCGAACTACAAGATCCCGCAGATCAGCGCGCGAGATTTTTCCGGCTCGACCCGCGTAGCCGGCACGCCGGTGGCCGGCTCGATCATCGATATGTACCGCTTCATCCTCGCGCAATACGGGACGATCTCGGCGTCGGAGATCGCGGTGCCGACCCTCGCGGTCAACGTCGATGCGGGCAGGAATGCCGGCAGCGGTGATTATGTCTATTCAGGTCTATCGGTCCAGAACGTCAACCGGGGCAAGATCGAAACGGCGAAGATGGACCGCGTTACCTATACGATCGACCTGGCCCAGCCGGGCAAGCCCGCGAAGATGACCGGCGAAATGTCCGGTCTGGCCATCTACGATTTCGACGCAACCGCTGTGAGGGCCGCGCTCGATCAGCAAGGATTGAACGACGATAATTTTCACAGGATCTATCGGCGCATCTCGGTCAACTCCTATGTCGTGACGGCGGCGCCCGGCATGCGCATGCAGGTGGACGGCTTCACCTTCGACGACATTGCCATCCGGCCCTCGAAATTCCGGCCGGCCGAGATCATCGCGCTGGTGCCGGCTGACGGCGCGATCCCAACGCCGGCGCAGTCGCGCGACATGATCGCGAGAGTGGCTGACTTCTTCGAAGGCTTTCAGATCGGCAAGGTCGAAATCGGCAAGCAGACGGTCGAGACGCCGCAAGGAACGGGGCGGCTCAGCGCCGTCAAATACGGTCAGGACAAGGTCGCGCTGGAAGGCCTCGACATGCCGCTGCCGCAGGGGCAGCTCAAGATCGAGCGCTTCGCGCTGAAATCCTTCAGCGCGTCGAATCTGATGCGCTGGGCGGCGAGCCTCCAGACGTCCGGACAGCCGCCCTCGCCGGATCAAATGCTCGGACTGTTCCGCGTGCTCGAAGGCGCCGAGATCAAGGGCGTGGTCGCGCCCTACAAGAATACGCGGCAGCTATTCACCGTCGACACGATCAGCCTGAACTGGGGCCAGCTGGTCGGCTCGATCCCGAGCAGGGCCAATCTGGTCGTCAAGATGGTCACGCCGACCGATCCTGCCAATCCGGCGCTGCAGCCGCTGACCATGGCCGGCATCGACAAGCTCGCGATCGACCTCGATCTCGGCGCCGGATGGACGGAATCGACAGGCGCATTTGCGCTTGCGCCCGCCACCATCGATCTCGGCAGCCTCGCCAGGGCACAGGCCCGCCTCGCGCTCGCCAACGTGCCGCGCGGCCTGTTCACCACCGACCCGGTGCAGGCGATGAGCCAGGCGGCGCAGGTCGAGACCGGTGCGTTCGAGCTCTCGCTGCGCGACAGCGGCGTGGTCGATCTGGTCGTGGCGCAGTTCGCGCGCATGCAGAATGTCAGCCGGGACACCGCGCGCAGCGCCATCGTCGAGATGATCCGGGCGCAGGGCGAGAAGATCGCGGGGTCCAGCGTCGATGCCAGGGGCGCGGTGGCTGCGCTCGCCGGCTTCGTCGAGACGTCAGGACAGACGCTGACCCTCAAGCTCACGCCCCGCGCCAAGGTGCCGCTGATGCAATTGATGCAGCTGATCCAGACCGCCCCGGACAGCGCGCTGGCCCAGTTCAGGATCGAGGCGTCGACGGGGCTGTAGGAGGCGAGTGAGGAGCGCACGCCTTTACCGCCGTCATGGCCGGGCTTGTCCCGGCCATCCACGTTCTTTCACGCAGCTGAAAAGACGTGGATGCCCGGGACAAGCCCGGGCATGACGAAATTGGAGCGGCTGGCTCGCGCCTTAGGAGCAGCGCCCCACGCCTCACTTCTGCGGCAGGTTCACCCGCACATGCAGCTCGCGCAGCTGCTTGGTGGTGGCTTCCGACGGGGCGCCCATCAAGAGGTCCATGGCCTGCTGGTTCATCGGGAACAGCGAGATCTCGCGCAAGTTCGTAGTGCCGCACAGGAGCATCACGATGCGGTCGACGCCCGCGGCCATGCCGCCATGCGGCGGCGCGCCGTACTGGAAGGCGCGGTACATGCCGCCGAAGCGGTCGACCACTTCCTGCTCGCCGTAACCTGCGATCTCGAACGCCTTCACCATCGCTTCCGGCACGTGGTTGCGGATGCCGCCCGAGGCGATCTCGTAGCCGTTGCAGGTGATGTCGTACTGGAACGCCTTGATGGTCAGAGGATCCTGGCCCTTCAGCGCCTCGAGGCCGCCTTGCGGCATCGAGAACGGGTTGTGCGAGAAGTCGACCTTCTTGTCGTCCTCGTTGTACTCGTACATCGGGAAGTCGACGATCCAGGCGAGCTCGAACCGTTCCTTGTCGGTAAGGTTTAATTCCTCGCCGACCTTGTTGCGGGCCAGCCCTGAGAACTTCCAGAACTTGTCGGGATCGCCGGCGACGAAGAAGGCGGCATCGCCTTCCTTGGTGCCGAGCTGCGCGCGGATCGCGGCGGTGCGCTCGGGACCGATGTTGTTGGCGAGAGGACCTGCACCCTCGCCGCCCTCGCGCCACATGATGTAGCCGAGGCCGGGCTGGCCCTCGCCCTGCGCCCACGAATTCATGCGGTCGCAGAACGCGCGGCTGCCGCCGCCCGGAGCGGGAATCGCCCAGACCTGGTTCTTGGGGTCCTCGAGCATGCGCGCGAACACCTTGAAGCCGCTGCCGCGGAAGTGCTCTGAGACGTCCTGCATCTCGATCGGATTGCGCAGGTCCGGCTTGTCGCTACCGTATTTGCGCAAGGCTTCGGCGAACGGAATCCGGCGCCAGCCCTTGGTGACCGGCTTGCCTTTGGCGAACTCCTCGAACACGCCGGTGATAACAGGCTCCATCGCGGCGAAGACATCCTCCTGCGTGACGAAGCTCATCTCGACGTCGAGCTGGTAGAACTCGCCCGGCAGACGGTCGGCGCGCGGGTCCTCGTCGCGGAAGCACGGCGCGATCTGGAAGTAGCGATCGAAGCCCGACATCATCAGCAGCTGCTTGTATTGCTGCGGCGCCTGCGGCAGCGCGTAGAACTTGCCGGGATGGATGCGCGAGGGCACCAGGAAGTCGCGCGCACCTTCCGGCGAGGACGCGGTCAGGATCGGAGTGTTGAACTCGAAGAAGCCCTGCCCCTCCATGCGCCGACGCATCGACTTGATGATCTCGATGCGCGTCATGATGTTCTGGTGCAGCTTCTCGCGGCGCAGGTCGAGGAAGCGATACTTCAGGCGGATGTCTTCGGGATATTCCTGGTCGCCGAACACCGGCAGCGGCAGGTCGCCGGCCGGGCCCAGCACCTCGATCTCGCTGACATAGACCTCGACCTTGCCGGTCGGCAGGTCGTCATTGTCGGTGCCCTCAGGGCGGCGGCGGGCCTTGCCGTCCATCCGCACCACGAATTCCGAGCGCAGCTTCTCGGCCAGCGAGAACGCCGGCGAGTCCGGATCGACCACACACTGGGTCAGGCCGTAATGGTCGCGCAGGTCGATGAACAGCACGCCGCCATGGTCGCGAACGCGATGGACCCAGCCCGACAGGCGGACCGTCTCGCCGATATTGCTCTCGCGGAGCGCGCCGCATGTATGTGACCGGTAGCGATGCATGGTCGTCCCAAAATCAATGTCTGAAGGATAGCGAATCGAACCGCCTGTCATGGCCGGTCCGAGATTGCGGCAGGGTTTACCCGACGAGGCCCAAGGCGGCAACCAAGGGAACGGGGTGTTTTGGACCCGAATGGGCCATTTTTGGCTTATCAGAGCCCAAGCCTTTTCAGACGCCAAGCCTCTTCAGCCAAGGCTTTTCAGATGCCAAGCCTTTGCCGACAGGCGTTCCAGCCCTATCTTGAACCCATGACGGTGCATTTCCCCTTCCAGAACTCCTATGCGGCGCTGCCGGACAGCTTCTTTGCCCGCGTCGCGCCGACGCCGGTCGCCGCTCCCCGGCTGATCAAGCTGAACCGGCCGCTGGCGGTCCAGCTCGGGCTCGATCCTGACCTGCTGGAGACGCCGGAAGGCGCGGCGATCCTGGCCGGCAAGACGGTTCCCGAAGGCGCCGATCCCATCGCCATGGCCTATGCCGGGCACCAGTTCGGGCATTTCGTGCCTCAGCTCGGCGACGGCCGCGCCATCCTGCTCGGCGAGGTCATCGACAGGGAGGGCGTCCGCCGCGATATCCAGCTCAAGGGCTCCGGTCCCACCCCGTTCTCCCGCCGCGGCGACGGCCGCGCAGCGCTCGGGCCGGTCTTGCGCGAATACATCGTCAGCGAGGCGATGTACGCTCTGGGCATTCCGACCACGCGCTCGCTCGCCGCCGTCGTCACCGGCGAGCACGTCATCCGCGAGACGGCGCTGCCCGGCGCGGTGCTGACGCGCGTCGCCTCCAGCCACATCCGCGTCGGCACCTTCCAGTTCTTTGCCGTCCGCCGCGACACCGAGGCGATCCGGCGGCTCGCCGATCACGTCATCATCAGGCATTACCCGGAGCTGCGTGCCACGGAGCGGCCCTATCACGATCTGCTCGCCGCCATCGTCGCGCGCCAGGCCGAACTCATCGCGCGCTGGCTGCTGGTCGGCTTCATCCATGGCGTGATGAACACCGACAACAGCTCCATCTCCGGCGAGACCATCGACTACGGCCCCTGCGCCTTCATGGACGCCTACAATCCCGCGCAGGTGTTCTCCTCGATCGACGAGATGGGCCGCTACGCCTATGCCAACCAGCCGCGCATCGCGCTTTGGAATCTGACGCGCCTCGCCGAATGCCTGCTGCCGCTGTTCTCCGACGAGCAGGAAAAGGCGGTCGCGCAAGCCCAGGACATTCTCGGCGCCTTCTCGGACCAGTTCAGCGCCGCCTATCAGGCCGGCCTGCGCAGGAAGGTCGGCCTGTTCACGATGCGCGACGGCGACGAGGCGCTCATCCAGGACCTGCTCGATGCCATGGCCAAGAACCAGGCTGACTTCACCCTCACCTTCCGCAAGCTCGGCGATGCCGCGGCCGATGATGGCGGCGACGTGCGCGCCCAGTTCATGGAGCCCGCAGCCTTCGACGAATGGGCCGGACGCTGGCGCGCGCGCATCGCGCTGGAGCCGCAGAGCGCAGCCGAGCGGCAGGCCGCCATGCACGCCGTCAATCCCATGTTCATCCCGCGCAACCACCGCGTCGAGGCCGTGATCCAGGCCGCGGTGAACGACGACAATTACGCGCCGTTCGAGGAACTGGTGCAGGTGCTGGCCAAGCCGTTCCAGGACCAGCCGGACTACGCCGCCTACGCCGATCCGCCGCTGCCGGACCAGCGGGTATTGCAGACGTTCTGCGGGACGTGAGGCGAGGTCGGTGTGTAGGGTGGATTAGCCGAAGGCGTAATCCACCACATCTCCCGATGGCCGCAAGAGAGTTGGCCCGCGCTCCGCTCGCCCGTTCTGCAAGCTGGCGCGGTCATCAGGATCTCTCCCCGAACTCACCTTCAATCTTCGCGTCCCCACCCCAATCCTCCGGAAGCAATCCGGCGCGGACATCGCGGTGAAACGAAGAGTACGGCCAGTCGCACACCTTCGAGACGTGCCCGTGCTTGACGGGATTGTAATAGCAGTATTCGAAGTGGCGAGCGTAATCGTTCTCGTCGCGAATGAGATGCTCCCAGAATCGGCGCTGCCAGATGCCGCGCTCGTTCCGCGCGGCACGGACGGCGCTCAGTCGCTCATTGGCCGGGAGCGCCTTGGCAAAACGCGTCTTGATCAGGCGCCAACGCATGGAAAAAATCGGCATCGCCCGGCGGCAGTTGCCAAATCGCGTGCAGATGATCAGGCAGAACCACAAACGCATCGATGGTGAACGGATGGCTTCGGCGCGTAGCTGCGACCGCCTCTCGTAAGACTTCGATCTGATCGGTCAGCAGGGCCTTCCGCCGATCCAGCAGGTTCACAGTGAAGAACCAGCAGCCTCCGGGGACGAACGCGCGGCGGTAGTCGGACATTTGCCTCCAATAGCACAACTTGAAGTTGGCTCACAGTGGTGGATTACGCCTTCGGCTAATCCACCCTACGCGGCGGGGGTTGTGGACCCCGGAACCGCTGTCATCAAACTGAAACACACCCGCACTAACCGCCTGTCAGGGTCGTCTTGCCGGAGACGTCCATCCTCCAACGGTCCCGACAAGCGCCATGCCCTTCAAATTCATCCACCTCACCGACACGCATCTCGCGAACCCCGGGATGAAGCTGTACGGCCTTGATCCCCGCGCCCGGCTGGACGCTGCGATTGCCGACATCAACCAGCACCAGTCCGACGCCGCCTTTGCGGTGGTGACCGGCGATCTCACCCATTGGGGCGAGCCGGAATCCTACGCCAATTTCGCCGAGGCGATGGCTGCGCTGAAGATCCCGTACATCGCCATGGTCGGCAATCACGACCGCCGCGTCACCTGCCTCGACGCGCTGAAGGCCGCGCCGCGCGATGCCAACGGCTTCGTGCAGGGCACGCGCACCACCGAGCACGGCCTGTTCGTCTTCCTCGACACGCTGGACGAGACCAGCCACGCCGGCGAGATGTGCGCAAAGCGCTTCGGCTGGCTTGCGAGCACGCTTGCGGCCGCGCCTGCCGACCAGGAGTTCGTCGTCTTCATGCACCATCCGCCCTTCCCGGTCGGCGTCCACGCGATGGACGAGATCGGGCTGAAGCAGAGCGCCGAATTCGCCGAAATCATCGCACCCTACCGCGCGCGCATCCGGCACCTGTTCTTCGGCCATGTGCACCGGCCGATCTTCGGCAGTTTTGGCAAGATCCCGTTCTCGACGCTGCGCGGCACCAACCATCAGGTCTGGTTCGAGCTCAATGCGGGCGCCCCGCACCTCGCCAGCCACGAGCCCCCCGCCTATGGCGTGGTGCTGATCGACGACGAGAACGTCGTCGTGCACAGCCACGACTTCCTCGACGAAAGTCTGCGCTTCCCATTCGAGCCGCCGGCGGGAGTCGACGGCCGCGACTATGCGCTCAACTTCGCGGCACGGTGAGATGAGCCTCGCTGAACCCGCGGCTCTCCCGGTCGCGACCTCGGCGCCGCCGCGCCTCGACGTCCTGAAGCGCCTCACCATCCGCTTCAAAGCCTCGCTGCCGGCCTACCTGCTGCTGCTGCCCTCGCTGGTCTTCCTCGCGCTGTTCACCTATGGCGCGATGGGACGCGTGTTCGTCGATGCGCTCTATCAGCGCGCCACGCCCAAGGCGCCGCTGCGTTTCGTCGGCCTCGACAATATCAGCGCGGTTCTGACCGACCCCGCCTTCACCGGCGCGGTCGTCAACAACCTCATCTACGCCGTGGGCACGGCGATCCCGAGCATCGCGCTGGCGCTGCTGTTCGCGCTGGCGCTGGCGCGCACCAATGCCGTCAGCAGCGCGCTGCGCGCCGCGCTGTTCCTGCCGGTGCTGATCCCGATGGTCGCGGCCTCCGCGCTGTTCATGTTCATCTTCCTGCCCAATGTCGGCCTGCTCGACTACTATATCGGCCGCCTGCTTCCGGTGCTGCCGAACTGGCTCGGCGATTCCGACGTCGCGCTCTATGCGATCATGGTCATCACGATCTGGAAGAATGCCGGCTATTACATGCTGTTCTTCCTCGCCGGTCTCCAGGCCGTGCCCGAGGACGTGATGGAGGCAGCCCATCTCGACGGCGCCGGGCCTTACATGCGCCTGCGCCACATCATCCTGCCGGAGCTCAAGCCTACCTTCCTGTTCGTCACCGTCATCGCGATCCTCAACGCGGTGACGCAGGTCGACCACGTCTTCGTCATGACCCAGGGCGGACCGTCGAACTCGACCAATCTCGTGCTGTTCTACATCTACCAGCAGGCGGTCGAGCATTACGATATCGGCAGGGCCTCGGCCGCGACGCTGCTGACGCTCGCCGCGCTGATGGGCCTCACCGCGCTCTCCTTCCGCACCATGGCGAACCGCGAGGGCGGGCCATGAAGCTGTTCGATCGCCTGTTCGGAGACGCTCCGCTCGCCACAAGGGGCGAGATCACGCCCAAGCTCGGCTTTCTGCTGACCGTGCTGCTCGCGGTCGTCTGGCTCATCCCGTTTCTGTGGATGGTCGTGGCAACCCTGCGCCCGGCCTCCGACGGCATCAACGCCATGGCCGAGCTGATGCCGAGCCTGAAGCCGACGCTCGACAACGTCAGGGATGCCTGGGAGATTGGCGATTTCCCGCGCTACACGATCAACACCACGATCATCTGCGCCGGCATCCTGCTGGTGCAGTTCGTCACGATCACGCTCGCGGGCTTTGCCTTTGCGCGCCTCGCCTTCGTCGGCAAGACGTTGATCTTCTACCTGTTCCTGATGCAGCTGATGCTGGTGCCGGTGCTGCTGATCGTGCCGAACCTGTCGCTGGTGGCGCAGCTCGGCCTCTACGACACGCTCACCGGCGTGATGATGCCGTTCTTCGCCTCCGCCTTCGGCACCTTCCTGATGCGGCAGGCCTTCGAGGCGATTCCGACCGAGCTGGAAGACGCCGCCCTGATCGACGGCGCCAGCCTGCTCCAGCGCATCCGCCACATCTACGTGCCGCTGTCGATGCCGAGCTTCTCGGCCTTCGCCATCATCTCGGTGACCAGCCACTGGAACGACTTCCTGTGGCCGCTGATGGTGATCAACTCGCCCGACAAGCGGCCGCTCACGGTGGGCCTGTCCGTCTTCACCAAGACCGCCGAAGGCACGCAGGCCTGGGGCACCATTGCCGCCGGCACGCTGATGGTGATCGGCCCCCTGCTCGTCACCTTCCTGATCTTCCAGAAGCGTTTCATCAGCTCTTTCGTCACCTCAGGCATCAAATAGGAGATTCTTCGATGCTGTTCTCCCGCAGGCTCGCACTCGGCATCGCCATGGCCGGTGCGCTCGCTTTCCCGGCCTTCGCCGAAGGTCCCACCGAGATTGACTTGTTCTTCCCTGTCCCCGTCGACGGCAAGCTCGCCCGCGACATGGGCACCCTGATCAAGGAGTTCAACGAGACCCATCCCGGCGTCAAGGCAACCGCGGTCTACACCGGCTCCTATGACGACACGCTGATCAAGACGCGCGCCGCGATCAAGGCCGGCAAGCCGCCGTCCGCGGTGATCATGTCGGCCAACTTCCTGCTCGACATGCAGATCGAGAACGAGCTCACCAATCTCGATGCGCTGATCAAGGCCGACGGCACCACCAAGGAGCAGTTCCTCGGCCAGTTCTTCCCGGCCCTGCACGGCAACGCGGTGATCAACCGCTCGGTCTACGGCGTGCCGTTCCACAATTCGACGCCGCTGCTCTACATCAATGCCGACAAGGCCAAGGAAGCCGGCCTCGATCCGAGCAAGCCGCCGCAGACCTGGGCCGAGCTCACCGACTGGGCCAAGAAGCTGACCAAGCGCGAGGGCGACAAGGTGACCCAATGGGGCATCGCGATCCCCTGCGCCTACGATTATTGCGGCTGGATGATGGAAACGCTCACCATGAGCAATGGCGGGCGCTATTACAACGAGGAGTTCGGCGGCGAGGTCTACTACGACACGCCCTCGATGCTGGGCGCGCTCTCCTGGTGGAACGACCTCGTCACCAAGCACAAGGTCCACCCGCCCGGCGCGACGCCCGGCCCTGCCGTCAGCACCTCCTTCATATCAGGCAATGCCGCGATGATGATGCTGTCGACGGGCTCGCTCACTTACGTGCGTGACAACGCCAAGTTCGCCTACAAGGTCGCCTTCATCCCGCGCAACGTCCGCAACGCCGTGCCGATCGGCGGCGCCTCGCTGATCGTTCCGGCCGGTCTCGAAGCCGAGAAGCAGAAGGCCGCCTGGACGCTGATCAAGTGGATGACCTCGCCCGAGAAGAGCGGCTGGTGGAGCCGCGCCACCGGCTATTTCGCGCCCAACATGGCGGCGTACAAGACGCCTGACATGGTCGACTTCCTGAACAAGAACCCCGACGCCAAGACCGCCGTCGAGCAGCTCGACGTCGCAAAGCCGTGGTTTGCGACCTACAAGACCGTACCCGTCCGCAAGAACCTCGAGGACGAGGTGATGCTGGTCCTCAACGGCAAGAAGCAGCCGAAGGAGGCGCTGGTTGCGGCGCAGAAGGCCGCCGACGAGACGCTGAAGCCGTACAATGCGGAGACGTCGCTGAAGCTGCCGTAAATCGGCCGACATCAGCAAACGATCATCGGCGCTCCGTCATGCGGGTCGCCGAATGCATTTTTGGGATGGCGCGAGCTCAGATCATCACCACGATCTTGCCGAATTGTTCGTTCGACTCCAGGAAGCGATGAGCCTCGACGATCTCGTCGAACCGGAACGTCCTCGCGATAATCGGCTTCAGCGTGCCGTCCGCCAAGCCGTCGAGAACGAATGCCTTGGCCCGCGCAAGGCGCGGGGGATCGCTGATGATCTCGTGTACCAGATAGCCGCGCAGCGTTAGGCTCTTCGTCAGGACGCTGAACAGCGGAAACGGCGTCGGCTCGGGGCTGAGCCCGCCATATTCGATGAGGATACCACGCGACGACATCGCCGCGGTCAGCGGCTCGAACGCAGGACCGCCGACCGCGTCGAATACCACGCGGACGCCAGTTGAGCCTGCGATCCGCTCAAGTCGCAATCGGATGTCCTCCTCGTCCGAGGCGATGACATGGGCGGCGCCGGCATCGTGCAAAGCGCAACGCTTGGCCGAGGTGCGCGTCAGGGCAACCGGGATAGCGCCAACCCGGTTCGCGATCTGGATGGCGGCAAGCCCGACACTGCTCGATGCCGCCGTGATGGCCACTACGTCTCCGCGCCGAAGTCCGGCGATGTCGACCAGAGCGCCGTAGGCTGTCAGAAATTGCATCCACACCGCAGCCGCCGCCTCGAAGCCAAGCTCCGGCGGATGCTTCACGACGAGTTCGGCGGGAAATGTCGCGATCTCGGCATAGGCCGGCCATCGCACCATCGACATCGGCGGCACGATGCTCACGGCGTCGCCCGGCGCAAATCCGGCCACGCCTTCACCGATGGCCTCGACAAGCCCGGCCGCCTCCAGACCGAGACCCGACGGGAATTTCGCGGTCTCGATATAGGTGCCTCGCCGCAACAGCGCTTCCGCACGGTTGAGGCCGAGCGCCTTGACCCGGATCTGAACCTCGCCCTTTGCCGGCGCTGGAACCTCGACAGTCTCAAGGTGCAGCACCGCGGGGCCGCCATGTTGATGAAAGCGAACGACGCGGGCCATGAAACACTCCAACAGTTGAATTGAATGGAGCTATGCCGCGCCTGGAGAAGCGGATAAATCGCCGAAACCGGCGAACAGTCGAAACCAGGAGTTTGCAATCGTGGACCGCCTCACCAGCATGGCCGTGTTCGTTCGGGCGGTCGATCTCGGCTCCTTCGCGGCCGCGGCCGATGCCCTGGAAATGTCGAGCCCGATGGTCGGCAAGCATGTGCGCTTCCTCGAAGAGCGCCTTGGCGTCCGCCTCCTCAACCGCACCACGCGCCGCCAGAGCCTGACCGAGGCTGGGCAAGCCTATTACGAGCGCTGTCGCGTGGTACTGCTCGAAGCGGACGCCGCCGATGCCGTCGTTGCCGACGAATTGTCCGAGCCGCGCGGCAGGCTGCGCGTGACCATGCCGGCCCTGCTAGGCCGGCACTGCATCGCTCCCTTGCTGATGAAGCTCGCGCGAAAACATCCGCGGCTCGAACTCGACCTCTCCTTCGGCGATCCGATCGCCGACATCATCGAGGCCGGCTACGACCTTGCGATCCGGACCGGCGATCTCGATGACCAGTCCGGCTTGATCGCACGCCGCATCGCCAGCCAGCGCATGGTGGTGTGCGGCGCGCGCTCGTACTTACGGGCGAGCGGCAAGCCGAAATCGATCGACGATCTCACCGCGCATCAGGCGATCATCTATCGCCGCTCGGGGCACGTCCGTCCGTGGCTGTTTCCACAAGGCGGCGGGTCCGTGCGCGAGATCATGCCGTCCGGCCGGCTACGGCTCGACGATCTCGAGGCGATTGCCGATGCCGCCACGCAGGGCATGGGGCTCGCCTGGCTGCCGTACTGGCTGGTCCGCGAGCGCCTCGCCACCGGCGCGCTAATCGGTCTCCTCAGCGGCCATCCGGAATTCCTCTACGAATGCCACGCGCTGTGGCCGCGCTCACCTCACTTGCCGCCAAAGGTCCGAGTGGCCGTGGATACCTTGGCCGCAGCCCTGCCGAAGCTGATGACATAAAGGACGGTTTCCGCCTTTAACCCCCCGTCCACCATCCGGCCCGCCCCGCCGCCGGTAACCATTGGAATTAACAGACCCTCAACACACCCCCGACAAATCTATCAATGTTTCTGGAGATTTCGCCGTGGATCTGTTGGTTTTCGAGTTCCTGGGGTTGGCGCTGGTCGCCATGTGCGTGGTCGTGGTGGCGCTGCCCTGCGCCCGCAAATCCTCGCACCGGGTCCGCTACGAATAGGAATTTCGTCGGAAAAAGCGATTCCGGCCCCAATGCAAGGCTCGAATTCGCATCGAGCCCCTTGACATCACAGCGCTTTCGGCAGAACGGCTGATATCAAGTGTCATGGGCCGTTCATGGATTTGATTACCACCACCGCTGACCTCGCGGCTGCCTGCAGCCGGCTGGCCAAGCACCCCGTTATTACCGTCGATACCGAGTTCCTGCGCGAGACCACCTACTACCCGCTGCTGTGCGTGGTGCAGATGGCCAGCGCCGAGGAAGCCATCGTCATCGACACCCTGGCTGCCGGCATCGACCTCAAGCCGTTCTTCGAGCTGATGGCCAACGAAAGCGTGCTGAAGGTA
Organism: Bradyrhizobium frederickii; assembly: GCF_004570865.1. Classification (GTDB taxonomy): domain Bacteria; phylum Pseudomonadota; class Alphaproteobacteria; order Rhizobiales; family Xanthobacteraceae; genus Bradyrhizobium; species Bradyrhizobium frederickii. The sequence continues at coordinate 101,606 of NZ_SPQS01000012.1, forward strand.
TTCCATGCCGCCCGTCAGGATATCGAGATCATCTGGCATCAGGCGGGCATCATCCCGCACCCGGTGTTCGACACCCAGGTCGCCGCGATGGTGCTCGGTTACGGCGACAGCATCGCCTACGACGCCCTGGTCGAGAAGGTCACCGGCCACCGGCCGGACAAGACCCATCGCTTCACCGACTGGTCGCGCCGGCCGCTGACCAAGGAGCAGATGCATTACGCGGTGTCCGACGTTACGCATTTGCGCGACGTGTTCGCCGCGCTCGATGCCGACCTGAAGAAGCGCCGCCGCAGCGAATGGGTCTCCATCGAGATGGAGGTCCTCACCTCCCCCAGAACCTACGACTTCCATCCCGAACGCGCCTGGGAGCGGCTGAAGACCCGCGTGCGCAAGCCGAAGGATCTCGCGGTGCTGATGGAGGTCGCGGCCTGGCGCGAGCAGGAGGCGCAGAGCCGCGATGTGCCGCGCGGCCGCGTGCTGCGCGACGAGGCGATCTCGGACATCGCGACCCACGCGCCGACCACGCTGGAGAAGCTCGCCAACCTGCGCTCGGTGCCGAAAGGGTTCGAGAAGTCCAAATGGGGCGCGGACATCGTCGCCGCCGTCGAGCGCGGGCTTAAGCGGGATCCTGCGACGCTGCCGAAGCTCGAAAAGCCACGCAACAATTCCAACGGCGCCGCCATCGTCGAGCTGTTGAAGGTGCTGCTGCGCATGACCGCCGAGCGCCACGCGGTCGCCAGCAAGGTGATCGCGACGGTCGACGATCTCGAGGAGATCGCGGCCGACGACGAGGCCGACGTGCCCGCCTTGCGCGGTTGGCGCCGCGAATTGTTCGGCGATGCCGCGCTCAAGCTGAAGCGCGGCGAGCTGGCGCTGGCGATCGAGAAGGGTCGCGTGATCGGGGTGCAGCGGGCGTAGTCGGCCAGCACGATCATCGCAACGGCGGCAGAGCCAAACCCTCATCCTGAGGAGCGCGGAACGCGCGTCCCGAAGGATGAAGGCCCGGCTGGTGGCCTCGCCCTTCGAGACGCGCGCAAAGTGCGCGCTCCTCAGGGTGAGGATCCACCATCTCCAATGCTGCTCTACGCCGGCGTCAGCTTGGCCACCTCCGCCTTCATGTCGTCCAACACGCCCGAAATCGCGGCGACCAGATCGTCGATGTGGGACTTGTTGACGATCAGCGGCGGGCAGATGGCGATGGCGTCCAGCATGTTGCGCGAGATCACGCCGCGCTCCTGGAGCATGCGGCTGGCGATGCCGCCGACCGCGCCGGGCGTTGCCGCGGCCGTCTTGCGGCCCTTGTCGAGCACGAGTTCGATCGCTGCGATCATGCCGACGCCGCGGACCTCGCCGACCAGCGGATGATTGCTGAGCTCGCGCAGGCGGCCCTGCATGTAGGCGCCGAGCTCGGCCGCATGCGCGACCAGGCCCCGTTCCTCGATGATCTTGAGGTTCTCCAGCGCAATCGCCGAGCCGACCGGATGGCCGCCGGCGGTAAAACCATGGCCGAGCACGCCGATCTTGTTGCTCTCGTCCGCGATCGGCTCGAACATGCGCTCGTTCAGCATGATCGCCGACAGCGGGAAATAGCTCGACGTGATCTGCTTGGAGACCACTATTGCATCCGGCTTGATGCCGTAGGTCTCGCAACCGAACATCTTGCCGGTGCGGCCGAAGCCGCAGATCACCTCGTCGGCGACCAAGAGGATGTCGTACTTCTTCAGGACCGCCTGGATCTTGTCCCAATAGGTCGCCGGCGGCACGATGACGCCGCCCGCCCCCATTACCGGCTCGCCGAAGAACGCCGCGATCGTGTCGGGCCCCTCCTTCTGGATCAGCGCGTCGAGCTCCTCGGCCCGGCGTGTCGCAAACGCCTCCTCGCTCTCGCCGGCGGCGGCGTCCTTGTAGAAATGCGGCGAACCCGTGTGCAGAATGTTCGGCAACGGCAGGTCGAACGAGCGGTGATTGTTCGGCAACCCCGTGAGGCTGGCGGAGGCGATGGTGACGCCGTGATAGGCGCGCATCCGGCTGATCACCTTCTTGCGCTGCGGCTGGCCGAGCGCATTGGAGCGATAGGCGATCAGCTTCAACACGGTGTCGTTGGCTTCCGAGCCGGAATTGGTGAAGAACACCTTGCTCATCGCAACCGGCGCTAGCGCGACCAGCTTCTCGGCGAGATCGATCGAGGGCCCGTGCGATTTGGCGGAGAAGGTGTGATAGAACGGCAACGCCTGCATCTGCTTGTGCGCCGCCTCGACCAGCCGCTTCTCGTTGAAGCCGAGCCCGACGCTCCACAGGCCGGCCATCGCCTCGAAATAGCACTTGCCCGACGCGTCGAAGACGTAAGGACCATCGCCGCGTTCGATCACCAGGGGACCGGCCTGCTGATGCGCGCGCGCATTGGTGTAGGGATGGAGCTGGTAGGCCACATCCCGGGCCTCTTGCGAATTGGGCAGCATGGACATTTGCGAAGATCCTTGAAAGCGTCACGTCGCAGGCATAGCCGGCGTCATCACTCGATGATCAAGTCCCTTGGCTATTGCGACAGCGCAGAACTTGCAACGCCAATTCGCCGGCAGCAAGCGCTCAGCAGCGTTGCACAAAGCCGCAAATGACAAAGCCGCGCATCACGGAAAGGCACCGCACGTCAGAAACTGCTGGCGAGGCAGCTCTCACGCCGCGTCGTCGTCATGCCCATCGTCGGCGCCGGCTGCGGCTTCCCTCACCTCCACCAGCGCCATCGACAGCAGATAGACCGTCGTCGGCAGACCAAGCCTGCGCGCCTTCTCGGCGGCATGCGACAGGTCGCTGGCCAGCTCCTTGAGCTCGTCTCCCCGTGACAATCTCTCACCCCATCCGCCGGTCGCGGCCGCCTACACCGCAACGACGCCGCTGGTTCTAATCAGTTCGGCGCTGGACTGGATTGTAGCAAAATTCCCGATGACATTCACTACCGCATGCCTATAGGCGGCGGCATCGCCTGTGCCCGGCTGGCGGCAGGCCACGGCGTCAGCGACCACCTGGTAGCGATGGCTGCGGTGAAACCCTTCGGCGGCGGTGGCCAGGATCGTCTCGTCCAGGGAAAACCCGACCAAAATGCAGCGCACATTGCGGATATTGGACATGTAGTCCACAAACCGCGACGAGCTGTAGGCGGAGGGCAGCGGATGCTCGAACGTCAGTTCCCCCGGCCGCGGCTTCATCTCCGCGATCCAATCGGTCAGCCTGGATGCCGGATTGAACCAGGCGGCCTGCGCGATGCGCTTCAGGTGCATCACCGGCCACAGATTGCCGCGCCACAGCGTCAGGAGTTCCAGGCAGCGCGCCGAGGCGGCGTCGCCGTCGAGGATGACGTGACGGCGCCCTGGGGTCAGATATTCGATCTGCAGATCCGCGCAGACCAGGATCGGCGGATCGTCATGGATGGAAGCCAGCATTGTCTTGCGCCGAGCTGCACCAGTTTCAGCGGTCGGCGAGCGCGAGGTCCCGCAGCGGTGAGGTCACCGCCCGCCCCGCCGAGGCGTCGAGCACGCCGGGCCGGTCCCAATCGCCCTCGGGACGGATGATCACATAAGGATCGCTGTCCAGCGTGATGGCGTCCGGGCCCGGCTCGATCTCCAACAGCATCTCCGTGTAGGAAAAATCCGAGAACGTGATCTTGCGATTATGGCCGAGCGGCTTGGCGCCGAAATGCGCCCAGAAATCCACCAGCCTGTCCTGCGCCTGACCGTAGATCTTGCGAAAGCCCTTCCGCTTCACATAGTCGACGCTGGCCTGCACCAGCTTGAAGGAGACGCGCGAGCGCCGATACTGGTGCCGCACCGCGAGCCGCTCCACCTTGGCGAAATCGCCGAAGAAGCGCACCCGCAGGCAGCCCGCGGGTTCGTTGCCGACGAAGCCGATGAAGTGCGCCGCGACCATGTCGTTGCCGTCGAACTCCTCCTCGAATGGACAATCCTGCTCGGCGAGATAGACCGCGGAACGAATGGCGGTGACCAGCATGAGATCGTTTGGATCGCGCGCAAGGCGGATGGTGATGGCGCGGGAACAGGGCTTGGCGACAGGGATCCTAGTACCGTGCATCTGCAAAACTCCTTGCTTGAATGATTGCGGCGGACATACGCATCGGCTGCCGATGCCAGGGCCGCTCGTAGCACCAGAGGTCGGGCTGGAAGCTTGGGACCGGTGCAAAGCCGGTCGCCTTCATGATGTCGCGTCCGGCCACCGTTGACGGCTGCGCATAGCAATCCGCGCCGCGAAACCTTAGCTGTCGCAGATGTGCTGCCGCTTTTCCGAGACCGGCGATGCCGCGTCCCGTCGCCGCGATCGCCCAGATGTAGATAGCGGCGACGTCTTCCTTCGCGGCAGCGAGATAGTGCGTCTCGGGCGCGGTAAGGCAGATCTCGTCGAGCAGCAACGCATCGTGCCCGCGGTCATTGAGAAACAGAAAGGCCATGCCGCCGACGAGATGGCCCTTTCGGCTGAACGTCAGGATGCTCTGGGGATCGAACGTGGCGTATCGCGCAAGCTCTTCGGCTTCGATCCGCACGCCCGGCACCAGCCGGTGCGCCATTTGCGCCAGCGCGGCGATTTCGGAAGATTGCGCGCACCGGACGTCGACATCCGGGCTCAGCGGCAAGGCATCGAAATCATGCCTTGCGTCAAACGAGCCCCTTTCCATACCCATATCGCGCCTCTATCGTTCGAGGCTTTCGTGCCCCGCTACGTCGACGAGCTTAGCGGCTGGAGATCAGGAGTATGCACCAGTTATTGCACCGGGGTGCTGCGATGATGCAGCACCGTGAAGAAGCCCTGGATGCGTCCTGGGACGATTTGAAACTATTTTTAGCATGCGCAAAATATAAAAGTTTTCGCAATGCCGCCGAGGAGCTCGGGCTCACCTCGACCACGCTGATGCGCCGGGTCGACCGGCTCGAAGAGAGCATCGGCTGCAAGCTATTCCTGCGCGACCAGAGCGGGCTCACGCTCAGCGACGAAGGCACCGCGATGATCGCCGACGTTGCGCATATGGAGCGTCACGCCTTCAACGTCTTCCGGCGCGCTTCGCGCTCGTCGAACGACACCTCGGGCACCGTGCGCGTCGCGGTGACGGAGGGGCCCGGCAATTTCTGGATCCTGCCGCGACTGATCGACTTCCAGAAGACCTACCGCAGGATCACCGTCGATCTGCGCTGCGCGATGGAGCAGGCCGACGTCGCACGGCTTGAATCGGACATCGCGATCCAGCTCGAGCCGCCGACCAATCCCGACCTGATCGTCGCCAAGCTCGGCCGCCTGCACATCTATCCGTTCGTCTCCAAGGAGTACGAAAACCTCTACGGTGTGCCGGCGAACCTTGGGGAGCTGAAGGACCACCGCATCATCAAGCAGAGCGCACCGCAGGTCGACGACGGCGCCTATGCCCGCGTGCTCGGACTGAAGTCGCTGGAGGGCATCGTCGGGATCAAGACCAATTCCTCGGTCGGCGTGCTCTATGCCGTCGAACGCGGCGCCGGCATCGGCTTCCTGCCGACGGTCTCGATCGCACTCGGCGCGCCGCTGGTCGCCGTCGATCTCGGCGTCAGCCACCACGCCGATCTCTGGCTCACCTATCACAAGGAGTTCCGAACCTCCGAGCGCCACAAGATCGTGGTCGACTGGCTGAAGCAGATCTTCGATCCCAAAACCTATCCCTGCTTCCGCGACGAGTTCATCCATCCGAACGCGCTGGTGCCGATGATGACGGCCGCGCGCGACGGGTTTGGGCTGACGGGATATGTCGCGGCGACACCGACATAAGCACGGGCGAGCGTCCGCTCACCATCGATATTCGAAGCCGACCGTGCCCTGGTGCGAGGTCAGCTCGTTGCGGAATTTGCCGTCGTAATTGACGTAGAGCCGCGCCACGCTGGTCAGGCTGAGCGAAGCCGAGGCGCCCGCATCCGCGCCGTAACGGCTCTCGCCGATGCCGGGAACGACGATGCTCTGGGTTCCCAGGCTGACCTGGATCGACCCGAGATCCTGGTAGAAATTGTCGACGAACTTGCCATAGGCGGACAGGTCGAGGATTTTCTGATCGATGACGAAGTAACGGCCGATCTCGGCCCCGATCATGACGCGTGCGCGCGAGAGCGCCGTCGAGCCGACGTTGAGCGGATCGAGGCCTCCGGTCTCCTGGAACGCCGCGCTGGTGGCGCGCACATATTCCAGCGCCCCTTTGGGCACGACACGCATCTGGTCCTGGGTCCAGTAATAGCTGATCTCGGTCAGCGCGCCGTCGATCGCCGCGCGATAGCCCGCGGTCGCAAGGCCGAGACCGGTGTCGCGGCTGGAGCGGACCTTGCCGAAGCCGTGCACCACGGCGAAGGCCCAGGTCCACGGGCCCTTGTCGACCGAGCCGCTGAAGCCGATCTGCGTCAGGTCGAGCGTCGCCGATTGCAGCGCCAGCGGCACGTCGATGTCGGTGTGGCTCTGGTCGACGGAGAAGCCGAGATTGACACCCGGCGCAACGCGCGCGCCAAAGCCGGCGACGCCGCCAACCGTCTTGCGCTTGTCGCCGACGAAGTCGCCTTGCCCATCGGTGCGGACCGAGATGCCGTAGCCCTCGAACCAGGTGCGGTAGCGCGGATCTTCCGTGCTGGCCGATGCGCCGCCGCCGCCAGGATTGGTCCGGAACGCCCGGTTGAAACCACCCGATGCCTGGTTGCCGAGCCGCTCCAGGAAGCTGGAGCCGAGGTTGAGCGCGCCGCTGCGGACCGACTGGTCGTAATTGGTTGATGTCGGCGTCGGGATCGGAATCGGTGATGGCGTGGGCGTGGGCGTCGGTGTCGGCGTTGGCGTCGGGCTTTGCGCCAGGACTGGCGATATGGCCGACATCATCACGACGATCGCAAATGCCATCGCGATCGCGGCCGCGACCCTGCCGACGCGGCCCCGCCCGATCGTCTGCCGTGTCCCTGAAGGCTGCGAGGTGCAGCGCATGACGACTAATCCCGAAGCAAAGGGCGGTCCGCAAAAATGCAACACGAGCGGCTCGCATGTGTGGCGATTTGGGCCGAACTGCCACGGAGGGTCAACCACCTGGTACGCTGTCACCGCGCCTATTGCCCTAGGTTGTGGTTCCGCGGCCACAGGTCGCAAAAAGCAGACGATGGTACCCGTCCCAGTCTTGAAAACCGCGCGCGGCTTGCTAACGCGCGATTTTCATGTTGCAATATCGGACACAATCGGAATTGGCCGCTCGGCTGTGCGTTTCGCGACATTGAGACTCGAACAGACTTCCGGAAGCCCGTTTGTGGCGTGGCACGCGAAAAAGCGGCCGCGTCTTTTTTCTATCTAGTGGAGGAGACTAGCGATGCCGCAAAAGGGCACCGTCAAATGGTTCAACCCGACCAAGGGCTATGGGTTCATCAAGCCGAACGGCGGCGACAAGGATGTGTTCGTTCACATCTCCGCCGTCGAGCGCGCCGGACTCTCGACCCTCAACGAGAACCAGGTGGTTGAATACGACCTCGTGGAGAACCGCGGCAAAGCATCCGCGGAGAACCTCAAGGTCTCCTGATTTCTCTCGAAGCTGACACACGGGAGATCATGACGTTGCCCCCGGCTCTGCCGGGGGATTTTATTTGGGGCGAGCGCCGCGAGGACGGCGCTTCAGCCTACCACCGGCGCAATCAGGAAATTCTCAGACGGCCCGCTGCCATCCGTCTTGCAGACATCGCCCTCGATCCGGACCTTGCCGGTCGCGAGCAGCCGCAGCGCTTCGGGATAGATGCGGTGCTCGACTTCGAGGATGCGCTCCGACAGCGTATCTCCCGTGTCGTGGTCGCTGACGGGCACCGCGCCCTGCATCACGATCGGGCCGGCATCGGTCTCGGGGATCACGAAGTGCACCGTCGCCCCCGACAGCTTGACGCCGGCGCGCAACGCCTGGCCGTGCGGGTCGAGGCCGGGGAAGGACGGCAGCAGCGAGGGGTGGATGTTGAGCATCCGCCCGTACCAGGCCCTGGTGAATTCCGCCGTGAACAGGCGCATGAAGCCGCCGAGACAAATCAGCTCGATACCGTGCTCATCGAGCGCTGCCTGCAGCACCTTCTCGAAGCCGGCGCGATCCTTGCCGAACGGCTTGCTCTCGATCACCAGCGTGTTGACGCCGCTCGCTTTGGCCCGCTCGAGCCCGAGCGCATCGGCCTTGTTCGAGATGACGAGCGAGATCTCCGCCGGGAAATCCGCCGAGCTTGCGGCCCTGATCAGCGCGGCCATGTTGGAGCCGCGGCCGGAGATCAGGATGGCGACGCGGCGCTTCATCACAGCGCCAGATCGAGGTGGCCGTTATAGACGACGCGGTGCTCGCCCGCGGCCGGAATCACGGTGCCGAGCTGCGCCACGGTCTCGCCGGCGTCGGTGAAGACCTCGATCACCTTGTCGACCTTGTCGGGCTCGACGATCGCGATCATGCCGATGCCGCAGTTGAAGGTGCGCAGCATTTCCAGCTCGGCGATGCCGGCCTGCGCCGCCAGCCATTTGAACACCGGCAGCACCGGCAGACGGGCGAGGTCAATGCCGACGCCGAGATGCTGCGGCAGCACGCGCGGAATGTTGTCGGTGAAGCCGCCGCCGGTGATGTGGGCAAGGCCCTTCACTGCGCCGGTCTCGCGGATCGCGCGCAGGCAGGATTTGACGTAGAGCCGCGTCGGTGTCAGCAGCGCGCCGCCGAGCGTCATCACGGGTGCGAACGGCGCTTGCGCGGTGAAGCCGAGGCCTGATTGTTCCACGATCTTGCGGACCAGGGAAAAGCCGTTGGAATGCACGCCGGAAGAGGCAAGGCCAATCACGGCGTCGCCCGCCGCGATGTCCTTGCGCGGCAGCAGCGTACCGCGCTCGGCGGCACCGACGGCAAATCCGCCGAGATCGTAATCGCCGTCCTTGTACAGGCCGGGCATCTCGGCGGTCTCACCGCCGATCAGGGCGCAGCCGGATTCGCGGCAGCCTTCCGCGACGCCCGCAACGATCGAGGCCGTGGCCTCGGGGTCGAGCTTGCCGCAGGCGAAATAGTCCAGAAAGAACAACGGCTCGGCGCCCTGCACCACGAGATCGTTGACGCTCATGGCGACGAGGTCGATGCCGATCCCGCCGTGCAGCCCGGTCTCGATCGCGATCTTGACCTTGGTGCCGACGCCGTCGGTCGCGGCGACCAGGACCGGGTCCTTGAAACCGGCCGCCTTGAGGTCGAACAGGCCGCCGAAGCCGCCGATCTCGGCGTCGGCGCCCGGCCGTGCCGTGGCGCGCACCATCGGCTTGATCAGATCGACCAGGCGGTTGCCCGCGTCGATATCGACGCCTGAATCGGCGTAAGTGAGGCCGTTTTTGCGGTCGGTCATGCCCGATTTCCAGTGGGTTTGCGGCTGGTTACGTCGAATTCCGGGGACACGCAATGGCTCGCATGGCGCTCCTGCCTATACTATGTAGATATCAACCGGTTCAGCCTCCCGAGGGGCCGGATTCGAGGTCAGACCGGGTGCCGGGAAGCGCTTTCGTGAGTATTCCGAACATCATCACGCTGGGCCGCATCATGCTGGTCCCGATCATCGTCTGGGCCATCGTGTCGAGCCAAATGGAGGTCGCGTTCGCCGTCTTCCTGATCGCCGGTATCAGCGACGCCGTGGACGGCTTCCTGGCCAAGCGCTTCAACATGACGAGCGAGCTCGGGGCCCTGCTCGACCCGCTCGCGGACAAGGCGTTGCTGGTCTCGATCTACATGGCGCTGGGCATCTGGGGCGCGATCCCGCGCTGGATCGTGATCCTGGTGGTCTCGCGCGACATCATGATTGTCGCCGCCGTGATCGTATCCTGGCTGTTCGACCGGCCGGTCGAGATGAAGCCGTCGAAAGTGTCGAAGCTCAACACCGTTGCACAAGTGGCGTTCGCGGCGCTGGTGCTGGCGGCGCTTGCCTTCGGCTTCAAGCCGGCCCCTTATGATATCATCCTGATGGGCCTCGTCACGGTCTTCACGCTCTCCTCGGTGTCGCTCTATCTGGTCGAATGGCTGCGGCACATGAGTACGATCGAGGCCAAATGAGGGAATGCGGCCCCGCAAAAGGCCAACTCCCGCCCGATCAAGTCGGAATTCTCTTCAGACGGGCCGGCGCGCCGGCATGGAGCAAGACAAGCGTGGCAGGCCGCGTCCATCCCCGACAATTGGCGTTTTCGCTTCCGCATGCGGAGAGCCTCAGCCGGGACAATTTCCTCGAGGGCCCCGCCAACGCGGCCGGTGTGGCGCTGATCGACAGCTGGCCGGAATGGCCGAACCGGATCATGTGGCTCGCCGGCCCGGAAGGCAGCGGCAAGAGCCACCTCGCCGCGATCTGGGCCGAAATATCAGGCGCCCGCTCGACCGCCGCCAACGTCCTGACCGCCGCCGGCGTTCCGGGCGCGCTCGCCACCGGCGCCGTGGTGGTCGAGGATCTCCGGGCGGGCGATTTCGACGAACGCGCCCTCTTTCACCTGATGAACCTTGCCCGCGAGGACGGCGCCTACGTGCTCTTCACCGGACGCGAGCTGCCGGCCGCGCTGGAGATCGAGCTTCGCGACCTGCGCTCGCGTCTGCGCGCCGTGCCGGTGGTCACGCTGCTGCCCCCGGACGACCAGCTGTTCCGCGGCCTGATCGTGAAATTCTGCGCCGACCGCCAGCTCAACGTGGACGAGAGCGTGGTCAGCTATCTCGCCACCCGCCTGGAGCGGTCCTCGGCCGCCGCCCGCCAGGCCGTGGAACTGCTCGACAGCGAGGCCCTGCGGCTCGGCCGCCCCGTGACCCGGGCGCTGGCCGCCGAGCTACTCCGGGATGCCTGATCCCGCGCGCCCGCGCGCAGGCCGCGAGGCCCGCTTGACGCAGCGAAGCGGCGGAACATCAATGTCATCGAAACGTCATCGCTGTAACACATGCTCCCGCGGGTTTTGCGCATAGATCGCAAAGTGAGGCGAGACAGGATGGACAGACTTCTGATGGACTCTGCGCAAACCATTGAAACAAAAGAAAAAATCGTGGAAGTCGAGGGTCTGCCGGCGATCGCGTCCAGCCCCGAACGATTCATCAATCGCGAGCTCTCCTGGCTGCATTTCAACCGCCGCGTCCTGGAGGAATCGGTCAATTCCAACCACCCGATGCTGGAGCGGGTGCGATTCCTGTCGATTTCAGCAAATAACCTCGACGAATTCTTCATGGTCCGCGTCGCCGGCATCAAGGCCCAGGTGCGCGAGGGCATCGCCGAACGCAGCCCCGACGGCCTGACGCCGTCCGAGCAGCTCGCGCTGATCAACCGCACCGTGTCCGAACTTGCCTCCGACCAGCAGGCGATCTGGCGCGACCTGCGCGGCACGCTGGCCGATGCCGGCATCGTGCTGGTCGACGGCAAGGACGTCACCAAGGCGGAACGGACCTGGATCGAGGAGTACTTCCTCAACAACGTGTTCCCGCTGCTGACGCCGCTGGCGATCGACCCGGCGCACCCCTTCCCGTTCATCCCGAGCCTCGGCTTCACCATCGCGCTCCAGCTCACGCGCGCCGCCGACGGCAAGCAGATGAACGCGCTGATCCGCATGCCCGGCAAGATCGACCGCTTCATCCGCCTGCCGGCCGACGGCAAGATCGTTCGGCTGATCTCGCTGGAACAGGCAACCGCCCTGTTCATCAACCGCCTGTTCCCCGGCTACAATCTGCACGGCCAGGGCGCCTTCCGGATCATCCGCGACTCCGAGCTCGAAATCGAGGAAGAGGCGGAAGACCTCGTCCGCCTGTTCGAGACGGCGCTGAAGCGCCGCCGCCGCGGATCGGTGATCCGGCTCGAGATCGACGCCAAGATGCCGGAGCAGTTGCGCAACTTCGTTCAGCACGCGCTGTCGGCCGCCGACGACGAGGTCTTCCTGGTCGACGGCGTGCAGGCGATGAACGAGCTCTCGCAGCTCACCCGCATCGACCGTCCCGATCTTGAATTCACCCCTTACGTGCCGCGCCACCCCGAGCGTGTGCGCGAGCATGGCGGCGACATCTTTGCCGCGATCCGGCAGAAGGATCTCGTCGTCCATCATCCTTACGAATCCTTCGACGTCGTGGTGCAGTTCCTGCAGCAGGCCGCACGCGACCCCGATGTCGTCGCGATCAAGCAGACGCTCTACCGCACCTCCAACAACTCGCCGATCGTGCGCACGCTCGCCGAAGCCGCCGAGGCCGGCAAATCCGTCACGGCGCTGATCGAGCTGAAGGCGCGCTTCGACGAGGAAGCCAACATCCGCTGGGCGCGCGACCTTGAACGCGCCGGCGTGCAGGTCGTCTACGGCTTCCTTGAGCTGAAGACGCACGCAAAACTCTCGATGGTGGTGCGCCGCGAGGGTGGCAGCCTCACCACCTATGTTCATACCGGCACCGGCAACTATCACCCGGTCACCGCGCGCATCTACACCGATCTTTCCTACTTCACCTCCGATCCGACCATCGGCCGCGACGCCGCGCGCGTGTTCAATTTCATCACCGGCTACGCCGCGCCGAGCGATCTGGAAAAGATGGCGGTGTCGCCGCTGACCTTGCGCAAGCGCATCATCGAGCACATCCAGGGCGAGACCGCGCACGCGCGGCACGGCCGGCACGGCGCGGTCTGGATGAAGATGAATGCGCTGGTCGACCCCGATATCATCGACGCGCTCTACGAGGCCTCGCAGGCCGGCGTGCAGGTCGAGCTCGTGGTGCGCGGCATCTGTTGCCTGCGCCCCGGCATTCCCGGCCTATCCGAGAACATCCGGGTCAAATCGATCATCGGGCGCTTCCTGGAACACGGCCGAATCTACTGCTTCGGCATGGGCCAGGGCCTGCCGAGCGCCAAGGCGGCTGTGTATATCTCGTCCGCCGACATGATGCCGCGTAACCTCGACCGCCGCGTCGAGGTGCTGTGTCCGCTGCAAAATCCGACGGTGCATCAGCAGGTTCTCGAACAGATCATGGTCGCCAACCTGAAAGACAATGAACAGAGCTGGCAGTTGTTGCCGGACGGGTCCTCAACGCGTATGAAGACCGCGAAAGGCGAGGAGCCTTTCAACGTCCACAACTACTTCATGACAAATCCGAGTCTGTCTGGCCGTGGAAAGTCGCTCAAGGAATCCTCGCCGCGTCGTCTCACGCGCCGGAACGAACGCCATCCGTCCTGATCGGGGATTTCCGACGTGAAGCGGCCGCGCAAGCGCGGCTCGAGCGTCGCGGTCATCGACATCGGCTCCAACTCGGTCCGTCTCGTCGTCTACGAGGCGCTGGCGCGGAGTCTCATTCCGATCTTCAACGAGAAGACGCTGTGCGGTCTCGGGCGCGAGGTGCAGAGCACCGGCCTGCTCGCCCCCGACGCCGTCGACAAGGCGCTGACCTCGCTCAAGCGCTTTCGCGCCTTGTGCCGCGTGATGCAGGTCGGACGCGTGTTCGCGATCGCCACAGCCGCCTGCCGCGACGCCTCCAACGGCGCTGATTTCATCGCCAAGGCCGAGCGCATCTGCGCCGTGAAGATCGAGATCCTTTCGGGCCCGCGCGAGGCGCGGCTGTCGGCGCTCGGCGTGATCTCAGGCATCCATCATCCCGACGGCATCGTCGGCGACCTCGGCGGCGGCTCGCTCGAATTGATCGACGTGCGCAAGAACAGCGTGCGAAGCGGCGTGACCCTGCCGCTCGGCGGGCTTGCGCTACAGGATCTTGCGCACAGATCGCTCAAGCGCGCCGATCGCATCGTGCGCGAGGAGCTCGACGAGGTGCCGCAGCTGACCGCGGGCCGCGGCCGCAACTTCTACGCGGTCGGCGGTACCTGGCGCGCCCTCGCGCGCATTCATATCATCCAGAGCGGCTATCCGCTCCAGGTGATGCACGGCTATTCGCTGTCCGCGGCGGAGGCGCTCGACTTTTCCCGCAGGCTGCGGCGCCTGGCGGCCGCGAACATGCTCGCCGACATCGAGAGCGTTGCCGACGCGCGCCGCCCGCTCCTCACCTATGCGGCCCTGGTGCTCGAGCACATCATCCGGGTGGCGAAGCCGAAGACCATCGTGTTCTCGACCTTCGGCGTGCGCGAGGGCCTGCTGCACGAGAAGCTGCCGGAGGCGGAACGCAACAAGGACGGCCTGATCTGCGCCGCGGAGGAGCTGAACCAGCTGCTGTCGCGCTCGGCGAAGCACGCCCGCGAGCTGATCGCCTGGACCGATCGCCTCGTGCGCGTGGTCAAGCTGCGCGAGACCGAGGAAGACCGGCGGCTGCGCCACACCGCGTGCCTCTTGTCCGATATCGGCTGGCGCGTGCATCCGGATCACCGCGGCGAGCAGACGCTGAGCCTCGTCGTCAACGGCAATTTCGGCGCGATCACCCACACCGAGCGCGCCTTCGTCGGCCTGTCGGTGTTCTATCGCTATGCGGGCCTCAGCGAAGAAAATCAGCCGCCCGTCACCACGCAGGAGCTGCTGACGCCGGCACAGCTCGAACGCGCGCGTCTCTTGGGCGCGGCGTTCCGCGTCGCGCATCTGATCTCGGCGGCACGTCCGGGTGTCTTGCCCGCCACGCATTTCCGCAGCCAGGGACGCAAATTAATGCTGGTGTTCGAGCACCGCCTCGGCGACCTCGTCGCCGACCGCGTCGGCAGCCGTTTCCGCCAGCTCGCCCGCCTGATTGGCCGCGCCGGCTCGATCGTGCGGCGCTGACGAACAGAACAGGTGTCAAGCGAGCGGCTGGGGTTCTTCAATCAGCAGCAGCCATCCGATCGCGGCTGCCCGCCGGCGCGACGATGGCTTGCAGTCCACCGAGCTCGGACTCGGCGAGAATGAGCTGCCATCCATAGGCACTGAGCACGTCCTGAACGATCGCGAGGCCGAGGCCGGCCCCTTCGCCACGCTCGTCCAGCCTGACCCCGCGTTCGAGCACGCGTGAACGTTCGGCGGGCGCGATGCCCGGACCATCATCCTCGACCGTGATCGCCGGTTTCGCCGCATCCGCGACTATGCGCACTTCGCTCTTGGCGTGACGAGCGGCGTTTTCCAAGAGATTGCCCAGCACTTCCGCCAGATCAGTGCGATCGAGCGGCACGCTCGGCTCGCCCGTCATGCAGGTCTTGAAGGCGAGCCGCTGTGCCGCAGGCGTACGCGCCAGCGTCAGGATCAGGGACTGGACAAGCGGTCTGAGCGGCGTGGAAATACCGCCGCGCAGGCGTGCCGTCCCCCTCGCCCGCGCACGTGCCAGCTCGCGGTCGACGTGACGGCTCATTGTCTCGCCGACGGCCTCGATTGCCTGCGCGACCTCCTTCTCACCGCGCTGACGCAACAGCGCGACATCGGCCGCGAGTGCGGCAAGCGGCGTCTTCAGCCCGTGTGCCAGGTCGGCGGCGCGGCTGCGCGACCGTTCGATTTCGCGTTCCTGGGCGTCGATCAGGCTGTTGACCTCTTCCACCAGCGGCTTCACCTCAGTCGGGACCTCGACGGGGAGATGCTTGCGCTGCCCGGAGCGGACGTCCGCGACGCCGCGGCGAAGTGCGTCCAGCGGATGAAGGCCGAGGCCGACCTGGATCGAGGTGGCCGCCGCCAGCACCAGCCCCAGCACGCCAAGCGCCAGCGCCAGATCCCTGGCGAAATGCGAGGCGGCGGCCGACACGCGGGCGAGATCGGCCGCCACCGCGACACGCACCGGCGCGCGGCGGTCGCCCAGGGTAAGCATCACGCGGCGTTCGCTGACCAGGAGCCGCGCGTCGGCGGGTCCAGGGATGACATGACGATGCAATTCGCGAGGCGACGGCTCATCCCGCGGCAGGTCCAACGCCGTGTCCCAGAGCGAACGTGAACGCAGCACCTGACCGCCATCGTCCGATACCTGCCAGTACAAGCCCGAAAGAGGGTCGGCAAAACGAGGATCGGCCGGCGGCCGGCCGACCACCAGCCTGCCCTGCGCGTCGGCGTCGATACCCGCGACGAGTTGCTTCAGATAAACGTCGAGATCCTCGCCGATGGTGCGCGCGACATGGCGTTCGAACAGCAACGTCAGCCCGGCGCCGGCAATCGTCAGCGCGACCAGGATAGCTACGAGTCCGCCAGCGACCAGTCGCAGCCGCAGCGAGCCCCAGCTCATGGCGTCGTCTCCGGTACCAGATAGCCGAAGCCGCGTCGGGTCTCGATCAGGTCGGCACCGAGCTTCTTGCGCACGCGGCCGATCAGCACTTCGAGCGCATTCGACTCGTGGTCCTCGCCGTGGCCATAGACGTTTTCATCGAGCTCCTGCTGCGATACGACGCGGCCGCGATGGTGCAGGAGAAAGGCGATCAGGCGGTATTCCAACGGCGACAACGCGACGGGTACCCCGCGCAGCATCACCTTCATTTGACGCTCGTCGAGCTCGACCTCGCCGGCGATGATCCGTGGCGAGGCATGCCCCGCCGAGCGGCGCACGATCGAGCGCAGCCGCGCCAGCAATTCCTCCATGCGAAACGGTTTCGGCAGGTAATCGTCGGCGCCCGCGTCGATGCCATCGACGCGCTCGGCCCAGCTGCCGCGCGCCGTCAGGATCAGCACCGGCATAGACCGCCCATTCGCGCGCCAGCGCTTGAGCACCGCCAGACCGTCCATGCCGGGCAAGCCGAGATCGAGGACGATCGCGCCGTAATCCTCGGTGTCACCGCGGAACCAGGCTTCCTCGCCGTTGCCGACGGTCTCGACCACATAACCGGCCGCGCGGAGCGCCCTCTCCACATCGGCCGCGATCCGTCGATCGTCCTCCACGAGCAGCACGCGCATCACTTCTCCTTGATGCGTTCGATCTCGCCGCTACGCGCGTCCACATGCGCTTCGTAGAGCCGGCCCTTGTCGTCAACCAGGCGAAACTCGTAAATCCAGCGGCCGCGCTCACGCTCTATCTCGACCCCCGCAACCTCGCCCGGCAGCTTGCCACGGAGCGAGGCGAGAATGTCGGCGAGCGACTTGATCTCGCCGGCCTCGACTGCGCGGCGAACCGCGTCCGGCGCGCCCTTATCGTGGTCGCCTGCGGCCGCAGGCATCGGCGCGAGCAGGAATCCTGCCAGCAGCGGCACCGCGAGGAATTCCAGAAAGCCTGAGGATTGCATTGGCAGAGAATGCCCCAATCGACCTGACAAATTGCTGACGTGGATCAACAGGCGGCCGTCAGGGCGGTTCTGGCACTGTCCGCCCATCGCCTCGCCGCATGACGCGGCCGGGCGCCACAAGCTGGAGAGAACATGCGCAAGATCACCATCATCGCCGCCACCGCCGCCTTGCTCGCAGCCGCCGCGACCGCTCACGCCGGCAGCCTCGGGCGTCCCTGCACTGCGGCGCCGCAGACCAGCTGGCTGTCGATCGAGCAATTGCAGTCCAAGATCGAAGCCCAGGGCTACAAGGTCCAGAAGGCCAAGCTCAAGAACGCCTGCGGCGAGCTCTACACGATCGACAAGTCCGGCAGCCGGGTCGAATTGTTCGTCGATCCGACCAGCGGCCGGATCGTCGGTCAGCTGTAAGGGGCCGCATCATGAGCGCCATTCACGATACGGTCGTAGCCGGCGGCGCCAAGCCGCCGGCTACGGTAAAGGTCTGGGACCTTTTCGTGCGCGTATTCCATTGGTCGCTGGCCGGGCTGTTTCTGCTCGCCTATGCGACCGGGGACGAGATAGAAAAGATCCATATCGCCGCCGGCTACACCATTGCCGGGTTGCTTGCGCTCCGGATCGTGTGGGGCTTCGTGGGACCGCGCCATGCACGCTTCAGCGACTTCGTGCGCTCGCCGCGCGCGGTGCTCGCCTATATGCGCGATGTGGCGCTGCTCAGGGCGCCACGCTTTCTTGGCCACAATCCTGCCGGCGGCATGATGGTCGTGGCGCTGATCGTCATGCTGATCGGCACCTGCACCACCGGCTACATGATGACGACCGACAGCTTCTGGGGAGCGAAATGGGTGGAGGAGGTCCATGAGGCGTTCGCCAACCTCACGATCGGCCTCGTGGTCGTCCATGTGCTTGGCGTCCTGCTGGCAAGCTTCGAGCACCGTGAGAGCCTGGTGACGGCGATGATCACGGGAAGGAAGCGTCCATCATGAGCGAGGTCGGTTGGCCTGCCCGCCCCCTTTCCGAAAGGCGCGACGACAGCTTGACCTCTGCGGCCATGAAGCAATCGACTGAGATCAACCGAAGCGCGCCACGAACGGCGAGCAGCCTTCCAAAGGGGCTGGCCCGCTTGAGGCAAATCAACCCATCGATGCTCCGGTGGGCTAAGCGAAACCTGCAATCGATCAGCGCTTCGCTCGCCTCCAGGTCTGGGTTTTTCCTCATGCGAGTCCGTCGCAGAACTCTCCCTCTCACCTCGTCCGGGGGCGTGCTCGTTCGTGCGCTCTTCGCCGTTGCATTGAGCCTGCTGAGTTCGGCATCGATGGCGCAGGACGAGGTGAAGCTGAGCGATGCGCAGGCGCGCAATCTCGGCGTCCGGGTAACCCATCCGGTTGCCAGCCGGACCGATCTGACGCTGCCTTACCCGGTCCAGATCATGGTCCCCACACCGCAATTGTGGGTTGTCAGCGCGCCGGTGGCGGGCATGGTCGCCAATCTCCTGGTCGGGCGCGGCGATCGCGCCACGGCCGGCCAGCCGCTGGTCACCCTGGAGAGTCCAAGCTTCGTCTCCCAGCAACGCGACTATTTGCACGCGATCGCGCAGGAGCATCTCGCCAGCCAGCAACTCAAGCGGAACGTCGATCTGTTCGAGGGCAAGGCCGTGCCGCAACGCGTGCTGGAGGCGAGCCAGGCCGAAGCGCGCCAGGCGGCTCTCGTCGTCGCCGAACGGCGCCAGATGCTGCGCCTCAGCGGGATGTCGGACGATGCCATTTCCCGACTGGCCCAGGAAGCGGCGATCAGCGGCACGCTCACGGTCAATGCGCCGCAAACCGCGTCCGTGGTCGAGGTCGCGGTGTCGCCAGGGCAGCGGCTCGAACAATCCGCGCCGCTGGTCAAGCTGGCGCGGCTGTCGCCGCTGTGGGCCGAGATCGCAGTTCCCGCCGCCAATATTCGAGCGATCCGCACCGGCGCGAAAGTCGAGATCGAGGGCTATTCCACGCCCGGCACGGTCGTGCTGGTCTCCGAGACCATCGACCCTGCCACCCAGACCATCCTGGTGCGCGCGGAGGTCCCCAACGACGGCGAGCTGCATCCCGGTCAGACCACCGCGGCCCGCATCGGCTTTCTTTCCGCCGGCGAAAGCGCCTTTGAGATTCCCTATAGCGGGCTGATCCGGAGGGGCGAGCAGACCTCGGTCTTCGTCGCCTTCGACGGCGGCTTCCGCCTGGTCCCGGTCAAGCTGCTCGCTGAGGATCAGGATCACGTCGTCGTGTCGGGCCCGATTACGGACCGGGATGCGATCGCGATCGGCGGCATCTCGGCGCTTCGCGGCATTCTCTTAGGCCTGGGACAATAGATGCTCCGCCGCCTGGTTGCGTTCGCGTTGTCGCAGCGGCTGTTCGTGATGCTGAGCGTGCTGCTGCTGATCGGCGCGGGCGCTGTCCTCCTGCCCGGCCTGCCGATCGACGCCTTTCCCGACGTCTCGCCGGTTCAGGTGAAGATCATCATGAAGGCGCCGGGCCTCACCCCCGAAGAAGTCGAGCAGCGCATTACCGTCCCCGTCGAGCTCGAGCTGCTCGGATTGCCGAACAAGAAGGTGCTTCGTTCGACCACGAAATACGCGCTGGCCGACATCACCGTCGATTTCGAGGACGGCACCGACATCTACTGGGCACGCAACCAGGTCTCGGAGCGCCTGTCGAACATCTCGCGCGACTTCCCGGAAGGGGTGAGCGGCGGTCTGGCGCCGATCACGAGCCCCCTCGGCGAGATGTTCATGTTCACCATCGACAGTCCCGAGCTTTCGCTCGCCGAGCGCCGGACCCTGCTCGACTGGGTGATCCGCCCCGCGCTGCGGACCGTGCCCGGCGTTGCCGACGTCAATGCGCTCGGCGGCTATGTCCGCGCCTTCGAGATCGTGCCGCGCAACGACGCGCTGGCGGCGCGCGGCATTTCCTACGACCTGTTTCGCCGAGCCATCGAAGCCAACAGCCGCAACGACGGCGCCGGACGGGTGAACCAGGGCGAGGACAGCGCGCTGGTTCGGATCGAAGGCAGCATCCGTTCGATCGAGGACATCAAGGCCATCGTGGTCGACACCCGCGAGGGTGTGCCGATCCTGGTCAACGACGTCGCGACCGTCAAAGTCGGGACGCTGACGCGCTATGGCGCCGTCACGGCGGACGGCCGCGGCGAAACCGTCGAGGGGCTCGTCCTCGGCCTGCGCGGCGCCAACGCGGGTCAGCTCATCCGCGACGTACGCGCCCGGCTCGCCGAGCTACACGGCTCTCTGCCCAAGAGCGTTTCGATCAACGTGTTCTATGACCGCAGCCGCCTGGTCAATCGCGCCGTCGGCACCGTGGTGCGGGCCCTCGGCGAGGCCACCGCTCTCGTCATCGTTCTTCTGCTGCTCTTCCTCGGCAATTGGCGGGCTTCGCTCGTGATCGCGCTCAGCCTGCCGCTCGCCATCGTGATCGCGTTGATCATCATGCGCGTGGTGGGAATGTCGGCCAACCTGATGAGTCTCGGCGGACTTGCGATCGCGATCGGCATGCTGATCGACGCCCTGGTGGTCGTGGTCGAGAACATCGTCGGCAACCTCGGCAAGCACGAACCGGGCAAGTCTCTCCCGCTGATCCACCTGATCTACCGTTCGGTTTGCGAAGTGCTGGAGCCGGTCGCCTCGGGCGTGCTCATCATCATCATCGTGTTCGTCCCCCTGCTGACGCTGCAGGGGCTGGAGGGCAAGCTGTTCATCCCGGTCGCGCTGGCCATCATTTTCGCGCTGGCCGGCTCGCTGCTGCTGGCGCTCACCGTGATCCCGGTCGCGACCTCCTTCGTGCTCAAGTCCGCCTCGCATCGCGATCCCCTGCTGGTACGTGCGGCCCAACGGGTCTACGCGCCGGCACTGGACTGGGCCTTGAACAACGAGCGCAAGGTGATGGCGGCCGCCCTGATCGGCCTGGTCGCGGCGGGCTTCGCCTATACCAAGCTCGGCAAGACCTTCATGCCGACGATGGACGAAGGCGATGTCATCGTCAGCGTGGAGACGCTTCCCTCCGTCAACCTCGACGAGTCGCTTGCCATGAACGCCAGGCTCCAGACCGCGCTTTTGGCCGTGCCTGATATTGCCGGCATCGTCGCCCGCACCGGATCGGACGAGCTTGGCCTCGACCCCATGGGTCCCAACCAGACCGACACGTTCCTCGTGCTCAAGCCGGCGGCCGAGCGCGCGACCGACAACCGCGAGGCCCTGCTGCAGAAGCTTCGCGAGGTCCTGACCGGCTTTCCCGGCATCTCGCTCAGCTTCACCCAGCCCATCGACATGCGCGTGCAGGAGATGATCAGCGGCGTGCGCGGCGACGTCGCCGTCAAGATCTTCGGCCCCGACATCGCCAGGCTGAATGAAACCGCGGCAAGACTGTCGGCGATCCTCTCCAGCATCGACGGGGCCGAGGACGTCTACACCACGCTGAACGAAGGCGCTCAATATTACACGGTCGCGGTCAATCGCATGGAGGCCGGCCGCCTCGGTCTGACCGTGGACTCCATCGTCAACTCGCTGCGAACCCAGATCGAGGGCCGAACCATCGGGACCGCGCTCGAGGAGGGACGCCGCACGCCGATCCTGGTCCGGGGCGGCGAGACGACGCGGGAAGCGCCGACGCTGCTGGCGAGCCTGCCGCTGACGCTGGCCTCGGGACAGCATGTCGCGTTGTCACAGGTCGCCCGCATCCAGCGCGTCGACGGTCCGGTGAAGATCGACCGCGAGGACGGCGCCCGCATGAGCGTGGTGCGCGCCAACGTGCGCGGCCGCGACATGGTCGGCTTCGTCGAAGCCGGGCGCCAGAAGGTGGCGACCGAGCTGCCGCTTCCGAACGGCTACCGGCTGACCTGGGGCGGACAGTTCGAGAATCAGCAACGCGCCGCCGCGCGCCTGTCGATCGTGGTTCCCGTCGCGATCGGCCTGATCTTCGTGCTGCTGTTCACCACGTTCGGCGCCATCCGCCAGGCCTTGCTGGTGCTCGTCAACATTCCCTTTGCCTTGATCGGCGGCGTCTTCGCCCTGGTGGTGACGGGTGAGTACCTGTCGGTGCCGGCCTCGGTCGGATTCATCGCGCTGCTCGGCATCGCCGTGCTCAACGGCGTCGTCCTGGTGTCCTATTTCAATCAGCTGCGCGCCCACGGCCTCCCCGAGCACCGCATCGTCGTCGAGGGCGCCATGCGCAGGCTGCGGCCCGTGCTGATGACCGCGAGCATCACGGCGCTGGGCCTGATCCCGCTGCTGTTCGCATCCGGTCCGGGATCCGAGGTGCAGCGGCCGCTCGCTATCGTCGTGATTGGAGGATTGCTGTCCTCCACCCTGCTCACCCTGATTCTCCTGCCGATCCTGTATCGCCGCTACGGCGGCACGTCGAAGGTGGCGAAATGATCGACCAGCTTGTCTGCCTCACGCTGATCGTGCCGCATCGGCTCCGCGACGAGGTGTTCGACCATCTCGCCGAACAGAGCGATCTGGTTTCCGGATTCACGGCCACGCCGGGCTCGGGTCACGGCACCGAGGTTCGATTGCATACGGCCGCCGAACGCGTGAAGGGCCATGCCGACCAGACCGTCGTGCAAGTGGTGCTGCCAGGAAAAGAGGCGGGCCGGCTGCTCGACCGTCTGCGGGTTTCGTTCGCCGGAACCAAGCTGGTCTACTGGACGACGCCGGTCATGGAACTCGGCAGGATCGACTGAGAGGTCGGCCTATTCGGCCGACGCCCTGGCGTGGCGCTCGGACGATTCCAGCGCGGCGGCGGTCAGTTTGCGCCGGCGCCAGATGGTGCCGACCACCAGCACGACGATGACGCCGAGCGCTGCGCAGAAATATTCGCCGCCGGCGCCGCCATGGCCGAATTGCGGCGGAATCCGCAAGGCACCGAGCATGCTGTCGAGCGAGGCGCCGAACGGACCGTCGAACAGCGCGTGCAGCCTGGGCGCGACGCCGGGATCGGTCGCCATCACCTCGCCCGCGATCCAGCCGAGCAGCGCCGCACCGGCCCAGACCAGCACCGGCAGCTTTTCGAGCAGCGCCATGATCAGCGCCGCGCCGGCGACGATCAGCGGCACGCTGATGGCAAGGCCGAGGATCAGGAGCGGCACGCTGCCATTGGCAGCGGCAGCCACCGCAATGACGTTGTCGAGACTCATGACGATGTCGGCGACCACGACGATCTGGATGGCGTGCCACAGATGCGCGGCGGCGTCGACGTCGTCCTCGTCCTCGTGTTCCGGCACCAGGAGCTTGGCCGCGATCACGATCAGCGCGAGTCCGCCGATCAGCTTGAGGTAAGGCAGCTCCATCAGCGTTGCGACGATGCCGGTGAAGATGATCCGCAGCGTCACCGCCGCGCCGGCGCCGAAGATCATGCCCCACAGCCGGTGTCGCGGCGAGAGGCCGCGGCAGGCCAGCGCAATCACCAGCGCGTTGTCGCCGGAGAGCAGGATGTTGATCCAGATGATCTTGCCGACCGCGATCCAGAAGGTCGGCGCAGCCATCTCGTTGCGAAACTGGGTGAAGAACGCCCCGATCGTCGCGGGATCGAAGATCTGCCAGAGCCAGTCCACAATGAGTCCTTTCGTCCGGTCTTTAACTTACGGCGGATTGATCAGCCGACGATCTCGTTGCCCGAGAAGAACTGCGCGATCTCGATCGCGGCCGTCTCCGGCGCATCCGAGCCGTGCACCGAATTCTCGCCGATCGACTTGGCGTAGAGCTTGCGGACGGTGCCCTCGGCCGCCTTGGCCGGATCGGTCGCGCCCATCACCTCGCGGTACTTGGCGATCGCGCCCTCGCCTTCCAGCACCTGCACCACGACCGGACCGGAGGTCATGAACTCGACGAGCTCGCCGAAGAACGGGCGCGCCTTGTGGACGGCATAGAAGGTCTCGGCCTGTTCCTTGGTCATGCGGATGCGCTTCTGCGCGACGATACGCAGGCCCGCCTTTTCGATCACGGCATTGACGGCGCCGGTCAGGTTACGCGCGGTCGCGTCGGGCTTGATGATCGAGAAAGTGCGTTCGATGGCCATGATCTTGTCCTTGGGAAGAAAGCGGTGATTGCCGGGTTGCGGGGCTTATATCGGCGCCTTTGCCGGACGGCAAGCGAGCGCCCAAAGCCTCTCACAGGCGCTTCGCCGCAGGCGGCCCGGCCGGATCTAGGCATGAATTACCGAGATTTCACCCAGATGAACCGAATCTGAAGCCTCCATTCAGGCTTTGGTTCGGCCTGCCGGCTTATGCTCCTTCCATCGAAACCCAAGCCTGATCACAAGCCTGACCATCAGGCGGACGTTTCGGCGGCCTTTCCATCGACGCGGATTGCCCCCGCGCCGGCAGTTTTGAGGAGATCACCATGTTGAGGAAACTTTCGCTTGCCGCTGTCGCTGCGGTTGCGCTCGGTGCCGCGCTGGCCCCGACCTCGGCCTCCGCTCACTGGCATGGCGGCGGCCCGGGCTGGCATGGCGGTGGCGGCTGGCACGGCGGCTACCGCTGGGGCGGACCGCGCTTCTATGCCCCGGTCTCCTACGGTTATGGCGGGTGCTATGTGCGCCGGCTGGTCCCGACCCCCTGGGGACCCCGCTGGCGGCTGATCAACCGCTGCTACTGAGCCCGACAGCACCTTTCTAATCCCCCGAGGTATCTGCGCCCCCCACAGGTACCTTCCAAGAGGAGCCCCGGCGATCCCCCCGCCGGGGCTTCGCATTTTGGGTGGATGGGGCGGGGTTCATGCAATTTTGACGAGAATGGCAGCGATCCCCAAGGAATGGCGAAACCATTTTGGGGGTCAATGACTTGGTACTGTGTCTTTACCCTGAGCACACGGAACCGCGCGATGGTTGGGCCCTTTGCCAATGACAGCGAACAGATCGACCGGCGCACCAGCCGATCGATTTGCGATGCCGTGGGCGAACGGCTCCAGCAGAGCCTGCGTCCCGAGACACGGCTCCCGACGCATCTCGAGCAGCTCCTCAACGAGCTGGAGCGGCGCGACCGCGACGCGCATTGAGCGGCGATCAAGCCATTGCAGAAACGGGTTGCGTTTGACCACGGCTGCGGTGACAAGGCCGCATGCTGTCCATCACCGATCTCTCCATCCGCCTCGCCGGACGCCTTCTGATTGACCAGAGTTCCGTGCAGATCACGCCGGGCTCGCGCGTCGGCCTGGTCGGACGCAACGGCACCGGCAAGTCGACGCTGTTCAAGGTGATCCGCGGCGAACTGGCGGCCGAGCATGGCTCGGTGACCTTGCCGCCGCGCTGGCGGATCGGCAGCCTGGCCCAGGAAGCCCCGAACGGGCCGGAAAGCCTGATCACCGTCGTGCTCAAGGCCGACCTCGAACGCGACGCGCTGCTCACTGAAGCCGAGAGCGCGACCGATCCGCATCGGATCGCCGAGATCCAGACCCGCCTCGTCGACATCGACGCGCATTCGGCGCCGAGCCGCGCCGCTGCGATTCTCTCCGGCCTCGGCTTCTCCGCTGCCGATCAGCTCCGCCCCTGCGCCGAATTCTCCGGCGGCTGGCGCATGCGCGTCGCGCTTGCCGCCACCCTGTTCGCGGCCCCCGATTTGTTGCTGCTCGACGAGCCCACCAACTATCTCGACCTCGAAGGCACGCTGTGGCTGGAGGATCACCTGGCGCATTATCCGCGCACCGTGATCGTGATCAGCCACGACCGTGATCTGCTGGAAAGCTCGGTCGACCAGATCCTGCATCTGGAGCGCGGCAAGCTCACGCTCTACAAGGGCAGCTATTCCTCATTCGAGGAGCAGCGCGCCGCGCGCGAGCTGCTCGATGCCAAACAGGTCAAGCGCCAGGAGGCCGAGCGCGCCCGCCTGCAGGCCTTCGTCGACCGCTTCAAGGCCAAGGCCTCGAAAGCGCGGCAGGCACAGTCCCGCGTCAAGATGCTGGAGCGGCTGAAGCCGATTACGGCGCTGGTGACCGATGACGTGCGCGAGATCAGCTTTCCCGCGCCGGAAAAGATCCTCTCGCCGCCGATCATCGCGGTCGACAACGCCTCGGTCGGCTACGATCCGGCGAGCCCCGTGCTCAATCGCGTCACCTTGCGGATCGACAATGACGACCGCATCGCGCTGCTGGGTGCCAACGGCAACGGCAAGTCGACGCTGGTCAAGTTGCTGGCCGGACGCCTTGCGCCGTTCTCCGGCAGGGTGACGCGGGCCGACAAGCTGTCGATCGCCTATTTCGCGCAGCATCAGCTCGACGAGCTCAACGAGGACGCCTCCGCCTATGACCACGTCCGCAAGCTGATGGGCGATGCGCCGGAGGCCAAGGTGCGGGCACGCGCCGGCGCGATCGGCTTCTCCGGCAAGGCGGCCGACACCAAGGCCGGCAAATTGTCGGGCGGCGAGAAGGCACGGCTGCTCCTGGGCCTTGCGACCTTCTTCGGTCCCAACATGATCATCCTGGACGAGCCGACCAACCATCTCGACATCGACAGCCGCGGCGCTTTGGCCGAAGCCATCAACGAATTTCCCGGCGCGGTGATCATGGTCTCGCACGATCGCTATCTGATCGAGGCCTGCGCCGACCGGCTCTGGATCGTCGCCGATCGCACCGTGACCAATTACGACGGCGACCTCGACGAATATCGCCGCCTGGTGCTGTCCACACGCAATGGCGAGCCCGCCCCGCGCGAGCGCAGTGCGCCAAGCGAAAAGCCGCAGCGCGCAAGGTCGGACAATCGCGGCTCGCTGAAGAAGCGCATCGCGGAGGCCGAAGCCGAGATCGCCCGCGTCAGCGAGATCATCACCAAGATCGACACCGCCCTTGCCCTGCCCGATATTTTTACGCGCGATCCCAAGCAGGCCGCCCAGCTGTCGAAGGCGCGTGCCAACGCCGCCGACGCGCTGGCGCGGGCGGAGGAGCAATGGCTGGAAGCAAGCACGCAGTTTGACGAGGCGGCGGGGTAGCGTCACTGCCGCGCGCCGGCTCAATCAAAATCTGAAAACAACCCCATGCAAAGTACCGGTAATTTATTACCTGGCACTTTGCTGTTGACGAATATCCGCTTTCCCGTGTCGGTAGCGCCTCGCCCGAGGCCGGCGCCTGTAGCAGCAACGGCTCAATCCGCGTACTGCCCGGCTGCCTTGATGATCGGCGCCCAGCGGTCGATCTCACTCGTCAGCATCGCACCCAGCGCCTCCGGCGTGGCCTTGTCCTGCGGCACCGGCTCGGTGTTGATGTCGTTGAACCGGGCGATCAAGGCGGGATCCTTCAGTGCGGTCTGGAGCGCCGCCGTCAGCTTCTGAATGACCGCCGGCGGTGTGCCCTTGGGCGCATAGATGCCGTGCCAGACGCCGAGCTCGAACCCCTTGAGGCCGGCCTCGTCCGCCGTCGGCAGGTCGGGAAGACTCTTCAGCCGCTCCTTGGTGGTGATCGCGTAGGCCTTGACCTGCTTGGCCGTGATCGGACCGGTGGTGTTGGTCGCCTGGTCGCAGGTGAGATCGATCTGCTTGCCGAGCAGATCGTTCATGATCGGACCGTTGCCCTTGTACGGCACCGTGGTGAGCTGCTTCTGGATCGCCGTCATGAACAGCATGCCGCAGAGATGCGATGCCGCACCCAACCCGGCATTGGCGTAGGTCAGCTTGTCGCCCTGCTGCTGGGCGTAGGCGACCAATTCCTTGAGCGTGTCGGCCGGAAAATCCGCACGCGCGATGATGGTCATCGGCGCGTTGGTCACGAGCCCGATCGGCGCAAAGGCCGTCTTGGTGTCGTAGCTGAGGTTGCGATACAGCGTCGCCGCGGTCGAGATGCCGACGTGATGGATCAGCAGCGTGTAGCCGTCCGGCTGGGCGCGCGCGGCGCGGGTCGAGCCGATGGTGCCGCCGGCCCCGGTCGCGTTCTCGACGATGACCTGCTGTCCCAGCGATTTCGCCATGCCCGCCGCGGTCAGGCGCGCGATGGTGTCGGTCGGCCCGCCGGCGGCGAACGGCACCAGCATGGTGATGGGCCTGGTCGGATAGTCCTGGGCGAGCGCCGCGCCAAACGGCAGCAGCAGCGCCGACACGAGGGCAATGAACCGCATGGTTTCCTCCGGATTGTTGTTGGCACCATCAAAGCGCATTCCCGGCCGCGCGGCCATCACCAAAGAGACGCATCAGACGCATCAGGAGTGTTGCGATCTGTGCGAAGGCGCGCGCGGCCGATGGCACTGGCGCGCATAGGCTCAAGTCCAGCACTCGGTTTGATGAAGCGGCGGGGTAGAAGGCCTCGTGTCCCGGACGCGACGCGCCATGAAATGACGCGACGCTGAGCCGGGACCCACGCTTCAGCGTACACGCGGCTCCTCGGCCCCGGCTCGGCCGCGCATCGCTCAAGCGCTGCGCCGCGTCCGGGGCATATACGTCGATAGCGGTGGATTCGCTTTACGCGTGCTTCTTCTTCGGCTTCGCCGCCCTCGGCACTGGCTGCGGGTCCGGATTGCCCTCGATCGCGGACAGGCGGCCGGCGGTGAAGGTGTAGATGCCGGCGCGGGGACCGGTGGTCCAGGTCACGATGGCGACGCGGCGGCCGGCGGCATCGTTGGAGAGATTGACGCTCGAGGGCGCGCCGATGCCGCGCACCACGTCGCATTCGGTGTGGCCGAGCGCGACCGTGCCGCCCATCGGCGCCGTCGTCGACGCATTGGCGTCGGCCGGCCCGGGCGGCGGCGCCATGCCGGGACAGGCGCCGTCGGCGCTGACGAGATCCTCAGCTCCGACCGGCTTGTCGGGGGTCAGCGGCGGCGACTCGATCGAGATGTTCTTGATGAAGAGACGGCCCGGTTTCTGGAACCATTCCGCATCCTTCGACAACAGATCGCTCCCGCCCGAACAGCCCGCGACCAGCGGTGCGACGGCAGCCAACGCAACCAACAGCGACTTGGGAAGCTTTTGATGTCGCACGATAAACCAAATTCCCCGCGTGAAGGACCAGCCCTAAGCGATTGTCCCAACATCACTTTGCGGCACGAAGGTGACCAAAGCCAGCATCGCCCGAAAAGTGCAAATTATCATTAATTGCGAAGGCCCCTAATTCCGACGCTGCCACCGGCCCCGCTCGTCGGCCTGCCAATAGGTGACATCAAATCCCCGCGCCTTGCAGTCCGTCCAGGTGCTGCGGGCGAGCGCCAGCGCATCCGGGTCGTCGCCGTTGAACAGCAGCACCATGCGCGCATAGCCCTGCGCGTCCTCCGGGAGGGCGGCATTGTCGACCAGGAAGCGGACATGGGCGCCGTTGGGATTGCCCTCCTCGATCGCCAGCACGATGGGCTGATCGGCGGCGTCGTTCACGCGCCATGTCGCGTGCGGCAGGAAGGAATCGTCGCGATAGGTCCACAAATGCGCGTCGAGCGCGTCGGCGCGTTCTTCCGAGGTCGACTGCACCACGACGCGCCAGCCGCGCTCGAGCGATTTCTCGAGAAGCGGCGGCAACACGTTCTCCACCGTCATGTTTTGCAGATGATAGAACAGGACTTCAGTCATCTCGGGTCATTTGCGCTCGTAATGGTCGGCGACGAGGCGGTCGAGCAGGCGGACACCGTAGCCGCTGCCCCAGCTGTGGTTGACGTCGGTCTTCGGCGCGCCCATGGCGGTGCCGGCGATGTCGAGATGGGCCCAGGGCGTGTTGTCGACGAAGCGCTGCAGGAACTGCGCCGCGGTGATCGAGCCGCCATGACGGCCGCCGGTGTTCTTCATGTCGGCGAATTGGGAATCGATCAGCTTGTCGTATTCGGGACCGAGCGGCATGCGCCAGACCTTTTCCCCGCATTCGATACCGGCCGTCAGCAGGCGTTCGGCAAGCTCGTCATTGTTGGAGAACATGCCGGCATGCTCGGTGCCAAGCGCGACCACGATCGCGCCGGTCAGCGTCGCCAGATCCACCATGAATTCCGGCTTCACCTTCTTGGCGACGTACCAGAGCACGTCGGCCAGCACGAGACGGCCTTCCGCGTCGGTGTTGATGATCTCGATGGTCTGGCCCGACATCGAGGTAACGATGTCGCCCGGCCGCTGCGCATTGCCGTCAGGCATGTTCTCGACGAGGCCGATGGCGCCGACCACGTTGGCCTTGGCCTTGCGCGCCGCCAGCGCGTGCATCAGGCCGACGACGCAGGCCGCGCCGCCCATGTCGCCCTTCATGTCCTCCATGCTGCCGGCCGGCTTGATCGAGATACCGCCGGTGTCGAAACAGACGCCCTTGCCGACGAAGGCGACCGGCGCCTCGCCCTTCTTGCCGCCGTCCCAGCGCATGATCACGGTACGGCTCGGCCGCGCCGAGCCCTGACCGACACCGAGCAGCGCGCCCATGCCGAGCTTCTGCATCGCCTTGACGTCGAGCACCTCGACCTTGACGCCGAGCTTGCGGAGCTGACTGGCGCGGCGCGCGAACTCCTCGGGGAAGAGCACGTTCGGCGGCTCGTTGACGAGGTCGCGCGCGATGATCACGCCGTCGACGACATGGCCGGCCGCGACAAACGCCTTCTTCGCGGCAGCGGCATCGCCGACCGCAAGCGAGATGTCGGCGCGCGAGCCGCCCTCCTCGCCGTCCTTCTTCTTGGTCTTGTAACGGTCGAACTTGTAGGCGCGTAGGCGCAGGCCGGAGGCGATCGCAACCGCCTGCTCGCTCGTCATCGCGCCATCCGGCAGCTCCGCCATGACGGTCATGGCGGCAGTCCCGGCGGGAAGCTTGCTCGCGGCCACACCGCCGAATTTGAGGAAATCGTTCGCCTTCAGGCCGGCCGCCTTGCCGGCGCCGATCACCAGCAGTCGGGTGGCTTTCACCCCTTCCGGCGCCAGGATGTCCAGCGCCGCCCCGCTTTTACCCTTGAAGGCGGCGGCGGCCGCCGCCCGCTTCACGAGGTCGAGAGCGCCGCCCAGCGCCTTGGCGGTCGCGGGACCGACCTTCAGGCTGTCGTCGCAGAACACGACCAGGATGCCACGGGCGGCTGATGACAACGGGACGAAGCCGACCTTGATGGCATCGGACATGGGTAACTCCTTCAAAAGCTTTGGTCTTTTTGTTCATTTGCGGCCGTGGTCGGGGCCAGACCTGAACGATGATTCACTGAGCGTTGCGCACTATGGGCCAGTGGCCGGGCGGATGCCAAGCACCCCCGTGGCCTCAGGGTCACAACGAGCGAAATATTAACCATATATTGAGGGTGCCACGGGGCAGCCATTTTGTTGACGGATCAAAGGGATGGTAGTGAGAGAGTAAGCTGGCGGAAGAGCCCTGCGGCCAACCTTGGGGATCCCCTGATCGGGGATTGGTTGGGCAAGCGGAATTTCAGCCGACATTGGGGACTTGGTGGGATTCGTGCGGTAGCGCATGGGGTCGATCGATAGGTATATCTTCCGCACGACGCTGGCGTCGTTTGCGCTGGTCCTGGTCAGCCTCACCGGCGTGATCTGGATTACGCAGGCGTTGCGCGGCATCGACCTGATGACGAGCCAGGGTCAGACCATCCTCACCTTCCTCGGCATCACCAGCCTCGTCATCCCGGCCCTGGTGCTGATCATCTCGCCGATCGCGCTGATGATCGCGATCTCGCACACGCTGAACAAGCTCGCGACCGATTCCGAGATCATCGTGATGAATGCCGCCGGCTTCTCGCCGTTCCGGCTGTTCTATCCGTTCTTCTACGCGACCTGCGTGGTGGCGCTGCTGGTTGCCTTCATCGCGGCCTATCTCGCCCCCGACGGCATGCGGCGAATCAAGCAGTGGGATGCCGAGATCACCGCGGACGTGCTCACCAACATCCTGCAGCCCGGCCGCTTCGCCCAGCTCGACAAGAACCTCACGATCCGGATTCGCGAACGCCAGCCCGGCGGCATTCTTGCCGGCATCTTCATCGACGACCGCCGCGATCCGAACGAGCGCGTCTCGATCGTCGCCGAACGCGGCGAGGTCGTGAAGAACGAGACCGGCTCGTTCCTGGTGCTGGAGACAGGCAATCTGCAGCGCTTCGAGGCGGGCAAGCGCGATCCCGCGCTGGTGGCCTTCGGCCGCTACGGCTTCGACATGTCGAAATTCTCCAACCAGGGCCGCGACGTCACCCTCGGCATCCGCGAGCGCTATCTCTGGGAGCTGTTCTCGCCGTCCGAGGACGACCCCGTCTACAAGCAGATCCCCGGGCAATTCCGCTCGGCCCTGCATGACAGCCTGCTCGCGCCGATCTATCCCTTCGCCTTTGCCGTGCTGACCTTCGCCTTCCTCGGCGCGCCGCGCACCACCCGCCAGAGCCGCAACTTCTCGATCGGCTCGTCGATCATCGCGGTGTTCGGCCTGCGCATGGCGGGCTTTGCCTGCTCGGTGATGGCGGTGAAGTCGTCGGGCCCGGTGCTGGTGCAATACGCGATGGTGTTCGGCGCCATCGGCATCGGGTTGTGGATCATCGTCAGCGGCGTCGTGGTCGAGCCGCCCCCCGGCCTGATGGAGGCCATCAACAGGTCGAATGCGCGCATCGCGCGGCTGTTCGGACGTCCGGCCACCGCATGAGCATGCTCACCAACACACTCGGGCGCTATTTCGCCGGCCGCTTCGTGGTCGCGGCGCTCGGCGTGTTCGCGAGTATCTTCCTGCTGCTGGTGCTGGTCGACTACATCGAGATGGTGCGCAAGACCTCTGGCCTCGCCTCCGCCTCGGCGCTCATGGTGGCCGAGACCTCGCTGTTCCGGGTGCCGCAGCTTCTGGAGAAGCTGACGCCGTTCTGCATGCTGATCGGCGCCATGACCTGCTATCTCGCCCTCTCCCGCCGATTAGAGCTCGTGGTCGCGCGCGCCGCCGGCATCTCCGCATGGCAGTTCATCTCGCCGGCGCTCGGCAGCGCGCTCCTGATCGGCGTGATCGCCACCGTCGCCTACAATCCGATGTCGGCCAACTTGCGCGAAGCCTCCAAGCGCATGGAGGCCGAGCTGTTCGGCTCGGCGCCCGGCGGCGGCATCCAGGACGCCTCCGGCTTCTGGCTCAATCAGGTGACCAGCGACGGCCAGACCATCATCAACGCGGCGCGCAGCGAGCAGCAGGGCGTCCGGCTCACGGGGCTGACGCTGTTCCGGTTCGACCCGGACCAGCACTTCAAGGAACGGGTCGAGGCGCGCGAGGCGACGCTCGAGGCCGGCCGCTGGCTGTTCAAGGGCGTCCGCCGCTTCTCGCTGGACGCCCCGCCGATCGACCAGGCCAGCCTCGAGATTCCGACGACGCTGACCGAGGCGCAGGTCCGCAACAGCTTCTCCACCCCCGAGACTGTGTCCTTTTGGCAACTACCGAGCTACATCCGCTCCTCCGAAAGCTCGGGCTTCGCGACAGCCGGTTACCGACTCCAGTATCAGAAGCTTCTGGCACAGCCGTTTTTGCTTGCGGCCATGGTGATGCTCGCGGCCTCCGTGTCGTTGCGCTTCTTCCGGATGGGCGGCGTGCAAAAGATGGTTTTGAGTGGCGTGGGCGCAGGCTTTCTGCTCTACGTTCTGTCGAAAGTAACTGAGGACTTGAGCAAGGCTGAGTTGATGCATCCGATCGCTGCGGCGTGGTTGCCCGTTGTAGTGGGCGGCCTCACCGGCTTTTTGGCCTTGCTCTATCAGGAGGACGGTTAGTGAGTGCCGTCCAACGAGGGCTCGTGTCTCGTTTGACGCGGCGCATGCTGATGCGCGCGAACGGGCGCGGCTTGTCCATCCGCAGGCTGCTGCTCGCCGTCGTGACCGCTGCCTCGCTCGGCGGGCTGATCGACGTTGCCGCCGTGGCGCCGGCCTCCGCCCAATATACCTACAATCCGCTGCCGCCGCGTCCGAAGCCGCCCAGGGCCGCCAACGACAACCAGATGCTGGTGCAGGCGACCGAGGTCGACTACGACTACAACAATTCGCGCGTCTCCGCGGTCGGCAACGTCCAGCTGTTCTACAACGGCACCAGCGTCGAGGCCGACAGGGTCATCTACGACCAGAAGACCAAGCGGCTGCATGCCGAAGGCAACATCCGCATGACGGATGCCGACGGCAAGATCACCTATGCCGAGATCATGGATCTCTCCGACGATTACCGCGACGGTTTCGTCGATTCGCTGCGCGTGGACACCGCCGACCAGACCCGCATGGCCGCGAGCCGCGCCGACCGCTCCAGCGGCAATTACACGGTGTTCGAGAACGGCGTCTACACGGCCTGCGCGCCGTGTCGGGACGATCCGAAGAAGCCGCCGCTGTGGCAGGTCAAGGGTGCGCGCATCATCCACGACCAGCAGGAGAAGATGCTGTATTTCGAGACGGCACAGCTCGAATTCTTCGGCGTGCCGCTCGCCTACATGCCCTATTTCTCGACGCCCGACCCGACCGTGAAGCGCAAGAGCGGCTTCCTGATGCCGGGTTACATTTCCGGCACGGACAACACGGGCTATGGCGTCGAGGTTCCCTATTATTGGGCGATCGCGCCCGACATGGACGCAACCTTCACCCCGCGCTTCCTGTCGCGGCAAGGCGTGCTGCTGCAGGGCGAATTCCGACAGCGCCTGATCGACGGCGCCTACCAGATCCGCGCCTACGGCATCAACCAGCTCGATCCCGGCGCGTTTGCCGGGCAGCCCGGCGACCGCGATTTCCGCGGCGCCATCGACACCAAGGGTCAGTTCGCATTGAACGACAAATGGGTCTGGGGCTGGGACGGCGTCCTGATGTCCGACTATTATTTCTTCTCGGACTACCGCCTCTATCAGTACCGCGATCCGCTCGGCTCGTTCCTGCTGCTGCCGACGGAGGCGCTGTCGCAGCTCTATCTGACCGGTGTCGGC
Source organism: Bradyrhizobium frederickii (assembly GCF_004570865.1). Classification (GTDB taxonomy): domain Bacteria; phylum Pseudomonadota; class Alphaproteobacteria; order Rhizobiales; family Xanthobacteraceae; genus Bradyrhizobium; species Bradyrhizobium frederickii. The sequence goes on from NZ_SPQS01000012.1 coordinate 136,536, forward strand.
AACCGCAGCTTCTTCGACGCGCGCACGATGTACTGGCTGAGCTATTCGGGTAACCAGAGCCAGGTGCCGATCGTCTATCCTGTGATCGACTATTCCAACGTGCTCAACTATCCGGTGTTCGGCGGCGAGTTCAGCTACAAGGCCAATTTCGTCAACCTGTCGCGCGACCAGTCGGTGTTCGATCCGATCACGACGCTGGCCAACACCAACAGCCTGTGCACGACGGCATCGGCCGATCCGCTCGCCCGCATGCCCTCGCAGTGCCTGCTGCGCGGCTTCCCTGGCACCTACACCCGCCTCACGGCGGAAGCGCAATGGCGCAAGTCCTTCACCGACCCGTTCGGCCAGATCTGGACGCCGTTCGCGAGCCTGCGCGCCGACGCGATCAACTCCTCGGTCTCCAACCAGCCGGGCGTGTCGAACTATCTTCCCGTCGGCGACACCCAGGCGTTCCGCCTGATGCCGACCGTGGGCCTCGAATACCGCTACCCCTTCATCAACATCCAGCCCTGGGGATCGACCACGCTCGAGCCGATCGCGCAGATCATCATCCGGCCGAACGAGACCTATGCCGGCAAGCTCCCGAACGAGGACGCCCAGAGCCTGGTGTTCGACGCCTCGAACCTGTTCAGCGTCGACAAGTTCTCCGGCTACGACCGCGTCGAGGGCGGCGGCCGCGCCAATGTCGGCGTGCAGTCCACCACGCAGTTCGACAAGGGCGGCGCCGTCAAGGTGCTGTTCGGCCAGTCCTACCAGCTGTTCGGCATGAATTCCTTCGCGGTCCAGGACGCCATCAATACGGGCATCAATTCCGGCCTGGACAAGCCGCGTTCCGATTACGTCGCGAGCGCCAGCTACTCGCCCAACAGCACCTACACGTTCAGCGTCCGCTCCCGCATGGACGAGCAGACCTGGAACGTGCAGCGCTTCGAGGCGGAAGGCCGCGCCAACTTCAATCGCTGGTCGGTCAGCATGCTGTACGGCAGTTACGCAGCGCAGCCGGAGCTCGGCTATCTGACCCGCCGCGAGGGTATCCTGACCTCGGGCTCGCTGAAGGTGGCGAACAACTGGGTGGTGTCGGGCTCGGCGCGCTGGGACCTCGAGGCCAACAAGATCAACCAATATGTGGTCGGTGCCGGCTATGTCGACGATTGCTTCGTGCTGGCGGCGAACTACGTAACTTCGTATAGTTATTCTGCGGGCACCACGCCGCCCGTGTTGAGCCACGCGTTCATGTTCCAGATCGGCCTGCGCACGCTGGCGACCACGTCGACGACCAGCAGTTCCTCCGGCCTCCAGTGAACGGTTTGAAGTGCCGGCCGCGCTTGCCCCCATCACAGGCTCGACGCGGCTGACATGCGAGCGACAATCATGACGACCCCATTGCCCGTCTTCCGCCTCCTGCTCGCCATCACTGCCGGGCTGATCCTGACCGGACTGCCCTCGCCGTCGCGCGCGCAGAACATCGTCGTCATGGTCAACGGCGATCCGATCACCGATTTCGATATCGAGCAGCGCTCCAAGCTCGACCAGCTGACGACGCAGAAGTCCCCGAGCCGGCAGGAGGTCATCAACGAGCTGATCGACGACAAGGTGAAGATCAAGGAGGGCAAGAAGTACGGGGTCGATCCCAGCGCCTCCGACATCAACCAGTCCTTCGAGGGCATGGCGCAGCGCATGCGCATCACGCCGGACCAGCTCGCCAAGTCGCTCGAATCCAAAGGCCTCCGCCCCGAGACGCTGAAGAGCCGCATGAGGGCCGAGATGGTCTGGACCAGCCTCGTGCGCGGCCGCTTCAAGGAGAAGCTGCTGGTCGGCGAGCGCGACGTCGCGCAGGCCGTGCAGGCCCAGACCGGCGACAAGCTGCAGGTCGAAGGCACCGAGTACAAGATGCAGCCGATCGTGCTGATCGCGCCGCGCGGCTCGTCCCCGGCGTTCCTGGAGACCCGGAAGAAGGAAGCCGAGAGCTATCGCGCGCGCGTCGGAAGCTGCGAAGAAGCCAATTCGCTGTTCCGCTCGACACCGAACGCCACCATTCGGGACGCCGTCACCAAGACCACCGCCGAACTGCCGGAGGCGCTGCGCAAGGTGCTCGACGATACCCCGATCGGCCACCTGACCGCGCCCGAGCTGACCAAGAACGGCATCGAGATGGTGGTGCTGTGCTCGCGCAAGCCGACCATGATCGACACGCCGAAGAAGCGCGAGGTCCGCGAGAAGATGTATCAGGAGAAATACGAGAAGACCCAGAAGGCCTATCTCGACGAGCTCCGCAAGGCGGCGATGATCGAATATCGCAACCGCTGATGGCCGATCGCGCAGCAAAGCCCCTTGCCCTGACCCTGGGAGAGCCGGCCGGCATCGGCCCCGACATCACGATCGCGGCCTGGCTGCGGCGCCGCGAGCTGAACCTGCCCGCCTTCTATCTGCTCGGCGACGAGGCGCTGATCGCGCGCCGCGCCAAGGCGCTCGCCCTGTCGCTGGGGGCCGGCGTCAGGACCGCGGCGGTGAGCCCCGGCGAGGCCGCTGCCGCCTTCACCGAGGCTCTGCCCGTGGTCGCCACCGGCGAGCGCGCGACCGCCGAGCCCGGCAAGCCCGACGCATCGAGCGCGCCCGCCGCGCTCGCCTCGATCCGGCAGGCGGTCAGAGATGTTCGCGAGGGCCGCGCCGGCGCCGTCGTCACCAATCCGATCGCCAAGAGCGTGCTCTACCGCTCGGGCTTCCGTCATCCCGGCCACACCGAATTCCTCGCCGAGCTCGCCGCAGAGAACGGGCGCGTGCCGCAGCCGGTGATGATGCTGTGGTCGCCGCAACTCGCCGTGGTGCCCGTGACCATTCACGTCTCGATCCGCGATGCCTTGGCCCAGCTCACCAGCGAGCTGATCGTCTCGACGGTGCGCATCGTCGCAACCGAGCTGAAATCCCGTTTTGGCATCGCGCGGCCGCGCATCGCGGTCTCCGGCCTCAATCCGCATGCCGGCGAGGACGGCTCGCTCGGCCACGAGGAGCAGACCGTCATCGCCCCGGCGCTGAAAGTCCTGCGCAACGACGGCATCGAGACCAGGGGCCCGCTGCCCGCCGACACCATGTTCCACGAGGCCGCGCGCAGCACCTATGACTGCGCCATCTGCATGTATCACGACCAGGCGCTGATCCCGATCAAGACGGTCGCGTTCGACAACGCGGTCAATGTCACGCTCGGCCTGCCCTTCGTCCGCACCTCGCCCGATCACGGCACCGCCTTCGACATCGCCGGCACGGCCAAGGCCAACCCGGCCAGCCTGATCGCAGCCTTGAGGCTCGCCAGCCGCATGGCGGCTTCACAAAGCCCACAAAGCTGATGAGCGCGATCGACGACCTCCCGCCGCTGCGCGAGGTCATTCGCCGCCACGCGCTGTCGGCGCGCAAATCGCTCGGCCAGAACTTTCTGCTCGACCTCAATCTCACGGCGCGGATCGCGCGCGCCGCGGCGCCGCTCGAGGATTCCACCATCGTCGAGATCGGCCCCGGCCCGGGCGGGCTGACGCGCGCGCTGCTCGCGCTCGGCGCGAGGCGGGTGATCGCCATCGAGCACGACGAGCGCGCGATCCCGGCCTTGCAGGATATTTCCGCGCACTATCCTGACAGGCTCGAGATCGTGCACGGCGACGCCATGACATTCGATCCCCGCCCGTTGCTCGACGGCGAGCGAGCAAAGATCGTCGCCAACCTGCCCTACAACATCGCGACCCAGCTCTTGATCAACTGGCTCAGCAGCGAGCCCTGGCCGCCCTGGTACGACATGATGGTGCTGATGTTCCAGCGCGAGGTCGGCGAGCGCATCGTGGCGCGCGAGGATGAGGAGGCCTATGGCCGGCTCGGCGTGCTCGCCAACTGGCGCTGCGAGACCAAGATCCTGTTCGACATCGCGCCGTCCGCCTTCGTGCCGCCGCCCAAGGTCACCTCCTCCGTCGTGCGCCTCAAGCCGCGCGCAGAGCCGCTTGCCTGCGATCGCAAGCTGCTCGAACAGGTCGCAGCCGCCGCCTTCGGCCAGCGCCGCAAGATGCTGCGGCAAAGCCTGAAGTCGCTCGGGGTCGATCCGGCGCGGCTTGCGCAGGCCGCCGGCGTCGATGCGACGCGGCGCGCGGAGACCATTCCGATTTCCGGCTTTGTTGCCATGGCGCGCGAATTGGCGGATATACGCAGCGAAACCGAGTAACCAAGAATTCCGGAGGAAAGAAAATGGCGCTGATGCGCAGGCAGTCCCTGGTCAAGTTCGACGCGCCCTTGTGCGAGACCATCGTCGACACGCCGAAGCCGCAAGGCCGCGAGGTGCTGGTGCGCATCGAGCGCTGCGGCCTCTGCCATTCCGACCTGCACATCCAGGACGGCTATGCCGATCTCGGCGGCGGCAAGAAGCTCGACACCACGCGCGGCATGACGCTGCCGTTCACGCTGGGCCACGAGATCGCCGGCGTGGTCGACGAGGTCGGCCCCGACGTGCCGGCAGGTCTCGTCGGCGCGAAGAAGGCCGTCTTCCCCTGGATCGGCTGCGGCCAGTGCCGCGATTGCGCCAATGGCGACGAGAATCTCTGCGTGAAGCAGCGCTTCCTCGGCGTCTCCATCGACGGGGGCTTTGCCACCCACGTGCTGGTGCCCGACGCGAAATATCTGCTCGACTACGATCCGCTGCCCGTCAACCAGGCCGCGACCTTGATGTGCTCCGGCGTCACCGCCTATGGCGCGCTCAAGCGCCTGGTCGACCGTCCGCGCCAGCGCAACCTTCTGCTGATCGGTCTCGGCGGCGTCGGCATGATGGGACTGTCGTTCGCCCAGGCGATGTTCAAGCAGCCGATCACGGTCGCCGACCTCGCGCCGGCCGCGCGCGACACCGCGCTCAAGAACGGCGCCGCAATCGCCTACGACCCGTCCGAGCCCGACGTGATCAAGCGCATCCTGAAGGAGACCGAAGGCGGCTTCGACGAGATCGTCGATTTCGCCGGCAACGAGAAGTCGATGGCCTTTGCGGTCGCGGTCGCCGCGCGCGGCGGCAAGATCGTGGTCTCCGGCCTGATGGGCGGCCAGTTCACGCTGCCGATGGTGCAATGGGTCTACAAGCGCATGACCATCGAGGGCTTCATGGTCGGCACGCTCGCCGAGGCCCACGAGCTGATGGCGCTGGCACGCGCCGGCAAGATCAGGCCGACGCCGATGCGCGAGGAGCCGATGGGCGACGTCCAGAAATGGATCGACGAGCTTCGTGCCGGCAAGGTCGTCGGCCGCATCGTGTTGAAGAACTGACCGATCGCTTGCTGCGGGCCCGACGCAAGTTGCGCCCGCCGCACGGAACGCCTTCGACCTCGCCGCGTTGGCAGCGCATGTCCATCCGCTGCACCGTCGAAAGCGCATTCTTCATTGCCTGGAGCTGCCTGGAGCAGAGCGGCGAGCTCGGCCCGCCGGACGAGAGCGCGAACGTCCTTCTCGACGCCATCGAAGCCCAGCTCAGGACCGGCGAACGCCGGCAGCTGATGCTGGCCAACAGGGCGATCGACGCCTATCGCGCGCACGCGGCCGAACGCCGATCCACAGGGGACCGCGAAGCCCGCGTCGTCGGGTGATGTTTCATCGCAGCATGCGGGGCCAGGCGGCAAAGGCCGGCGCGCGAACTTTTCGGCCCCGAGCCTCGCCTTGTGTGCACTTTGGAACCGTTGGTTCCGCCACGGAAACGTAGGGTTCTGACCGGCGCCGATTCCCGGCCAGCCAAGAGAAGAGACTGTGACCGGTCGGCCCCAGAACGATCTGCTCCGGCAGCTCGCCCCGCGAGATTTCGAACTTCTTGCACCTCATCTCCAGCCGGTCGACATCGAGGCGGGCCACATCCTCCATCACGCCGGCGACGCCGTGGCGGCGGTCCATTTCCCCTGCGGCTCCACGCTCGTGTCGTTCGCCGTTCCGGTCGAGGATGATCGCGAGGTCGAAAGCCTGCTGGTGGGACGCGAGGGTGCGGTGGGCGTTGCCGCCGGCCGCAATGCTTCGCTGGCTTATTCCCGCATCGTCGTGAAGCTCGGCGGCCCGCTCGTCCGGCTGCCGCTGCGCGCGCTCGAGCAGGCGCAGCAGAGGTCGGCCGCGCTGGAAGAGGCGTTTTCGCGCTATGCCGATTGCCAGTTCGCGCAATTGCTGCAGAACGCGGCCTGCAACGCCGCGCATTCGATCGAGCAGCGCGCCGCCAAGTGGATCATCTCCACGCAGGAGCGTATCGGCCAGGCCGAGATCCCCCTCACCCATGAGCAGCTCGCCGGCATGCTCGGCGTCTCCCGCAGCTATGCCAGCCGCGTCATCCAGATGTTCAAGGCGCGGCGCATCCTCGCCACCCGGCGCGGCGCCATCCTGATCCTCGACGCAGCGGCGCTCGCCGCCAGAGCCTGCTGCTGCAACGATTGGGTGAAGAAGCATTTTGACGAAGTGCTCGGCGCAGCATCCGCCGATGGCTAGCATCCCGGCGGTCTCACGCCCGCGGCGACTGCCGTTTCTGGTGCAGATAGGTCGGGCTGAAGTCGCCGAGCCGCTGCAAGTCGCGCCATTTCAGGACGATCAGCTCGCCCTCACGCAGATCCATGGCGCCGCTGCGCCGGAGCTCGGCGAGCGTCCGGTTCACGGTCGCGATCGCCATGCCCAGCGTCTCGCCGAGCTGCGCCAGGCTGATCGGCAAGGGGCAGCGATTGCCGCGGACGAGCTGCGCGGCGCGGGCGCGGTAGAACAGCTCGCAGAACAGGTGCGCCATGCGCGCCTGCATCGGCCGGGCGCTGTTGTTGGTGATGGCCTCGCGAAAGATCGCGGCATCGAGCAGCGTCTCGCGCCAGACGGCCAGCCCAAAGCTCGGCCGCCGCCGGAACGCGATGAACAATTCGCGGTGCGGGATGAAGGCGACCGAGGCGGGCCCCAGCGCGCTCAATCCGTGGTCCATCTGGTCGATGAACAGGCCCTGCGCGTCCGGCAGGTCGCCGGTGAGGTGGAAGGCGAGATATTGCCGCCCGCCGCCGCCGAGCAGATGGTAGCGCGCGACCATGCCCGAGACGACCAGCGCCGAATGCTCGGGTTCGTCGCCCTGGCGGATGAAATCCTCGTTCGATTCGAAATCGCGCAGCGTGAAGGTGAGCGCGCGGATCTCGGCGAGATCCTCCGGTGCGAGCGCAGTGTGCTCGCACAGGTTCCGGATCAGCACGTCGTGGGCTTTTTCCATGGGGCCGCCAAAAATCGCGCCGGTTCTATCAAATGATACGTCCGGCTTGGCTTCAGCGGACTAGAACGCGTCTCGGAAGCAGAGGTTGCTAATCGATCTGCGACCGTACCGGGTCGCATCCAGCCCGTCACCTCGACGACGAGCCGAGCCGTCCCTTCATGAGCGCTACGACGATCCTGGAAAATATCCGCAGCCTGTTCACGCCGGATGCGAGCGAGCACCTCGACAGCATCGAGAATGCCTTCGTCGAAGGCACGCTGAAGCAGCCGGTCCGGCCGATGTCCGATCAGGAACTCGCCCGTGCTATTCGCGAGTTCCGCTCTGCGCCCGTCTCCGACTGGACCCTCGCAAGGCTGTCGGAGCGCTTCGTCGCGGCATCCAGGCCGCGCGAGGATTGAACCGGCACGCGAGGCTCATGCCGCATCAGAAGTTCATCGCGCGTCTGCAGGCCGTCGAAGACCTGTCCGAGGACGAACGCCGTCAGATCGCCGTCCTGCCCGCCACGCTGCGCCAGGTCGCCGACGGCGAGACCGTGCTGCGCCAGGGCGAGACCGTCTCGCGCTGCGTCTTCGTCGTGCACGGCTTCCTCTACCAGACCCGCATCGTCGGCGACCGCAGCCAGATCCTCGCCTTCCACGTTCCCGGCGACATGCCCTGCCTGCACACGCTGCTGGTCTCGCCGATCGATGCAGACCTCGTCGGCCTCGGACCGACTATCGTCGGCGCGGTCGCGCACAGCCAGCTCAAGCAGCTTCTCGACGGCTCGGTCCATTTGACTCGCGCGTTCTGGCGCGAGACGCTGATCGATGCGGCGATCTCGCGACGATGGATCGCCCGCCTCGGCGCGCAGGCGGCCCTGGCCAAGGTCGCGCACCTCATCTGCGAGCTCGCCGCAAGGCTGGAGCTCGTCGGCCTTCTCAACGACGGCTGCTTCCAGATGCCGATGACGCAGCGGCACGTTGCAGATGCCTGCGGACTCTCGATCGTCCACGTCAATCGCACCATCCAGGAGCTGAGGCATCGTGGATTGATCGCCTGGGAGGGCAGCGAGATCGAGCTGCTGCAACCCGAGGAGCTGCGCAGGCTTGCGGACTTCGCGCCGGACTATCTGAGCTGAACGCGGCCAGCTAAATTTCCGTGCGACTGCCGGCGACAAGCATTGACAAGTTCCAGCCCGCAGTGATGTTGGTTCCATTACTAAGGGGGACGCAACCGGGCTTACGCTAGCCGTCCGCATTGCGCGCGTCCCTGGAAGGCTGGTGAGATGTCGTTTGCGACGCTCGGTGCCCGGCCAAGAGGGCACTGGGAATGTCGCAGGGAGCGAGGACTCCAAGCCAGGGCGTCAAACGCGGTCGGACCGCCATAGCGTCGTTGGCCGCGCTAAGACTGTCCCTGGCGACACTGGCATGGACTGTAACGACACAAGCGCAGGCTCAAAGCTGGAACGGCGCCACCCCGGATTGGTTCACGGCCGGCAATTGGACGCCCGGTGGCGTCCCGACCAACGCCACCAACGCAACCATCGACACCAGTTCGCCTAACGCGGCCGTCATCTCGTCCGGCAACGCTCAGGCGCAGACCGTTATCATCGGCTTGTCGGCGACCGGAGGCCTGACCATCCAGAACGGGGCGACGCTGTCTGATTCGGTCGGGGCCCTCGGGCGCTTTCTCGGCGCGACCGGTACGGCTACGGTTGATGGCGCAGGCTCGTCCTGGAGCAACTCCGCCGATCTCTCCGTCGGCTATTCCGGCGCCGGCACGCTGACGATCCGGAACGGGGGCGCGGTGGGCAACCAGTCCGGGCATGTCGGCCGCGGTGCCGGCGCGACCGGCACCGTGACGGTCGACGGCGCGGGCTCAACCTGGACCAATCACATCGCGCTCTATGTCGGCAATTCAGGCACGGGCACGCTGACGATCCAGAACGGCGGCACGGTGAGCAACGGCGCCGACGCGTTCATCGGCGTCAATTCCGGCGCAACCGGCAGCGTGACGGTCGACGGCGCGGGCTCAACCTGGACCGATACCGGCAATCTCTATGTCGGCCAAACCGGCACCGGCGTGCTGACGATCCGGAACGGCGGCGCGGTCAGCAACGGCGCCGACGGACATATCGGCGCCAATTCCGGAGCGACCGGCACGGTGACCGTCACAGGCGCCGGCTCGTCCTGGACCAATTCCGGCACAGTCTCGATCGGGGAAGCCGGCAACGGTACGCTGACCATCGCCAGTGGCGGTGCGGTGAGCAACACGACCGCCAAGATCGGCGCCAATGTCGGCGCGACCGGCACGGCGACGGTCACCGGCACGGGCTCGTCCTGGACCAATTCCGGCAGTCTCTCGGTCGGTCAGGACGGCACAGGTACACTGACGATCGCAGGCGGCGGCGCGGTCAGCAACACGGTCGGCGCGATCGCCGCCAATGCCGGTTCGACCGGCAGCGTGACGGTCACCGGTGCCGGTTCGTCCTGGACCAATTCCAGCAATTTCTATGTCGGGCAAAACGGCACCGGCACGCTGACGATCGCAGACGGCGGCGCGGTGAGCAGCTTGATCGGGATCATCGGCGCCGCTTTGGGAACGACGGGCACAGTGACGGTCACTGGAGCCGGATCATCCTGGACCACCTCACTGGCTATGGATGTCGGACTCAGCGGCACCGGCGTACTGACGGTCGCCAATGGCGCCGTCGTCTCGGCGTCTTCCGTGACGCTCGGCAATTTGGCCTTTTCAGTGGGAACGCTGAATATCGGTGCCGCGTCCGGTCAGACAGCCGTCGCGCCCGGTGCGCTGAACACGCCGTTGGTCAGGTTCAGGACCGGCACCGGCTACATCGTGTTCAATCATACGGCATCGAACTACATCTTCGCCCCCGTCATTTCCGGCAGCTTCGGCACGGTAACTGTGGAGGCCGGCACCACCATTTTCACCGCCGCCAGCAACTACACCGGCGCGACCACCGTCAACGGCGGCACGCTTGCGGTCAACGGCTCGATCGTGTCGAGCACGACGGTGAACAGCGGCGGCACGCTGTCCGGCATTGGCATGGTCGGATCGGTGACCGTGAACAGCGGCGGCAGGCTCGCGCCCGGTTCCGGTGCACCCGGCTCGGTGCTGACCATTTCCGGCAGCCTCGCGATGCAGTCGGGCGCGCTTTATCTCGTGCAGCTCGGATCGGTGACGGCCTCGCGCGCCGACGTCTCGGGCACCGCGACGCTCACCGGCGCGGGCGTGCAGGTGAGACTTGCTCCGGGAAGCACGGTTGCAAAACAGTCCACGATCCTGCACGCGGCCGGCGGCCTCGGCGGCACAACCTTCGCAGGCGCCAGCGCGACGAACTTCGTCGCCAGCCTGAGCTACACGCCGACGGATGTGCTGCTCAATCTCTCGGCCGCCCTCGGCGCCGGCACCGGGCTGAACGTGAACCAGCAGAACGTTGCCGATGTGCTCAACAACGCCTTCAACGGCGGCGGCGCGCTGCCGGCTAATTTCGCAAGCATCTTCGGCCTCACCGGAGGCAATCTCGGCACCGCGCTGTCGCAACTCTCCGGTGAACCCGCGACCGGGGCGCAGCAGGGCACATTCCAGTTCATGGGCCAGTTCCTGGGCCTGATGCTCGACCCGTCCACGGGCGGGCGCGACGGCGCCGGACGGACGGCGCTCGGCTTCGCACCAGAACGCGCGGCCGTGCCGGACGACATCGCCCTCGCCTATGCCAAGGCGACGAAGACGCCGCTCGACAAGGCTCCGTCGGTCTTCGAGCCGCGCTGGAACGTGTGGGCCAGTGGCTTCGGCGGCACCGGCAAGACCAATGGCGACGCGGTCATCGGCAGCCACGACATCACCGCGCAAGTCGCGGGCGGTGCCGCGGGGCTCGATTATCACCTGACCCGCGACGCGATGGTCGGCTTTGCACTCGCCGGCGGCGGCACCCGATGGGACCTCGCGCAAGGACTCGGCGGCGGCAAGAGCGACGCATTCCAGGGCGGCGTCTATGCGGCGGTGCGCTCCGGGCCGGCCTATGTCGCCGCCTCGCTGGCGGCGGCCAGCCATTGGGTGTCGACCGACCGCTTCGCTGCTTTCGGCGATCATCTCACCGCACGCTTCAACGCGCAGAGCTATGGCGGGCGCATCGAAGGCGGCCATCGCGTCGTGACGTCGCTCGCCGGGATCACGCCCTACGCGGCGCTGCAGGCGCAGAGCTTCCGCACGCCGGCCTACAGCGAGACCGATCTCACCGGCGCCGGCTTCGGCCTCGCCTACACTGCGCGCAGCGCGACCGACACACGCGGCGAGCTTGGCGCCCGCTTCGACCGCGCCATGCTGGTTGCGCCCGACACGGCGTTGACGCTGCGCGGCCGCCTCGCCTACGCGCATGACTGGGTCAGCGATCCCGCGCTGTCAGCGGTGTTCCAGACGCTGCCGGGGGCGAGCTTCGTCGTCAACGGCGCGACGCCGGCGAAAGACAACGCGCTCATCTCCGCCGGGGCCGATCTGCATCTCGCCCGCGGCATCACGCTATCGGCAAAGCTCGACGGCACATTCGCCGAACGCGCCCAGACCTATGCGGGCACCGGCACGCTGCGTTACCGCTGGTAGCCCGGCTCGTCGAAGAAGGGGCGCGCCTATCGCATTTGGGAGCGCCTTCTCTGTGGCCATCCTTCGATGGCGCGCGTTCAGCTCGTGAAGAATGCCATAGGCGATTGCTCTGCACTGGCGGGGGCGTCGTGAACGATCCTTGGCGCCGCTCTGCGACCCGTGGCAAAACCGCAAGATCGGTCGAGCACCTCCTGCCCGCATAGGCTTTAGCTGGCGCTGCCACGGAGAACGGAACGATGACGGCGGCGCTTCGCAACTACCATGCCCGGATGCAGCGGGTGCTGGATCACATCGACCGGCATCTCGACGACGATCTTGACCTGGATGCGCTGAGCAGCGTCGCCTCCTACTCGAAGTATCATTTCCACCGGCAGTTCACGGCGACCTTCGGGCTGTCCGTGCATCGCTATATCCAGCTCGCCCGCATGAAGCGCGCTTCGTACCGATTGGCCTACAGCGACGCCGTAAGCGTCACGGATATCGCGATGGATGCCGGCTACGACGCGCCTGACGCCTTCGCCCGCGCCTTTCGGCAACGGTTCGGGCAATCGCCGTCGTCGTTCCGGAAGTCTCCCGACTGGGAGCCGTGGCTCGCGGCCTTCGGGCCTCTCGACAATGCGAGGAGCAAGTTCATGCAGAAGACCTTTACCAGCGACGACGTGACGATCTGCGATGTGCCGACGACGGCGGTGGCGATCATGGAGCACCGCGGCGATCCGGCGACGCTTCCCGCCACCATCCAGCGGTTCATCGCCTGGCGCAAAGCCGCCGGCCTGCACCCGAGCACGAGTCCAACCTTCAACGTCTGGCGGTCCGAGCGGCGGCCGGCCTCGCCTGCCGACTACAGCGTGGACCTCTGCGTCGGAACCGACGAGCCGATCGAGGCAAACGGGGCAGCGATCAAGGCCGGCGAGATTCCGGGCGGACGCTGCGCCGTGCTGCGCGTCGTCGGCAACACCGACAATCTCGAGCCCGCCGCGCTGTTCCTCTATCGCGACTGGCTTCCGGCCAGCGGCGAGGAAGCCCGCGACTTCCCGATCTATTGCCAGCGGCTGAGCTTCGTTCCTGATGTCGCCGAGCACGAGGCGGCCGCGGATCTGTTCCTGCCGTTGAAATGAACTGCTCTCACCGCATGCATCGTCATTCCCGGATACGTGCGCGTGCCCCGGACGCAGAGCCGGGGCCCATGCCGCACCGGAGTCCAGAGCGCTGGGTCCTGGCTCTGCGCAGCAGCGGAAGAACGCCGCAGCGCGTCCGGGATAGGAGGGCGAGTTACGCCGCCGCCCTCTGCCGCGCCACCAGCGCTTCGCCAAACGCCTCGAACAGCTTGCGGTTGATCGGATTGTGCTGGGGATCGTATTCGGCGTGCCATTGCACGCCGAGCGCGAAGCTCGGGGCTTCCGCGATCCGGATCGCCTCGATGGTGCCGTCCTCGGCGACGCCCTCGATCAGCACGCGCTTGCCGGGATCAAGAATGCCCTGGCCGTGCAGCGAATTGACCCTGATCTTCTCGCAGCCGAGAATCCTCGCGAACGCCCCGCCCGGCGTCAGGTCGACATCGTGGCGGTCGGCGAATACGACGGTCGGATCGGGATGAATTTCGCCGTTCTCGAGCCGTGGCATGCGATGGTTCATACGGCCGGGAATTTCGCGGATCTCCGGATGCAGCGAGCCGCCGAAGGCGACGTTCATCTCCTGCAGGCCGCGGCAGATGCCGAACAGCGGGATGCCGCGGGCAACGCAGGCAACGGAAAGGGCCAGCGCCACCTCGTCGCGGTGGATGTCGTAGGGCTCGTGCTTTTCGCAGGGGTCGACGTTGAAACGGGTCGGGTGCACGTTGGCCCGGGCGCCGGTGAGGATGATGCCGTCCACGGTGTCGAGCAGCGCCGCAATATCGGTGATGTCAGGCGAGCCCGCGAACATCACCGGCAAGCCGCCGGAAACCTCGGCGACGGCGCGCAAATTACGCTCGCCGACCATCTGGACCTGAAATCGATTTTCGACGCGATGGGCATTCCCGATCACGCCGACGACCGGCTTTCTCATCTGTCGTTCCGCGCCTCGCCGTCAGAAGATTCTCCCAACATGCCCCTCGGATGGAACAAATTCAACAGAAGGGATCGCGGGACGGCAATGCTATTTTCGCGCAAATGCCGCCCGGGCCTCGCCCCCGGCGGGCAGACCGGCGGCCTTCAGCGCGGTTGCCGCGCCATCGCCGCGCGCGGCCAGCCAGGGCAGCTTCGCGTCGATGCCACGCGTCACGGGCTCCCCGAGCACCCCACCGAAATCAATCGGCCAAAACCCGTTGGGCACGACTTCGGCCGAAAGGCCGCGGATCGCATAGCCCTCGCCCAGAACCGCCTCCGCATGGTCGGCGGCGACGAGCCGGGCGGTCGTGGGATCGCCGGGATCGCCCAAGCTCAGGAGCACGGGAACGAGGTCTGCCTGCACCGGGACCACGCCGGTCTGCCGGTGCATATCGTTGAACGAGACGCGGTTGCCGCGTGCGGCGCCGTAGGCGCGGAGCGCGACATAGTTGATGTCGTCAAAGTCCAGCCTGGTGCCCTGCCAGTGCGCCAGCGAGGCCACCAGATTCTTGCCCTGACCGAGGTCGACGAACACCGCCTCCCCGCGCATCGTGGTGCGGCCGCCGCGGTTGTAATTGCGGTCGGGCACGACGGCCACAATGCCGGATCCGGACTTGATCCCGTCGGGCGTCGTCACCTCGACCGTGAGGCGATATTTGTGGCCGGGCCGGTGGATGCGGATCTGGTCGCCGATCACGAGCACGGCCAGGAGTCCGAGAAGACCGGCCCATTTGCTGATGAAGCTCAAACCGCCCCCGTCGTTCTGTCCTCACCGCTCTGCACCGTCGGCGTGCCGGCGTCAAACCAGAGCGTTGACGCGGTCTTGATCGGAAGCGCGTTTATCGAGAGAGTGCGGCGCTCTTGGCTGCGAAAGGACCCGATGTGACCCTAACCAAAAATGAACGCTCCCTCACCCGCAGCGAACTGGCCCGGGATCAGGCCTGGGCGATCTCGGTCGGGGGCATCGGCGTCGTGCTGTTCACCGCGCTGCTTGTCTTCACCTGGTATTTCGCGGCGACATTGCTGCTGATCTTCACCGGCATGCTGCTCGGTCTCGGCCTCAACGCGCTGACGATCGCGCTCGGTCGCCGCGTGCCTCTGCCGCATGCGGTGCGGCTCGCGATCGTCTGCACCGCGCTTGGCTTGATGCTCGCCGGCATCGCCTATCTCGGCGGCGCCACCATCGCCGAGCAGGCTTCGCTGCTGAGCAAGACCCTCAAGTCGCAGCTCGCCAATGTCAGGTCGTTCCTCGACAGCCACGGCATCGACACCAGCTTCTTCGATCTCGGCAACGGCGGAGCCGATTCCGCGGTCAGTCCGCCGGCGGAGACGAGCCCCCCACCGCCGACGCCCTCACGCAGCGCCTTGCCCGGCGCGGGCGCGCTGGCCTCCAGCGGCGGCGCGATCGTGAGCCAGACCTTCAAGGTGCTGCTCGGCACCATCCACGGTGTCGGCAACATCTTCATCGTGCTGTTCCTGGGCTTCGCCTTCGCCGCCCAGCCGGCCGTCTATCACGACGGCCTCTTGTTCCTGGCGCCGGCCAGGCACCGCACCCGCGTCACCCTCGTCATCGACCGCATAGCCGAGACCCTCGAGCGCTGGCTGATCGCGCAGATCATCGTCATGCTCGCGGTCGGCGTGGTGACCTGGATCGGCCTCGCCCTCATTGGCATTCCCGGCTCGTTCATCCTGGGAATTCAGGCCGGCCTGCTCGCCTTCATCCCGACTGTCGGGGCCATCATCGCCGGCGTCATCGTGGTGCTGGCAAGCCTTGCCTCGGGCTGGATCCCGGCCCTGTCGGCCTTTCTGCTCTTCATGGGCGTGCACGCCATGGAGAGCTACGTGCTGACGCCGGTCCTGCAACGGCAAGCGCTGGACATTCCGCCGGCCACGCTATTCGCGTTCCAGATCCTGCTCGGCGTCGTGTTCGGAATCTGGGGCCTGGCCCTGGCGCTGCCGCTGGTCGCCATCGCCAAGGTCATGATCGACCATTTCAAGACTTATGAGGCGGCGCCGCTGATGGAGGCGGCGTGAGGCGGCCCGCCTCGGCTCAGGTCGTCAGCACGGTCTCGGTGTGCTCGACCTCGGGGGGCGACGCGAAATACTGGCCGACGAGGCCGCGCCATTCGGTGAAATGCTCCGAGCCGCGGAAATCGACGGTGTGGTTCTCAAGCGTCGCCCACTTCACCATCAGCCGGTAGCGTTGCGGCTTCTCGATCGACTTGTGCAATTCGAAGCCGTGAAAGCCCTTGGAGCGGCCGAAAGCGGCCTTGGCTTTGGCGACGGCGGCCTCGAAGTCCTTCTCGCTGCCCGGCTTGACGTCGATTTGCGCGATCTCGGTGATCATCGGTTTCCACCCTTCTTGTTCGATGGGGGTGTCTAGCGCAGCCGGCGAAAAAGAAAAAGGCGCCGAAACGGCGCCCCGGTCGGCCCAAATATGCAGATCTCTCAGACCAGCAGCAGGACCGTGCCCGCCACGATGAGGGCGCAACCGACGAACAGCGCGAGCGGCCAGGTGCTGCGGCGGCTTTGCGTGTAGCGGCCCTGCGCGCGGCGCTCGCTGATCAGCGCGCTCTCGTATTCATCCGCGGTCGAGAACAGACAGGCGAAACCGCTGCGTGCCGAGGCCGCAGCGGCTTCGAGCGACATCAGGGCGGCTTGCGGGTTCTGTCGACGGATCGATTCCATGACCGCAATGGTAGGGATCGAATGGTAAACAGAGCATTACCGCAAACGCCGCCTCGCGTCTCAGGCGGTGGCCGGCCGCGCCTGCGGCGCACCGACCCTCGCGGCGCTCTGGCGGCGCCAGTTCTCCAGCGACAATGGCAGCTCCTCCGCCGCCTCGACGCGGTTACGGCCGCCGCGCTTGGCCTGGTAGAGCGCGGTGTCGGCGGACGCCAGCAGCACCTCGAGCTCGGTGCCGGCAGGCCCGCCGGCGACGCCGATGCTGACGGTGGTATCGACCGGCCCCTCATCGACCACGACGCCGGAGGTCTCGAACGCCTCGCGCACGCGCTCGGCGACCAGCACGCCCTCCTCCAGCGAGCACGGCAAGAGCGCTGCGAATTCCTCGCCGCCGATGCGGCCCGACAGGTCGGAGATGCGTAAATTGCTGACGACGACGGTCGAGAACAGCTTCAGCATCTCGTCGCCGGCGGGATGGCCGAAGCGGTCGTTGATCGACTTGAAGTGGTCGATGTCGAAGATCATCACGGTCACGGGGCGCCCGGCCTTGGCCTCGCGCTCGATGACGCGGCCGCAGGCCTCGGAGAAGCCGCGGCGGTTGAGCATGCCGGTCAGGGGATCGGTGGAAGCCGCGGTCCGGTGCGCGGTCACCGTGCGCTCGGACACCAGCATGAAGATCACGAAGACGGTACCGACGGCATAGAGGATGAGCTCGACCGCGAATACGGTGACCCAGATGCTGCCGGAGAAGCCGGCATCGTTCGGGCGCAGGAAGCTGCCGATCAGGATCGGCAGCATCAACACGCAGCCGTGCATCACCGGCATCACGAAGGCCGGCCAACGTCGTTGCAGACTCTTGCGCCGTTCGGTCCAGAGCTCGCTGGCGGTCAGCGCCGCATAGACCGAGACGATGCCGGCGCCGACGATCATGCGCAGCATGGATGCCGCGGGATCCAGCAATGTCACGGCGGCGACCCAGGCGAGCGCGCCGAGCACGAGACCCGGCCAGTTCGGCTTGCGGCCATGGAAGACGCGCGCCGCGTTCCACACCATGCCGCAGGCAACGAAGCCGACGGCATTTAACGCCAGATAGAGATGCGGACCGAGTCTGTCGCCGGCCGCGGTCCATAGCGCGACGGACGCGGCACCGAGCAGATAGGCGGTGCCCCACCATTTCAGTGCAGGGCTGTTTTCCTGCCTGCCGAAAAACACCATCATCGCGCCGAGCAATGCGGCAACCATGGTGGCGACCAAATAGAGCGTGATGCTATCGAGCGACATCATGTCGGCCCCCTTTAGATCATAGCAGTTACGCGATCGGCACATCCGATTTGCGCGCCCTTCCGAAGGCGACGCTAGGTCTGGCGAGTTCCATTCAGGTTTTCGCGGGATGCCAAGTTTTCCTGAAACACGCCCTCAATTTGCGTACAAACGAGCAGCAAAAAGGGCGCTGAAATCAGCGCCCTTTTGCATCTCATTGAAGCCGCTTTCGCGGCGAATGCGACAAAAGCGATTAACGCTTCGAGAACTGGAAGGAGCGGCGGGCCTTGGCCTTGCCGTACTTCTTGCGCTCGACCACGCGCGAGTCGCGGGTGAGGAAGCCGCCCTTCTTGAGCACGCCGCGCAGCTCCGGCTCGAAATAGGTCAGCGCCTTGGAGATGCCGTGACGGACCGCGCCGGCCTGGCCGGACAGGCCGCCGCCGGCGACGGTGCAGATCACGTCGTACTGGCCCGAACGCTGGGCCACGGAGAACGGCTGCTCGATCATCATGCGCAGCACGGGACGGGCGAAATAGACCTCGACCTCGCGCGAATTGACGGTGACCTTGCCGGCGCCCGGCTTGATCCACACGCGGGCGACCGCGTCCTTGCGCTTGCCGGTGGCATAGGCGCGGTTGAACTTGTCGACCTTCTTCTCGTGCTTGGGCGCGTCGGGCGCGGCCGCCGTCTTGAGCTGCGAGAGCTGGTCGAGCGACTGGATGGATTCGGCCATGTTATGCGGCCCTCGTGTTCTTGCGGTTCAACTTGGCGATGTCGATCTTCTCGGGCTGCTGCGCCTCGTGCGGATGATCGGCCCCGCCGTAGACACGCAGGTTGCCCATCTGCACGCGACCGAGCGGGCCACGCGGAATCATGCGCTCGACGGCCTTCTCGAGCACGCGCTCGGGATGCTTGCCCTCGAGGATCTGGCGCGCGGTGCGCTCCTTGACGTGGCCGACATAGCCGGTGTGCTTGTAATAGGTCTTCTGCTCGCGCTTGCGACCGGTGAGGACCGCATGCTGCGCGTTGATGATGATGACGTTGTCGCCGCAATCGACGTGCGGGGTGTAGGTCGGGAGGTGCTTGCCGCGCAGGCGCATGGCGACGATGGTGGCGAGACGGCCGACGACCAGACCCTTGGCGTCGATCAGCACCCACTTCTTCGTCACCTCAGCCGGCTTTGCCGAAAAGGTTTTCATGTCAGAGTTTCCGTGGACGGGGAGCATCGGCGCGAACACCGCACCGGACTGCGCGGGTTCTAGAGAAGAGACGCGCCACGGTCAATGCCCAGCAACGTAAATTACGTCTGTAATATCAATTACTTATAAATATGGTGCTATATTACCTGCAAAAAGCTCAAACATTTGGAATGGAATAGGTCGAGGTGACATGGGCGATCGGGTCGGGCGAAGTGCCGGACAACAGCTTCACCTCCCCGACCGCCAGCCGCTTGCCGAGCTTGAGCAGCCGCGCCTCGGCCAGCACGTCCTGGCCGGGCAGGCCCTTGCGCAGGAAGTTGATGTTGAGATTGGTGGTCACGGCGAGCCCGACCGGCCCGATCGCGGACAGGAGCACCACATACATGGCGAAATCGGCCAACGCCATCAGCGTCGGGCCGGACACGGTGCCGCCCGGCCGCAGCATCCTTTCGCTGTAACGCTGCCGCAAGAGGCAGGTCTGGCCGTCCGCGCTTTCGATCGTGATGTCGTCGCCGCTGAAGGCCTGGGGAAACTCGTGACGGAGGAACTGCTCGACCTCTGCCACGCTCAATTTCGCTAACGCCATGCTGTTCCCCGCCCTCGCTTCGCTTGCCCTGTTACATTAAGTTATCTGCGTCATCCAATTGCAATCATTTAGCGGAAATCGCGTCAATGTCCGTCACGGCCGCCCGCGCCCCCTCCCCGCAACCGCCGATCCTGCTGCGCGAGACCTCAGGTTCCATCGCGGTCCTGACGCTGAACCGCCCGGCCGCGCGCAACAGCCTGTCGGCCGCGATGATCGCGAGCCTGCATGCGGAGCTCGATGATATCCGCGACGACAAGGCGGTCCGCGGCGTCGTGATCGCCGCCAACGGCCCGGCCTTCTCGGCCGGTCACGACATGAAGGAGCTCACCGCGCGCCGCACCGATCCCGATCGCGGCCGCGCCTTCTTCGCCGAGATGATGAATGCCTGCAGCGCCATGATGCAGGCCATCGTGCATCTGCCGAAGCCTGTCGTCGCGTCCGTTCAGGGCATCGCGACCGCGGCCGGCTGCCAGCTGGTTGCCAGCTGCGATCTTGCGATCGCATCGGAGGACGCCAAGTTCGCCACGCCCGGCGTCGACATCGGCCTGTTCTGCTCGACGCCGATGGTGGCGCTGTCGCGCAACGTCCCGCGCAAGCAGGCCATGGAGATGCTGCTGACAGGAGAGCCTGTCACGGCCGAGCGGGCTCGCGAGATCGGTCTCATCAACCGCGTCGTGCCCGCCGGCACCGAACTCGGTGCCGCCATCGAGCTCGCGCAACAGGTCGCGCTGAAATCCGCCTACACCGTCAAGCTCGGCAAGGAGGCGTTCTACCGCCAGGCCGAGATGAGCCTTGCGGACGCCTATCGCTATGCGGCAGAGGTGATGACCGAGAACATGATGGCGCGCGACGCCGAGGAAGGCATCGGCGCCTTCATCGAGAAGCGCAAGCCGACATGGCGGGATGAATAGAATTCGTCATTGCGAGCGCAGCGAAGCAATCCAGACTCCCTCCGCAGTGACAGACTGGATTGCTTCGTCGCTTCGCTCCTCGCAATGACAGCAGCAAAGAAGATCCGATGAACCACGACGCCTATCCCGACAATTACATCCGCGGCATCCTCAACAGCGTGAAGTCGATCGCGATGGTCGGCGCCTCGCCGGTCAACGTGCGGCCGAGCTATTTCGCGTTCAAATACCTGGCGCAGCGCGGCTACGACATGATCCCGGTCAATCCGGGCCATGTCGGCAAGGAGCTGCTCGGAAAACCCTTTGTCGCCTCACTCTCGGACATCGGGCGTCCGATCGACATGATCGACATCTTTCGCAATTCCAGCCACATCATGCCCGTGGTCGAAGAGGCGCTCACGCTCGATCCGCTGCCGAAGGTGATCTGGATGCAGCTCGGCGCGCGTGACGATGCCGCGGCGGCGAAGGCGGAATCGGTCGGTATCAAGGTGGTGATGAACCGCTGCCCCAAGATCGAATATGGCCGCCTGTCGTCCGAGATATCCTGGATGGGCGTGAATTCACGCACGCTGAGCTCCAAGCGCGCGCCGGCACCGACGCAAGGCATGCGGCTCTCCCTCAATCGGATGAGTGTCGGCGGCGGCGATACCGCGGCATCGGATCGCGCCGCGAAAAACAAGAACGAGCAAAGCTGACGCAATCGCGAAGGATTCGTTTCGCGAACGCGGCAATGCCTAGCAAGATCACTCCGAACTGACGTGGCGCCTTGACGGCGAGCGCGGCGCCCATCAGCATGCCGCGCGATTTCAGGCCACAAGAACAGGACGCCCTCAATGAGCGATCGCCTTCCGGGATTTTCAACCCTCGCAGTGCATGCCGGTGCACAGCCCGACCCCACCACCGGCGCGCGCGCGACTCCGATTTATCAAACCACCTCGTTCGTGTTCAACGACGCCGACCACGCCGCCTCGCTGTTCGGCCTGCAGGCATTCGGCAACATCTATACCCGCATCGGCAATCCCACCAATGCGGTGCTGGAAGAGCGCGTCGCGGCGCTCGAAGGCGGCACGGCCGCGCTGGCGGTGGCCTCGGGCCATGCCGCGCAGGTCGTGGTGCTGCAGCAATTGCTGCAGCCCGGCGACGAGTTCATCGCCGCGCGAAAGCTCTACGGCGGCTCGATCAACCAGTTCACGCACGCCTTCAAGAGCTTCGGCTGGAACGTGGTTTGGGCCGATTCCGATGACATCGCGAGCTTCGAGCGCGCGGTGACGCCGCGCACGAAGGCCATCTTCATCGAATCCATCGCCAATCCCGCCGGCAGCATCACCGACATCGAGGCGATCTCGACGGTGGCGCGCAAGGCGGGCGTGCCGCTGATCGTCGACAACACGCTGGCCTCGCCCTATCTGATCCGCCCGATCGACCACGGCGCCGACATCGTCGTGCACTCGCTGACGAAATTTTTGGGCGGTCACGGCAATTCGCTCGGCGGCATCATCGTCGATGCCGGCACCTTCGACTGGTCCACCGGCGGCAAATATCCGATGCTGTCGGAGCCGCGGCCCGAATATCACGGCATCCGCCTCCAGGAGACCTTCGGCAATTTCGCCTTCGCGATCGCCTGCCGCGTGCTCGGCCTGCGCGATCTCGGCCCCGCGCTGTCGCCGTTCAACGCCTTCATGATCCTGACCGGCATCGAGACCTTGCCGCTGCGCATGCAGAAGCACTGCGACAACGCCAAGGCGGTCGCCGAATTCCTCGCCGGACATCCGGCGGTGGCCTCGGTCAATTATGCGGGCCTGCCGAGCGACAAGTACAACCGGCTCGCCCGCAAATACGCGCCGAAGGGCGCAGGCGCCGTGTTCACCTTCAGCCTGAAGGGCGGCTATGACGCCGGCGTCAACCTGGTGTCGAAGCTGCAGCTGTTCTCGCACCTCGCCAATGTCGGCGACACCCGCTCGCTGGTGATCCACCCGGCTTCGACCACGCACAGCCAGCTCGACGACGCCGCCAAGATCAAGTCCGGCGCCGGCCCCGACGTGGTGCGGCTCTCGATCGGCATCGAGGACAAGGAAGACCTGATCGCGGATCTGGAACAGGCGCTGGGGGCGTAATTTGCCGCGTCGTTCCGGGGCGCGCGAAGCGCGAACCCGGAACCTCACATAGCATCACCATCTCGAGATTCCGGGCTCGGAATGACGGTCGCTTTGGCGACCGTCAGTTAACAGTCATTAACCATATCTGCCCCATACATCGTCCTTGGATCGCCCCTTTGATTCGGAGCCGACGATGCTGCGCTGGATGGTGCCTGCCCTGACAGTGATGCTGACGGTCTCGGCTGCCGTTGCTGCCGACTTGCCGGCCACGCCGAAGCGGCGGGCCGTCGCGCCGCAGGAGCCGCCGCAGGTCTATGTCGAGACTGATCCGGATGCACTGATCTCGCCGGCCTATGGCGTCGGCAGCTACATCCGCAATCTGCCCGGCACACCGCTCCTGCCCGGCTCTCACACGCTGCCCGGCTATTACGGCCGTCCTTGGGACTACGACTATCAGGGCGCCTATTACGGCGGGAAGCAGGTCGATTATTTCTGGCGCCTGCCCTATGCGTGCGGTGTTTACGGCTATTGCTGATCAGTCGGCCGATCTGATCAGCCGGCCTGACCGACCGGAACCGCGCGCGGCTGCGCGTGCGTCTGCTGGCGCGAAGCGAGCCGTTCCACCTGCATCACCGCAAGCGTCAGCACCGCGATCGCGACCGCCTGGTGCGACAGCGCAAGGTCGATCGGCACCTGGTTGAGCAGCGTGAGGATGCCGAGCACCGCCTGCACGCTCACCGCGGCGAGCAGCCACAGCGCCCCGGCCGCGCCTGCGCGCGAGCGCACCGCGTCGATTGCGTGCAGCAACGCCAGCACGAACAGCGCATAGGCGGTCATGCGGTGCTCGAACTGCACCGTCAGGAGGTTGTCGAACATGTTGCGCCACCACGGCGTCTCGAACCACAGCCGCTCGGCCGAGGGAATGAACGCGCCGTCGATCTGCGGCCAGGTGTTGTAGGCGCGGCCGGCGCGCAGGCCCGCGACCAGCGCACCGAAATAGATCTGCACCAACGTTACGACCAGCAGCAGCGCGCTCGTGAGCCGCAGCCGCGCCGGCGCCGAGATCTGCGGCCGCTCTTTGAGCCGCCGCACCGTCCAGACGATGCCGGCGAAGATCAGCAGCGCGAGCAGCAGATGCGTCGCCAGCCGATATTGCGACACCTCGACCCGTTCCGTCAGGCCCGAGGCGACCATCCACCAGCCCACCGCGCCCTGGAGCCCGCCGAGCGCGAACAGCAGCCACAGCCGGCGCTTCAGCTCACCGGACAGACCGCCGCGCCACAGGAAGAACAGGAACGGCAACAGATAGGCGACGCCGATGAAGCGGCCGAGCAAGCGGTGGCTCCACTCCCACCAGAATATCTCCTTGAACTCGGACAGGCTCATGCCGGCATTGAGCTCGCGATATTGCGGGATCTTCTTGTAGGCCTCGAACGCCTCGGTCCACTGCGCCTCCGACAGCGGCGGCACGCTGCCGGTGACCGGCTTCCACTCGACGATCGAAAGACCGGATTCCGTCAGCCGCGTCGCGCCGCCCACCAGCACCATCAACGCGATCAGCGCGGCGACGGAGATCAGCCACCAGCGCACGGCGCGATGCGGATTGGTCGGAACGGAATTCGTCGTCATTCAGGGGTCAAAACCAGGGCTTGAACCGGACTGCGTGCCCCTTATAGTCCCCCGCTCCCGCAGCGCAAGTTACGCGATAACAGCAAGCTCCCGTCATGACGATCCGCACCCGCAAGTTCCTCGGCGCCATTCTGCTCCTGGTGCTGGCCACGGTCTGGGCCCTGCTCGGCATGGCCGCGGCGCAGATGCCGTGGATTGCCGAGTCCGGCTGGCGGCAGGCGATCTACTACGTGGTGGTCGGGATGGGCTGGGTGCTGCCGGCGATGCCGATCGTGAGCTGGATGCAGCGGCCCGACCGCGTCAAGTCTGGCCGGTAGTGCTGCCGGTCGGTTTCACCGGCGCGAAGGCAGCGCCCGACACCAAGACGCGCAACATGCGCAGTGAGCGCACACGGCCGTCCCAGGAGATCCGCGGCAGCGCGCGCAAATTGGTCCGTCCCTCCGCATCCACGATGCCCGGGATGCTCGACACCGCGCTGGCAAAGCCGGCCTCCTCCGCCATGATGACATGACTGCGCCGGAACGAGGCGCGATCGCCGAACGGAAAGGCGAAATGCCCGACCTCGCGGTGGAAGGCGGCTTCCGCAACGGCCTTGCCCATCGTCATCTCCCGCAGCGCCGCACTGTCCTTCATGTTGGCGAGAACAGGATAGTTCACGGTCGCGCTGCCGATCGTGACGAGCGGATCGGCAGCGAGCTTCGCCAGATCCTCCCAATCCATCGACGCCTCGCGCGAGAGTGCGGCAAGGTCGATCCGGTAGCGCGTGCAGAGATCGGCGATCGCCGCCGCCAGATCCGCCGGCGACAGCGAGCGCAACCAACTCTCGAGATGCGCAAACAGTGCCTGCTTCCCGGCCCGATCGGTGACGACGAAGCGCTGCTCTTTCTCGCCCATCATCAGGTTGATGCGGCTCTCGCGCGCGATCACCTGTTCGAGCCCGAGCCACCAGGCCTGTCCGACGCCGTCGGGAAACGCGGTGGGCACGTAGATCGTGAAGGGCACCGCGTGATGTGCCAGAACCGGGTAGGCGAAATCGATGAGATCCCTAGCCGCGCCGTCGAAAGTGAGCGCCACGAAGCGCCGCGGCTCCGGCAACGTCACCGCGCGCCGGCAGACCTCGTCCATGCCGAGAAAATCGTACTCCCAGCGCTTCAGCGCGCGAATGGCGCGGTCGAGGAATTGCGGCGTGATCTCGTGCGCGCGCAGCGGCTGAAACCCGCCGCGCCGCGGGCGCACACGTTCAAAGCGCAGGATGGCGCCGGCACCGCGGCTGCCCAGCGCGGCCCGGCCGGTGAACCAGGCCAGCTCGAGGCGCAGCCGTTCCAGCCATCTGTCGTCGGAGGCCAATATCCCCACCCTTGAGCCCCACCCCTGAGCCTCAACCTTGGCGCCCTCAAGGCGCCCGTTCCCGCTCCCATTGTCCTTACCCTTTGTTGACCTTTCTTTGCAAAGGTCGGCCACAGGCCGATTGACGTCTATTTCTGATTTCTCGACAGGTTTCGCGAATGACCATGGCTGCGGCGATGCAAAGCCGGACGGCAGAAGCGCCAGCGCGGTCGAAAGCGAGCCGTATCGCGCAGGTCGAGATCGTCACCGATCTCGACGCCGCCGAGGCGGTCTGGCGCGGCTTCGAGGAGCCCGGCCACCTCTTCACACCCTACCAGCGGTTCGATCTGCTGAGCCCCTGGCAGCGGCTGGTCGGCGCGCGCGAGGGCGCGCGCCCCTTCGTCGTGATCGCCCGCGACGCCGATCACAATCCGCTGCTGCTGCTGCCGCTCTCGCTGCGCCAAGGCCACGGCGTGCGCACGGCCTGCTTCATGGGCGGCAAGCATACGACCTTCAACATGGGCTTGTGGGACGCCGCCTGCGCCGCGCAGACCAATGCCGCCGATCTCGAGGCGCTGCTGGCGCCGCTCCGCCAGCACCTCGACGTGCTCGCGCTGACGCAGCAGCCGCTGCGCTGGCACGATCAGCCGAACCCGTTTGCGCTGCTGCCGCGACAGAGCGCCATCAACGGCTGTCCGCAGCTGGTGATGGAGCCGGGCGGGCCGCCGGCATCGCGGATCAGCAATTCGCTTCGCCGCCGTCTCAAGAGCAAGGAAAAGAAGCTCCAGGCGCTCGCCGGCTATCGCTACCACCTGGCCACCACCGACGCCGACATTGCCCGCCTGCTCGACTGGTTCTTTCGCGTCAAGCCGGTGCGGATGGCGGAGCAGAAGCTCCCGAACGTCTTCGCCGAGCCCGGCGTCGAACAGTTCGTCCGCAGCGCCTGCCTTGCGCCGCGCGGCGAAGGCCGCGTCATCGACATCCATGCGCTCGAATGCGACGACGAGGTGATCGCGATCTTCGCCGGCGTCGCCGACGGCGAGCGCTTCTCGATGATGTTCAACACCTACACGATGTCCGAGCACGCCCGCTACAGCCCCGGCCTGATCCTGATGCGCTACATCATCGACCGCTACGGCGAGCGCGGCTACCGCTCGCTCGACCTCGGCATCGGCTCGGACGAGTACAAGCGGATGTTCTGCAAGGACGACGAAGAGATCTTCGACAGTTTCGTCCCGCTGACCTCGCGCGGAACACTCGCCGCGATGGCGATGTCATCGCTGAGCCACGGCAAGCGGCTGGTGAAGCAGAACCAGATGCTGTTCGACCTGGCCCGCCGGCTGCGGCAGGCGTTCGGGTAAGCCCCCTCCGCGAACGTCGATATCGTAGGCTGGGCAAAGCGACTTGTCCGCCGTAGCTCGAAGAGCGAAGGCGGAAGCGTGCCCACGTCTTCCGTCACTATATTGGACAGGTGGTGGGCACGGCGCAAGCGCGCCTTTGCCCACCCTACGATTCCGAGTGCGAGGGTTAGATCGCCTACGCCGCCACCACGCGCGGCGCGTCGACCGCATTCGACGGCTGCACCGGCTTGTTCAGCATCGTCACCGCGCTGAAGCCGACGGCCCGGAGCTGCTCGCACATCAGCGTGCGCGCATCCGGCGTCATCGCGGCATCGGGCACCACGACGGCGCGGGCATGCGCCGTCAGCAGCTCGGCCGGAAGATCCGAGGCGCTGCCGGCATCGATCAGCACGTGATCATAGGCGCGCAGCAGCGCGTCGATGGCGAGCGTCACCCGCGGCGATTGCAGCAGGCTGCGGTCGAAGCCGGGACGGCCGGCCATGACCAGATGCAGCCGCGACAGCTTGTCCCGGGTGATAACTTGCGCGAACGACGCCTCGCCCTGCATCAGCTCGGCAAGGCCCGGCGCCGAAGCATCGACGGACACCGCGGCGATCGTCGGCGAGGACGCGGCGAGATCGACCACCACGACACGCGCCTCGCGCGCCAGATGCCGAGCCAGCGTCAGCGTCGACAGCGTGATGGCCTCGCCTGGGGCGGTGCCGAGCACGGTGACCTTCTTCGCCGCAGCGCCGGCGGCGCGCAAGTCCTCGGCCAGACGTTCGATCTCGGTGAATTCGGTGACGTCCGTATCGGTCGTCATCTCCGGCTGGAGCGGCGCGCGCTCCACCATAGCGGGCTCGATGCCCGGATCGAAGGCGGGCGCGACGGCCGGTTGGACCGTCACCTCTTGCCGCAGCGGCGCCTGTGCCGGGAAAACTGCCGCCACCGCGCGCGGCGCGGTCTGGCGCAACAGCTCGCCGGTGACGACGACGCCGGACGACAGCAGCAGCGTCGCGATCGTCGCGATCAGCACGATCGGCAGCTTCTTCGGATAGGCCGGCGTGTTCGAGACGATGGCGCGCGAGATGATGCGGCCGTCGGTCGGCGCGGTATCGATGGTCTCGCGGGTGTTGGCCTCGCGGTACTTGGCGAGATAGGTCTCGAGCAGATCGCGCTGCGCCTTGGCCTCGCGCTCGAGCGCACGGAGCTGGACGTCCTGACCGTTGGTCGAGGCCGCCTGCTTCTTGAGCTGCTCCAGGCTCACGGTCAGGCCGTCGACCCTACCGCTGGCGATCCGCGCGTCATTCTCCAGCGAGCGCGAGATCTTGCTGGCCTCGTCCCGGATCTGGGTGTCGAGATCGCCCAATTGGGCTTTCAATTCCTTGATGCGCGGATGGTTGCCGAGCAACGTCGAGGATTGCTCGGCAAGCTGGGCACGCAGCGTCACGCGTTGCTCCGACAGCCGCCGCACCAGCTCGGAGTTCAGCACCTCCGCCGCCTCGATCGGCTTGCCGCTCTGGAGCATCTCCTTGATCAGCCGCGCCTTGGATTCCGCATCCGCCTTCATCGAGCGCGCATTGTTGAGCTGGGTGTTGACCTCGCCCATCTGCTGGTTCGACAGCGTGGTGTTGTTGGTGCCGATGAACAGGCTCGACTTGGAACGGAAGTCCTCGACCCTGGCCTCGGCCTCGGAGACCTTCTTGCGCAAGCTCTCGATCTCCCCGGCGAGCCACTGGCTGGCGTTCTTGGCCTGCTCCTGGCGGACCGCCTGCTGCAGCACGAGATAGCCGTCGGCGATCGAATTGGCGACGCGCGCCGCAAGCTCGGAATCGGCGGATTGGAATTCGACAACGATCACGCGCGACTTGTCGACGGCGTAGGCCTGCAGGCGCTCGTAATAGGCATCGAGCACGCGCTCTTCCGGCGTCATCGAGAACGGATCGCGGCCGAGCCCGATCATCGCGGCCAACGACTTCAGCGGCGAGACGCCTTGCAGCACGGGATCGAATTCGGGACGTTCGGCAAGCTTGTTCTTCCTGATGATCTCGCGCGCGAGATCGCGCGACAGCACGAGCTGCACCTGGCTGGTGACGGCCTCGGCGTCGAGCGCCTGGCGCTCCTCGGCGCGGTCGCTGTTCGGGCGCAGGAATACGTTCTCGCGGCCATCGATCAGGATGCGCGATTCGGACTTGTAGCGCGGCGTGACGAGATTGACGGCGGCAATTGAGGCGACCAGCGCCAGCACCGTCGGCACGACGATCCAGCCGCGCTTGCGCGCCAATGCCGCTCCGAGCGCGTGCAGGTCGATATCGCCGGCTTCAACTTGCGCCTGCTTCGTGACGATCGGTGCAGGCCTTGCTTCAATCCTGGGCTCGACCTTGACTTCAGCCTTGTCAGCCTTATCAGCTTTGGGCGCGACTTCGGCCTTCGGCTTTGACACGGCACGCGCAATTACCGCCTTGTCCTTGCCGGCACGCCAGAACGCTAAACGCATCGAACACTCCCGCAGGGCAACGCCACCAAGCTACCGCAACCGGGGCGATTACACTCCATTAAGGTTGCCGCTGGGTTAATCGCGGCGTCGGCGATGGCCGCACGCACGCTCGTCACCGTTTGTTAACCACGAGGCCCCTTAATCCATCTCGATATTTCCAAGGAATTGTTCGGCATTCGCCGTCGAGCGCTGGTTTTGATACATGCCTCCCTCTCCTGACCGGCCGCTTCGTATCCTGCACGCCGTGCGCGCTCCGGTCGGCGGCATCTTCCGCCATATCCTCGATATCGCCAACGGCCAGGTCGACCGCGGCCATCATGTCGGCATTCTCGCCGACAGTCTCACCGGCGGCCAACGTGCCGACAAGGCACTTGCCGAGCTCGCGCCGCGGCTGAAGCTCGGCGTGCACCGGCTCGCGATCCGCCGCGAGCCCTCGCCGGACGACGTCCTGGTGTGGCTACGCATGCGGCGCCTGATCGCCACGCTGAAGCCCGACGTCATGCACGGCCACGGCGCCAAGGCCGGCGCCTTCATCCGGATGCGGCGACGCTCCGACGACACCATCCGCATCTACACGCCCCATGGCGGCTCGCTGCATTATCCCCTCAACACCTTCAAGGGCGAGTTCTACGCGCGGCTGGAGCGCGCGCTGATGGATTCGACCGACCTGTTCCTGTTCGAGAGCGCGTTCGCCCGCGACACCTATCAACGCATCGTCGGCACCCCCAAGGGCGTGGTGCGTTGCGTCTTCAACGGCGTCACGCCCGAGGAGTTCGAGCCTGTCGTGACCGCCGACGATGCCACCGACCTCTGCTATGTCGGCGAGTTCAGGCACATCAAGGGTGCGGATCTCCTGATCGATGCCGTGGCGCGCCTGCACGAGGGCGGCAGGAAGGTCACCTTGACGCTCGGCGGCGACGGCGAGGAAATGGCGGCGCTGAAGGCGCAGGTGGAGACGCTCGGCCTCACCCATGCGATCCGCTTCATCGGCCACGTCAAGGCGCGCTACGGCTTCTCCAAGGGGCGGTTGCTGGTCGTCCCCTCGCGCGGCGATTCCATGCCCTATGTCGTGATCGAAGCCGGCGCTGCCGGCATCCCGATGATCGGGTCCAGAATCGGCGGCATCCCCGAAATCTTCGGCGCCGACAGCCCCGCTCTGTTCGCGCCGAGCAATCCCGAGGCCATGGCGGAAGCGATCGCCGCAGCGCTGAACGATCCGCAGACCACCGCACAGCGCGCCGCCACCTTGCGGGAACGCATCTCCGCGCATTTCTCGCAAGCCGCGATGGTCGACGGCGTGCTCGCCGGCTATCGCGACGCATTTACCGATCACTAACCATTCTTAAGACCCGCTTTAGAGAATCTTCCGATTTGTTCGATAGTCCAAGGTCCAGGGGATGCTCGCCCGGGCGCTCAACGCCGTGCCGCGGGCTTTGAAATGGACGTGGACGCCCGTGGAACCGCTCAACGCACGCTCGATGCTCGACGCCGCGACCAGCGCTGCGGCGAAGCCCGCTGACCCATCTTTCGTCGAGCGCCGTCGCCGGCTCTCGCCGGCAGCGCTCGAAGTCGTCAACCAGAAGGTCTCCCGCGCCTATTCGCCGATCGTGATCGCCGGCTTCGTGCGCCTCGCCGACTTCGCGCTGCTGAGCCTCGTTGGCATCGCGCTCTATGTCGGCTACGTGATGCCGCTCTCGGGCTTCAGCTGGGTCTACCCTGGGGAGGTCGTCGCCGTCGCGGTCGCCGCCGTGGTCTGCTTCCAGGCCGCCGACCTCTATCAGGTCCAGCTGTTCCGCGGACAGCTGCGGCAGATGACGCGGATGATCTCGTCCTGGTCTTTCGTCTTCCTGCTGTTCATCGGCATCTCCTTCTTCGCCAAATACGGCAGCGAAATCTCCCGGCTGTGGCTGGCCGCCTTCTACGTCCTCGGGCTCGCCGCCCTGATCGCCGAGCGACTGGTGCTGCGCTCGCTGGTGCGCGGCTGGGCGCGCCAGGGCCGGCTCGACCGCCGCACCATCATCGTCGGCTCCGACAGCAACGGCGAGCAGCTGGTCGAGGCGCTGAAGGCGCAGGAGGATTCCGACATCCACGTGCTCGGCGTGTTCGACGACCGCAACGACAGCCGCGCGCTCGACACCTGCGCCGGGGCGCACAAGCTCGGCAAGGTCGACGACATCCTCGAGTTCGCCCGCCGCACCCGCGTCGATCTCGTGCTGTTCGCGCTGCCGATCTCGGCCGAGACGCGCATCCTGGAGATGCTGAAGAAGCTCTGGGTGCTGCCCGTCGACATCCGCCTCTCCGCGCACACCAACAAGCTGCGCTTCCGGCCGCGCTCCTATTCCTATCTCGGCGAGGTGCCGACTCTCGACGTGTTCGAGGCGCCGATCACGGATTGGGATCTCGTGATGAAATGGCTGTTCGACCGCGTCGTCGGCAGCCTTGCCCTGCTCGCGGCCCTGCCGGTGATGGGCCTCGTCGCGCTCGCGGTGAAGCTCGACAGCCCGGGACCCGTGCTGTTCCGCCAGAAGCGCTTCGGCTTCAACAACGAGCGCATCGACGTCTACAAGTTCCGCTCGATGTACCATCACCAGGCCGATCCCATCGCCTCCAAGGTCGTGACCAAGAACGATCCGCGCGTCACCCGCGTCGGCCGCTTCATCCGCAAGACCAGCCTCGACGAGCTGCCGCAGCTCTTCAACGTGGTCTTCGCCGGCAATCTCTCCCTGGTCGGCCCGCGCCCCCACGCGGTGCAGGGCAAGCTGCAGAGCCGGCTGTTCGACGAGGCCGTCGACGGCTATTTCGCCCGCCACCGCGTCAAGCCGGGCATCACCGGCTGGGCCCAGATCAACGGCTGGCGCGGCGAGATCGACAACGAAGAGAAGATTCAGAAGCGCGTCGAGTTCGACCTCTATTACATCGAAAACTGGTCGGTGCTGTTCGACCTCTACATTCTCCTGAAGACGCCGATCTCGCTACTGACCAAGAACGAGAACGCGTATTGAGTTTCCGTCATGCCCCGGCTTGACCGGGGCATCCAGTACGCCGCAGCTCCGGCCGTTTTTCTGCAACGCGCGCCGCGGAGTACTGGATCGCCCGGTCAAGCCGGGCGATGACAGCGGAAGTTGTGGCGTACGAGTTGCGTAAGCGTATGAGCAAGTGATGGCGTATGCGGCGACAGCCGATGGAGTGAAACTGGCCGCGCCCGGCGTGCTGGCGCTGCAGCGCGCGCTGGTGTGGCTGGTCGGCGCCTCCGGCGCGGTCGTCTTCATCGAACCGAGCCCCTACGAGATCGTGACGCTATTTGCCGCCGTCACGTTCTTCGCCACCGGCCTTCGCTTGCGGCTCGCGCTGATGCCGCTGATCGCACTGCTGGTCCTGCTCAATCTCGGCTACACGATCAGCGCGATCCCGCTGTTCGAGCAGTCCGAGGTGGTGAGCTGGATCGCGACCTCCTGGTACATGGCGGTGACCGTCGTGTTCTTCGCCATGGTGATGTCCGAGGACACCGCGGCCCGGCTCGACATGCTCCGCCGCGGGCTCGTGGTCGGCGCGATGGTGGCTTCGCTCCTGGCGGTCGCCGGCTACTTCCACCTGGTGCCTGGCGGCAACGACCTCCTCACGCTCTACGGACGGGCGCGCGGCACGTTCAAGGACCCGAACGTGCTCGGCGCCTTCCTGATCCTGCCAGCGCTGTTTGCGCTGCAGAGCGTGGTATCGGACAAGCTGGCCAAGGCGTTCCGCAACGTCATCGCCTTCGCCATCATGGCGCTGGCGATCCTGCTCGCCTTCTCGCGTGCCGCCTGGGGCGGGTTGGTGCTGACCTCGGCCTTCATGCTGGCGCTGATGGTGCTGACCGGCCGCACCAACGCGCAGCGATCGCGCATCGTCGTCATGGCGGTCGTGGCCGCGGTGCTGGGGCTGGCGCTGATCGCGGTGCTGCTGTCGTTCGAGTCCACCGCGGAGATGTTCAAGCAGCGCGCAAGCTTCGACCAGAGCTATGACGAAGGCCGCTTCGGCCGGTTCGGCCGTCACATCCTCGGCGCGGAGATGGCGCTCGACCTGCCGTTCGGCATCGGTCCCTTGCAATTCCACCGCTTCTTTCCCGAGGACACCCACAACTCCTATCTCAACGCCTTCATGTCCGGCGGCTGGCTGTCCGGCGTGTGCTATCCCGCGCTGGTCTTCACCACAGTGATCATGGGCTTCCGCCACATCTTCGTCCCGGTGCCCTGGCAGCGCGCTTATCTCGCGATCTTCTCCGCCTTCGTCGGCACCGTCGGCGAAAGCTTCGTGATCGACACCGACCACTGGCGGCACTTCTGGATGATGCTTGGCGCGATGTGGGGCATGATCGCGGCCGCACAGATCTACAGGATCAGGGCCGAAGACGAAGCGCCTTCAGCTTGAGATGGGAACGCTCTCTCGAGGCTGACAGCTTCTGGAGCGTCGCGGTTCGGCGCCGCATTGTCGTCCAGGATATTCAAATGGACGTTGCGCAAAGGTCTGGTCAGGCATCTGCACTCACTTCCTGTTCGAGCTTCTTGCGCAGCGCCTTGATGAGGCGGCCGGCGGTCTTGATCTCTTCTATCGGGAGACCTTGTACCAGCGAGTTGATCTTGGGGGCATACAGGCGGATGGCAGCGTCGTAGGTCTTCAGTCCCTTGTCGGTCAGGACCACGAGATGGGCGCGGCGATGATGTGGATTGAGTTCAAAGGTGACGAGCCCTTCATGGGCCAGGTCATTGACGATACGCTGAACGTTCTGGCGGTTAGCGCCGAGGTCGCGGGCGAGCCAGGCGACCGGCTGCGCACGGTCCGCGCCAACGATCGCCCCACGTCAAGGTCAGGTTATTGACCCTGAATAGGTCGAGAATGAGATCGGTCATGGCGTCACCCGCCGGAGATCGCTTGATAGCGCGCATATTGACTCCATAAATCCCTATTGACACCATCATGTCAATTGGGCTATCGCTGGCGCCGACTTCGACACCATGATGTCATATTGGACCAGACGCGAGAGTTTGTCATGCCCGTGATGCGCCATGCGATCCAGCCGACCCCACCGAATGCCGTTCTGAGGCCGCCGCTTCTCGGAGGCGCGGGCCCGATTTCCGCGCCGCATGAAGCGGTAGCAGCGGAAATCTTACGTCATGAAACGCGCCCCGCAGAAGGCTGGGTCACGTTCGCGGCGGTCGCATCGCACCCACCGGGGTCGCCTCGGGGCTCGAACGATAACCAGAAGGGAAACAGGCCGTGATCAAGATGATTCATCCCGTTGCAGGCGGGACCGCGCTTCTCACGATCTCGACTTTCTGGCTCTCTACTGCGTTCAGCGAGCTCTTCGCGTCCCAATCCGTCATCGCTGCCGTCAAGACTGCCATACCGTGGGGCTTTCTCGTGCTGATCCCTGCGCTTGCGGCGACGGCCGGATCGGGCCTTGCGCTTTCACAGGGGCGGCGAGCCGGCCTGATCGGCGCGAAGATCAAGCGAATGCCGCTGATCGCGGCTAACGGCCTTCTCGTGCTTGTCCCCGCCGCTTTCTTTCTCGCACACAAGGCGAAGGCCGCCGAGCTCGATGCAGTCTTCTATGCGGTCCAGGCTCTTGAGCTTATCGCCGGAGCTGCGAACATCACCCTGCTCATGCTCAACGCGCGAGACGGCTTGAGAATGAAAGCCCGGTCCCGCAACAGGTGAGAAAGCGAAGGCTCACGTCTCCACCTCGAACGTCAGCCCGGCGTGATCGACCAGCCGCTTGACCAGCTTGTGCTGCATGGCCGCGCCCGGCGTCCAGAAGCCGCCCGGAACATCCGTCGCATCACGCAGCAGGCAGATCGCGCATTCGGAGATCATCTTGGAGGTCGAGCCGTAGCCGGGATCGCGGTCGCCGGTGACGCCGGCGCGGACCTGGCGTCCGTCCGGTGCGATCGCGACGTAGAGCAGATCGAACAAGCCGTTCTCGCGCTCCTCCTTCGACGGCCCTTCGCCCGGCTTCGGCGCGTTAGGGCCGGTCTTCTCGGCATTGGCCGCCATCACGCGCTTTGCGTTGGCCTCGCCCTTCTCGCCGGGACCGGTCAGGACCATCTCGTCGTAGACGAAATCCTTGCCGTAGGGAAAGCCCATCAGCATGTTGGAACGATGGACGTTGCGGGTGTTGATCAGCGCCATCATGAACGGGGCGGCCCAGGATTGCAGATCCTCCTCGTAAGCCGCCCGGTTGCCCTTGGGCTGCTTCGGGCCGGTGAACCCCGGCGTCAGCGCAAAATGGTCGTTGAGAATGGCGACGAGGCTGAGGTCCTTGGCGACCGCATCGAAAGTCGCTTTGGCACTCGCCGCGGTGCCGCCTGACAGCGTGCCGCGCATGTCGCGCACGCGGCCCTTCACGCGCGCGGCCGGCGCGCCGAACACGCGCCTGGCTTCTTCCTGCACGAAGAACGTGCCGAGCTCGAACGGCACGGAATCGTAACCGCAGGAGAACACGATGCGCGAGCCGCTCGCCTTGGCCGCCGCCTCGTACTTGTCGATCATCTGCCGCATCCAGACCGGCTCGCCGCAGAGATCGAAATAATCCGCACCCGCAGCGACGCAGGCCGCGAGTAGGTCCTCGCCATAGAACTGGTACGGCCCCACCGTCGTGATCACGGACCTCGTCTGCGCCACCATCGCCTTCAGCGACGCAGCGTCCGACGCATCCGCCACGATCAGCGGCGTATCGGCGGGCGCACCGATCGCATCGCGCACCGATTTCAGCTTGTCCAGGCTGCGGCCGGCCATCGCCCATGTCAGCGACTTGTCGTCCTTGTATTGCGCCGCCAGATATTCGGCGACGAGCTGGCCGGTGAAACCGGTCGCGCCGTAGACGACGATGTCGAATTTCGCAGAGCTCATGCTCGTCCCTTACTTTTTCGCGTAACTCACGCCCATGCCGGCACGGACGTCGCTTTGGATGCCATAGGGCGGGATCGGATAGCGCAGACCATTCTTGGCCAGCGCCTTCATGCCCTCGATCGCCTTGGCGAGATGCGCGGGTTTCAAGGCCATCAGCATCTCCTCGTCCGGCACGCCGCCATAGCGCCGTTCGGCATAGCATGGCAAGGACAGGCTGGGCTCCCCGGTCTTGAGCGCCCGCCCCCAGGAATCCGCGCACGCGGTCTCGCCGACCACGCCCCATTCGAACTTCTTGTAGCCGGTATATTGCAGCCCGTTGATCAGGATGATCATCTGCCCGGGCGTCGCATAGACGAGGCAGATGTCGGGCGGATCGAGCCGGCCGCTCGCGAGCGGACTGACGGCGAGCGCCTGATATTGGCCGAACGGGACCACGTCCAGCGCCTCCTGGCGCTTGCGCGCATCCTCCGCCGTGCCGTGCCAGACCCCGACATAGTTTTCGCCGGCGAGCCATTTGTCGTCCTGCGGGCTAAGTCCGATCACCGCGCGGCACTGGCTACCTACAAGATCGTCGGCGGTGATGCCGACGGTCCAGCCCAGCCGCGCCGCCATGCTGACGATCTGGTCGGTGGTGTGGATCGCATTCGGCCGCCGGATTTTCGGGATCGCCTCCATCTCCGCCGCTTGCGCGAACAGCTTCATGCCGATCACATTGGTCTTCAGCCGCAGCAGGCTGTTGAGATCGGCGACGAGGCCGGCAAGATCGATGCTGTCTGCACTGTGCTGTTGCATGGCTTCCTCCGGCCGCAGCGACCGTGCGCCGCGTATTCTTGTTTTGCGGTTCGTTTTAGTCCTTCGCAGGTCCCGGAAGCAACTCGCCGGTCCTGCCCATCAGGCGGTAGGCCACGAGGCCGATCCACTCGCGGACGGCCACTTCGGTCCGTCGCAGCCCGTCCGCGGCCATGTTGGTGAAGGAGAATAGATCGTCCCGTCCGCCCATCCGCCAGTCGACCGGATAGGCCTCGACCTCAAATCCGGCCTTGCGGAAGATTCCCATCGAGCGCGGCATGTGGAAGGCCGACGTCACCAGAAGCCAGCGCTCGCCCGGCTTCGGCGTCACCAGCTGCTTCGTGAAGACCGCATTCTCCCAGGTGTTCCGCGAATTGCGCTCGAGGATCAGACGCTCTTTCGGGATGCCCAGATTCTCCAGGATCGGCGCGGAATAGTCAGCTTCCCTGGCATCGTGAGAGACGAGGTTCGCGCTCCCTCCGGTAAACACGATGCGCGCATTCGGATAGCGGCGCGCGAGCTCGGCCGGCGCGAACAGACGATCGGCGGCGTGCGCGACGACCGGCGTGCGATGCGCCGCCGACAGGTCGGTGTCGACCGAGCCGCCGAGCACGATGATGCCGTCGGGCGCCCCGCGCGAGGCGTCCCACGCCGGAAAGCGCGATTCCAGCGGATAGATCAGGAGATTGCCGAGCGGCGAGAACGCCGCCAGCGCCAGCAGCACCAGCGTGGTCACGGCCAGCCTGCGGCCCAGCGCGGCAAAGCGCGTCGCCATCAGCACCAGCGAGACGATGCCGAGCTCGACCAGAAGGTTGATCGGCAGCAGCGCGGTGCCGATTGTCTTGGACAGAACGAAGAACAGGGGAGCCTCGCGGAAATGAGCTTGCCAGTCTGCGCGGGGCTTGACCTGCCCGGCGATCTTCAGAAAGCTTCTTGAAAGAGGATCGATCACCGGGTCAAGCCCGGCCTGATCAAAGCGACCGGACGCGGCAAATGACCCATCACCACCTGCATTCCAGCCCCAAGACCTGCCATTGGGGCTTCTTCGAAGCCGCGCTGGAGCCCGTCCTCACTATCGCGAGCGGCGATGAGGTGACGGTCGACACTATCAGCGGCGGACCGGACATGCTGCCCGACCGCGACAAGTTTCACATTCCGCCCGAAATGTTCGAGGTTCATGCCAGCAACGAGCGCATGCTGCCCGGCCACATTCTCACCGGTCCGATCGCGGTCGAGGGCGCCGAGCCCGGCGACGTGCTCGCGGTCGAGATCCTCGACGTTCAGCTTCGGCAGGATTGGGGCTGGAACATGATCAAGCCGCTGGCCGGCACCCTGCCCGACGATTTCCACGAGACGCGTATCCTGAACATCCCGCTCGACCGTACCAGGATGACCGGCCGCATGCCGTGGGGCCTCGACCTGCCGCTCAAGCCGTTCTTCGGCGTGATGGGCGTATCGCCGCCGCCAGCCTGGGGACGCATCTCCTCGCTGATCCCGCGCGCCATGGGCGGCAATCTCGACAACAAGGAGCTCGGCGCCGGCGCGACGCTCTATCTGCCGGTGTTCGTGCCGGGCGCGATGTTCTCCTGCGGCGACGGCCATGGCGTGCAGGGCGACGGCGAGGTCTGCGTCACCGCGATCGAGACCGCGCTGCAGGGCCGCTTCCGCCTGACGCTGCGCAAGGATCTCAGGTTCGACTATCCCCGCGCCGAGACGGCGACTCACTACATGACGATGGCGATGGACCCCGACCTCGACCAATGCGTGGTGCGCGCGCTGCGCGACATGATCGCGCTGCTCGGCGAGACGCGAAACCTGTCGCGCGAGGATGCCTACACACTGTGCAGCCTGGCCGCCGATCTCAGGGTGACCCAGACCGTCAACGGGTCGAAAGGCATCCATTGCATGATCGAAAAGGCCATCGTGCACGGCTGAGCTCGGCCGCTCCTCCCGACCTGCTGACGCCCCCGCCGCCGCCCGGCCTGCCGCGCGGCGCGTCGAGTCGCGTCTAATTTCCTGTGCGATTCCAACACGCTGAGCGTCAAGCGCAGCATGCATTTGACTTCCGCCCCTGAACCTAAATAGAGTCTTAATCGTTACTTTTATGTACCCGAGTAAGAGGCTAGCGTTCGGGCCATGGCCACCGAAAAAGCCGAGACTGACCGCATTCCCGTAACCTTGGCGCTCTCGACCATCACCTACCTGGAGAAGCTGGTGAGACAGGGCACCCACGGCACCAGCGTTCCCGGCGTCGCACGCACCTTGATCGAGGAAGGCATCCGTCTCGCCATCAAGGACGGGCTTTTGTCGATCCGCGACAATGGCAGGACGTGAGCGCGCTCGGTGCGTGAGGCGGACGGATCTCGAGGCGGATGGCTGACATCTGCAACCTGGGACCGTTTACAAATGCCTGTTCTCTCACCCACCTGGACCGACGAACGAATTGAACTCCTGAAGCAGCACTTCGAGGCCGGCCTCTCCTGCCGCGAGATTGCCGCCGACATCGGCGTCAGCCGCAACGCCGTGATCGGCAAGCTATCCCGTCTCAACCTGACGCGTGGCCGCACCGGTGATGAGCGCAAGGTTCAGGACAGAGGCGCAGCGCGGGCGAAGGCCGTGCCGCGGCTGCAATACGAGATGCTCGCCACGATCTATGGCGACACCGACGCCCCCGTGGTGACGGGTCCGATCGACGAGGCGAATCGCTGCTCGCTGCTGGAGCTCGCCGAGAACCGCTGCCGCTGGCCGATCTCGACGCCGGGCGCAGACGATTTCTGCTTCTGCGGCAACACGGCGCCGGACGGGCAGCCCTATTGCGCCGGCCACAGCCGCCTCGCCTACCGGCCGCCCGCGCGCGCCCGCGCGATACGCGGCTGACGTTGCGCGCATCTCGACGAAAAAAAACCTCCGGCGGGGCATCGCCGGAGGTTTCTGGAGGCTTAGCATGAAGCTAAGAGCCGCAACTTTCGTATCTGGCTGAGTGCTATATAGCTTAGTAGCTCAAGTAAGTAAATAAATTTGCCGCGATCGAATCGCATGGCTCGCCTTCGTGTTCCGCAACGGCCATTCGATTTTCCGAAGACCACACCTGTGAAAAAGCCCCGGCGGTTTCCCGCCGGGGCTCTCATCGATTTGCGCGATCGATGATCAGAAGTTGCGCTGAGCGCGCAGCATCATGCTCACCGAGTTCTGGTCCTTCAGCTCGTACACGGCCGCCGGCTTGGCCGCGCTGGCAATGCCCGGGCTCGCGATGTTGCCGGAGTACTTCTGGTCCAGACGCGAGTAGCTCAGGTCGGCCGTGAACGCCAGGTTCTTGACCGGGGTCCAGACGGTGTTCACACCGACCACTGCGAAGTTGAAGTCCGGATTACACGTCGAACCGGCCAACCCGATCGCGGCGAAGCTGGTGCAGATCAGCGCCTTGCCCGTGGTGCCGTACCTCAGCTGGGCATAGCCACCGTAGATCGCGCTGGCCCAGTTCGGGCTCCAGTTGTGGGTGTAGCCACCGCGGAAGCCCCAGGTCTTGACGGTATCGATGCCGGTCCCGGTGCCGAAGACGCCGTCGGCAACGCCAGCGAAGCCAGTGCTCTGATACGCCCCGTTGCCGCTACCGCTGAACATGAAGAAGCTCTGCGGGAACAGGCTCTGGAAATTGTAGCGGGTTGCACCGTCGGTGTAGACCGCCTGCAGGTTGATGACGTCGCCTGCGCCGGTCGGGATGTTCTTGATCGACAAGGCACCCTGCACTGCCCAGCCCCACTTGTCGGACGGGTGACCGCTGACTTCCGTCGCGCCGTAATAGCCGGCATGGATGTCATGCGCCGCGACCGAGATCTGGGCCAGACCCCAGGCTTGGTCGACACGAACCTGACCGATGATATCGGGCGAACGCGTGCCGCCCCAGGCGCTGGCACCATAGACGCCCGTCACGAACTGGGCGGCCGTGCCCGACGACACGTTCCAGAGGTTCGACTGACCATTGTTCGCCGAGGTCTCGTCCTGCAGCGCGAACGAAGCAGTGATGCCTTGGCCGAAGTCAGCCGTGTAGGCAACCTGGTTCACGCCGTTGGTGTGGTTGGAGCCGCCCGGAATGGTATCGGGACCGCCAGCCGGATAGCTCTGCCACGGAGCGTCGAAGATCGAGACGGTGCGGCCGAAGGTGAAACCAGCGAACTGGATGAACGCATGGTAGAGGCCGAGCGTCGCCGAACCGGTCGAGAAGGTCGACGGGTTGCTGCCAGTGACGTTCTGCGAATCATAGCTGAACACCGCGTCAGCATAGGTACGAACAACGCCGTACTCGGTCGCCGTGCGGGTGTCGACATTGAAGTCAAAACGAGCGCGGCTGAAGTAGTAGTTCGTCAGACGGTTATTGGAGCCACCGTTCACGCTGGTCGTGCCGTTCCTGAAACCGTAGTCGCCGCCGCCGCCGAGAAGCATGTCGGCGCGGACGTAACCACCCAGCTTGATGCAGGTGTCAGTGCCCGGGATGTAGTAGAAACCTGCGCCGTACAGCGAGCAGATCCGCACGTATTCGACCGCCTTGGCCTTCACGGGGAGATCAGCCGCCTGAGCTCCACCGACGGCGATCAGTCCCGCCGCAGTGCCGAGCAATAGGCTCTTCACCATTTTCATATAAAACCTCCAAGTTGCTCATTTTACGGAGACTGGACCGTGAGGCCCCCCAGATCCCCGTCTCTTCAAATCCGCTCGGCCACTTTGCGCTTCGGACACACTCGCTTTCGACGCGAGGGACGTGAGCGAACCACCTGCAACGGGACGATCGAGTACCCCCCACCGCCACGAGCAACATATCCGCGCCATTCATCTACACAAAATACTTTATCTACTAAGCTTTGTGGTTTCGCTAAACCTGTGCCCCGCGCGCAACACCCCCGGGGGTCCCAGCCGATCTGCTGAGCTGATCATATTTGTAGTTTTCGTGACACAATTACCCTGCCCTGCACTTGCGTCAGAGTAGGCTTGCGTGGACTATGGCCGTCCACGAACACCGGCCTGAACAACGGGTTCACGGGAGTGACGCTGTGTCCGCGACGAGGAAAGAAGGAGCGCGCCTGCGCTCGACCGGCAATCTGGATATCATCAGGCGCTTCACCTGGGAGATCTCGTCGATCAACATGTATCTGGAGGAATTGCGTCAGTTCTGGGCGAAAACGCTCGGCATCAGCGGCCCGCAATGGCTGATCCTGATGGCCATCTCCGACCTCGACAAGGACGACGGCATCCCGATCAACGTCGTCTCCAAGCTCCTTCACGTCGATCCGTCCTTCGTCACCACCCAGTCCAAGCTGCTCGAGAAGAAGGGCCTGTTGCGCCGTCGCCCCTCGCCGACCGACGCCCGCGTGGTGCGGTTGTCGCTGGCCGAGAAGACGCAGAAGCACATCGCGAGCCTCAACGAGCAGTACAAGACGATTCGCGAATTCGTCTTCCAGGAGTTCGACGAGGACGAGCTGACCGAATTCACCGCCAAGCTCGCGACGCTGAAGAATCGCCTCGAGAAGGCCTGCGTCCGGATCTCGCTCGACTTCTAGCACCCCAAGGCGGCGCTCAGATCCGCCGGGCGGCGGCGCCGAGCCGCGATTCGAGCCAGTCGAAGATGTATTCGTTGGCAAGGCTCGGATTGTCCGCATGGGACTGCGCCGCGCCGGTCTCGGCCGCCGTGAACACCTTCAACATCACATCCGAGCTGTCGAGCCGGGAGCTTTGGACGATCTGACGCGCCCGGTCGGCCTTGAGCCAGCCGTCCTCGCCGAGCGTGATCAGCACCGGGCAGTCGGCGCTGGAGGCCATCAGCGGCGCATGCGGCACCGGCACGATGCTGACGTCGCTCAGCGCGAATCGGCTGGCAAAGAAGGCCCGCTCGTGCAGGTCCCACAGGCCGCCGTCGCAGACCGCGGCGGCAAGCCGCGGCTCCTGCAACACCGCGCGCGCCACGAAGGAAGAGCCCCAGCCATCGGCAATGATGCCGACGCGCGCGAAATCGATGTCGCTGCGCCCCTCCAGATAGTCCATGACGCAGGGAATCGCGCCTTCGAGATCGCGGCGCCGCAACAGCGCCTCGATGTAATCGTCGCGCTGCTCGCCGAACAGATCCAGGGCCAGCAGCGAGAATCCGCGCTCGCGCGCGTGCGGCACCAGCTTGAACAGGAATTCTTCCTTGCGGTGGCCGGGCTCGCCGATGCAGATCACGGTCGGCGCTCGCACGTTGCCGGACGGCGCAGGGACGAAGTAGCCCTGCAGCGCGTGTCCCTCGAGCCAGGGAATGGTCACGACCTCGCCCGCCGGGCTGCGCGCCGAAAGGTAGCGGCGCGCGCATTCCTGCATCGCGAGCACCGCGACCCAGCGGCGCTCGTCGTCCTGCTCCAGCGGCATCGCCGCCGCGCCATAATAGTTCATGGCCCGCAGCCAGTTGCGCTGTGCGCTGGCCATGT
Organism: Bradyrhizobium frederickii; assembly: GCF_004570865.1. Classification (GTDB taxonomy): domain Bacteria; phylum Pseudomonadota; class Alphaproteobacteria; order Rhizobiales; family Xanthobacteraceae; genus Bradyrhizobium; species Bradyrhizobium frederickii. Next base: position 180,093 of record NZ_SPQS01000012.1, read on the forward strand.
GACCTTCCGCGAAGGCGGCCTCGGCGCGCTGCCGGTTGGCTCGCGCCAGCTTCTTCCACTCGCCATGCCAGGAGCTGTCATCGCCCCGCTTCAGCTGCCGCGCGATCATCAGGCATTCGGCGATGGTGGCGCCGCCCTCCTGGGCCGCGGTCAGCAGCCGCGCGAACTCGGCGGAGATATCCTCTCGCTCCGGGCAAAGGGTCCAGTCGTCGGAGAGGCATGCGGGCATCATCGGGAGCTACGCTCGATCATCGCGTTATCCCTGATTGATTAGACTATTTCTGTTCCCCGACCAAGACGCCGCGCGCGGCATTACAGGCGTTCAAGATCAACATCGCTTGAACGACGATCCATGACGCATGCATGACATTCCAATCCGGCATAGGCGGCCAGGGACTGGCAAGAGGTGGCGCACGAAATCTCCCGCGCACCTCTTGACATGATGGCTATCATACCCACATCGGCACGCCCCCGGCTGGCAGTCTCAGCCGAGCCGCCAGCCGACCTCCTGCGTAAAACTTTCGTAGAAGGCGCGGTCGTAAGCCTGCTCGGGCGCCGCGCGCACGCGCTCGTCCAATCGCTTGGCGTCCTCGCCGACGAGGATGCGCCAGCGCTCCGCCTTGACGCCGTCGAGAATGATCTTGGCGGCCTCGGCCGCCGTCGTCGGCGCATCCTCCAGGAAGCTGCGGGCGCGCTCGGCGAACGCCGCCTGGATGTCCTCGTCCGACATCCTGTCGGCATCCGGCACGCCGGCCGCGACCATGCGCTTGCGGGTCAGCGCGACCTCGTCGTCGCTAAGCCGCTCCGACCCGTCGGCGCTCTGCACCTTGCGCGAATTGGAGACGATGGAGGTGCCGATATGGCCCGGCATCACCACCGAGCATTTGACGTGCGGCGCGTGCAGGCGCAGGTCGTTGATCAGCGCTTCGGTGAATCCCTTCACCGCGAACTTCGCCGAGCTGTAGGCGGTGTGCGACTGGTTCATGCCGATCGAGGCCCAGAAGCCGTTGACGCTCGCGGTGTTGACGATGTGGGCCTCGTCCGCCGCCACCAGCATCGGCAGGAAGGTGCGCACGCCGAGATAGACCCCGCCCCAGCAGATGTTGAAGGTGCGCTCCCACTGCTCGCGCGTGTTGGTGAACAGGCTGCCGCCGCCGCCGATGCCGGCATTGTTGAACAGCAAATGGATTCGGTCGGTCTTGTGCTGCTCGGCGAGCTCGTCGCGAAAACGCTTCAGATGATCCTCGATCGCAATGTCCGCGACATGGGTCGTGACGCGCAGGCCCTGCGGCAGCTTCTCGGTCTCGCACAGCCGCTTGGTCTCGGCCATCGCAGCTTCCGAGACGTCGCACATCGCGACGTTGCAGCCCTCGGCGACGAGTTGCCGTGCGAGTTCGCGCCCCATTCCTGTGCCGCCGCCGGTGATGACCGCGATCTTTCCTGCAAAATCCTTCATGGGACTTTCGGCCCCTCCCTTGTCGGTATGTTTCTTCGTCGCCGCGCCGCCCGCCGGCGCGCGCAAATGTAGCAGCGCTGCATCGGCAAATGAAAGCGGATCGGCGATGCAACCTCCGGCATCAGTTATTTCGGCGCGCGGATTATCGGCCGCCTAGGTGCGATCAAGACTATTGCATCTGGCGCAGCCTCCTCCGCAGCCATCCTTCGAGACGCCCGCCGTTGGCGGGCCCTCAGGATGAGGGCAGAGTCCGCTGCGCTCGTTTCAACATGCACCGATGCCTGTCAGCCTCATCCTGATGCCCGTCAGCCTCATCTTGAGGAGACCGCTGAAAGCGGTCGTCTCGAAGGACGAGGCACTTGCGCGGTCGTCGCCAGGAAGGCACGTGACATAGCCGGGCCGTTGCGAGGGAGCGCCCGCGGCGCCGGCGTCACAGTCGGGCATAAGTGCCTGGTTCCCGTATTTGTCCGGCTTCGGTTTATGGGCAGATTTTTTACAATCCGAATCGCCAAATGGACTCCGGACGCTGGGTCGAGTCGGCCAGGCCAGCGTGTTGTTTGCGTGTCACAGGCTCTGGCACTCCGCTTGCATCATCTAGGTGGTCCAAAACGACCAATGAGGTGACAGGAATGTTCGTGACCGTCGTAGCCGTGCTCTGCCGGCTTAGCGCAGCCAGCTCAGGCAGTTGCGTCGAAGAAATCGTGACCGACAGCAACATGACGCCCGAGATTTCGATGATGCAGTGCGCGATCGGCGCACAGGCCCCCCTAGCGAAATGGATGGGCGAGCATCCGATCTATCACGCCAACTGGCGCCTCGAGCGCTTCAAATGCGTGCCGGGTCACTACGAGATCAAGGGCCACGCCTAGGCCCGTAGAACTACGAGCATCGAGGAAACGCCCCCGGAGGCGCGCTCCCTTCCCTCCGCATGGGCTCGACCGCGCCGGCCTCATTGAGTCGCTGCGCTCTGTGACAACGATCACACCTTCCCTTCACGCCACCGCGCGCATGATGATCGCACGCGCCCGTCGCCCCTCCGGCGTCGGCATCAGCGCATAATTGTGCGGCTGATCACGCATCAGAAGCAGCTCCACCGGCACGCCCACCGCCCTCGCCCGCGCCGCCAGATCGACGCTGTCGGGGTAAAGCAGATCGCGCGTTCCTGCGAAGATCGTCATCGGCGCCAGCGCGCGGAAGGCGCCGTTGAGCGGACTGACGAAGGGATGGCCGATATCGAGCGCGCCGGCATAGAGCCGCCCGGCCTCGACGATGCCCGGAATGTCCTGGATCGGATCGCGCCTGGCGAGCTCGATCTGCTCGGGACGGCTGACCGAGGCATCGGCGGCGGGCGAGATCAGCACCATCTGGTTCGGCTGCCGATGGCCGCGATCGCGCAGCCATTGGCACGCCGCAAGCGCGAGGCCCGCGCCGGCCGAGTTACCGACCAATGTGACCTTCGCGGAGCCGGCGTCCTCCAGCAGCATCCGCAACAGCTCGGCCGTGGCCGGAACGACGTCCTTCGCCGTGGCGCGCGGCGCCAGCGGATAGATCGGCACGACGCACACGACATTCGCCTTGCGCGTCATCTCGCCGATGAAGCGCCAATGCGCCGGCACGATCTCGTTGATGTAGCCGCCGCCATGCAGGAACATGACGAAGTTGCAGCCTTCATGGCCCGAGACCGGCGCCGTGTAATAGACCGGCCAGCCGCCCATCTTGGTCAGCGTCGCCTCGACGCCGCGGCCCAGCCCCGTCGGCTCGAACGAGGCGGGCTGCAAGGCGAGCTTCTGCACATGCGCCTGCACGGCTTCCGCGGACGCGAGCTGCTGCTTGTAGGGAAGCTGCCGCAGCACGATGTTGAGCAAGCGGCTCTGCAAGCTCGGCGCGGGATCGCGCCTGCGCGGCGCGCACCTGACAGGACAAAACTGCAGGGACGACACAAGTCTTGCGACGCTCATGGTCCGTTCTCCGCCTGGCTTGCGCTTCCATATGGCGACGAAGGCGCTTGCCGGAAGGCCAACACAGGCGGATATAATGCGAGCATACGCTCGCTTTTCCAACTCGCATTCGGATCGTACAGCCATGGCGCGCACGCCGCCGACAAAGCCCCGGAAAAACGCCTTGCAGGCGCGATCCCGCGCCACCGTCGACGCGCTGGTCGAGGCGACCGCTCGCATTCTGACGCGTGACGGTTTCGAGAAGGCGAGCACCAACCGCATCGCGGAAGTGGCCGGCGTCAGCGTCGGCTCGCTCTACCAATATTTCCCGAGCAAGGAGGCGCTCGTCGCCGCCGTGATCGAGCGTCACAACGAGGAGATCATGGGCATCGTCCGCACGGCACTCGCGGAGGTCGCCGACCTGCCGATCGACAAGGCCGTGCGCAAGCTCGTCACCGTCGCGATCGAAGCCCACCGCATCAATCCGAAACTGCACCGCGTGCTCGCCGAGCAGATCCCGCGCACCGGCCAGCTCAAAGACGTCGAGGCCTTCAACCGCGAGATCCACACATTAGTGCACACCTATCTCGAAAGCCGCCGCAAGGAGATGCGAAAGATCGACCTCGACGTCGCGACCTTCATCTGCGTCAGCGCGATCGAGGCGGTCACGCACAACACGGTGCTGCACGGGGCCGAGATGCTGTCGGAGAAAATGGTGCGAACGCTGGTGGAGGAGACGACAAGGTTGGTGGTGGGGTATTTGAGGTAGAGGGCGTCAATGCTCAACGCTTGCGCTGCTAAACGTGTCCGCGCCGATCGCCGGAGAAAAGCCGGCGCCCGAACTCCATTCCCAAGCCTAGTTCGCTATCGACCCTAATTTGGCATGTGCATCGTATCGTGCATAGGGTTCCCCAACCCATTGACATAGATTGGGAATCCTCCGCTGTCTTTGCCAGGAAGTGTTGCAAGCCGGCTACAGCAAATCCTGAACACAGGCGTAGCATTTGATCTGGCAGGCGGGCGAACACGTCGATTCATTGAACTCGTTAGTCTGGGGAGAAACTCACATGAAAAAGGTAATGGCGGCTGCGGCCGGAACATTGGCTCTAGCTCTGGCGGCTCCCGCCAGCGCGGCGGATCTTGCCGCGCGACCCTACACCAAGGCTCCGGCCCCTGCGGTCGCTGCCATTTACGACTGGAGCGGCTTCTACGTCGGCATCAACGGCGGCGGCGGCTCGGCCCACAAGTGCTGGGATTTCGTGACGCCGGTGACGGGCACTCTCGTGGGTGAGGGTTGCCACAATGCGACGGGCGGCACGGTCGGTGGCCAGCTGGGCTATCGCTGGCAGTCGGCCAGTTGGGTGTTTGGCCTGGAGGGCCAGGGTAACTGGGCCGACTTCAGTGGCGACAACGTAAGCTTGGTCTTCCCTGGCACAGGGCTGGTTACTGGTGATCGCAACCGTTCTCGCATCGATTCCTTCGGACTGCTCACCGGTCATGTCGGCTACGCCTGGAACAGCGTCCTGCTTTATGTGAAGGGCGGCGGCGCAGTGGTCGGCGACAAGTACGACATCTATGCCGCAGCCGGTACGCCAGGCGCTGGCACGCTTCTGGCGTCAGCCAGCGAAACGCGCTGGGGTGCCACCGTCGGCGTAGGCCTGGAGTTCGGTTTTGCGCCGAACTGGTCCGTGGGCGTCGAGTACGACCACATCTTCCTCGGCCACCGCACGCTTAACTTCACCGCGCCGACAGGCGCCTTCCTCGGAAGCGACCGGATTGGTCAGGATGTCGACATTGGTCTGGTCCGGTTGAACTATCGCTTTGGCGGCCCGCTCATCGCCAGGTACTGATTAGCTTCAATCCAGACGAATAAAGGCCGGCTCTTTGAGCCGGCCTTCTGCATTGGGAGGCTCAGATGACCAAGACTTACCGACAAGTCCCCACTTCGGAGATTGCCGCTGAACTGAACAAGGCATTTCGCTTCAGCTGAACCTCACACAATCTGCAAGGCGATCGGCCAGACGCTCAAGAATTTCAACGTCGCAGGAATCTCGAAAACAACCGGGCTGCCGCGCACTGCCGACCACCGAAGCAGCCACCCGCCGCCGATCGTCGCGCACGCGGCCCCGCCGGCGCGCGCCCTACGCCCGGTCAATCCGCCCGAGAAATGATTTGGACAAATGGTCGGAGCGGAGAGGGACCCTTCATTGAGCGGGCGCGCTGGTTGATCGATTGGAGGTTGTCGCGTAGTGTCCGGACCTCCAGAAGCAGACCTCCATGTTCAATCTCAATCCCGCCAAGAACGGAACTTCGATGGCGCTGGACGCGCTCCGCGCGCTCGCGGCGCAGGCGGTCTGCATCGGACACGGAATCTCTTTCTTCATGCCGCAGCTACGCGGCGGCGCGTTGCCTCTCCCGCAAAACGTCGGCGTGCTGCTCTTTTTCGTGCTGTCCGGATTTTTGATCAGCTATACTTTGGTCGAGAGATCTTCCAGAGACTCGCAGTACGGGTTTTCTCATTTTTTCATCGAACGCTTGGCCCGTATTTATTCGGGGCTGGTACCCTGCTTGCTCGCCATCGCCGCGATCGACGCGTTGACACTGCATTTCATCGGAGATGCGACTCTCGCTGCCAGCTACAATTTTAAGGCGTTCGTCGCCAACATCTTCATGATCGAGACGTACCGCGGTCCGCTCGAGCATTTCAGTTTCTTGCGGGCGCCAACATTCGGATCAGGCAGTCAGCTGTGGACGCTCGTCATCGAATGGCACATCTATCTCTTTGTCGCAGCACTCTTCTTCTTGGGCGCGCGGCCTCAAGCAGCGCTCCTACTCATCCCTGTCGCCCTGTTCTTTGGGCAAATCCCCATCCACTACATTTTTGGCGCGCTTCAGAATGATGGGCTCGGCCAATCTTTGTTTCTGTTGTGGCTCGGAGGCGCCTACGTCTACTTTCTCGCGCGCCGCGGTTGGCTCCCGCCTCGCAAGGTCTCGCTGGCGATCGCCGTGGCATCTGCCGCGGCCTACTTCATGATTATGCGGCCTTATGCCGAGTATCAGCCAAGAACCTATCCTCTCCTCGTTCTGTTCTTGTACGGGATCGTTGGTGCGACGCAGGCAACAAAACCTTCCAGCTCGGCCGCCATCGTGCAGACGGTTCGGTTCTTTGCCGGATACTCCTTCACGCTGTACCTGCTCCACCACACGATCATGTATCCAGCGTTCCTGCTCTGGAAGGACGGGGGATGGATCGTTTTCGGATGCACCGTCGTCCTGGCCAATGTACTCGCAGCAGTGCTCGCCTCGGTGACAGAGATGCGGCACAAGCAGCTTGCGAGCTATCTGTTTTCCGTGCAGGAGAAGTTCGCGGTAACCCCCTTGGGCAATCCGCGCTCGCACAAGTAGGCTTCCAGGTTGTCGCGAACGCGCAACTGTCGGAAGCGGGCTCGAAGCCGGCGGTCAATCCACTTGCTTTGAAAGAATTGGTCGGAGCGAGAGGATTTGAACCTCCGACCCCTAGGTCTCCCAGACTAGTGCGCCAATCGAGCTGAGCCACACTCCGAACGTCGTTCCATCAGCGTCGAAGCTATCACGAACAAGGGCTGCCATCCCCTGGCCGCACCATCATTGCTTCAACATCGTGATGGGATGATCAAGTGCGATATCCAGCGAATTGCTCACCCCTCTCGTCAGCACATCCTGTATCCGTTGCCGGCCGAGATCGGCGTGCGAGCGTCCCAGGGCATCCGCCTTGTCGCCGTCCCTGGCCCTGATGGCGGCAACCATCGCGATGTGCTCCGTCAGGATCGTATCCATGTGCTTCTGATACGCGGCCTTCGACGCGAAATGCTCCACATTGTAGGCCAGATAGGCGATGCGTAGCGCGAGCGTGAGCAGGTGGAGATAGTTGCGTTCGATCAGCTTGTTGCCGCAGGCGGCAGCGATCAGCGCGTGAAACCGCCAATTGCTTTCGTTCATCTCCTCCGCGCGTCCCGCCGCTTCATGCTGCTCGAATGCAAGCCGCTCGGCATCGATCTCGGCAAGCTGGGCATCGGTTCGGCGTAGCGCCGCCCACCTGGTGACGAGCCGCTGGGTGATATCGAGCGCCTCGAACATCTCGCGAAGGTCATCCCAGTTGAGGCTTGCGACGCTCGCGCCGCGGTTCGGCAGCAGCACCACCAGCGATTCCGAGGCGAGCCTGACGAGCGCCTCGTGCACGGGTGTTCGCGAGAGCCCCAATCTTGCCGCGAGGGCCGCCTCATCGAGCGGCGTGCCGGGCCGCAAGGTGAGCGACACGATCTCGCGCCGGAGCGCCGTATAGGCGAACTCGACGCCCTTCCCTTTGCCGGGCGGCGGAGGTGGTCTGCTGGCCATCATGAAATATCTTGCCTTGCTTTATTCATCGTGCATAAACTGTGCATGCACGGTCATTCTATCACTTGCGCCGTGCCATGCGAGGGCGACGCCGGGCCGTTTTCGCGCAAGCAAAGGATCTCGTCCATGAGCATCACTGCCCAAGGGCTCGTTGCCCGAATCGACCGGCTACCTCCCTCCCGCTTCCACATTCAAGTTCTTATCATTGCTGGACTTTCGCTGTTCTTCGACACGTTGGACACGGCCGTCACCGGCTTTGCCTTCGCAGCTTTTCGAACCGAATGGAACCTCGGCCCGCTCGCGCTCGGCGTCACCTCGGCGATCGGCCTGAGCGGCTATCTGCTCGGCTCCCTCCTCGTCGGCTTCGCCGCCGACCGGTTCGGGCGCAAGGCCGTCATGACCTGGAGCCTTGGCCTCTACTCGCTGTTCTCGGCGTCCCGCGCGCTGGCCCCCGGCATCGAGGTCTTCTGCCTGCTGAACTTCTTCACATGGATCTTCGTCGGCATGGAGAGCTGCGTGGTGCCACCTTATCTGGCAGAGCTGTGGCCCTCGCGGCTCCGCGGCCGCTTCAACGGCTGGATGATGGCGTTCTTCGCGATCGGCATCGCCCTGTCCCCGGTTTGGGCGCTCCTACTGATCCCGACAGTCGGCTGGCGCTGGACGCTCGCGCTCACCTTCCCGTTTGCACTGCTGATCGGCCTGATGCGGTCCTTCCTCCCGGAGAGCCCGCGATGGCTGATGAGCCAGGGCCGCACCGAGGAAGCCGAGCGGATCGTTGCATCGATCGAAGCGCAGGTGGCGCGATCAAACGGCGGGACTCTTCCGCCTGTTGTTGCGATCCCAGTGCCCGTCACCCGTCCGGTCAGCCGGCGCGAGATCGTCGCGCCCGCCGTCCTGCCGGTAACCATCATGCTGTGGATGGTTTGGTTCACCGAGTACGGCGTACTCTACACCTTCCAGTCCGTGCTTCCGACGTTGCTCGCCATGGACGGTTTCTCCATCGTGCGATCGACCGAGTTCACGGTGGTGATCTTTTCCGGCTTCATTCCCGGCTATATCGGCGCGGGCTACTTCCTCGATCTCGTCGGCCGGAAATACTGGCTGATGATCTGCTTCGCCGGAATCGGGATCTCCAGCACGCTGTTCGGCCTTGCCAACACGCCTGTCACGATCATGGCCTGCGCATGGTTCACCGCCTTCTTCCTCGGCAACGGGTCGACCTGCATCTACACCTATACGCCTGAGCTCTATCCGACCGAGATTCGAACGACGGCGATGGGCATGGCCTCGGCCTGGGGCCGCGTCGGCGGCATCCTTCTGCTGCTGGCGTTCGGCATCTTTGCCGTGCTGCACGGCCGGCTCGCGCTCTTCCTGGTGAGCGACGGCCTGCTGATCGCCAGCATCATCGTGGTGGCGCTGGTCGGCCCCAACACGAAAGGCAAGACGCTCGAGGCAACGTCGGCGGCGCGGGACGTCGCAGCGTCGCCGAAGGGCATCGAGGCACCGGCCGAATGACCCGTACAGCAGTGATTGCCGGGGCCGGCTATGCCGGCCTCGCCGCGGCGGCCGTGCTGGCGCGCAAGGGATGGCGCGTATCCGTGTACGAAGCCGATCCCGAGCCAAGAAGCGTCGGCGCCGGTCTCTATGTCCACGGTTTCGTCCATGATGCCCTTCGCAAGACCGGTGCCTACGACGACTTCATGCGTGGAGCATTCAAACCTGCCGCGCATTGCGTCTACATCGACGGCGCGCGGCAATCGAATGCATCCACCGACGGAAACATCGTCACCACGACCCGGGCGGCTCTTCATGTCGCGCTGATCGATGCGGCAAGACGCGCCGGCGTCAACATCGCCGGTGGATCGCGGGCCGTTGCGGCGGATCCGCGTGGCGCGTTGATCCTCGCAGACGGCACCCGGCTCGCAGCCGATCTGGTCATCGCCGCCGACGGCGTGAGATCGACCATCGCGCAAGCGCTGGACATTCCGATCACACGCGTCGCGCACCAGGACGGCATCACGCGAATCCTTCTCGATCGCGACGGACTGCGCGACGACAATTGGAACAGCATTCACGATTATTATGATTACCGGGGACGTCCGTTGCGGGTGCTCTACACGCCATGCGGCCCGGATGCCTTCTATTTCTGCCTGATGGCGCCCATCACCGATCTCGAAGCGACGTCCGTTCCGATCGCCGGTGCGCTCTGGACCGCGCGATTTCCTGATCTCGCGCCGACATTGCGGCGGGTTGGCAACGCAGGCCGCCACGACCGCTACGCAACAACGACGCTTTCGACCTGGTCGAGAGGACGCGCGGCGATCGTCGGCGATGCCGCCCATGCGATGCCCTCGAGCCTGGGGCAAGGTGCCGGCGTCAGCATCGTCAACGCCGTCGCGCTCGCCGAGGCCGTTGCGCACTCTGACGACATCGATGCCGCGCTTGGCGACTGGGAAGCCGCGATGCGCCCGATGGTCGAGGGCTGGCAGCGCCGGGTCGAGGACGTCGCAAGCCAGCGCAGCCTCAGCCGCACCGTTCGCCCGAGCGAGCAGCGGCTGATCGAACTCTCATCCGAGGATTCGAATCGCAAACACGCAAGACGAGAAGGGACCAACGCATGACGCTCGTTCCAAGCGCATCCTGGTACACAGACATCATCGCGGCCGTGGACCAGCAGCAGGCCGGCATCAGGGATCATCTCGGCCGCCCCTGGGCGCAGCATTTCGAACGCGTGGCGCTCCGCCTGATCTTCCGCAAGCCGGACGCAACCCGTGCCCATATCGAATCCGCCCTCCTGCACGATGCGATGATGGAGCGTGGCGGCGGCCGCGAGATGCTCAACGCGCTCGGCATCAGCCAGGAAGCGTGTGACATCATCGACATCACGACCCCGCCGCCGAATGCGGACTATTACCGCCGCTTCCAGGAGGTCGGCCCCGCCGAATGCGAGATCTATCTCGACTATGTCCGAAAACTCTGCGCCTCCGGCAACCCCGCCGCGATCCAGATGAAGCTCGCCGACATCACCGACACCATCGAAGCCTGCCGCACCGGATTGACGCCGCTGCTGATCGATCAATTCGTCAATCGCTACGAGCCGAGCCGGAAGCTGCTGGAGCAGGCGCTGGGGTCGGAGCTGGGCTGACGGGGAGCGTCGCCGCTCGTGGCCGGGTGCGACGGTTGCCGCAAGGAGATGCGCGAGACCTTCGGGACTGGCAGCCTTCAAAGGCGTTAGCGCGGTCGAGGCGGTGGCGTCCTGACCCACGCTGCATGATGACACCATACCCCTGTTTTGCCCGACGGGTCAAGTCGATTTCGGAAAAACATCAATCAACATCGAAAAGCATTATCCAGCAACGGCATCGCTAATGTGCATGGGGTTGTTTTCGGCATTTTAGTCTGCCGGCCACCACAGCAGCCACCGCCACGACCGTCGCACATGCGTCAGCGCCGGCACGGGCTCTATCCCGACCGTCCAACCACCCGACAAATGCTTTGAGAAAAATTGGTCGGAGCGAGAGGATTTGAACCTCCGACCCCTAGTCTCCCAGACTAGTGCGCTAACCGGGCTGCGCCACGCTCCGAACGTCGTTCCATTAGCTAGGATCGGCGCGATGTGCAAGGCGAGGCCGCAGCATTTTGCCGTTCCTGCCCCACAGGCTCGGAACTGGCCGCAAGCGGTCCGAATACCGCCCCTCACCCGTCCTTCAGCGCCTGATCCAGCATCTCCTTGGCTGCGACGAGGTCGGCGAGCGCCCGGCCGAGCCGTTCGCGGTCCAGCGCGCTGGGGCCGGCGGGCGCGGCGGGGGTGACGCCCTTGCGGAAGGTGGTGAGGATCTCTTCGTCGTCGACCTCGGTGAAGCGGAAGTCGATGCCTTCCTCTTCGTCGCCCTGGTAGTCGTCGTCGTCGGTGTCGGTGACGCCCTTGATCGGCGCCTCCTCGTCCTCGGGCTCCATCAGGCTGGCGCCGATGGCGTCCTCGATGGCGCCGAACGAGACCGCGGCAGCGCTGTCGGCGAGCCCCTGCACCGATTTGACGCCGTGCTCTTTCAGGATCCGCTGCACCCCGCGGATGGTGTAGCCCTCGCCGTAGAGCAGCCGGCGGATGCCCTTGAGCAGGTCGACGTCGTCGGGGCGGTAATAGCGGCGGCCGCCGCTGCGCTTCATCGGCTTGATCTGGGAGAACCGGGTCTCCCAGAACCGCAGCACGTGCTGCGGGATGTCGAGCTCCTGCGCTACTTCGCTGATGGTTCGGAACGCATCCGGCGCCTTGTCCAAATGCCAGTCCTTTCCGAAAGGCGGTTACGCCTCGGGTTGTGCCTTGCTGCCGTCGCCGTTGGTCCGATGCTGGGCGTTGATCCGCTGCTTCAGGATCGCCGACGGCTTGAACACCATGACGCGGCGCGGCGAGATCGGCACTTCGGTGCCGGTTTTCGGATTACGGCCGATGCGCTGACCCTTCTTGCGCACCATGAACGACCCGAACGAGGACAATTTCACCGTCTCGCCCTTCTCCAGGCAGTCGGTGATCTCCTTCAGCACGAGTTCCACGAAGGCGGACGATTCCGTGCGCGACAGGCCCACCTTCTGGTAGACGGCTTCGCACAGGTCGACTCGCGTTACGGTTTTACTTTGATCGGTCATCGCCCTGCCCCACATCACGGCGAACAATTGTTGTCTGAAATTATGAGGTTACGATACAGCGGTCAACAGCGCTCATCAATGCACGCGCATCGATAATCCCAGCTGATTCCGGCAAAATTTTACCGAGTGTGGCTCTACCAGCGCACCAGCGCGGAGCCCCAGGTGAAGCCGCCGCCCATCGCTTCCAGCAGCACCAGGTCGCCCTTCTTGATGCGGCCGTCCTTGCGGGCCACCGACAGCGCCAGCGGAATCGAGGCGGCCGAGGTGTTGCCGTGACGGTCCACAGTCAGCACCACCTTCTCCGGCGCGATATGCAGCTTGTGGGCGGAGGCGTCGATGATTCGCTTGTTGGCCTGGTGCGGCACGAACCAGTCGATGCTGTCGGCATCGAGCCCGGTCGCCTGGAAGGCATCGACGATGACGTCGGTGATCATGCCGACCGCATGCTTGAAGACCTCGCGGCCCTCCATGCGCAGATGGCCGACGGTCTGGGTCGAGGACGGGCCGCCGTCGACGAACAGCTTTGCCTTGTGGCGGCCGTCGGAGCGCAGATGCGTGGTCACGACGCCGCGGTCGGTGGCGGCATTGCCGGGCTGCTCCTGCGCCTCCAGCACGACCGCGCCGGCACCGTCGCCGAACAGCACGCAGGTGCCGCGGTCGTTCCAGTCGAGGATGCGCGAGAAGGTCTCGGCGCCGATCACCAGCGCGCGCTTGAAGGCGCCGGTGCGCAGGAAATTGTCGGCGGTGGCGAGCGCGAACACGAAGCCCGAGCAAACCGCCTGGAGGTCGAAGGCCGCGCCGTGGTTGATGCCGAGCGCGTTCTGCACGGCGACGGCGGTGGCGGGAAAGGTGTTGTCCGGCGTCGAGGTCGCCAGCACGATGAGGTCGATCGACTGCGCATCCAGGCCGGCATCGCTGAGCGCGGCCTGCGCCGCCTTGATGGCCAGATGCGAGGTGAACTCGCCCTCGGCCGCGATGCGCCGCTCGCGAATGCCGGTGCGCTGCACGATCCACTCGTCGGAGGTGTCGATGCGCGCCGCCAATTGGGCGTTGGTCACCACCTGCTCCGGCAGATAGGAGCCGCAGCCGAGCACGACCGAACGAATTTGAGTCACGAAACAGCCTCCTGCGCGGCCTGCACCGAATTGAGTGCACCACCCTCGCGGTTGAGCATCTGATTGATCTTGTTCAGGAGATCGTAGTGAGCCATCTCATAGCCAACATCGATCGCATAGGCAAAGCCTTCGGCGCTGGTTCCGCCGTGGCTTTTGACAACCAGTCCGTTCAGACCCAGGAACACGCCGCCATTGGACTTGTTCGGATCCATCTTGTCGCGCAGGGCCTGGAAGGCGCTGCGGGCAAAGAGATAGCCGAGCTTGGACAGCCAGCTCCGCTTCATCTCGTCGCGGAGTAATTCGGCCATCTGCCTGGCGGTTCCCTCGGCGGCCTTGAGCGCGATGTTGCCGCTGAAACCTTCGGTGACGATGACGTCGGCCAGCCCCTTGCCGATGCCGTCACCCTCGACGAAACCGATATAGTCGAGCTCCGGCAGGTTCCTGGCACGCAGGATTTCCCCGGCCTCGCGGATTTCCTCGTGCCCCTTGATCTCCTCGGTTCCGATATTGAGCAGCCCGACCGTGGGCCGCTTCTTGTCGAACAGCACGCTCGCCATCGCGGCGCCCATCAGTGCGAGCGCCACCAGATGGTGCGCGTCGCCACCGATGGTGGCGCCGAGGTCGAGCACGGCGGACTCGCCGCGCCTGGTCGGCCAGATCCCCGTAATCGCCGGGCGATCGATCCCCTTCAGCGTGCGCAGGTGGAAGCGCGACATCGCCATCAGCGCGCCGGTATTGCCGGCGGAGACCGCGACATCCGCCTCTCCCTTCTTCACCGCGTCGATGGCAAGCCACATCGAGGACGTCTTGCGGCCGCGCCGCAGCGCCTGGCTCGGCTTGTCCGACCCGCTGACGGCCACGTCGGTGTGGATGATCTTCGAGGCGGCCTTGAGCTGGGGGTGCCGGTCGAGCTCGGGCTCGATCCTGGCGCGGTCGCCGACCAGCAGGAATTCGGTGTCGCGATGCCTGCCAAGCGAGATGGCCGCGCCCGGAATGACCACGGCGGCGCCGCCGTCGCCCCCCATGGCGTCAAGCGCAATGCGAACCTTGCTTGGCATAAAAGTCCTGGAAAACCTGGTCTGGTGCGGTCCTGAACGAGCGGGGCCGCGGATGGGTTCGCCACGGACATGGCGACCGGTCAGGCGCCACGCCGCGCCCCGACCGGGGCGCGACAATAGCGTTTTGTTATCCCGAAACAACCTCTTGCCCCCAGCCTTTTGCTTTCTGGGCGATCCGGTTGAGAAACCCCGGAATTCGCAAGAAACAGATTGAGATCAGCTAGATAAGAGGTTCTTTGAAACCATCCCGGCAAATGCCTCGCGCACCCTCGCAGGGCGATCCGACATGGAAAGACCCACCTATTGGCCTTTCTTCTTGTCCTGCAGCGCCTTCAATGCGGCGAACGGATGGTCCTCCGGATCGAGGGCGGTGACGTCCGCCTCGAACACGGCCCCCTCCTTGCGCGGATAAGGGTCGATGGCGAGGAACAGGGCATCGGTGGCGACCCGGCCGAGATCGATGATGCCACCCATGATCGCCTCCGGCGGATCGGCGACCTCAGGCGCCTCCGAGTCGTCCTCGCCCTCCTCGATCAGCTCGGCAAGGCGCCGCGCCTCGGGCTCGGGGGCGAACATCAGATCAATCTCCTCCTCTATCTCGCTCTCGATCGGATCCAGCGTGACCACGCAGATCTGGCCGACCCTGGCCCGGACGGTGCCGGTCACCTGAACCCGGCCGCCGCTCCTGGGCACCACGTCGAGGTCGGCGCTGGCGGACAGGACCTCCCGTACGCCGCCGACCTCCGCGATGGCCTGCCGCTCGCCGGCCGAGGCCTCGAGCTTGCGATGCAGGCCGGTGTCGGGGATCTGGGCAACGATGACAGGTGCCCGCCAAGGATCGGGCTGGGATCCGGTCGCAGGTCGGCTCATGGCGTGACATCCTCGGGAAGCGCTGGGGGAAACCGAAACGAGGCCCGCAACAGCGCAGCCTCGTCGGCCCGGCCGAGAGCGGCCTCGCTGGCCCGGGCATAGGCCGCGAGCCGCTCCGCCTGGTCCAAGCCGGTCCCGTTCAAGATATTCTTGCAGATCGCTTCCGCCAGGGCCTTGCCGCCGGCCTCCATGGCCTGGTCATAGGCCTGGACGCGGCCGTAAAAGGCCTCGCCGAAGGCTCGCATCCGCTTCGGCACGGTCTGGTCGCCCACCCCCATCTCGCGCAGATTGTCGTCCATGTCCTCGCAGAATCGGTCGAACAGCGCCTGCGACAGCTCGGTGGCGCTTTGAACCGTGCGCAGGCGTTGCAGCAGCAGCCACAGATGCAGCAGCAACAGGTCGAAACGTCCGTTAACCGTATCGGGCACGGCCAAGTCGCGGTAAAATATGGGTTCTCGCGCCTGCGTCACGATCATGCCATAGATGGCTTCAATGGTGTCCGGCGGGGTTAGCCGGGGTTTCCTGAAGTGATTGAACGGCCAAAGCATTGTGGTTTCCGCAAGCGGGCGCGCGCGTGTTGCATTCAGAGCCTCCGCCCGGTACTTCAGCGCCTCGCGCGACGCAAGGGGACGGAATCAGTTCCGCTATGACGACAACGAACCAGACCAGCCTGCGCGCGACCACGCGGCGCGGCCTCCATGCACGCTGGCGCGTCTTGCGCATGCTCGCCGCCGCGACCCTGGTCGGCGCCGCGCTCGCGGGCTGCACCGGCGAGCAATTCCAGAAGGGTTACATCCTGCCGCCCGGCGCGCTGGAGCAGATTCCGATCGGCGCGAGCCAGGATCAGGTGCTGATCGTGATGGGCACGCCCTCCACCGTCGCCACTCTCGACGGCGAAGTCTTCTACTACATCTCGCAGCGCTCGGAGCGCCCGGTCGCTTTCATGAACCAGAAGGTGGTCGACCAGCGCGTGATCGCGGTCTATTTCGACAAGAACCGGCGCGTGCGGCGGCTGGCGAATTACGGCCTGCAGGACGGCAAGATCTTCGACTTCATCAGCCGCACCACGCCGACGTCGGGTCAGGAGATGAGCTACCTCACGCCGCTGTTCAAGCTGCTCAGCTTCAACTGAGTCTCGAAGGCGTTTTCCAGCGGCGTCGGGGACCGGCTCGCCTCAAGAAAACGCTGCAAGAGCTGCAAGACAAGTATCTGGAGCGCCTTCCAATTCCGCCCGAAGGTAAATCGCCCTCGCCTGCGGCGTCGTGCCGCCCTCGGTGCGGCACTTGCCCTCGCGCGCGACTTGCCGTCGCATCTGCGGTTCCCTACGCTCCCTGCAAAGAAAGAAGCAGGGAGTGGATTCGTGCCTAAAATTTTGTCCCGACGTCGCGTGCTTACCGCTGCTGCCGGCCTTTCGGCCGCAGCGATCCTGCCGCGATCGAGCCTTGCGGACTGGAAGCCGACCGAGAACGTCCGTCTGGTCGTGCCGGCCGCAGCCGGCGGCTCGACCGACGTGATGGGCCGGCTTCTGGCCGCGCATCTGCAGAACGCATGGGGCCAGTCGGCCGTCGTGGAAAACCGCTCCGGTGGCGGCGGCACCATCGGCACGGCCGAGGTGGTCCGCGCCAAGCCTGACGGCCACACCATCCTGGTCGGCAATCCGGGCCCGAACGCGATCGCCTACAGCATCTTCAAGAATCTCACCTACAAGCCAGACCAGCTTCAGCCGGTGACCAACATGATCCGGATCCCGAACATCGTGTCGGCGCATCCGAAGACCGGCATCAAGTCGATCCCCGAGCTGATCGCCTATCTCAAGGCCAATCCGGACAAGCTCAGCTACGCCTCCTCCGGCGTCGGCCAGAGCCCTCATCTCACCGGCGCCTGGTTTCTCCAGCTCACCGGCCTGAAGATGACGCACATTCCGTTCCGCGGCGCCGGCCCCGCGCTCCAGGCCGCGCTTGCGGGCGACATCCAGATCCTGTTCGACAATCTCTACCCGACCCTGCCGCAGGTGCAGAGCGGCACGCTCAACGGCCTCTGCGTCACCACGACCGAGCGCAGCGAGCTCGCGCCGAACCTGCCGACCATGCGCGAGAGCGCGCCGGAACTGGCAAATTTCGACGTATCGTCCTGGTTCGCGGTGTTCCTGCCGAAGGGCGTCTCGCCGGAGGTGCTGAACGCGCTCAATCTTCAGATCAAGGCGATGCTCGAGCGCGACGACGTCAAGAAGCAGATCGCCGCCATGGGCGCCCGCGCCGACTACGGCACGCCGCAGCAATTCGCCGCCTTCGTGGACGCCGAGACGAAGAAGTTCGCCGGCATCATCCAGAAGGAAGGGCTGCAGATGGACGTGCAGTAATCGATCGCGCTCACGCTGTCATTCCCCGCGAAGGCGGGGAATCCAGTACGCCGCGACTTATCCGTATCCCACGATGACCTCTGGAATACTGGATCGCCCGCCTGCGCGTGCGATGACAGTGAGATTGAGGAGACATCAAAAACCCGCGGCTCGCACCGCGGGGTTCTGTTTTGCAGACTTGGCGCCCTCAGTGCGCCAGAACCGCCAGCAGCAGCAAGGCCACGATGTTCGTGATCTTGATCATCGGATTCACCGCAGGTCCGGCCGTATCCTTGTAGGGATCGCCGACGGTGTCGCCGGTCACCGCCGACTTGTGGGCATCGGAGCCCTTGCCGCCGAAATGACCGTCCTCGATGTACTTCTTGGCGTTGTCCCAGGCGCCGCCGCCCGAGGTCATGGAGATCGCGACGAACAGGCCCGTCACGATGACGCCGAGCAGCATGGCGCCGACCGCGGAGAACGCCGCCGACTTGCCGGCCGCGCCGCCGCCCGCGATCAGGTAGATCACGAAGTAGACGACGATCGGCGACAGCACCGGGAGCAGCGAGGGGATGATCATCTCCTTGATCGCCGCCTTGGTCAGCAGGTCGACCGCCTTGCCGTAGTCAGGCTTGTCGGTGCCCTGCATGATGCCCGGCTTCTCGCGGAATTGGCGCCGGACCTCCTCGACGATCGCGCTGGCGGCACGCCCCACGGCGGTCATGCCCATCGCGCCGAACAGATAGGGCAACAGGCCGCCGAACAACAGGCCCACCACCACATAGGGGTTGTTGAGCGAGAAGTCCGGATTGACGCCGGCGAAGTAGGGATGCTGCGCGGAGCGGGCAACGAAGAACTTGAGGTCCTCGTTGTAGGCCGCGAACAGCACGAGAGCACCAAGACCGGCCGAGCCGATCGCGTAACCCTTGGTCACCGCCTTGGTGGTGTTGCCGACCGCATCGAGCGCGTCGGTCGATTTGCGCACCTCCTTGGGCAGTCCGGCCATCTCGGCAATGCCGCCGGCATTGTCGGTGACGGGGCCGAAGGCGTCGAGGGCGACGATCATGCCGGCGAGCGCCAGCATGGTGGCAGTCGCGATCGCGATGCCGAACAGCCCGGCGAGGCTGTAGGTCACCAGGATGCCGGCGATGATGACAATCGCGGGCAGCGCGGTCGCTTCCATGGAGATGGCAAGGCCCTGGATCACGTTGGTGCCGTGGCCGGTGACCGAGGCTTGCGCGATCGACTTCACCGGACGGTAGTCGGTGCCCGTGTAGTATTCGGTGATCCAGATGATCAGCGCGGTGACGACGAGGCCGACCACGCCGCACTCGAACAACGCCATGCCGGTGTAGCTGACGCCCTCGAGCTTGCCGAAGCCGATCAGATAGTAGATCACCAGCGCGATGCCGATCAGCGACAGCACGCCGGTTGCGATCAGGCCCTTGTAGAGCGCGCCCATGATCGACTGGCTCGGCCCGAGCTTGACGAAGAAGGTGCCGATGATCGAGGTGATGATGCAGATGCCGCCGATGGCGAGCGGCAGCGTCATCATGTTGGCGAGGATCGGCGTCTTGGCGAAGTAGATCGCCGCCAAGACCATGGTGGCGACCGCGGTCACCGCATAGGTCTCGAACAGGTCGGCGGCCATGCCGGCGCAGTCGCCGACATTGTCGCCGACATTGTCGGCGATGGTCGCCGGATTGCGCGGATCGTCCTCGGGAATGCCGGCCTCGACCTTGCCGACGAGATCGCCGCCGACGTCCGCACCCTTGGTGAAGATGCCGCCGCCGAGACGGGCGAAGATCGAGATCAGCGAGGCGCCGAAGCCGAGCGCCACCAGGGCGTCGACGACGACGCGGCTGTCAGGCGCGAGCTTCAGCGAATGGACCAGGAAGGCAAAATAAAGCGTCACCCCCAACAATGCGAGACCCGCGACCAGAAGGCCGGTGATCGCGCCCGCCTTGAAGGCGAGCTCGAGGCCGCCGGCGAGCGACGTCGTCGCGGCCTGGGCCGTACGCACATTGGCGCGGACCGAGACGTTCATGCCGATGAAGCCGGCCGCTCCCGACAGGATGGCGCCGATGGCAAAACCAATCGCGACATAGAGACCGAGGAAATAGGCAAGCAGCACGAAGATGACGATGCCGACGATACCGATCGTGGTGTACTGGCGCCGCAGATAGGCCTGTGCGCCTTCACGCACCGCCCCTGCGATCTCCTGCATGCGCGGCGACCCCGCATCCGCGCTTAACACCGAAGACGTCGCCCAAATCGCGTAGACGACGGAAAGCACTCCGCAGAGCACTATCAACCATAATGCTGTCATGTGATGTTTGCCTCAGATCCTTGATGTACCCCCGGCGCCTCTTGTTGTCCGTTGTACGGTGCGGCGCCTTGATTTCGAACAAAGCCGCCCCTTGCCCAAAAGGGGCGGCCTCAGTCGGCCGCGAGCTTGCCAAAATCATATTGAGGGTGCAACGCCGGATAAGGCCGAAAGCGCCGATCTCGGCAGGTATTTAGAACCAAGTGCTGAGAACCAGGATGCCGCTTTGGAGCGATTCCTAGAAGTGGCTGTAGGACAGCCGCGTCAAAGCCAGTTCCTGGCCGTGCCCGTCGAGGAAGCGCGGCCTCTCCTTCCCCGCCACGATGGTGCCGATCGCCGCGACGGCAAGGCCGGCCGCCCGCCCCGCGGCGATCAGCGCGTCGGCTTGCGCCGGCGGGGCCGTGCACAGCACCTCGTAATCGTCGCCTCCCGCGAGCAGTGTCTCGATGCCAACGACGTTGCGGGCGACCAGGCTTGCTGCCGCGGCCGAGAGCGGCACGCTTGCCACCTCGACACTGGCTGAGACCCCGGACGCCGCGCAGAGCTTCACCAGATCGCCGGCGAGCCCGTCGGAGACATCCATCGCCGCGCTCGCATGATCGCGCACGGCCGGTGCCAGCACATTGCGCGGCTGCGGCACGCGATAGCGCGCGACCAGGGCCTCCTTCGCGGCGGGACTGCTCGCGAGCGCCATGGCAGCAGCGCCGCCCTTGAGCACGTCGAGGCCGAGCGCCGCATCGCCGATCGTGCCCGTCACCAGGATGCGATCGCCCGGCCTCGCGCCGGTACGGCCGACCATCCGCCCCTGCGGGATGCGGCCAAAGGCCGTGATCGAGATCATCTGCGGGCCCGGCGTCGAGACCGTGTCGCCGCCGAGCAGCGGACAAGCGAATTCTCTTGCGTCTTCGCCCAGCGCGTCCGCAAACGGCCGCAGCCAGGCATCCTCCTTGCTGCGCAGCGCCAGCGTCAGCACGAAGCCGGCCGGCATCGCGCCCTTGGCGGCGAGATCGGACAGGTTCACCCGCAACGCCTTGCGCGCGATGGTGTCAGGCGGATCGCTGGCAAGATAGTGCACGCCCTCGACGACGGCGTCGGTGGTGACGACGATATCGTCGCCGGACGACGACAGCACCGCAGCGTCATCGACCAGCCCGAACGCACCGGGATCGGTCGCCAGCGGCTTGAAATAGCGCGCGATGAGGGAATCTTCGGCGGAGGCTTCGTATTTGTCCTGCGTCAAGATAGCAGATCCGTCATCCTGAGGTGCGAGCCCTTGCGAGCCTCGAAGGATGCACGGCCGAGGTGCGGCCTCAGCGGCACGCCGCCGCCCTTCGAGGCCTCCGCTTCGCTCCGGCACCTCAGGGTGACGGCTACGGCGGAAGTCATCGTCTCAAATTTACCCCCGCCCGAACTCGTCGCCGCGAAACTGGCGGCCGATCTGGTCGAGCACGGCGTTCACCATGCCGGTCTCCTCGCGGTCGACAAACGCGTTAGCGACGTCGACATATTCGGAGACGACGACGCGGCCCGGCACGTCCTTGCGATGCTCCAATTCGTAGGCCCCTGCCCGCAGCACCGCGCGCAGGATCGCCTCGATCCGCTTCAAGGGCCAGCCCTTCGACAGCGCCTCGTCGATCAGCGGATCCAGCTTCTTCTGGTCGCGCACGACGCCCGAGACGACGTCGCGGAAGAAGGCAGCTTCCGCCGGCAGATACGTGTCGCCCTCGACCTCGTTGCCGAGCCAATGGCTCTCGAATTCGGCGAAGATGTCGT
Organism: Bradyrhizobium frederickii; assembly: GCF_004570865.1. Taxonomy (GTDB): domain Bacteria; phylum Pseudomonadota; class Alphaproteobacteria; order Rhizobiales; family Xanthobacteraceae; genus Bradyrhizobium; species Bradyrhizobium frederickii. The sequence continues at coordinate 201,984 of NZ_SPQS01000012.1, forward strand.
TGATGCCGGCGCCCGCGATATCCATCTGGTACAGCGCCTGCACGGCCGCGAGCCGCGCCGCACCGCGCCGGTTCGCCTTCTTCTCGGCAGGGCCTGCCGGCTTCTTGGTGTTGTCGACCATGGGCTCAGGCCTGCGCCAGGCGGCGTTTGATGCGCAGCATCGCAAGCGCCGCGCGCGCGGCATCGCCGCCCTTGTTGAGCTCGCTGGCGCGCGCCCGCGCCCAGGCCTGCGCCTCGGTGTTGACGGTGAGGATGCCGTTGCCGAGCGGCAGCTTGCGCGCAACCGCGAGGTCCATCAGCGCCCGCGAGGATTCCTGCGAGACGATCTCGAAATGAATGGTGTCGCCGCGGATCACGCAGCCGAGCGCGATCACGGCGTCATAGGGCTTGCCGCTCGCCGCCGCGGCATCCACCGCAATGGCCACCGCGGCCGGAATCTCCAGCGCGCCAGGGACCGTGATGACGTCGTGGTTCAAGCCGGCCGCCTTCAGCTCGGCCACCGCGCCGTCCAGAAGCGCATCCTGGAGATCGTCATAGAACCGCGCCTCGACAATCAGCGCGCGCGCGCCGGAAATGTCGGTCTGGTCCTTCAAGGGTGCGCGCCGCGCGTCTGCCATCGTTAAGTTCCGTTCTAGAGGTTGGCGCGTTATGTAGTCGCCGCAGGCGGGTAAGCCAAGTTAGAAACTGTCATTCCGGGGCGATGCAAGGCATCGAACTAGGGTGGGCCCTTGCGCACCCGAGAATCTCGAGATTCCGGGTTCGGCTCTTCGAGCCGCCCCGGAAAGACCGGCCTTGCCGTCACTTCATTTCCGTCAGTCGCGCCGCGTAGCGGGCCATCAGATCGACCTCGATATTGACCTCGTCCCCCGCCTTCCAGCCACCGATCGTGGTGACCGTCAGCGTGTGAGGGATGATCAGCACCGAAAAGGTCGCATCCTTCACCGTATTGACCGTCAGCGAGACGCCATCGAGCGTGATCGAGCCCTTGGTGGCGATGAACCGTGCCAGCTCCCGCGTGGTCGAGAGCTCGAACCGCGCCATATCGGGCAGGTCCTCGCGGCTCAGGAGGGTCGCGATGCCGTCGGCATGTCCGGCGACGATGTGGCCGCCGAGCTCGTCGCCGATCTTGAGGGCGCGTTCGAGGTTGAGCTTCGTTCCGACCTTCCAGTGCCTGGCCGTGGTCAGCGCCAGCGTCTCGGCCGCGGTATCGACATCGAACCAGGTCCTTTGCTGAGAGTCCCTGCCGTCGGCAACGCCGGAGGCAACGACCGTCAGGCAGACGCCGTTGCAGGCGATCGAGGCGCCGTCGGCGATGGTGGTCTGATCATAGCGGCAGGCGATGCGCAGCCGGTGCAACTGCCCCTGCGCCACAGGCGTGAAGCCGACGATCTCGCCGATATCAGTGACAATGCCGGTGAACATTACGCGCGCTCGTAGATGGTGAGAGTATCCTTGTCGAATGTTTCGCTAGCATGAACCTTGTAGGCCTGCGACTGCGTGATTTTCGACAGGGGCAATGCATCGAGCGCATCGACGCCGCCACTGCCCAAAGCTTCCGCGCCGCGGAACAGCCAGATCTCGTCGACGAGGTCGGCCGCGACGAACGAGGACGCCACCCGGCTACCGCCCTCGACCATCAGGCGGGTGATGCCCTTCCCGGCCAGCGCGTGCAGCACGGCCGGTAAATCGAGCCCGGAGGCGCCTGCCGGCGGGACGCGGATCACTTGCGCGCCGGTTGCACCGAGCCGCGTCGCTGCTGCGGCTTCCGCAAGCTCAGAACCCATCACCCAGAGCGGCGTCTCGCGCGCGGAGCCTATCAGCCTGCTCGCGCCGGGAATCCGCAGGCTCTGATCGAGCACCACGCGCACCGGCGAGCGCGCCGCCATGCCGGGCAAACGGCAGGTGAGAAGCGGATCGTCCGCCAGCACCGTGCCGATGCCGACCAGGATCGCATCGCTTTGCGCCCGCAGGAGATGCACGCGATTGCGCACCGCCTCCCCCGTGATCGCGACCGGCTTGCCGCCGGCCGCACCGATCTTGCCGTCGGGCGAGACCGCGAGCTTCAGGATCACATGCGGGCGCTTATCGCGGATACGGCGGACATGCCCGGCATGGTCGAACGCGGCTTCCGCCGCGCACAGGCCCACGTCCACATTGATGCCGGCCGCGCGCAGGCGCGCATGCCCCTGCCCCGCGACCTCCGGATTGGGATCCTCGATCGCCGCCACCACGCGCTTGATGCCGGCCGCAATCACTGCATCGGCGCAAGGCGGCGACTTGCCGAAATGCGAGCACGGCTCCAGCGTGACGTAGAGCGTGGCACCGCGCGCGGCTTCGCCGGCCCGCAGCAAGGCTTCAGGCTCGGCATGCGGACGCCCGCCTGGCTGGGTCCAGCCGCGGCCGACGATCACGCCATCCTTGACCACGACGGCACCGACGGCCGGGTTGGGCGAGGTGCGTCCCTGCCCGCGCTTGCCCAGCGCGAGCGCAAGCTGCATGAAACGAAGATCGGCGTCCTTGGCCTCGCGGGCCTTCTGCGCGAACTGATCTTCCAGGATGCGGAAGATCATTTGCGGATCGCGGCGAGCCGCGCTTCCTCCTCGCCGGAGAGCTCGCCGAGCACCTCGGCGAAATCCTTGGCCTCGCGAAAATTGCGATAGACCGAGGCGAAGCGCACATAGGCGACGTCGTCGAGCGTGCGCAGATGCTCCATCACGGTCTCCCCGATCACCTCGGACGAGATCTCGGCCTCGCCCCCGGTCTCGAGCTCGCGCACGATGGTGGAGACCATCTTCTCCACCCGCTCCGGCTCGACCTGCCGCTTGCGCAACGAGATCTGCACCGAGCGCATCAGCTTGTCGCGGTCGAACGGCACGCGGCGGCCGTTGCGCTTGATCACGGTGAGCTCGCGCAGCTGCACCCGCTCGAAAGTGGTGAAGCGGAAATTGCAGGCGACGCATACGCGCCGCCTGCGGATCACGGACGAGTCCTCGGTCGGACGCGAGTCCTTTACCTGCGTATCGAGACTGTTGCAGTTCGGACAGCGCATCCGCTTGCCTTGATCAGTTTGTCTTGATCAGTTTCTCTTGGCCTTACTGATAGATCGGGAACCGATCGGTGAGCGCCTTGACCCGTTCCTTGATCGCAGCTTCCACCAGCGGCGCCTTGCCGTCGGCGGATTGCGCGATCGCGTTGAGAACCTCGGCGATCATGCCGCCGACCTGCTGGAATTCAGCGACGCCGAAGCCGCGGCTGGTCGCGGCCGGCGTGCCGAGCCGAATGCCCGACGTGACGAAGGGCGACTCGGGGTCGAACGGAATGCCGTTCTTGTTGCAGGTGATGGCGGCGCGGACCAGCGCCTTCTCCGAGACGTTGCCCTTCAGGCCCTTCGGCCGGAGATCGACCAGCATCAGATGATTGTCGGTGCCGCCGGAGACGATATCGAGACCATGGCCCTTCAGGGTCTCGGCCAGCGCCTTGGCGTTCTCGACGACGTTCCTGGCATAGACCTTGAAGTCCGGACGCAGCGCCTCGCCGAAGGCCACCGCCTTCGCCGCGATCACGTGCATCAGGGGACCGCCCTGCAGGCCCGGGAAGATCGCCGAGTTGAGCTTCTTGGTCAGGGTCTCGTCATTCCACAGCATGAGGCCGCCGCGCGGACCGCGCAGCGACTTGTGGGTCGTGGTGGTGGTGACGTGGGCGTACGGCACCGGCGAGGCATGCACGCCGCCGGCGACGAGCCCGGCGAAGTGCGCCATGTCCACCAGCAGGTACGCGCCGACGCTGTCCGCGATCTCGCGGAAGCGCTTGAAGTCCCAGGCGCGCGAATAGGCCGAGCCGCCGGCGATGATCAGCTTCGGCTTGACCTGCTCGGCCTGCTTGGCCACCGCATCCATGTCGATGATCTGGTCCTCGCGGCGCACGGTGTAGTGCGCGGCCTTGAACCACTTGCCGCTCATGTTGACGGGCGAGCCGTGGGTGAGATGGCCGCCGGCCGCGAGATCGAGGCCCATGAAGGTGTCGCCGGGCTGCAGCAGCGCCAGGAACACCGCCTGGTTCATCTGGCTGCCGGAATTCGGCTGCACGTTGGCGAAACCGGCGCCGAACAGCTTCTTGGCGCGATCGATCGCGAGGTTCTCGGCGACGTCGACCCACTCACAACCGCCGTAATAGCGCGCGCCCGGATAGCCTTCCGCGTATTTGTTGGTCATCACCGAACCCTGCGCTTCCAGCACGGCCCGGCTGACGATGTTCTCGGAGGCAATCAGCTCGACCTCATGGCGCTGCCGGCCGAGCTCGCCCTTGATGGCGGCGGCGATTTCGGGGTCGGCCTGCTCGAGCGAGGCGGTGAAAAACGAATCGGGCGCGGAGGCGGTCTTGGGTGCGGTCATCTTGCGAATATCTCCACCGCCGCGGCCTTTTGGCGGGCTGCGGGCGGGTCTGGTGTGGCGGTCGGAAGCACGCGCGATCTACCACATCGCCCGCAACAGGCCAAGCATTTGCGGGTCGGGCCTGATATTTATGCCAGATATGGTGGAGAGTGGAGGTTTTCGGTGATCGGGCCGGGTCGCGGGAGGCCCCTTCCGCCTCATCCGGAATGGGGCCGCTTCGGGCCTTAGCTGGTCAGCCCGAAGCCGCGGGCTCCGGCAGAAGTCGCGTCACAGCCCCGTATATCCCGCCTTGACCGGGTCCACGCTGCCGTCGAGCTGGCGCAGATAGGTGAGGCCGCACACCGTCAACCTGTGGGGGTCCTTCTCGCCGGCTTCCATCAACGTGGTCAGGTAGTTGGTCACCTTCATGCGCGCCTCCTCGCTGGCCGCGGCGGTGCGGTTGGCGAGCAGGTCATAGGTCTGCATGATGCGGTCGATGGCGGCTTCCATGGCACCCTCTGGTTGGTCGATGGTTTGAGATTGTTGATCAGGCAACCGCGCGGGCCCCGGACTGCGCCTGGAATTGGGCGATGGCCTTGTTGGCGAGCCTGATCCTGTTGAATTCGCCCTGCTGGAGCAGCTTGATGATGATCCCGAGCAGGCGTTCGTTGGTGACGAGCGTATCCGGGATCGTGCCGGAGCGGCGAAGGTAGTTCGCGGCGATGGCGTAGGCCTCGCTCACGAGTTCCACGTTCATCGCCTGAAGCCCGCGCTCGACCAGCATCGACATGTCTCCGATCCCGAGGGAGATAAGCCCTGGGCCCGGAACTTGTTCCGCGCAGCCGCGATTTTTTTTGCAGCGCAAAAAAGGAAACGCACCGGCCCGGGGCAATTCCGGGCCGGCGCGTTTGGGGAAGTCAGGCACGTTCGGGCAGGCTTGCCGGTCTTGTTGCGGGCCGGCTTGACCTTGGTCCCTTCGGAAAACTCAGAGGCGATAGAGGATCTGGTCGGTCCAGAACCGCTCGAGGCGATGCAGCGACTTGTTGAGGGTCGAGAACTCCTCGCCCGAGATGCCGCCGACCTGCTCCACCGTCTTGACGTGCTTCTGGTAGAGCGCATCGACGATGCGGCGGACTTCCTGGCCCTGCGGGGTCAGGCGGATGCGCACCGAGCGGCGATCGACGCGCGAGCGCTGATGATCGAGGAAGCCGAGCTCGACCAGCTTCTTCAGATTGTAGGAGACGTTGGAGCCGAGATAGTAACCGCGCGTGCGCAGCTCGCCCGCGGTCAGCTCCTTGTCGCCGATGTTATAGAGCAGGAGCGCCTGCACCGAGTTGATGTCCGCGCGGCCGCGGCGATCGAATTCGTCCTTGATCACGTCGAGGAGCCGGCGATGCAGCCGCTCCACCAGAGTCAAAGCTTCCAGATAGAGCGACTGCACCGAACCCTGCTGGCCGGAGACGCGCTCTGCGGTATCTGCCGCAGTTGCGACGGCTTTCATCATGACACTTCCCCTGTTGTCGTTTTTGTCGACACTTATTCGACGAAACTTGTGTCCCGCCTGATAGGTGCAACTTAAGGGGCTCGTTTGAAGATCGGCTTAAATAAGAGAATAAAGAGATCATGAATTTAAGACAGTGAATTGCGGATTAAGCCTGTGCCACAAGCACTTTTCGAAAGGCTCTGTTGACCTTCGCAAGGTCCTGTTCACCCTCCGTCCGCCCCTGTTGTCGCATTCCAGAACAGGCCCGCCTGGTTTCGAAACGGGCGCGTAACAGCTGTGGCGGAACCGGCTGGTCAACGAAAACTTACTTCAAATTTTAAGCAACCAGCGGTCAACCAAACGCGCACAACTCCGCTCTCGTGTCCCGGACGAGCGAAGCGCAGAGCCGGGACCCGGCAGCGACGAACGAGATGTTGGAAGGATGGGCCCCGGCTCTGCAGCGCACCACGCCGCAAGTGCGGCGCGCTGCGCTTCGTCCGGGGCACGAGAGCATCGATGTATCGAAGGAGCGCTACGGCGGCCGTTCGCGCGCGGCCATCCAGGCAAGCGCGAGATAGGCGGCGAGCATGAAGGCTTCGACGCCGACGACGACCAGGCTGCCGCCGTAGATGCCCGGAAACATCAGCTCGATCACCGCCATCGACACCACGGTGGTCAGCCACACCACGGCGCCCCACGGCGTTGCCAGCCACAGGCCGACGGCGGCGACGAGCTCGATCACGGCAAAGTAGACGGTCGCGGCCTGCCAGGCCATCGACTGGTTCTCGAACGCCTCGTCCTCGCCGCCGACAAAGCCCGTCACCTGCGCCCAGTGATAGAGACCTTTCAGGATCGAGAGCAGCGCCATCACCCGCAGGAACAGCACCAGGCGGCGCGTCCAGACATTGTCGTCGGACTCGGCCCGCTCCGACGAGATCGCAGCGACGGAGATCGCGTTGTCTCTGTTATTGTCCCTGGCGCTGTCGCGGGCCGCATCGCGGGTGGAGATCTCGGACATGGTCCCCCTTCTGGCTGCTTCGGCCCGCAAAATCAATCGGCTACCCATCCCTTGCGGCAGGTCAAGCCGCGGTGACGGGAACCGTGCGAGCTGGTATAAGAATAATTCCAGCCGGAGGAAGAGTGATGGCGATCAAATACGGACGTCCGATCGAATTGCGCGAGGTCTCGCGCCACGAGGGCACCGCGGTGCCCCATGCCCTCGATCTGACCGTCCGGCCGCGCCGCAACCGCAAGGCCGAATGGGCCCGGCGCATGGTGCGGGAGAACGTGCTCACCACCGACGATCTGATCTGGCCGCTGTTCCTGATCGACGGCAACAACAAGCGCGAGCAGGTCGCCTCGATGCCCGGCGTCGAGCGCCTCAGTGTCGACCAGGCCGTGCGCGAGGCCGAGCGCGCCATGAAGCTCACCATTCCCTGCATCGCGCTGTTTCCCTACACCGAGCCGTCCTTGCGCGACGAGGAAGGCTCTGAGGCGACCAACCCGAACAACCTGGTCTGCCAGGCCGTGCGCGCGATCAAAAAGGAGTTTCCGGAGATCGGCCTGCTCTGCGACGTCGCGCTCGATCCGTTCACCAGCCACGGCCATGACGGCCTGATTTCCGACGGCAAGATCCTGAACGACGAGACGGTCGCCGTGCTGGTGCGCCAGGCCCTGGTGCAGGCCGAAGCCGGCTGCGACATCATCGCGCCCTCGGACATGATGGACGGCCGCGTCGCCGCGATCCGCGAGGGGCTGGATCGCTCCGGCCTGCTCGACGTGCAGATCATGGCCTATGCAGCCAAATACGCCTCGGCCTTCTACGGCCCGTTCCGCGACGCCATCGGCTCGGCCAAGACGCTCACCGGCGACAAGCGCACCTATCAGATGGACAGCGCCAACAGCGACGAGGCGCTGCGCGAGGTCGAGCTCGACATCACCGAGGGCGCCGACATGGTGATGGTGAAGCCGGGCATGCCCTATCTCGACGTGGTTCGCCGCGTGAAGGACACCTTCGCGATGCCGACCTTCGCCTACCAGGTCTCGGGCGAATACGCGATGATCGCGGCCGCCGCGAACAACGGCTGGCTCGACGGCGATCGCGCGATGATGGAGAGCCTGCTCGCCTTCAAGCGCGCCGGCGCCGACGGCGTGCTGAGCTACTTCGCGCCGAAGGCGGCGGAGAAGCTGCGCGCCCAAGGATAAGGTGCCGTAGGAAAAGGTGCTGTAGGGTGGGCAAAGCGAAAGCGTGCCCACCACCTTTATCGAAATCGAGAGAATGGTGGGCACGGCGCTACGCGCCTTTGCCCACCCTACGGCAGCTGCGTGCGCGGCAGCCTCCCGCCCCCGAATCGCCGGAATATTTCGGCTTGTTAATGTCCGCGCCCTTGGCACGGGCATGGCCTGTTCCCATGTCTTGCCACGGGGTTTTCCCCTTGGGAGGACGGACGATGTCGTACGACTCGGGCAATTCAGGCGCCTGGCGCAATAACGGCGGGGTGCAGCCGCACGCCTACGACCCCTATCTGCAGCCGGAGCTGTTCCGGGGCGTTGCGACGCGGCGGGTGTTCGCCTTCCTGATCGACATGGTCGTGATCTCCGTGCCGGTGATCCTCGGCTACATCTTCATCGCGTTGTTCGGGGTGGTTACGCTCGGCATCGGCTGGGCGCTGTTCTGGCTGGCCTGGCCCGCCTCGGTCATCTGGGCCATCGTCTATTACGGCGCCTGCATCGGCGGTCCCTCGTCGGCGACCATCGGCATGCGCCTGATGGATCTGGAGCTGCGCACCTGGTACGGCGCGCCAGGCTATTTCGTGCTCGGCGCCACCCATGCCGTGCTGTTCTGGGTGACGGTCTCGTTCCTGACGCCCTTCGTGGTGCTGGTCGGCCTGTTCAACGGCCGCCGGCGGCTGCTGCACGATTTCGTGCTGGGAACGGTCGTGATCAACAATTCCGTCCGCGCACCGGTGCCACAGGGCGCCAGAGGCTGGTGAGCAAGAACCTATCAACCAGGAGCGACTAAAGCTGTCTGATCCGACCCGCCGAGCAGACCGATTGACCAGGGGCTTGCGTAGCGCGATGCTGACATTCACTTCGGAGGCCCACGACGTCCCTTGACCCAGCACTCGCGCGACACCCCCCAATTTTACCTTACGGCGCCCTCCCCCTGCCCGTATTTGCCGGGGCGGCATGAGCGCAAGGTGTTCACGCATCTGGTTGGGGACCGGGCCGGCGACCTCAACGACCTGCTGACCCATGGCGGCTTCCGCCGCAGCCAGTCGATCGCCTACCGGCCGGCCTGCGACCAGTGCCGCGCCTGCGTCTCGGTCCGGGTCGTCGCCAACGAGTTCCGGCCCTCGCGCAACTTCCGCAAGGTGATGGCGCGCAACGCCGACATCATCGGCGAGCAGCGCAGCGCGGTGCCCACCTCCGAGCAATATTCCGTGTTCCGGGCCTATCTCGACGCCCGCCACCGCCACGGCGGCATGGCCGACATGACCGTGCTCGACTACGCCATGATGGTCGAGGACAGCCATGTCGAGACCCGCATCATCGAATACCGCAAGCGCGGCCCCGACAGCGGTGTCACCGGCCGCGGCGAGGAGCTGATCGCCGTCGCCCTCACCGACGTGCTCAGCGACGGCCTGTCGATGGTCTATTCGTTCTTCGAGCCGAGCCAGGTCAGCCGCTCGATGGGCACCTTCATGATCCTCGACCACATCGCCCGCGCCCGCCGGCAGGGGCTGCCTTACGTCTATCTCGGCTACTGGATCGAGGGCTCCAAGAAGATGGACTACAAGGCCCGCTTCCTGCCGCAGCAGCGCCTCGCGCCCTCCGGCTGGCTGCGCATCGACGCGCAGGGCGATGCGGCGTCCGAGCCGCAGGATTGAGGCGCGATCCGGAAGAGCGCGAAGCGGCTTCCGCAAAGGTCACCCGCAAACAACAACCTCAAGCGCGTGCGATGAAGTTCAGCGCTGTGATCCCCGGCAGAAAGAAGTAACCCCCGCCGAGCGTCTGCGTGAAGTGCTGCAGCGAAACTTCGCCGCCGCTCGGCTGGTCGGGAATGGTGAAGGCCTTCGGGCATTGCTGCGACCCCACGATCGGGTCGTCCTGGCTCTCGAGCGCTCCAAATCTCCGGTTCTGCAGCCAGCGCTGGTGGATGAACTCGAACTGCCGCTCGAGATCCGCATTGCAGGCGATGAAGAAAATACCTTGGCGGCCCGACTTCTCGCGATAGGGCCGCCCACGCCGCAGCAACCGGTGCAGCTTGGACGACTTGATGCTCGATTGCACGTCGATACCAAGTGAGTCCCGGGGATTGGAGCGGCGCACATGAGCGCCCTTGGGACACATGAAACCGTCGGCGTCCTCGACGCGATAGCGGAATGCATCGGCCGCCGAATCCGACACAGGCACGGCCGGATCGCCTTTCCACGACAACGGCAGCCCGTTCTTCCGGCGCCCCATCAGCTTCTCGCCGGCCGAGACGCCGTTCGCCGCCGCGAAGTCCGCATTCGCGGCCTCGAACGCCTCGAAGGCGGCCACATCCTGCTCGAATTGACGTACCGCAAGGTAGCTTCCGTTCAGGGTGAACCGCCCGCTGGCACTGGTCCATCCCTCCACGTTCGGGCAAAAGGTCAGCTCGTCGTACTCGTTACGATAGCCCAGGATGAATTCGCCCGGCTCCACGACCCGGTCGTCATAGAGATCGCGAGCGCCCTCTCGCGCCTGCTTCAAGCTCTCGCCATCCTGGTCCCTGAGGCCCCGGATCACCGGCTGGGCGAGCCCATCGCGAAACCCGAACGGCTCACGCAGCTTGCCATCCCCGTCGAAGAAGTCGGAATCCTCCCCCACCTCGATAACGGAGAAGACGTGCGGATCGATCGCGGGCAGCCGCGAAGCTACGCCGCGCGCCTTCCATTCCGCCAGCAGGATGTGCACCACCTCGCCGCCGCCGGGGCCTTCGCGATCGGTCCAGGTCCACTGCCGGTATTCATCCCGCAACAGCTTGGCGCGCAATTCGCTGCCCATGCCGCTGCGGAACGGCGTCGGAAACGGATGTTCGCTGGTTTCCCGGCAGCCCAGCTTCGTCAGCCCCGAATAGGTGAAGCCGATCGCGACGACGGCATCGAGAGGCTCCTTCTGCTGCTTCTCCTGCTTCGGCTTGCCAACCTGTTCTGCGCTGGCGACCAGGCCGGTGTCGAGCAGCTGCGCCAGCCATGCCTTCGCGAGCCTCTCATCGAGGATCGTCAGCAGCCTGAAACGGCTGGTGGTGAGCGAGCCGAAACCGCTCTTCAACATGCCCTGGATGTCGTGGCTTTGTTCGGAGAGACTTGGAGCGTGCCTCATGTCTCGATGACCCTCATGATCAGATCGTCGTTCTTCTCGTTGCGCTCGCCGAACAAGGCGTCGCGCAGCCCCGTGGCGAGATTGATCTGGTCGACTGTCCGGTTGCAGGCGTCGAAATGGTAGAGATGCGGCAGCATGCTGTCGCGCGCATAGGACTTGAATCTCAGCTCGCACTTCACGCCGCGAAACACCACGAAGCGCGTCGGCGGAAAGCTACGCGGCTTTGCGATGCCGGGCTGTTCGGGCAGCGCCGGAGCGCGTGGACGCAGCTCGGTCCACCGCCAGGCCAGCGTGGTGCCGACGGCCGCGCCGTTGATGAAGTCGTCGAGATAGCCGCCGAAATTGCCGTCGTAGTTCGAGCAGAACAGAAAGCGGCGACCGTTGTCGATAATGTGCCAATGCCCGAAATGGATGCCCGGCGCGTTGCCGAGCCAGCCTTGCGTGAAGAACACGCGTCCGGCAAACGTCACGATGCGCAGCGCCGCCCGGATGCACCACGCGCTCCACCATGGCGGACCGCGCAGCTCCGTGAGGCTGAACATATGCTGGGTTCCATCGACCAGATCGGCCTCGCATCGCTCGATCGACGGATGGATCTGCTGGGCGCGCGGAACGTCGTCCTCGAGCGGATGAAAGAACTGCTCACTCAGCTTCTTGAACCGGCGGTTGAGCCGGTAAAACAGCGCACCGATGCAAAGCACCGCGGCGATCGCGACGACGGCGATCCCAACGATCTGCAATCCCGTCAGCTTTGGCAGCTTCGGTTCGACGACATTAATCATATAGTCCGGCGCAACCGCGTAGGCCAGCGGCGCCACCGTGTAGGCAAGGGCGCACGCGGCGACGGCCAGCAGCAGCGGCACACCGATCAGCCAGCCACCCGCATAGGTGGCCAGCGACGAGAGCGTCTGGGTCGGCCGATCGAGCTCCTGCTGGACGCTGTTCAGCCAGCGCCTCCAGGACACGAATTGAGCGGGCAGCGGCACCAGGAACAGCCAGACCAGGAATGCGATCAGCGCGAACGCCAGCAGCCCGTGCCAGCTCATCGTCAGCAGGCATTCGCTCGTCTTGGTGACGGCGTCTTCGATGGCCCGCCCCACATGCCCCGGTTCGCCGAAGAACCAGTTATAGGCCCGCGGAAGCGCCCAGACGATCCCGAGCACGACGAACCACAGCACGATCGCCGCCACGGGATAAGCGAGCTTCGCACCGATGCTCGCCCCCTTCCCGCGCCAATAGGATCGCGGCGCGGGTTTGACCGCCCACTCGAAACGGGGATTGGCGTAGGCCCACCGCGCCAGCGCCAGGGCGAATGCGGTGCGGTCGTTGCTGTATTTCGGCTTCAGCTTTCGCGCTTCGATGCGCGTCTGATCCAGCAGGTCGCTCTCCATCTTGATCTGCCGGACCGAGCGGTCGCGCGCGCCGACGAAGCCGCCGGCGGCGATGCTGTGCCAGCTCATCAGCTGGTTCAGCAATTGCTCCTTGTCCTTGGCTGTGGGCACGGCGACATGGGGAGCGACCATGGCGCCGAACAGCGTCCACATCGCGCCGTCGGGATGGTAGACGAGGCGGTATAGAAGATCGTAAGGGCGCAACCCCTCCTCCACCGCAAGCTCGAGCACGAGCACCGGCTGCTGGTTCGGGGCACCGGCCAAGGCCGGCAGCAGCCCGATCGAGGCGAAGTGCACCACCGCGACGTCCTCCAGCAGGGCATCCAATGCATCGTGAAGCTGCTTTGGAATTTCCGCGCCGCCGCCCCAGCCTGGCGCAACGATGCAGATCATCTGCTGCCGGACGATCTCGAGCATGGCCGTGTTCTCCCGCTCACTCAGGTGGTACGCATGCGCATGCGCAGCATCAGCGGCCCGTCATAGGCGATGGCCTTGCCTTCACCGCGCGCCAGTTGCAGCCGCGGCAAGGTGAGCAGGCCGATCAGCGCGCTGGTCAGGATCTCCACCGCGTGATCCCGCGCGGGGCATTGGCGGGTGCCATATCCGAACATGAGATACCGCAAGGCATCGTTCTTGCCCCAATCGCGGTCCGGGCAGAAGCGACCGCTCTGGGGAACGGCGCTGGGATCGAACAGCGCTGCAATCGACAGCAGCGAGACCTTGCCGCCGCCAGGACATCCGGCGTTGTATCGCGCGCCGGTCTTCATTTCCGTGTCACGCGGCACATCGCGCGCCAGCAGCGGAAAGATCGGCCGGAAACGCATCAGCTCGAGCACGTGGTTGCGCACGATCTTGCGGAACTCGGGATCGGTCCAGACGCCGGGCTCGCCGAGCCTGCCGGCCTTCGATCGCAGCTCCTCGTAGACCTTCGCGCGTCCCAGCAGCTCCTGAACGATAAGGGCCCCCGACTGAACGGTGACAGGATGCGAGATCCAGGCAAGGCCGACCGCGTTCCGTTCAATATCCTCGGAGGCGCTCTTGACGCCCCAGGCGGCGCCGATCGGGCCGCTCACGCGATCGATCCGCGCCTGCAGCGCATCCCCGCAGGCTTCCGCCCGTCGCCGAAGATCGAGTGTCGCCAGGCTGCCAGCCAGGAGTTGTCCTGCGACATAGCGGATTTCGAGCATGTATTGTCGCTGCAAGCCTTCGTCGACATCGCCTTGCGCGGAAGCGGTCGCCGACCCCGCCACCACCGCACCCGTGGCCGCGCCGAACAGCGGCCGCATGGCGTGGAATACGACCCACATCAGGTAGTCGTCGATCAGGTCGAATGCGCCCACCCCGCGCCCGCTCAGAGCCTTGATCCGTTGCTGCGCCTCGGCATCGGAATCGGCGGGAACGTCCAGCGCCGCCAGCCGCGCATGGACCAGATCCCGGTCGGCCGAATAGGTCGGGCCGGGATCCATCCCGATGAGATAGTCGCCAGAAACCATGTTGGCGGCATGCGCCGTGTTGGAGAAGCTGCGCGTACGCGTCAGCACGTCCCTGACGGCACTGGCGCGCGCCGCCAAGCCGAGCCGGCCTCCGACCGAAGGCCAGTGTCGAAGCAGTGCGCCGAATGCGCGCAAGACGGTGGTGTGGCGGTTGAGCCAGCAGAACAGGCCATAGGAGAGACGGCGTACTCCCGGCGGCAACGCGTCGGGTTCATAGGTCGAGAGTTTCATGCTGCATACCCGTCCTTCCGCCCGTCTGCGAGCACCGCGGCGGCCTGCCTGCGATAGTGGGGCATGCCCAGACGGTCCGCCGCCTCGGCGGCTCGCTTGAAATTCGCTTCGGCGCCTGCCAGATCGCCCGCCTGCCGCAAGGTTTCCGCCAGCTCGTACAGCGCTTCGGTCTGGTGGCCGTATTCTTCGGCGGTCTCCTCGACGGCCTTGCGGCCGACCGCGATCGCATCGTCGAGCCGACCGAGCTTGCGATAGGCGACGCCCAGGCTCACCCGCATGAACGTCCTGCCGTAGGGTCCGGCCGCCTCGTAGATGCGATCGGCGAATCCCTTCTCCAGCATCGTCGCCGCCTCGGCGGCCTTGCCGTTGCGCGCAAGCGCGCTGCCGAGAACGCCCGTGCAAACCGAAAGCATGGTCGGGACGTTATGCGTCACGCATTGCTGCACGCCCGCGCGCATCAAGGTCTCGGCAGGATCGAGCTCCATGCCCTCGATCCATATCTGCGACTGGACGGTGTCGATCAGCAGCCGGGAATAGGGATGATTGATGTTCGACAAGATCTCGTAGGCCTTGGCACAGAATGCGTGGGCGGTTGCACTGTCTCCCAGTCGCCAGAGCGTGCTGGCATGAAACGCATACAGATTGACGATGGGAATGGCGGCCCATCCGGGTTGGACGACATGCGCCGACAGCTCCGGCCCGTAGTCGGAGAGCAGAACCTGGCCTTCGACGGCGGCCTCTGCATATCGGCCGAGAGCGTGGAGGTGCATCAGGCGGGTCTGATGCGCCGCCATCATCATGTGGCGGCGCTGCGCCAGGCGAGCGGCCTCCAGACCCTGTGAGGCATACCGCAGACCCTGCTCGAAGCGTCCGCGCATCCACAGGAACACCGCCGTCTCGGTCGACACCGCCGCTCGTGCGCGCTGGTCGTTCAGCTGCACCGCGATGGCTTCCGCACGCTCCATATTGCTGAAGATGTCGTCGATCTGACCGAGCGCCAGCATCGCCCCGATCGCCTCCAGCCGAAGCGCGAGTTCGAGCGTCAGCGCAATCGAGGCGTCATCGACACGGCGGGCGGCCTGAAGTCCTTTCTCGAACGATTGAAGGGCTTCCTGATTGGCCGAGCGCGAGATGGCACGGGCCATCGACTTGACGGTGAATCTCGCCGCCTGCTCCCATTCCTCCCCTTTGAAGGCATGGTGCGCCAGCGCCGGCGCGATATCCGCCTCAGCGGCCCCTGGCCGCGCATGCAACGCCAGGAAGGCCTGCCGGTGCAGCGCCTTCAGCCGCGCGCGCGTGAGAGCGGCGAGCACGACGTCGCGCACCAATGCGTGGCGAAACGCGAACGCGTGCTGCTCGAGCGAACCGCGCGCCTGATCCGGCCCCGCCAACAACCCGGATGCAACGCACAGACCCAGCAATTCTTCGGCACGCCCCAGGTCCACGGCCTGCATCGCCGCGATCAGTTCGCGCGTGATGGGGTCGCCAAGGATCGCCGCGGCTTCGAGCGCGGATTTGGCGGCTTCGGGCAGCCTGTCGACGCGCGCACTGATCACCGCGGCGATGGAGCCCGGCACGCGCAGCTCTCCGGGCGGCCGCTGCAGCCGGTAGGCACCCGGCGTTCCCTCGAGTGATCCGTCGTCGATCAGCGTAATGACCAACTGCTCCAGGAAGAAGGGATTGCCGTCGGCGCGCGCGACCAATTCGCTCATGATGCCGAGCACGGACAGTTCATCCCCCAGCAGGGCGCGCGCGAGCCTGAGCATCTCGCCGTCGCGGAGAGGCTCGATCATCCGCTCTGCAAACCACGGTGCCTCGCGCCACTGATGGTCGAAATCGGGTCGATAGCTGACGCAGACGAGGATCGGCAGTCCCTTAAGCTTTGGAAGCAGGGCCTCGAACAGCCGCCGGCTCTCGCGGTCGGCCAGGAAAACGTCCTCGAGCACGAGCACGAACGGGCCCGCCTGGGCGCGTCTGCGCACGAGCCACAGCAATGCCTCGCCGATGCGACGTCGCCGCTGCACCGGGTTCAGCGCCAGCCAGGCCTGATCCGGCGCCGCAAGATCCAACAGGTCATTGATCGCCGCCAGATGTGCGGCGCCCTCGGGGGCCCATTCGGCGACCAGGGTCCGCCCAACGGATTGCGCATCCGTCCCGCCTGTTTGCGGCAACCGGGCCAGGCTCGCGATCAGGTCCGCGGCGGTGCTGTAGGCGCGCGCGCTCGCATAACCTCTCGCCTGCGAAAGGCAGACGTCGATGCCCTGACTTGCAAGCGCGGCGATCCAGTCGGCGATCAAGCGGGACTTGCCGATTCCGGCATCGCCGCACAGCCCGATCGTTCGCATCGCGCCGGTTCGAACGATGTCGAGATCCCCGGCCAGCATCCGCAGGGAATCCTCGCGGCCGACCAGGGGCGCCCAGCGCTGCTTGCGCGTCAGCGGCGCCGCCGCCGAGCTTTCGGTCGCGACCACGACCTCATGGAGTTCGACCGGACCGTCCAGCCCTCGGACCGAGCGCATCCCGACCGGCCGCGTGTCGATCTGCTGCGCGACGAGGCGCTGCGTCGCGGCACTGATCAGAATGCCGCCGGGCGGAGCCATCTTTTCGAGCCGCGATGCAAGGTGAATCGTCTTGCCGTCCGCTCCGTAGTGCGACCAGCCGTATTGCCCGACGACGCCGACCAGGACTTCGCCCGAATTGATGCCGACGCGCAGCATCGGGCTGGCCACGCCCTGAACCGCGTGGCCGGGAATGGTTGCTCGCTGCATCTTGAGGGCGGCAAGGCACGCCCGCAGCGCGTGATCCTCCTGCGCCACGGGCGCGCCGAACAAGGCGACGAGCCCGTCGCCGAGCAACTGGCTCACCGTGCCGCCATAGGTCCCGACCGCCTCGGCCAAATGGTTCAGCGCCTTGCCGAGATAGTTGCGGGATTCCTCGGGGTCGGCGTGCTGGAGCAGGGATGTCGAGTCACATACGTCGACGAAGAGAACGCTGACCTGCTTGTTTTCAGTCAGCATCTGTGACCGAACCGCGGTGTAATCGTGCAGCGGAACGACCCGCGCCTCGCGGTCAAGTGTACTGGCAACCGTTGGAGCGGCGGGCTGCTCCACGGCACGATCGAGGCGAGCGCCGCATTGAGCACAGAAGCGGTGCTCGCGAGACACACGGGCCGAACATGCGGGACACTTGGTCACGGCAGTACACACTCATCAATGATTTC
The DNA here is from genome assembly GCF_004570865.1 of Bradyrhizobium frederickii. Classification (GTDB taxonomy): domain Bacteria; phylum Pseudomonadota; class Alphaproteobacteria; order Rhizobiales; family Xanthobacteraceae; genus Bradyrhizobium; species Bradyrhizobium frederickii. The sequence goes on from NZ_SPQS01000012.1 coordinate 219,521, forward strand.
AACGCAGCAATCAACGCTTTCTGGCCTGATCATCGTCCCTTCCCCGGACGTGAACCCGCGCAGTCAAAATCAGTCCATCGAACCAATGGCCTCACCATTGGCTCCGCGCGCCGACGTCGCGCACAACCCATAGACGTAACCGGAGAAAATGCGGCGCACTGACTCCGGCGCGGGACCGCCGATTATCCCGCCGGGAGAAAAATCAATCCTGAAAAACGCAATGTCATAACAGGGCCCATGAGCAATCTGCGGCCACTAGCAATTGAAGGTAGTATAACCTCTTCGCACCAATTGAAAAGCCGTAGTTCGCGGGTTCGCGGCGAAAGCCGCCCGACGGCGCGGAACTCGGGAGGGCCCAGCGGAATGCGCGCACAAGGGGACGGCCGGGCTCGCGCGGGAGCCAACTCGTTGCAGGGCCTCCGCTCCAAAGGAGCAGGCAGTCCCTGCACTCATCCAAACAACGTATCGAACAACAGCTTCAGGTTCAGGACCACGATCACGCCCGCGACGATCCAGGCGATCGCGGCGACGTAGGCTGGAATCGCGAACTTCCCCATCTTGCGGCGGTCGGAGACGAAGCGGACCAGCGGGATGACGGCGAAGGGCAACTGCATCGACAGCACGACCTGGCTGAACACCAGCAGATCCGCCGTGCCGCGCTCGCCATAGATCGCGGTGACGATGATCACGGGGACGATGGCGATGCCGCGCGTCAGCAGGCGGCGCGCCCAGCTCGGCAGGCGCAGATCGAGAAAGCCTTCCATCACGATCTGGCCGGCGAGCGTCGCCGTCACCGTCGAGTTCAGGCCGGAGGCGAGCAGCGCCACCGCAAACAGCGTCGAGGCGATGCCGAGGCCTAGCAGCGGCGACAACAGCTCGAACGCCTGCCCGATCTCGGCGACATCCGAATGGCCGCTTTGGTGGAAGGTCGCAGCTGCGACGACGAGGATTGCGGCGTTGATGAACAGCGCCAGCATCAGGGCAATGGTCGAGTCCGTCGTCGCCCATTTGATCGCCTCGCGGCGGCCCTTGTCGTTGCGCTCATATGCGCGCGTCTGCACGATCGAGGAGTGCAGATAGAGATTGTGCGGCATCACCGTCGCGCCGATGATGCCGATCGCGATGTAGAGCATTTCGGGGTTGGTGAAGATCTCGCTCTTCGGCATGAAGCCGCGCAGCACCTCCGCGACCGGCGGCGCCGCGGCCGCGATCTGGACCGCGAAGCAGACCGCGATCACCGCCAGCAGCGCGATGACGAAGGCTTCGAGGAAACGGAAGCCGCGGTTCATCAGGAGCAGCAGCAGGAAGGCATCGAGTGCGGCGAGCAGCGCGCCGCCGATCAGGGGAATGCCGAACAGGAGTTTCAGCGCGATCGCGGTGCCGATGACCTCGGCGAGATCGCAGGCGATGATCGCCGCCTCGCAGGCAATCCAGAGCAGGAAGTTCACCGCCGGCGAATAGGTGGCGCGGCAGGCCTGCGCGAGGTCGCGGTCGGTGACGATGCCGAGCCGCGCCGCCAGCGATTGCAGCAGGATCGCCATCAGGTTCGAGAGCAGGATGACGGAGAGCAGCGTGTAGCCGAACTTGGAACCGCCGGCGAGGTCGGTCGCCCAGTTGCCGGGGTCCATGTAGCCGACCGAGACGAGATAGCCCGGGCCGACGAAAGCGAGCAGCCGGCGCCACCAGCGGCCTGCGACCGGAAGCGCGATCGTGGCGTTCACCTCGGCGAGGCTCTTGGTGACGGGCGCGTCAGTGCGCCAGCCGGCGGTGTCGGGGGTCAAATCAGGGGTTCTGGCATCCATACGACGAGAATACCGATATCGAGGCTTATTGCAACTCATTTGCAACTGCATCTGGTGGCATGGGTTCTCGTCCTGGCGGTTGTCCGCCCCCTTTGTCGGGAAGCGGGTGGGTTTGGCGGCCTCGGAGCCGGATACTGGCGCCAATCCGACTTTGCAGGACATGAGCCATGTCAAACCCGCCTCGCCTCCCCGACACCTTCAGCCGCCTCGCCTGGTCCAACCTCGCGGCGCAGTCGGCCGAACAGATCGCCTTGGCGGCTGCCCCCATCGTTGCGGTGCTCACGCTCGGGGTCGCGGAAGGCCAGACCGGCCTGTTGCAGACCGCGCTGACCCTGCCCTTCGTGCTGTTCGCGATTCCGGCCGGCCTGCTCGCCGACCGCATCTCGCGCCGCTCGCTGATGGCGGGAGCCGAGGCGCTGCGGGCCGTGGCGCTCGGGACCATCGTGCTGCTGCTCGCGCTCGGCGCGCTCAATCTGCCGCTGCTGGCGCTGCTCGGCTTCGCTGCGGTGTGCGGCACCGTCGTCTACAGCGTGGCCGCGCCGGCGCTGGTGCCCTCGCTGGTGAGCGCGGAGCTGTTGCCGGCAGCGAATGCGCGGATCGAGCTGGCGCGCACCGTCGCCTTCGCCAGCGGACCCGCGCTCGGCGGCGCGCTGGTGGGCTGGTGGGGCGCGAGCCCGGCCTTCGGCTTCGCCGCGGCGCTGTCGGCGATCGCGGTGGTGCTGCTATCGGGCATCTTCGAACCCGCCCGCGCACCGGCGCCGCGCCGCCATCCGTTGCAGGACATCCGCGAGGGCGCGGCTTTCGTGTTTCACCATCCCCTGCTGCGGCCGGTGTTCATCACCCAGTTCATCTTCAACACCGGCTGGTTCCTGCAGATCGCCGTGTTCGTGCCCTACGCCGTGCGCCATCTCGGCCTCACCGCCGCGGGCGTCGGCACGGTGCTGACGATGTACGGCGTCGGCATGGTGATCGGCGCGCTCCTCGCCACCCGCGTGATGCAGCGCATCGCCTTCGGCACCGTGGTCGGTCTCGGCCCGGTCACCGGCCTCATTGCCGCAATCGTGATGGCGCTGACGGTGCTGGTCCCCTCGCCCTGGCTCGCGGCCCTGAGCTTCTTCCTGCTCGGCGTCGGGCCGATCCTGTGGGTGATCTCGACCACGACGCTGCGCCAGTCGGTGACGCCGCCGCGCCTGCTGGGACGCGTCTCCGCCATCAACATCATGAGCTACGGCGCCCGCCCGCTCGGCTCGGCGCTGGGCGCGGTGGTCGGCGGGCTCTTTAGTGCGGAAGCGTGCCTCTATCTGGCGGCCGCCGTGTTCGGCGTGCAGGCCCTGGTGATCTGGCTGTCGCCGGCCGTGGCGCTGGACCGGCAGCCGGACATGGTGGGGGACGAGGTGGCGGCACGGTGCTGACCAGAACCCGTCCGTGTCCCGGACAAGCGGCAACGCGCGCGTTGCTGCGCAGAGCCGGGACCCAGCAGCCGCGAGCTCCTCTCCGAATGGGCCTCGGCTCTGCAGCGCAGCGCTGAACGGCGCTGCGCCGCATCCGGGGCACGAGAGGAGAGAGTATGCACTGCTCCCACCCTGAGACAGCGAAGCCTAGTTCGCCAGATAGCGCTCGTAGCTGCCCGTCACCGGCTCGCTTGCGTCGACCTCGGGATCGAGGGTGTAGAGATCCTGCGCACGGCCGATGCCGCGCAGCGCATAGCGGCCGGTGGAGACGAGATAGCGGCGCCCGGCGGCATCGAGGCCCTGGTAGAACTCGGATGACGCCAGCAATTCGCGATCGACCGAGCGGCTCATCGCGGCGATGCGGCTGACCTCGTTCACGGTCGGACCGACCACGGTGAAATCGAGCCGGTCCTCGCTGCCGATATTGCCGTAGAAGACCTGCCCGACATGCAGGCCGATATAGGCTGTCGTCGTCGGCCGCCCCTCCGCCGCGCGGCGGGCATTGAGCGCCGCGATATTCTTGCGGAACAGATGCTCGGCACGGAGCGCCGCCCGCCGCGCATCCGCCATGTCCTCGCCCCAGAACATCGCGAGCACGCCGTCGCCGATCAGCTTCAGCACATCGCCGCCGGCCTCGTGGATCGCGTCGATCACCGCCTGCGCATAGTCGTTGAGGAACGGGATGATCTCGTCGGGACCGATGCTCTCGCTGATCCCGGTCGAGCCGCGCAGATCCGAGTACCAGAGCACGGCATTGATGCGCTCGGTGACGCCGCGCGAGATGCGCCCGCGCAGCACCTGCTCGGAGGCGTCGCGGCCGAGATAGACCCGGCCGAGCGTGCGCACGATGTCGACCTGCTGTGCCGACTTGATCGCGAGACCGAGCACGGGCACGAGATCGCGCAGCGCGGCAAGCTCGGCTTCGCTGAAGCCAGCGTCCCGCCGCGTCGTCCAATAGGAGTAGAGGCAGTCCATCTGCCCGAGCGCTCCGCTCTCGCCGAAGCGGTGCACGAAAGCCAGGAAATGCCGGTGGCCATTCTCGGCGAGGTCGCCGATCTGCGCAAAATCCAGCGACGGCGCCTCGGCAAGATCGATCACCATCTCGTCGTCGCCATGCTCGAGCAAATGATAGAACACCGAGCGGCGCCAGTTCCTGGCCGCGTCGCCCTCCGCCGTCGAGCCGTACTCGATGACGTCGCTCTCGTTGCTCGGCGTATCGCTCCAGCGGAACGCGCGGCCCTCGTAGATCGGATGCAGCGTGTCGATGATCACGAGGCCGCGCGACAGGTCGAGCCCTTCGTCGCAGCAGCGCTCGCAAAAGCCGCGGAGCAGTTCCTGTTCGGGCAGGCCCGTGAGCCCCTGGCTGGCGATCCAGTTTATCAATGAAAGGCGGGAAGCTGTTTGCATGCGCTATTATGGCGTGCATTCGTGACGGGCGAAAGGCGCAGAGCCGCGCGCGCAAGGCTCCCCGTCCCGCGCAGGTCGAATATGCCGAGGTTGCGGTTGACGCCCTCGCTGCACGGACGGCAAATGCCGACGATGATGATTTCGTCGGCCAGAATCGGAAGCACGCGCGGATGAGCCAGCGCCAGCTTCCGATCATCCTGGCGCTGGGCACCACGCAGACCCTGGCCTGGGCCTCCAGCTATTATCTGCCGGCGCTGCTCGCCGATCCCATGGCGCGCGACCTCGGCGTCTCCTCCAACTGGATCTTTGGCGCGTTCTCGGCCTCGTTGGTGATCTCGGCGATGCTCGGCCCGCGCATCGGACGGCAGATCGACCTCGTCGGCGGCCGCCAGGTGCTGTCGGCCTCGAACCTGACCATTGCCGGCGGTCTGGTGCTGCTCGGGGTCTCGCAGTCGGTCGCGGTGATGGCGATCGCCTGGCTCGTGCTCGGCATCGGCATGGCGATGGGACTCTACGACGCCGCCTTCGCCGCGCTCGGGCGCATCTACGGCACCGAGGCGCGCCGGCCCATCACCGGCATCACGCTGATGGCGGGCTTCGCCTCCACCGTCGGCTGGCCGCTCACCGCCTGGGGCATCGCCCATATCGGCTGGCGCGAGACCTGCTTTGCCTGGGCCGCCGCCAACATCCTGATCGGCCTGCCCCTTAATTTCTTCATGCTGCCGGCGATCAAGGGCGCCAAGCAGGCGGCGGCCGCGGCCGCGAAGCCGTATGTGCCGCTCGACCGCACCATGCTCCTGCTCGCCTTCATCTTCGCGGCGGTCTGGACCGTCACCGGCGCCATGGCCGCGCATTTCCCGCGCATCCTCGAGACCACAGGCGCAACGCCGGCCGAGGCGATCGCGGCCGGCGCCCTAATCGGCCCGGCGCAAGTCGGTGCGCGCATGTTGGAGGCCGGCTTCCTCAGCCGCTTCCACCCGCTGTGGTCGACGCGGCTTGCCTGCCTGACCCATCCGATCGGCGCGGTGATCGTGGCGATCTTCGGCGGCGCCGCGGCGAGCGCGTTTGCGCTGTTCCACGGCTCCGGCAACGGCATCCTGACGATCGCGCGCGGCACGCTGCCGCTGTCGATCTTCGGCCCGAAGGATTTCGGCTACCGTCTCGGCATCATCGGTGCTCCCGCACGCATGGCGCAGGCTGTGGCGCCGCTGGCCTTCGGCCTCTTGATCGATCTGATGGGCGCCAAGGTGCTGATCGTCTCCTCCGCGCTCAGCCTCTCGGCGCTGGCGGCACTGTTCCTGATCCGCACCAGGCCGCGGCCGGATTGACCGGGCCAGAGCTTTCGCGCACAAGCGAGCCATGAGCGACGACAACAGCCCGCCCCGCACCTTCAAAGACCTGCTGCGCTGGGCGACCACGCCGCCGCAGGCCTGGGGCGTCTATCTCCTCGCGGTCCTCCTGGTCTGGCTGCTCTCGTTCTATGCCGGCACGCTGAAGCCGAAGCAGACGCCGGAGCCGAGCCCGCCCAATGTGACTGCGCCGAAAAGCTGATCCGAGAAGCTAGTCGTAAAACTCCGGCGCCAGCTTCTGGCTGTCGCGCTGGGCCTTGTCGTGGTTGATCCAGAGCTGCGCCCTCTCCTTGGCCAGGGTGTCGGCGATCTTCTGCATCGAGGCCGCGGTCTGGTCCTTGTCGACGTTCATGCTGGGCACGCGGCGGTTGTCCCAATTGTCCTTGAAGTGCACGGCATCGCCGGACAGCACCACCGCTCCGGTCTTCGGCAATCTCACCAGCAGCGACTGGTGCCCGGGCGTGTGGCCGGGCGTCGACAGGATGGTCACGCTGCCGTCGCCGAAGACGTCCTTGTCGCCGGTGAGCAGCTCCACGGGGTGCGATGGCTTGAAGCGCGGCGCGTTGTTGGCGCCGGGCCAGTCATATTCGGCCTTCTGCACGTAGAGCACCGACTGCGGGAACAGCTCGACATTGCCGGTATGGTCCGGATGCGTGTGCGAGACCGCCATGGCCTTGACGTCGTCGGGCTTGACCCCGAGCTGCTCGAGCTGGGCGGCAAGCGTCTTCGGCCGGCGCCAGGTGACGGCCTTGGGATCGGCAGGCACGAGACCGTTGGGCATGGCGGCAACGGCGTCGGCGATGCCGGTGTCCCACAGGAACCAGCCCTTGGCATGCTTGATCAGATAGCAGGTGTCGACGAAGTCCATCGTCTTGCCTTCGTTCAGCCCGGGGGTCCAGCGCGAGATGTCACCAGCGGTGCCCTCCCCGCAATTGAGCACGTAGAGCTTCTCGACGCCGGTCTTGTCCGATTGCGCGTGCGCCGCGGAACCGGACAGAGCGAGTGCTGCGATGGCGAATGCGAGCGTGATCCTGGGCATCATTGTTCCTCCCGTACAGCCATGCAGGCCGTGACCGAGGATCAACCCCGGCCCGTTCGCAGAATTCCCGCAAGGGCCGGCCTCAATGCGGGCAGGTCTCGACCTCCACCGTGACGTGGCTGAGGCCCTTCAGCCCGGCGAGCCGCCGCTTGTAGACCGCCGGCTGCTTCGGCTTGTCCGACACCACCGAGAGCAGCACGGCACAATGGCCGGGGCCGACCTGCCACAGATGCAAATCGGTGACGCGGTCGTCGCCGACCTCCATGCGCGCGCGGATCACCCGCTCCAGCTTCTCGTCGGCCCGCACGTCGAGCAGCACCGCGCCTGACGACTTGACCAGGCCGAACGCCCAGCTCGCGATCACCACGCTGCCGATCAGGCCGACCGCGGGATCGGCCCAGACCCATCCCGAAGACATGGCGACCGCGAGCGCGGCGATCGCCAGCACCGAGGTCGCGGCATCGGTCATGACATGGACATAGGCCGCGCGCAGATTGTTGTCGCGATGACGATGCTGATGGCCATGGTGATCGTGGTCGTGGCCATGATCGTCGTGATCGTCATGGGCATGGCTGTGGCCGTGCTCATGGCCGTGGTGGTGATCATGGCTGTCGCGCAGCAGCCACGCACTGGCGAGGTTGACGCCGAGGCCGAGGACGGCGACCGCCATCGCCTCGCCATAGACGATCGGCACCGGATTGATCAGCCGCAGCACGCTCTCATAGGCGATCTCGACCGCGATCAGGCCCAGGATGATCGCGCTGGCGAAGGCGGCGAGATCTCCGAACTTGCCGGTTCCGAAGGTGAAATGCGCATTGCCCAGATGCCGGCGCGCGAAGCGATAGGCGAAGGCGGCGATGCCGAGCGCGGCCGCATGCGTGCCCATGTGCCAGCCGTCGGCGAGCAGCGCCATCGAACCGAACAGCGAGCCGGCCACGATCTCGCCGGCCATCATGACCAGCGTCAGCACCACCACGAGCCAGGTGCGCCGCTCGTTCGCGTCGTGCTTCTCGCCCAGGAAGGCGTGGTCGTGGGTCCATTGTTCGATGGAACGGGAATGCATCGAATTCTCCAGGAGATTCAGCTCTGTTGAGGTTCAGTATAGACCGGCGGGCCGCACTTTTCGAAGGTCCAATCGTCCCTTCGGATTGACAGTGCTTCTTAGTTTCGGTGTAATCCGAGCCATGGGGATTTGAGCGATCTCCCCACGAGGCGACAAGCCCAAGCATCGCGTCCCGTTCGGTTGTTGCGAGGACGCACCATGTCTACATTCACGACCATATCATCTGACAAATTGGCACGGTTGATCGGCACGGCGAATACGCCTGTCCTGATCGACGTGCGCACCGAGGAAGATTTTGCCGCCGACCGGCGGCTGATCCCCGGCTCCATCAAGCTCAGCCACGAGAATGTGACGGACTGGGGCGGCGACTTCGCCGGCCGCCGGGCCGTCGTCTCGTGCTTCCGCGGTGAGAAGCTTGCCCAGGGCACCGCGGCCTGGCTGCGCCAGCTCGGCGTCGAGGCCGAGACGCTGGAGGGGGGCTTCGAGGGCTGGAAAGCGGCCAAGCTGCCGCTGCTCGACGCCCGCAAGCTGCCGCCACGCGATGCCAGGGGACGCACCGTCTGGGTGACGCGGGCGCGGCCGAAGGTCGACCGCATCGCCTGCCCCTGGCTGATCCGCCGCTTCGTCGATCCAAACGCGGTGTTCCTGTATGTCGCTCCTTCCGAAGTGGTCGCGGTCGGCGAACGCTTCAATGCAGCCCCGTTCGACATCGAGAACGTGTTCTGGAGCCATCGCGGCGAGCTCTGCACCTTCGATGTCATGATCGAGGAGTTCGGCATCGCCACCCCGGCCCTGCTTCGGCTGGCGACGCTGGTGCGCGGCGCCGACACCGCACGGCCGGATCTGGCGCCGGAGGCGCCCGGCTTGCTCGCAGCATCGCTCGGGCTGTCGCGGATGTATGACGACGACCTCGCGCAGCTCGAGGCCGGCATGACGCTGTACGATGCCTTCTACCGCTGGTGCCGCGACGCCACCACCGAGACCCACAACTGGCCGACCAACAAGGTGAAGGCGTAATGGACACCCGCAACGTCCAAGCAGGAGCTGATGCCGGTCACGGCATCAGCTTCAACGAAGCCTTCCGCGTCTGGCTTCGCGTCGCCTGTCTGAGCTTCGGCGGGCCCGCGGGCCAGATCGCGGTGATGCACCGCATCCTGGTCGAGGAGAAGAAGTGGATCTCCGAAGGCCGCTTCCTGCATGCCCTGAATTACTGCATGCTGCTGCCGGGCCCGGAGGCGCAGCAGCTCGCCACCTATGTCGGCTGGCTGATGCATCGCACCGCCGGCGGGCTGATGGCGGGCGGCCTGTTCATCCTGCCCGGCATCATCGCCATCATGGCCTTGAGCTATGTCTACGCCGCCTTCGGCAATGTCAGCTTCGTCGAGGCGCTGTTCTTCGGCCTGAAGGCCGCCGTGCTCGCCATCGTGGTCGAGGCCGTGGTTCGCGTCGGCAAGCGCGCGCTGAAGAACCGCATCATGATCGCGATTGCGGCCGCGGCCTTCGTCGCGATCTTCTTCTTCGCGGTGCCCTTCCCGATCATCATCATCGCCGCCGGCCTCATCGGCTATGCCGGCGCGCGAGCTGGCCGGCCGGAATTCGCGCCGGCCGGTCACGGTCCTGGCGGCAGCGGCGCCGCGATCGACAGCATGCTCGGCGAAGCCGTGCCCGACCACGTCAAGCCCGACACCGCGCGCGCGATCCGCGTTGGCTCGCTGTGGCTCGCGCTCTGGCTGGTTCCGGTGATGGTGTTGTTGCTCGCGCTCGGGCAAAGCAGCGTCTTCAGCCAGATCGCGCTGTTCTTCTCGAAGATGGCGCTGGTCACCTTCGGCGGCGCCTACGCCGTGCTGGCCTATGTCGCCCAACAGGCGGTCGAGCATTATCACTGGCTGAAGCCGCACGAGATGCTGGACGGCCTCGGCATGGCCGAGACCACGCCGGGCCCGCTGATCATGGTGCTCCAGTTCGTCGGCTTCATGGCAGCCTACCGCGACCCGAGCGGGCTGTCGCCGATGTTAGCTGCCACGCTCGGCGGTTTGCTCGCGACCTGGGTCACCTTCACGCCCTGCTTCCTCTGGATCTTCGTCGGTGCGCCCTATATCGAACGCCTGCGCGGCAACATTGGCCTTGCCGGCGCGCTCAGCGCGATCACCGCGGCCGTGGTCGGCGTGATCCTCAACCTCTCGATCTGGTTCGCCCTGCACACGCTGTTCCGCGAGACGGTGCCGGTGCAGGCGTTTGCGCTGAACTTCGACAGGCCGGTGCTGAGCAGCGTCGACATCCCCGCGCTCGTGCTGTCGATCGTGGCGGCGACCGCGATCTTCCGGTTCAGGCTGGGCATGCTGACGGTGCTGGCGGGGAGCTGTGCGGCGGGTGTGGGGTTCAGGCTGGCGGGGGTGATTTAGGGCAATCCGGCTGCCATGACCGGTCGGCATCGAGAGGCGACCTTGCAGCCGACAGCGCTTCATGGCCGCTCGGGATCCAGAAGCGGAAGCTAAAGCATGATCCGGAAAAGTGCGCAGCGGTTTTCCGAAAAGTTCATGCTTGAACAACAACCTAAAGCGCGATGACGATTCATCCTAATCGCATCGCGCTTTAGGCATGATCGTAACGGTCAGAACCCCGCTGAACGAGTCACGATCTCGGCGCGCATCGGCGTCCCCGAGATTCACATGCTGTCGGGCGCGGCGCCTGCTGCTGGAATCTCACGCGCGGATTGATATCGCAATAGCTGGTCCACCGTCCGGATACCGAAGCCAGGCACTGCTCTCTCGTCTCATACATGCACTCGCCGGGAGGGCCAGCATGGCCACCGAAGATGCACCAGGGATAGTCACGGCCGGCCTCCGCGGCTGAAGAAAGTCCCGTCAGTAGGAACCCAATAAGCAAAGCGAGTCGCATTCGACCCTCCATCGTGTATTGCCGACAGATTATAGAGCATGCCGAGAGCAAGTGGGGCCTCAAAAGGCCATCCATAGCCAATTCTGGCGCTTGGTTGGACGCTCTCGGCCAGCTTCCATATTGCAGCAAAACTATCTCGTTGCTTGGCCTCATCCCACACCATCAGTTCTTCGGTGTAGCGAAACTGGCCAATAGGACTCGGTCGACTAGACTTATTCGGAACGCGCCCCTAAGCGGCACGAACGGATTCGAGGAATTTTGCCACTTCGACCCGGAGCCGGTTGCTGTCGCCGGTGAGCATCTGCGCCGCCGATAGAACTTGCGAGGAGGCCGAACCGGTCTCACTCGCGCCGTGCTCAACCTGGCCGATGTTCGACGAGACCTCCCGGGTGCCATGCGCGGCCTGCTGCACGTTGCGAGAGATTTCCTGCGTCGCAGCGCCCTGCTCTTCCACCGCTGCAGCAATGGTGGAGGAGATTTCCGATAGTCGCTCGATGGTGCCGGAAATCGCCCTGATCGCGCTGACCGATTCCCCCGTCGCCGCCTGAATACCCGACACCTGCTGGCTGATCTCGCCAGTCGCCTTTGCGGTCTGCTCGGCCAGCGCCTTTACTTCCGCGGCGACGACGGCAAAGCCGCGGCCCGCCTCGCCTGCACGCGCCGCCTCGATGGTGGCGTTAAGCGCAAGCAGGTTGGTCTGACCGGCGATGGTATTAATAAGCTCGACGACGTCGCCAATGCGGCCAGCCGCCTTCGACAATTCGCCGACTCGATCGTTGGTGCTGCGCGCCTGATCGACGGCGTCGCCAGCCATCCGCGCCGATTCCTGGACCTGCCGGCTGATCTCGGTTACCGAAGATGTCAGCTCTTCGGTCGCGGAAGCGACCGATTGCACGCCGGCAGTGGCCTGCTCCGAGGCGGCTGCCACCGCCGTGGCCAGTTGCTGCGAGCGATCGGCCGTTGCGGCGAGAGTCCGGGCGGAAGCTTCCAGCTCGGTCGAGGCCGACGATACGGTCTTGACGATCTCACCGATCCTGGCTTCGAAGTCGTCGGCAAGCCGGTTCATCGCAGCGATCTTCTCGGCTTCAGCGGCCTTTTCCTGGGCTTCGCGCTCCGCCTGCATGGACCGCATCTTTTCCGCATTCTCCTTGAACACCAGCAACGCGCGCGCCATCGCGCCCATTTCGTCATTGCGGGCAACGCAGGGTACGACGATCGAAGTATCGCCTTCGGCGACGCTGCTCATGGCGCTCGTCATCTGATTCATCGATCGAACAATGCGGTTGAAAACGATCCACAGAGCGCCAGCCGCCAGAAGCATCGATAGAGCCATCAAGACTCCATTGAACAGGAGGGTGTGCAGGCTGTTGCGCTGGGCCGCTTCGGTCAATTTCGCCGCTTCCTGGCTTGCTTGCGAGCTGAGCGCGATCACGTCGTCGATCGCGTTTGTCGCCTGGCCAAACCACTCGGCGGGCTTGAGCGGGTAACTTGCACCGGCAAGTCCGGCGGCATAGACGCCCTTGCGAGTCTCCTCGAAACGGCGGAACACGTTCTCGCGCACCCGCTCGGTGCCGGTCACGACGCTGGGCGGCGCCGACGATTTGGCGGCATACGCTTGCACGTAGTCCCAGCCAGCCTCGAGGCGCCCCCGGAACATAGCAAGGTTGCCAAGTTCCGCGGAGGTCATCGGCTTGCCGGATGCCACAAGCGCTGCCACCGCTGCCCGCTCGCGGCCCAGATATTCGCTCATGATCCAAAGGAAATGCTTGAGGTTCTGCAGGCTCGACAGGCGCGACTGGATGTCGTCCTCCTGCATCGCCGCGGCGACACGGAGAGCCTGGCTCGCGGTGATGAGCCCCGTGATGGTCGGAGCCCATTGCGACACGACGGCCTGTTCGCGCGAGTTGCCTGGCTTGACCATTTCGGCATCCGCGCGTGCGCGAATGACGACCAATTGTTCATGCGCACGCTTGGCAGCGGCGATCATCTGGTCTCGATTGGCAAAAGGCCGTGACGCCAGGCGAGCAAGGGCCTGTTCGAATGCCTGATCGCCCAGTTTTCGGAAGTTTGTGATTGTCGCTTGCTGGCCGGTCGCGGCAGGATCGGCGGCATTGAGTGCGCCGTTTGTCGCGCCGCGCTCGCGAGCCCATTGACCGGCGCTTTCCAGCAGCAGGTCCGCGGTCTCGTTTACGGAAGCTGCATCGGAGGCTAGAGCACGCTCCAGGCTTGCATTGCGCAAGACATATCCTGAGATCCCAATGCCGAAGAGAGCCAGCAGCGAGACTGCTGAGACCAGAAGATTGCGAATACTCATCGTTCCGGCTCGGCCGGAGGCATTGATCTCGGACATTTCCTGCACCCCAATGCATGGTCGGAAGTCCATAGGTACCAAGCTGAGCCCGGGTCTCCGACGAATTGAGAGGCTGACCTCGTTGACGGGTCGGCCAAAACATCCAAAACATCCAAGGGACCGCTCATGGAAATTGGCGGAGCCTGGTCACTACGCGCCACGAATTGCGCTACACCAAAATAATGCAGCAGGTCCCACGTAAGTCTTAACGGCCTCTGCGTACAACTACCTGAAAATTGGGTCTGAATCACCGCAACAGACAGCTCTGCATTGGCGCAGGGAGCTTCACACACGCAGAAGTTCTATGTCGATGACGCAGGGTCGCTAGACTGGGCTCGTGCCAATCCGCGTTGGGTCATTCGCGACGGTTTGCCCGCGAGGCTGAGGCGGCCTTCGCCATGATGGAGTGCACGAGGCGGTGCCGGACCCAATCCGCCACCCTGAATATTGGCGACCTTTACAGGCGCCCCCTACAAGTCTCGCGATACCTGCGGCAATTTCCTGCACCTTGTTCGCCCAGCTCATTCTTGTAGAGGCAGGCCTGTCTCAATTCGGCGCACACATTCGTGCGTACTGGTCTTTGGCAGGTCTCCCGGTATCTGCGGCAATTTCCTTCACCCCGTTCCCCTAGCGCGTCCTTGTTTTCACAGGCAAGCCGCAATTGCTCGCATTGCCCGCCCCCTCGACCGTCGTACACTCGGACGCCTCCCGGTCCAATCTCAAAGGATTGGGAAAAGGCCGAGATCGGGGCTACAAAAAGGGCAGTTGCCGCTGCGGCGCCGAATGCATACTTGCGCAGCCCTTTAAACATTGCTGATCCTCCAGTTGGTATGTGCCGGTGAATAGAGGGAGACCGCTTCAGCGGCTGAGCTGGCCCCGGTTGTCTGAACAGAATATCCGCGTCGATAAGTGGAGCCTCTGCCGGGGTTAGGCTGCCGTGCGGAGCGGCAGCGGGGTGAAGTAGGCTTGATCCGGTGTGCTGCCGTCAAGGCTCGAATGTGGACGGCGGCAATTGTAGAAGTCCAGATAGCGGCCAATCGAGGCGCGAGCGTCGCTGACGCTGTCGTAGGCCCGCAGATACACCTCCTCGTATTTGACGCTGCGCCACAGCCGCTCAACGAACACGTTGTCCCGCCAGGCGCCCCGGCCGTCCATACTGAT
>NZ_SPQS01000111.1 GCF_004570865.1 Bradyrhizobium frederickii
GTCTTCGAGGAACCGCCAGTCGATCGAGCCCGACAGTCTGACCAGCGCATGGTCCGGATCGACGATTTGATCGAGCCTCGCCTTGAACAGATCGTTCTGTCCGCTCTCCCGCCGCGCCTTCGGCCGCATTGCAATTGCCCGTCGTTGATTAGCCCGCCGCGACAGAATCACAGCGATCGCCCAAGAGCAATTTGCAAGAAACTGCGGGCTCACCCGCCGAAATCCTGCGAACAGAACCATGTCTGTTCGCCAAAAATCGATTCTCTCTCAACGGCTTGCGTGTTCTTCACAACCGACTGACTAGGTCCTCGTTCCAAGACCGAGCCTGCTGCGACTTGACTACGTTAATGCCGGGCAGGATCCCGCATCCAAACTGGACTTACCGGACCTGGAAGCTTGATCTCCTACGCCGGAGGCCGCGTCCTCGTTGGAGCCGCCGACGCTTAAGCTTGGCTGAGCAGATCGGCGTCGCTGCGGCTGGAGCGACGCGCGATCGCTATTCGGAGGCAACAGACGCAGGTGATACTTATTGAGTATCACGTGATGTCAAATCTGGCACTAGACACGACACAGCTTCCTGCCACAGTGATAGGTATCTGAACCTGCTGATGATGCAGCTTCAGCTCGGGAAACTGCTATGCAGAAACCACCGCTCGAATCCAATGTCGCGGATCTGGCTCCTGCCGAGCCGGTCGTGACACTCTATGACTACACGCATCTTGTCACTTATTGGCGCCTGTTGGACGCCAATAAGGAGGGTGCAGACTGGCGCGAGGTCAGTCGGATGTAAACGGTACGAGAGGGCCACGGACTTGGCGCGGACGGCCTACGCGCCACGCTTGAAGCGTATAGGCATCCAGAACTGCCGCAGGGCCTCGACGGTTGCTGGAATGTCGCGCCAGGCGTTTTGGATGATGGGTTGTGTTCCCAGTGTGCGCCGGGCCCGGGGGCAGAAAGGGCCGACCGGCGTCATCGATGCAATGGACCAGGATCGGCCGCAGCATAAGGTGTTCGGTTCCGTTCGGGGAGAGAAGCCGCGACCAGACGAGAAGCCGAAGCTTCATGACGGCGTAGAAGCCCATGCACCAAGGTGTCCGTTGTCAGATGATTTGAGACTGATCAGGCGTTCTGCGAAGGGAGGCTCTGGCTCATCAGGGGTTAGAGTTTAAGCGGCCTGCAGACGATGCTGCAAGCGACGATTTGCAATGGTGTCGCGCTTGATGCGCTGACGTTCGGCCAGGATTGTCTCTGCTCTGCCGAAGTAGACATCGGCCGGTGTGAGATTGTCGATGCTCTCATGGTAGCGAACGTGATTGTAGTGCTCGACGAAGGCACTGATCTGTCGTTCGAGATCGCCGGGTAACTAATAGTTGTCGAGCAGGATGCGGT
>NZ_SPQS01000112.1 GCF_004570865.1 Bradyrhizobium frederickii
ACCATTAATGGGATGACCCGCCCCGTCCTCTCAGTCAGACTGAGTTGGCTTTTGAAAGGAGGAAGCAATGAGGACACGGAACAAGCCCAGGCCGGCAACGGTGTTTGGGATCGACATTGGCAAGAACTTTTTCCACGTCGTTGGGCTCGACGCCGCCGGAATGCCGATCCAGAAGGCGACCTTTCGGCGCGATACGCTCTTGCAGTTCTTCGAACGTGCAGGACCGGCTTTGGTGGGGATGGAGGCCTGCTCCGGCTCGCAATGGTTGGCCCGCAAGATCGCCGCCATGGGGCACACCGTTCGCATTATCCCAGCTCAATTCGTGAAGCCATATGTGAAATCCAACAAAAATGACCTCATCGATGCCGCGGCGATCGCCGAAGCCGTGACGAGACCAACGATGCGCTTCGTCGAGCTAAGGTCGCCTGAGCACATTGACCTGCAAGCGCTGCATCGTGTTCGCGATCGGATGATGTCGCAACGGACGTGCCTCATCAATCAGATGCGCGCTTTTTGCCTGGAATATGGGATCGCTATTCACCAGGGCGCCGGCAAGTTCAAGGCTGATCTGCCGAGGGTTTTGGCCGATCAGTCGAATGATCTAACCTCGGCGATGCGTCGCATTCTTGCATCTACATTTGACGAGCTGCGGCAGCTGGAGCTGCGGATTGCCGAGGTCAACCGCGAGATTGAGGCAATTGCCTCTCAAAGCGATACCGCACGTCGATTGATGACCATCCCTGGCATTGGTCCGCTGGCCGCGACGGCGCTTTTGGCAGCAGCTGGATCTGCCCGCCAGTTCAAAAGGGCCCGCGATATGGCAGCTTGGCTAGGTCTTGTCCCGAGAGAATATTCTACGGGAGGCAAAACGAAGCTGCTGGGGATAAGCAAGCGCGGCAATCGATATCTGCGCCGGATGATCATCCATGGCGCCCGTTCCTGCGTGACTCATCTTGATCGCTCGCGATATCGCCTTGGCGCGTGGCTTGATGGACTTCAGGCACGCATGCACACTAACAAGGTCACCGTCGCCTTGGCGGCCAAGATTGCGCGGATCGCATGGGTGGTGATGACCAAGCCCGGCGCAAGCTATGAACGGCGGGATCCGGCCTTTAGCTGATCCCGTTTGTTCCAGACTGCGAGGTTCGTGAAGGTGATGACGAAACAGTCGATCGGCGCGCCGTAAACCCTGTGCAAAAAAGCGGGCTTCGAGCCCGAACCATTTATCTGGGAACGGCACGCGCGGATCTCATCATGGCCTGGCCGCAACAGCGGCCCACTTGCAAGAGGCCGGATACATTTGTGCAGACTGCATCGTCCTCATTAAACGACCTTGCACGGGCGGGGCGGGTCATACATTTTTTG
>NZ_SPQS01000113.1 GCF_004570865.1 Bradyrhizobium frederickii
CCATCAGTATGGACGGCCGGGGCGCCTGGCGGGACAACGTGTTCGTTGAGCGGCTGTGGCGCAGCGTCAAATACGAGGAGGTGTATCTGCGGGCCTACGACAGCGTCAGCGACGCTCGCGCCTCGATTGGCCGCTATCTGGACTTCTACAATTGCCGCCGTCCACATTCGAGCCTTGACGGCAGCACACCGGATCAAGCCTACTTCACCCCGCTGCCGCTCCGCACGGCAGCCTAACCCCGGCAGAGGCTCCACTTATCGACGCGGATATTCTGTTCAGACAACCGGGGCCAGCTCACCAAGACCGAGGCAAAACCAAAGCACGCGCCTATCGAACATTTTCGGTTCCCCGAGCAGGTGGTTCCTATATCCGTGTTGGGGGTCGGCGGCGATACTTATGGAGCATGGCGACAACAATTCCCACGAGACCGGGTCTGGATCTCAGTTCGGGATTGGAGTCCGGAGGGAATAGCGCGCCGTCGGCCCTATTTCACGCGTGGCCGATTGCTTAACTTACCGCAGGCCGATGGACGTGTTTCAAACGATCCAATATCTTTGAGCCTTCGCTGAACGATTTCGACCAAGATTGCTCCGCAAAATCCAGGTGGCACTTCAGTAGCTCAGACGGGGTTTTCGAGTCGGCAAGAGCTCTCAGAAAAGCAGCCTGGTCGTTCAGAGAGGAAGCAGCCAATTTTAACGTGTCATTCAGTGCCGCGGCGAACAAGTTCCTTGTCGCTTCGATTGATTTTTGCCATTCCGGAAGCGTAAATGAAAGGCGCGATGCAGCTGCCGCCTTTTCTTCAATATGATCAGTCGCGCCACCCGCTCCAGGGGGTGATGCCTCGGCCAGTTCGGGCCCACGTGTTCGCCGTTCGCGTTTCTCGTCTTCGTGTATAGTCGCGGTCATCCGATATCTCCCCGAAAGGATTTCTACTGCTGAGTGGCTCGCCGCTCAGTTTCAATCAGCAAGCTTCCGAGGGTACCACTACCTTCAACATGTCATACCTGCCTTATCTGGTAGCGCTCGATCGGGAGAGAGAAGCAGACATCCGTTAGATGAGCTGGCCCCGGTTGTCTGAACAGAATATCCGCGTCGATAAGTGGAGCCTCTGCCGGGGTTAGGCTGCCGTGCGGAGCGGCAGCGGGGTGAAGTAGGCTTGATCCGGTGTGCTGCCGTCAAGGCTCGAATGTGGACGGCGGCAATTGTAGAAGTCCAGATAGCGGCCAATCGAGGCGCGAGCGTCGCTGACGCTGTCGTAGGCCCGCAGATACACCTCCTCGTATTTGACGCTGCGCCACAGCCGCTCAACGAACACGTTGTCCCGCCAGGCGCCCCGGCCGTCCATACTGAT
>NZ_SPQS01000114.1 GCF_004570865.1 Bradyrhizobium frederickii
TGTCCGTTGTCAGATGATTTGAGACTGATCAGGCGTTCTGCGAAGGGAGGCTCTGGCTCATCAGGGGTTAGAGTTTAAGCGGCCTGCAGACGATGCTGCAAGCGACGATTTGCAATGGTGTCGCGCTTGATGCGCTGACGTTCGGCCAGGATTGTCTCTGCTCTGCCGAAGTAGACATCGGCCGGTGTGAGATTGTCGATGCTCTCATGGTAGCGAACGTGATTGTAGTGCTCGACGAAGGCACTGATCTGTCGTTCGAGATCGCCGGGTAACTAATAGTTGTCGAGCAGGATGCGGTTCTTCAGCGTCTGATGCCAGCGCTCGATCTTGCCCTGGGTCTGGGGATGATACGGAGCCCCGCGCACATGTTGCATGTCTTTGCCCTTGAGCCAGGTGGCCAGATCGTCCGCGACGTAACTCGATCCGTTGTCGCTCAGAAGCCTCGGCCGCTGCATGACGGTGATGTGGTCGAGGCCGGAAGCTGCGAGCGCCTGGTCGAGCGTCGCCGTGACGTCGGAGGCGCACATCGTCGGCCCCAATCTCCAGGCCACGATGTAGCGCGAGAAGTCGTCAAGGACGGTCGACAGATAGTACCAGCCCCAGCCGGTGATCTTGAGGTAGGTGAAGTCGGTCTGCCAGAGCTGATTGATGGCCGTGGTCTTGTCCTTGAACTCGTCCGCGGCCTTGATCACCACATAGGCCGGGCTGGTGATCAGGTCATGCGCCTTCAGCAGCCGGTAGACTGATGCTTCCGAGACGAAGTACTTCCGCTCGTCGGTGAACCGCACAGCCAATTCGCGCGGCGACAGCTCCGGCAGTTCCAGCGCCAGGTCGACGATCTGGCCGCGAACGTCGTCGGGAATGCGGTTCCAGACCCGATCCGGCCGCGATCGATGATCGGCCAGCGCCTCAACACCGCCGTCCCGATAACGATCGTACCAGCGATAGAACGTGGCTGGTGGGATACCGAGCTTCTCCAGCGTGCGCCTGGCCGGCAAGTGCGACTGCTCGACCAGCTTGATAATCTCGGCCTTCTCGGAGGCGGGATACCTCATGCCTCGTCCTCCCCATCCCCGTTCATGCTTTTTTTCAGCAGGCGGTTCTCCAGGGTCAGATCGGCCACGACCTCCTTCAGCGCTGCGGCCTCACGGCGCAGATCCTTGACCTCGCCGGAGGTCGCAGCACGGGCCGTGTCGCCAGCCAGGCGACGCTTGCCGGCTTCCAGGAACTCCTTGGACCAACCGTAATACATCGAGGCGGCGATGCCTTCGCGGCGGCAGAGCTCGGAGATGTTCTCCTCGCCCCGCAGCCCCTCC
>NZ_SPQS01000115.1 GCF_004570865.1 Bradyrhizobium frederickii
CCGATTTTGTTGCAAAAGTCGGCTGCAATGGATTTGGCTGGGCCCTTCGTTGAGCCGCGCTCTGAAGCGCTGGCCCTGACGCATTTTACGCAACTTCGACGCTACGCTACGCGCTGCGCAGAGCCTGAGCCGGTGGGGGTCGTGCGACCAGCGATGCAAACCGCCTCAGATTCTGGGCGATGGCGGCTAGAACAAACTCATCCTGGGCACCTTGCGGGCCGCGCAATCGGAGCCGACCAAGCTTCAGGATGCGCTTCAAGTGTGCGAAGTTCATCTCGATCTTCTTGCGCTGATGCCGGGAGAACTCGAAGCCCTCGGTGCCAGCGATCGACCGGGCAATGTCTCGGGCATGCTCATGGATATCGCGCGGGATCTTGCGTGATGGTTCCTTTGGGCAGCACTGCGGTTTGAGCGGGCATACATCGCAGTCGAGCTTGCTTGCACGATACAGAAGGGTCTTGCCCTCGTGCACGGTACCGCTCGTCCCAAGCCGCTTACCACCCGGGCAGTGGTAAACGTCGCCGGTCGGATCATTTCGAAAGTCGCTCCGCGAGAAGGTTCCATCATCGCGCTTCGACTTATCGAACACAGGGATATGCGGCGCGATGCCCTTCTCCTCGACCAGCCAGTTCAGCATCGGAGCCGCTCCGTAAGCGGTATCCCCGACAAGTCGCTCTGGCTTGAGACCGAAGCGTTCCTCGGTCCGTTCGATCATGGTCTTTGCTGCACCGACCTCGGCCTGGCGAATGGCGCGGGAGGCCTCGACATCAACGATGACGCCGAACTTCACGTCGATGAGATAGTTGTCGGAGTACGCGAAGAATGCCGGCCCCTTGTGAGCGCCGGTCCACTGCGCTGCCGGATCGGATGGCGAGACAAACTTCGGGACGACATCGCTGGCGGCGCCCCACGCCGGATCGTCGAGGGTTGCCAAATACTCCTTCACCGCGCGGCTAGACCTGGCCGGATCGCGATCCCTGCGCCAGTCCTGACCTGCGATCGAGCGCTGCTTGTTCGCGTCGGCCGCAATCAGGCTCGCATCGACTGCAAATCCTTCGCCACCAACCAGACCGGCGGCAATGCATGTCTCGACAACCCGTTCGAACACCCGGCGGAGAACATCTCCACCGCGGAAGCGCTCGTTGCGGGCCCGCGAGAACGCCGAATGATCCGGGACAGCGTCCTCGATACCGAGCTTGCAGAACCAGCGATAGGCGAGGTTCACCTGCACTTCACGGCAGATCAGCCGTTCCGAGC
>NZ_SPQS01000116.1 GCF_004570865.1 Bradyrhizobium frederickii
GGTGTGCCCCATGGCGGCGATCTTGCGGGCCAACCATTGCGAGCCGGAGCAGGCCTCCATCCCCACCAAAGCCGGTCCTGCACGTTCGAAGAACTGCAAGAGCGTATCGCGCCGAAAGGTCGCCTTCTGGATCGGCATTCCGGCGGCGTCGAGCCCAACGACGTGGAAAAAGTTCTTGCCAATGTCGATCCCAAACACCGTTGCCGGCCTGGGCTTGTTCCGTGTCCTCATTGCTTCCTCCTTTCAAAAGCCAACTCAGTCTGACTGAGAGGACGGGGCGGGTCATCCCATTAATGGTGACGCCCGCCGCGAGGCGAGAGGCCGTCGCTCATCTGCGGACCACCTTCGAGGTGAGCGAACGGCGGGCGTGCAAAGTCCTGGGGGCAGACCGCACATCGGTGCGCTATCGCAGCGGACGAGCTGACGATGCGGCCGTGCGCGCCCGCCTGCGCGAGCTGGCGGCGATCCGCCGCCGGTTCGGCTACCGGCGTCTGTTGGTGCTGATGCGGCGCGAGGGGCTGGTCATGAACCACAAGAAGTTCCGACGTCTCTATCGCGAAGAACGACTGCAAGTCCGCCGGCGTGGCGGACGCAAACGGGCACTCGGCACCAGGGCGCCGCTGGCAATCCCGCAAGGCGCCAACCAGCGCTGGAGCCTCGACTTCCTGTCGGATGCGTTCGCCGACGGCCGACGGTTCCGCATTCTGGCTGTGGTCGACGACTTCACCCGCGAATGCCTAGCGCTCGTCGCCGATACCTCGCTGCCGGGCCTGCGGGTCGTACGTGAGCTCGATGTCATCATCGCCTGGCGTGGCCGGCCGGGGTTGTGCCTGTCCGACAACGGCACCGAGCTGACCGGCATGGCCGTGCTGCGCTTCAGCCAGGAAAGGCAGATCGAGTGGCACTACATCGCGCCCGGCAAACCGACTCAGAATGCCTTCATCGAGAGTTTCAACGCGCGCCTGCGCGACGAACTTCTCAATGAGACACTGTTCACTTCGCTCGCACAGGCTCGAGCCGTGCTGGCGGCCTGGAAAGATGACTACAACAACGCCAGACCGCACAGCGCCCTGGGCAACCTCACTCCGACTGAATACGCCAAACGCAACGCTCCCGGGCCGCAACGGGGCGGGACGCTGCGCTATGCCGAGGGCTCCGCGCCCCACCCCGTTGCTTCACCGAGCCCCATGGGCTCATATTCAACCAGGAATCTTCCCATTGCTGGATGAAGCGAGGGGCTCAGACCA
>NZ_SPQS01000117.1 GCF_004570865.1 Bradyrhizobium frederickii
CCATTGTTTCTCTGTGGAGGAGTCCATGACGAAAGATGAACTGATTGCCCGTCTCCGCTCGCTGGGTGAACAACTGAACCGTGATGTCAGCCTGACGGGGACGAAAGAAGAACTGGCGCTCCGTGTGGCAGAGCTGAAAGAGGAGCTTGATGACACGGATGAAACTGCCGGTCAGGACACCCCTCTCAGCCGGGAAAATGTGCTGACCGGACATGAAAATGAGGTGGGATCAGCGCAGCCGGATACCGTGATTCTGGATACGTCTGAACTGGTCACGGTCGTGGCACTGGTGAAGCTGCATACTGATGCACTTCACGCCACGCGGGATGAACCTGTGGCATTTGTGCTGCCGGGAACGGCGTTTCGTGTCTCTGCCGGTGTGGCAGCCGAAATGACAGAGCGCGGCCTGGCCAGAATGCAATAACGGGAGGCGCTGTGGCTGATTTCGATAACCTGTTCGATGCTGCCATTGCCCGCGCCGATGAAACGATACGCGGGTACATGGGAACGTCAGCCACCATTACATCCGGTGAGCAGTCAGGTGCGGTGATACGTGGTGTTTTTGATGACCCTGAAAATATCAGCTATGCCGGACAGGGCGTGCGCGTTGAAGGCTCCAGCCCGTCCCTGTTTGTCCGGACTGATGAGGTGCGGCAGCTGCGGCGTGGAGACACGCTGACCATCGGTGAGGAAAATTTCTGGGTAGATCGGGTTTCGCCGGATGATGGCGGAAGTTGTCATCTCTGGCTTGGACGGGGCGTACCGCCTGCCGTTAACCGTCGCCGCTGAAAGGGGGATGTATGGCCATAAAAGGTCTTGAGCAGGCCGTTGAAAACCTCAGCCGTATCAGCAAAACGGCGGTGCCTGGTGCCGCCGCAATGGCCATTAACCGCGTTGCTTCATCCGCGATATCGCAGTCGGCGTCACAGGTTGCCCGTGAGACAAAGGTACGCCGGAAACTGGTAAAGGAAAGGGCCAGGCTGAAAAGGGCCACGGTCAAAAATCCGCAGGCCAGAATCAAAGTTAACCGGGGGGATTTGCCCGTAATCAAGCTGGGTAATGCGCGGGTTGTCCTTTCGCGCCGCAGGCGTCGTAAAAAGGGGCAGCGTTCATCCCTGAAAGGTGGCGGCAGCGTGCTTGTGGTGGGTAACCGTCGTATTCCCGGCGCGTTTATTCAGCAACTGAAAAATGGCCGGTGGCATGTCATGCAGCGTGTGGCTGGGAAAAACCGTTACC
>NZ_SPQS01000118.1 GCF_004570865.1 Bradyrhizobium frederickii
ACGGTGGGTTCGGCGATCCGACTCCCGCCGCCCGGACCGAAAACATCGGCAGCGCTGCCTTCGAGCTGGGCCTTCCACGATGTGATCTGATTGGGGTGAACGTCGAACTGCTCCGCCAGTTGCGCCAGCGTGCGGTCACCCTTGACGGCGGCAAGTGCCACCTTCGCCTTGAAAGCCGGAGTGTGGTTCCGCCGTGCTCGTCTGCTCATCGTCTCTCCTGATTCGCGGGTCAATCTTGCCCGCCGTCAGGCAGAAACTCCACTTATCGCGCTGTTCAGATTTGCGGGACCAGCTCAGAACTTCTCGCTCGGCAACAATCACATACTTGGATATGAAGCTCACGGTTTCTATGTCTCCAGTCAGCCTGTCACGAGTGCATAGTTCAGTTCACCGATAACGCGATCGCAAGCGGCTTGGCCCCCCCTACCTCTATTGAAATAGGATCAAGCACCGGCAGCCGTAAACATATCCCGAGGACTTCTGGAAACGGCTCCGCGAAGAGCGCCTCAGGCCGTACCAGTGAGGATGGCATCAGCCCTGCAGAAGTAGACATCGGCAGGAGTGAGTTCTGGATGCTCCGCTCACTGGAGCGCCTGCGGGATGGCCGCCCGAAACCGATATCGGAGTGGGCAGAAGGAAGAAGCGCTTGTTTGACTGGAGAAGATTTTCGGCGGCTTGCGATATCCGTTGGAGCATCAAGGGCGAGCCCAACGCCTACCAGCCGAAGGAGTTGACGCTTTGAAGCACGGTCGCTAGGGCAAGGTATAATCTTCGAGCTATCAAGACCCAATGTCATGGGTGATGTGCGGATTGACACTCGCAGTGGGAGCGCGAGTACGGGAAGAAGCCAAGTGGGCGCCGCTATTTGAGCTGGTCCCGCAAATCTGAACAGCGCGATAAGTGGAGTTTCTGCCTGACGGCGGGCAAGATTGACCCGCGAATCAGGAGAGACGATGAGCAGACGAGCACGGCGGAACCACACTCCGGCTTTCAAGGCGAAGGTGGCACTTGCCGCCGTCAAGGGTGACCGCACGCTGGCGCAACTGGCGGAGCAGTTCGACGTTCACCCCAATCAGATCACATCGTGGAAGGCCCAGCTCGAAGGCAGCGCTGCCGATGTTTTCGGTCCGGGCGGCGGGAGTCGGATCGCCGAACCCACCGT
>NZ_SPQS01000119.1 GCF_004570865.1 Bradyrhizobium frederickii
CTCCATCCCCCTCCCACCCACCCCTCCGGGTGGAAAGGAGCCCGGCGCCGCCCATAGTTCCGTGACCGCTCCTCCACCGCAAAGTTATCTTTTGCGTTCAGGGAGCCACGCCCGCCCCTTGCGGCGTGCCCCTGTCCGTCTCCTGCTTCTCACCGCTCTCAAGAACCCAGCCCGCGACCACAGCCCGATGAGCCGCAATATGCGTGAATCGGCGATCCTGTGCGCCACCATCCGCAACAGCCACGCGTGGTCGACCGAGCCGAAAGACTACTCGACAGACTACCCACCACCGCGCTCATCATCTCGACGACTATCCCGATCAGGTAACCATCGTTCGGTCGCGCCATCCCTTTGAGGGATCTGCGCTTGTTGTGCTTGGCTGGTGTCATCGACGCGGCGAACTTCATCTGACGCTTGTACTGCCCGATGGTACCCGTGCCCTTGTACCGGCCTGGACAGATCTGCCTATCGCACAACATTTATCGCGTGCAAGCCCGCAATGCGCTCGAGCGGCATTCCTGGCTTCCCACGCCGAGCTGCTACACGCCCGGACGATCGTCGACGCTTTGCTGCGGCAATTGGATGCCGCGCATACTGTCCTGCCATCGGAATCGGAGGACAGCCATGCAGCAGCTAAGCTTTCTCGACCCACCACCTCAGCACGGTGCCGTACCCGTATGGGAGACCCTCGATAAAGAGCAGCGCGCACATCTCCTGCTGCGACTCGCCCGACTAATCGCCCGAGCAATCGCCACTGCCGGAGATTACAACGATGAACGAACTGAGCAAGATCACCGCTGAGCACCTACGCCGATGCGCAATCGTCTACGTGCGTCAGTCTAGTACCCACTATCCTTGGATCGTGAGTCGTGATTCAAGATATGGATGATCCCCGAAGCAAGAGAAGTCCACCTTTCGCGGAAAGATCGCAAGGTGCTTGAGGCGTGTTGTCGCT
Source organism: Bradyrhizobium frederickii (assembly GCF_004570865.1). Lineage (GTDB taxonomy): Bacteria > Pseudomonadota > Alphaproteobacteria > Rhizobiales > Xanthobacteraceae > Bradyrhizobium > Bradyrhizobium frederickii. The sequence continues at coordinate 956 of NZ_SPQS01000119.1, forward strand.
CGCCGGTGACGTTGCAGCGCGATTTGAAGCGGGCTCGGATAGTTCTGTTGGCGGCGGACGGGTGCAGCACGCGGTCGATCGCCAAGGAAGTCGGGGTCCAGCCGCGGATTGTCAGCCTTTGGCGGCATCGCTATGCCGACCATGGCCTGGATGGGCTGCAAGACAAGCCACGGCCGGGCAAG
>NZ_SPQS01000120.1 GCF_004570865.1 Bradyrhizobium frederickii
GATTGAAAGCAACCTGCAACGTATTGAGCGCAAGAATCAGCGCACATGGTACAGCAAGCCTGGCGAACGCGGCATAACATGCAGTGGACGCCAGAAAATTAAGGGAAAATCGATTCCTCTTATCTAGTTACTTAGATATTGGCCTTGGCTTTATCTCAATATTATATGGATCATAGCTGGCAACTAATTCAGTCCAGTAAATATCCTCAATAGGGAATAATATATGCTTTCCATTCCATCGGGAAAAAGTTTTGTTCAACACACCAAGCTCAATCAACTCACTAATGTATGGGAATTGTTTTGATGTAACCACATACTTCCTGCCTTCATTAAGGGCTGCGCACAAAACCATAGATTGCTCTTCTGTAAGGTTTTGAATTACTGATCGCACTTTATCGTTTTGCATCTTAATGCGTTTTCTTAGCTTAAATCGCTTATATCTGGCGCTGGCAATAGCTGATAATCGATGCACATTAATTGCTAGCGAAAATGCAAGAGCAAAGACGAAAACATGCCACACATGAGGAATACCGATTCTCTCATTAACATATTCAGGCCAGTTATCTGGGCTTAAAAGCAGAAGTCCAACCCAGATAACGATCATATACATGGTTCTCTCCAGAGGTTCATTACTGAACACTCGTCCGAGAATAACGAGTGGATCCATTTCTATACTCATCAAACTGTAGGGGTTGTAATAGTTTATCCGATTTCTCGCTGTAGGGGTACACGAGAACCACCGAGCCTGATGTGGTTAAAAGACAGGCACAATCTTTACTACCGCAATCCACTATTTAAGGTGATATATGGAAGAAGAATTTGAAGAGTTCGAAGAGCATCCTCAGGATGTGATGGAACAATACCAGGACTATCCGTATGACTACGACTATTGATAAAAATCAATGGTGTGGACAATTCAAGCGATGCAATGGATGCAAGCTGCAATCGGAATGCATGGTTAAGCCTGAAGAAATGTTTCCTGTAATGGAAGATGGGAAATATGTCGATAAATGGGCAATACGAACGACGGCAATGATTGCCAGAGAACTTGGTAAACAGAACAACAAAGCTGCCTGATAGTGGCCTTTATTTTTGGCATAAATAACAGAATAAACACTGCACTGTGTAT
>NZ_SPQS01000013.1 GCF_004570865.1 Bradyrhizobium frederickii
ACGGTGGGTTCGGCGATCCGACTCCCGCCGCCCGGACCGAAAACATCGGCAGCGCTGCCTTCGAGCTGGGCCTTCCACGATGTGATCTGATTGGGGTGAACGTCGAACTGCTCCGCCAGTTGCGCCAGCGTGCGGTCACCCTTGACGGCGGCAAGTGCCACCTTCGCCTTGAAAGCCGGAGTGTGGTTCCGCCGTGCTCGTCTGCTCATCGTCTCTCCTGATTCGCGGGTCAATCTTGCCCGCCGTCAGGCAGAAACTCCACTTATCGCGCTGTTCAGATTTGCGGGACCAGCTCACAACTCGCGAAGCGGCTCGGCCGTTATTAGTCTTGTGTCGCGATGATTGAGGGCGGGTAACTGAGGATTGGGGTTCTGGAATTCCTCGACATCGCGAAAGCTATCGGCTTTGATCCTGCTTCGGCTATCAGGCGTCTGGCCAAAATCGAAGAACCCTGAATTGTACCAGCTTTGAGATTCGTCGCCGCCATGAGAAGCCAACTGCATCTATCCGCTTCGATTCGTCATGTCCTGATTCTTATAGGAGTTCAGACGTTTTCGGCGTCCAGCGCGAACGCCTGCGCCTTTGAGAAATTTGCTGACTCGCCCCACCTTCGGATATCGCAATCAGACTGGGTCATAGACACTTGGGGGCAAGCATGTGGGTTCGGCATCAGCGGCGGCATGGAAGTTCGTGCCGTTAACGAGAAAACTCAAGAAACGAAGACGATTGTGACGCTGAACGAAATTCCCGCAGTTGAGCTCAGCAGCGACGAGCCCAATCTTCTCACCATTAAACTTCCAAATCTGGTCGATCTATCGAATGCGGCAACGCAGTTGGGCGGCGTGCGGATTGCTTACAAGTTCACGCCAACCGATGATCCCGAAACACGGACGAACTTCCAGAAATGGAAACGTAGTCCTGACGATCCACAGGCGAGAGATTGGTATTGTCGAAGCGTCATAGCAAAAGTGGATCCGGACAATCGCGCTCGCTGGGATGCGATTCTCGGACAAACCTATGCTGTCGTTGGCTCGACAAAGCAGAGATATTGCCCGGGTTGATAACGAGAGCTCGTCGGGTCTCACCGCAGGAACAGCGTGACGATGAGAGTTGCGCCAAAAGAGGATGATGCCCGCTACCGATAGCGGCGCAATTCAAAAATTTTCGTAGTCAAATCAGATGTTTAGACGAATCTTGGTAGCGGGGGAGGGACTCGAACCCCCGACCCCAGGATTATGATTCCCGTGCTCTAACCAGCTGAGCTACCCCGCCACAGGGATCGCGGCGGCGAATAGGCCGATCTCGCGAACGCGCGGCATATAAAGAAGGGGGCGGCGGGAAGTCAAGCAAAGCGGCCGGCTTTTTCGGCACTCGGCAAGGCTTGTCGAGACAAGCCGCCTTTCGCAGAGTATGGCCTCTTTTCAATGAGTTCTTCCCTGCCCTGAGAACGTGGATGCCCGGGACAAGCCCGGGCATGACGGCATCTGGGGATGCGGAGCGAGGCCTATTTCGGCCGCACGTTCGGGTCGCCGCCCGGGCTGCCCGGAGGCGGGATGACCGGGGTGTTGCCGCCGGTGTCGGGGGCCGGGGCGTGCATCTCGGGGTCGACGCCGGCGGGCGGGCAGAGCACGCCGTCGGACTTGGCCAATCTGTCGCCGAGCGGTTCCCGGGACTGGCCGGTGGTGGTGCCATCCGAGGAGCGGCCCGGCCGGTCCTGCGGGGTGCAGTTGGCGGCATGTTGCGGGGAAGGCGGCGCGGTCGCTTGCGGCGGCGTCGCCGGGGCGGGCGGGGCCTGCGCGATCGCACTGCCGGCGGCGGCGATCAGGAGGCTGGCCAGAATGATGTTTGATGTCGTGCGCATGGGAGGGAAACGCCCGCGCGATGCACCCTGTTCCCTGCCCGCCTGATCACGATTTGACGTAGCGGATCAGCGAAAAGTGCCCCATCGGCGGCATCGGGCGCCGCTCGGCCAGCGTGATGCCGCCGTGCCTCGCCGCCCAGCCCTCGAGGCGGGCCCACGGGAATTCCGGGCGCCAGCCGAGGCGGCGGGCGATCGGCGCGAAGGCGAGCTCGAACAGCTTGCGCGGACCGCTCTCGGCGCCGATGTGATTGACCAGGATCAGCTCGCCGCCAGGCTTGAGCACGCGCACGAACTCGTCGAGCGTGCCTTCGGGATCGGGCACGGCGGTGATGACATATTGCGCCACCACCGCGTCGAAGAAGTTTTCGGGGAAGGCGAGGTTCTTCGCATCCATCACCGAGAGCACTTCGACATTGGAGAGCCGAAGCGCGCGCACGCGCGCCTGCGCCTTGCGCAGCATCGGCTCGGAAATGTCGACGCCGCAGATCTTGGTGGTGCGTGAATAATCGGACAGCGAGAGCCCGGTGCCGACGCCGACATCGAGGATGCGGCCGCCGATGCGGTCGGCCTCGGCGATGGTCGACTGCCGGCCGGCGTCGAACACCTTGCCGAACACGAGATCATAGACCGGCGCCCAGCGGCCATAGGCCTTCTCGACCCCGGCCCGCGAGATGTCTGCTGCCATGCCCCTGCCCTTACGCGAAACTCGAGAGTGTGATGACTGTTGGTGAAATCAATGGCCGCCCCGAGCGTGGTCTAGCGCCTCTCCCGCTTGCGGGAGAGGTCGGCGCGTAGCGCCGGGTGAGGGCTTTAGCCGCTCGCGAGATATCGGTAGTGGAGCGAGCCCTCTCCCCAACCCTCTCCCGCAGGCGGGAGAGGGGGCGCACTTCCGGTGTCGCGAGAGTGCAATTCGATCTCATGAAGATTAGCCGCGAACCGCCTCTGCGAGCGGCCTTGCCGTGTCGCTTGCGACCTTCGCGGCGGCGCTCTGGATGAAGCCGCCGCCGAGCACGCGCGCCTGCCCGCTGGCTGCGTCGTAGAATACGCAGGCCTGGCCGGGCGAAACGCCCTCCTCGCCGGCGACGAGCTCGACCTCGTAATGGCCGTTGCCGCCGCGCAGCCAGGCCGGCTGGGGGCTGCGGGTCGAGCGCACGCGCACGAACAGTTCGAGGCCGCCGCCGATGGCGCGGTCGATGTCGCCGTCGCCAATCCAGTTGACGTCGCGCAAGGCGATGCGGTGCATCTTGAGCGCATCGCGCGGGCCGACAACGACGCGGCGGGTCGCAGCCTCCAGCCGCACCACATACAGCGGCGCGGATGCCGCGATGCCGAGGCCGCGGCGCTGGCCGACGGTGAAATTGGCGATGCCGTGGTGGCGGCCGAGCACGCGTCCGTCGAGATCGACGATCTCGCCGGGGTCCATCGCGTTCGGCCGCAGGCGGGTGATGATGTCGGTGTAGCGCCCGGTCGGCACGAAGCAGATGTCCTGGCTGTCGTGCTTGTCGGCGACGGAAAGGCCAAAGCGGCGCGCGAGCTCGCGCGTCTCCGGCTTGGTCATGTCGCCGAGCGGGAAGCGCAAGAAGTCGAGCTGCTCCTGCGTGGTCGCGAACAGGAAGTAGCTCTGGTCGCGGTCGGCGTCGGCCGCGCAGACCAGCGCGCGCGAGCCGTCCTCGCGGCGGCGCGAGGCGACGTAATGGCCGGTGGCGAGCGCCTGTGCCCCGAGTTCGCGCGCGGTCTTCAGGAGGTCGCGGAACTTGACGCTGCGGTTGCACTCGATGCACGGCACCGGGGTCTCGCCGAGCGCGTAGCTATCGGCGAAATTGTCGATGACGGATTCGCGGAAGCGGTCCTCGTAATCGAGCACGTAATGGGGAATGCCGAGCTTGGCGGCGACGTCGCGGGCGTCGTGGATGTCCTGGCCGGCGCAGCAGGCGCCCTTGCGATGGGTCGCCGCGCCATGGTCGTAGAGCTGCAGCGTGATGCCGACGACGTCGTAGCCTTCCGCCTTCAGGAGCGCAGCCGTCGTCGAGGAATCGACGCCGCCCGACATGGCGACGACGACCCTGGTGTCCTCAGGACGGCCTTCGAGATCCAGACTGTTGAGCATGGGCCTTTAAGGGTTGTGACGGCGGCGCGCGGCGATCCCGCGATTTCTTGCTTCTCGCGGGACATCGGCGATCCCCGGGAACTCGAGTTCCCGAAAGGCACGATTGCCCGGTCGAAAGCGGCTGAGAGTAACCTCTTTAATATAGGCGGCATTCCGGTGAAGCAATCACGCGGGCGGCCGGCTTAGGGCAATTCTTGCCGGGGAGGCAGAAATGGCGGGGTTGCGGCGGGCCCGGCAGCCGTGCCTGCAAGTTCTTAAGATATTGATTTCATTGTATAAAGATGGACGTGGCAACGCTGGCCCGCTCCTTGCTCCCCTTGATGTCGAAGTTTGTTGCCAAGGGGTCGCCTGTGGTCGGTCGTACGTCAGATGTCGCGGCGAGCGTGCAAGTTTCGAGCGCGCAGCAAAAGCCTGCCCGGTCGCAGAGCGCCAAAGAGGCGTCCGCAAGCGACTCCTTCGGGTCGCTGGTCGACAGCAACACCCAGGCGATCAACACCAATGCGGCCGCGCAGGCCCAGGACAGCGCGCCGCGGCGGAGCGAGTCATCCGCGTCCTCCGCGGACAAGGGCCCGCGCGACGCCTCGTCGACGGATCAAGCCTCGCAAAGCAAGGCAAGCGACGAGACCGACGCATCGGCGCCCACCAGGGCCGACGAGGCGAGCGATGCCACCACCGATGCCGGCAAGGACACCGGCAAGGTCAAGGACAAGTCCGAGACATCCGACGCCAAATCGGCCGATACATCCGAGCAGACCAAGGGCGACAAGACCGAGGCCGCCGATGGGCTCGCGGCTGCCGTCGATGCCGCGCCGGCCGACGCGGCGCAGGCGGCCATGCCGGATCCCAACGCGATCGTGGTTGCCGCTCCGGTGGTCCCAACCGATCCGAACTCCGCGGCGAACCAGGCCGCCACCTCCTCGCCGCTGACGATCGCCGCTGCCGGCCTTGCCGCCAGCGCTTCAACCGCGGCGCAGATCGCGGGCACCAAGACCGACACCGCCACGTCGGGCGACAAGAGCGCCAAGATCGCCGGCGCCAAGGTCGATGCCGACACCTCGGCGACGCTGGCCGATGCCGCGACCGGCGCAACCGACGAGGTTACGGCCGAGGCCAAGCCGAACGGCGGACTGATCCCCGTCCATCAGGGCACGCCGAAGACCTCGTTCCAGGCCGCCGCCACCGCGCAAGGACAGTCCGACGTCTCCAATATCGGCCAGGACACCGCCAAGGCGAATGCCGCCCCGACGCAAGCACCAGGCCCGACGGCCGTCAACGCCGCCGCGCACGCGCTAGGCCCCAAGCCGCAGGCAGATGGCGCAGCAACCGAGACCAAGCCCGGCGCCGCGGACCGGACGCCCGACGCGATCCCGGCCGCACCGGCCGCCCAGGCCCATGCCAATGCGCAGGCCGCTTTCAACACCGCCGATGCGAGCGCGCAAGCCGCCTCCGCCGTGCAGGCGCCGCTGACCAACACGACCTCGACCGCGTCCGCATCGACCGCGACGCTGACCGCGACCGCGGCCAGCGCGACGGCGGTGCCGATCAACGGCGTGCCGGTCGAGATCGCGGCCGCGATCCGCTCCGGCAGGTCCCGGTTCGACATCAGCCTCGATCCGGCCGAGCTCGGCCGCATCGACGTGCGCATCAATGTCGACCGCGCCGGCAACGTGACCTCGCATCTCACCGTGGAGAAGCCGGAAACGCTGCAGATGCTGCGCCAGGACGCGCCGCAATTGCAGCGTGCGCTCGACGATGCCGGCCTCAAGACCGGCAGCAACGGGCTGTCCTTCAGCCTGCGCGACCAGAATTCGTCAGGCCAGAACTCCGGCCAGAACAACGACAATGGCGGCAATGCCCGCCGGCTGATCATCAGCGAGGACGAGACCGTCGCCGCCGCACCCGTCGGCCGCAGCTATGGCCGCATGTATGGGCCGAGCAGCGGCGTCGACATCAGAGTGTAAGGAGTATTCGACATGACCACCACGACTGGCGCCACGGCCCCTACCGTCGTCTCCGGGACGACCGAGCTGCCGAAATCCTCTTCGTCGAACACGCTGAGCTCGACCACGGGATCGACGCTCGCCGGCAACTTCCAGACCTTCCTGACGCTGCTGACCACGCAGCTGCAGAACCAGAACCCGCTGGATCCGCTCGACACCAACCAGTTCACCCAGCAGCTGGTGCAGTTCGCCGGCGTCGAGCAGCAGCTCAAGACCAACGATGCGCTGGCCCAGCTCGTCACCTTGCAGCAGACCACGCAGGCGACCCAGGCGCTGGGCTTCGTCGGCAAGACCGCCCTGGTCGACGGCACGACCGCGACCATGAAGAACTCGTTGGCCACCTGGCATCTCAACGTGCCCTCCGATTCCACCGTCGACATCACCGTCGCCAATGCCAGCGGCCAGACCGTGTTCACCGGCAAATATACTGCCGCCGCCGGCACCGACATCCCCTTCACCTGGAACGGCCAGGGCAATGACGGCACGCAATGGCCCGACGGCAAGTACACGATCTCGGCCACGGGCAAGGACGTGGCGAACAACAATGTCGGCATCTCCGCGCAGGTGCAGGGCACCGTGTCGTCCGTCGACCTGACCCAGTCGCCGCCGCTGCTCACCATCGACGGCGCCAGCTATACGCTCAGCCAGGTCAAGAGCATCATCGCGACAAGCAATTGAGGGAGTGGATGATTCCACACGCTCGGTGTCGTCCCGGCGAACGCCGGGATCCATAACCACAGGGAGCAGTTTGGCGAAGACTGGTGGTTAGAAAGTCATTCTTGGTACTGCTACCTGCGTCTCATCGATAGATCACGCGGTATGGGTCCCGGCGTTCGCCGGGACGACAGCTGAGAGAGCCCCTTGAGGGCCTCGTTCGTTAGTAAAGTATTTACGAAGACCCCCTCGACCGGCCCGGATGCCACCGTCCCGCCGGCCGACACGGCCTCGTCTCAGCATTTTCAACGAGAATTGTATTGAAGCCTTAGGCTTAGCGGATTTTTAAGCCGCCGGGCGTAGGGTTACGGATGTGAGTTCAGTGGTTGAGAGTTTGTGAGTACGCCATGACAGAACCCCATCGCCCGAGGGTAAAATACGTCATCGGGCCGGACGGCAGTCCGTTGACGATCGCGGATCTGCCTGCACCCGGCACCAAACGCTGGGTCATCCGCCGCAAGGCCGAAGTCGTCGCCGCTGTCCGTGGTGGACTTCTCTCGCTCGAGGAGGCCTGCAGCCGTTATACCCTGACGGTCGACGAATTCCTCTCCTGGCAGTTTTCCATCGACCAGCATGGTCTGGCGGGTCTTCGCACCACCCGCATCCAGCAATATCGCCAGTAGGCGATCCCGGAAATCTGCGGCTTTTGACGAAAATCGGCCTCGCCCTGCGGGGCCGATTTTTTTCATATCGCACTTTGGCGCGACTTTTGTCCGACCTCTTAACCTTCGTTAACCATATCGAAACCATCCCCTAGGCAATAATTGCCCAGTCGGCCTTTCCGGTGAAAGCGGCCGAATCTGTTGGGGCGGTTGCTTGCAAGGTCTTGCGGACTTTCTGAAGAGTATCGGCGCCGCCCGGTTCGGGGCGATGATCGCGGTCACCGCCGCGCTCATCGGCTTTTTCGCGTTCGTCATCATGCGCGTCACCACGCCGCAGATGACGACGCTGTTCACCGACCTCAGCGTCGAGGATTCCTCCGGCATCATCAAGGACCTGGAACGCCAGGGCATCCAGTTCGAGATCCGCAATGAGGGTTCCATCATCATGGTGCCCAAGGACAAGGTCACGCGGCTGCGGATGAAGCTCGCCGAGGGCGGCCTGCCCAAGGGCGGCGGCGTCGGCTACGAGGTGTTCGACAAGTCCGACGCGCTCGGCACCACCTCTTTCGTCCAGAACATCAATCACCTTCGCGCGCTGGAAGGCGAGCTCGCCCGCACCATCCGCGCCATCGACCGCATCCAGGCCGCGCGCGTCCACCTGGTGCTGCCGGAGCGCCCGCTGTTTGCGCGCGAGGCGCCGGAGCCGTCGGCCTCGATCGTGGTGCGCGTCCGCGGCTCGCTGGAAGCCCAGCAGATCCGCGCCATCCGCCACCTCGTCGCCTCCGCCGTCAACGGCCTGAAGCCGCAGCGGGTCTCGATCGTCGACGAGGCCGGCCAGCTGCTCGCCGACGGCGCAGCGGCCGATCCGGAGCAGGCCGTCGGCGACGAGCGCCGCATCTCCTTCGAGAAGCGGATGCGCAAGCAGGTCGAGGACATCGTCTCCTCCGTGGTCGGCTCGGGCCGCGCCCGCGTGCAGCTCTCCGCCGATTTCGACTTCAACAAGGTCACGCAGACCTCGGACAAGTACGATCCCGAAGGCCGGGTGCTGCGCTCCAGCCAGACCCGCGAAGAACAGAGCATGACCGCCGACAACAACGGCCAGGTCACCGTCAACAACGAGCTGCCCGGCAACCAGCAGAACAACGGCGCCACGGCCAAGGACCAGAGCAAGAAGACCGAAGAGACCAACAATTACGAGATCTCCCGCACCACCAAGACCGAGGTGACGGAAGCCGGCCGGGTCAACCGCATCTCGGTCGCGGTGCTGGTCGACGGCATCTATTCCAAGAACGACAAGGGCGAGCTGGCCTATCAGGACCGCACCAAGGAGCAGCTCGACCGTATCGCCGCGCTGGTGCGCTCGGCCATCGGCTTCGACCAGAAGCGCGGCGACCAGGTCGAGGTCGTCAATCTGCGCTTTGCCGATGCGCCCTCCACCGCTCCGATCGGCGAGCCTGGCGGCCTTCTCGGCATGCTGCAGTTCACCAAGGACGACGTCATGTACTTCGTCGAGCTCGGCGTGATGATGCTGCTTGGCCTGGTCGTGCTGTTCCTGGTGATCCGCCCGCTGGTCAAGCGCATCCTCGCCTCCGACGAGGTCGCCGCTGCCATCTCCGGCGTCCTCAGCGGTCCGGCGGCCGAGGAATCCGCGCCGTCCGCCCAGCCGCTCCTGCCGAGCGGCGCCGCCAGCGCGATCGACGTCGCCACCATCCAGGGCCAGGTCCACGCCCAGTCCGTTCATCGCGTCGGCGAGCTCGCCGAGCGCAACCCCAACGAAACCGTCGCCATCGTCCGCCAATGGCTGAGCGAATCCGCAAAATAGTACGAGAAGTGATCTGACATGGCCGCCGCATTGCAAAACGCCAACAGCAACGACATCACCAGCGTGATCTCCACGCTCGGTCAGCGCGCCAACACCCGGGCAAAGGACGGCAAGCCGGCCGGACAATTGTCCGGGCCGAAGCGCGCCGCGATCCTGATGCTTGCGCTCGGCGAGCAATATGGCGGCAAGATCTGGGGCCTGCTCGACGACGACGAGGTGCGCCAGCTCTCGCTGGAAATGTCGACGCTCGGCACCGTCGAGGTCGACACCGTCGAGGACATGCTGCTCGAATTCGTCTCGCGCATGTCGGCCTCGGGCGCGCTGATGGGCAATTTCGACGCCACTGAGCGCCTGCTGCAGCAATATCTGCCGCCGGAGCGCGTCAACGGCATAATGGACGAGATCCGCGGCCCCGCCGGGCGCAACATGTGGGAGAAGCTCTCCAACGTGCAGGAAGAAGTCCTCGCCAACTACCTCAAGAACGAATATCCGCAGACCATCGCGGTGGTGCTGTCCAAGCTGAAGCCGGAGCACGCCGCGCGCGTGCTCGGCATCTTCCCCGAGGACCTCGCGCTCGACGTCGTCAACCGCATGCTGAAGATGGAGGCGGTTCAGAAGGAGGTGATCGAGAGCGTGGAGAAGACGCTGCGCACCGAATTCATGTCCAACCTGTCCCAGACCCGCCGCCGCGACGCCCACGAGGTGATGGCCGAAATCTTCAACAATTTCGACCGCCAGACCGAAACCCGCTTCATCACCTCGCTGGAGGAGGACAACCGGGAATCCGCCGAGCGCATCAAGGCGCTGATGTTCACCTTCGACGACCTCGTCAAGCTCGATTCCGGATCGGCCCAGACCTTGATGCGCAACGTCGACAAGGACAAGCTCGGCGTCGCGCTCAAGAGCGCCAACGAGGACGTCCGCAACTTCTTCTTCGGCAACATGTCCTCGCGCGCGGCCAAGATGCTCCAGGACGACATGGCGGCGATGGGCCCGGTCCGCCTGCGCGACGTCGACGAGGCCCAGGCGCTTCTGGTCAACCTCGCCAAGGACCTCGCCGCCAAGGGCGAGATCATGCTGACCAAGAACCGCGCCGACGACGAGCTGGTGTATTGATGGCCGCTCCGGCGAAATTCCTGTTCGATACCGACTTCGCGGCGCCCGAGCGGGCCACGCGCGAGAAGGCCGCGACCGCGGCCGAGATCGCCCAGAAGGTCGCGGAAGCCGAAGCGCGCGCCTATCAGGAAGGCTTTGCCGCCGGCCAGCGCGAAGCCAAAGCCGAGAGCGACCGCCGCGTCGCGCTCGCCATGGAGGAGATCAACATCGGCATCCGCGGCATCGCGGCCGGCATCGGCAACATCGAATCGAAGATGGAAACCGAGGCGGTCGACGTCGCGGTGGCGGTCGCGCGCAAGCTCTGCGCCGACCTCGTCGCCGCGGAGCCGCTCGGCGAGATCGTGGCGCTGGTCAAGGACTGCTTCTCGCATCTGGTCGCGACGCCGCATCTCGTCGTCCGCATCAACGATGCGCTCTACGACGCCGCCCGCGAGAAGATCGAGCGGCTCGCCAAGCAGAGCGGCTTCGAGGGCCGGCTGGTGATCCTGGCCGAGCCGGAGATTGCCACCGGCGACTGCCGGATCGAATGGGCCGATGGCGGCGTCGTGCTGGAGCGCGGCGCCATCGCGGCCAAGATCGACGAAATGGTCGGACGCTATGTCGCGTCCCGCAGGGGGAGTTAACCCATGAGCGACACTGACGGACAGGTCCCGCTGCCCGATCTCAACGGCCCGATGCCGCCCACCGGCACGGACGTCGGCTACAACGAGGACGAATATGCGGCGCGCGCCGCCGCCGACCTCGAGGCGGTGTTCGACGTGCCGGTACAGGTTTCGGCCGTGCTCGGCCGCTCCAAGATGGACGTCAGCGAGCTGTTGAAGCTCGGGCCCGGCACCGTGCTTGAGCTCGACCGCCGCGTCGGCGAAGCCATCGACATCTACGTCAACAACAAGCTGGTCGCCCGCGGCGAAGTCGTCCTGGTCGAGGACAAGCTCGGCGTGACCATGACCGAAATCATCAAGACCGAACGCAGCTAATACGCAGGGAATGACGCGCGGCAGCGCGACCAGACGGACAGGAGACTGACATGCGGCTTCTCATCGTTGGCACATTGAAGGGCCAGCTCACCACCGCCACCAAGATCGCGATGGAGAACGGCGCCACCGTGACCCATGCCGAGGATCACGAGCAGGCGATGCGGGTGCTGCGCGGCGGCAAGGGCGCCGACCTCCTGCTGGTCGACGTCGCCCTCGACATCCGCGACCTCGTGCTGCGGCTCGAGGCCGAGCACATCCACGCCCCGATCGTCGCCTGCGGCATCACCAACGACGCCCGCGCCGCGGTCGCCGCGATCCATGCCGGCGCCAAGGAATACATCCCGCTGCCGCCCGACCCCGAGCTGATCGCCGCGGTGCTGGCCGCCGTCGCCAACGATTCCCGCGAGCTGGTCTATCGCGACGAGGCGATGGCGAAGGTGATCAAGCTGGCGCAGCAGATCGCGGGCTCGGACGCCTCGGTGATGATCACCGGCGAGTCCGGCACCGGCAAGGAGGTGCTGGCCCGCTACGTCCACACCCGCTCGACGCGCGCCAAGCGTCCCTTCATCTCGATCAACTGCGCCGCTATCCCCGAGCATCTCCTGGAATCTGAGCTGTTCGGCCACGAGAAGGGCGCCTTCACCGGCGCGATTGCCCGCCGCATCGGCAAGTTCGAGGAGGCAACCGGCGGCACGCTGCTGCTCGACGAAATCTCGGAGATGGACGTCCGCCTGCAATCCAAGCTGCTGCGCGCCATCCAGGAACGCGTGATCGACCGCGTCGGCGGCACCAAGCCTGTCCCCGTCGACATCCGCATCATCGCGACCTCGAACCGCAACCTCGCGGAAGCGGTGCGCGAGGGCACGTTCCGCGAAGACCTGCTGTTCCGCCTCAACGTCGTGAACCTGAAGATCCCGCCGCTGCGCGAGCGCCCCGCCGACATCCTGGAGCTCGCCCAGCATTTCGTGAAGAAATACGCCGAGGCCAACGGCGTGCCTCTGCGCCCGATCTCGGCGGAAGCACGCCGCGTGCTTTCGGCCAACCGCTGGCAGGGCAACGTCCGCGAGCTCGAAAACACCATGCACCGCGCGGTGCTGATGGCGCAGGGCGACGAGATCGGTGCCGACGCCATCATCACGCCGGACGGCGACCGCCTCGACCTCGCCAAGACGCCCCCCGCCGTGGCCCACGCCACGATGGCCGCCGAGCAGGTGACGCGCGCGCTGGTGGGGCGCACCGTGGCGGATGTCGAGCGCGACCTGATCCTGGAGACGCTGAAGCACTGCCTCGGCAACCGGACCCATGCCGCCAACATCCTCGGCATCTCGATCCGCACGCTGCGCAACAAGCTGAACGAATATTCCGACGGCGGCATCCCGATCCCGCCGGCGGGCACCCCCGGCGAATATCCGCGGATACCGGTGATCGGGGCGTAAGCGGCGCCACGACGATTGAGACAAGGCGAATGCCCGGGCTCAGCCCGGGCTTTTCTTTTTGCCAGCTGCATCGCCTGCCCCGTCATCCTGAGGCGCGAAGCACGCGATGCGAACGCATCGTGTGGAAAACCTCGAAGGATGCACGGCCACAGCCGGGCCGTCGCCCTTCGAGGCCTCAGGGTGACGGCTAACTCAATGCCTGGTGCAGAGCCGCACCGCGTTCACCGACTAGGTCGCGCCGGCACAACGCCCTATAACCGCTCGCGACAACCACGCGAGGGTAAACATGTCTGAAGCTCAAATCACGGACTGGCTGGCATCGCAGAAGCAGGCGATGATTGATCTGCTCCGCGATGTCGTGAACATCGATTCCGGCTCCTATGACAAGGAGGGCGTCGATGCGGTCGGTGCGCGGTTCGAGCGGCATTTTGCCGAGCACGGCATTCCGAGCCGCCGCGAGGCCAACGCCACCTTCGGCGACGCGATCCACGCCGAGGTGGCCAAGCCCGGCAGCAACGAAAAGCCGGTGCTGTTGATGGGGCATCGCGACACCGTGTTCGGCAAGGGCGAGGCCGGGCGCCGTCCCTTCACCATCACGGATGGCCGCGCCTACGGGCCCGGTGTCGCCGACATGAAGTCCGGTCTCGTCATGAACGTGTTCGTCGCAACCGCCTTCCACAAATTCGGCGGCAACCCGCATCCGATCAAGCTGCTGATCACCTCGGACGAGGAGATCGGCTCGCCCTCGTCCCGGCCCGTGATCGAGCGCGAAGGCCGCTCCGCCCGCGCCGTGTTCAATTCCGAGCCGGGCCGCCCCACCGGCAACGTCGTCACGGGGCGCAAGGGCGGCATCTTCATGCATCTCGCCATCACCGGCAAGGCCGCGCATTCCGGCGCCAACTTCGCCGCGGGCATCAGCGCAATCGGCGAGCTCGCGCACAAGATCGTGCAGATCCACGCGCTGACCGATCTCGACAAGGGCATCACGCTGAATGTCGGTCTCGTCGCGGGCGGGCAGTCCGTCAACACCACGGCGCCCTACGCCGAGGGGCAGATCGACCTGCGCTATGTCGATCCGGCCGATCGTGCGCGGATCATGGCCGCGATCGAAAAGATCGCCGCGACCTCCTACGTGCCGGGCACGAGCGCAACGCTGACGATCAAGGGCGAGTTCGTGCCGGTGGTGCAGAGTGCGGAGTCCAAGACGCTGTTCGAGAACTATCAGGCGGCCGCCCGGCAGGTCGGCCTCACCACGCTGCAGGGCGAGTTCTCCGGCGGCTGCGCCGATTCCGGCTTCACCGCCGCGGTCGGCACGCCGACCATCTGCGGCCTCGGCCCGGTCGGCGGGCTCGCGCATACGCCGGAGGAATATCTCGAGGTCGACAGCATCGTGCCACGCGCGCAGGCGCTGGCGCTGGCGATTTTGCGGGGATGAACGACGGTGCCGTGGGGTGGGCAAAGCGGCTTGTCCGCCGTAGCTCGAAGAGCAAAGGCGGAAGCGTGCCCACCACCTGTTAGCGTCGTGGAGAGATGGTGGGCACGGCGCAAATGCGCCTTTGCCCACCCTACGAGACTCGTCGGATAGAAGTCGTGGGCACGCTTCGCTTTGCCCACCCTACGAGACCGCCCGTGCCGTCACGAATAACTCGGTGCATCCGGCTTGCGGAAGATGTGGATGGGATCGCCGGGGATGATCACGGGCTGGCCCGAGAACATCGCGTAGGCGTACAGCGCGAGATAGGCGATCGCGAGCGCGCCGACGGCGTAGAAGGCGAAGGTCGCGATGCGCTTCATCGATCCGCTCCATGGCCGGCCCGAAACGGGAGGCTCTGGGCGCTTCTAGAGCGATGAGGCGGAAAAGGCCAGCCTGCGCGGCCGCCCGCGGCGATCAAACGCCGCGCCGGCCGTGCGCGGGAAGGCTGACATCGGCGAGCCTTGCGGCGTCTTCGTCCTGGTCGACCGCCACGTAGCGGCCGTGCCAATAGGCCAGCGCCGCGGTACGCATCGAGCTCTTGATGTCCCTGACACGGCCGATGACGATGCCGTGCGAGTGGCGCTCCACGATCTCCTCGACCTCGCAATCGAAGGCCGACAGCGCGCCGGCCAGGAGCGGCACGCCCGAGACCGCCGTCACCCATGTGGCGCCCTTGAAACGATCGGCGCCCTTCAGCCCGCCCTTGCCGGAAAAGCGCTCGGCCACGTCGAGCTGGTCGGCGTTGAGGATGTTCACGCCGAAGGCGCCGTGGCGCCGGATCAAGGGGAAGGACGAGGCGTCGCGGTTGATGCTGACCAGCAGCGTCGGCGGCTCGACCGACAACGAGGTCACCGAGGTCACCGTCATGCCGGTGATGTCCTTGCCCCTGCCGGCGGTGATGACGCTGACGCCGCCGGTGAGATGGCGCATGGCGCCCCGGAAATCGGCGGACGAGACGGGGATTTCAGTCATGAGATCGCGAGGCACTACATTCATGGCATTGCTCCCCGAAGCGGGGTTCCCTTTATTTAGGTACGATCATCCGCCGACAACAGGTGGCGCAGGATCGAGCCTTCGAGGTCTGCGAGTTCGACCGAGCCGCGCCGGCGCGGCCTGGCTGCGTTAACCACGACGTCATGGGCGATGCGGCCCTCCTCGATCACGAGCACGCGATCCGCCAGCGCGACCGCTTCGGAGACGTCATGGGTGACCAGGATCGCGGTAAAGCCCTGGTCGCGCCAGACGCGCTCCAAGAGGCGCTGCATCGAGATGCGGGTCAGCGCATCCAGTGCGCCGAGCGGCTCGTCGAAGGCAAGCACGCGCGGACGGGAGACCAGCGCGCGAGCCAGCGCGACGCGCTGCTTCTGGCCGCCCGACAGCACCGAAGGCCAATGCTCGCGCTTGTCGGCGAGGCCAACCTCCGTCAACGCTTTCTCCGCGCGGACATGTGCGTCCTGCGAGGCGCGATCGCGACCGAGGCCGACCTCGACATTGGCGAGCACGCGGGCCCAAGGCAAGAGACGTGGCTCCTGGAACATCACGCGGATGTCCTCGGGCTGGATGTCTTTTGGCTGCGAATCCTGGCCGAAGCTGAGGCTGCCGGCGTCGATCCTATCGAGACCGGCGATCAGGCGCAGCAGCGTGCTCTTGCCGCAACCGCTCTTGCCGACGATGGCGACGAACTGGCCGGCAGGGATGTGCAGGTCGATGCCGCGCAGCACCTCGTTGCTGCCGAACGACTTGCGCAAGCCGTGGATGCTGAGCGGCAGACCGCCGGTCTTTACCGGCCGCTCCTCGCGCACCACGCGGGCATGAGGCGCGAAGTTGGCGGAGCCGGCGAGCTCGGTTTCGGGAAGGGAGGTACGAAGCGCTGTCTGCATGTGATTTCCCGTATTTCTGCTCAACGTTTCTGGAAGGCGGGGTGCCAGGAGAGCGTCAAACGCTCGAGCACGCGGGAGGCGCTGTCGGCGAGCTTGCCGAGCAGGGCGTAGATCAGGATCGAGAGCACGACGACGTCGATCAGCATGAACTCGCGCGCCTGCATCGCCATGTAGCCTAGCCCTGAGGACGCGGCGATGGTCTCGGCGACGATCAGCGTCAGCCACATGATGCCGAGCGCGAAGCGGATACCGACGAAGATCGAGGGCAACGCGCCCGGGAAAATCACGCGGCGGAACAGCTCGCCGTCGGTCATGCCGTAGATCCGGCCCATCTCGATCAGCTGCGGATCGACGGTGCGGATGCCGTGCAGCGTGTTGAGGTAGATCGGGAAGAACACGCCGAGCGCCACCAGGAACAGTTTTGCGCTTTCATCGATGCCGAACCACAGGATGACCAGCGGGATCAGCGCCAGATGCGGCACGTTGCGCACCATCTGCAGCGTCGTGTCGGTCAGCTTGGCCGAAAGCTGCGACAGTCCGTTGGCGAGGCCGAAGGCGAAGCCGATGCTGCCGCCGATCAGGAAGCCGATCGAGGCGCGCCAGAACGACACCCAGATGTTGCGGACGAGCTCGCCGGAGAGCAGCAGCTTCCAGCCGGCGAGCACGACGTCGCTCGGCGCCGGCAGCACCCGCGTCGGCACGAAACCCGTGACGCTCGCGAGCTGCCAGATCGCGATGATGGCGAGCGGCACGATCCACTGGACCAGGCCGTCGACGCGCGGCAGGCGAACGCCGCGCGGGAACGAGATGCTGTCGATCAGGCTCATGACTGGGACACCCGGTGCTGCGGACGGAAATCGCTGCCGACCGTCTCGCCGAACGGACCGCCGTTGAAATGCAGCCGGGTCACGTTGCTCGGCTGCTCCAGCGAGAGCAGCGGGAACACCAGCTCGGCGAAGCGATAGGCTTCCTCCAGATGCGGGTAGCCCGACATGATGAAGGTATCGATGCCGAGATCCTGATACTCCCTGATGCGGGTCGCCACCGTCTGGGCGTCGCCGACCAGTGCGGTGCCGGCACCGCCGCGCACCAAGCCGACGCCGGCCCACAGGTTCGGGGCGATCTCGAGCTTGTCGCGCTTGCCGCCATGGAGCTGCGCCATGCGCTGCTGTCCCACGGAATCCATGCGGGCAAAGTTCTTTTGCGCCAGCGCGATGGTGTCGTCGCTGACATGCCTGATCAGATCGTTGGCGGCGCGCCAGGCCTCCTCATTGGTCTCGCGGACAATGACATGAAGGCGGATGCCGAAGGAGAGCTTCCGGCCGCGCGCCGCGGCCACCTCCCTCACCTTCGCGATCTTCTCGGCGACGAGCGCGGGCGGCTCGCCCCAGGTGAGATATTTGTCGCCGGTGTCGACGGCGACGTCGATGCCGGCCTCCGAGGAGCCGCCGAAATACAGCGGCGGCCGCGGCGACTGCACCGGCGGGAACAGCAGCTTGCCGCCTTCGACACGGATGTGCCTGCCCTCGACGTTGACCGTCTTGCCGGCGAGCAGGTCACTGTAGACGTTCAGGAACTCGCGGGTGACCTCGTAGCGCTCGTCATGACCGAGGAAGACGCCGTCCCCCTTGTTCTCGACGGGATCGCCGCCGGTGACGACGTTGACGAGCAGCCGGCCATTGCTGATGCGATCGAGCGTCGCCGTCATGCGCGCGGCCACGCTCGGCGATTGCAGGCCGGGCCTCACGGCCACGAGGTAGCGCAGCCGCTCGGTGAACGGCGCGACTGACGAGGCGACGATCCAGGAATCTTCGCACGACCGCCCGGTCGGCAGCAGCACGCCGAAATAGCCGAGCTGATCGGCGGCCTGCGCGATCTGGCGCAGATAGTTGAAGTTGACCTCGCGGCCGCCGATGCCGGTGCCGAGATAGCGGCCGTCGCCGTGGGTCGGCAGGAACCAGAGGATGTTGGCGTTGGATGGCTTGCTCATGATTGTGCTCACGTACCGGGCTTCCGAGCGACGTCGGAAATCTTGATGGATTTGGGGATCAGGCCCAGCGCGAAGAACGCATCGGCCACCTGCTGCTGGTCGGCAATGACGGCATCAGTGATCGGCCTGATGCCGTAGGACTGTCGCTTCAACGCCACCTCGACCACCGGGACGGACAGGCCGATCGACGGCGCCAGCTGCTCGGCGACCGCGTGGATATCGCCCCGGGCCCAGTCGTCGATCGCGCTCAGTTCAGCGAGCACGGCTTCGACGATGCTGGGATTGGCATTGAGGAATTTCCTCGAGGAGAAATAGAACTGGTAGTTGGCAACGATGCCAGTGCCATCAGTGAGCGTGCGCGCGCCGGTGGCCGCTTCCGCGGCGGCCTGGAACGGATCCCAGATGACCCAGGCGTCGACGGCGCCGCGCTCGAAGGCGGCGCGGGCATCGGCCGGCGCCAGGAACACCGGCTCGATCTCCGAATACTTCACGCCGGCCTGCTCCAGCGCCTTGACCAGGAGATAGTGGACGTTCGAGCCCTTGTTCAGCGCGACCTTCTTGCCCTTGAGGTCGGCGACGGATTTGAGCGGGCTGTGCTTCGGCACCAGGATCGCCTCGCCCTTCGGGGCCGGCGGCTCATAGGCGACATATTGGATCGGCGCGCCGGCGGCCTGCGCGAAGATCGGGGGGGCTTCGCCGGTGTTGCCGAAATCGATCGCGCCGACATTGAGCGCTTCGAGCAGCGGCGGGCCGGAGGGGAATTCCGTCCACACCACCTTGAAGCCGGCGGCGGCGAGCTTCGGCTCGAGCGTGCCCTTGCTCTTGAGCAGCACCAGCTTGCCGTATTTCTGGTAACCGATGCGGACGACCTTGTCCTCGCCATAGGAGGTGCCGACCGCGGCGGCGACGATGCCGATCGACAGCATGACGGCTGCGATCAGGCGCTGGATGATACGCCTCATGTTCAAACCCTTATGCGTGGGAAGAGTGGTCGGCACGGTCAGGCTGCCGGGTTGCGCCAGACGATGTCGCGGATGACGATCGGCTTCGGAATCAGACCGAGCTTGTAGAAGCGGTCGGCGACGCCCTGCTGGGTCGCGACGATGTCGTCGGTGACGGGACCGACCACGAAGTTGGCGCGATTGGCCGCCACGGTCTGGATGTCCAGCGCCACGCCGGTGATCGCGGCGAGCGATCTGGCGACCTCGTCGCGATGCTGCTCTGCCCATGTGCCCGCCGCGGCCGTCACCTCGACGATCTGCTGCAGGATCGTTCCGTGATTCTTCGCGAAATCGCGGTTGGCGATGTAGAAGGAGTTGGTCTTGGTGACCTCGCGCGCATTGATCAGGATGCGGCCGTTCTGCTTGGTCTCGCCGATCGCGAAGTACGGATCCCAGATCGCCCAGGCCTCGATGCTGCCATTGGCAAAGGCCGGGCCGGCATCCGGCGGCGTCAGATAGACCGGCGTGATGTCGGCATAGGTGAGGCCGGCCTTCTCCAGCGTCTGCACCACGACGTTGTGGGCGCTGGATCCCTTGGTGAAGCCGACGCGCTTGCCCTTGAGGTCGGCGATGTCGCGGATCGCCGAGTCCTTCGGCACCAGGATGCCCTGCCCGTTGGTGATGGGCTGGCCGGCGGCATAGACGATCGCCGCTCCTGCCGCCTGCGCGAACACCGGCGGCGAATCGCCGACCGCACCGAAATCGACGCTGCCGACGTTCATTGCTTCCATCATCGGCGGCCCCGACGAGAACTCGATCCATTTCACGTCGATGCCTTGCGGGGCGAAATGTTTTTCCAGGGCTGCCCTTTGGCGCGCGATCACCAGCACGCCGGTCTTCTGGTAGCCGATACGAATTTCCTTCAGCACCCCTTGCGCCATTGCAGGCGAGGCAATCGCCGCAGCGGCCGCAGTTCCGATCGATAGTTTGAGAAAGTCACGACGCTGCATTCCACACTCCAGGCCGCGTGCGGCCGTTGTTCGTTCACGTGTGGAGGATGATGGTGCGGGTTGTCGGAGGTGTCGAGACGTTCAGGAAAATAGCGATGCGCGCACTGCGCGTGCGGCAGTGAGCATGATTAATCTTTCAAGCGGCCGCGACGATGCAGAGCGATTATTTTCGCACGCGAATGTGAGCGCCGCGCGGATCCGGCCCTGCGCTTGCGAAGTGCCGAACTCAGAATGTCGAAAACAACCCCATGCACAGTAGCCGGCGTTAACGGGATCAATGGCTTACGCGGCAGCCGACTTAAGCGGCAGCCGACTTGCGCGGCAGGCAAAAGGTTTGCTCCGTCGGGCAAAACAGGCGCATGATGGCGTGATCGCGGAGTGAACGGCGTCGTGGCGCGCGCGAGCGCCTGCTGGCCTAATGCAGCCATCTCACCGGCAAGTTCTGCAAGCCCCGGAACGCCCAGCCGCCGATGCGCACCGGCTCGTCGTCGGCGAGCTCGAGCTTCTTCGCCCGCGCGAACAATGTCGGCAGCGCGACATCGGCGATCATGGCGCGGGACGCGAAGGCGCCGGCGCAGAAATGCGGGCCGGCGCCGAACGCGACGCTCTTGGTCACGTCGCGGCGCACGTCGAACTCATCGGCGCGGTCGAAATGCTTCTCGTCGCGGTTGGCGGAGCCGAACATCAGGAACACGCGCTCGTCGGTTTCGAAGGCGACGTCGCGGATGCTCCAGGGCTTTGCGATACGGCGCGGCGACATGCCGATCGGCGAGATCCAGCGGGCGTATTCCTCGAACGCCTGCAGCCAGGTCACTTCACCGCGCAGAACCAGATCGAGCTGCTCGGGATGGGTCAAGAGCGCCCATACCGTGCCGGCAATCGCCTTGCGCGGTTCGTTCTGCCCGCCTGAGATCGCGAGCTTGACGTTGGCGCGCACGCTCTCCATCGGCATGCCCGAGGAAAGGAGAACCCCGAGAATGCTCTGGTCGGGATGCATGCGCATCACCGGCAGGATGTCGTCGATGGCAGCGTCGATACCGGACGTCGCGGCATGGCAGCGCGCCTCGACGGCGGGATCGCCGGCGTAATTGGCGATGCCCTCAATCATGCCTTGCGACCAGGCGTCCATATCCTCATAGCCGATATTGGTGAGGCCGGTGATCGACTTCAGGCATTCGCCGGAGAACGGCAAGGCGAAATCGCGCATCAAGTCGACCCGCCCGGGCTCGATCGAAGCGAGGATGCGGTCGGCATGGGCCTGGAACTGCGCAGTCCAGTGCGCCTTCACCGTCTTCGGCGACACCGTCGGGAACATCGCGCGGCGCTCGACCTGATGCGCCTCGCCGTCCTTGCGCATCATGTTGTGGCCCATCAGCCGGTTCATCAGGCCGGCGGGCTGGTGCGAGGAGAACACGTCAATCTGCTTCTCGGAGATCGAGATGTCGTCGCGGCTGGTCAGCAGCGTCGAGCCGAGCTGCGGCACGAAGGCGATCGGCGCCTCCTTGCGCATCTTTGCCAGCATTGGATAGGGATCGGCCCAGAATGCGGCAGGATCGATGTCGATGCGTGGCGCCGTGCTCAAGCGTCGCTCCCTTGCTGTATCCCCGACGCTTTGCGCTCACGCGGCCGTTCGGGTCCGGATCAGCTTTTAGCGTGTTCAGGCGCCGCCGTCTGTCCCCAGCGATTGGGACAGGGTAGCGTCACTGGCTGCATCTGCTAGGCAGCCTGTCCAAGTGCGACCTTGGCGATCGCATCGCTCAGCACATCGAAGCCGGCCCCCGGCCGCGTGCCCTGCTCGGCGAGATGGCGACGGAAGGCCCGTGCGCCGGGCACGGCATGAAATGCGCCGACGAAATGCCGGGTGATCGCATGCAGCCGCGTGCCGCGTGCGAGCTGCTGCTCGATATAGGGCATCATGGCCTCGAGCGCAGCCTGCATGGACCCATGCGGGGCCGCTTCGCCAAAGATCTCCCGATCGACGGAGAGCAGCCGCCATGGTTCCTGATAGGCGGCGCGGCCGAGCATCGCGCCATCGACATGTTCGAGATGTGCTTTCGCTTCGTCTACGCCGGGGATGCCGCCGTTGATAATGACAGGCACGTCGGGCATCGCCCGCTTGAGCCGATAGACGCGGTCATAATCGAGCGGCGGGATGTCGCGATTCTCCTTCGGCGACAGACCGTTGAGCCAGGCCTTGCGGGCGTGCACGATCAGCGCATCGCAGCCGGAGGCGACCACCGCGCGCGCAAGCGCATCGAGCGCCATTTCAGGATCCTGGTCGTCGATGCCGATGCGGCATTTCACCGTGATGGGAATTGCGACCGCACGCTTCATCGCCTCGACGCATCTCGCCACCAGCTCCGGCTCCGCCATCAGGCAGGCGCCGAAGCGGCCGTCCTTCACGCGGTCCGACGGGCAGCCGACGTTGAGATTGATCTCGTCGTAGCCGAACACCTCGCCGATCCGCGCAGCCTGCGCCAGTTCGCGCGGATCCGACCCGCCAAGCTGAAGCGCGACCGGATGCTCGACTGCGTCGAACCCAAGCAGCCGCTCGCGGTCGCCGTGAATGATGGCCCCGGTCGTCAGCATCTCGGTATAGAGCAGCGCCCGCCGCGTCAGATGGCGGTGGAACACCCGGCAGTGCCGGTCAGTCCAATCCATCATGGGTGCCACAGAAAATCGATAGTCTTGCGATTTCAATGATTTACCTTATGTTCTCAATGGGACGAACCCGGAACATGTGCAGCCTAATCTAGTCGAAATTGCACGCGTTTGTCCCCGTTTTGACCTCTCAGTGCACACATAGCGCCCACCCCGCGCCGCTGTCCAAGCCAAGACTTCGGCGACATCATCGATCTACATATCGAGGACGTACGCGAGGTCGGCCGCCCTCACCGCCTCTCCAAGGCCGCGGTATTAGAGGCACTACGTCGCTACGCACGCTGCAGCCGTTCAAGCTATTGAAGTCTCGGCCGAAGAGGTTCGATTAGCGCGATATGCGATGAAGCATTTGGGCCTTGTAGCAAAATCGGAGGAGCGGGACCGAGGCCCAACTGAAGATGAGCTCGGCGAACTAATCGAGTATTTGAAACTAATCCTCGACAGGTCATTCCGATGGGGCGGATCGTTCGGTATGCGGTCGCGACAACGATGCGACAGGAAGAAATTTGTCGTCCGGATTGGCCGGACGAAGACATGAAGACGCGGGTACTCGTCATCCGCGACCGCAAGGATCCGCGAGCGAAGGACGGCAACGATCAGAAGGTGCCGCTTCTCAACCTGACGGGCTTCGATGCGTGGGAGATCTTGCTCCAACAGCGCATCATCACGAGAGGTTGGGGTCGTGTATTTCCGTACAACGCCTTTGCTCAGCTTCTCTCTAGAGTCAGCAATGGGTCCCAAGAGCAGAAGTCAGATCATTCTGACAACTCGTTACTCTCAACTCTCTGGGACTACTGTTGAAGAAGTAGTCGCCGAGCGATCTTGAGCGCAGCGCGGCTGTCCTACAGCCCAAAGCCTCGGCCAATCTCCCGCACAAGCCTCAGCGCGGCGTCAGTATTTCGGCCGTAAAACAGCGCCTGATCGACCTGCGAAAGAATGGTCAGCCCAAACAGCGCGATTGCGATGCCTCTAAACATGGTTGTGGACCGGGTTGAACGATGCAGCGAAAGTTCAAAAACGGCCCCAGCCGCAGGTTGGGAGAAACAGCCGGGGCCGACATTCCCATTCCATGTGCCGCAATCAGCGGTAATCGGCACGCTGCCAGCAAGCCAGAAGAAAGCTAATGAAGTGTTTCGAAGGACCCGACTTCGGATGAAAGTGCTTTGGACACCCGGGCTTCGCAGGGCGGCCGGAGCCCGCCGGTACCTAATCCGGACATGAAAGCGCGGCGGCGTCATGCCGAGCGCCAAGGTAGACATCGAACTGAAATTCGGTGCCTTGGCTTTACCCCCGACCTCGCCTAGCATCGTCAAAGGCGTCTCACTGGGATCAAACAAATGAGCCGTTCCCTGCTGTGCTGCATAGCCGTTACCTGCTTCACTGGAGCCCTCGTTTTCCATTCCTCTGAAGCGAATGCCGTCTATTGGCGCGGCATCACCGCGCCAACGAACATCGACATTCATGGATGGCCGATCATCAAGGAGCCCCCACCCAGCCCATGCCAGTGGATCCGCGTGAGCGGTGGCTACTGGGTCCGACAGTGCGTTTATTAGACGTTGCCGAGCTGGGGCGTCACGCAGGATCAGTGAGGCGAAACGTTTTCGCAGCACAGACTCGGTAGCGCAGCGACGAATGAGGCTCGTTCGTTGTGAGCAGGATGAAACGATAGGAAATGATAGAACGTCGAAAGCTTGAGCGCATTGAAGTTGACGAGGTCGCTTACATCTTCGGCGACGGTGCGAGCTTACGCTGCCGCGTGATCAACATGTCGGATCAAGGCGCAGCAATTGAACTTCCGTCGAGGTCTTACGTGAACCCCACGTTCAAGCTGATGCTCGACAAGGATCGCAGCGTTCGAAGTTGCCGACTGGTCTGGTCGAGCGACAATCTTATCGGGGTGAAGTTCGAATTCTAGTAGGGCTGGCTTCAGCTCGACCTGCCTTTCCAAGACTGTGGGAAAAGTTAGGAGCCCGGGCCTCATACCCAAGCAGCCTGACAACGGGTTGTTCGGCTACGCGTCCAGTCTGTGCAAAGCCCATCGGGCCAGCCTGACCCCTCTTGCGGGGCTGGAGGGACAGTGCGGGGCCAAGCGGTCCGACGGCTGACGCGTAAGGAGGCGCCATGCAGTTCGAGACTAGTCCCGGTCGGCGATATCGCTGTGTTCACTTGTGACCAGGAATAGGTATTTGTAATGTTCCCGCGCAAAGGGGAATGTCATCACCGCCAATGCGGCTCAAGGCGTGCTCGCCAACGATACCGACCCGGACACCGACGCCTTGCACGTCAGCGCCGTCAATGGCGTAGTCGGCAATGCGCTGACTGGCGCATTCGGGACGCTGACACTGAATGCTAACGGCAGCTACAGCTATTCCACCGCGAAGGGCGGCAGCGCATCTCAAGGACTGCCGCAGGACAACTTTACGGACACGGTTGATGACGGGCACGGCGGCACCAGTACAGCCACATTGACCGTCTCGGTCATTGGCAACGGCCAGACTTATGTGAAGGGGACGGACAGCAATGATACGCTGTCGGCAGGCACGAAGGGAACCGTACTTGATGGAGGGAACGGCAACGACACACGGAAGGACGCCGACACGTTCGTGTTCAACCCAAATTTTGGCAAGGACGTGATCACCGACTTCAAGCCAAATGCGGATCACATCCAGATCGATGACACGCTCTTTGCAAACTTCGCTGCCGTGAAGACTCATGCAGCCGGCGACGGGCAAGGCAACACGCTGATTACTTATGACGCGAACAACACGATCACATTGACCGGCGTCGTTCCGTCTCAGCTGCACGCGAATGACTTCTTCTTCGTGTGACGGCGCGGCGGGTCCGTTCGACAACCCAACCAGAAGGATGGGCCCGACGTATTACACGTCGGGGCCATCCAAGCCCATTAAGCCCGTTGTATCCGCCGACGTTCCACGCCCGCCGATATTCCATTCCCGTTACGCGCATTTTGTCTCATTTGGGTCAATAGGGCCGGTTTCGGCCGTGGGTAGTCAGGTCCGGTCTACCCTCAACTTCGGACATGGCCTCGCACCACCTGGACGGTTGCGCTGGCCCCCTAAGGACACCCGGCATTGCAACAAGAAAACCTATGCTTCCTCACCGGTGAGGTGAGCGCAAGCGCGGCCACGACTTCCGCTATTCCCGTCGTATCTGCATAGGCACCATGTGACCGACATCCTCGACCAGATGGAGCCGGGCAAACGCCACGTACCGCGCCGCGACTGATCGGTCGATGACCGGATAAACCTTCATGCCGGATTCTAACGGGATACAGGAGGCCCTGATACTGAAGCTGCAACTGCGCTGCCCCTGGAATAAGAAGCGCTTTCCTCAGCGGCCGCCCTCAACTGCCTGGGCCGGAGAGCCAACAACCCGTCCAAATGCGCGCGCGCCAGACAGTCGCTGCGCGGGCGTGATGCGCATTTGCGTCCATCCTGACGGCTTGCAGTTATCGTCCCAGGAGAGCCGTGAGCTCTCGAGGCGGGTTGATGCTCCAGAACGAATATGCCGCCAGTTCTTTCGAATGCTCGGCGAACATATCGACCCGTCTGCTTGTAAACTCCGTAATGACGCCGAAAAATTCAGTTGGTGACCTGATCGTCGCAAGTCTCAGGCCGAATTCAAAAGCAAATTGCGCGTTGGCCCCGGCTATCTCAAGAAGCTTCGTTTGATACGCCTGCATGTCTGCCGTCGCTGGAGCAAAGCCTTTCGTTGGATCGCTATCCGTCATTCTCTGACTGAGGTCATCTACTAAGGCATCGGCCCGAGGCTCAATGATAGAAACCTCGTGTTTAGGATCATCATGAAGCTCAGGAGGCGGTTCGATCGAATCTGCCGCAGCAGAGTGAGGTAAATTCTCTTTCGGGCTTTTAACAATGGCCTGCTTGTTCCGTTGGGCCCGCGCTGCCATTTTCGGATTGCGGGCGCGTTTGGGCGCTGCCGCTGGTTTGCGTTTGCTCATCTGACGCTCCAAGAAAATGGGGGTGCGACCACAACGGTCATTCCTGAAAGGACAACAGGCCTGGTGACGTGGGGTTCCAAGTCGGTGCTGTTGGTCCCGCATGAACTGAGATCAATCGCACGTTCTACGAGTTCGACCATGATTTTAGGCAGCAACTCCAACCAACAAACGCTTAACTGGGCGCCCCTCCTTGAATGCTCTAGCTCTAGCACCAGTACTAGCAGTTGGTGGTGGGAGGAGAAGAGAGTACGAGGTCATCCATGTGGCTGACGGCGCAGAGCCGTAGGCGGGTACGGAACGGCGGGTCGCCGACATTCTCATCACGGACGTCATGCTGCCCGAAGGCATCGACGGATGGCAGATTGCCGAACGTTTCCGGGAGGATAACTCCAAACGTCCGGTGATCTGTGCGATCTGTTTCTCGCCGTCGCGCCCGCGCTGGCGGATAGAGACCGGCTTCGGCGACGCCAAATTGATCCGGAAACTCGGCGATGTGCTCGAGGACGACGTGAGCGCCCTGTGAAGCCAGACTACCCACCGAGCGGATGTTCGAGGAAGAAGCGCAGCATTTCCCTGCTCGCATCTGGCCCTTGCGGATCAGTGTAGGATCCGGCGGGGCTGCCGCCTGACCACGCGTGTCCGGCGCCATTGATGTTCCAATGTTCGGAAATCGCCCGACCGGCCCCGTCGATCAGGACGGTGCGAGTATAGGCATGGCCGTGGGGGACGCGTCCGCGAAGCACCTTCGTCGTCGGGCTCGTTTCCCTGGCGGACTGCTCGATAATCTGATCGCCATTCTTTGGATTCACCGTTGTGTCGCGATCGCCATGGAAAACGATGGTCGGCACCGAAGTGTCCGCAATTGCCTTGGAGCCGCCCCCTTGCCGCATGGCGACGAACGCGGAGGGAAGATCGCTCGCGGCTCCGCACGCGAGGCCTGAATGAATACCGACGGCCGCATACAGGTCGCTATACGTTGCGCCCATGATGGCGGCGGCGGCCCCGCCGGCCGACAGCCCCGCGACGTATACGCGCTTCGGATCGATCACATGGTCGCGCATGATCTGGCGGGTAATGCCGGCGATTATCGAGGGCTCGCCCCCGCCGCGGCGCTGGTCGCTCGTGCGAAACCAGTTCCAGCACTTCGACTGGTTGGCTCCGCTCGGCTGCTCAGGATAGACCACGAAGCAGTTCTGCTCTTCCGCCAGGAAGTTCATCCGGGTGCCGGCCGCGAAATCGTCCGGCGACTGGGTACAGCCGTGAAGCATGACGATCAGGGGAAGCCGTTGTCCCTGATAGCGGCTTGGGATGAACAGCTTGTAGGTCCGGCTTCCCGCGGCGTTACTGAACTTACCGGCGATGAACCGTGTGCCCTCGGGCACGATGTCCGATGGGGACGGAGGAGCGCGTGTGATCGGACTTCGCAGGCGGAGCCCGGAAACATCCCGCATGCCGTCGAGCAAGGAGCGTCTGCGTCCCTGACCAGAGCGGGCCGGCGCAATCTGCGGAGCTTTCCGCTCCCCGACAATGTCGGCGGTGGCGTCGATGGTAAGCGGATCGCACCGCGGGAGCTGATCCTGAGGGGCGCTGCGGGACTCCGGTCTTGGAGACCTACCGCCCTGGAGCATGCGCTGCAACAGCGCGGTGGCCTCAACCAGTTGGCCGGCACGCGTGAGGCGGGTTGCTTCGCGAACTATGTCTTGATTCAGCATCATTCACCTCATTCTGTCGGCGAGAGCGGCCTTGACCGCGGGAGTGGCGTGAAGCGCCCCCAGCACCGAGACCGACGCGATTGTGGCGCGAGCCAACTCCGGAGTGACGTCCTGGGCGATGGTGGCCAAGCCCAAAACATTGATCTGCAGCATCTCGCCGGCGCGCCGCGCCGCTTCGAGATCCTCGCGAGTGTAGTTGCGGAGCCCGAGGTCCAGGTTCTTCCGGGCCGTGGACTGTCTGACCACCTCTATGTGTCGCTCGAGCTGGTTGCGGATTGCTGTCCGGATGAAATCAGTCCGGTTCGAATAGAACCCTTCCTGCACCATGAGATCGACATGACCGAGGTCGACATAGCCAAGGTTGATCGTGATCTTTTCTGTGTCGGGGACCTTGGGTCGCAGTTCGTGAACGTTAGCGGGCATAGCGGAACATCCATTCACCATCCGGTTGGATGATGTCTGGATGTTATCTGGATACTCGCGAGCACTTTTCAAGGGGAGCCATTCAAATGATCCTGGACGAGCATCTCGCGTGGGTGGGCCGTCTCACGTCGAGAGCGGTTGCCGTGAAGGCCAGACAAATTCCTGGCGAAACTAGCTCCACGCGGCGTTGCGGGCACCGTCTTTGGCTTCTTCTTGCGGCAAGGAGCTTTCGAATGGGGCCCGCTTGTCCTCTTTATGTCCTTCTCAAGAAGTCGCCGGTCTAGGCGGATATTCTCACGTGAATGAAGCCTCCATGGCAGGCTCCCTGCACGCGGCCAAGAATTTCAAATTAGGACAGCGGTGCGCCTTTGGTCGGTTACGCGGCCTAATCCTTTCCCTGCAGGCGGGTATGTTCGGCGGGAGCGACGGTCCTTTGAAGTTATCATTCGCGGTGAAGAAGGAGATCACCGCTTAGGCGTATCAGAGTGCACGATGAAGTGCACACCGCCACGGAATGACTAAGATGCAGGTTCGATCCTTAGTGGACCGTGTTTCTTCTGCCGACAGCGCGGAGTCCTCGCGTGCGCGCCGATTGCAGCACTGACACTTCGCGAAACATCTCGCGGTGCACTTACGGAACAACATTACATCTGGGAAAATCGCGGAACGAATCGACTTATCAGTCTTTCTCTGACCTCGGGAGGTGCCCATGACTTCTCAGGCCATAGAAGGCGCATGTGCGTTCGCTTGGCGGAACTACTTGCTGCTCAATAGTGGCATCAGTGAAGACGATAACAGGCGTTCCGCCCTCTTTCGCTACGTCACCAATCTTCGCGATACCGGCGAATATGATTTCGACCTCTTGCAAATAGCAGCGGTCGCTTACCTGCAAAAGCTGGACGAACTGCATGACGACCGACGCGCTAGACTCGCGGCAGATCAGGCTTTGGCCGAACGGTTAGCATCACGTGGTGCACTACCTGGTACCTAGCTTTGGGGTTAATCACCGGAGAAGGAGCAAGCCATGGCAGACAACACCACTAACTCAGACCGTCTCGCGCGCGACGCCCAAAAGCGCACAACCGCAGCGACAGAAATCGGCATGATTGCCTTGAAGCCAATTATGCACTTTCAGGTCTCAATGCTGAGGATGTGGGCCGACAGCATCGAAAGGTTTGCGGGCAATTACGAAAAGGGGTTCGAAGAAACCGCCACCGCGGTCGAGAAGCAGTCCGACAAGGATCGCGCCGCATAGATCAACGCAATCGTGCGTTGGAGTCGGAGTTAGGTCAAAGGCTGCCCCTGGGAGCTCGCATCACCGTGGTCGGCTCACCTACCGGAAGCGACGACCCGGCGCTCTGAGCTATGGTCGGGCCGTGAAGCGGCGTTCGAGGCGGCCTTACTCCTCGTCCTCGGTCGAGCACTGTTCGCCACACTGGCACTTCACCAGCGCGGCCCCTTTAGTGCTCACGACGGAGCTTCTCGGCGAGCGCTCGTTGGTCGTCGATGTGCTCCTGGAGAACCCTACGGGCTCGCGGCGGCAAGGAGGCTGGGGTCGCAAGGAAACGTCGGCTTCGCTCCACAAGGGCGCGGCTTGCTTCGACTAGGGCTCGCGTTTGCTGAAGGACGCGCGGCCGCTCCACGAGTTGTCACGTCACACCAGGCTTGACTTGCCCCGGCTCAGCACCTCGCCCGCGCCCTTGTCGCCGACGATCTTGCCCTGCTCATACACCACCCGCCCCCGCGCGATCGTCGTGACGGGCCAGCCGGTAACGTCAAACCCCTCCCACGGCGTATAGTCCGCCCCGTGGTGCAGGTCGGCTTGTTGAATCTTCTTGGTCAGCTTCGGATCCCACAGCACGACATCCGCGTCAAAGCCGACGCCGATCGAGCCCTTGCGTGGATAGAGGCCGTAGATTCGTGCATGGTTGGTCGCAGTCAGCTCGACGAATTTTTGCAGGCTGATCCGTCCTTTCGAGACGCCCTCCGAGAACAGGATCGGCAGCCGCGTCTCGACGCCGGGGATGCCGTTCGGCACCCAGCGGAACGAAGTGCGTGCATTCGGCGTCAGCTTGCCCTTGGGATCGTCATAGCGGAACGGGCAATGATCGGATGAGAAAGTCTGGAACACGCCCGTCGTGATGCCCTCCCAGATTGCCTGCTGGCTCTCGGCATCGCGCGGCGGCGGCGAGCAGACATATTTCGCGCCCGTGATGTCCATGTTGAGGCCCTTCATGTCGTCGGCCGTCAGCGTGATGTATTGCGGACAGGTCTCCGCATGCACCGGCAGTCCGCGCTGCTGCGCCCAACGCACCTGCTCCATCGCCTCTCGGCCCGAGACGTGGACGATCATGATGGGAACGCCGATCACCTCGGCATGGCTGATGGCGCGGTGCGTCGCCTCGCGCTCGACCGCCTGCGGTCGCGAGGTGCCGTGATAATAGGGCGCGATGTGGCCTTCGCGCTCCAGTCTGTTGGTAAGGAAGCGGATCGCGTCGTAGCCCTCACAATGGACCATGACCAGCGCCTCCTCACGGCGCGCCACCTCGAACACCTCGAGCAGCTGCTTGTCGCTGAGCACGAGGTCGTCATAGGTCATGAACACCTTGAACGAGGTGTAGCCGTCCTTGACCAGGGCCGGCAGTTCCTGCCCGAGCACGACCGCGGTCGGGTCGGAGATGATGAGATGAAAAGCCGTGTCGATGTAGCACTCGCCCTCGGCAAGCTTGCGGTAGCTCTCGACGCAGGTGCGGAGCGAAGTCCCCTTCTCCTGGAGCGCGAAGGGTAGCACCATGGTGTTGCCGCCAGCGGCGGCCGCCCGCGTTGCCGAGGCAAAATCGTCGGCCATCACCACATCGGGGCCCGAGGGTTGCGAGATGTGAACGTGGCTGTCGATCCCGCCCGGCAGCGCGAGCAGCCCGGTCGCGTCGATCTCGCGGGCCGCGCCCTCGATGCTGTCGGCAATGCTGACGATACGGCCGTCACGAATGCCGATATCGGCGCCAAACTCGTCGCTGGCGGTCACGATGGTGCCGCCGCGAATGGCGAGGTCGAGCTGCGTCACAGGAGTCTCCATCACTTGATGACCGCTGATGTCTTGAATATTCGGC
Organism: Bradyrhizobium frederickii; assembly: GCF_004570865.1. Classification (GTDB taxonomy): domain Bacteria; phylum Pseudomonadota; class Alphaproteobacteria; order Rhizobiales; family Xanthobacteraceae; genus Bradyrhizobium; species Bradyrhizobium frederickii. The sequence continues at coordinate 31,819 of NZ_SPQS01000013.1, forward strand.
CCCACCCTGCAAGAGCCCTGATGTCGCCGCCGGCAAGCTCGAGGGTCCGCCACAGCGTCACCGCGACCGAGTCGAGCACGGCGATGTCCAGCTCCCGCTCCAGCGTGGCCGCCAGCGCCGCGCCGTCGAGATTGGTGCAGAGGATGACGATCGCGTCGGCCCCCTCCGCCGCCACGGCGCGGATCATGCCGGCGATCGTCGCAGGCGCGACCTCGCCGAAGGAAAAATTGTCGCGCAGGCCGAGATGCCGCTCGGCATGCGGGGGGATGCCCTCCTCCGCCCAGACATCGCCGATCCGCCGCTGCACATCATCCGTATAGGGCGAGACGAGACCAACGCGCCTGGCGCCGAGCGCGCGGCCGGCGTCGATGCAGGCGAGCGTCGAGGTCGTCGCGGGCACGCCAGTGCGTTCCGTAATCGCCTCGCAAAGGCTCCTGTCCCGGCCGATGCCAAGCCAGCTCGCGGAGGTGCCGTTCCAGGCGATGGCATCGACCTTGGCGTCCGCCAGTAGATCCGCCGCGGGCAGCATCACCGAGGCGTCGAACTGACTCAACGCGGCCGCGTCGAGCGCAATCTCCGTCACGCGGAAGCGCGAAAAATGCGCAGTAACGTCCGGAGCGCCGGCCAGCATCGCGCTGGTGACGGGCTCGAGCACCGAATTGGAGGACGGCGTGATCATGCCGAGACGCTTGCGCATGCCGAGATCTTACGACGCCTGCGCCAGGCGCGTCGACTCCTCGCGGATCAGCGACAGGATGTGGCGCTTGGCGTCGTTGAACTCGGGGCTGGTGATATCGCGCGGGCGCGGCAGGTCGAAGTTCACAGCCTCGCGAATCCGGCCCGGACGCTTCGTCATCACCACGATCTTGTTGCCGAGCACCAGCGCCTCGTCGACGCTGTGGGTGACGAAGACGATGGTGCAGCGACGCTTCTGCCAGATCGCCACCAGCTCTTCCTGCATCTCCAGCTTGGTCTGGGCGTCCAGCGCCGCGAACGGCTCGTCCATCAGGATGACGCTCGGGTTCATCAGCAGGGCGCGGGCGATGCCGACGCGCTGGTTCATGCCGCCCGACATCTCGGAGGGATGATGGTGCTCGAAACCGCGGAGGCCGACGAGATCGATGAACTCCATCGCACGGTGGTGCCGTTCGGCCTTGGCGACGCCCTTGAGCTTGAGATGGAAGGCGATGTTGTCGATCGCCGTCAGCCACGGCATCAGGGTCGGTTGCTGGAATACGACGCCGCGGTCCGAGCCGGGTCGCTCCACTTGCCTGCCGCCGACCAGTGTCCGCCCCGACGTCGCCTGCTCGAAGCCGGCGATGATGTTCAGGAGGGTCGACTTGCCGCAGCCGGAGGGGCCGAGCAGGCAGACGAAATCATTGGTTTCGATGTCGAGATTGATGTTGTCCAGCGTCAGCAGGTCGCGGCCGCGCCGCTTGTCGGAGAACACCTTGACGATGTTGCGAAGCTCGATTGCCGCCATCAGCCCGCCCTGCCCTGGACCGTAGTTGTCTGCTGCCAGCGCAGCGTGCGCGCCATGATGGCCTTGAGGCCGAGGTCGGAGAGATAGCCGAGCAGCCCGATCGAGATCATGGCAGCCAACACGATGTCGTAGCGCAGGAAGTAATAGGAATCCCACAAGACGTAGCCGAGGCCGCTCTTCACCGCGACCATCTCCGCGGTGACCGTCAGCATCCAGGCCGACCCGACCGCGATGCGTAGCCCTGCGAAGATCGAAGGCAGCGCGGCCGGCAGCACGATGTCGGTCAGCATCTGCCGTCCGTTGGCGCCCATCATCGCGCCTGCGCGGACGAGATTATGGTCCACGGTCTTCACCCCGTGAATGCTGTTCATCAGCACCGGAAAGAAGGCGCCGAGAAAGACCAGGAAGATCGCCGGCTTGTCGGCAATGCCGAACCAGATGATGGCGAGCGGAATCCAGGACACCGGCGGAATCGGACGCAGCATCTGCAGCGTCGGCTCCAGCGTCTTCTCGAACAGGCGCGACCAGCCGATCGCGACGCCGGCGAGGATTCCGAGCAGGCTTGCCAGCGCAAAGCCGCCGAAGACACGAAGAGCGCTGGCAAGCGCGTCGCGCAGCCAGTGGCCGGAATAGGTCTGCGTCGTCTCGTCGAAGCCGAACACCCAGTCGCCGAGCGCATGCAGCACCGCACTCGGCGCCGGTAGCAGCGCGGGCGGAAGCATGCCACTCCGGGCAAACGCCTCCCAGCCCGCAATCAGCAACGCGGGGACGACCAGGCGTTCGAGCCCCTGGAACGCCCGCGTCGGCCGGAACGCTGGCCTCGCGGGCGAGACGTCAGTAACCGAGGTCATTCTTGGCCTTTCCCGTGGCCTTTTCCAGAAACGAATAGTCCATGTTCTTCTCCGCTTCCGCGGCGACGTCCTTCGAGATGTACTTGAGATCACGCATCATCGCAGCGATCGCGAGCGTCTGTGAACGATGGATCGCGGGATCTGGCGAGGCGTTCTTCAGCGCTTCGGTCGCCACATTCTTGTCGAGGCCGGTGAGCTTGTTGATGACCTCGATCCACGGCGCCTTGTCGGCGATTAGCTTGTTGTCGAGCTCGACCACGGCGGTGACGACGCCCTGCACGCCGGCGCGCTGGCTCGCGATCACATCCGAGCGTGTCACGATCAGATTGGTCAGGTTGCCGGCAGCCTGGTCGTAGGGCAGCACAAAATGCTTGCCGGCACCGGCAAGACGGATCTGCGAGGCGAACGGCTCGACCGAGCAGATCATGTCGACCTCGCCGCGCTGCAAGGCGGCGAGATGATCGGACGGGTTGGGGATGTTGATGAACTGGATGTCCTTGTTGGGATCGACGCCCTGCTTCAGGAACGCGCCGCGCATGTGGATGTCCTGCGCGTTGCCACGGGACGCCGCGACCTTCAGCGGCTGGCTGTCGCTCTTCGCCTTGGCAACCGTCGCTTTGAACGTGGCCCAATCGTCGGGCGGAAGACTCAGCTTCGCCGAGGAGAGGCATTCCGAGCCGCCATTGATCTGGCCGGACACGGCGACGACATCAAAACCTTTGTCGAGCGCGGTGATGTAGTGAAGGTAGGTGACCTGCGCGACATCGATGCTCTTCGAGATCAGCGCCGTCAGCACGTCATTGCCCGAGTTGAACCCGGTGGCCTCGACCTCGACGCCCTTCGCCATGCCTGGAATAAGCGACATCGGCAGGCAGTGCGCGCATTTGGCATAGCCGAGCTTGATCTTCGGGGCTTGCGCGATGGCGAAATCGCCTCCGCCGAACATCGCCGCCATCACCACGAGGCCCAGTCGCAAACTCGTCCGCATCGCTTACTCCGTTTCGAAGGCGCGAGATCCCGCGCGTCTTGCTGAGATCATCGGTCGGCCTTCGCCGCAGCGCAATCCGGTTTTTGCATGCTGCATACAATTTGCGCGGTATGCCATTGTTTTCAGCGAGATGCGTCGATATTTTGAGCAAGTCAAAGGGCCAAAAACGGCTAGGATGAACTGAAGCAACGAGGCGCGCGTGCAGCAGAAGTCGGAAACCCCGAAGGGCCGAAAGTCGCCCAAACTCAAAAGGATGGGCCTGCACGAGCGCGCCGCCGCGCGGATGCGGACGATGATCATTCGCGGCGAGCTGCCGCCGGGATCGCAGACCCAGGAGACAAAGCTGTCGAAGGAGCTTGGCGTATCGCGCACGCCGCTGCGCGAGGCGATGAAGGTTCTCGCCGCCGAAGGATTGATCGAGCTCCGCCCCAACCGCAGTCCGCGCATCGCCGACATCGCGATCGAGGGCATCTCGGAATTGTTCGAGGCCCTCGCCGGCATCGAGCGGCTGGCCGCGGAGCTTGCCGCGGAGCGCGCCACCGAGCGCGATCTCGCACGCCTGCGCACGCTTCAGACCCGCATGGAGGGCCATCACCGCAACGGCAAGCTCGACGAGTATTTTGCCATCAATGGCGAGATCCACAACGCCATCGTCCGCATGGCCCGCAACACGCCGCTGCGCGAGGCGCACGAGACGCTGATCTCCCGCGCCGAACGCGCGCGTTACCTCGCGCTCGGCGCCGACCGGCGCTGGAGCAATTCGGTCGACGAGCACGCCGGCATCCTCGCCGCCCTCGAGGCGCGCGACAGCGAGGCCGCGGGACGCCTGCTCGGCGCCCATGTCCGCCAGACCGGCACCGCGCTGCTCGAGACGCTCGCCCTCTCGAAACCCAAGCTGACCGCGGCATGACCATGAAGCTGCTGCTGCTCAACCCGAACACCAGCACCGCCGTCACCCAGTTGATGACGGAAGTCGGCCAGCGCGCCGCCGCGTCCGGCACCGAGCTGGTCCCCTGCACCGCCTCGCGCGGCGTGCCCTATATCTCCACGCGCACCGAGGCGCAGATCGGTGGCGCCATCGCGCTGGAGATGCTGGCCGAGCAGCACGGGAAGGTCGATGCGGCGATCATCGCAGCCTTCGGCGATCCCGGCCTGTTCGCCGCGCGCGAGACGTTCGATATTCCCATGGTCGGCATGGCCGAGGCAGCAATGCTGACCGCCTGCATGGCCGGACGCCGCTTCGCCATCGTCACCTTCGCCCAGGCGCTTGGCCCCTGGTACGAAGAGTGCGTCCGCGACCACGGGCTGCGCGAGCGCTGCGCCGGCATCCGGATGCTCGATACGCCATTCAAGGCGATCTCCGATGTCGGCACCGAGAAGGAGGATCTGCTCGTTGAGCTCGCCCAACGTGCCGTCATCGAGGACGGGGCCGATGTCCTGATCTTTGCGGGCGCACCGCTTTCGGGTCTCGCCGAGCGCGTCGCCGACAGGATCCCTGTCCCGGTCGTCGATCAGGTCATCGCCGCCGTGAAACAGGCCGAAGCGCTGGTGGCACTACGGCTGCGCAAGGCAACCGCGGGCACGTTCCGACGGCCCGCCGCCAAGCCCACCATTGGTCTTGCCGACGCGCTCGCCGCCCGGCTCGAGCATCGCGATTGCTAGGGGAGCTTCGGCCGGCGATGCGAAAAACCCAGTTCGTTCTCGAGGATACGGCCAAAGGCAAGCAAGCGGGCTTCGCTTCCCGGTGGCGCGATGATCTGGATACCGAACGGCAGCTCATTCACTCCTCGCAGCACCGGCAAAGTCAGGACCGGGAAACCGACCAGCGACACGATGAAGGTGACGGCGAGATAGTCGATCGGCGTCTCCAACTGCATGCCGTCGATGGACATGACGTCACTGATCTCGTTCGGCCAGGGGAAGACGGAAGCGGCCGGCGCGACCAGGAAATCGGCACGGCCGAACAATGCGCGAAAGCTGCGATAGATGGCCGTGCGGCGGCGCTCTGCGTGGAGATAGCCCTCCGCGGACAGGTTTGCGCCGGCCTCGATATTCCAGATCACCGTCGGCGTGAGCTCGGCACGCCGGGTCCTCAGCAACTCGCCATAGCTGCTCGCGATATGCGCGGCACGCAACGCGCGGAAGGTCTCGATCGCCCCGCCGCAATCGGGCGAGGCCTCCGCCACATCGGCAACCCGCGCGAGCGCCTTGCAAGCTCCGCCGAAGCGCGCACGAACATCGCGCGCAACCCGCGCGACACCGAAATCGGGCGTGACCGCGATCCGCGGACGGCCCGCAAGCGGCCGATCGTCATTGACGACGCCAGCAGAGAGCGGATCGTAAGCATCAGGTCCCGCACAGACCGACAACGCGAGCTCGAGATCGTCGACGCCGCGGGCGAGAAAGCCATGGCTGGCCAGCATGTCCCAGCCGAGCGGCCGGCGCGGCGACGGGATGCGGCCGGGCGTGGGCCGGATGGAGGCCACGTCGCAAAAGCTCGCGGGCGTGCGCACCGAGCCGCCGAAATCGGTGCCATGGGCCAGCGGCACCATGCCGGCCGCGACCGCGACGGCGGAGCCGCCGGACGATCCGCCGGAGGTCAGCGCGGGATCGAACGGATTGCGCGTCGGCCCGCGCAATCTGTTGGTGCAGACCGCACCGAAGCCGAATTCCGGCGTGTTGGTCTTGCCCAGAATGATCGCGCCGGCGCGCCGCAGCCGCGCCACCACGAGATCGTCCTCGGCCGGGACGTGGTCGCGAAACAGCACCGATCCGTAAGTTGTCGCAAGCCCCGCGGTGTCGGTGAGATCCTTGATCGCTACGGGCACGCCATGCAGCGGCCCGATCGGCGCGGGTGCGGCATCGCAGATTTGCGCGGCGCGGCGGGCGCCCTCGGCATCCACGGTCACGAACGCAGTCAAGTGCGGCTCTTGTTCCTCGATCCGCCCGAGATGCGCCTCGACCACCTCACACGAGGAGAGGTCGCCCTTCGCAATAGCGTGCGCAAGGTTTGCAGCGGTGAGGTCGCAGATCGATGGCTTGGGTGTCATCGCACCACCATGCCAAACCTCGCATCGAAAGGCGAGCGCGGCGGGCACGAGACTTGCTTTCTCCTCTGGGGCAACGGGAGGCAACACCATGGTTGAAGCGCAAGGCGGACGTTCGCTCGTCGTCGACGCGGTCACCCACCGGTACCCGAGTGGCGCGCTCGCAGTCGAGAACATCAATCTCGACATCAAGGGTGGCGAGATCATCGCGCTGCTTGGACCCTCCGGCTGCGGCAAGACAACGCTCTTGCGCATCATCGCCGGCTTCATCGCGCAAAGCCAGGGACGCATCATCATCGGCGACGACATCGTCGATGCGCTGCCGCCGAACAGGCGCGCCGTCGGCATCGTGTTCCAGAACTATGCGCTGTTTCCGCACCTGTCGATCAGCGAGAACGTCGGATACGGCCTCGCCGCCCGCGGCATCGACAAGGCGACGCGCCAGCGCGAGGCGCAGCGCCTGCTCGAGCTGGTGCAATTGCCGGCGATGGCCGAGCGGCTGCCGCGCCAGCTCTCCGGCGGCCAGCAGCAGCGCGTCGCGCTCGCCCGCGCGCTCGCGATCAAGCCCTCGATCCTGCTGCTCGACGAGCCCTTTGCGGCGCTGGACAAGAATCTGCGGCTCGACATGCAGATCGAGATCAAGCGGCTGCAACGCGTCTCCGGCATCACCACGCTGATCGTGACCCACGACCAAGAGGAGGCGCTGTCGATGGCCGACCGCGTCGCCGTGCTCAGCCACGGCAAGCTCGAGCAATTCGGGACGCCGTCCGACATCTATGACCGACCGCAGACGCTGTTCGTGAACACCTTCGTCGGCTCGACCAACCGCATGCCCGGTGTCGTGGTCTCGGCCGATCGCACCGCTGCAAAAGTGCGGCTCGATGCCGGCGCCGAGATCATCGCACGGCCGGCGGCGGCCAGCCTCGCGGAGGGCGGCCGCGTCACCGTCTGCATCCGGCCCGAGCATCTGCAATTCGTCGCCGACGAGACCGGCTTCGCCGGCGTCGTCGGCATGTCGCTGCCACTGGGGGCCACCGTCGTGCACGAGATCACGACCGCCGACGGCTCCGGCGTCAAGATTTCCCAGGCGCGCATCGGTGCAACGCACGCACTGGAGAGCGGCGCTGCGGTGCGCCTCGCCCCGCTCGCCCCATCGCTCGCCAACGCCTTTCCCGCAACGCTTTAGATCCAGTCCATAGGGAGTTCGACCATGATCATGAACCGCCGAAGCCTGATGACCACCGCACTGACACTCGGCGCCATGAAGGCGTTTCCGGGATTGAGTTTTGCCCAGGCTCGCCCGCTGGTGTTTGCGACCTTCACCGGAAGCTGGGAGGAAGCGCACAAGGCCGTGCTGGTGCCGGCCTTCCGGAAAGCGAACGCCGATGCGGCGATCGTGCTCGACCCCATGCTCTCGGTCGACCAGATCGCGAAGGTCAATGCCGCCAAGGCCAACCCGCCGATCGACGTCATGCTGCATGATCCCGGTCCTGCGCTCGTCGCGATCGGCCAGGATCTGGTCGAGCCCTACCCGGTCGAGAAGAGCGCCTATTACAAGGACCTGATCAGCGAGGCGCAGGAGCCGACGGGCCCAGCCCCGTTCTTCCAGGTCGTCGGTCTCACCTACAATCCCGAAGCGATCAAGACCCCGCCGACCTCCTGGGCCGACCTCTGGAAGCCCGAGTTCAAGGGCCGCGTCGGCATCACCAACCTGAACTCGACGCTCGGCACCGGCTGGCTGGTCGAGATCGCCAAGATGCGCGGCGGCTCGGAGGCCAATGTCGACCCCGCTTTCAAGGCGCTGGAAGAGCTGAAGCCCAATCTAGCCGCGGTCGCCGCCAATCCCGGCGCGCTCGCGACCCTGTTCCAGCAAGGCCAGATCGACATCTCGCCCGGCAATTTCAACGCCATCCAGATCCTGAAAGCGCGCGGCGTGCCGGTCGAGTTCGTGGCGCCGAAGGAAGGCGCCATCGCCTTCAAGACCACGATCCACATCGTCAAGAACTCGCCGAACCGCGAGCTCGCCTTCAAGCTGATCGAAGCCGCGCTGACGGCTGAGGTGCAGACCACGCTGATGAAGCCGCCCTACCTGATCGTGCCGACCAATTCCAAGGTCGCGATGAGCGGCGAGATCGCGCGCGTGCTCGCCAAGGACACCGCCGAGCTGAAGCAGAAATTCGTATTCCAAGACTGGAAGAAGATCAACGAGCAGCGCTCGGCCTGGATCGAACGTTTTAATCGCGAGATCAAGATCTAAAGCCACGAAGGTTTGAGCGATGGGCGCGGCGCCTGCATCACGCGACGTGACGTCTTACGGGATGGGATTGGCGGCGCCTCTGGCGCTGTTCTTCCTGATCTTCTTCGTGGCGCCGCTGCTTCAGCTGCTCTGGCTCTCGCTGCACAACGACACGGCCGGGCTCCATTGGGGGCTCGGCCAATACCTGCACTTTCTCACCGATCCCTTCAGCCTCAGCGTGCTCGGCTCGACGCTGCTGCTGGGGGCCGAGGTGACGGCCGTCTGCCTCGCGCTCGGCTTTCCCATCGCTTGGCTCTACCAGCGGGTCGGACCAAAACTCCAGACCATCATCATCCTGATCGTGCTGCTGCCGCTGCTCACCAGCGTCGTGGTGCGTACCTTCGCCTGGATCGTCATCCTGGGCCGGCAGGGCATCATCAACGCGACACTGCAATCCCTTGGGATCATCGATACGCCCTTGAAACTGCTGTACACCCAGTTCGGCGTCGTGATCGCGCTGGCGCAGGTGCAGATGCCGCTGATGACATTGCCGCTGATCACCGCGCTCGGCAGGATCGACCCAAATCTCGACGATGCCTCCTGCTCGCTCGGTGCCGGAAGCTGGCGCACCTTCTTCCGGATCGTGCTGCCGCTGTCGCTGCCCGGCGTCATTGCCGGCTGCACGCTGACCTATGCCGCCGCGATCACGGCCTTCATCACCCAATCGCTGATCGGCGGCGGGCAGATGCTGTTCATGCCGATGTATCTCTATCAACAGGCCTCCACACTGCAAAACTGGCCGTTTGCATCGGCGATCTCGATCATTTTCCTGCTCGCCGTGCTCGCGGTCGTCTCCGTCTTCACCACGCTCGGCCGCCTGTCGCGCGGCTATGGAGGCGCGTGATGGCTGGCCGCAAGCGCACGCTGGAATCGTTCAGTTTCGAACTGGTGATGACGGTGATCGCGCTGATCGCTCTGGTCATCATCATTTCGCCCTCGCTCGTGGTCCTGATCGTCTCCTTCACCAGCGGCTTCTCGCTGCGCTTCCCGCCGCCCGGCTATTCGCTGCGCTGGTACGCCGAGCTCTGGGATGCCTGGCAGTTGCATTTCGCGGCGAAAAACAGCCTCATCGTCGCGCTGTGGGCAACCGGCCTGTCCGTCGTGCTCGGCGTGGCCGCCGCGCTGGCGATCTCGCGCTCGCCGACGCTGTCGGCGCGGCTGCTCGATTCCTTGTTCATGTCGCCGCTGGTGCTGCCGGCGCTGGCTTTTGGTTTGGCCGCGCTGATGCTGTTCTCGCTGGTCGGCCTGCCGGTCTCGCCGCTGACGCTCGTGATCGGCCACACGGTGGTCTGCGTGCCCTATGTCGTGCGCAACACGGTCGCCGCGCTCGCCCAGTTGGAGCCGACCCTGCTGGAGAGCTCGGCGGTGCTTGGCGCCAGCCGCCTCTACACCTTCCGGCGCATCGTGCTGCCGCTGATCCGGCCAGGCATCATCGCCGGCGCCTTCATCGCCTTCATGTCGTCCTTCGACAATGTGCCGGTCTCGCTGTTTCTGCGCGATGCCGCGACCGACATGCTGCCGATCCGGATGTGGCAGGACCTCGAAGGCAAGCTCGACGTCACAATCGCAGCGTTGTCAGGCGTGCTGATCATCGCGACGGTCGCGCTGGTTGCGGTCATGGAACGCGTCACGGGCCTGTCGCGGCGGCTGACCAATTGATCAGGCGCCGCGGAACAGCGAATAACCCCAGCGCGTGAATTTCAGCGGCAGATGAAAATGCTCGTCAACGTTCTCGATGCGAAAGCGGAACGGCGTCACGGTCAGGAAGCCGTCGCTGTCGCCAAAGAACTCGCCGAGATGAAACCTCACCTCGAACTCGCCTGCCGTCACGCCCGCGCCTTGCGCGATGGCATGATCGAGCACACCGTTGGCGCCGAGTCTCCCGTCGGCGATGCGCGCGGAGTCCGGATCGATCCGCCAGATCTCGACGCGCAGCCCCTTTGCCGGGCGCCCGCTCGCCACATCGACCGCGTGAATGGAAATGCCGCCTGCCACGTTGTTCCTCCCATGAGCAAGCCGCCATGGTAGACGGAAACGCGGCCGTTCGGCCAGCACCCGCATTGCTGCCGGCCCTTGGCGCGATGACCTTGCTGCAGGCCCTCGTTGCGCTTGCCTTGTTCGCGCCTGGCGTGGTCGCGCCGCGCGCCCATATCGAAGTCTGGCAGCTCTCGATGTTCTCCTGCGCTGTGTTCGCCGTCGGCATCCCGGCCTCGTTCTGGGGCGGCGGCTTCATCGCGCGGGCCGGCTCGCTGCGGATCGCGAGCCTGTGCGCGGCGGCCATCGTCGTCGGCATGGCGCTGGCCGCGCTCGGATCGACCGCCGCTCTGCTGGCCGCGGGCATCTGCCTCGGCCTTGCGATGGGGCCCGAGACACCGGCGAGCGCGGCGCTGCTGGCGCGGCTCGTGACCGCCGAGCGGCGCACCTTTGTGTTCTCGGTGCGCCAGACCGGCAACCAGATTGGCGCAGTCTGCGGCTCGCTGGCTCTGCCCGCGATCGCCATCGCGTTCGGGCCGGCCTGGTGCTATGCGGTGGTGGGCCTCTGCGCGCTGCTGGCGATCGTTCTGTTTGAATGGTTGCGGCCAGCCTACGCCGTCAAGCTCGTCCCGCCCCCGAAGCTCGATCTCCGCGCGCGGCTGGCGCTGATGACGGCGGACCGGCGCATCGCGATGCTGGCGCTGGCTTCGATGCCGTTCAGCGCGATGCAGGTGTCGCTCAACACGGTGTTCGTCACGCTTGGCACCCGTGAGCTCGGCCTCAGCCATATCGAGGCCGGGATGGCGCTCGCCTGCGCGCAAGCCGGCGGCCTCGTCGGCCGGCTCGGCTGGGGATTTGTGGCGATGCGGCTCGATGCCTCGCGGATGGTGCTCATCGTCATCGGTCTCGGCATGGCCTTCTGCGCCGCGCTGCTCGGCCTCGACGGCGGATCGTTCAGTCGCACCTGGCAGTTCGCGATTGCGGCACTGTTCGGCTTGACCGCCTCGGGCTGGAACGGAGTCTTCATTGCCGAGATCGCCCGCCTCGCTCCGCAAGACCGGATCGGCGAAACCACCGGCGCGGTGCTGACGGCGTCGTATGCCGGCCTATTGGCCGCGCCGGCGCTGGTGTCGATCCTTGATGGTGTGGCCGGCCTCGGCGCGGCCTTCTTTGCCTTGGCGTGCCTTGCCCTCTGCGGCACGGTGGCGCTGTTCTGGGGAGGCCGTGACAATGCCGGCGTATAATGCCCGCGAGATCGCGGCCGATGTCGCAGCCGGGCGGACCAGCGCCGTCGAAGCCGCACAGGCCGCGGTCGCCCGCATCGAGGCAGCCAAGGCGTTGAACGCAGTGGTCACGATCGATCCCCCGCGCACATTGGCCGACGCGGCGGCGGTCGACGCGCGCCTGCACGCCGGCGAGACGATGCCGCTGGCCGGCGTGCCCATCGTCGTCAAGGACAACATCTGGGTCGGCGGCTGGCGCGTGACCCAGGGCTCGCGCCTGTTCGCCGATTTCATCGCACCGCGCGACGCCATCGCAATCGAGCGCCTGCGCAAGGCCGGAGCGGTCGTCGTCGGCATCGGCGCAACATCCGAGTTCGCCTGCAAAGGCGTCACGACCTCGCAGCTTTACGGGCCCACACGCCATCCGCGCGATCCAACGCTGACGCCCGGCGGCTCATCCGGCGGTCCGGCCGTCGCCGTCGCAGCCGGGCTCGTACCGCTCGCGATCGGCACCGATGCGGGCGGCTCCAGCCGCAGGCCGCCCGCCCATGTCGGCGTCGCCGGCTTCAAGCCGTCTTATGGCGCGATCCCCTATGGGCCCGGCTTCGCCGAACCGTTCTTCGGCCTCTCCGTGATCGCGCCGATCGCCACTGACGTTGCCGATATCGCGCTGGCATTCGAGGCCATGGCCGGGGCCGATCCGCGCGATCCGGACTCCGCGCACATCGCGCAGGATGCCGATGATATCGCCGGCTTGCGCATCGCGTTCTCGCCGCGCCTCGGACTCGATGTCGCGGTCGACGCTGTCGTCGCGAACGGACTGGTTTCCGCTGTCGAACGCATCTCCGCCGGAGGCTCGCAGATCATGCAACGCGACCCGGCCTGGCCGGCGGGTGCGACGGAAGAGACCATCATGCCGCTCCAGCATGCGGGCCTTGCCGCCCTTTATGGCGACGCCTTCCGCAGGGACCCAACTGTCTTCGATCCTGATATCGCCAAGCAGATCGAGCGCGGCCTGTCCTGGTCGGGCGCCGAAATCGCCATCGCGCTCGGCGCGAGCGCCGCGATCGCCAGCGCGTTTGCGGCATTCTTCGGCGAGGTCGATCTGTTGCTGGCGCCAACCGTTCCATGCGTCGCGTGGCCACTGACACGGCTCGGCCCGGACATGATTGGCGGGAAGCCAGCGAGCCCGCGGTCGCACGCGGTGTTCACGCCCTTCGTCAATCACGCTCGCCTGCCGGCGATTGCGATTCCGTGCGGGTCGGATCGGAACGGATGTCCGTTCGGCCTCCAGATCATTGCCGCGCGCGGACAGGACCGCACCCTGCTTGGAGCAGCGCAACAGATTGAGGCCCTGCTGCGAACATAGATCCTGTGGCCGGATGCTTCTGCAGCAAGTCTGCTCAGATTAGCGGTTATCCGCGTATCGTCAATTTCAATAGCTCGTCCCGCGACACGCATTGGCCTCAGTTCAGGCTGCGCGTCAGCAGCTGCAGCACGATCGCAAACAGTTCGCTCTGCGAGGAGATGCCGAGCCGCTGATAGGCGCGCTTGCGATAGGTCAGCGTCGAATGCAGGCTGATGCCGAGGGCCTGCGAGATCGCTTCCGAGCTGAAGCCGGCGAGGATGCGCCGGCAGACCTCCTGCTCGCGCGGCGTGAGGCCGGCGAGCGGCGCGCGGGTCGCAAACAATGCGGCAAGCAACTGCTCGGGCGCCGCCTTCTCCTGAAAATGGCGGGCGACGCTCGCGCCGATCGCCGGTGCGATCGCCTGAAGGCGTTCGCGCTGCGCAGCAGCGAAGCGGCCCTGGGCTGCGATGCGATAGAAGTTGACGTAGTAGCAGCTGTCGCCAGCCCAGATCGCGGTGGCGCATTTGTCGACGATGCCGGAATCGTGGAAGAAGATCTTTCGGTAGCGCGTCCCGTACATGCGCGGCGCGAACGCGGGCAACATGATCGGCCCACCGCCCTCGCCTTCGAACAGCGCATCGCGATTGGGGTCGGATTCGTGGAACTGGCCGGCATAGGCGGCGCCGAGATCGCCGCCGATCGGGATGTTGCCGGCGTCGAGCAGGCAGTGTGCGGCACCGGCGCGATTCAGCGCGAACACCATGCAATGGCCGACACCGGCGTGGCGGCGCAGCGTGTCGATCAGGATGTCCGGGAAGTCGGGGCGACCGATGGCGAGCACTGCGGCCGTAACATCGCCCGCCACTGGAGTTGATGCCGCGTGGGGCCGCATGGGTATCCTCCGCAAGTCTCTTTTAGCGGAGGATATCAGCAAGGTGAGTTGGCGGAAAGTCGGCGAGATTGGCGTATGCCGCGCCATGGATCCCGGCTCTACAGCAACGCTACGCGTTGCAGGGCGTCCGGGACACGTGGCTCACTATGGATCGTGCCCCGGACGCAGCGCAGCACTTTAGTGATGCGCTGCTGAGCCGGGGCCCATGCCGGATCCAGACCGCCTATCCCGCCGCGGCCTTCACCGGGGCCACATTGATGGCGAGCTTGCCGTAGCGGTCGGTGAAGGCTTGGGTGTCGATCCTGCGCCTCGGGATTGTCGCGCTTCCACCTGTTGTACTCGTCCCACATGTTGACGGTGTAGGGCGAGGCGATCCTGTCCACCACGCCGTCAATTCCACGGCGTGGAAGAACAGGGATCGCGCGCCGGAGCGCGACCTCAGATCACGTGCAGATGCTCGCTGCCGATCTTGGGCTGACCGAGCAGAGCCGCAAGCGTCGCGATCGCATCCTGGTTTGGCTCCGGCGTTGCCTCGACCGTCCTGAAGTATTCGCCGCAGAAATCGGTCCAGGCCTCGATATTGCTGCCGGGAACGCCGATCACGAGGCTCTTGCCGGACTCGATGCAATGGGCAATCAGGTCGCGCAAGCCGCCGCCTTCCGCCTCGGCCTTGCCGAACTTGTTGAGAAAGACGATCTCGGCGTCGGCGAGCTGGGCTTCGACCAATTGCGCCGCTTCGAGCAGGCGCGGCATGGAGAGACGGCAGGAGGTCGCGCCCGCGCCGAGATCCTCCGAGATCGAGATCGACCGGTCGGTGGCGAGCTCGTGCAGAACCATGTCGCAGCGTGTGCGTCCCGGCTGGGGCACGTCCTCCTGGATCAGGCCGGCCAGGCTCTTGCCCGAGCGGCGAAGCTCGGCGACGAGACCTGTGAACCAACGGTTCACGGCAGGGCCCGAGTCATAGACCAGGGCAACGCTGAGCGCGGCGGAAGGCCTTGCCGCGCCGTCCGCGGTGTCGCGGGATTGCTGAAGCATGTCCATCACCTCGCCGCCTTTGCCTTGGCAACATCGGCATCCTGCAGGAAGTCGATCATCCGCTGCATGGGGCCGACCTCGTCGATATGGTCGAGCATGTCGCGATATCCCTCCTGGGCCTTGGGCGGCAGCTTATGCGCGATGCCCTGGTGGCAATCGATGCAGGTCTTGCCTTGCGCGAACGCGGTCTGGTGCAGCTTGGAGGCGCGCGGCTCCTGCACCGCATATTCCATGTGGTCGAACTTGTGGCAGTTGCGGCATTCGCGCGAATCCGTCGTCTTCATGCCGCGCCACACGCTCTTGGCAAGGTCAATGCGATGCGCGTTGAACTTCTCGGGCGTGTCGATGGTGCCGAGGATCTTGTGCAGCACCTCGTTCGAGGCCTGGATCTTGCGGACCACCTTGTGTCCCCATTCCTTCGGCACGTGGCAATCCGGACAGCTGGCGCGGACGCCGGTGCGGTTCGAATAGTGTACGGTGTTGCGGTATTCGAGATACACGTTCTCCTTCATCTCGTGGCAGGAGATGCAGAACTGCTCGTTGTTCGTCATCTCCATCGCCCAGTTGAAGCCGCCCCAGAACAGGACGCCGGCGGCGAATGCGACGATGACGATCAGCCCCCAGGCATAGCGCGCGGTCGGCGAGAAGAACCACCGCCACAATCGTTTCAGGAGGCCCGGCCGCGCGGCTGCGACGGCGGCAGAAGTGCTGGTGTCCTGCATGTCAGCCTCACTTCGCCTGCGTCGCGTTCTTGAAGATGTTGCCGACCAGCGGCTTCGCATCGGCCTGCGGTACGTGGCATTGCTGGCAGAAATAGCGCGTGCCGGCGACCTTATCGAGCCGCACGCCCTGGCGGTCGACGTAGTGCGTCTCGGAGATCTTCGGCGCGTTCACGCGGGTGTTGCCGGGCCAGTCGTGGCAGCCCATGCACGCATTGTTCTCCGTGGTGATCTGGTAGCCGTCGACCTTGTGAGGGATCAGCGGCGGCTGCTGGCGATAGGCGCGCTCGAAGCCGCTCGCCGGCACCGACTGCTTGGTCACCTCGGGCGGCGGCGACATCTCGGTCAACGGAGCTTCGCGCAGCGCCTTGGGCTGCCTGGCCTCCTGCGCGAGCGGCCCGGACGCCGCGAACGGAATGACAAGCGCGACGGTCACGGCCGCCGCCGCAATCAACGGAATCAGTCGAACAAACGTCATGAGAGGTCCCTTTCAAGGACGGTCGGCTGGGAAGAGACGACACGTGCCACTGGCGATGGCGCGGTCATGGAGGGGGCAGGACGCACCGCATTGCGGCCGCGCAGACCGAGATGGAAGACCTGCTTGGAGCAGACGTCGATACAGGCGCCGCAAACCGTGCAGTCGCCCGCGGTGATCACAGGCGTGGCGCCGCTCCGCTCCCCCCTCAGCGCGGGGCTGATGACGTGCGGCTCCGGACAGACGGCGAAGCAATCCATGCAGTCGTTGCAGGCGGCCCGGTTGTCGGCGGTGACGCGAAGCAGTGCGACCTTGCCGATCTGGCCATAGAACGCGCCGACCGGACAGAGATGACCGCACCAGCCGTGCCTGGCGACCAGGAGGTCGAACACGAAGATCGCCGCGGTGCCGCCGGCGCCGAACCAGAGGCCGAACACCAGCGCACGATGCAGCGCCGTCACCGGGTTGATCAGCTCCCAGGCGATCGACCCTGACAGCACTGATGCCGCGAGCACCGCCCCGACGAAATAGAGCCTGAGCTCCGGGCGGATCTTGGCGGTGAAGGTGATGTTAAGCCGGCGCCGCAGCCAGGCGGCGAGATCGGCCGCCGGATTGAGGGGGCAGACCCACGAGCAATAGGTCCGGCCGCCGAACAGGAGATAGGCGGCGAGCACGATGGACGCGCCGATCACCGACAGACCCTCGGGCCAATGACGCGCCGCGAGCGACTGCAGCAGGACGAAAGGATCGGTCAGCGGCAGCGTGCCGAGGGTCATGGACGAAGCCAGCGTGCCCTTGGCGATCCAGACGCCCAGAAGCGGCCCTGACAGGAACAGCGCGAGGAAGAGCAGTTGGCTGGTCCGGCGCAGCACCAGAAACCGCGAGGCGGCCCAAAGCCCCTTCTGCGCCCGCGCTTCGACATAGGGCCTGGCGTTCGCCGTCATGGCGAGCCTCCCTCGGGTCTGCGCACCGGCAGCTTGAGCGGTGCATCGACCAGGGCTCCGCCGGCCTTGCTCTTCTCTTCCCAGCCGCGCTTGTAATGATCGTCCTGCTTCAGCGCGGCGACCTCGATCGGCAGCACTTTGATCGCGGACTCGGTGAGCACGCAGGATTTCTCGCACTTGCCGCAGCCGGTGCAGTACTCGGCGTGAACGACGGGCTCGAAGATCGCATGCTTGGTCGTGCGCGCATTGTGCGAGACCTCGAGCGTGATCGCCTTGTCGATGGCCGGACAGACCCGATAGCAGACGTCGCAGCGCAGCCCCTGCAGATTGAGGCAGGTCTCGCGGCTGGTGATCACCGCGACGCCCATCTTGGCCTTGGCGATGTCGGTCAGCGCATGCTGGAGGGCGCCGGTCGGGCAGGCCTTGACGCAGGGAATGGTGTCGCACATCTCGCAGGGAACATTGCGCGCCTGAAAGAACGGCGTGCCCAGAGCGGGGCCGTCGGCCCAGTCCGCAAGCTTCAATGTGTCGTAGGGGCAGTCGCGGACGCAAAGGCCGCAACGGACGCAGGCCGCCAGGAAATCCTTCTCGGGCAGCGCGCCCGGAGGCCGCAGCGCCTGCGCGGGCTTGGCCCGCGAGGACACGCCGAACGCAGTCAGCATTGTTGCGGCGACGGCTGCGCCGCCGCCGAAACGCGTCATATCCTGCAGCGCCTTGCGGCGGCGCGGATCGCGCGGGATGCCTGAACTGGAATCCGACATGGCTCGTCCATCGAGGGGTTTAGGCCGACGTCACGCGGCAGGCGCACTTCTTGAAGTCGGTCTCCTTCGAGATCGGACAGGTCGCATCGAGCGTGAGCTGGTTGGCGAGCTGGCTTTCGTCGAAGAACGGGAAGTAGACGAGGCCGCGCGGCGGCTTGTTGCGGCCCTTGGTCTCGACCCGCGTCACCACCTCGCCGCGGCGGGTCTGGATCTTCACCGGCTGTCCGCGCAGCAGCTTGCGCTCGGCGGCGTCATCCGGATGCATGAACAGCGTCGCGGCCGGCACGGCGCGGTGCAGTTCGGGCACGCGGCGCGTCATCGAGCCGGAATGCCAGTGCTCCAGCACGCGGCCGGTGCACAGCCACAGATCGAACTCCTTGTCGGGCGTTTCGGCCGCCGGCTCGAACGGACAGAAGATGATGCGCGCCTTCTTGTCCGGCTTGCCGTAGAACGACACGCCTTCGCCCGGCTTGACGTAGGGATCATAGCCCTCGCGGAAGCGCCAGAGCGTCTCCTTGTTGTTGACGACCGGCCAGCGCAGGCCGCGCGCCTGGTGATATTGCTCGAAGTCCGCCAAATCGTGGCCGTGGCCGCGGCCGAACTTCGCATACTCCTCGAACAGGCCCTTCTGCACGTAGAAGCCGAACGCCGCGCTCTCGGAATTGTCGAAGCCCTTCTGGCATTCGGTGATCGCAAACTTGTTCACCTCGCCGTTGGCATAGAGCACGTCGAACAGGGTCTTGCCGCGCAGCTCCGGCTTCTTGGCAATCAACTCCTCCGGCCAGACCTCCTCGATCTTGAAGTGCTTGGCGAACTCCATCAGCTGCCAGAGGTCCGAGCGCGCCTCGCCAGGCGCCTTGACCTGCTGGCGCCAGAACTGGGTACGCCGCTCGGCATTGCCATAGGCGCCCTCCTTCTCCATCCACATCGCCGTCGGCAGGATGAGGTCCGCGGCCAGCGTCGTCACGGTCGGATAGGGATCGGAGACGACGACGAAGGCAGCCGGATTGCGATAACCGGGATAGCCCTCCTCGTTCATGTTCGGGGCCGTCTGCATGTTGTTGTTGCACTGGACCCAATAGGCGTTCAGCTTGCCGTCCTTCAGCATGCGGTTCTGCAGCACGGCGTGGTAGCCGATGTTGCCCGGGATGGTGCCTTCGGGCAGCTGCCACACTTTCTCGGCCGTCTCGCGATGCTTCGGATTGGTGACGAGCAGGTCGGCCGGCAGGCGGTGCGCGAAGGTGCCGACCTCGCGGGCGGTGCCGCAGGCCGAGGGCTGGCCGGTCAGCGAGAACGGGCCGTTGCCCGGCTCCGAGATCTTACCCGTCAAGAGGTGCACGTTGTAGATCATGTTGTTGACCCACGTGCCGCGTGCGTGCTGGTTGAAGCCCATCGTCCAGTAGGAGACGACCTTCTTCTTGGGATCCGCATAGAGTTTTGCGAGCCGCTCGAGATTCTCCTTCGGCACGCCCGACATCTTGTGGGCGTAGTCGAGCGTATAGGGCTCCAGCAGCTTCTTGTACTCATCGAAGCCGATCTTGTCCTTGAAGCCGGCCGGATCGAGCGCGCCGTCCTTGCCAGCCTTGTGCGAGGCGTTGACCGCCTTGATTTCAAGGGCGTGGGTCGGGCGCAGTCCGTAGCCGATGTCGGTGACGGTCGATGCGAACTCGACGTGCTTCTCGACGAAGTCCTTGTTCATCGCGCCGGAATTGACGATGTGGTTCTGGATGTAGTTGAGGATCGCCATGTCGCTCTGCGGCGTGAACACCATCGGATTGTCGGCGAGCTCGAACGAACGATGCTCGAAGGTGGAGAGCACGTGGACCTCGCAGCCTTCATGCGTCAGCCGGCGATCGGTGAGGCGCGACCAGAGAATCGGGTGCATCTCCGCCATGTTGGAGCCCCACAGCACGAACGCATCGGCTTGCTCGATGTCGTCGTAGCAGCCCATCGGCTCGTCGATCCCGAAGGTCCGCATGAAACCGGTGACGGCCGAGGCCATGCAGTGGCGCGCGTTCGGGTCGAGGTTGTTGGAACGGAAACCCGCCTTGTAGAGCTTGGCGGCGGCGTAGCCTTCCCAGATGGTCCACTGGCCCGAGCCGAACATGCCGACGGTCGACGGTCCGCCCGCCTTCAGCGCCGCCTTCCATTTCTCGGCCATGAGCTTGAAGGCATCGTCCCAGGAGATCGGCGCGAACTCGCCGTTCTTGTCGAACTTGCCGTTCTTCATGCGCAGCATCGGCTGGGTCAGCCGGTCCTCGCCGTACATGATCTTGGACAGGAAGTAGCCCTTGATGCAATTGAGACCGCGATTGACCGGCGCATCGGGGTCGCCCTGCGTCGCCACGACCTTGCCGTTCTTGGTGCCGACGATCACGCCGCAGCCGGTGCCGCAGAAGCGGCACACGCCCTTGTCCCAGCGGATGCCGTCGGTCTTGCCCGCCTGCGCGCTCGCCGCTTCCGGCAGCGTCACGCCGATGGTCGAGGCGGCAGCAACCGCTGCAGCCGCCTTCAGCGCATCGCGGCGCGTCGCCGTGGCTTCATTCCCGTTCGTCAGTTTCGTCACCATCGTCGGTCTCTCCGGCTCAACGAATCTCAGATTGCGGAGGCGCGCGCATGCGCGCCGGAATTCTGGCAGACGCCGCCGCAGCACGCGGCCGGCTCGGCCTCGACGGCGCTCTCGTCGTCGTGCGTATCGAATGCATGAAAGATCAGCGAGGCGCTGACGACGCCGGGCAGGCGATGCATGGCGGCGATCTGGTCGATCGCCAGCGAGGCCTGCGTATCGATGACGGTCAGCGCAAGCCTGTTGTCGCCGGAGGCGGCCTCCAGCTCGACGCCGGGCAGCGCCAGAATCCGGTCGATGAGATCGCGCTCCGCACCGGGTGCGAGATAGACGGCAACGCCGCAGATGTTGGTGGCTTCAGCCATTGTGCACGACCAGGTTTGCAAGTTCGGATACGAGCGCGATGCGGTCCCGCGGCGCGAGTGCGATGGCTTCGACCGGGCAGACCGGGATGCAATCGCCGCAGCCGGTGCAGGCCGCGGCATCGATCACGGCGCCTAGCTTCTCGCGCGCGAGAATGCGGATGGCGGAATGCTCACAGGCTTCGACGCAACGGCGACAGACGACGCCATGCCGTTCGACGCAGGCGGTGGCGCTGGAGACGGTCGCCACCTGTTCGGGACGCGTCTCTTCCAGACGCGGCGCATGCGCGTCGCGGCCGGATGCGAAAGGCAGAACGGCGGAAAATAGTGAGCGTCGTGACATTGGCCTCGGCATATCCGAATCCCCGCGGGCAGACCCGTGTTCAGGAATTGTCCAGGAGAATGCGCCCCATCGGGCACATCTCGGTCGACGCCGTTGTCACCGCTGCGGACCATAGGTTCCGGCGGTCCAGATCGCATTGCGCTAGATCAAGCAGCCAGGTGGTCACCCGCAAGCGACGATTAACCCGCGGCCGTCGTGGCGTGAAATTGCGCCAATCGACCAAGGCGTCTACCCGGCCTTCATGTTTGAGCCGACGAAGCCGGCTCACGCGGGTGAGAAATCAGCCGAGAGGGGTTGGCGGCCTCGATCTCCGGTGCCGCATCCGCCTTGAATGGACGGGTCGAATGGTTACTTTGGAGGGCGGCGAATCGCCGCGCGTCGCCCTTTCTCAAGACAGCAATGCCAACTTTCACTCCGCATCAGGACGCCGCGCTCAAAGCCGTCGGCGACTGGCTCAAAGCAAAACCCGGCCGTAGCGGCACCCCGCAGGTATTCCGCCTGTTCGGCTTCGCCGGGACCGGCAAGACGACGCTGGCCCGGCACATCGCCGACGGCGTCGACGGCGATGTGAAGTTCGCCGCCTTCACCGGCAAGGCCGCCCTCGTCATGCGCAACAAGGGTTGCGACGACGCTTCCACCATCCACTCGCTGATCTACCGCGCCCGCGAGTCCGGCGAGGAGCAGCCGAGCTTCGAATTGTGGGACGACGCGCCCGCCTCGAAGGCGAAGCTGATCGTGATCGACGAATGCTCGATGGTCGACGCCGAATTGGGGCGCGACCTGATGTCGTTCGACTGCCCGCTGCTGGTGCTGGGCGATCCCGCGCAGCTGCCGCCGATCCAGGGCGGCGGCTTCTTCACCAACACCTCACCGGATGCAATGCTGACCGAGGTGCACCGCCAGGCGCAGGACGATCCCATCGTGCGGATGTCGATGGACGTGCGCGAAGGCCGCGAGCTCGACATCGGCCGCTATGGCGAGAGCGAGGTGGTCTCGCGCAAGGAGCTCGACCCCGACAGGGTCATGGGCGCCGACCAGGTCCTGGTCGGCCGCAACAACACCCGCCGCGCCTACAACATGCGGGTGCGGCAGCGCCAGAACATCGAGGACGTCTTTCCGGTCGCCGGCGACAAGCTGGTGTGCCTGCGCAACAACCGCAAGAAGGGCCTGTTCAACGGCGGCCTGTGGCGGGTGAAGTCGCGCAACACCTCGCGCTCGAAGTCGCGCATTCTCTCGATGCGGCTGTCGCCGGACGAGGATTTCGGCCACAAGGTGACGAAGGTCTCGGTGCGCGCCGATTGCTTCGAGGGCGGCGTCGAGCAGATCGCCTGGGAGCAGCGCAAGCCCTACGACGAGTTCGACTACGGCTATGTGCTCACCGTGCACAAGTCGCAGGGCTCGCAATGGGACGACGTCGTGCTGTTCGACGAGAGCTTTGCGTTTCAGGAGAGCCGCGCCAGGTGGCTGTACACCGGGATCACGCGCGCGGCGAAGCGGCTGAGTATCGTTGTTTAGAGTTCGCTCCCGTAGCGCGGGCAAAGGCGCAACGCGCCGTGCCCGCGCTGTCTCTCTGCAAGCAAAGATCGTGGGCACGCTTCGCTTTGCCCACCCTACGGCACTGAGCATCGTGGTGTGAGGCTTTAGTCCGCACTGCCCGGATGCATTCACCAAGCGCTAGGCTTTGAGATGTATCACCACGCTGTCGGCAGGAGGACACGCATGGCTGAACGTTTGGGAAGACCCGATTACCTCGATCCGCGCGATGATACCTTCGGCGCGAGCCGTCGCGGGTTTCTGAAGTCGGCAGGCATCGCGGCCGGCACGCTCGCCGCATCGATCGCTGCGCCGAGACTTGCGCACTCCGCTCCGCTGCGTGCCGCGCATGCGCGGCCGGACAAGCCGGTGCGGGTCTCGAAGCAACGCCTCAACGCGCTGGCGGCGCAGTTCTATGCCGTGTTCAACGAGCACGACGTCCTGCCCAAAGACTTCTCCGGGAAGCATGAAGCGCGCTACGACGTCGAGCTGCGGCGTATCACCACCATGACGCGCGTGCCCGAGACGGGAGAGCGCGTGAAGGTCAGCGCGCTCGTTGCGGTCCCCGTCGGCGTGCGCGGGGCATTGCCGGTGTTGTCCTGGCAACACGGCACGATTCTGTCGTTCGATCAGGTTCCTTCGAACCTGCTGCGACTTGGCGACGAAGGCTACCAGCTTCGCGACAATATCGATTCGCTGGAGACGCTGTTCAACATCCAGCGCTTCGCCGGCAACGGCTATGCCGTCATCGCCGCCGACTACATCGGCAAGGGCCCGCTTCGCAACGGTCGTGGCGAGGCCTATGCGGTGAAAGGTGCCACGGTGCAATGCTGCCTCGACGTGCTCGATGCCGGCCTCCTCGAGTTGAAGACGCTCGGCCTTCGCCAATCCGCGCTGTTTCTGAACGGCTGGTCGCAAGGCGCGCTGAACACGCAATGGCTCAAGCAGGAGATGCAACGGCGCGGCATGAAGGTGACGGCAAGTGCGACCCAGAGCCCGTTCAACAATCTCGCCGAGAGCTTCCATTATTGGGTCAACCCGACATCCTATATTCCGTCCGCTGAGACGTCCTACCCGATGCCGCCGGCCTGGATCACGCCCTGCCTGGTCGTGCTGCTTGGAAGCTATCGCCAGTATTATGGGCTGAGCGATCTGTTCAAGACCGCCATCAAGCCGCAACATCAGGCGTTCGCTGAGAAATATTGGGCCGACTACAGCCTGGCAGGCGACACCGCCAAGACTGTTCCGCCGGCTGCAGACCTCCTGGTGGACGGGTTTTTCGACCGTTTCACCCAGGACACCAACAGCAGGTTGCTGCGCCAGCTCGGTCGCAACGGCGCGACTTTCTGGGACTACGATTCCCCGATCCGGTTTTATTACGGATTGGCCGACGAGGCGCTGCACCCGCGACTGGTCAAGCCGGCGATTGCCGCGGGTGGACGTTTCGCGGCCGGCGTACCGGTTGCCGGTGCAAGCCATCGCGGCACGTTTCTGGCAAGCCTCTATGGCAACGGCACCGTCCTGAACGGGCAATCGACCGCATTCGACTGGTTCAACTCGCTGATGTGAAAGCGCGCGGCAACGCCGGCCTTCACTTGCCCGCGACGAAATAGAAGTCTTCCCGTCCCGGCGGCGAGCCGTAGGTGAACGGCTGCTGCCCGTGCTTGGTCGCGGCCCAGACGTCGTCGCGGATGATGTCGAACAGTTTTCTGATCTCGACGCGGGGCTGCTTGATCTCGCGGGCGAGAGCGGTGGCGAACGGGCTGTTGGCGCTGCCGTCGCCGTCCATCGCGGTCTCGCCGTGCTTGGCGGCGTAAACCACCATGAAGCCGGCGCCGGGCTCGATGTTGGAAAAGCCCTTGTCGACCAGCTTCAGCGACAGCGTGCGCTGCATGGTCGGCGCGAACGGATTGTCGCGGCAGGCATCCAGGACCACGAGACGCATTTTTCGCGCGGCACCGACCGCCGCGATCACCTGCTCGAGGGCGACCGCCTGCGTCTCGGCGTCCTTGTCGGCGGCGAGCTTGGCATCGACGGGAACGAGATAGTTCACCCCGCCGATCTCGAAGCCGTGGCCGGCGAAATAGACCACGGCCCAGTCGGCCTTCTCCGCTTCCTCCGCGAAGGCCTTCAACGCGTCAAAGAACTTGTCGCGGGTAAGGTCGTTGACGGAGATCACGGACTGGAAGCCGACCTCGCGCAGCACGCTCGCGATCAGCTTGGAATCGCGCGGCGGATTGGGCAAGGCATGGACGTTCTTGTAGGCGCCGTTGCCGATCACCAGCGCCACGCGGCGGCCGGTGGGTGGGCTCCCCGGCGACTGCGGCATGAGCGCGGCGAGCCGCTCCTGCGCGATGGCACGGGCGCGCGCAACCTCGGTGTCGTCGAACTTCGTCAGCGAATAGGCCGCGGCGCGATAGTCGGCGCGGGCTTGCGCCAGATCCTTCCGGCGCTCGTAGATCTGGCCGCGGCCGGAATGGGCGCGGACGTTGTTCGGGTTGATCTGGATGGCCGTGTTGTAGTCCTTCAGGGCGGCGTCGAAGTCGCCCTTCATCATGCTGACGTCGGCGCGATTGTTGATCGCGAACACGTTCTTCGGCTGTTTCTCGATCAGGCGGTTGCAATCGGCAAAGGCCTGGTCGAATTGTCTCATCATGCCGTAAGTGATGCAGCGGTTGCCGGCGATCTGCGGTGCGGCCGGATCGATCTTCTCGGCCTCCGCAAAATCGGCGAGCGCACCGTCGAAATCCTTCAGCAGCGTGCGCGCACGGGCACGATTGGTCCAGGCAAGCAGGAATTTCGGCGTGTACTTGATCGACAAGGTGAAATCGTCGACCGCGCTTTGCAGCGCGCCGCGGCGGGCGTGAATGACGCCCCGGTTGTTGTAGGGAACGCCATAGGCCGGGCGCTTCTGGAGCGCGAGGTTGTAGTCCGCCATGGCGAGGTCTTCCTGGCCCTTGCGCTCATAGGCGAGGCCGCGCAGGTTGAGGGCAACGACGTAGTCAGGATCCAGATCGATCGCGATCGACAGGGTCTCGATCGCTTGGTCGTAATCCCGCTTGTTGATCAGCGTGTTGCCGCGCACGGAGAGCGCGATCGCCTTGTCCTTGCCGCCGAGCTGGTCGGCCTTCAGCAGATTGTCGCAGGCGCTCGCGCGGGCCTGGGCCTCGGCCTGGCGGTCACGGCAGATGGCGAGCTCGTCGGCATGCGGGTCGGCCGCCGCGCTCGACGCGCCGGCGGCCAGGATGACGAGGGTCAGGGAAACGACGCGCAACATGTTGTCAGGCCTGCTCCAGCCAGCAAGTTCTTCGTGAGTCGATGATCGATCGCCCGGGTTCATCTAGCGCGGAGTTCCCGGTCTCGCCAAGGCGCGCGCTCGCCGCGCCGTCCCCTGCGGCCTATTTCACGGACTCGTGTCCGTCGCGTCGTAACAATCTGCTGCAGCGTCCGTACCTCGGATGATGCGAAAAGGCCGCCGGACAACTGTTCGTCCGGCCCTGATCGCCCTAGACTGTCAGACCTTGCGAAAGAGGACCCGCCATGCGCCGACCTGCCCTCGCTTCCCTGCTCGCCGCAACCGCCGCCCTGACGCTGGCCTTTGCCATGCCGTCCCGGGCAGCGGAGAATGCGGTCGTGATCCCGGCTCCCGCCATGGATGCAGCGCCCGCGAGCGGGATCCAGACCGCCGTCGTCGCCGGCGGCTGCTTCTGGGGCGTGCAAGGCGTCTTCCAGCACACCGCCGGAGTCATCAACGCGGTCTCCGGCTATGCCGGCGGCACCAAGGCGACCGCTGACTACCAGACCGTCTCGAGCGGTCGGACCGGCCACGCCGAGTCCGTCGAGATCAAGTACGACCCGAAGAAGATCTCCTACGGCAAGCTCCTCCAGATCTACTTCTCGGTGGTGCACGACCCGACCCAGCTCAACCGCCAGGGCCCCGATGTCGGCCCGCAATATCGCTCGGCGATCTTCACCACCTCGGACGAGCAGAAGAAGGTGGCGGAGGCCTATATCGCCCAGCTCAACAGCGCCAAGGTGTTCAGCAAGCCGATCGTGACCAAGGTCGGCGCGCTGGAGGCGTTCTACCCGGCGGAGGCCTACCACCAGGACTATCTGACCCTGCACCCCAACCAGCCCTACATCGCCTATAACGACCTGCCCAAGGTCGAGAACCTGAAAAAGCTGTTCGCGGATAATTACATTGAAAAGCCGACGCTGGTGAGTGCCAGCAAGGCCACCAACTGATCGCAAGATCATCTCAAGAACGGGAGACCCATGCCCGACACCAAGACGAAAACCACCGACGACAAGGTCATCAAGAGCGAAGAGCAGTGGCGGCGCGAATTGTCGCCGATGCAGTATGCGGTGTTGCGTGAGAAGGCGACCGAGCGTCCTTTCTCGGGCGAATATGAGCACGACCACCGCGCCGGCACTTATGTCTGCGCCGGCTGCGGCAACGTGCTGTTCTCGTCGGACGCCAAGTTCGATTCCGGCTGCGGCTGGCCGAGCTTCACCCAGCCCGCGGTCGACAGCCATATCGACGAGGAGCGGGACGTGAGCCACGGCATGATCCGCACCGAGGTGCTCTGCTCCAAATGCAGCGGTCATCTCGGCCACGTCTTCCCCGATGGCCCCGGACCGACCGGCTTGCGCTACTGCATTAACTCGGCGGCGCTGAAGCTGAAGCCCGAATAATCGGCCTGTGCGGTCGAGTTCCTTCATGGAACCCGACCGCACGATGTGCTTTTCTTCTTTGGCGGTGCGGCCGATCATCGCATTTGGCGGCAGCGAGGGAGGAAGCCATGCTCGGGACCATTCTGATCGTCCTGGTGATCATTTATCTGCTCGGGGGCCTGTCCGGCCGCCTGGGCGGTTACGGCTATGGCCTCGGCCATTCCGGCATGGGGATCGGCGGCGTCGTGCTGGTGGTGCTGATCGTCCTGCTGCTTCTGGGCAAGCTGTAAACCATTCAACATATTGAAATTATTAGACTTATTGCAGCCGCGGGGCTGCCATGCGCGGATTCATCATCTCTCATCGCAGGGGTCGCATTTTTGTCAGATCGGCTTATATTAGGAGGCGAAAATGGCATGTGCGGCGGGCTCGCTCGATTGCGGCCCCTGCCCTCCCAAACCCCACGCGCTTAAAGCCCCAGAGAAGATCACGAGGTCTTTGACCATGCGTCCATTGCGTCCGTTCAACTTCAACACCTCCGCCGAACTCTTCCCCGCCGCGATCCGGAAGAAGAAGCGTGCGGGCTTCACCTATCGCCGGTTCGGCACCGCGGCCGAAGCCGTGCAGTTCGCGATGGAGCAGTTGCCGACGGACTCGCTGAACGGCGCCTATCTCCAGGTCGAGGAAGCGCGCTTCGACCAGAACGGCATCCGCTCGCTCTATGAGAGCGAGGCCTTCCCGCTGCCCCGCCGTCCCAAGCCGGCGCCCGCCGCCGAGACCGACGCCGACGCGGCGTAAGTTTTCGCTGAGCCTTACGATGTGCGCGGAAAGCGCGATGACCGAAAGGTCGTCGCGCTTTTTGCGTTCCGGGCCTTCCGTCTTCTCCCTCGCCCCGCTTGCGGGGAGAGGCAAAGGAAGAAGCTCGCCTTACATCCGCGGCTGCTTGTCGAGCCAGCGGCGGAGCAGCCGCACATTGCGCATGTTGGCGCGGAACATGACGTCGAAAGCGTCGCCCGCGAACGGGACCAAGCCGACGACGCCGTCGAGCGCGACATTGCCGAGCATGCGCGCGGTGACGTACCAGGGCGCGCCCAGCGCGCGGGCCTCGCGCACCAGCCACAGCGAGATCGCCGTGGTGATGATGTCGCCGACCACGGGGATCAGACCGATCAGCCCGTCGATGCCGTAGCGGATGTTGGTGCCGGGCAGGATGAAGGCGATGTCGAGCAGCTTTGCGATCGCCTCCAGCCGCGCGATCCGCTGCTCCCGCGTCAGGTTGCCGAACGGGCTCCCCGAGAACGGATTGTCCTTGCCAAACTCGACGCGGAACTCGCGAAACCCCTGCTCCAGCGTTTCGGGGCGGATTTCGCGGCCGTCCTGGTCGATGATCGGCCCGCGGGCCTCGGTGCCCGAAAAGGGCGCGCGCGAGCCGCTCCCCGAACGGGGCCTGCGCGGAGCGAGAATATCGTCGTCGGACATGGTCATGGTCTCGAGGGAACGCGCCGGCGCGGCGGAAGTTCTGCGCCGCGCCCGAACGTCGCGCACTCAGGTCGGCGCCGCCACAGCCTGCGGCTCCTTGACGTATCTATGCACGAGCCAGGACGAAATCACCGCCGGCACAAAGCCGACGAGGCCGTACAGGATGAATTGCACCGCGCCGGAATCCGGCCCGCGCGAGCTGTAGGTGAGCGAGGCCAGCACGAAGGCGCACAGGCCGACCAGCAGCATCCGCAAGCCCGGGCCGACCCGCCTGATGTGAACCAGGATGTCGTCGACCGCACCGATCATCAGCGCCGGCAGCAAGCCGAACAGATAGCTGTATTGCAGGGTCTTGAAGAACACCGCGAACAGCTTCCCGACCTCGCCGAGACTGGTCTGGGTCCAATAGCCGGACTGATATGTCGTCGTCAGCAGCAGCAGAAACCCGCCGACGAACGGGCCAACCAGCGCAAACACCAGATAGCGTTTCATCAAACACCCTCACACTTCCCGGCGGTTATAGCAGCGCCGCGGGAACCTTGAATAGCGGGGCCGGCTCCGCCTTTGGGGGAACAAGTGAGAGGGCGACGAGTTCAGACAGAACCTTAATGATCCCTGGCAGATTGGAGTCGCCGATGGCCCGCAAATTTCTCCTGGCGACAATCGCGCTGGCGGCCCTGACCGGCCTGCCGGACGCACCCGCTCTTGCGCAAGGCCATATGGGCACGCCGCAGGAGCAGCAGGCCTGCTCGCGGGACGCATCGCGGTTCTGTCGCAAGGACCTCGGCAACGACGGCGCGGTGCAGAGCTGCCTGCAAGCCAACCGGGCCAAGCTGTCGAAGCCGTGCAGCAAGGTATTTCAGAGCCACGGCATGTGACGATCGGGGATCGTTCCCGCAGATGGAGAGTGAAGTCATGTTGCGCGAGGAAGAACTCTCAATCCTGCGGGACATCAGCCAATCCGTTGCCTTCGCCGACGACCGGCAAGGCAAGATGGGCCAATTGATCGCCGACGGCTACGTGATGAAGGACGGTGACCTGTTCGAGCTCACCGCCAAAGGCGTCACCGCCGTCGAGGAACACGCCGCCGCGCTTGGCGCGAGCGATGTGGAACAAGCGAGCGCCGATCGGCTGATCTGATCGCACGCGACGTGACTCGCGTGCAACAATTGCGAATTCCTTTGCGCCGACCATTGCAGGCTCGCGACAATGGCGCATACTTCGCTCGGGCGGCGCAGCACTTTTCGATTCGGACAATCAAGAAATCGAGCGACCACATCCGGGCCAAGTTCCCGGCGTGAAGGCTGTGACATGCGGCAGATCAAGTCGCGTGCGGCGCCCCAAGAACCAAGTGGCTCAAGCCTAAGGATTCGGGGATCCATTCTGCATGACACACTATCAGACCATCGCTTCGCTGCTCAAGACCACCGCTTCGCTGTTGGCCGTCGCAACCGCAGCCATCGCACTCCAGACCTCGCCCGGCCTTGCCTTCTCGTCCGAAGCGCAGCAGATGTGCACCGGCGATGCGATGCGGCTGTGCTCCAGTGAAATCCCCGACATTCCGCGGGTCAGGGCCTGCATGGTCCGGAATAAGGCGCAGGTCAGCCCGGGCTGCCGCGCCGTGATGGACCGCGAGGCTGTCGCCTCGCGCAAGCGGGAAGCGGCGGCGCAGTAATCATCCATCCAGGATGTCATTCCGGGGCGGTGCGCAGCACCGAACGCGGAACCCATTTGCCGACATCACCCGCTGCACGATGGATTTCCGGGCTCGCGCTCCGCGCGCCCCGGAATGACGAAGGATTATAGAAAGCCTGCTAATCGCCCCACTGCGCGAAGGCGTCGTTGAAGGCGCGCTCGCCGGGGGCGCCCTTCTCGATGGCGATGATGGCGCGGCGCTGGTTGGCGTAGACCAGCGGCACGTCGAACCACGAACGCTCCTTCAGGAGCTGGACGTTGCGGGAGCGGTCGGCATCGACGTTGGACAGGCCGACCAGGAAGAAGCCGTCGGTGACCTTGACCGCGAGCCCTGCGAGCGGCGTGCCGCGCGCCTGCTCGTTCGACTTCATCAGGATGCCCGGCACGTTGGAAACGCTGCCGCCCGGAAAATCCGGCGGCAGGATGAAGGTCAGCTCCGCCGTGTGGCTCGCCGGCAGCGAGGAGTCGGTGTTGCGGCGGAACGACATCGTCATCTTGAATTTGCGGTCGGGAATCTCGATGTCGGCGCGCACGGCGACGTCGGCCTTCTGGTTGCCGGAGGCCTTGATCGGCTCCAGCCGCCACACCACCGAGCCGACATATTGCTTGCCCTTCGGATCGGACGGATCCTCGTCATAGAGCACGACCTTCTGCGCCACCGGCGCGACAGGCTGGTCGCTGGCCGAGGGCTGGCCGACGCGATCGGGAATCTTCGGCTTGGTCTGCGGCTGCGAGGCAGTGTTCGGCGTCTCCACCACCTGGGTCGGCGAGGACTTGAACAGGTTGGTCGCGATCTGGAGCAGCGGCTTGCCCCAGAGGATGCCGGCACCGACCAGGATCAGGACGATGCCGACGGCGATCGCGCTCTTGAACGGGAAGGCCGAGCCGGTGCGGACGCGCTTCTTGGCCTCGCGCTCGGGCGCGATGCGCGGCCGCGGCGAAGGCGGCAGCGCGTAGCGCTCGGCCTCCTCGATCGACTCGTCGTAGGAATAGGGCGCGTCCTGCTCGCCGGCGCGGTTTTCCAGGCTGGGCTCGAGCCGGTCGAATTCCGGCGAGGGCGAGGGCACGTTGGCGTAGGTGCGGCGCGCGGCGCGGCTGGCCTGCGCGGCCGCACCGCCGAGATCATTGGCATCGGCCGTGATGTCGCGGAAGCCGCGCACGCCCGGTGCCGGCGGCAGCGACGGCGGCCCAAGATCTGGCGGACGGCGGGCGCCGGCGCGATCGCGTCCAGCCGCCGGCGGCTCCGGCATCGGCGGCGGCGCGGCCGGTCCGGCTTGGCGCGGGGCGTCGAAACGGGGAGCGCGCGGCGGGCGCTGGGCGTCGCCCTGGTCGTCGAGGTTGACGGACGGACGGTCGGCCCGCGGCGGCGGCGGAGCCGGACGCGTCCGCGGCGGGGCCGGCGAGGCCGCAGCCGCGTTGCCTTCAGCGGCTCTGGTGCTGGCGCGGCGAAAGGCATCCCCGCTGCCGCCGCTGCGCCCGCCGCCACCGGGGCGCGAGGCCTCGCGGGCGCGCTGGGCCGCCTCCGATTCGACCTTGCGGACGGCCTCTTCCAGCGACAACCTTTCGCGGGTGATCTCGGATTCGGAGAGCGGCGGCTGCACGCTGCGCAGCTGCGCGATCAGGGCCGTGCGCGCCCGCTCATAGAGCGCGCGACGGCTTTCGCCGGGAGCGTTGGGGTCCAGGGCGGCAATAGCGCGGGCGATCAGCGGATAGTAATCAGCCATTTCTACTCAATTATACGCGCGTCCTGGTAAGAGATCGTTAAGCCTCAAACGGGTTTTGCACGAGGATAGTATCTTCGCGTTCGGGGCTGGTGGAAAGCAGTGCGACCGGGCACCCCACCAATTCCTCGATCCGCCTGACGTATTTGATGGCCTGGGCTGGCAGGTCGGCCCAGGACCGCGCACTCGCGGTCGGCTCCTTCCAGCCCTCGATGGTCTCATAGATCGGCTCGACCCGGGCCTGGGCGCCCTCGCCGGCCGGGAAATGGTCGATCTCCTTGCCGTCGAGCCTGTAGCCGGTGCAGACCTCGATGGTGTCGAAGCCGTCGAGGATGTCGAGCTTAGTCAGCGCGAGGCCGTTGATGCCGCAGGTCCGGACCGCCTGGCGGACCAGCACGGCGTCGAACCAGCCGCAGCGGCGCGGACGGCCGGTATTGGTGCCGAACTCGCGGCCACGCTCGCCGATCTTTCGGCCGGTCTCGTTGTCCTGCTCCGTCGGGAACGGGCCCTGGCCGACGCGGGTCGTATAGGCCTTGCACAGGCCGAGCACGTAGCCGACCGCGCCCGGCCCGACGCCGGCACCGGTCGCGGCCTGCGCCGCCACCGTGTTGGACGAGGTGACGTACGGGTAGGTGCCGTGGTCGACGTCGAGCAGCGCGCCTTGCGCGCCCTCGAACAGCATGCGCTTGCCTTCGCGGCGCTTGATGTCGAGCAGCCGCCACACCGTCTCGGCGTAGGGCAGCAGTTGCGGCGCCAGCGCGCTCAATTCCTTCAGGATCTGCTTGCCGTCAAACTCCGGCAGATTGAGGCCACGGCGGAGCGCATTGTGGTGGGCCAGCAGCCGGTCGATCTTGTGCGGGAGCGTGTCGAGGTCGGCGAGGTCCATCAGACGGATGGCGCGGCGGCCGACCTTGTCCTCATAGGCCGGGCCGATGCCGCGGCGGGTGGTGCCGATCGCGGTCGCCGCATTGGCGGATTCGCGGTGGGCGTCGAGCTCGCGGTGCAGCGGCAGGATCAGCGTGACGTTCTCGGCCACCCGCAGATTGTCCGGAGAGACCGCGACGCCTTGCGAGCGCAGCTTGGTGACCTCGTCGAGGAAGGCGGCGGGGTCGAACACCACGCCATTGCCGATCACCGACAGCTTGCCCTCGCGCAGCACGCCCGAGGGCAAGAGCGCGAGCTTGTAGGTCTTGCCGTTGATGACCAGCGTGTGGCCGGCGTTATGGCCGCCCTGGAAGCGAACGACGATGTCCGCCTGCTCAGACAACCAGTCGACGATCTTGCCCTTCCCTTCGTCGCCCCACTGGGCGCCGACGACGACAACATTGGCCATTCGCGGGTAATCCTTCGAAGATTTTAGATGCGCCAGCCAAGCTGACGGCCGGGAGCCGCTCGCACGCAAGGCAGCCAACCGGATAAAGGAAGCAGCCGCTCTAGGCAAGCAAGAACGAGGCTTTTTCGGGGCTCAAGAGACACTTTAAGCCTTTGATATCCCCGGAAAATCCAGAAACCTTCCAGGGCTGCTCGGCAAGCTTCGACCAAAGCGTGAGACCGATCTCGGCCGCTGCATGGTCGCGATGCGTCCGCCCCCTGTTGATGCAGCCCCGATTTCCGTGTCTTTGGACAGGGCCGGGCGATCAGCCGGCCCGGATCCCGCCGGGCCGGAAGCCTCGGTGCAAGCGGGGCCATACCAATCACAATGTCCGCCACCGGTCAGAGCACGAGCGCGGAAAGATCCGGTCACAGCTGGATCGCCAACCAGCCTTACTTGCTGCTCAGCATCACCGCGCTGTGCTGGGCCGGCAACGCCATCGTGGGACGGCTCGCCGCCGGCCACATCCCGCCGGTCACGCTGTCGTTCCTGCGCTGGTTCTTCGCCTTCCTGCTGGTGCTGCCATTCGCCTGGAAGCATCTTGCCCAGGACTGGCCGGCGATCCGCGGCAAGCTCGGCCTGATGGTCACACTCTCGATCACCGGCATCGGCGCCTTCAACACCCTGCAATATTGGGCGCTGGAGCATACCCAGGCCCTCAACACGCTGCTGCTGCAGTCAGCCGCGCCGCTGGTCGTGGCGCTGTGGTCGCTGGCCATCCTCGGCATCCGCCTCACCGCGGCGCAGGCGTTCGGCGTGCTGCTGTCGATGTGCGGCGTGCTCACGATCCTGCTGCACGGCGATTTCACCACGCTGTCGAACATCGAGTTCAACAAGGGCGACCTCATCTTCATCGTCGCGCTGATCTTCTTCGCGCTCTACTCGGTGCTGACCCTGAAGCGGCCGCCGATGCACGGCCTGTCGTTCCTCGCCTTCACCTTCGGGGTGGGCGCGGCCTGCCTCGTTCCGCTGGAGATCTGGGAATTGTCCGCACGTCCGGTCATGAAACTCGACGGGCCGAACCTGCTGACGCTGTTCTACGTCGCGGTGTTCCCCTCGACGCTCGCCTATCTCTGCTTCAATCGCGGCGTGCGCCTGATCGGCGCCAACCGTGCCGCGCCGTTCTTCCACGTCGTGCCGGTGTTCGGCTCGATCATGGCGATGGTCTTCCTCGGCGAGCATCCGCAAGCGTTCCACTTCATCGGATTTGCGCTGGTGCTGTCGGGCGTGTTCGTGGCGTCACGGAAGCAGGCGAGCTAGTTCTTCCTTTTCCCCTTGTGGGATAGGGGAAGGCGCGTGCCGCGCGACGGACAGTCCTACTTCACCTTGAGCTTGCTGTAGGCTTCGCTCGTGGCAATGATCACGTGCTCGGCGCAGCCGCTGAGGCGGTGCGGATCGGCCTCGCGCTCGTAGGCCTCCGACGTCATCATGTCCAGGAAAGCCGCAACGGTCGGATAATAGACCAGCGCGACGAAATCCCAGCCGTTGCCGGCGTGCGGGCCGAGTGCGACAGCCTTGGCCTCGCCCGTCCAGAGCAAGGTGCCGCCGCGCGCCTTGATCATCGGCACCGTGATAGCGCTGTAGCGCAAATAAGCGTCCCAGCCGGATCCGTCGCCGTCGCGCGAGCGCGCGTGGAAACGCATCAGGTTCAGCATCACCACCGGCGCCTGCGGATCGAGCCGCTCCAGGCCCTCGATGTTCAACATATTAACCGCCAATGGCACCTCCCCGGATCATGGTTGCATTGTAGCATTGCGGCCCCGTGACTTGTGCCACGACGCCGATCCGGCGCAAGCTCGTATGCAACGCCAATGACGATCGCTTCGCCCGCGCCAAAGGCCTCCAATCCGGCCAGTTGGCTCAACAACCAGCCTTATCTGCTGCTCAGCCTGAGCTCGCTGTTCTGGGCCGGCAACATCGTGCTCGCGCGTCATGTCGGCGCGCATGTGCCGCCGCTGACGGTGACCACGATCCGCTGGTTCGGCGTGTTCCTGATCCTGCTGCCGTTCGCCTGGCCGCATCTGAAGCGGGACTGGCCTGCGTTGCGGAGCAGCCTGCCCTTGATGCTGTTCCTGTCGCTGGTCGGCTTTGCCTTCAACAACGCGATCTCGTACTGGGCGATGCAGTACACCGAGGCGCTGAACGCGCTGCTGATCCAGTCAGCGGGTCCGCTGTTCGTGGCGCTGTGGTCGCTGGTGCTGTTCGGCGTGCGGCTGACGGGTGCGCAATTCGCCGGCATCGCGATTTCGCTCGTTGGCGTACTGATCATCATCCTGCGCGGCGATCTCGCTGCGCTGGCCGGCATCAGCTTCAACAGGGGCGACATCATGTTCGCCTCGTCGCTGGTGGCGTTCGGGCTCTACTCCGCCTTCATCCCGCGCCGGCCAAAGATCCATCAGCTGTCCTTCCTGTCCTTCACCACCTGCTGCGGAGCGACGATGCTGCTGCCGACGGCGATCTGGGAGGCGGCAAGCGGCCGCGTCCTGCAATTCGACGGGATCACGCTGGCGACGCTGGGCTACATCCTGATCTTTCCGTCGACGCTGGCCTATCTGTTCTTCAACCGCGGCGTGGCGCTGATCGGGCCGAACCGCGCCGCGCCGTTCTTCCATCTGGTGCCGGTATTCGGCTCGGCGATGGCGATCCTGCTGCTCGGCGAAAAGCTGCAGCCGTTCCACCTGATCGGCTACGCCCTGGTGCTCGCCGGCGTCGTGATCGCCTCGCGCCAGGGTTCGGCCGGCAAGTAATTCCGTGTGACGGACGTGAGCGCTCTCACGTCCCGGGCAAGCGAAGCGCAGACCCGGGACCCAGCTCGCCGCAGCATGGGCCCCGGCTCTGCTGCGCATCACTTCGTGCTGCGCAGCGTCCGGGGCATGAGACAAACTCCCGTCTTCCGATTTCAACGTAGAGACGCTAGGTTCCCCGCCAACCAAAAAGAGGGAACGTCTCAAGATGATTTCAGGGCTGATTCGAAACTTGCGTGCCGTGGCCACGGCCGCATTGTGCTTCGCCGCCGCATCCTCGGCCCAGGCCGACAATTATCCGAGCCGCAACATCACGCTGGTGCTGCCGTTCGCGGCCGGCAGCGGCACGGACACCACGACACGGCTGATCTCGCAGCATCTGTCGCAGGCGCTCGGCGTCGGCATCGTGATCGAGAACAAGGCGGGCGCCAACGGCATGCTCGCCGCAACCTATGTCGCGAAGGCCGCCCCCGACGGCTACACGCTGCTGGTGACCACCAACACCACGCATTCCGCCAATCCCTATCTGCTCAAGAGCCTCACTTACGATCCGGTCAAGGACTTCACGCCGATCGCGCGCACCGGCGATTTGCCCTTCATGCTGGTGGTCCATCCGGAGGTGCCGGCCAAGACCGTCGCCGAGCTCGTCGCCTATGGCAAGGCCAATCCGGGCAAGCTGAGCTACGCCTCGGGATCGTCCTCGGCGATCGTCTCGGGTGCGACCTTTGCGCACAATGCCGGGCTCGACCTCCTGCACGTGCCCTACAAGAGCTCGCCGCCGGCGCTCAACGACGTCATGGGCGGGCGCGTCTCGATGATGTTCGTCGACATCCTGACCGGCCTGCCGCACGTCAACGGCAACGCGCTGCGCGCGCTCGCCGTCACCACCAAGGACCGCTCGCCGCTGGTGCCGCATCTGCCCTCGATGCAGGAGGCCGGCGTGCCGGACTTCGACATCTCGTCCTGGCAGGGCTATTTCGGCCCGGCCGGCCTGCCCAAGGAGATCGTGACGCGGCTGAACGCGGAAATCAGGAAGATCATCGAGAATCCGGAGATCAAGGCCAAGCTCGCCACGCTTGGCATGGACGCCTTCTCGGGCACGCCGGAAGAACTCGGGGCGTTCGTGAAGGATCAGCTCGTGCTGTGGGACAAGCTGATCACGAACGCGAAGATCGAGAAGCAGTAGGGTCCACGGCACGGCTCTCGTAGGGTGGGCAAAGCGTAGCGTGCCCACCAGTTCCCGCGACTAAAAAATGAGGTGGGCATGACGCTTCGCGTCTTTGCCCACCCTACGAATTCAGAGCAAGAAATTTACGCCGCGCGCACCTTGGCGAGGAAGCCGTCCACCGCGCTGCGCAGCGCGCCGGACTGGGTGTCCAGCTCGCGGGCATTGGTGAGCACGTCGCCTGCCGCCGTGCCGGTCGCTTCCGCGGCCGAGGTGACGCTGCCGATATGGGCGTTGATCTCGCTCGATCCGGCCGCGACCGACTGGATGTTGCGGGCGATCTCGCGGGTGGCCTCGCCCTGCTGCTCGATCGAAGCGGAAATGCCCGCGGTGATCTCGCTCATCTCCGCGATCGTCTGCGTGATGCCGCCGATCGCCGCCACCGCATCGCTGGTCGAGGTCTGCATCGCCGCAACCTGGGCCGAGATTTCCTCGGTGGCCTTGGCGGTCTGGTTGGCGAGCGCCTTGACCTCGGAGGCGACCACGGCGAAGCCGCGGCCGGACTCGCCGGCGCGTGCCGCCTCGATGGTGGCATTGAGCGCGAGCAGGTTGGTCTGCGCCGCGATCGAGTGAATGAGCTTGACCACCTCGCCGATCTTCTCGGCGCCGGTGGAGAGCTCCTGCACCGTAGCGTTGGTGCGCTCGGCGTCGCTGACGGCGCGGCTCGCAACCTCGGTCGAGCGCGTCACCTGGCGCGAGATCTCCGCAACCGAGCTCGACAGCTCTTCGGCGGCGGCCGCGACCGTGCCGACATTGCCGGAGGCCTTTTGCGAGGCGGCGCCGACCGTTGCCGCACGCGAGGAGGCGTCGCTGGCAGTCGCGGTCATCGACTGCGCCGTCGTCTGCATGCCGGCCGCAGCCGAGGAGACCGAGCGGACGATGCCGTTGACGCTGCGTTCGAAGTCGTTGGCGATCTCTTCCATCGCGCTGCGACGTTCCACAGCGGCGCGCTCCTGGGCATCGGCCTCGGTCTTCTCAAGGGCACGGATGCGAACCGCGTTGTCCTTGAAGATCTGCACGGTCGAGGCCATCGCGCCGACCTCGTCGCCGCGGCCTACGCCCGGAATGTCGCCCTCGAGCTTGCCGTCGGCGAGGTCCTTCATGCGGGCGCCGAGCAGTGCCAGCGGGCGGCTGATACCGCGACCGATCAGCCAGGCGACGCCGCCGGCAACGATGACGATGCCGAGCATTGCAATGCCGAGCATCCAGTAGACCGGCCCCATCTTGGCATCGATGTCGTCGAGATAGGCGCCGGTGCCGAGATACATGTCGAGACCGGGCACCGCGACCGCGTAACCGATCTTGCGGATCGGCTTCTCCTGACCGGGCTTCATATATTCATAATGCAGCAGGATCGACCCGTTGGCCTTGACGCCGTCCATCAGCTCGAGGGACAGCTTGCGGCCGTTGGTCATGACGTCCATGCGGTTCGCGCCGATCACCTTCGGATCGGGTGCGAGCTGGGTGATGCCGTCGTATGAGGTGCCGAACAGGTAGCCGGCGCCGTTGTCATAGGTCATCGCGTTGCCGTAGCGTCGAAGCTCGGCCATCGCCGCGTCCTTCGTCATCTCGCCGGCGTCGACACGCTTCTTGAGCGCGGCAGCGTAGTTGCGCGCCATCTCCACAATCGCCTTGGCTTGGTCGATGCGTGCGGTCACCATCTCCTGCTTCATCAGGTAGCCGGCGAGGACGCCGGAGATGCAAAGACCCAACAGCGTGACGCCAACGAGAATTCCGAGCTTCGGGGCGATCTTCAGATTGCTCAATTTCACGGGATGGCTCCGGCAATAAAGGATACGGGCACGCGACGAGATCGCTCGAAATCGAATCAAGCTTTAGGGGGAAGCCCTTAGCAAGTTACTTACGGAGCTCCGTAGAAGCCCGGACCGAACGTCGAAAACTGGCAACATACCTCACCATCAACAACCTGGAATTGTACGCGCAAGCTGCGATTTCGCGTAAAAGACGCAAAGGCTCGCCCGAAGGCGGGTCGCAACAAGAAACCAAATCGGGAGCAGGACATGCCGAAATACAGGGTGGTGACGCCGAAGGGTGCGAGCTTCACCGTCGCGGGCAGCGATTATTCCTACGAGCGCGAGGCGCTCGATCCGATCGATGCCGAGATCGTCGAGGCGCCCGCCGACGAAGCCGGGTTCATCGCTGCCGCGAAGAATGCCGACGCGATCTATGCCAAGGGCATCCCCATCACCAAGTCGATCATCGACAGCCTGCAGAGCTGCAAGGTCATCACGCTCGGCTCGGTCGGCGTCGACAGCGTCGACGTCAAGGCCGCCACCGCCCGTGGAATCCCGGTGACCAACATTCCCGACACCTTCATCGAGGAGGTCGCCGACCACGCCATGATGCTGCTGCTAGCCGGCTTCCGCCGCCTGGTCGAGCAGGACCGCATGGTGCGCGACGGCCGCTGGGCCGAAGGCCGGCCGGCGCTGCTCAAGATCCCGCGCCTGATGGGCCAGACGCTCGGCTTCGTCTCGTTCGGGCGCGTCGCGCGTGCAGTCGCGAAGCGCGCGGCGCCGTTCGGCCTGCGCATGATGGCCTACGATCCCTTCATCCAGGAAACGCTGATGTACGACCACGGCGTGATCCCCGCCACGTTGAACGAGGTGCTGTCGCAATCCGACTTCGTCTCGATGCATGCTCCGGCACGGCCCGAGGTGCATCACATGCTGACCGAGAAGCACTTCCGGCAGATGAAGAAAGGCTCGATCTTCATCAACACCGGGCGCGGCGCCACCGTGGACGAGGAAAGCCTGATCAAGGCGCTGCAGGAGGGCTGGATCGCGCACGCCGCGCTCGACGTGCTGGAGAAGGAACCGCCCTCGCACAACAATCCCCTGCTCGGCATGGAAAACGTGACCCTGACCGCCCACGTCGCCTCGGCCTCGGCACGGTTTGACGAGGCGCGCAAGCGCCGGGTGGGCTACGAATTGTCACTGGTGCTGCAGGGCATGTGGCCGGTAAGCTGTGTCAATCCGTCGGTGCTGCAGAACACCACGCTCCGTCGCTGGCAACCCGTCAGCATGGACCGGGGACCGAACAGCTAGGCGGGCGGCGTAGAACGCGCCGACAGCCGAAACGACCCTTCACCGGCGGTCAACGCCGGGAAGGGAAAACATATAGGGAGGTACTGATGAGGAGCGACATCACCCGTCGTGATGCCTTGGCGCTGGGCCTATCCGCTGCAACCTTCGCCGCCACCGGTGCTGCAGCGCAAACATCCACGATCAAGGCTGCCGACGTTCCGGCACCCAAGCGCGAGATCGAGAAGG
Source organism: Bradyrhizobium frederickii (assembly GCF_004570865.1). Lineage (GTDB taxonomy): Bacteria > Pseudomonadota > Alphaproteobacteria > Rhizobiales > Xanthobacteraceae > Bradyrhizobium > Bradyrhizobium frederickii. The sequence continues at coordinate 72,859 of NZ_SPQS01000013.1, forward strand.
GCGCATCCTTGCGCATGCTGCGCCCGGTGCGTTTCGTCCAGGCCGACGAGGATGTGTTCCGCGCCAATGCGGCGAAGTTCACCAAGGAAACCGGCGTCGAGGTCAAGGTCGACTTCGTCGGCTGGGAGGACATCAACCAGCAGACCGCGGTGACGTCGAATTCCGGCGCCGGCCCCGACATCATCATCGGCTTCTCCGATGCCCCCCACATCTACATCGACAAGCTGATCGAGCTGACCGACGTCGCCGACTACCTCGGCAAGCGCTATGGCGGCTGGCTGCCGCTGGCGCAGCGCTACGGCAAGAAGAACAAGAGCGACGCCTGGATTGGGTTACCATTCGGCGCCACCGCCGGGCCCCTGATCTACCGCAAGTCGATCCTGCAGTCGGTCGGCTTCGACAAGGTACCGGAGGATCATGCCGGAATCGTCGATCTTTGCCAGAAGCTGCACAAGGCCGGCAAGCCGGCCGGCTTCGCGCTCGGCAACGCCAAGGGCGACGGCAACGGCTTCGCAAACTGGGCGCTATGGTCGCACAACGGCGCCCTGCTCGACGAGGAAGGCAACGTCGTCATCAACAGCAAGGAGACCATTGCGGCGCTGAACTGGGTCAAGCAGCTCTACCCGACCTTCATCGCCGGCACGACGTCATGGAACGACGTCAGCAACAATCGGGCCTATTCCTCGCAGGAGATCTCGCTGACGGCCAATGGCGTTTCGCTGTACTTCTCGCTGAAGAACGATCCGGCGACCAAGGCGATCGCCGACGACAGCGAGCATCAGCTGCTGCCGAAGGGCGTGGCCAAGGTCTCCCCGATGGCAGGCCTGACGCTGAACGCGATGGTATTCAAGCACAGCCAGTACCCCAACGCGGCGAAGGCCTTCCTGCAATTCATGCTGGAGAACGATCAGTACGAGCCCTGGCTCAATGCCAATTCCGGCTATTGGTCGCAGCCGCTCGCCGCCTATGCCGACTCAGCCGTCTGGAAAGGCGACCCCAAGGTCTCGATCTTCAAGGACACGATGAAGAGCACATATTATGACGGCTACAAGGGCCCGATCTCCACGGCGACGGGTGCAGTCAGCGCCGACTACGTGCTGATTCAGATGTTCTCGGCGGTTGCGACCGGCGCGGCCACCCCGGAGGTCGCGGCCGCGGAAGCCGAACAGCGCTGCAAGCGGTACTTTCGGCGGCAGAAGTAGCGGCCGCATTGCGAGCGAAGCAAAGCAATCCAGTCCGTCGCCGCGGCTACAGCCCTGGATTGCTTCGTCGCTACAGCGCCAAATTGCTACGCATTTTGTCGCGAGCTCCTCGCAATGACGGTGGCGTGACTTACACAGACGGGATAACGACCTGATGTCCGTGACGACGCTTTCCTCCTCCGCCCTGACGCAGCGGCAGCCGAACTGGCTAGTCCGGCTGTTCGACTACAAGCCGTTCCTGATCGTGATGTGCCTTGCGCCCGCGATCGGGCTGCTCACGGTGTTCCTGACCTATCCGCTCGGCCTCGGTATCTGGCTCGCCTTCACCGACACCACGATCGGCCGACGCGGTGTCTATGTCGGCCTCGAAAACTTCCAGTATCTGCTCACCGATCCGCTGTGGTGGAATGCCGTGTTCTACAGCGTGGTCTATACGGGGATCGCGACGTTCGGGAAGTTCGCACTCGGCTTCTGGCTCGCGCTGCTGCTCAACAACCATTTTCCGTTCAAGAGCCTCTTGCGCGCGATCATCCTGCTGCCATGGATCGTGCCGACGGTGCTGTCGGCGCTGGCGTTCTGGTGGATCTACGATCCGCAATTCTCGATCATCTCCTACCTGCTCGTCGACGTGCTGCACTGGCGGTCGAGCAATATCGACTTCCTCGGCTCGCCCTGGCCGGCGCGCTTCTCGCTGATCGCCGCCAACATCTGGCGCGGCATTCCCTTCGTCGCGATCTCGCTGCTGGCGGGGCTGCAGACCATTTCGCCTTCGCTCTACGAGGCCGCGATGCTCGACGGGGCCAGCGCCTGGCAGCGCTTCCGCTACATCACCTTCCCGATGATGATGCCGATCCTCGCCATCGTCATGACCTTCTCCATCATCTTCACTTTCACCGACTTCCAGCTGGTCTACGCCATCACCCGCGGCGGGCCCGGCAACTCGACGCATCTGCTGGCGACGCTGGCCTTCCAGCGCGGCATCGCCGGCGGCGAGCTCGGCGAAGGTGCGGCGATCGCGGTGTCGATGATCCCGTTCCTGGTGTTCGCGACGCTGTTCTCCTATTTCGGCTTGGCGCGCCGCAAATGGCAGCAGGGAGAGGGCAATGACTGATACCGTCGCGCAAACCGGCGTCGCTAACGCCAAAGCCGCGCCCGACACCATGGCCTGGGATTCCGGCCTGCGGCGGCTGATGATGATCTATTTGCCGCTCGGCTGCTTCGTGCTGATCCTGCTGTTCCCGTTCTACTGGATGGCGATCACTTCGTTCAAGCCGAACGCGGAGCTGATGAACTACAAGGCGCACAATCCGTTCTGGATCTCCTCGCCGACGCTCGCCCACATCAAGCATCTTTTGTTCGACACAGCCTATCCGCGCTGGTTGAAGACGACGATGCTGGTCGCGATCGGCTCGACCACGCTGTCATTGATCGCATCGACGCTCGCCGCCTATGCCATCGAACGCCTGCGCTTCCGCGGCAGCCCCTATGTCGGGCTTGGGATCTATCTCGCTTATCTGGTGCCGCCGTCGATCCTGTTCATTCCGCTCGCCACCGTCGTGGTGCAATTCGGCCTGTTCGACAGTCCTCTTGCGCTGATCCTGGTCTATCCGACCTTCCTGGTGCCGTTCTGCACCTGGCTCCTGATCGGCTATTTCAAATCGATCCCCTACGAGCTCGAGGAATGCGCGCTGGTCGACGGCGCGACGCGGCTGCAGATCCTGCGCCGGATCACGCTGCCGCTCGCGGTGCCCGGGCTTATCTCGGCCGGCATCTTCTCCTTCACGCTGTCCTGGAACGAGTTCATCTATGCGCTCGCCTTCATCCAGAGCGGCGCCAACAAGACCGTGCCCGTCGCGATCCTGACCGAGCTCGTCACTGGCGACGTCTATCAGTGGGGCGCGCTGATGGCGGGATCGCTGCTCGGCTCGCTGCCGGTTGCGGTATTCTACTCGCTATTCGTGGATTACTACGTCTCGTCGCTGACCGGCGCGGTGAAGGAATAACTAGGCCAGCCGCGCCTTGAGGCGCGGCGTGGCCCAATCTAGAAAGGCGCGGAGCTTGAGCGGAGCGGGCTTTCGCTCCGCGTAGACGATATGCACGGGCCAGGGCGCCTGCTCGAATTCCTCCAGCATGAGGACGAGCTGGCCGGAACGTCGCGCAGCCTCCATCTTGTAGGACATCACGCGCGTGACGCCGGCACCTGCGACGGCAGCTTCGACCGCCGCTTCCGAGTCGCTCACCGTCAATCTCGACCGTATCGACACCGTGACTTCGTTGCCGTCCTTGACGAACTTCCAGCTCTTCTGCGCCGCATGGCTGTCGACGCCGATGCAATCGTGCGACGCGAGATCGGCGGGCTCGCTCGGGTGCCCCCGCTTCGCGAGGTATCCGGGACTGGCGCAGAGCACGAACCGGACCGAGCCGACCCGGGTCGCGATCAGGTTGCTGTCCGGCAGACTGCCGATTCGAATCGACACGTCGATATTCTCGTGGACGGTGTTGACGATGCGATCGGTAAGGACGAGCCGCAGCCCGATCTCGGGATAAGCTTCCCTGAACTCGAGCGCGATCGGCAGAAGGTGCATGTGGCCCAGTCCCCACGGCGCCGTGACCGCGAGATCCCCCCTCGGACTTCTGTACTCGCCGGAGACCTCCCTCTCGGCATCGTCCACCTGCTCGATGATCCGCTTGCAGGCCTCGATATAGGATCGTCCCGCATCGGTCAGCGTCATCTGGCGCGACGACCTCTGAAACAGCTGGGCGTTCAGCCGCGCCTCAAGCTCGGCAACCGTCCGGCTGACCGTTGCGACCGGCATTCTGAGGCGCCGGGAGGCTGCCGAGAAGCTTCCTGTTTCATTGACGGCGATGATCACCGACATCGCCTCCAGCCGGTCCATCAGACGCGTCTTTCCGTAACCTGAGAAGTTGCTTCTCGATCTTATGGACTGATCCCGCCGGTCGCAATCGGTTACCCGAAGCCCGCTGCGGACATTGGAATGGACGGCTGGAAGGTGCCTGGAAAACGATCATTCGACGAACGCCGGACATCATTCGGCTGCTCGCAATTCCGGCATTTCGGCCTCACGCGCGAAGACAGCGTGGATTCGGATCTGCCTTCGGCATCCTCCGGCGCACCAGCCATAAGCCGCCGAGCACAAGTCCACCGGCCGCTTTGACGACGTCATCGCAGAATGCTGCCCCGGGCCTGCGGGTACCGACGAATACAATCATCACCGATTTTGACTGGGAGATCGACATGAGTACCGAGAACATCACACGCCCATCAGCCGGCCTTGATCGCCGACACCTCGTCCTTGGCTTGACCGGAATTGCCGTTGCCGCGGCTGCGCCGGCTGCCGCGGCGAAGCCGCAACGCGATCACGCCGGAGCCGCGGGCTATCCAGTCACGTACCATCGGACCAGGACCGTCGACGGGATCAAGATCTTCTACAGGGAGGCAGGGCCGAAGGATGCACCCGTGGTGCTGCTGCTGCACGGCTTTCCGACGTCGTCGCACATGTTCCGCAACCTGATTCCGGCGCTGGCCGACCGGTACCACGTGATCGCTCCCGACTACCCGGGCTACGGACAGAGCGACATGCCGCCGCGCGCGACATTCAAGTATACGTTCGATCGCTTCGGCGAGCTCGTCGACGGATTGCTCGACCAGCTTGGCGTCAAGCGCTACGCGATGTACGTCATGGACTACGGCGCGCCCGTCGGCTGGCGGCTGGCGCTCAAACATCCCGAGCGCATCAGCGGCCTCATCGTTCAGAACGGCAACGCCTACGACGAAGGACTGAAGGAGTTCTGGAATCCGATCAAGCAATACTGGGCCGACGGGTCAGACACCAGCCGTCAGGCGCTGATGAAGCTGCTGACCCTGGAGACGACCAAATTCCAGTACACCGACGGCATGTCCGACGTGAGCCGCATCTCGCCCGACAACTGGGTCCATGACCAGGCGCTGCTGGACCGGCCCGGCAACAACGAAATCCAACTGGACATGTTCTACGACTACCGGACCAATCTGCCGCTATACCCGGCAGTGCAGGCCTACTTCCGCAAGCACAAGCCGCCGACGCTGATCGTGTGGGGCAAGAATGATTTCATCTTTCCGGCCGACGGCGCCCATCCTTACAAGCGCGACCTTCCCCAGGTGGAGTTTCATCTCATCAATTCCGGCCACTTCCTGCTCGAGGACAGGTTCGACGAGGTAACGCCCCTGATCCGCGATTTCCTCGCGCGCAAGATTGCCTGAAGCGCAACGAGATCGGATCAGGCGTCACCGAACCCAATTCCGATCTCCTCGCCGCCAAGCAATAACCGGGCCTGCGGCGTTTGGCCCGGCTTCACAAAACTGCAACGTGCCGTCCGCATAAGGCGTGCGTCCGCCAACAGGCGACGCACATGCGCGCGACTTTTCTCAGCACCGTCGCAACGATCGTTCTCACCGCGAGCGCAGAGCGAAGGTGAATTCCCGGCCAAGCTCGCCGGCCACGTGGTGATGCCGGCCGAGTCGTTCATCGACGCGCCGGCTGACGCCCCCGCCGATCTCAAGACCCCAGGCAAATATACCACCGGCAAGCGGGTCGACGCGCTTGGCACCGTGATGGGCAAGTCCTACGAGCGTCCCACCGGCGTGTCGCTGCCGTTCAAGGGCCAGCCGCTCCAGGGCATTCGGGCATCAAGACCATGCCCGACGGCAGCTTCTGGGTCATCACCGACAACGGCATGGGCGCGCGCGCCAACTCGCCGGACTCGATGCTGTATTTGAACCGTTACAAGATGGATTGGGCCAGCGGCAAGATCGAGCGACAGGAGACCATCTTCCTGCACGACCCCGACAAGAAGGTGCCCTTCCGCATCGTGCATGAGGATACCCAGAAGCGCTATCTCACCGGCTCCGATTTCGACACCGAAGGCTTCCAGATCGTCGGCGACACCTTCTGGATCGGCGACGAGTTCGGCCCCTATATCCTGAAGGCTGACAAGTCGGGCAAGATCCTCGGCGTGTTCGACACGGTTGCCGACGGCAAGCCGGTGCGCTCGCCGGACAATTGGGCCGTCGCGACGCCGGGTGCGCCGGGTGCGACCTACACCAACGTCAACCTCCGCCGCTCCAAGGGCTATGAGGGCTTCGCCTCGTCGAAAGACGGCAAATTCCTCTATGGCCTGCTCGAGGGACCGCTGTGGGATGCCGAGAAGAAGGACTGGGAAAAGGTCGACGGCAAGGAAGCCGCCCGCATTCTCGAATTCGACGTCGCCGCGGAGAAGTTCACCGGTCGCTCCTGGCAGTATGTGTTCGAGCAGAACGGCAACGCGATCGGCGACTTCAACATGATCGATCAGGCCTCCGGCCTCATCATCGAGCGCGACAACGGCGAAGGCACGGCCGACAAGGCCTGTCCGCAAGGCACCCGCGGCGAGAACTGCTTCCCAGATCTCGCCAAGTTCAAGCGCGTCTACAAGATCGAGCTCACCGACGCCAATGTCGGCAAGCCCGTGCGCAAGATCGGCTATATCGACCTTATGAAGATCAAGGATCCCGACAAGAAGGCGCGGAAGCCGCTCAACGATGGCGTTTACACCTTCCCGTTCTTCACCATCGAGAACGTCGATCGCGTCGACGACAGCCACATCATCGTCGGCAACGACAACAACCTGCCGTTCTCCTCCAGCCGCGATCCCAACAAGGCCGACGACAACGAGTTCGTGCTGCTCGAAGTCGCGGACTTCCTGAAGGCGAAGTAGGACGAGGTCTCTCCTCTCCCTCTCCCCACCTGCGGGGAGAGGGCTGGGCCTCATCCCCCGTCGTTGTGAGCGCAGCGAAGCAATCCAGAATCTTTCCGCGGAGACAGTCTGGATTGCTTCGCTGCGCTCGCAATGACGGGGACAGAACTTCAGTCCTACACTCTCAATGAGGTCGCGGAGACAACCCCTCGCACCCTTTACACGTCAGACCGTGAATGGGTGTGAGCGAGCATCCTCACCTCACCGTAAACTCCACCGGAATCGTAAAGCTCATGGCACCGTTCTTGATCTCGTCCGGCACCGGCGGAAACGGCGAGGCCTGGCGGACCATCGCCATGGCCTGGGTGTCGAAGGCAGCGACGCCGGATGAGCCGGCAAGGCGGCTGGACGTGACCTGCCCGCTGCGGCTAACGGTGAAGCTCAGCCTGGCGACGCCGCGCTGGCCGCCGCCGCCGGCAGGATAGGAGTGAAAGCGCATCAGGTGGGCGCGGACTCGTTGATTGTAGGATGCGATCACCGAGGCCAGCGCGCCGGCGCTCTGGGCCGACGCCATCGGCGCCTCACGCTCGGCGCGCGGCGGTGCGCTGGTGCGCGGCGCGGGCGTCGCCTCCGACGGCTTCCTGGCTTCGCGGCGAACCACCTTGGGCTTTGCGGGCGCGGGTTTTTCGAGCGGTACGATCTTCGCAGGCTCCGGCCTGGCCGGCGTCGGCTCCAACTTCTGCTCCGGCGGGGCCACGACATCAGGCTTGTCCTGCGGCGGCGTCGGCGCGATGGTCTCCTCGACGGTCTGCTGCTGCACTGGCTCCGGCGGCGATGCGTCGGCTTCCTGCATCACCGGCCCTGGTGCGACGTCATCCTGCGTCGATTGCGGCGCCGAGGTCAGCGGCGCCATATCGACCATGATCGCCGGCAGGCTGACGCCCTGCTCCGGTTGCGACCTCTGCCAATTCATCGCAAGCAGCACGGCAGCCACATGCAACATCACGATCGCGGCCGCCGAGAGGCTCCAGCGCGCCGTTTCACGCTCGCCGAGCGGCTCGTGCAGAGCAAAGGCGTTCGCGGCCATCAGCTGCGTCCGTCGAGGCCGACCAGCGCGACCTTGAGATAGCCGGCATTGCGCAAGGCGTTCATCACCTCCATCAGGTCGCCATAGGAGACGGCCTTGTCGGCGCGCAGATAGATGCGCTCGTCCTTGCGGCCTTTGGTGGCGGCATCGAGCGAGGTGCTGAGCGCCTCGCGGGCGACGACATCCTCGCCGACCGCGACGGACAGGTCCGGCTTGACGGTGACGAAGACCGGCTTGTCCGGTCGCGGCGCCGGCTCGGCCGCGGTGGCCGGCAGATCGACCCCGATGTCGACGGTGGCAAGCGGAGCGGCCACCATGAAGATGATGAGGAGCACCAGCATCACGTCGATGAACGGCGTGACGTTGATCTCATGGGTGACGTCGAGATCGTCAAGGTCGCCGCGCTTGCGCGGCGATCCGGAGTGCGTACCGAGCTTCGCGGCCATGGCTCTACTCCGCCGCCCGCGCCAATCGGAATTCCCTTTGGTCGCGTTGGCGGCTGACCAGCAGCATGAGCTGAGCCGAGGCGTCGCCGAGCAGGGCCCGATAATTGGCGACGCCGCGCACGAGATGATTGTAGATCACGACCGCCGGGATCGCCGCGACAAGGCCGAGCGCGGTGGCGAGCAGCGCCTCCGCGATGCCAGGCGCGACCACTGCGAGGCTGGTGGTGTGGCTCTCGGAAATCCCGATGAAGGAGTTCATGATGCCCCAGACCGTGCCGAACAGGCCGACGAAGGGCGCGATGGCACCGATGGTCGCGAGCACGCCGGTGCCGCGCGCGATCTGCCGCGACATCGCCGCCTCGACCCGTTCGAGCCGCAGCGCGACACGTTCCTGAAGGCCGTCGTCGAGCACGCCGCCGGAGAGTTCGGCCTCCCTGGCGCAGGACCGGATCAGCTGGGCGACGGCGTCGTTCGCGTCACCGGCACGCGCGGATGCCTCGGCCAGAGTCAGATTACCTTCGAGCGCGCGCGTCCGCTGCCGCGCGAGCGCGCCCTTGCGGCGCAGCTCGATAGTCTTGGCGAGCCACACCGTCCAGGTCACCAGCGAGGCGACGGCGAGCCCGACCATCACCGTCTTCACCACCACGTCGGCGCCGAGGAACATGCCCCACGGCGACAGGTTGCGCGGCAACAAGGCCTGGTCGATCGCGAGGGCCGGGGTCGGCGCGAGCGCCAGCGCGACGGTTAGGATCACGTGCCGAAGCCCAAAATTGCTCTGCATCCCGGTCTCCCGACAGGTTGAAGCGAACTAGAGCGCTGGTGCGATTCGGTCCGCAAGCTGGCGGAACCGCGCCAGTTGATCCGCCCGCAGCGCCCTTGTCTCGTCGCGGCCGACGAACACCTTGAACATGATGCCGCCGTCGGCGTTCACGAACGCGACGAAGGCCGAGGTCTTGCCCATGAAGGGTCGCTCGACGAAGGCAATTGCCGCGCAACGTTCGTGGCGGAGATGGCCGTGCAGGCCCTTCGGCTGCATCAGGTTGAAATAGCCGCGACCGATCTCGCCGGCAGGAATGGCGCCGGTGAATTCGAAGATCGCATCATCCGTGTGCACGATCAGCGTGACCTCGCCCCATTCCGCGATGTCGTGCATGACGGCGGCAAAGTGCTCGCCGCCACCGATGCGCACCATGGATGATGGCAGCGCCTCGACCACCGCGCGCGGGGTGACGTTGCGCTCACGCGCCACGTCCTCGATCACCGCGCCGGGATTGTCGGCCATATAGGCCCTGAGATCGGCGAGATCCGTGCTCAACATGTCCGGCTCCTCTGGTGCGCCACTGCCTCAGGCCGCCGCTGCCTTGCGCTCACTCTGGATTACCTCGAAGCCCTCGAACTTGGGGTGACCGAGATACAGGCTCTCGCCGGTCCTGTTGTCGGCACGGGCATGGGCGCGGCGGAACTCCTCGGAGCGCGTCCAGGCCTCGAACGCGGCCTTGTCGACCCAACTGGTGTGCGACGAATAGAGCGTGTGGTCCTCGGCTTCCGGTCCCTTCAACAGATGAAACTCGACGAAGCCCGGCATGCTGCCGAGATAGGATTCGCGCGTAGCCCAGACGGTCTCGAACGCGGTCTCCGCGCCCTTCTTCACCTGGAAACGATTCATAGCGATGAACATGAAAGTCTCTCCTTCTGATCAAAATGAAACGCACCGAAGCCGCGCTGGAGCATCAGCACGGCCCGGCGGAGATGTTTGTGCTATTGCGACGCGCCGTCCCTTACGCACCTCCAAAGTGGATCTTCATGCCGGCCTTGTAGACCCTGCCCGGTCCCGGGCTCGACCACAGCACGTCGTTCTGCGTGGTGCCGTCGGTCGAGCTGCCGGGAATGGCGTAAGGCCGGTAATACTGGTTCAGGAGATTGTCGATCGAGGCCGTGAACACGATGTCCCTGGTCGCATTGTAGGTCAGGTACAGGTTGACCAGTTCGTAGCCGGTTGCAGGCAGATAGCCGGCGGGAACGTCCTTGTTGGCCCCGAACGAGGCCCACTGCGCCGACAGGATCAGGGCGCGATCGAGCAGGCGGACACCGCCGGTCGTGACGACCTTGCGCGGGGTGATGGTTGCAAGCCCGATATTGGTGGCGACGTTCTTGCCCTGGATGTAGTGACCGGCGACGCCGATGAACCAATTACCGGCATCGTACATCGTCTCCGCCTCGAAGCCCTGGATACGGGCCTGCGCGATGTTCTGGTACTGGTAGTACTGGCTGGACGAGCCGAACCCCGTCGGCACCGGCGTCGAGGCGACGAGGTCGATGTAGTCGCTGACATCGTTGCGGAACAGATTGATCTTGCCACGGAACGAGTCATTGGCACTGAAGATGCTGTCGTATTTCAGGTTGAAGCCGACTTCCTTGTTCCTGCCGACCTCAGGACGCAGGTTCGCGTTGGGCAGGAAGCAGAACAGGCCGGTGGTGCCGCCTGGACAGGGGAAGAGAGCCGGCCCGCCGCCGGTCGCGTGCGCGCCCGAGATCACCGTCTCGGTGATCGACGGAGCGCGATAGCCTTCGGCATAGCTCACATAGGGCTGGAAGCCCGGGACCGGCGTGACGCCGAGGGTGATCTTCGGCGAGAAGCGGTCGCCGCCGGCATGCGTCTTGCCAGAATCGAGGTCATAGCGGTCATAGCGGATCGCGCTCACCGCCTCGAACCAGGTGCTGTAGTTCTGCTTCAGCTGAAGGAAACCGCCCGACACGGTGCGGATGCCGCTCGGCGTCGTGATGTTGGAATTGCCGCGGCTATCGGTCGTGATCACGTCATCCTGGAAGGCGTCGATACCCCAGGTGACGGCGTTGCGCCAATCGCCCACGTTGAAGCGCGTGGTGTTGTTGACGTCGATGCCGTAGGTATTGAGGACATAGCCGCGCTGGTCGCCGACGCAGCCCGAGACGTTGTTGCCGAACCCGCCGTTGCAATAGGCCGACGGCATCGTGCCGTAATGGTAGGTCTTGGTCTGGTCGTTATCGGTGCGATTGCCATAGACCGACATGTGCCAGTCGAACAGATTGTCGCTCGGGAGCGAATAATTCCAGGTCACGGTGCCGGTGTAGTTCTTGGTATCGGACGCATAGACCGATGAGCCGCGATTCAGGGCAATCAGCGCTGGGGTGGTGGTCGGACCGCGATTGAACTGACCGATATCGTATTGGTAATCCTGGAAGACAGCGCCCAACTTGACCTCGTGACCGAGCGCCGGCCGCACGGTGAGCTTCATCAGCCCGCTCTCGACCTGATTGCCGGTGTTGCCGATCTCAGTGCCGTTGCCGTCCTTGTAGTTGCCTTGCGTGCGGTAGACCGCGCCGCCGAAGATATCGACGTCGGGTGTGGCGCGGACGCCGCCGAACACCGAGCCGAGACCACGATTGTTGTTGGACCCGTAAGAACCGGAGAGATCGACGCCCCAGCGTTCGCCGGGACGCAGCACGTCATTGATGTCCTTGGTGCGGAACGAGACCAGGCCGCCGATCGCGCCGGAGCCGTAGATGTTGGCGGTCGGCCCGCGCACGACATCGACGCCGCCGATCAATTCAGGGTCGAGGAAGAAGGAGCCGTTGGCATTGTGGCCGGTGCGCTGGTAGTTCTGCCGGGCGCCATCGACGACGACAGCGACGCGGCCGAAATCCTGCAGGCCGCGGATGTTGATGACCGTTGCGGGATCGTCGCCGCGCTCCTGGAACGACACGCCGGGTACCGCATAGAAGATGCCCGACAGCCGGTTCGGCTGGATCCCCTGGATCTGGTCGAGCGAAATCGAGCTGACCGGCGCGAGCGCATCGATCGCGCGCTCCTTGGTCTTGGTTGCGGCGACCGTGATGGTGTCGAGCACCTGCACCGGCGCCGTGCTGCCGGCCTGGGCGCGAGCGTTCAGGATTTCAGGCGTTGGCTGCTGCGCGACTTGCGGCTTTGACGGCTTGCGTTTGGCCTGTTTCGGCCGTTCCGTAGACGCGTTTTCGGACAGCGGCGATGCAGTCTGCGCGAGACCGCTCTCCGTCATCACTGCCGCAAATGAAACCACCGACGCGCCCAAAATCAGGGCGCGCGAATACCTAGCCCCGTCAGCCATATCAGCCCCAGCCTGCACTTCACTTCAAAATTTGGAATCTTCTGGCTGGCTGGCGTGCGTTCGCAACGCGAACGGCTGGCTGGCTGACTTCTCAAGTCGCGCGGGCATGTTCCCCACCGCCATAATTGGTTACGTGGCAACACCCTGACGGTCAATGACATCAGGTTGCAGTTTATATCGATTGTAAATTGCAGCCGTTGGAATGCGCTCGGTGCCGCCTATACAAACAAGCAGCACTCCAAGGTTTCGAAGGCGCATCACACTTCACATGTCAGCAACGTCCGCAGACAACGACGGCGACGCGGCGGGGGCAGCAGGAAGCTCTTCTGCGACAACGAGAACCCTGACCATGCGAGGCGGCCAGATCGACAGCCGCGAGCTGTTCGCGGCCGCCCGCGAGATCATCATTGCGCATGGCGAAGACAGCTATCGGCTTCGGCTGACCTCGCAGAACAAGCTGATCCTGACGAAGTAATCTGCAATGGCATTTTGTCGCATCCTCGCCAACCTCCTGCTCTGCAGCGGAATCGCGCTCGCGCCGGCCGCGCACGCCGCGGGCATCACCGTGCATGACGCGCGCAATCGCGAGATCAATGTTGCAGACGTCGCGCGCACGGTCTCGATCGGCGGCGCCATCACCGAGATCCTCTATGCGCTCGGGCTCGAGAGCCGGCTGGTCGGCGTCGACACCACGAGCCTTTATCCGGCGGCAGCGCTGCAGGACAAACCCAATGTCGGCTACATGCGCCAGATCTCCGCCGAGGGCGTGCTGGGCCTCAATCCGACCCTGATCCTGGCGATCCAGGGCTCGGGTCCGCGCGAGACCATGGACATCCTGGAGACAGCGAAGGTGCCGTTGGTGCTGGTGCCCGACACTTTCTCCGAGGCCGGCCTGATCGAGAAGATCAAACTGGTCGGTCACGCCATGGGCGTCGACGCGCGCGCCGCGTGCCTGAGCGCCGCGGTCAGCGCCGATTTTGCGCAACTCCGCGCCCTGCGTGCCAAGGTGACCAGGCCGGTGCGCGTGATGTTCGTGATGTCGCTGCAGAACGGGAGAGCGCTGGTAGCCGGCCGCAAGACTGCGGCCGAGGAGATCATCCAGCTCGCCGGCGCCGCCAATGCCATCGACGATTTCGACGGCTACAAGATCATCGGCGACGAGGCGATCGCGGCGGCAAGACCTGACGTCGCGCTGTCGATCGAACGCGGCAAGGACCCGGTCCAGGCCGAGGCGATCTATGCCCATCCCGGGTTTGCGCTGACGCCGGTCGCGGCCAACAAGAGCTTCATCGCCATGGACGGGCTCTATTTGCTCGGCTTCGGACCCCGGACGGCGGCAGCGGCCCGCGATCTTTCCACAAGACTCTATCCAGCGTTGGCCGAACGGGGCGACGGATTCACGTCGGCGCTGTCGGCAGCGAATTGCCGGCAATGAGCGTGGCAGTCGAGACTGGAGCGCGCAGCCCGGAACGACACGCCGGCGCGAGGCGGCCGTCTACATCATTAGCGATCCTGCTCCTGATCGCGGTGCTCGCGGTCACCGCGATCGTCGCGCTGACGCTCGGCGCCGCCGGCATCCCCCTCTCCCGCCTGCCTGCCGCACTCGGACTGTCAGGCGAAAGCACGGCCATGACCGCCCGCGACCAGCTCGTGCTATGGTCGATCCGCGTCCCCCGGATCGCGGCGGCCGCGATGATCGGCGGCCTGCTCGCCGCGGCCGGCGCGATCATGCAAGGACTGTTTCGTAACCCGCTCGCCGATCCTGCGCTGGTCGGCGTCTCCAGTGGCGGCGCGCTCGCAGCCGCAAGCGCGATCGTCTTCACCGATTCGCGCTTCGGCGAGACGCTGCGCTTCCTCCAGGCCGAGCTGCTGCCGCTCGCTGCATTCGCGGGATCCTTGGCCACGACCGCAATCCTCTACGGCATCTCGAGCCGTTCGGGGCGCACCTCGATCGCGATTTTCCTGCTCGCCGGCGTCGCCATCACCGCCATCGCCAATGCCGGCATCGGGCTTCTGGTCTTCGTCGCCGACGACCGCCAGCTCCGCGACATCACGTTCTGGATGCTGGGCTCGATGAGCGGCGTGACCTGGACTAAAGCCGCCCTGCTCGCACCGGTCCTCGTCATCGGGCTCGGCGCCTGCACCTTCATCGCGCGCGGCCTCGATCTCCTGGTGCTCGGCGAGGCCGACGCCTTTCACGGCGGGGTCGATGTCGAGCGTCTGAAGCGGATCTCGATCGTCATGGTCTCCGCCATGACCGGCGTCGCCGTATCGATCAGCGGCGTCATCGGCTTCGTCGGCATCGTCGTGCCGCATCTGCTCCGCCTCGTCATCGGACCCGCGCATCGGCTGCTGCTGCCGGCCTCGGTGCTGCTCGGCGCGATCTTGATGGTCGGCGCCGACACCCTGGCGCGCACGATCGTTGCGCCGGCGGAGATGCCGATCGGCATCCTGACCGCGGCGGTCGGCGCGCCGGTCTTCCTCTTCATCCTGCTGCGGCAGCGCGGGCTCGCCTCGCTATGAGTGCCGTGATCGAGGCGCGATCCCTCAGCAAGCGCGCCGGCCGCGCGACGCTGCTCGATGGCGTCGGCCTGACGGTTGCGGCCGGCGAGATGGTCGCCGTCATCGGTCCGAACGGCGCAGGCAAATCGACCTTGCTGCGGCTGCTCTCCGGCGATCTCCGGCCGAGCGCAGGCGAGGTGCGCCTGAAGCAGCGCGACATCGGCAGCTTCACGCCGCGCGAGCTTGCCGCGCGCCGCGCGATGCTGTCCCAGCACATTAGCGTCTCGTTCCCCTTCACCGTCGAGGAGGTCGTGCTGATGGGCGCCGGCGGTCGCAGCGCGCGTGACGCGGGCCCGCTCGTCGATGCCGCCCTCGAGGAGGTCGGCCTTGCGCATTTCCGCGAACGGCAATTGCCGACCCTGTCAGGCGGCGAGCAGCAGCGCGCCCATTTTGCCCGTGTGCTGGTGCAGCTCGCCTGCGGCGAAGCCGAGCATGGCCCGGGACTTCTGCTGCTGGACGAGCCGACCTCGAGCCTCGATCTGCGTCACCAGATCGACCTCGTCGAAGCGGCGCGCCGCCGCGCCGGCAGCGGCACGGCGGTGATCGCGATCCTGCACGACCTCAACCTGGCCATCCGCTTTGCCGACCGGCTGATCGTGCTGGCTGGCGGCAAGCTTGCCGCGGACGGCTCGCGCGCAGACATCGTCACGCGCGAGATCATCCGTGACATTTTCGAGATCGAGGCCGTGGTTCATCGGGATGACGACGGCGTGCCGTACGTGCTGCCGCAGTCGATGCAGGCGGCGGCGCCTCCGCGCTGAAGGTGTCCTCCCTCCCCCGCTTGCGGGGGAGGGCTGGGGAGAGGGTGTCTCGACAACGAAGATTCCCCCAGAGGAAAGAACCCTCACCCCGCCCCTCTCCCGCAAGCGGGAGAGGGAGTGCACACCTCGTTCGTGGTGGCTACCCCGCCGGCACGATCACCATGCTCTTGTCCTTCGGCCAGCGGATGCGCCAGGCGAAGTTGATGTCGCGGACTTCGCCGGGCTTGGCGTCGAACGACCATTCCAGCACGCCGCGCTTGTCGCGGATGTTGCTCGCGGTCGGCTGCGTGGTCGACGGCACCATCTCGACGACGATGTCCTCGCTCTCGCTGACCGGCAACTGATCCTCGATGGCAACGCGAAGCGGGAAATCATGACCGTTGCGGATGGTGGTCTTGAACGAACGCTCGTCGGTCTTGGACGTCGTGACCAGCAGGCCGGCCGAACCTTCATTGCGCTTGAGCACGGCGCGCTCGATCCTGACCTTGTCGTCGGCGCCGAAGCCGAGCCGCACGATGTCGTCCTTGGCCGACGCCGAGATCTTGCCGCGACCGACAAAGACGCCGTCGCGATAGATCGCGACCTTGCCAGGCAGCAGGGTCGTGTCGTCGGTCTGCTTGAAGCTGGCTTCGAGGAAGGCGGTCGGGTCCAGCACGGGCGCGGCGCGGACGGCAAGTTCGGCGGGCACCGTCATGGCCGCGATGCGCATGCTCTTGGCTCCTTCCGCGGCGCCGAGGCTGACGCGGCCGGGAATCTTGAACGTCGCCTGGAAGCCACCGATCTCGGCCACCGCCTGCTGCTCGTCGGCGCGTTCGCGCGACTCGGACGCCTCCGCGATCTTGGCCATCGCCGGCGATTGGGCCTGGCGCGTCATGGGTGCAGGCCGCGCCAGGTCCGAGGCGGTGCCGAGCGCCAGCGGCTTGGGCGGCTGCGGATATTGCGCTACCAGCGAGCCGAGCTCCGGCGCACTGCCGCCACGCCCGATACGCACCGTGGAGACACCGAGCGCGACATTCGACCAGTCCTCGCCGGTCGACTGCGTGATCTCGGCGCGACGAACGAGTTCGAGCTGCGGCCTGCGATCCTTGGCGCCGGTGTCGAGCCGGGCGTCGTAGAGCGGCACCCAGCGTGCGTTGCGCACGGCGTAAGTCACCCGCAGCGTCGCCTTGGTCGCGGCGGCCGAGGCGACGTCGATTCGCACCTCCAGCTTGCTTGGCGGCTTGGCCGAGCGCTCGGCCTCGAGCTGCGCGATCTGGCGGTCGATCTCACGCTGCTTTCGCGTGGCGTCGCGGATCGTCGTGTCGGCGGTCGCGGTCTCCTCGGCGACCGCGGCAAAGGCCGCGCGCCATTCGGTGATCGGCCGGGCCTCGCCCTTGTCGCCGAGGCCTGCGGGCGAGGCTTCGGCAAAGCGCTGGGCAAAGCTGCGCCTTGCGTTCGCCGAGTCGATCGCCCCTTGCAGGTCGGCGCGCTGATCCCTCAGCGCTTCGATGCGCTTGTCGAGCTCGGACAGGTTGACGGGCGGCGTGGCCCGCGGCGGCCGGGCATCGATCGTGCCGATGGTGAGCTTGGCGCCCGCCTCGCCTTCGACGCGGAGGGAGGACGGATCGAGCGAGAGCGGAAAATCCCTGGCGACCAGGGTCGAGTCGCCGGAGGCGAGGTCCAGCGCGATGATGCGGGTGACGGTGGCGCCATCGGGATAGACCGTCACGGTGTCGATCGCCGAATTGGCGTCCAATTCGGCGGCCCATGACGGCACCGCGAGGGCCGTGGTCACCAGGACCAGGCTCGTGGTTGCCAGACATTTTGCGGTGATGCGCATGAAATTCCTCCCTGCCGATATCGACGCGCCACCAGCCGGACGCGCGAAAGATGCCTTGCCAAGATGGTTGGACGCGGCAGGGAAGGAACCGGTTCGATTGGGGTTTCCGTTGGGCACCGTTGCGGCGGCACCAAGGCTGCGGAACGTATGGCGATCCGGCGGGTCTTAAGCCTGGGTCGGCGAGCCCTGGCCGAAGATGCGTCGGAGCAGATCGGTCACGTTCTTGGCCCCGGCCTTCTTCAAGATGCCGGCGCGGTAACCTTCGACCGTCCGCGCACTCAGATGCATGCGGCGGGCGATCTCCTTGTTGGTCAGGCCGGCGGCGAGGTGCTCGAGCACGTCGGCTTCGCGCGCTGTCAGCGGCTCGCAGCCGGGCAGCCAGCCCTGCCGGCTCGTGCGCGGCTGCGCGAATTCATCGATGGCGGCATCGATCCGGCCGACGATGTCATGGGTGCGGAACGGCTTTTCGATGAAGTCCGCCGCGCCGCTCTTGATGGCATCAACCGCCAAGGCGATGCTACCGTTCGCCGAGGTTACCAGCACCGGCGCCATGCAGTTTTCCTGGCGCAGCCGCCTGAGCATGTCGAGGCCGGAGCGATCGGACGGCAGCTCCATCAGTACGCAGGCCGGCATCCGCGCCTTTGCCTCGGACAACAGAGACGCACTGTCAGCGAAGCAGATCACGTCATAAGCGCTCTGTTGGAGCGCAGCTGAAAGTTGTTCGCGGGAGGCCGCGTCAGTCTCGATGACAAATACCTCACCCTTGGAAAGCGTGTTTCCCGGCATAATCCCGATCCAGCAATGTCTTGGTCAAATGGTCCGAGACGGAAAGCAGGCCCCATCGCCACGCCGCGCCGTCATGAGCACGGCATTCACGCCAGTGCCTCGGTTTCCCCTATGTATGTTCCGCCCGGTTCCTGGATTTGACGGAACGAGACAGAAACTTTACATTTCGGGACATCTGCGGGAATGGCTGGCAGGAACGGTTCGCATGACCGACCTCGTTCGCAGCGCAGGCTTGAGCTATTACCCGGAAATTGCCCGGTCGGTGGGGCTCGATCCCAGACAGATGATGCGCAAGGCCAGGCTGCCGCTGGCCTGTCTCGACAAGCCCGACACTCCCATTGCCGTCACCGGCCTGCGCCGTCTGCTCGAATTGTCGGCAACGGCGTCCGGCGCCGAAGATTTCGGTTTGCGTCTCGCCGAGCGCGGCGGCCTGACCAATTTCGGCGCGGTCGGCCTGATCGTGCGCGAGCAGGCGACCGTGGGCGAAGCGATCGAAGCGTTCTCGCGCTTCATCCATATCCATCATGACGGCATGCGGCTGGACGTGACGCGCGGCAGGCAGACCGTGACCGTCACGCTGCATCTGCGCGGCCGGCAGCCGAGCGCGCCGCGCCAGTCGATCGACATGGCGCTCGGCAGCGTCCACCGCATCATCCAATCGCTGTTCGGCCATGACTGGCGGCCGCAGGAAGTGCATCTGCATTATCCGCCACCGAAGGACCGCAAGCGCTACCGCGACTTCTTTGGCTGCCGCGTGACTTTCAACGCCGAGGACGATGCGATCCTGCTGTCGGCGCACGACATGGAGCGCCGGATCCCGGGCGCGCATCCCCTGATCGCGACATATCTGCGCAAGCGGATCGAGGCAATCGAGACCCGGCCGGCAAGTTGGGAAGGCAAGGTCGACGAGGTCGTGCGGACCCTGCTCGCTACCGGCGACTGCACCGTCGAGCGCGTCGCCGAGCATCTTGCCTGCACCCGCCGCACCATCCACCGCCATCTCGCCGCATCGGGCACCAGCTTCTCGGCAATCCTGGATGCGCAACGCGCCGATCTCGTCACTCAGCTGATCGACGACCCTGGACGGCCGCTGGGCGACATCGCGATGCAGCTTGGCTTCTCCGCGCAGAGTGCCATGGCACGCTGGTTCCGCGGCCGCTTCGGCTGCACCATCACCGACTGGCGCAAGGGCGTGAGGCCAACGGCACCGCCGGCCGATGCGCCCTCGGCGAGCGCCGCATGAGTCAGCGCGCCGGAGCCGGCACGCCCATGATGGCGAGGGCGCGCCGACGGCTGCCGGCAAGGAGCGGGCCGAACGCGACGGCAAATCCGAGGAACGCGACGAGCCAGCCGCAGGCGGCGATGTGCAACAACACATAGCTGTGCGCGGGAAACATCACGGCCGCGACCCGGGCCAGAGCCGCGATGATGACCGCGGCATAGATTCCCTGGATCGCCGGCGAAGCCGTCAACGCCTGTCCGGTATGGCCGAGGCTTGCGCGGGTCATCACCGCGAGCGTCATGGTTCCCGCCGCGCCGGTCATCCAGGCGTGGATGCCTGCACTCGCCGGCAGCGCTCCGAACACCGCAATGGCGTGCAGGATGAAGCCGAACGGCACGAACCCGTAACCGACATGCAGGATCACGAGCAGCCGCTCGCGGAAGGTGCGATCGCCGGCCCAGCGCGCAACCCGCACCAGATGCAGCCCGCCGGCAAGCGCCATCAGCACACCAGTGACGGCATTCAGCGGCACCACGACCCACGAGATGAGCGCGAGCGCGCTGCATCCGATCACTACGCCGTCGAAGCGCCCGAACGGGACCGGCAGACGGCCGGGATTGAACTTGACCAGCCAGTTGCGGGTGAAGCTCGGAATGATGCGGCCGCCGATCAGCGTGATCAGCAGCACGACCACACCGATACCGACGCGGATGCTGACATCGGCCGCGCCCTGGTAATGCGCCTCGAGATGGAAAGCGACGTTGCCGGCGAGCAGAACGGACACCAGCCCCACCACCGGCAGGTTACGCCAGTTGCCGCCTGCGATGATCTCCCGCGCCGCGGCGGCGACGACCAGCGCCAGGAAGGCGGCGTCGACGGCCAACGCGAACGCCCAGCCGGTATCGGCCGACAGCGTCACCGCGACCCGCCCGGCAAGCCAGACCATCACCAGCGCCCCGAGCGAGGTGCCCTGGATCGGCAGCCGGCCGGTCCAATTCGGAATGGCCGTGAACAGGAACCCGGTGATCACCGCCGGCAGGAAGCCGTAGAGCATTTCGTGGACGTGCCAGTCGCGCGGCGCGAATGCGGAACTCACCGACAATTCGCCATAGAACATCGGCAGCCAGGCCAGGATCGACAATCCCGCCTGGATCGCGGCGAGCAGGAAGAAAGGCCGAAAACTGTGCGCAAACAGCGGCCAGCCCTCATAGTTGCGGGATCGGGCGCCAGCCATAGGGTCAACTCCAATGAATTTCAGTCCGTTGCCTGGAAAAATACTGCCAACCGATCGTCGCGTTTTGCGCTATCGCAAACTATCGAACGATTGCAGGTGCCATCACACTCCCGACGCCAAGGAGGCAGAATGGCCAAGGTCGACACATCGCTGGTTGCGCATTTGCCGCTGTTTGCCGGGCTCACACCAGAAGCTCTGGACGAGATCCTGCGTGAGGCCCGTTCGGCGCGATATCCCAAGAACAGTGCCATCTTCGAGCAGGGCGCGGACGCGCAGTCCTTTTTCCTGCTGCTGCACGGTCACGTCCGCGCGGCCAAGACCACGCCGACCGGCGAGCAGATCGTGGTGCGCTACGTCGCGCCCGGCGAAACGTTCGGGCTTGCCATGGCGATCGGCGCCGCGCGATACCCGGCGACCGCGACCGCAGTCGACGACAGCGTGGTGCTGATCTGGCCGACCTCGGCCTGGCCGCGGCTGGTCGAGCGATTTCCCTCGCTTGCCGCCAACACGCTCCAGACCGTCGGCACGCGCCTCCAGGAGAGCCACACCCGCATCCTGGAAATGTCGACCCAGCAGGTCGAGCAGCGCGTCGCGCATGCGCTGCTGCGCCTCGCCAAGCAGTCCGGCAAGAAGCTCGACCACGGCATCGAGATCGACTTCCCGATCAGCCGCCAGGACATCGCGCAGATGACCGGCACCACGCTGCACACAGTCAGCCGCATCCTCAGCGGCTGGGAGAGCCAAGGCCTCGTCGAAAGCGGCCGTCAGCGCATCATCCTGCGCGATCCGCACGGGATCGTGGTGTTGGCGGAGCGGAGCGCAGACAGCGGGGCGGCGTGACGGCCGCACCAAGGCGCCTCCGTCCAAGATAGGGGTGGGGGCTTCCGCTTACGGCGAAAGCCGCCCCTCACCCGAGAATCCACGCGCGCCCGCGCGAATTCCAGACCGTTTCACGCCGGCACGCGATCGACCAGCGCGGCGAGGAATTTTTCGCGGTCGATGCCATGCTCGCGGCAGGCATCATCCACCGTGTGGAAGGTTGCGATCGGGCAACCGACACAGGCCATTCTGAAGGCCAGAAACACGCGGATGGTGTGCGGCGCCGTACGCATGATGTCATCGACCAGATCGTCGGATCCAAAGGACATGGACAACTCCGTTCGGAGATGACGATAACGGCGGGGGTGGTGCTTTCTTTGTTGGAGCGCAAGCAGTTGCCGGTTCCCTCAGCTCGTCATTCCGGGGCGCGCCGTTTGGCGCGAATCCGGAATCCATCGGGCGGCGGATGACGTACAGAAAAGAATTCCGGGCTCGCGCTGCGCGCGCCCCGGAATGACGAATTACACCGCCCGGCTGTGCAGCTGCTTTGCCGGGTTGAGATGCGCGTCGAACGCGGCGGCGACGCTGCGAACCAGGAAGCGCGAGTCTTTTGCGACTGCGAGGCGATTGCCCTCCAGCCTCACGACGCCATCGGAGATCAGCGGCCTCAAACGCGCCGCCGAGCGCAACATCGCCGTGGCCTCGGCGCCATGGCGGGCGCAGATGTCGCCGAGATCGGCGCTGAACTCGCACATGATGCGTTCGATGATGTCGGCGCGCAGCCGGTCGTCGTCGGTGAGCCGATAGCCCTTCGCGGTAGCGGGACGGCCGGCGGCGACGCTCTGCGCATAGGCGCCGATCTGCACCTCGTTCTGGACGTAACCCTGCGGCAAATGCCCGATCGCGCTGGCGCCGAAGCCGAGCAGGACCTCACCCTTGTCGGTGGTGTAGCCCTGAAAATTGCGCCGCAGCGTCCCCTCCTCGAACGCCACCGCCATGGCATCGCCCGGCCGGGCGAAATGATCGAGCCCGATCTGCACGTAACCGGCCTCCTTCAGCGCATTGGCGATCGCGCAAGCCTGGTCATGCCGCGCGAGGCCGTCTGGCAGCACGGCTTCGTTGAGCATGCGCTGGTGCTTCTTGAACTGCGGCACATGGGCGTAGCCGAACACGGAGAGGCGGTCGGGCGCGAGGGTGAGGCTGCGCCGAACCGTATCCAGGCACGATGCGACGGTCTGGTGCGGCAACCCGTAGATCAGGTCGAAATTGATTCCCGCGACGCCGGCGCGCCTGAGCATGTCGACCACGGAGGCCGTCTGCTCGAAGCTCTGCACGCGATTGATCGCCCGCTGCACCACGGGATCGAAGCTCTGCACGCCAAGGCTCGCCCGGTTGACGCCGGAGAGCCGCATCGCCTCGACCATGTCGGCGGTCAAGGTGCGGGGGTCGATCTCGACCGCGATCTCGGCCGAGGGCAGCACGAAGAACTTCTGGCGCATCGTCGCCATCAACTCGGCGAAAGCCTCCGGCGCCATGATCGTCGGCGTGCCGCCGCCGAAATGGATGTGCTCCACCTTGATGCGGCGGCCGATGGTCTCGGCGATCTGCGCGATCTCGCTGCGCAGCGTCCGTTGATAGCCGGCGATGAGCTCGTCGCGGCGGGCGATCTGGGTGTGACAGCCGCAATACCAGCACATCTCGCGGCAGAACGGCACGTGGAGATAGAGGGACGCGCTGGCGCCCGCGGGCAGCTCCGCCAGCCAACGGGCGTAGGTGTCCGGGCCGACCGCCGTCGAGAAATGGGGCGCGGTCGGGTAGCTCGTGTAGCGTGGCAATCGCTCCTCGCCGTAGCTCGCCGCAAGATCAGCTCTCATATCTTACCCATTCGTAAATTTCGGCCGTGTGCAGACATCACGGCAAATCACGGAATGAGTTCAATTAACCCGGATGCGCCGAAGGGACTTTGCGCTCGCGCAAAGCCCGGCGGCCGGTTCCCGGCCATGATCAGAACATTCGTGCGGCCATCCGGAGCGTTGCCATGAGGCTTCTCGCACTCGAACTGATCCTTTCCCTGCTCGACGTCCGCGGCCATATCCCGCGTTTCGACGACTTCCGCCCGACCCCGGTCGCACCGGCTCCGGCCGGCGCCGCGCGCGCCCTGGCCGCCGTCATCGCTGTCCTCGCCGTGCTGTCGCTGGCGATCTGGGCAGCGGTCTGGCTTGCCAAGCATCTGTTCTAGTCGCGTCTTCTCCAAGGCCGCAGGCGCCGAACGCGTCGGCAACGATCCGTGGCGCGTCAGAAATGTCGGCGCCGCCGTGCGGCCGCTGGTCACTCGGCCGCGACATCCGCATCACGCCATCGGATGCGGTTAACGTGGCGCGCCGATCCTGCTCCGTTGAGACAGCTAGGTGCTGTTGCGGAGCTGAATCCGGCAAAACCTTGTTGCAGCGCAAACACCATCCCCGAGATCGGAGCACACTGCATTCCGTCATCAAACCTTTTCAGATGAAGGATGCTTCCGATGTTCACCCGCAGAGCCGCATTGATCAGCGCCGCCGCGACCGCTTTGATGCTGGCGGCCCCGGCTTTCGCCGCCAGCGATCTCAAGCTGCCGCGTCAGAAGGTAGAGCTGGTCGCTCCGCCCTTCGTGCACGCGCACGAGCAGGCCACGACCCAGGGCCCCAAGATCGTCGAGTTCACGATGACGGTCGAGGAAAAGAAGGTCGTCATCGACGACAAGGGCACCACCTTCCAGGCAATGACGTTCAACGGCTCGATGCCGGGACCGCTCATGGTCGTACATGAGGGCGACTACGTCGAGCTGACGCTGGTCAATCCCGCGACCAACACCATGCCGCACAACATCGACTTCCATTCCGCGACCGGCGCGCTCGGCGGCGGCGAACTGACGCTGATCAACCCCGGCGAGCAGGTCGTGCTGCGCTGGAAGGCGACCAAGACCGGCGTGTTCGTCTATCACTGCGCACCGGGTGGTCCGATGATCCCCTGGCACGTCGTCTCCGGCATGAACGGCGCCGTGATGGTGCTGCCGCGCGACGGACTGAACGACGGCAAGGGTCACGCCCTGAAGTACGACAAGATCTTCTATATCGGCGAGCAGGACATGTACGTGCCGCGCGACGAGAAGGGCAATTTCAAATCCTACGACTCGCCGGGCGAAGCCTTCACCGAGACCGAAGAGGTGATGAAGAAGCTGATCCCTTCCCATGTCGTGTTCAACGGCAAGGTCGGCGCGCTCACCGGCAAGAATGCGCTCACCGCCAAGGTTGGAGACAACGTCCTGATCGTGCATTCGCAGGCCAATCGCGACAGCCGTCCGCATCTGATCGGCGGCCATGGCGACTATGTCTGGGAGACCGGCAAGTTCGGCAATGCACCTGAAGTCGGGCTCGAGACCTGGTTCATCCGCGGCGGCTCGGCGGGAGCTGCGCTGTACAAGTTCCAACAGCCCGGCATCTACGCCTACGTCACGCACAATCTGATCGAAGCCGCAGACCTTGGCGCCACCGCGCACTTCAAGGTCGAAGGCAAGTGGAACGACGATCTGATGACCCAGGTGAAGGCACCTGCCGAAATACCGGCTCCCAAGACCAACTAAACGCGACAAGGGGCCGGTTATCACCGGCCCCTTCTTTCTTCGAGGAATGACCATGCTGATCGCATTCAAGCTCAAACTGGCACTCGCCTGCGCCGCCGGGCTCGCAGGGCCGATCGCGATGGCACCGCTGGTTTCGACCATGGCAGTCCGCGGCACGGCGAGGGAGCCTGCGATCGCCAGGGTCGCGCCGGGCAGCCTGTCCTATCGCGAGGCCGGCGATTTCACACGCGGCGGGCAGCAGGCGGAAGCGCCGCTGCGCGCGATGCGCGTCGACCGGCCGCTGCACATCATGCGAAACCAGGTCTCGTCATCCGACTATCAGCTTTGCGTGCAGGACGGCGCCTGCCGCGCCCTCGATCGCGACGTGGCCGTCGCTCCCGATCGCCCTGCGGTGCAGGTGAACTGGCACGACGCCGAGGCCTATGCGGGCTGGCTGTCGCGCAAGACGGGCCACCACTACCGGCTTCCGAGCGATGAGGAATGGGCTTTTGCCGCCGGCTCCAGATTCAAGGACGACGGTCTTGCGGTCGATGCGAACGATCCTTCCAAGCGCTGGATCAGCCGCTATGAGCGCGAATCCGAACGCGACCTCTCCGACACCAAGACCTATCCGTTCGGCAAGTTCGGCCCGAACGAACACGGCATCGAAGATCTTGCCGGCAATGTCTGGGAGTGGACGTCGACCTGCTTCGTGCGCTCGCGCGTCGACGCTTCAGGCAATGCCGGCCGCCCGACCGTGAACTGCGGCGTGCGCGTCGCCGAGGGTGCGCACCGCGCCTATGTCACCGATTTCATCCGCGACGCCCGCGCTGGCGGCTGCGCCCAGGGCGTGCCGCCCGCCAATCTCGGCTTCCGCCTGGTGCGCGAGGAGACGTCGTGGGTGGCGAGCGTATCGGGACGTCTCAGCAAGAGCTGGTCATCCAGGTCGTGACGAGCGCTGGTCGGCTGACTGCGCGCTACGTGTGGCGTCGAGCACGCCCTCCAGCAGCGCCATGGCCTTGCTGTGGCGTCGCCGTGCCAGGCGCTCCTCGCCCACGTTGCGTTCCTGCTGACCGGCGATGAAAGCGTGGATGTCGGCCATCCTGTGAATGCCGCCGCGGCTGCCCCATGTGCCATCTTCGACCTCGGTGGGAAACACCCAGACGCGTGGTGCCACGTCGTCGAAGCTGCCTCCTTCCGCACGAGCTACCGCCTCGGTGACGTCCCTCACGAGCGCCTTGCGCGAGGCATCGGTATACTGGCCTTCGGGAACGGAAGGCACGATCCGGTAGCGCGGCCTCTCGGACGGCGCGCCTGCGACGAAGATTGCGGCCGGCCTGTGCAGGAAGACGACCGTAACACTTTGCGCCACCCGGCTTGCCGGGTCGAACCCTTCGTGTCCGATCAGAATGTCGCCGAGCTCCTTCACCAGGCGAGCTTCGGCCTCGGCCTTCAAGGCCCCTTCTGGAATTGTCAGATCGATCATCGGCATGGTTGAGCCTCCTTGCACTCATCCCGCGGCGCCCGCTGGTTGCGACGCGCATGAGCCGTTCTAGGACGCGATGCCCGGCCGGCGGCAGTGGCGATATCGCCATTTTCGAAGGTATTTCGGACACGCCCTCAGGCGGCAACGGCGACGCGGTGCCGATGACGGCGTGAAAAGCGCCGCTGGTAGTCTCGCGGCGACAGACCGGTCTCGCGCTTGAACAGGCGCCGGAATGTGGAAAGATCGCCGTAGCCGACGCGCTGGCTCACGGCATCCATCGTCAAATCTTTGGTTTCAAGCAGCCGCTTGGCAACGTCGATCCGCAGGCTCTGCAGATAGTGCAGCGGCGTCTTGCCCATGGCTCGCTTGAAACGCCGATTGAGGGTTCGCTCGCTGACCGCCAACTGACGCGCGAGTTCGCCAAGACTGAAGCCGCGCTGGAGCGATCTTTCCATCCACCGCTGTGCGCGCAACACCAGCGCATCGGAATGGTGATTCTCTGACATGCTCGCGTAGGAGGACTGCGCCACCCGGTTGCCGTCGATCAGCATCAGCTTGCCGGTTTCCGCGGCGACCTCCGCGCCGACGAGCTTCTGGACGATGCGCAGCGCGAGATTGAGAGCGCTCGTCACCGCGCCGCTGCAGATGATGTCGTCCTGCTCGGTGATGATGTCGTTGATGCGTAGGTCGACATTGGGGTAGCGCTGCGCGAACGTCTTGCCTCTCGCCCAATGCGTCGTCGCGACGGAGCCGTCGAGCAGGCCAGCCTCGGCCAGCAGGAAACTCCCCGTACAATAGGATGCCAGCAGCACGCCGCGCTGATGCTGCCGGCGCAAGGCCTCGATCAGCGGTGTGACCAGCTCCTTCCGGTTCAGGAATCCTTCCACGTCGGGGACGAACGGGCCCGGCACGACGACGGCGTCAGCCGGCGAACGTGTGCTGATCGGTCCATCAACATCGATGCGTTGGCCCGACGCGGTCCGAACCTCCCGGCCGTCGATCGACTCAATGCGCCATCGCAATGGCGCCGGCTTCCCCGATGTCCGGCGTCCGCCCGCGATGCAGTTTGCCGCCGTGAAGACGTCGATCATTCCGGCAACGCTCGAGGCGAGGATTCCTTCATAAACCCAGATCTTGATCAGTGGCATCGCCATGTCCGATTTTGCCCTCGACGAGGCAATACTGCCACCGCCCAGTCGACGCCGGCAAGCCGTCATGGTTCGGCCGTTCAGGCGGGCGCGACGTGGCGGTCGCCCCCGATCGCCCTGCGGTGCAGGTGAACTGGCACGACGCCTAGGCCTATGCGGGCTGGCTGTCGCGCAAGACGGGCCACCATTACCGGCTGCCGAGCGATGAGGAATGGGCCTTTGCCGCCGGCTCCAGATTCAAGGACGACGGTCTTGCGGTCGATGCGAACGATCCTTCCAAGCGCTGGATCAGGCGCTATGAGCGCGAATCCGAGCGTGACCTCGCCGACACCAAGACCTATCCGTTCGGCAAGTTCGGCCCGAACGAACACGGCATCGAAGATCTTGGCGGCAATGTCTGGGAGTGGACGTCGACCTGCTTCGTGCGCTCGCGCGTCGACGCTTCAGGCAATGCCGGCCGCCCGACCGTGAACTGCGGCGTGCGCGTCGCCGAGGGTGCGCACCGCGCCTATGTCACCGATTTCATCCGCGACGCCCGCGCCGGCGGCTGCGCCTAGGGCGTGCCCCCCGCCAATCTCGGCTTCCGCCTGGTGCGCGAGGAGACGTCGTGGGTGGCGAGCGTATCGGCGCGCTGGAGCAAGGTGTGGGCGGCAAGATCATAATCATAGCGGCGCGCATACGTTTTCCCGTCAACGTCTCGTCGATTAGAATCGATCTAATAATAGATATTGGAATCGCTCTAAGTCGTGCTTCTCGCGACATCGGGTCGCTGACGTTGTCGCATCGCCTGCGCTACTCAATCTGGCGTCAATCGCCCGCCTGGAGCAGCCCTTATGATCGATCTTCGCGTCCTCGCCGCCTCCGCGGCGGTATTGAGCCTGACCTTATCCTTCGCGTCGAAAGCAGCCGCCAATGGCGAAGTCAACGTCTATACCTATCGCGAGACCAAGCTGATCCAACCGCTGTTCGACGCATTCAGCAAGGATACGGGCGTCAAGGTCAATGTCGTCTCCGCGAGCTCAGGTCTGGAGCAGCGCATGAAGGCGGAAGGCGCCAACGGTCCGGCCGACGTGCTGCTGACGGTGGACATCGGCCGCATCGACGAGGCCGTGCAGGCGGGCGTCACCCAGCCGATCAAGTCGGAGCTGGTCGACAAGGTCGTGCCGGCGCAGTATCGCGATCCGGACGGACACTGGGCCGGCATCTCCATGCGCGCGCGCGTGATCTATGCCTCGAAGGATCGCGTCAAGCAGGACAAGATTACCTATGAGGAGCTCGCCGATCCCAAGTGGAAGGGCAAGATCTGCATTCGCTCGGGCCAGCACATCTACAACAACGCCCTGTTCGCGGCCTACACGGCCAAGCACGGCGAAGCCAAGGCCGAGGAATGGCTGCGCGGCGTGAAG
Source organism: Bradyrhizobium frederickii (assembly GCF_004570865.1). Lineage (GTDB taxonomy): Bacteria > Pseudomonadota > Alphaproteobacteria > Rhizobiales > Xanthobacteraceae > Bradyrhizobium > Bradyrhizobium frederickii. The sequence continues at coordinate 102,292 of NZ_SPQS01000013.1, forward strand.
GCCAATCTCGCGCAGAAGCCGTCGGGCGGCGATCGTGAAGCCGCGCGTGACGTTGCCGCCGGCAAGTGCGATATTGGCATCGGCAACACCTATTACTGGGCGCTGATGATGAACAACGATCCCGAGAAGAAGCCGTGGGCGGAGGCGACCCGCGTCATCCTGCCGACCTTCGAGGGCGGCGGCACCCACGTCAACCTCTCCGGCGTGCTGCTCGCCAAGCACGCGCCCAACAAGGCCAACGGCATCAAGCTGATCGAGTGGCTCGTTAGCGAGCAGGCGCAGCAGATGTATGCCGACCAGAACTACGAATATCCGGTTCGGAGCGGCGTCCCCATCAACTCTACCATCGCGGGCTACGGCAATCTCGGCCCAGATCCGCTGCCGATCGCAAAGATCGCTGCCAACCGCAAGGCTGCGGCCTCGCTGGTGGACAAGGTCGGCTTTGACAACTGATCTCTGGCGGCCCTCGTCTCTCAAACTGGCAGAAGCTTCGGGCGCACGGCCTCGTTTGAGAGGCCGCGCCCACGCCGGGCGCGCCGCGACCGCAATCGCGATCGCAACCGCGATCCTGGTCGCGGCGCCCGTGATCTCGATCGTTTCGCTGGCTTTGCAGCCGGCGCCCGATGTGTGGCACGACCTGATCAACTACGTGCTGCCTGCTGCCCTCCTGGACACCGCCCTCCTGCTTGTCGGGGTCGGCGCGCTCACACTTCTGATCGGCGCCGGCACTGCATGGGTGATATCGCGCCACGATTTTCCCGGCCGGGGCATGCTGCTGTGGCTGATGCCGCTGCCGCTGGCGATTCCCACCTATCTTGCGGCTTACGTCTATGCCGACCTGTTCGAACCGCTCGGCCTGGTGCATCGCACCCTGGCGATCTGGCTGCCGCTGCACGACGCCCTCGGCCATCTGCCCAACCTGCGCTCGCTGCCGGGCGCCATCTTCGTGATCGGGCTCGTGCTCTATCCTTACGTCTATCTGTCGGCGCGTGCGACGTTTCAGGTTCAGTCTGCCGAATTCGCCGAGGCGGCTACGACGCTGGGGGCCGGCCGATGGACCGTTTTCTGGCGGGTTTCACTGCCGATGGCGCGGCCGGCGCTCGCGGTCGGCGTGGCGCTGGTCGCGCTGGAAACGCTCAACGACATCGGCGCCAGCGAGTATCTCGGCATCCGCACGCTGACGGTCTCGATCTTCACCACCTGGCTCAACCGCGGCAGCCTCGCCGGTGCGGCGCAACTCGCATGCCTGATGCTTGCGATCGTCGCCGGCCTGATCGCGATGGAGCGTTACGGCCGTCGCAACGCCAACGCCGAATTCTCGGCCGAAAGCCCGCATGTGAGGCAGCGAACCCCGCTTTCGGGCGCAAGAGCGTGGATCGCGTTTGCGGTCTGCGCGCTGCCGGTGCTGATCGGCTTCGTCGTGCCGCTGTTCTATCTGGCGCATCAGGCTCTCGGTCGCGGACTGCTTGCAAATTTCGACCCGCTCCTGTGGCGCCACACCTTCCATTCGTTTGCCTATGCAGCGCTCGCGACGCTCGTGGCGCTGATGCTTGCGCTCGCCACGACGATCGCGCACCGCTTTCGGCCGGATCCTCTGCGATATGTGGCGATGAGCATCGCGCAGACCGGCTACGCGCTGCCGGGTCTCGTGATTGCCCTCGGTCTGCTGACCCCCGTACTGGCGGTCGACAACGCGCTGAGTGCGGTCGCTGCCTGGACGGGACGTTCGCTGCCCGGGCTGATCCTGGTCGGCTCGGGGACGGCCGTCGTCATCGCCTACACGATTCGTTTTCTGGCCGTGCCGGTCGGCATGATCAAGGCCGGGTTCGACAGCATTCCGCGCGACTATGACGAGAGCGCGCGCTCGGTCGGCGCGGGCCAGGCGATCATGTTGAGCCAGATCTATCTGCCGTTGCTCCGGCCCGCGATGCTTGGCGCCGTCATCATCATGTTCGTCGACTGCCTGAAGGAGCTGCCGGCAACGCTGCTCTTGCGGCCCCTCAACGTCGAAACGCTGTCGACGTCGATCTACCAGTTCGCAAGCCGCGGCAATTTCGAGGACGGCGCGCTTGCGGCCCTCCTGATCATCGCCGCCAGCATCGGTCCGGTGGTCTGGTTGACCCGGTTCTCCGAGGTGCCGAGCGGCCCCGCTTGAAGGCATGGGCACATCGTCCGAGCAGCCGTGGTGCTTCGACCATTAAGTTGTCGTCGCCCGACCTGATCGCTGAACCAAAATCGTAAGGACGCGCAGCCCTATTGTGATGCGCGCCCCAGCGTTTCTCGCTTACGTGTTCGTCAGCGCCACGCGGAATTCCGCTTCGGTCTTGGCCTTGACCTCGTCGAGCGAGACGCCCTCGGCGAGTTCGATCAGCGCCATGCCGCCATTGCCGTGCTTGTCGATGGTGAAGACGGCGAGATCCGTGACGACCATGTCGACCACGCGCTCGCCGGTCAGCGGCAAATTGCACTTCTTCAGCAGCTTCGGGCCGTCCTTGGCCGAATGCTCCATCACCACGACGACGCGCTTGACGCCGGCGACGAGGTCCATTGCGCCGCCCATTCCCTTGACCATCTTGCCGGGGATCATCCAGTTGGCGAGATCGCCGTTCTGGGCCACCTGCATGGCGCCGAGGATCGACAGGTCCATGTGGCCGCCGCGGATCATGCCGAAGGAATCCGCGCTCGAGAAATACGAGGTCGACGGCAGCTCGCTCACCGTCTGCTTGCCGGCATTGATGAGATCGGCATCCACCTCGTCCTCATAGGGAAACGGTCCCATGCCGAGCATGCCGTTCTCGCTCTGCAGGCTGACGTCGACGCCATCCGGAATGTAGTTCGAGACCAGCGTCGGGATGCCGATGCCGAGATTGACGTAATAGCCGTCGCGCAATTCCTTCGCGGCGCGCGCGGCCATCTGTTCACGGGTCCAGGCCATCTGATTCTCCTGATCTCAAGCTGCCGGGCGCGGGCGGGTGTTGCGGAATTCGATGCGCTTCTTGGCCGTGCCGACCTCGACGATGCGCTTCACGAAGATGCCGGGCGTGTGGATGTGGTCGGGATTGAGTTCACCGGCCGGAACCAGATGCTCGACCTCGGCCACCGTGATCTTGGCGGCGGTCGCCATCATCGGGTTAAAGTTGCGCGCGGTCTTGCGGTAGATGAGGTTGCCGGCGGTGTCGCCCTTCCAGGCATGCACGATGGCGAGGTCGGCGAACAGGCCGCGTTCCATCAGATATTTCTCGCCGTCGAACTCCTTCACTTCCTTGCCTTCGGCGATCAGCGTGCCGACGCCGGTCTTGGTGTAGAAGGCCGGAATGCCGGCGCCGCCGGCACGGATGCGCTCGGCGAGCGTGCCTTGCGGATTGAATTCGAGTTCCAGCTCGCCGGCGAGGAATTGCTGGGCGAACAGCTTGTTCTCGCCGACATAGGACGAGATCATCTTCTTGATCTGGCGCGTTTCCAGCAGGCGGCTCAGCCCGATGCCGTCGACGCCGGCATTGTTGGAGACCACCGTCAGGCCCTTGACGCCGGACTCGCGGATCGCATCCGACAGCTCCTCGGCGATGCCACAGAGGCCGAAACCTCCCGACATGATCATCATGTTGTCTTTTAAGATGCCGTCGAGAGCCGACTTGGCGTCGGGATAGACCTTGTTCATACAAATTACCTTCGACTGAACCTTCGGTTTGGAGGCGACGCGCCGTATTGGCGGCGATTATTAGGCGAAATCCTCCAAAGCCGTCAATGATACGGGGTTCTCCGCACCGCGTCCGGGTGATAGAAGCTGCCCACGCCGTGGGCAGAACCGTCCACGGCCTTGAAAGCGACAAGAAAACCCATCAAGTTGCGGGACTTAACATAATAGGGCTTGGGCGTGGCCGCGCAGGTTTCCCGACCCGCCCTTCCGGCTCCAACGACCAACCCGATCAGGACACGCCATTGACCATGGCCCAAGGAATGAAGCGCCTCGGGACGCCGATCGCGGCGCTGCTCGGCGTGGCGCTGATCGCCCTGATCGCGACCTCCTGGCTCATCAACCGCGACGCGCTGCGCAAGGCGGTCGAAGCGCAGATCCGCGACGTCACCGGGCTCGAGCTCAACGTCGCGGGCAGCATCGACATCTCCGTGCTGCCGGCGAGCTACATCTCCTTCCACGACGTCGGCCTCAAGGGCGGCGGCACCAGCGATTCCGCGCTCCATGTCGACGTGCTCACCGCCAATCTGCGGCTGCTGCCGCTCCTGCTGCGGCGGTTCGAGATTGCCGACCTGACGCTGCTGCGGCCGCGCATCCATGTCAGCCTGAAGCCGGACGGTGAGAGCAACTGGACGCCCTTCATCCAGACCATCGCGCGCACCATGAAGCCCGGGGCCGAGAATCAGGTCTCGTTCTCCGAAATCCGGATCCAGGATGGCGTGCTCGCCTACGCGGACGCAGCCACCCACGCCACCGAGCAGCTCCGCGACATCGACCTGTCGCTGGCCTGGCCCTCGATCTCGCGCTCCTTCGCCGCGACGGGACAGTTCGACTGGCGCGGCGAGCGCGTCGACGGCTCGATCAGCTTTTCCGATTTCGTCGCCGCCCTCTCCGGCGAGCGATCGGGTCTGAAGGCGCGGATCGCCAGCGCGCCGCTCAAGCTCGCCTTCGACGGCAGCGTCGCCAACCGCACCAGCCCGATGATGGAGGGTACGCTGACGATCGACAGCCCCTCCTTGCGCAACGCGTTGCGCTGGACCGGGCAGCCGCAGCCCGCCAGCGGCGGCTTCGGCCGCTTCGCGCTGAAGGCGCGCGCCAACGTCGTCGGCGCCTCGATCGCGCTCACCAACGTCAATGTCGAGCTCGACGGCAACGCCGCCGAGGGCGTCATGACCTACGCCAATAACGGCCGGCAGACGTTGCAGGCGACGCTTGCCGCCGACGCGCTCGACTTCACGCCCTATATCTCCACCTTCCGCCTGCTGGCGAGCGGGGCGCGCGACTGGAACAGGCAGCTGTTCGATCTCCAGGGATTGTCGACCACCGACCTCGACATGCGCCTGTCGGCGGCAAGGCTGACGGTCGGGCCGACCAGGCTCGGCCGCACCGCGATCGGCGCCAATTTGCGCAACGGCACGCTGGCGCTCTCGGTCGGCGAGGCGCAGGTCTATGGCGGGATCGCCAAGGGCTCGTTCGGCATCGCGCGCTCCGACACCGTCGCCGACATCAAGGCGCAATTCCAGTTCACCGACGTCGACCTCCAGGCCTGCGCCACCGAATTGTTCGGCCTCAACAAGCTGTCCGGTCGCGGCAACATCAACGTGTCGCTGTTCGCCTCTGGCTCGAGCCCGTTCGGCCTCGTGCAGTCACTCGACGGCAGCGCCACCATCACCGGGCATGACGGCGCGATCTCGGGCTTCAACGCCGAGCAGCTCCTGAAGCGCCTGGAGCGGCGTCCGCTGTCGGGCGGCGGCAATTTCCGCAACGGTTCGACGCCGTATAACAACCTCACCATCGCGGTGAAATTCTCCGACGGGATCGCCACCGCCGAGGACATCCGAATCGAAGGGCCGGCGGCGAAGATCACGCTGACCGGCACCGCCTCGGTGCCGACGCGCGAATACGACATGAAGGGCGTGGCGAGCCTCAATACGGCGTCCGGCTTTCAACTGCCCTTCATGGTGCAGGGCCCCTGGGACGATCCGCTGATCTTCCCCGACCCCGAAAGCCTGATCCGGCAGTCGCCCGCGGCGTCGCCCTTCCTCGATCTCCTGAAGCAGCGCATCACCGGGGGCGGGAAGCGCCCCGCGCAGGACGGATCGCCGACGGCGGACAATGCCAAGGAAGGCGTCAGGGAAAACGCCAAGTCGAACTAGCGTGATCGCGGTCGCTTTGTTGGGTTGCCGCCACAGGTTCGCGTTCGAAACCAATACCTGCGGCCGATTTCATCGGAAGATGGCCATCACGCGGCCGATTGCGTCGTTGAAACCCAGCTGTTGTCATCCCGCATCACTGTCGCCCCGGCGATCTTTGTCCCAACCGGAAGCTCGACACGGCCATTCTGTCCTAGTTCACGGGCCAACACCTCTCGGTCACAGGCGTTCTCCCACAGCGAAATGGTGATGGACGCGACACAATTGCTGATCATGCTGGTCAGCGCCCGCGCCTCCGACATGAAGCGGTCGATGCCGACGAGCAGCGCCACGCCGGTCACGGGCAGATCCGGCATCACCGAAAGCGTCGCGACAAGCGCGACGAAGCCGCTGCCGGTGACGCCGGCCGCCCCTTTGGAGGTCAGCAGCATCAGTCCGAGCATTGCCGCGATCTGCCCCCACGACAGATGGATGTCGCAGGCCTGAGCGATGAACATGGACGCCAGGGTGAGATAGATCGCGCTGCCGTCCAGATTGAACGAATAGCCCATCGGCAGCACGAGGCCCGATACTCCCTTGCGGCATCCGAGCTGTTCCAGCTTGCGTAGCGCGCCAGGCAGCGCCGGCTCCGACGACGACGTGCCGAGCACGATCAGCAATTCTTCCTTGAAGTAGCGGATGGTCTTCCACAGGCTGAAGCCGTTCAGCCGCGCCAGCGTACCAAGCACGACGACCACGAACACGGAGCAGGCGATATAGAACGTCAGGATCAGCAGTCCGAGCGAGCCGATCGAACGGATGCCATAGCGGCCTACCGTGAACGCCATGGCGCCAAAGGCGCCGAGCGGAGCCAGCTTCATGATGAGACCGAACGACATAAACAGTACGTGAGAGAACGAGGCGACCGCCTTCGTCACCACGGCGCCCCCATCGCCGGCACGGCTGAGGCCAAAAGCGATCAGGATGGAGATCAACAGGACCGGCAGCACTTCACCGTCGGCGAACGCTCCAAAGAACGAATGCGGAATGATGTGCAGCACGAAGTCCGTAAATCCACTCGCACCGGCCTGCTTGGTGAATTTCGCAGCCACCGACGGATCCAGCGTGCTGACGGCGACATGCATGCCGGCGCCCGGCTGAATCAATGACACCGCGATCAACCCGGCCAACAGTGCGAGCACCGTCAACAGATAGAACAGCGCCATGGATTTCACCAAGGTGCGGCCGACCTCGCGGGAATCGCTGATGCTGGTGATGCCGCTGACGATGGTGCAGAACACGATCGGCGCGATCATCATCTTGATTAGCTTGACGAAGCCGTCCCCGAACGGCTTCAGCGCGGCGCCGAATTCGGGCCAGAAATGGCCCGTGAGGACACCCAGCACGAGGCCGATCAGCACCTGGACGTAGAGAATCCGGTAGAATGGCTTCCGAGCCTCGATGATCGAGTGCCCAACCAGCGCTTCCTTCTGCATTCTCTTTTCTCCCATGGCTTTGATATTTTTGTGATGGCTTCGCAGGCGCGGGCGTCAGGCCGCCAGCACCGACTGAGGCACGTGTGACCGGCGGGCGAAGACGTGGCCCTCGAAGATTCGCCGGGCTGTCCGCAGCACCCGCGCAACCGGGCCGGGCTCAAGCCTGACCACGAGTTGGCCGGAGGGATGGGCGAGCGCGATCGGCACCGGCGGCGCCAGCGGTCCGACCATCTCTGCAGCGACCGTTCCTGATGTGACGCACGCCGTGGCGATCGCGACAGCGCCGGTGACCGCCAGCGCGCTATGGCAGTCGTGCGGCATGAAGTACCTGACGTTCAACGTCGCCGCGCTTGCGGGCGCAATCAGAACCGGTTTCGGGATCACCATGTTCGCGGGATTGGGAAAGCCCATCCGACGTCCCGCTTCGATCCGCAAGTCTTCGAGACGCGCGCGGAAACCGCTGTCGGCAAAGTCGGAGGGCGCCTCGCGGCCGCTCCATCCCAGATCAGCCGCGCGGACCAGCATGACCGGCATCGCCGCATCGAGGCAGGTCACATCTATTCCCCTGATGCGGTCGACCGCTCGTCCCGTCGGCAGCAGACGGCCGGTGCGTGCGCCGGCCGCGTTGGGGAACGACAGTTCGATGGGCGCGGCCGTTCCCGGTACGCCGTCGATCCGCGCCTCGCCCTCGTAAGTCACCTGCCCTCCAGGTGTGGCAATTGTCGCGTCGATCAGCTTGCCGGTGTTGACATTGTGGATGCGCACATGGGTGCGATCTGCGGTGGCGGCGACCAGACCGGCTTCGATTGCGAACGGCCCCACCGCCGCAAGCATATTTCCGCAGTTCGGCGAAGTGTCGACGATGCCTTCACGAACTCGCACCTGGGCAAATAGGTAATCGACATCAGCACCGGGCACCGTGGCCGGCCCGACGATCGCAACCTTGTTGATGACGGCATTGCCGCCGCCGATCCCGTCGATTCCAAGATCGTGTCCGCTTCCCATCACGGACAAAAGAACCGCGTCGCGAGATCTTGCGTCGGCCGGAAGATCGCTGGCCAGGAAGAACGGTCCGCGCGAGGTGCCGCCGCGCATGACCACACAAGGAATGGCAATCTGATCGTTCATGGAGCTCTTCCGTCCGGCGACATTTTCGCGCGGGTCAGAACATCGCTCGGCGGAACTCTTTTGTTAAATGCAAAGATCCGAGGTATTATTTCGTATATCGGTATAATTGGAGACTGCCAATGAACGCGGAACTGCTGGACCTCAAGGCGTTCATCACCGTCGCCGAGACGGGAAGCTTTGTCCGGACCGCCAAAGCGCTGAATTTGTCGCAGCCGGCGCTCAGCCGGCGTATTCAGAAATTGGAGGAAAGCCTCGGTGCACCATTGCTCGAGCGATCGACACGCCACGTCAAACTCACCATGACCGGCCGTGACTTCCTCCCGAAGGTGCGCCGCCTCATCGACGAGTTTGAGACCTCGGTGCTCGCCATCCAGGATATCGGCGCGCGAAGCTCAGGCCTGGTCTCGGTGGCTGCGGTGCCGACAGCGGTGTTCTACTTCCTGCCGCGTGCGATCGGCCGGTTTGCCGAGGCCTATCCGCGCATTCGCATCCGGATTCTCGACATCGGTGCCAATGAGGGATTGGAAGCGGTCGCGCGCGGCGAAGCCGACTTCGGCATCAATTTCATCGGTGCGTCGCATGCCGAAATCGAATTCGAGAAGCTGCTAGAGGACCCCTTCGTACTGGCCTGCCGCCACGACCATCCGCTGGCATCGCGCAAGCAGGTGAGCTGGCCGGAGATCGTTCCGCACCGGGTCATCACCGTCGGTCGCAACAGCGGCAATCGTGCTCTGATCGACAATGCGCTGGCGCGACACGGCCTGCAACTGAACTGGTCCTATGAAGTCGCTCACCTCTCCGGTTCGCTTGGCCTGGTCGAAGCGGGCCTCGGCATCGCCGTGCTCCCGAAGCTGGCGACCCCTGCGGCCGGCCATCCGATCATTCACACCCTTCGCCTGATCGAGCCGGAAGTATCGCGGACGATTGGCATCGTGCGGAGGCGCGGGGCGACCCTGTCGCCTCACGCCAGCCAGTTTCTCAAGATGCTGCTTGAGGCATGGCACTCGCCTGCCCGAACAAGTGGGCAAGGCAGGCCGCGTTCCCGATCCGCTGACACGAGCCCGAACGCCGCTGCGACCGGCCCTAGAGCGAAACGCTGACAAGGCCAGACACCGCGAGGCGAATTGATTGGCATGTATTGATGCGGCCTTTGGATCGATGCGCGAATTCGCATCCCCACAGCCTCTCTCCAAACGCGACATAGATCTGACAAGAAGCCGCTAGATCGGATTACCGCCATGCGCTAGTGTTTTATACGACCGGTTAAAAACACCGGCCGTTTGAGGGAGAAAAACGTGAAATCCAAGGTTATTGGCGCAGTATCACTGGCGGTCGCTGCGGCCGGGCTGTTTGCAGCCGCTGCACCCGCATTTGCGCAGCAGAAGACGATCACGGTCTGGTGGGGCAAGGGCTTCTATCGCTCCGAAGACGACGCACTGATCGAGACGATCAAGAAATTCGAAGCCAAGACCGGCATCAAGGTCGAACTGTCGCAATACGCGATCCAGGACATGATTCCGAAGACGGTGGCTGCACTGGACTCCGGCACCGTGCCCGATGTCGCCTATTCCGATTCCTATGACGTCCAGGCGCAGGGCAAGTGGGCCTATGAGGGCAAGCTCGAGGATCTCTCCGACGTCATGGAGCCGATCAAGGGCCGGTTCGTGCAGAACACCCTGGATGCCTCGATCCTCTACAACGACGTCACCAAGAAGAAGGCCTATTACGGCTTTCCGCTGAAGCAGCAGAGCATGCACGTTCAGATCTGGAACGACATGCTGGAGAAGGCCGGCTTCAAGCTGGCCGATATCCCGAACGACTGGACCGGGTATTGGACGTTCTGGTGCGACAAGGTGCAGCCGGCGATCCGCAAGGCCACTGGCCAGCGCCTCTATGCCGTCGGCCAGCCGATGGGCGTGGAATCCACCGATTCCTTCCAGTCGTTCTACACCTTCATGGACGCCTATCATGTCAAGCTGGTCGACGACGACGGCAAGCTCACGGTCGACGATCCCACGGTTCGCGAGAACCTGATCAAGGCGATGAAGGATTACACCGACACCTACATCAAGGGCTGCACGCCGCCGTCCTCCACGACCTGGAAGGATCCCGACAACAACGTCGCCTTCCACAACAAGACCATCGTGATGACCCACAACTTCACGATCTCGATCGCGGCGAAGTGGTTTGAAGATTCCTCGAACCAGGCACTCACGCCCGAACAGCGCGAAGCCGGCAAGAAGGCCTATGAGCAAGACATCATCACGGCGTCCTTCCCCAAGGCGCCGGATGGTTCGACCATCCGCTACCGCTCCGACGTCAAGACCGGACTGGTGTTCACCGCGGCCAAGAACAAGGCCGAGGCCAAGCAGTTCATCAGCTTCCTGCTCCAGGAAGAGAACGTCCGTCCCTACATCGAGGGCGCGCTCGGCCGCTGGTTCCCGGTGACGAAGGAAAGCCAGGAAAGCCCGTTCTGGCAGGCTGACAAGCACCGCAAGGCCGTCTACGCGCAGTTCAAGGGCGGAACCGCGGCATTCGACTTCACCAAGAACTGGAAGTTCACGATTCTCAACAACGAGAACGTGTGGGCGAAGGCGATGAACCGCGTCGTCAGCGAGAAGGTTCCGGTCGACAAGGCCGTCGACGAACTGATCGCCCGCATCAAGCAGGTCGCGGGTTAAGGTCTATCCCCTCCCTCTCCCCGTTCTTACGGGGAGAGGGTTGGGGTGAGGGGCTCTATCCGCTAGTTGTGCGCGTAGTGAGTCCTGTACCCCCTCACCCGGATTGCCCGAGGGCGATCCGGCCTCTCCCCGCAAGCGGGGAGAGGTTTTAGATTTGAGAAGAGTCCGAAAAGAATGGCGATCACGCTCTCTGGCGATCAGGCAATCCCCGGCCCGCCCCTGTCGTCGCGGCTGACCCCGGCGCAGGTCTGGGGCATCGTGCTGCTTGCGCCCTATCTGCTCGTTTTCCTTGCCTTCGTGGTCTATCCCGTCTGCTACGGCCTGTGGCTCGCGCGCGCTCCGGCGAACTATGTCGCGCTCTACAACGACCCAATCTTCGCGCGCGCCGCGGTCAACACGCTGATCTTCCTGGTCATCGGCATCAACATCAAGATGCTGATCGCGCTGTTCCTGTCCGGCTTCTTCGCCGTGCAGCGCCCCTGGATCAAATGGCTGTCGGTGATTTTCATCCTGCCCTGGGCGGTGCCGTCGATCCCGACCATCCTGTCGGTGCGCTTCATGCTCAATCCCGAATGGGGCATGGTCAACCATTTCATCTTCTCCCTCACCGGCGAGGACGGCCCGAACTGGCTGAACGATCCGACCGTGGCGCTCAGCATGGCGATCGCCGTGCACATCTGGAAGTCGCTGCCGTTCTGGACGCTGATCCTGATCACCGGCCGCCTTGCGATCTCGAACGATCTGTTCGAAGCCGCCGAGGTCGACGGCGCGAGCTGGTGGCAGAAATTCCGCTACATCACCTGGCCGTCGATGCAGACGCTCTACGTCACCTGCACGCTGCTCTCGATGATCTGGACGCTCGGCGACTTCAACAGCGTCTATCTCCTCACCGGCGGTGGCCCGGCCGACCTCACGCACGTGCTGGCAACGCTCGGCATCCGCTATCTCCGGCTCGACCAGCTCTCGCTGGCGATGGCATCCATCGTCTGCGCGATGCCGTTCGTCCTGCCGCTCGTGTACTTCATGATGAAACGGTTGTCGCGATGAAGCTCCCCTCCTTGCGCGAAGTCGGGACCGAAGCGCGGCTCCTGCTGATCGGCATTCCCGTCTTCCTGTGGACGATGATCCCGATCTATCACATGTTCCTGTTTGCGATCTCCCCGAAGGAGGACGCGTTCTCGGGCAAGCTGTGGCCGGATCACCCGACGCTGCACAACTTTCACATCGTGTTCTACCAGGAGCACTATTTCCTGCGCGACTTCTGGATCCAGTTCTGGAACTCGACTGTGATCGCGCTGGCCGCCGGCGCACTGACCTTGTTCATCGCGACCGCCGCCGCATTCTCGATCTCGCGGCTTAAGGTGCCGGGCGGCCGCTGGGTGATGAATCTCGCGCTGTTCACCTACTTCATCCCGGCGGCGTTCCTCGCCGTGCCGATGTACCGGACCATGGGCAATTACGGCCTGCTCAACAATCACTGGTCGCTGATTCTGGCGATGGTGACGATCGCCTCGCCTTACGCGATCTGGGTGCTGAAGCAAGCGTCCGACAAGCTGCCAGTCGAGCTCGACGAGGCCGCCGTGATGGACGGCGCGACCACGCTGCAGCTGTTCCGCTTGGTCTATGTGCCGCTGATGATGCCCTCGCTGGTCGCGATCGGCACCTATGCGGTGCTGCTGGCCTGGAACGAATATCTTTACGCATTCCTGCTCTTGTCCAAGGACACCGACATCACGCTGCCGGTCGCGCTCGGCAACTTCCTCGCCGCCGACGATTCGCCCTGGGAGCTGTTGATGACCACCGGCTTCATCTACGCGCTGCCGCCGGCCGCAGTCTATTACGCCTTCAAGCGCTACATGGTGGGCGGGCTGACCGCGGGCGCGGTGAAGTCTTAAGCCCCCTTCGTCATTGCGAGCGCAGCGAAGCAATCCAGGATCTTTCCGCGGAGAGACTCTGGATTGCTTCGTCGCAAGGGCTCCTCGCAACGACAGCCCGATCCTACAGCGGCGCTGCGCTCTCGCCCTGCGAGCTCGACAGCTTCGAAGCGAGCGAGGCGATGACGATGACGAGCGCGATCAGGGCGATCACCAGCGTGCAGATCGCGTTGATCTCGGGCTTCACTCCCAGCCGCACCTCGGAATAGATCCGGATCGGCAGCGTCGCCGAGCCGGGGCCGGTGGTGAAGCTCGCGATCACGAGATCGTCCAGCGACAGCGTGAAGGCCAGCATCCAGCCGGCGACGATCGCCGGCGCGATCAGTGGCAGCGTGACGGCCACGAACGCGCGGACCGGGTTGCAGCCGAGGTCCATCGCGGCTTCCTCCAGCGAACGGTCGAGCGAGCCGAGGCGGGACTGCACCACCACGGCGACGAAGCACATCGTCAGCGTGGTGTGGGCGATGGTCACGGTCCAGAAGCCGCGCTCGGCGTTGAGCGCCACGAACAGCAGCAGCAGCGACAACCCCGTGATCACCTCGGGCATCACCAGCGGCGCATAGAGCATGCCGGAGAACAGCGTGCGGCCGCGGAACCGCTCGCCGCGCGACAATGCGACCGCGGCGAGCGTGCCGAGCAGCGTGGCAATGGTCGCGGATGAGACCGCGACCCGCAGGCTCATCCAGGCCGCCTCGATCATGGCGCGGTCGTTGAAGAACTCGTGATACCAGCGCAGCGACCAGCCGCCCCAGACCGTCACCAGACGCGAGGCGTTGAAGGAATAGATGACGAGGATGAGGATCGGCAGATAAAGGAACGCGAGCCCCAGCGCGAGCGAGGCGATGTTGAAGCGGGACAGGCGGGAGGCCTTGCGCATCGTCTCAGCGTCCCTGTTCCAGCTGCCGCTTCTGCAGGCGCTCATACAGCAACAGCGGCACCAGCAGCACGGCCAGCAGCACGATGGCGGCGGCAGAGGCGACCGGCCAATCCTTGTTGGTGAAGAATTCGAGCCACAGGGTCTGGCCGATCATCAGCGAATTGGAGCCGGCCAGAAGATCCGGAATGACGAACTCGCCGACGATGGGAATGAAGCATAGCAGCACACCGGCGCCAACGCCGGGCAGCGACAGCGGAAAGGTGACCAGCCAGAACACCTGCCAGGGCGCTGCCCCAAGATCGGCGGCCGCCTCCTCCAGCGCCGGCTCCATCTTGGCGAGCGTGGCGTAGAGCGGCAGGATCATGAACGGCAAGTAGGAATAGACGATGCCGATATACATCGCGCTGTCGGTGGAGAGCCAGACCACGGGCTGGCTGACCAGGTGCAGCGCCAGCAGGATCTGGTTGAGCAGGCCGTCGTGCTGGAGGATGTTGATCCAGGCATAGATACGGATCAGGAACGAGGTCCAGAAAGGCACGATCACCAGCACCATCGCCACCGCCTGCCAACGCTTCGGCAGCCGCGCCATGCCATAGGCGATGGGATAACCGATCAGGAGCAGAAGCGCGGTCGCCGTGACAGCGACGGTAAGGCTGCGCAGATAGGCGAACATGTAGATGTCGTCGGAGGCGAGCAGCCTGAAATTATCGAACGACAGCGCGGCCAGGGCCGCCTTGAGTGCGTCCCACCCCGCCGTCGGATCGAACACCGGCTCGTAGGGCGGCTGCGCGATCGCCGTCTGCGACAGGCTGATCTTCAGCACAAAGGCGAACGGCACCAGGAAGAACAGCACCATCCAGACATAGGGAGCGATCGCGGCGAAGCGCGCTGGGCGCGCGAAGATGCGGCGGGCGCTCATGATTGCAGCACCACGCAATCGTCGGGCGTGAACCAGGCGACCACATGCTGGTTCAGGCTGTAGGCATCGACGTCGATGCGCGCATTGTTGGCGACGGACGCCTGCACCGTTCCGCCGGTGTCGAGCTTCACCTTGTAGGTGGTGGTGCCGCCGAGATAGCAGATGTCGGCGATCACGCCATCGAGCCGGTTGATCGCCGTCTCACGGCCGGCCTCGCTCACCGGGCCGTGCCGCGACAGCTTGACCTTCTCGGGACGGATCGCGACCGCCAATCTTCCCGCGCCGACCGGCTCACGCGGCTCGGCCACCACCAGCGCCCCCGCATCGCGCGTGCCAATGATCAGACGATGACCGTCGCGCAATTTGGACTCGCCGTCGAACAGATTGACGTCGCCGACGAACTCCGCGATCCAGCGCGAGCGCGGCGCCTCGTAGAGCTGGCGCGGGCTCGCGACCTGCGCGAGCTTGCCTGATTTCATCACGCCGATCCGGCTCGCCATCGTCATCGCCTCCTCCTGGTCGTGGGTGACGATGATGAAGGTCATGCCGAGCCGGCGCTGCAGCTCCATCAGCTCGCCTTGCGTGCTCTCGCGCAGCTTCTTGTCGAGCGCCGCGAGCGGCTCGTCGAGCAGCAGCAATTGCGGGCGGCGGGCCAGCGCGCGGGCCAGCGCCACGCGCTGGCGCTGGCCCCCGGAGAGCTGGTCCGGCTTGCGCTTCTCGAGCCCTTCGAGCTTCACCAATGCGACCATCTCGGCCACGCGGGTGGCGATGTCGGCACGCGCCATGCCTGCGCGCTTCAGGCCGAAGGCGATGTTGTCGCGCACCGACAGATGCGGAAACAGCGCGTAGTTCTGGAACATCATGTTGATCGGCCGCTCATGCGGCAACGCCTGCGCGATGTCCTTGTCCCCGAGCAGGATTCGCCCCTCGTCCGGCGCCTCGAAGCCGGCGAGCATGCGCAGCAACGTGGTCTTGCCGCAGCCGCTGGGCCCAAGCAGCGCGAAGAACTCGCCGGCCTTGATGTCGAGCGATACGCCATCCACGGCGCGGAACGTCCCAAAGGTCTTGGCGACGGCCTCGATGCGCAGCAGCGGCTGGCCGGCTGCGACCGCGTCTCCATCGGCCGCACCCGTCGCGCCGTGCGTTTTGGGCAATTCGTCCGTCATGTTTCCTGCCAACCCCGATTCCGCCGCACGCTAGCGTTCGATCGGCTTTTGCTCAACCGGGTCGGGGGAAGTCGTGCCAAATTGGCCTTCATGCGGACGCCAAAAGGCGTATAGTCACAAACATGACCAAGTTGTTGGACCAGGCCCTGGAGATCGCGCGAAGTCTGCCGGCAGATGCACAGGACGATATTGCCCGGGTCGTCCTGCAACTCGCCGGCGCGGAAGCATCTGCTCACGTCATCCTCTCGGATGATGAGAGGTCAGCGATTGCCACATCCAAGCAGGCGGCCAAACGAGGCGAATTCGCAACCGAGGCTGAAGTCCGCGCCACTTGGGCCAAGCACGGCCTGTGAAACTCCGCTACACGCTCCCGGCGCTCGCCGACCTCGATTCCATCTTGACCTACATCGCGGAAGCGTCGCCTCAGGGAGCAGCGCGCGTTCAAAAGCGCCTTCAGGACGTGATCGGTCTATTGCTGGTGCATCCCGAGATCGGTCTGCGAACCGATGATCCGGACATTCGAAGGCTAACTGCGACGCCCTACCCGTTCCTCGTCTTCTACGAGGTTGGGAGCGAGGAGATTGTCATCCACGCCATCCGTCATGAGATCCCGGCGGGATGCCGGGCACGCGCTGCTCAAGTTAGTTCAGATTTGCCATGAACGCGGCCAGCGCCTCACGATCCGCTGCCGGCATGGTCAGGCCGAGCTTGGACCGGCGCCACAGGACATCATCCGGAAAGCGCGCCCATTCGCGGGTCATGAGATAGCGCACCTCGGCCCCGGTCAGCTCGGGCCCGAAGGCGGGACCGAGCTCGCCGCGGGTCTTGGCCTCCCCCAGCACGGCGGCCAAGCGCGAGCCATAGGCGGCGACGAGGCGCTGGGCCTGCGCTTCGGAGAGAAAGCGCCAGCGATCGCGCGCAAGGTCGACTTCGGTGTCGAAACGGTCCCAGGCGAAATCGCCGCCGGGCAGCGCGGCCCCCGCAGTCCAGGGCGGTGACATCGGATAGAACGGCGTCAGCTTCGTCACCGCCCGCTCGGCGCGCAGACGCGAGGTGGTGACGTCGCCGCCGAACATCGTGATCAGCGGCGCCTTGCGCCGGCGCGCGTGGAATAAAGTCGTGCCGTCACCTCGCCGTGCGGACGCCGGCGTCAGATTGACCCCGGAGACCGTCCGGACCACATCGGCCGGGGCGACGCGCTCCCGGAAATAGCGGCTGACCGCCTCGCAGAGATAGCTGACATCGGCCCCCCGCATCGCGACGATGGCGGGATCGCCGGTAAACTCGTTCGTGACAGTGCCGATCAGCGTGAACTCCCGCTCGAAAGGGGAGGCGAAGATCAGGCGTCCGTCGCTGTTCTGGAAGACGTAGACGTTGTCGGAATCGAACAGCCTGGGCACGATGATCTGGCTCATCTGCATGGGCGCTGCGGCGGGTTGCGGCTGGCGCAGCACCGTCTCCGCGACCGTCGACGCCCACGCCCCGCTGGTGTTGGCCAGCGCACGGGTCGTGATCGTACGACGATGGCCGCGATCGACCACCGCGAGCCGCCAGATGTCTGTTCTGTCGGCACGCACGCAGCGCGCGCCGGTCCGGATCGCAGCACCGCGTTCGGCCGCGTCCAGCGCCGTGAGCACCACCAGGCGGGAATCGTCGACGACGCAGTCCGAATATTCGAAGGCCGTGCCGAACGGGCGCTTCAGCGCGTTGCCGACCGGATGATGCGTGATGTCGATGGAGGCTGATGGCGGCAGGCCGCTTGGGCTGGAGAGCCTGTCATAGAGCAACAGGCCGGCGCGCAGCAGCCACGGCGGACGCGCGTCGGAATGCGCGGGGATCACAAAGCGCATCGGCCGGACCAGATGCGGCGCGATGACGAGCCAGATCCGGCGCTCGGCCAGCGCCCGGCGCACCCGCCAGAACCCGCGCCGCTCCAGCACCGACAGATCGCCGTGGATCAGCCGGGGTGTCGCTGAGGACGCCGCGCCGCCGAGATCGCCCTGCTCGAACAGGACGACCCGCAGACCGCGGCCGGCCGCATCGCGCGCGAGGCTGACACCGTTCAGACCGCCGCCGATGATCGCAAGGTCGTAATCCGCCATGAGGCCGTCGAGAAGGAGCAAAGCGCCCCATCATCTCTAGAACCATTTCCGTTCCGATGAAATCGGAACGGAATAGATCTGGATTCTTATTCTTGACGCGTTCTCTTGACGCGAACCGGTGTCCACTTCGCTCGAAAACGCTCTAGCCGGTCTTGAGCGCAAGCTCCATGACCTCGGCGCGACCGACCAGACCGGCATATTTGCCGATCGGCGACGGCTTGCCGAGTAGATAGCCTTGCACGCCGTCGCAGCCCTCCTTGGCGAGGAAGGCGAGCTGCTCGATCGTCTCGACGCCCTCGGCGACGATCGACATGTCGAGGCCGTGGCCGAGATCGATCACCGCGCGGACGATCGCAGCCGATTGCGGGTTGCGGCCGAGATTGATGATGAAGGCGCGGTCGATCTTGATCTTGTCGAACGGGAACGCCTGGAGGTAGCTCAGCGAGGAATATCCGCTGCCGAAATCGTCCATGGAGATGCGCACGCCGAGCGCCTTGAGGCGTCGCAGCAGCGCGAGACCCCGGTCGAAATCTTCGATCAGCACGCCCTCGGTGATCTCAAGCTCGAGCCGGCCGGGCGCAAGGCCGGTCTCGATCAGGATCGAATGGACGAGGCCAACCACGTCGCCGTGCATGAACTGCGCCGGCGACAGATTGACCGCGACCTGGAGCGGTTTCGGCCAGGACGCCGCCTCGCGGCAGGTCTCGCGCAGGATCCACTCGCCCATTTCGACGATCAGGCCGCTTTCCTCCGCGATCGGGATGAATTCGGCCGGCGAGACCTGGCCGCGCACCGGATGCTGCCAGCGCGCCAATGCCTCGAAGCCGATGATCTCGCTCTCGGCGACGCTGCCGCCCGCGGCCCCCTGCGGCTGGAAGGCAAGCGAGAGCTCGCCGTTCTTGATCGCCATCGACAGGTCCTGATGCAGCACGCGGCGATCGCGGATCTGCTGGTCCATTTCCGGCTGGTAGAGGCTGATCGTGCCGCGGGACTTCTGCTTGGCGCGGAACAGCGCCGCACCGGCATTGGCAAGCAGCGAGGCGCCGTCGGCGCCATTGTGCGGGAAGACCGCCATGCCGGTGGTGGCGCCGGCGCGGACCGCTCGGCCGTCGATCTGGAATTCCTTCGCGACGGCTTCGCCGAGATGCTGCGCCAGCGCAAGGCCGGAATCCGGCTGCTTGCCGTCGATGATGAGGCCGAATTCGTCCCCGGAGAGGCGCGCGACCACGCCGCCGCGGGCGGAGTCCTGAAGCCGCTGGGCCACCTCGATCAGGAGCTTGTCGCCGAGTGCGTGGCCGAAGACGTCGTTGACCTCCTTGAGACCGTCGAGGTCGACGCAGAGCACGGCGAACTCCTCGTCGGTACCCTCGCAGGCCTCGATCATCTGGGTCAGCGCCTGAAGGAAGGCCGCACGGTTCGGCAGATCGGTGAGGCCGTCGTGATAGGCCATGTGCGCCATGCGCGACTCGGTCTGCCGGCGGTCGGTGACGTCCTCGTGGGTCTTGATCAGATATTGCGGCTCGCCGGTGTCGCCGAGCACGGTGGCGCGGCGGGTCAGGAACAGCCGCAGGCCGTCCTTGGTGGAGATCGGATGCTCCTCGGTGATCATCCCGCGTTTCTTGATCGCGGCCTCGTCGCGCGCGATGATCAGCTTGGCTTCCTTGGGGTTGAAGATGTCGGACGCCGTCAGGCCCGTGGCTTCCTCGCGCCGGCGATTGAGGATCGTCTCCGCGCTGCGGTTGGCGAGCAGATAGCGGCCATCCTTGACCTGCTCGACGATCAGCGCCACCGGGATGTTGTCGACCACCAGTTCGAGGAACTTCTTGGTGCTCTCCAGCTCCTTCGACAGCGAGCGGCGGTCGGTGATGTCCTCGAACACGAGCATCAGGAATTCAGGCTTGTTGCTCTCGTTGCGGACCACGATCCGGATCGAGGCGACCATGCGCCGCTCGCCGCCGCGGTCGACCTCGAATTCGTTGCGGAACTGGCCGTCCGGCGAATCGAGTGCTGCCCGGTCGGTCGCCTCGATGCTGTCCGCCGAAGCGGATTCGAACAGCTCTCGCGCCTTCTTGCCGACGACGTAGTCGCGCGAGAAGCCCCAGAACCGCTCATAGGCGCGGTTGGCGAAGATATAGCGGCCGTCCTCGATGTTCTTCGCAGCCACGCAGGCCGGAACATTGTCCAGCAACGTTTCGAGAAACTGCTTGGTCGAGGCGAGCTGCCGCGACAGCTTGCGCTGCTCGCTGACGTCGAGATGCGTTGCCACCGAGCCGCCGTTCGGCAGCACGAAATATTTCACCAGGATGGCCCGACCGTCCGGAAGTTCGGTGATCAGGCCATTGGTGCTGGCCGCCTTCTCATAGAACTCGTCGTCGGAGGCGCCGCCGAGCACCCCGCGCCTACGTCGCAGGTCGAGCAGCTCATAGCCGTTCATGTTAGGCCAGAGATCCGAGCGCGTCAGGCCGTAGATCTCGAGATAGCGGTCGTTGCAGAAGATGATGCGGCGTTGCGCATCCGTCATCACCACGCCCTGATTGAGATTGTTCATGGCGGAGGAGACGAAGGCGTTGCGCCGCAGCTGCAAACGTCTGGTCCGGCGCAGCGAGGAATGAATCCACAGCGAGATCGCGGCAAGGAAGGCGCAGACGACGATGCCTGCGATCAGGGCTTCCCAGACCATGTTGGGGTCGAGCTGACCAAGATAGCTCGGCGCGGCAAAGCCGTCCGACAGCGCAAGGGCGCGCGCGGGCGCAACCGTGCCGGCGAGGCACACAACGGCCTGCACAGCAATCGGAAGCGTGCTGCCCTCGTGCCAGTTCTTCTCAGCCATCAGCCACCCGCGATTTCAACGTCGGATTGTCTGGCTTCACGGGTTTGGATCGGGTAAACGCCTGTACGCGCAACAGAAAAATGTGACGTGAAATACGGCAATTGGCCTGACATGATAAATTCTTCCTTAACGGAAAACGGCCCCGCGCCATTCGTTCCAGGTCTTACGCCACCGGCGCTCCCAGCGGGCATGCTGCACAACCATGGATAGGGTCGATTGCGTCGTCATCGGAGCCGGCGTGGTCGGGCTCGCGGTGGCCCGAAGGCTGGCGCAGGCCGGCCGCGAGGTCATCGTGCTCGAGGAGGCCGAGGCGATCGGCACCATCACCTCCTCGCGCAACAGTGAGGTGATCCATGCCGGCATCTACTACCGCGCCGGGAGCTGGATGGCGCGCATGTGCGTCGCCGGCAAGCACGCGCTCTACCGCTACTGTGCCGAGCGCGGCATCCCGCACAAGAATTGCGGCAAGCTGATCGTCGCGACCAGCCCGCAGGAGACCGCGAAGCTGCAATCGATCAAGGCGCATGCCGAGGCCAATGGCGTGCTCGACATGCAGCTGCTCGCGGGCGAGGCGGCACGCGCGCTGGAGCCGGCGCTGGCCTGCGACGCCGCGCTGCTGTCGCCCTCAACGGGCATCATCGACAGCCACGCCTACATGCTGTCGCTGCGCGGCGAAGCCGAGGAAGCCGGCGCGGCCTTCGCGTTCCGCACCCCGCTGATCCGCGCCAAGGCGGCCGGCGGCGTCATCGAGATCGAGGCCGGGGGCGAGGCGCCGATGACGCTGCAATGCAGCCTGCTCGTCAACGCCGCGGGGCTGTCGGCGACGACGGTGGCGCGCAATATCGACGGCATGCCGCTGGAGCGAATTCCGCCGGCCTATCTCGCCAAGGGAAATTACTTCAGCTGCAATGCCAAGGCGCCGTTCTCGCGCCTGATCTACCCGGTGCCCGAACCCGGCGGTTTGGGGGTGCACCTGACGCTGGACATGGCCGGCCAGGCGCGCTTCGGCCCTGACGTCGAATGGATCGAGACGATCGATTACGAGGTCGACCCGTCACGCGCCGAGCGCTTCTATCCGGCGATCCGCAAATATTGGCCGGCGCTGCCCGACGGCGCGTTGATGCCGAGCTATTCAGGCATCCGGCCGAAGATCGTACCGCCCGCGGTGGCCACGCAGGACTTCCTGATGCAGGGTCCGCGCGATCACGGCGTCGCAGGGCTTGTGAATTTGTTCGGGATCGAGTCCCCTGGACTGACGTCATCGCTCGCGATCGCAGATCACGTCGCCGAGCTCGCAGAGGTCTAGAGCGCAGACAGGTTCAAGCATCGCGCAAGCACGTTGCGCGATGCTTCCCTTGCAGCAGGGACGAGCGCAATAACTCTCATCCCTGCATGATGAAGGGTACGATCAACTCTACGCTGTTATGGGGGTTACTAGTGGAGCGTGTCGCCGTGCTTCAGACGCTCGATCTGGTCCTTGACCATCAACTTCCGGCGCTTCAACTCAACAATTTGCAGGTCGTCTGTTGAAAGGTGCACGAGAGCGTCGTGCAATTCGTTTTCGAGAAGTTTGTGCTTCCGTTCCAATTCAACGAGATGTGCCTGAATTGTCATTCGAAACCTCCTCGGTAGGGTTGAACCTCAGGATTCGATCCGGACAAGCAAGTCTACATCACCGATTCGTTCTGTCGATGGGTATCCGTCGTTGCAGCTTCATTTTTGAAAATTCATATGTAACGAAGCGTGAGTAGAGGAACCGCGCCGGAAAAATCCGTGATATCAATGCGCTTGCACGGTCGCTCGGCGCCCCCGCGGAAATATGTTGCGGGAGATCGGCGAGCAAGGGCGCAGATCGCTTGCGATCACGCCGCGCAAGGACGATAATTTCCACAGGGCATCCACAGCCTTAGTCTCACGCCTATCGGTTTTCGGCCACCGCAGACATGACCAATGAAGACGAGCGTGAGCTCGAAGCCGAGCTCACCCGGTTGCAGCAGGAACACCGAGATCTCGATGCGGCGATCGATGCACTGCATCAATCGCCCGCCCCCGACCTGTTGCGGTTGCAGCGACTGAAGAAACGCAAGCTGTTGTTGCGCGACCGCATCGCGTTCATCGAAGACCAGATCACGCCCGACATCATCGCCTGATCCACAGGCTGCGCGACAAGCCCACCCGGTATCGAATCCGCTTGACTCGAAAAGAACAAAATAAGAACATTGGGGTGCCCCAACGCCCCCAGGAACGCCCGAGGAAACGCAGATGTCGACAGCCGCCCTTCTCGACAACAGCCACTATGAACAGGCCTGCGACCAGGCCATCGCGATGTGCGACGGCAATCTGCGCAGCACCATCAAGGCGCTGATCATGGCCAACGAATATCTGGAGGCCGAGCTGGAGGAATTGCAGGCGGCAATCTCCGCCGGCTGCATCCCCGAGACCTCGCACAGCAGGATGCGGAGCAAGAGCAACGTCGCCTGAGTTCAACTTCGGAGCAGCGCCATGTCGGACGTGACCTATTACGTTGCAATGCCCTTCTTGATCGATGCCGACGGCTCGCCTGTCGCAGGTGCAGCGGAAGAATGCCAGAGTTCGACGGCCGCGTTGCGGCGCGCCGAGGCCTTGTCGCGCGGCGCAGGCCACATCGGTGCGGTCGCGTTCAGCCGCAGCGGCGATCCCATGACCGGCGAATTCGGGGACGCCACGCTGCTGCGCAAATTCGGCAACGTGCCGGAAGATCTCGCCACGTTGTAGGAATCAGCTGCTGACCAGACTGATCCGCGGCTCGTGCCGCCGGTGCGCCTTGCGCACATACATCGCGGCATCCGCCTCCTCCAGGGCGCGGCCTGCATCGGATTGCGCCCCCAGCAGCGCAACACCGGCGGAGGCACCCGCGCTCACGTGCTGGCCGCGAAAGACGAAAGACAATTCGTCGATCGCCTGTTCGAAGGCGGCGGCCTTCGCCTTGGCATCGGTCTCGCTCAGATTCCAGAGCAGCAGCGCAAACTCGTCGCCCCCGAGCCGGCCGACCACGTCGGAGGCACGGACCTGCCGCGTCAGTATGGCGACAATCGCCTTGAGCACCTCGTCGCCGGCGGCATGACCGAACGAATCGTTGATCGGCTTCAGCCGATCGACGTCGAGCACGATCAGCGCCCCGCTGGCGCGGTAGCGCTTCATGTAGGCGACGGCGCGCGCGAGTTCGCGCTCGAAGCCGCGGCGGTTGGGAATCTCGAGCAGAAAATCGGTATCGGCCGCGGCTTCCAGCTCCGCGACCCGGCGCTGCGCCTCCTTGAGCTTGGTCCGCAAGTCCCGGATCGTCGCCCTGAGGGTCTCCTTGGCGCCATCATCGCCCGCCGCGGCGCGCCGCGGCGGCTTCGCAGGACGCTTGGCCGGGCGCTTCGGGGCGGCTTTGGAACGGCCGGCGCTGGTCTTCCGGGCCGCCTTGGCCTTCGCAGCACGCGCCCTTTTTGGTTTCTTCATGGGCATCCTGCTCAATGAAGGCTTGCGGGGATTCACCAAGACAGGATAGTGGATTCCCTTCTCCTTGCCACCGCCTTGCGAGCCGCCGGCCGGAACCGTTAATCTGGCCTATCCTTCTGTTTTTCGGGCACAATTAACGTCATGACCGCGCCGATCGCCATCATCATGGGAAGCCAGTCGGACTGGGACACGATGCGGCACGCCGCCGACACGCTCGCCGCGCTGGGCGTTGCAGCCGACAGCCGCATCGTTTCGGCCCACCGCACCCCCGACCGGCTGTTTGCTTTCGCCAAGGGCGCCAAGGCCGCGGGGTACAAGGTCATCATCGCCGGCGCTGGAGGCGCTGCGCACCTGCCCGGCATGGCGGCGGCGCTGACCGAACTGCCGGTGTTCGGCGTTCCCGTCGAATCCAAGTCGCTCAAGGGCCTCGATTCGCTCTATTCGATCGTCCAGATGCCCGCCGGCATCCCGGTCGGCACCCTCGCCATCGGCAAGGCCGGCGCGACCAACGCCGCGCTGCTGGCAGCATCCGTCCTGGCACTGTCCGATCCGGCCTTGTCCGACCGCCTCGCCGCCTGGCGCAAGGCTCAGACCGAGGCGGTCGCTGAGCGCCCGGAGGGCCAGGCGTGACTGACACCCGGCACGTGAAGCTGAAGCCCGGTGACACCATCGGAATCCTCGGCGGCGGACAATTGGGCCGGATGCTGGCAATGGCTGCGGCACGGCTCGGCCTGCGCTGCCAGGTGTTCTCGCCCGATCCGGACTCGCCGGCTTTCGACGTCGTCTTGAACGCGACCTGCGCCGAATATGCCGATGTCGAAGCGCTCGAGCTGTTCGCGGGCGACGTCGATGTCATCACCTACGAATTCGAGAACGTCCCCTCGGCCGCTGCGATGGTGCTGGACGCACGCCGCCCGGTGCTCCCCAATCGCAAGATCCTCGAGACCACCCAGGACCGGCTCGCCGAGAAGGATTTTGTCAGCCGCCTCGGGATCGGCACCGCAGCCTACGCCGACGTCACTTCCGTCGCCTCGTTGCGCGAGGCGATCGCCAGGATCGGCCTACCGGCCGTGCTCAAGACCCGCCGCTTCGGTTATGACGGCAAGGGCCAGGCCATCATCCGCGAGGGCGACGACATCGCCAAGGTGTGGACCAGCCTCGCCACCAAATCGGCGATCCTGGAAGCCTTCGTGCCGTTCGAGCGCGAGATCTCCGTGATCGCCGCACGCTCGGTCACAGGCGAAGTCGAGTGTTTCGACGTCACCGAGAACGAGCACCGCGACCACATCCTGAAGATATCGCGCGCGCCGGCCCAGATCCCGGACACGCTCGCCGAGGAAGCGCGCAGCATTGCCGGAAAGATCGCGAGCGCGCTCGACTATGTCGGCGTGCTCGCCGTCGAGATGTTCGTGCTGGCCAATGGCACCGGACCGAAGGTGCTGGTCAACGAGATCGCTCCGCGCGTGCACAATTCAGGGCACTGGACGCTCGACGGCGCGTCCGTCTCGCAGTTCGAGCAGCACATCCGCGCCATCGCCGGCTGGCCGCTCGGCAAGCCGGTGCGGCACGGCGAGGTCGTCACCATGACCAACCTGATCGGCGACGAGATCAACGACTACGAGAAGTGGCTGGGCGTGCCTGGCGCGACCGTGCACATCTATGGCAAGGGGGCGCCGCGCCCCGGCCGCAAGATGGGCCACGTCACCGAAGTCAGGCCATCGCAAGGCAAGTGAGGGGACCGCGGCAATCGCTGCGATCCCGCTTGGCAATTTTCTTTTGACGCGTTTTCTTGACGCGAACCGGTATCCGCTTCGCTCGAAAACGCTCTCTACGCCGTCTTCACGCCCGCGACGATTCCTGCGGGCTCCTCGCTGAGCCAGCGATAGATCACCCCGCCCAGCGCGCCGCCGATCAGCGGCGCGACCCAGAACAGCCAAAGCTGCGCTGTCGCCCAGCCGCCGACGAACAGCGCAGGACCCGTGCTGCGCGCCGGGTTCACCGACGTGTTGGTGACGGGGATGCTGACGAGATGGATCATCACCAGCGCGAGCCCGATCGCGAGCGGTGCGAAGCCCGCGGGCGCGCGGCCATGGGTGGCGCCCATGATGATGAACAGGAACATCATCGTCATCACCACCTCGGTGAGGAAGCACACGATCATGCTGTACTGGCCGGGCGAATGCGCGTCGTAGCCGTTGGATGCGAAGCCCTTGCCGACGTCGAATCCGGGAGCCCCGCTCGCGATGACATAGAGAAGCCATGCAGCCACGATCGCACCAGCCACCTGGGCGATCACATAGGGCAGGATCTGCCCGGCGGGAAAACGGCCGCCGGCTGCAAGACCGACGGTGACCGCCGGATTGAGATGGCAACCCGAGATATGGCCGATCGCATAGGCCATGGTGACCACGCTGAGTCCGAACGCGAGGGAGACACCGACCAGGCCGATTCCGACCTGCGGAAAGCCGGCGGCGATCACCGCGCTCCCGCAGCCTGCGAATGTGAGCCAAAAGGTCCCGATGGCTTCTGCAGCGTATTTCTTGATATCCATGTGTAGTCCCCTGCTTGCAAGATTCCGGAACAAAGCTCCGGAACGGCCCCATCATGGGCGTCAAATCTCCCAAATCAGGGCCGCACGGAGGTATTTTGCCTCATTTAATGGCTGAACTTGGCCCGAATCCCCGCTTGGCCGGTGGACATTCCAGGTTTTGTCTGATACATGGGCGCCCTCAAGGTTAAGGGCTTGCGCGTTTCGCCATCCCCTTCGTCTTACCAGAATTCAAATCCGATCCACTGAAGAGGATGCCGCGTGCAGGTTCTCGTTCGCGATAACAATGTCGATCAAGCCCTCAAGGCGCTGAAGAAGAAGATGCAGCGCGAGGGAATTTTCCGCGAGATGAAGCTCCGCGGTCACTACGAGAAGCCCTCCGAGAAGAAGGCCCGCGAAAAGGCCGAAGCCGTGCGCCGCGCGCGCAAGCTGGCCCGCAAGAAGCTGCAGCGCGAAGGCCTGCTGCCGATGAAGCCGAAGCCGGTGTTCGGCGCCGGCCCCGGCGGTGATCGCGGCGGCCGTGGCGGCCCGGGTGCAGGTCCGCGCGGACCGCGCTGATCTACCGGATCTTGCAAGACTTCAGTTTCCGATGACGCGGGCCCCTGGCCCGCGTTATTGTTTGTGAGCGGTGCCTTTCTGGGACGGGGCACTACCAGTGCGGCACGAGCGCGAGCGAACCGTAAATGGCCTCCCCTTTCCCCGAGCGCGGCTTGGCGCGGCGACGCCGGATCTGGCAGCCGTTCGCGCTGGCTTTGATGGGGATTGCGCTGTGCGCGTGCTCCTTCGATCTGGGATCGTTGATGCCGGAGAAGGACAAGCCGCAGGAGGCGCCCAAGGCGGCCGCGCCCGCTGAGAGCGCGGTGAGCCCCGGCAACGTCACCGAAGCTCAGGCCCACACCGCAAAAGCCCAATCCCTGGCGAAGTCAGGCGAGACCGCGGCAGCGCTCGACGAGTTCAATCGCGCAGTCGGTCTCGATCCCTACAATGCGCAGGCGCTTTATGGCCGTGCCCTGATCTACCAGGCCAATCATCAGCACGACTTCGCGATCGCCGATTTCAGCGCCGCGAGCGGACTCAACCCTCAGAAGGTCGAACCGCTGCTCGGCCGCGCCACCAGCTATCTCGCGCTCGGCAAGATCAAGGAGGCCGCAGCCGATCTGGATGAGGCTTCCGAGGCGGATCCGCACAACGCGCAGGTCTGGACCACGCGCGGACAGGCCTATGAACGGCTGGGCGACAAGGCCAAGGCGGCGGCATCCTACACCAGGGCCGTCTCGCTTCGTCCACGCGACGACACCGCACGCAGCGGCCTCGCCCGCGTCGGCGGCTGACGGCTTGGACCCGCCGCAGACGCTGTCTTAGTCCGGAGTGGCGCTCTTGGGCAGAACGGAGTGGAACATCGACTTCATGCCCGACAGCATCTCGTCGGCCACATTGGTCTTCTTCGGCCGGGGCATGGTCGCACCGGCATCGGCGCGCAGATCGAGCGGCGGCGCGATCACCGGCACGGGAATGTCCGCCGGCGGCGAGATCCGATTCGGGTCGTCGTTGCCGACCGAGGCCGTGTAAGACGGCGACGGACCGCCATTGCCATAGGTCTCCGGCGAGGGCGTGGACACCGTGATCGGCGGCGGCAGCGGACGGACCGCTGAGGGCTCCGTCGTGATGACGCGCGGAGCCTCGGGGACGCGGGTAGCTTCGCGCACCGCGGGCTCGGAGGTCCGCTCGACCGGCTTGGTCTCGGCAGCTTTGGCTTCGGCAGCTTTGCCCTCAGGCGACTTGCGAAGACGCTCGATGGCGGCGCGCGCCAAGTCGTTGGCGTCGGGGGTCGCAGCCTGGGACGCTCCGGCCGGCGCGGCATTGGCCTCCGCGACCGGTGCAGTGGTTGGCGGGGTCGCCTTCGCGGCGGCCTTCTCGCGCGCGGGGGGGCGGCCATGCGAGGGGGCGTCGGCAGGCGCGACGTCTGCAGCCTTGGTCTCACGCTTCTCGGCGGGCTTCTCGGCCGCAGCCTTGTCCGTCACACCCTTGTCGGAGACGCTCTTCTCCGAGATGCCCTTGGCCTTGACGCCGGGCCCAGGAAGGTTGGCGGTGTCCGTCGGCTTGCCGTCGCTGCCGGCCTGGGAAGGGGCCACCACGGCCGCAGGGGCATCAGCCGCCGGCTTGGCGTTGATGTAGTGGTTAACGATGTACGCCCCGATGATCGTCGCGAGCACCGAGGGGAAAATATCCATCGAAATTTTAGCGAGGTATTTCAGCATTCCGGCCACTCCCCGCGCGATCTGATGCGGGAACTTTGGGGCATTGTAAGGGATCAACTGCGACGGATCGATGGCAAGTTGTTAAGGCCGGACTTACGGCTTTAGCTCGATCTCAAGGAACACGATCTCGGTTGAGGTTTCGTTAAGTACGTCATGTTGGACGCCCGCCTTGCGGAAATAGGATTTCCCGGCCGCAAGCTGCGCCTTGGACCGCTCGCCATTGGGCGCCACGATGGTCATTTCGCCGGCGACCACGGGAACAATCACGTAATCCATGCCGTGGGTGTGATGCCCGGTGGCGCTGCCCGGACCGAGCCGCCATTCGGTCACCCGGACCTGTTCGTTATCGACCTGAACCTCGGATCTGGCGGCAAGCATCGGTAACTCTCCTGGGACGCGATCCGGCCGGCGAGGGCGGCGGACGCGCAA
The DNA here is from genome assembly GCF_004570865.1 of Bradyrhizobium frederickii. Taxonomy (GTDB): domain Bacteria; phylum Pseudomonadota; class Alphaproteobacteria; order Rhizobiales; family Xanthobacteraceae; genus Bradyrhizobium; species Bradyrhizobium frederickii. The sequence goes on from NZ_SPQS01000013.1 coordinate 131,969, forward strand.
AATGGGTTCAGGGCACGAAAACCATGAATACGTAGACGGCAAATACCACCATATGGACCAGCCCGAACAGGACGTTTGTTCTGCCTGTGCCGAAGGTCAGCATGCTCAGGAAGAAGGTCAGGAGCAGGAGCACGCTGCCCTGGGCGCTGAGGCCGAGCTCGAGCTCCTTGTCGAGCGCGTAGGTGGCGATGCCGACGGCCGGAATCGTCAGCCCGATGGTGGCGAGCGACGAGCCCAGCGCGAGGTTGATGCTCTTTTGCAGATCGTTCCTGCGGGCCGCTGCTACGGCCGCGACGCCTTCCGGCATCAGGATCAGGAGCGCGACCAGAAGGCCGGCAAAGGCCGGAGGCGCGCCGATCCTGACCGCAACGGCATCGACTACCAGCGAGAACTTCTTGGCGAGCAGCACCACCGCCAGCAGTGCAATCAGCAGCAGCAGGACGCTGAGCACGAACTTTCTGCCCGACAGATGCACCGCGCCGCTGTCCCCGTCCGCCCGTTCATGGACGAAGTAATCCTTGTGCAGGACCGTCTGGGTGTAGAGAAACACCCCGTACAGCGCGAGCGTGACGACGTCGACGAAACCGAGCTGAGCTGCCGAATAGACCGGCCCCGGCGTACTGGTCGTGTAGTTGGGCATGATCAGCGTGATGGTCGCGAGCGCGAACAGGACGCTGAGATAGACGTTGGCGCCCGACAGCTGAAAACCCTGTTCGCGATAGCGCAGGCCGCCGATGAAGATGCAGAGCCCGACGAGGCCATTGCAGACGATCATGACCACGGCGAACACGGTGTCGCGCGCCAGCGCCGGCGCGGGCTTGTCACCGAGCATGATCGTGGTGATCAGCGCCACCTCGATGATGGTCACCGAGAGCGTCAGCACCAGCGTGCCATAGGGCTCGCCGACCCTTTCGGCGATCACTTCGGCATGATGAACCGCGGCGAACACAGTGCCGAACAGGATGACGAGCAGCACGGTCGCGAAGACGAGCCCGCTCAGCGAGAGCGTGAACGCGTAGCCCGTTGCGCTGACGGCTGCGAACAACAGCACGGCCAGCGCCGGAAAGATCCAGGCCGACCGGGGCATCGGATTATGCGCGCTCATCCATCGGCTCCAATCATCCGGCCGAGCAGTAGCAAATCGGCCGGCAGATTCAATGCCAGTGCGGCATCGGTGCGATGGGCAGGAACGTCAGCAGCAGGAACAGCGGGATCAGCACGGCACTGGCGCGCAAGAGATAGCCAAAGAAGCTCGGCATCTCGATGCCGTTCTCGCTGGCGATGCTGCTTACCATGAAGTTCGGCGCATTGCCGATATAGGTGAGCGCCCCCATGTAGACCGCCCCCATCGAGATGGAAGCAAGCGTGCCCGACATCTCATGCATCAACACGTGCGGGTCGCCGCCGGCGAGCTCGAAGAACAACAAATAGGTCGGTGCATTGTCGAGGAATGCCGACATCAAGCCCGTGAACCAGAAATAGGCGACCTCGCGCGGCGCTCCGTCCGGCCCCGTTACGGCCGACAACAGCCAGGCGAAGGCGCCGTGGTGACCGGCATTGAGCATGGCGATCACGGGGATGATGGCGACGAAGATGCCCGCGAACAGCTTTGCGACCTCGCGGATCGGCTCCCAGGTGAAGCCGTTGGCCAGCCTGTGCTCGTCCGGCGTCAGCCACACCGACAGCGCCGCAATGGCGAGCAGCGCCGAATTGCGCGCGATATCCTCCAGCTCGAGCTTCGTTCCGAGAACGTCGAAGGCAATGCCGGACTTCCACATCGCCGACATCAGCAGGCTCGCGACGATGGCAGCTATCAGCACGAGATTGACGAGGCCGCGGATGCGGACCGGCTTGGCGGAACCGGCCTCCTCGCGCAAGGGCTCGCTGCGGAAGCGCCAGACGTCGACGGCGACGAAAATCGCGAGCAGCAATCCGGCCACGAGCGCGGTCTGCAGCCAGATGGTCCGTGTGGTCCAGAAGAAGTCGACACCATGCAGGAAGCCAACGAACAGCGGAGGATCGCCGAGCGGGCTCAACGCGCCGCCGACATTGGCAACCAGGATGATGAAGAACACGATGACATGAGCGTTATGCCGCCGCGGCCGGTTGGCTCGGATCAGCGGACGGATCAGGATCATCGCGGCACCCGTGGTGCCGACAATGCTCGCCCCCAGCGTGCCGAGCGCGAGGATGCCGACATTGATCGCCGGCGTGGCCTTGATGTCGCCGGTGATGAGAATGCCCCCAGCCACGACGTAGAGCGAGAACAACAGCACGATGAAGCCGAGATATTCGGCGAGCATGGCGTGGACGAGCGCCGCCAGTGTTGCCGTGCCGCCGGCGAAAATCACGAGCGAGACGAGCGCGGCCAGCGACCAGGCGGCGGCGACCTTGCCGTAATGATGGTGCCAGATCTTCGGAAACAACAAGGGCCCCAGCGCGATCGACAGCAGCAGACCGGCAAAGGGCAGCGCATAGGGCCAGCGCATCGCCGCACCGTCGAGCCCGGTTGCGGCCCAGGCCTGCTGCGGCAACAAGGCGAGCATGGCGACGAGGGATACGCCCCTGAGCCGCGTGACGGATCGTCTAATATCCAATGAAGCGCCTTGCCGTTTCGACCGCACCGAAACTGTCGAGATTGTCATGTCCGCCGCCCGCAAAGCGCACGAACTGCTTCGGTTCATGCGCGAGCGCGAACAGACGCTCCCCGAACAGGATCGAAATGGCAAGGTCATTGGTGCCATGCATCACCAACAGCGGCACCGTGACGCGCGCGATCCGTTCGTCGGAGCGAAACTGGTCGCGCATGAGAAGGCGCACTGGCACGTACCGGAATGCCAATGCTGCAATGTCGGCGGTCGAAGTGTACGGCGCCTCCAGGATCAATCTGCCGATGGCGTGTTCGGAGGCGAGCGCGACCGCCACGCCCGTCCCGAGCGAAAAGCCCCAGGCGACGATTCGTTCCGCCCCATAGCGCGCGCTGGTGAAAGCGTAGGCTTTGGCCGCGTCGCGCAGCAGGCCCTGCTCGCTCGGCGCGCCGCTCGAGCCGGCATAGCCGCGATAGGACAGCGCGACGAGGCCGGTGCCGTCAGCAATCATGGCCTTGAAGCGGCTGACACGACCCGCAAGAAAATCGCCATTGCCCGGGAAATACAGGATCACGGGACGGCCGGACTTCGCCGGCACGTGCCAGACAATGACCTTCTCGCCATCCGAGGTGGTCAGGACATGCTCTTCTGCCTCGGGCAAACCTGCGGCATCGGGTGCAGTGCGACCGACGGGCGGGATCGGAAACAGCATCTCGCGCTGCCGGACATACAGCACGACGAGCCCGACGAAATAGACGGTCACGAGCAGGATGACAGTCCACTTGGCGATGGTGATCATGGCGCGGCCGGCCCCGGTTTGAACTCAGGGCTTGCGACGGCTCCGCAGCAATTTCATGACGTCAGGCCGAAGGCTTGCCGGTAAGTCGCGACAGCCGCACGCCACCTTGTGGGCGGCGTGCCATTTGACGCGCTGCTCGCGCGTCGCCTTGGGCGGCATGCGATGGGACCGGTGCCATCCTTGTCGATGGCCACGGTCCGCTTCCTTCGCGCGCCTACATCGCCTTGACGATGTTCTCGGTGACCTTCTTGGCGTCGCCGAGCAGCATCATGGTGTTGTCGCGATAGAACAGCGGATTGTCGATGCCGGCATAACCCGAGGCCAGCGAGCGCTTGATGAACATCACGGTGCCGGCCTTCCAGACCTGCAGCACCGGCATGCCGTAGATCGGCGAGGTCTTGTCCTCTTCGGCCGCCGGGTTGGTGACGTCGTTGGCGCCGATCACGAAGGCGATGTCGGCCTGCGCGAATTCGGAGTTGATGTCCTCGAGCTCGAACACCTCGTCATAGGGCACGTTGGCTTCGGCGAGCAGCACGTTCATGTGGCCGGGCATACGGCCTGCCACCGGGTGAATGGCGTATTTCACCTCGACGCCTTCCTTCTTCAGGATGTCGCCCATTTCGCGCAGCGCGTGCTGAGCCTGCGCCACTGCCATGCCGTAGCCGGGCACGATGATGACCTTCTGCGCGTTCTTCATGATGAAGGCCGCATCGTCCGCCGAGCCGAGCTTGGCGGGCTTCTGCTCGCCCGTACCGCCGCCGGCCGCGGCGGTCTCACCGCCGAAGCCGCCGAGGATGACCGAGATGAAGGACCGGTTCATCGCGTGGCACATGATGTAGGACAGGATCGCGCCGCTTGATCCGACCAGCGCGCCGGTGATGATCAGCGCCGAATTGCCGAGCGTGAAGCCGATGCCGGCCGCGGCCCAGCCGGAGTAGGAGTTCAGCATCGAGATCACGACCGGCATGTCGGCGCCGCCGATCGGGATGATCATGAGCACGCCGAGCGCCAGCGCCAGGATGACGATCATCCAGAAGTCGAACGCGCTGCCGGAGATCACCAGCCCGACGATGAAGAACACCAGCGCGGCGGCGATCGCGATGTTGATGATGTGGCGGAACGGCAGGATGATCGGCGCGCCGCTCATCCGCGCGGACAGCTTCAGGAACGCGATCACCGAGCCCGTGAATGTCAGCGCGCCGATGGCGACGCCGAGCGACATTTCGACAAGGCTCTGCGCATGGATGTGGCCGGGCGTGCCGATGTCGAAGGCCTCGGGCGCGTAGAACGCGCCGGCCGCGACCAGCACGGCGGCCATGCCGACCAGCGAGTGGAAGGCGGCGACCAGTTCCGGCATCGAGGTCATCGGCACGCGGCGCGCGATGACAGCGCCGATGGTGCCGCCGATGGCAATGCCGACGATGACGAGCACCCAGGCCAGGCCGTCGGCCGGCGGATGGTTGGCAAGCGTGGTCGCGACCGCGATCGCCATGCCGATCATGCCGAACAAGTTGCCCTGGCGCGACGAGGCCGGGCTCGACAATCCGCGCAGCGACAGGATGAACAGCACCCCCGCCACGAGATACAACAATGCAGAGAGATTGGCGTTCATCTCAGGTCCCCATCTGTCCCGTCAGCCCGAGGTGGCCGCTTACTTCGACTTCTTCTTGTACATCGCCAGCATGCGCTGGGTGACAAGGAAGCCGCCAAAAATGTTCACGCAGGCGAAGATCAACGCGACGAAGCCGAAGGCGCGCGCCCAGCCCGAGCCACTCGAGACGTTGGCAACGCCGCCCGCGAGCAGCGCGCCGACCACGATCACCGAGGAGATCGCGTTGGTCACGCTCATCAGCGGGGTGTGCAGCGCCGGCGTCACCGACCACACCACGAAATAACCGACGAAGACGGCGAGGACGAAGATCGACAGCCGGAAGACGAAGGGGTCGACGACCTGTGCAACATGCTCCATGGCGATCTCTCCTTATGCCTTCGGCTGGAAGTTCGGGTGGATGACGGCGCCGTCTTTCGTCAGCGCGGTCGCCTTGACCAGCTCGTCGTCCCAGTTGACGGCGAGCTTCTTCTCTTTCTTGTCGACCATGGTCTCGATGAAGGAGAACAGGTTGCGGGCGTAGAGGCTGGAGGCCGAGGCCGCGACGCGGCCGGCGACATTGGTGTAGCCGACGATCTTGATGCCATCGAGATCGACGACCTCGCCCGGCTTCGCGCCTTCGACATTGCCGCCGCGCTCGACGGCGAGATCGACCAGCACCGAGCCCGGCTTCATCGACCTGACCATCTCGGCACTGACCAGCTTCGGCGCCGGCCGGCCCGGGATCAGCGCGGTGGTGATCACGATGTCCTGCTTCTTGATGTGCTCGGCGGTGAGCGCGGCCTGCTTGGCCTGATATTCCTTGGACATTTCCTTGGCGTAGCCGCCGGCGGTCTGCGCGTTCTTGAACTCTTCGTCCTCGACGGCGAGGAATTTTGCGCCGAGCGATTCGACCTGTTCTTTCGTGGCGGGACGCACGTCGGTCGCGGTGACGACGGCCCCTAAGCGGCGCGCGGTCGCGATGGCCTGAAGGCCGGCGACGCCGACGCCCATCACGAACACCTTGGCCGCGGGCACGGTGCCGGCCGCCGTCATCATCATCGGAAAGGCGCGGCCGAAGGCTTCGGCGCCCTCGATCACGGCGCGATAACCGGCAAGGTTCGCCTGCGAGGACAATACGTCCATCACCTGCGCGCGGGTGATGCGCGGCATCAGCTCCATCGCGAAGGCGGAGACGCCGGCATCGGCGATCGTCTTCAGCGCGGCCTCGTTGCCGTAGGGATCCATGATGGCGATGACGAGCGCGCCGCGCTTGTACTGCGACAGCTCCGAGGCTTCGGGGCGCTTCACCTTGATGATGATGTCGGCATCTTTCAGCGCGTCGGTGCTGACGGTGGCACCTGCGGCAGTGAATTCGGAATCCGGCAGGCCCGACTTGATGCCGGCGCCCGGCTCGACGGCGATCTCGGCGCCTAACGCCTTGAACTTCTTCACCGTATCAGGCGAAGCGGCGACACGCGGCTCCGACGGATCGATTTCCTTGGCAACGGCAATCTTCATGAGGCCTCCGGCGACGCGGGAAAAAGCGCGCACGCGAACTTAGCGTTACTCCCGCAACGTTGGATACCGGTTTTGGGACCGGCTTGAATGCAAATTTTATGGGCACCGACGACGCTGGCGGCGCGGCAGGCGATGGATCAGGTGAGGAAGATCGCCATCAGGATCACGATGAGCGCGACCGAGGCCGTGCCATACTTCACCAGTTTGATGAAGCCCTCATAGGTCTGCTCGTGGGCAACATAGTCGTTGCCGTCGGCGGTGGTGTAGGCCACTTCGCTATGGTCAGCCATGGATGTCCCCAGTCGAAAGTCGAATTCCTGGGTGGCAATACCGCAAACTCTCGGGCAGGGCAACGGCAGGGGGGCGCGGTTTTCCCGCAAATCGGCTCATTTGGAATCCCAATTGTCGCGGATCCAGCGCGCGAGGCTCTCCTCGCTGACCTCATCGGAAGCGAGCGACAGGATCATGGCTGCCGCTTCTGCCTCGGGCACAACGAAGTCGATGCCGTTCACGCCGAGAAACGTGTACAGCGCCAGCAGAGACGTGCGTTTATTGCCGTCGACGAACGGATGATTGCGCGCGATGCCGAAAGCGTATGCCGCCGCCAGTTCAGGAAGATCCGCGCTCTCGTAAGACCATTTGTTTCTGGGCCGATCGAGCGCGGATTCGAGCATGCCTTCGTCTCGAAGGCCGCTTGCACCGCCATGGATCACCAGCTGTTCGTCATGGATCGCAATGATGATCCGACGCGTCAGCCAGAACGGCTCGCTCATTTGGCAAGCTCGGCGAGTGCGTTGTGATAACGCTTCATGCCTCGCCGCGCGACTTCCATTGCTTTTTCGAAGTCGGGATCATGCGGCGTCAGCAAGACACCACCGCCCGATTGCTCGACCGGAAACAGCTTGTCGCCCTCTTTGAGATTCAGGCGAGCCGCGAGCTCTTTCGGCAGGATCACGCCAATCGAATTGCCTATCTTTCTCACCTGAAGCACGGTGGACTCGTTCTTCAGGTCCTTCGGGTCCGTGTTCTCGTTCATGGTCGCACCTCGTTATACACTTGTATAACTCCCCACGGCCGACCGTTCAACAAATGTTTTACGTCGCGTGCGTCAGCCCATCGCCTCCAGTTCGTCGATCATCCCGGCGATGACGCTGAGCCCGCCGTCCCAGAATTTGGGATCCTTGGCATCGAGCCCGAACGGTCGCAGCAGCTCGGAATAATGCTTGGTGCCGCCGGCGGCGAGCATGTCGAGATAGCGCTCGGCAAAGCCCTCGGCCGCGTTCTCGTAGACGGCATAGAGCGAGTTCACGAGGCAATCGCCGAAGGCGTAGGCGTACACGTAGAACGGCGAGTGGATGAAGTGCGGGATGTACATCCAGTAGTTCTCGTAACCCGCCTTGATCTCGATCGCCGGCCCGAGGCTCTCGCCCTGCACCGACAGCCAGATCTCGCCGAGCCGCGTCGCCGTGAGCTCGCCGTTCTTGCGCTCGGTGTGGACCGCGCGCTCGAAGGAATAGAACGCGATCTGCCGCACCACCGTGTTGATCATGTCCTCGACCTTGCCGGCCAGCAGCGCCTGGCGCAGCTTGGCGCTCTTGGTCTGCGCCAGCAGCCGCCGGAAGGTCAGCATCTCGCCGAACACGCTTGCCGTCTCCGCCAGCGTCAGCGGCGTCGGCGCCATCAGCGCGCCGTTCTTCGCCGCCAGCACCTGATGCACACCATGGCCGAGCTCGTGAGCAAGCGTCATCACGTCGCGCGGCTTGCCCTGGTAGTTCATGAGCACGTAGGGGTGCGCGGACGGCGTGGTCGGATGCGAGAACGCACCCGGCGCCTTGCCCGGCCGCACCGGCGCGTCGATCCAGCGATCAGTGAAGAAGCGCTCGGCGATATCGGCCATCTTAGGCGAGAAGCCGCGATAGGCCGTCAGCACCATGTTTCGCGCCTCCGGCCAGGCGATGACGTCGGTCGCGGCAAACGGCAGCGGCGCGTTGCGGTCCCAATAGGCCAGCCGCTTCTTGCCGAACCACTTCGCCTTCAGCGCATAATAGCGATGCGACAGCTTTGGATAGGCCGCGCGCACCGAGGCCACCAGCGCGTCCACCACCTCGCGCTCGACCCGGTTGTTGAGGTGCCGGGAATCCGCGACATCCTGAAATCCGCGCCAGCGGTCGGAGATGTCCTTGTCCTTGGCGAGCGTGTTGGTGATCAGCGCAAAGGTGCGCTCATTGGCCTTGAACGTTTTCGCCAGCGCTTCCGCCGCGCTCTTGCGCTTTGAGCCATCGCGGTCCTGCAGCAGGTTCAGCGTCGGCTCAATCGCGAGCTCCTTGGACCCGACCTTGAAACGCAGGCCGGAGATGGTCTGGTCGAACAGCCGGTTGAAGGCGGAATAGCCGGTCTGCGCCTTCTCCAGGAAGAGCTGCTCCAGCTTGTCGTCGAGCTGATACGGCTTCTCCTTGCGCAGATCCTCGATCCACGGACGGTAATGCGCGAGCTCGGGAGCCTGCATGGCGCGGTTCAAAATATCGTCATCGATGCGATTGAGCTCGAGCGCAAAGAACAGAAGATGCGTCGATGCCGCCGTCAGCCGCTCGGAGACATCGCCGTAAAACTTTGAAATCGCAGGGTCCATGCTGTCGCCGGCATGGACGAGCCCGGCATAGGAGCCGAGGCGGCCGGCGAGATCATCGATCGCCTCATAGCGTCGCACAGCCTCCGCGAGCCATTTTCCGCCATCTTCGTTTGCTGTCCCTGTCGCCAGCTTGCCCTTGTGGTCCGTCTCGAACGCGACGCAGTCGGCAGCCATCTTTTCGAGATCGCGCGTCACTTCCGGCGCATCGATCCCGGAATAGAGATCGGCCAGGTTCCACTCCGGAAGCCTGCCGGTCTTGCTCGCGGGCTTTGCGAGTGAGGTCTTGGAGGGCTTTGTCTTGGCGGCGGATTTGTCGGCAACGGGTTTCTTGGCGGCCGATTTCTTGACGGCGGATGTCTTGGTGGCAGGCTTGCGGAGAGCGGGCGTCTTGAGATCAGACTTCTTGAGAGCAGACTTCCTGAGAGCAGACTTGGAGCGCGAATTCATCGTGTGGGAAACCTGTGTTCAACAATCGAAGCGGCGGGCGGGGGCATCAAGGTTTAAGAGTGCGTTAATCGGCTTCGGCCAGAGTGCCCCGATTCGAGACAGATAGTAGTAGCGTGCGGGGAACACCATGGCTGCCAGTATTTTGATCGCCGACGACGACGCCGTAGCTCGCCGGCTGGTCGAGAACATGGTGCAGAAATGCGGCTATGAGACGGTCGTCGTGGACTCCGGCGATGCCGCGATCGCCGCCCTCACCGCTCCCGATGCTCGGGCCATCGACGGTGTCATCCTCGATCTCGTGATGCCCGGCCTCGACGGCATGGGCGTGCTGGCGAAAATGCGTGAAGCGGGCCTCAACGTCCCCGTCATCGTGCAGACCGCGCATGGCGGCATCGACAACGTGATCTCGGCGATGCGCGCAGGTGCGGCCGATTTCGTGGTCAAGCCGGTCGGCCTGGAGCGGCTTCAGGTTTCACTACGCAACGCTCTCAACGTCTCCGCGCTCAAGGGCGAATTGCAGCGCATCCGGCACAGCCGCGAGGGCCGGCTGACCTTCTCCGATATCATCACCCGCGCCGAGGCGATGGCGCCGGTCATGCGCGCCGCGCAGAAGGCGGCGAACTCCTCGATCCCCGTTCTGATCGAAGGTGAGTCCGGCGTCGGCAAGGAGATGTTCGCGCGCGCCATCCATGGCAGCGGCGAGCGCAAGGCCAAGCCGTTCGTCGCCGTCAATTGCGGCGCCATTCCCGACAACCTCGTCGAATCCATTCTGTTCGGCCACGAGAAGGGTGCTTTTACCGGCGCCACCGAGCGGCACATGGGCAAGTTCGTCGAGGCCCATGGCGGTACGCTGTTTCTGGACGAGGTCAGCGAGCTGCCGCTGGCCGCTCAGGTCAAGCTCTTGCGCGCGCTCCAGGAGGGTGCCGTCGAGGCGGTCGGTGGCCGCAAGCCGGTCAAGGTCGACGTCCGCATCGTCTCGGCAACCAATCGCAAGCTGCTGGAGCGGGTGAAGCAGGGACACTTCCGGGAAGACCTGTTCTATCGTCTGCACGTGCTGCCGCTGACGATCCCCTCGCTCCGGGCCCGGCGCGAGGACATCCCGCACCTGCTCCGGCATTTCCTGGTGCGCTTTGCCGCCGAGGAGAACCGCCAGATCGCCGGCATCAGCGGCGAGGCGATGGCGCATCTCGCCCAGCTCGACTGGCCCGGCAACATCCGCCAGCTCGAGAACGCGGTCTACCGTGCCGTGGTGATGAGCGACGGCGACCAGCTCGGCCTCAGTGATTTCCCCCTGCTCGCTTCGCAGCCGCATCCCATCACGGAGATTCCGACCGCCCCGCTGATGCTCGAGCCGGCGGCCACTCCTTCGGTCGTGTCAGGTAATGAAATACCAATCGCGCCGCTTCCAGCTGCCGGAACTCTCGCCATGCTGACCCCGACCGGCGAGGTTCGCCCGCTCGAGGACATGGAGAACGAGATCATCCGCTTCGCGATTTCGCATTATCGCGGCCAGATGTCCGAAGTGGCCCGCCGCCTCAAGATCGGCCGGTCCACCCTCTACCGCAAGCTCGACGAGGCGGGGGTGCCCGGCCATGGCGGGAAAAGCGGCGAGGAGACGCACTGAGCCTGATGCGAACACAGCTTCGCGGGGCGATGCGAGACCGGCTGTAAACCGTTCGCCCGACGACAGAATTCGACTGCGTCTTGAACCGTGACTTGGAAGTGACAGACACAGGGAAAAGCGCGTGACGCAAGCGCACAATCCGTTGCCAAGAGGCTGCCTTGAAGTCAGTTTGGCGTGAATTGTCCCGGGTAGCGCTGGCTGCAAAACCGGGGCCTGTATATCGTCTGCGTGGGAATCGTTGCGTGCAGGCGTGCAACTTTCGAGAGGCCGGCGCGATTTAGCCGAAGCTCAATAGGCGATAACGAAGCTGTTCCATGAGGGACAGTTCACCCGAGGGGTGCGACACAATGCGGAACTGTTTGAACCACCGTGCGGGCTTTGACCGTGTCTTGATGACGGTCGCGGCCACCTTCCTCACGGTGTCGGCCAGCTCGGCCCTGGCGCAGGATCAGTCGCGCAGCAGCGCGGCAGAGCTTGCGATCGAAGCCGCGATCCCGCGTCCCGAGCCGGCCAACGTCCCGCCCCCGACCGCAGCCGACATCAGGCTCGACACCACCGCCACGGTCCAGGATTCCGCCAAGGAGCCGACAAAGGAGCCCGTGAAGGCTGACGTCGCCCCCGCCCCTGACAAGGTCGAGACCAAGCCTTCCGACCTCGCCACCACGCCCGCCACCGCGGCGCCCAAGAGCGAGACCGCCAAAACTGAGCCTGCCAAGACCGAGCCTGCCAAGACCGAGCCTGCGAAGACCGAGCCCGCCAAGGCCGACACCGCGGCATCGCCGGCGGCACCCGCTGCGGCTCCGGCCGCCGAGCCGGTGAAGGCCGCGAGCAACGTTCCCGCCGCCGACCAGCCGGTCGCCGACAAGCTCAAGGACCTCATCGGCGCCAAGACGTCGCGCCATTTCGACCGCAAGAACGAGCGCGCGGCGATCGAGAAGTTTTATGGAGCCCGGGACTTCGCGCCGGTTTGGACGCAAGGCGGCAGCCTGACCGCCGCGGCCAAGGGCGTCATCGCCCGGCTGAAGGACGCCGCCTCCGACGGCCTCAGCCCCGCCGATTATCCGGTGCCGGATTTCGCCGGCGCCACCACGCCCGATGCGCTGGCCGATGCCGAGCTCAAGCTCACCGCCAGCATGTTCGACTATGCACGCCACGCGCAGAGCGGTCGCATGCACTGGTCGCAGGTCAGCGGCGACATCCTCTATCCCGAGCATCCGGTCGACCCGAACGAGGTGCTCGCCAAGGTCACGACCGCAGCTGACGCTTCCACAGCGCTCGACAGCTACAACCCGCCGCACAAGCTCTACAAGGAGCTGAAGGCCAAGCTCGCGGAGCTCCGCGGTCTGGGCACCGGCCCGGTGATCGAGATCGCCGACGGTCCGGCGCTGAAGTACACGGCGGCGACCAAGAAGCAGGCCGAGATCGTCGTGGAAGATCCGCGCGTGCCGCAGCTTCGCGCCAAGCTCGGCCTCGCCGAGAACGCCAGCGACACCCGCTATGACGCCGCCGTCGCCGACGCCGTGCGCAAATTCCAGAGCGGCGCCGAGATGAAGCCGACCGGCATTCTCGACGACAAGACGGTCAAGGCGCTCAATACTCCCAAGCGCGACAGGCAGATCGACGTCGTGCTGGTCAACATGGAGCGCTGGCGCTGGCTGCCGCGCGATCTCGGCGCGCCCTCGCTGGGCGATGCCTATGTGATCCTCAACATCCCCGACTACACGTTGAAGGTGATGCAGCGCGGCCAGCAGGTCTGGACCACCCGCGTCGTCACCGGCAAGCCGGGTTCGCATGCGACCCCGCTGCTGACCGAGACGATGAAGTACATCACGGTCAACCCGACCTGGAACGTGCCGCCGTCGATCGTCTACAACGAGTATCTGCCGGCGCTTCAGCAGGACCCGACCGTGCTCCAGCGCATGGGCCTCAAGCTCGAGCAGAACCGCGACGGCTCGGTGCACATCTCGCAGCCGCCCGGTGAGGCCAACGCGCTCGGCCGCATCCGCTTCAACTTCCCGAACAAGTTCCTGGTCTATCAGCACGACACGCCGGACAAGAACCTGTTCGCCAGGGAAGATCGCGCCTTCAGCCATGGCTGCATGCGCGTGCAGAACCCGGATCAATACGCCTCGGTGCTGCTCAACATCGTCATGCCGAACGAGAAGTACACGCCCGAGCGCGTGCGCAGCATGTACGGCAAGAGCGAGATCGACCTGAAATTCCCGACGCCGATCCCGGTCAACATCACCTATCAGACCGCCTTCGTGGACGATGCCGGCAAGTTGCAATTCCGCAAGGACGTCTATGGCCGCGACGCGACCATGATCAACATCCTGAAGAACAACCGCGGCAAGGATCTCGAGGCCGTCGTTGCGCACTCGCAGCCGAGCTATTCGCGACCGGCGACCACCCTGCCCTCAGGCGTTGCGGTGGCCAACAATGGCGGCGGCTTCGGCTCCTCCGGTCCGAACTTCTTCGAGCGGCTGTTCGGGGCGCCCACCCCGCCGCCGGCTCCGGTCGGCCGCCGGCCGCCGCAGCGAGTGTTCACCCGCTGAGCCTGAAGCGGCCCGACTTCTAAATACCGCAACGAAATCAACGGCCCCTCCCATGGATGGGGCCGTTTAGCGTTAACCATTGTCGATCCGGGTCCGGGCAGCGGGCGTTTTTTTGCCACAGTCAACCGGTTAGGATTGTATTCTGACTTGGTTTGGGGGCGGGAAGGTCAACCTCGAATTAACCTTCTTGCTTTAAGAAAGCGTTCATCCTCTTCACGCTGCTAACGGGGTTGGCGGGAGAGTCCATTTTGAACGCTCGTCGACTGGGTGGGCTCATACGTGCTGACTGGTCTCGCACGCAAATTCGCTGTGCTATCGTTGTCCCATGCGGGAGTGAAGGCCGGTCCGCGGATCGGCCTCACTGCCGCATTGCTGCTTGCGGGCGCGGGCTCGGTTCATGACGCCGCCGCGCTGAACGAGACCAAGACGCTCTCCTTCCATCACACCCATTCCGGCGAAGATCTCACGGTCACCTTCAAGCGCGACGGCCGCTACGACGAAGCGGCACTGAAGCAGCTCAACCACTTCCTGCGCGACTGGCGCACCCAGGACGAGACGGTGATGGACCGTCGCCTGTTCGACATCCTCTGGGAAGTCTATCGCGACGTCGACGGCAAGCAGCCGATCCAGATCATCTCCTCCTACCGCTCCCCCGCCACCAACGCCATGCTCCGCCGCCGCTCCTCCGGCGTGGCGCGCTCCAGCCAGCACATGCTGGGACATGCGATGGACTTCTACATCCCGGGCGTGCCGCTGGAGCAGATCCGTTTCGCCGGCCTGCGCCTGCAGCGCGGCGGCGTCGGTTTCTATCCGACCTCCGGCTCGCCCTTCGTGCATCTGGACACCGGCAGCGTCCGGCACTGGCCGCGCATGACGCATGACCAGCTCGCCCGCGTCTTCCCGGACGGCAAGACGGTGCATCTGCCGACCGACGGCGTGCCGCTGAAGGGGTATGAGGTCGCCAAGGCCGAGATCGAGCGGCGCGGCAGCGGCGACGACGCCGGCAGCAAGCCGAATTTCTTCGCCGCGTTGTTCAGGAGCAAGCCGGCTCCCGCCGCGAGCAGCGACGAGGATGACGAGGGCGCGCCCGCAACGGCCGCGAAGCCGTCCGCGCCGACCGTGGTCGCAGCCGCCGCCAAGCCCGCCGAGCTGGTGCCGACGCCCCGCGCCAAGCCGCAGATCGCCGCAACCTTCCAGCTCGCTTCGGCCGATGCGCAGCTCGTTGCGCCGCCCAAGCCGAAGCCCGCGCCCATGGCTGACAAGCCGGCGACCGGCAAGTCTGTCGAGGGCAAGCCTGAGACTCCGGCCGACATCATCAATGCCCGCGGCTTCTGGGATGATGTCCCGGCCGCGCCGCAGCAGGCGACGCCGGCTCAGGTCGCAGCGTTGAAGGCGCGTCAGGCGCTCGCCGCCGCCACCGATCCGCAACCAACCGCGAGCCTGCCCAACGCAGCTCTTCAGGCGCTGGCTTACGCGCCGGCCGCCTCTCCGGTTGACCGCGCCAATGTCGTCGCCGCCTCCGCGCCGATCCCGCGTTCGGCCCGCCCCGCATCGCGCAGCCTCGCTCAGGCGACGGAGATCAACACGGTGGTCGGCAAGAGCACCGACGGCATGGTCGCGACCGCGACGCGCCTCTCCGCCGCCAAGGGCGAGAGCATCTGGCTCAAGATCGTGATGCTGTCGCCGAGCGCCAGCCGTGCGATGTCGGTCACGCTGATGGGCGAGCTGGATACGGCGGCGCTGCGTGCCTATTTCGTCAAGCCGCGAGCCGTGATCGCGATGGGTTTTGCCGACGATCCGATGCAGGGCCTGTCCTGCGAGACCTTCTCCGGCAGCGCCACCGCCAAGCTCCAGACGACGTCATTCGTCGTGCGCACCGCCGCGCTGCGCTGATCGAAGCGACTATTTCCAAAACTCGGTCGCGTAGCCCGGATTGAGCACAGCGCCATCCGGGAACAATCGTGCGTTTTGAGAAGTCCCGGATTTCGCTTGCGCTCCATCCGGGCTGCAGCAGCGGTGTTTGAGGCAGGACGCCTCAGATCATCCCCAACGCCTGCATGTAGGTCTCGAGGATCGTCTCGGCCTCGGCGCGCTCGTTGGGGTCCTGCTTGCGCAGGCGCACGATGGTGCGCAGCGCCTTGACGTCGTATCCGTTGCCCTTGCTCTCGGCATAGACGTCGCGGATGTCGTCGGAGATCGCCTTCTTCTCTTCCTCCAGCCGCTCGATGCGCTCGATGATGGATTTGAGCTGGTCCTTGGCAAATTTCGTCGCGGGCTCGTCGTCGCGGACGGCGGCGGAGGTGGCCATCTAGGTACTCCCAATGGAACTGGCAAAACGAGGTGACGCCGGCATCCTCACCGCGCGTGCTGGCTAGAACCCTTAGGGTCGGTGCCGACTGCGTTCAAGGCACCATCGTGCTCGTCCACAGCGCGCCCACACCTTCCTGCTGCGGGGCGCAGAAAGCTGTTGTGTGGTGCGACTCAGGTGTGCGCGAACTCAGTGGCCGTGGGGATGCACCTGCTTCATCGTCTCGAACTGCTCGGGCGTCGCCGTGCCCTGGTATTTCGCTTTCCAGGTCTCGTAGGGCATGCCGTAGACGGCCTCCCGGCTCTCGTCCTTGCTCAAAGCGACGCCTTGGGCGTCGGCGGCTTCCTTGAGCCAGTTGGACAGGCAGTTGCGGCAGAAGCCCGCCAGATTCATCAGGTCGATGTTCTGGACATCGGTCCGCGTCTTCAGGTGATCGACCAGGCGCCGGAAAGCGGCCGCCTCGAGCTCGGTTCTGGTTTTGTCGTCGATTGCCATGGTTGTATCCCCTTAACCCTGCCCGATGGAGGTCACCCTTACGGGATCAGGTGGGCACTGTCACAGATTTTGCCATATCCCGGCGCAAACCGCCCCGAAACTGGCGTTGCCGCTCTTTGGAGGCCGTTCCCGGCCCTACGCCAAATCGTCAATGATCTGGTATAGCTACCGCGACAATGATTGCCGAATCTCCCCGCTCCCCGCTTCGCCTGCTCGCCCGGTTGGTCCCGGTGCTGGTGGTCGTCTGGCTGTGCCTCTGCGCCGGCCCGGCCTCCGCCGATTTCCGCCTCTGCAACAACACGTCGAGCCGGGTCGGCATTGCGCTCGGCTACAAGGACGCCGAGGGCTGGACCACCGAGGGCTGGTGGAACATCTCCTCCCGCTCCTGCGAGACCCTGCTGCGGGGAACGCTGGTCGCCCGTTACTATTACATCTACGCGATCGACTATGATCGCGGCGGCGAGTGGTCGGGGCAGGCCTTCATGTGCTCGCGCGACAAGGAGTTCACCATCCGCGGCACCGAGGATTGCCTCGCGCGCGGCTACGACCGGACCGGCTATTTCGAGGTCGACACCGGCGAGCAGCGGGCGTGGACGGTGCAGCTGACCGACGCCAACGAACAGCCGGCGCAACAGCGCGTGCCTGGCCTGCCCGGCCCGGTTGGCCCAGGCGGAGTTCCCGGTTTGCCCAATGGCCCGCCCGGTGCTACGCCCCCCGGCTCGCCCGGCCTGCCACCCCCGTCTGGAAATAAGCCATGAGGCGTCTTCGCCGTATCAAGATTCTCGCGACCCTGGGACCGGCGTCGTCAGACCTCGCCATGATCCGCCGCCTGTTCGAGGCCGGCGCCGACCTGTTTCGCATCAACATGAGCCACACCTCGCATGACAAGATGCGCGAGCTGGTGGCGACGATCCGCAACGTCGAGTCGAGCTACGGCCGGCCGATCGGCATCCTGGTCGACCTCCAGGGCCCGAAGCTCAGGCTGGGCGCCTTCGCCGAAGGCTCGGTCCAGCTCCAGAACGGCCAGACCTTCACGCTGGATTCCGACAAGACGCCAGGCGATGCCACGCGCGTCCACTTGCCCCATCCCGAGATCCTGGCCGCGCTCCGGCCCGGCCACGCGCTGCTGCTCGACGACGGCAAGGTGCGTCTGATCGCAGAGGAGACCTCGAAGGAGCACGCGGTGACGCGTGTCGTGGTCGGCGGCAAGATGAGCGACCGCAAGGGTGTCAGCCTGCCCGACACCGACCTGCCGGTCTCCGCCATGACGCCGAAGGACCGCGCCGACCTCGAAGCCGCCCTCGTCACCGGCGTCGACTGGATCGCGCTGTCCTTCGTGCAGCGCGCCGACGACGTGCTCGAAGCCAAGAAGATGATCCGCGGCCGCGCCGCCGTGATGGCCAAGATCGAGAAGCCGCAGGCGATCGACCGCCTCGCCGACATCATCGAGGCCTCCGACGCGCTGATGGTGGCGCGCGGCGACCTCGGCGTCGAGCTGCCGCTGGAGCGCGTGCCGAGCCTGCAGAAGCAGATGACGCGCATGGCACGCCGCGCCGGCAAGCCGGTGGTGATCGCGACCCAGATGCTGGAATCGATGATCCAGTCGCCGGTCCCGACCCGCGCCGAAGTCTCGGACGTCGCCACCGCCGTCTATGAAGGCGCCGACGCCATCATGCTGTCGGCCGAATCTGCCGCCGGAAAATTCCCGGTCGAGGCGGTCTCGACCATGAACCGCATCGGCGAGGAGGTCGAGCGCGACCCGACCTACCGGTCGGTGATCATGGCCCAGCGCCCGGCGCCGGAATCCACCGCGGGCGATGCCATTGCGGATGCCGCGCGGCAGATCGCCGAGACGCTCGACCTGCCCGCCTTGATCTGCTGGACCTCGTCGGGCTCGACCGCGGTGCGCGTGGCGCGCGAGCGGCCGAAGCCGCCGATCGTGGCGATCACCCCGAACATCACCGCTGGCCGCCGGCTCGCGGTGGTCTGGGGCGTGCACTGCGTGGTGGCCGAGGACGCGCGCGATCAGGACGACATGGTCGGCCGCGCCGGCCAGATCGCGTTCCGCGACGGCTTCGTCCGCGCCGGCCAGCGCGTGATCATCGTCGCCGGCGTGCCGCTCGGCATTCCCGGCACCACCAACATGGTGCGCATCGCCTCGGTCGGCCCCGAGGGCGACGCGAATTTGTAGGCCGGCCACGACCCGGCCAGCACAAATATCGCAAAACAACCCCATGCAAAGTAGCCGGAGCGTCCGGCGCGGTTGCTGCGGTTTCACGAAAAGGCGCGCCCGGTCAACGAACTGAGCGGGATGAGGCTGCCGCCTCGCTCGCGCGGCGAATTTACGCGCCAACCAGCGCCTTCGTCGTCGGCAGCAGTGTCTGCTGCACCACCAGGCCGCGGGCGCGGGCGTCCATGACCCCGACCGCGCGCAGCGCCAGCAGGGTCACGGTCTGCACCGCATCGCGTAGCTTGGCGGGATCATCGAGATTGTCGGGCGCCAGCGGCCCGACCAGCGCCTCATGCAGCGCCCCGAGCAAGGCGGTGGCGGCGAGCGCGGTGTCCTGCGCCGGCAGGTGACCGGCCCGCACCGCAGCGTCGATCCGGGCGGCCATCTCGCCCGCGATCTCGCGCCGGCTGGCCAGGCGCGAGGCGCTGACATCGACGTCGACGGGCTCGGCCAGGATGCCCCAGGCGAGCCTGCGCTGCGACAGGGTGTGCACCGCCACGGTCGTCACGGCCGCGGCCAATGCCGAGGACGGGCCCGGCGCGGCGTCGGCCGCCCGCCGGATCGCCGCGAGCTCGTCCCGGGAGACCTCAGCAATGAGCTCAGAGATCAGCTCGGCCTTGGAGGGGAAGTAGCGGTAGACCGTCCCGGCCGCGACGTTGGCCCGGACCGCGACCGGCGCGATCTGCACCGCCGCCATGCCGCCCTCCGCCGCCGTCTCTCGCGCCGCCGCCAGAATCGCGCTGCGCCGCGCCGCAAGGCGCTTCACCACTTGATGCGTCCGCCGATAAACCATGGCGCGCTTCCTGTCCCACACGCCAGCCGCACGCCCTGCGGCCGAACGCTTCGTCACGTCAAAGATGCAAATCGCCCCGCAAGGACTGAACAACTATTCAGGGTGAATGACAAGATGGGAAATGCGTGGAGCGTCGCGGCGACTGGACTGGAGCGCCAGCCCTGACGGCGAAGGCTGATCAGGCCTTGCTCGCTCTACCTCGCTGCGGATCCTGCTTCCCGAAAGTAGCCAAGATGCCGCCCCGCGGGGTCCCTGGGATTCGCGACGAGATGCATGGCGCGACAGTGACCAACAAACGCGTGGCACGCTCCGCAGCGCGGCCACTGCCAACACATAAAACTACCGTGCCAGGGTTGTAAGATCGATAACTACACTTCTTACCGAGATCTTAAAGCGGGCTCGTAACAATACGGAGGCAATGAAATTGACAAGCCCTACGCACAAGCCCCGTCAAAAAGAAAAGAGCCCCGTCAAGGACGAGGCTCTCCGAAATTCCTGGGTCGTCCGGCTTTACTTGAGGCCGGTCGAGATCGCGGTGAACTTGGTGTTCAGCGTGCTGCCGAGATTGTTGACGACGGTGATAATTGCCAGCGCGATGCCGGCGGCGATCAGGCCGTATTCAATGGCGGTGGCGCCGGATTCATCCTTCACGAAACGCGCAACGAGGTTCTTCATAGAGTGCTCCAAATGAGTACACGAGGCTTACAACTGATCTGGTCTCTCCGGCTTCCCAGCGCCGCCGACCATGGAACCGAACGTAGAGGCAAAGAATTGCGCCGCAGTTAATTCGACTGCGTAAACACCGGGCGGATCGCGTGTGTGGGCCGATGGTAAAATCGAATCTAAAACAATCTGTTAAATTGTCGGGACATGACATGGCGCTGCGGGTTTACCCGAAGTTATGACCGCCGTGGTCCAATGCCACCGGCTCGAACTGAAGCGCGACGAGATCAATCGTTCGTCGCGTTTCACGGCGTTGTTCGAGCGTGATCTCTCGGAAAGGCCGCACCACACTTCGCGCTACGCGGCGCTGCGGGTCCGGATCATGCTTGACCAACAAGAACAACAGGACGACGAGGCGGCATGTCGCTTTCCTTTGCCGACGGCATCGCGGTGCAGAGCCGCGCGAGGGCCCTGGTGCCGCTGTGCGCCGGTGCCGCCGCCTATCTGCTGTTCCTCTATCTCGGCGACACGCGGCTGCAGGATTCCGACACGTTCTGGCAGATCAAGATCGGGCAATGGATCGTCGATCACCGCGCCATGCCCACCATCGACTTCTATTCCTTCACGCGAACGGGCACGCCGTGGATTTCGACGTCGTGGCTGTCGCAGGTGCTGTTCGCCTCCTCCCATGCGCAATGGGACTGGGCAGGTCCCGTCATCCTCACCGCGCTCGGGGTCGCGCTCGCGGTAGCGATCTTCGTCTACCTCCTCGGCGCGCAGATCGAGGCCCCACGCGCCGTGCTTTTCGCGATGCTGGCGCTGCTGCTGTCGGCCCACCACGTGCTGGCGCGTCCGCATATCCTGGCGCTGCCCGTCATGGTGGCGTGGATCGGCCTGCTGATGGCGGCCGCCGACCGCAGGAGCGCGCCGTCCTGGTACTGGCTGCCGCTGATGGCGCTCTGGGCCAATCTGCACGGCGGTTTCGTGCTGGGCCTGGCGCTGATCGGCCCGATCTCGCTCGAGGCGGTCGAGCATGCCGAGAAGGGACGACGGCTTCGACTGTTCATGCGCTGGGTGCTGTTCGGAATCGGCGCGCTGATCGCGAGTTGCTGCACGCCCTACGGCTGGCGGACGCTCCAGGGCGCGACCAGCATCCTCGGCCTCGGCGAGCTGCTGTCGCTGATCTTCGAATGGATGCCGGCGAACTTCGCCACGTTCACCCCGTTCGAAGGCGCCCTGCTCGGCCTGATCGCATTCGGCTATTATCGCGGTCTCGTGCTGTCGGCGCCCCGGATCTTCCTGATCCTGTTCCTGACCTGGAGCGCGCTGACCCATGTCAGGAGCATCGAGGTATTTGCGTTCCTGGTGCCGCTGGTGCTGGCAAAGCCGCTCGGCGAGATGTTCGAGCGCGCGCCGGCTGACGCCACGGGCGCCGATCGCTGGCCAGCCCGCTATGTCACCGCAGCAGGCGCGCTGATGATCGTGGCGGCTGGCTGGACCTCGACGTCGCTCTACATGGCGCACCATCGCTTCAGCTTCACGATGACGCACACCCCGGTTGCGGCGGTCGACCTGCTCGAGCAACGCAAGGTGCAGCGCATCTTCAACGCCTATCAGTTCGGCGGCTATCTGATCTCGCGCGATATTCCGGTCTTCATCGACGGCCGCGCCGAGCTCTACGGCGAGAAATTCGTGGTGGACTTCTTCAAGGCGACGGAAGGCAAGAAGCCCGAATTGCTGCCGCGCCTGCTCGATGAGTACAAGATCGACGCAACGCTCCTGGTCGCCGATGCGCCCGGCCCGCAGATCCTCGACCAGCTCAAGGGCTGGAAGCGGATCTATGCGGACGACATTGCCGTCATTCATGTCCGAGACTACGCGGAGGGCGCGGCCGCGCCGCCTCCGGATCCGACAGGCCGGCCTTGACAATTCCGGCTCCTCTCGGCTCCGACCGATCGGTGGCGATTGCGGTTCTTGCAATGCTGGCGGCCGTCTCGTTTCTTCCGGTGCTGCTGACCCCCATTCCCGCGATGGTCGATTATCCCAATCACCTCGCTCGCATGTACATTCTGAGCCAAAGCGGCACCCCCGATGCCAATCCGCATTACGAGGTGGCCTGGGCGTTCTATCCCAACCTTGGAATGGATCTGCTGGTCCCGCAGATGGCGCGGCTGATCAGCGTCGAGAGCGCCACACGGTTGTTTCTGCTGCTGAGCCAATTGCTGATCGTCTCCGGCGCGCTGCTGCTTGAATGGGTCAGGAAGGGACGGGTTCAGCTTGCCGGCTTCGCTGCGCTGGCTTTCCTCTACTGCCTGCCGTTCAGCTGGGGCTTCGTGAACTTCGAGTTCGGCCTGGGCCTCGCGCTCTGGGGCATCGCCGTTTATCTGATGCTGGCAGAAGGCCCATGGCCGCTGCGCTTCGCCGCCAATTTGATCTTCGTCGCCGCGTTGTACGTGGCGCATTTCTTTTCGCTCGGCATCTACGGCGCGACGCTCGGCCTTTTCGAGCTGTCGCACATTCGCCAGCGGCAAGTCGCCTATTCCGTCGCGGCCGCGCGGCTTGGCGCGTTGGCGCTCCCGGCGCTTGCGCTGTTTGCGATCATGCACGTCACCGCAGGTTCGGTCGGAAGCGAAGGCACGAGCTGGTTCCTGGGATTCAAGCCGGTCTGGCCGCTCCGCATCATGAACGGCTACAATCTGACGACAGCGGCAGCGACCGGACTGGCGCTGACGATCGCGCTGCTTCTCGCCGCGAGACGCGGCGCCCTCAGGCTCGATACGGCCGGGATCTGGCTCGCGGTCGGCTTTACGCTCCTCTATCTTGTCATACCTTCGAAGCTGTTCGGAACCTCGTTCGTCGATCTTCGCGTGATTCCCGCCGCGGCTCTGATCCTGCCCGCCTTCTGCTCGCTGTCGCTGCCGAACCGGGCGTGGAGAATGGCTGCGCTCGCCGGTATCAGCGGCATCATACTGCTCAATCTCGCCGTCGTTCTTTCGGTTTGGCTGCCTTACCGCGCCGATTACGCGTCGATCATCGCCTCGTTCCAGAAGATCGATCGCGGCTCACGCGTCCTCGTCGGCAGCACGGACGACAATGGCGACCCGCCCTTCGCCGACCTCACCTCGTATCCGATGTATTATGCGCCGACGCTGGCCGTGCACTATGCTGGCGCATTCGTGCCCAACCTGTTCACTGAGGTGGGCAAGCAGCCCGTGCGGCCGCGTGAGGCCGTGCGCAAGATTTCCATTCCCTATGGAGGGCCGGTGCAGTCGGGCCTGCTGGCCGCGATCGCGACGGGCCAGCCACCGGCGGACATTCCGCCATTTATCCGCACCTGGTCCCAGGATTTCGACTACCTCTATGTGCTGGGATCGCCGGCCGCAAATCCGCTGCCGGATCGGCTGGAGGTGCTGGAGACCTCGGCGCGATTTGTTCTCTACAGGATCCGCCGCAAATCCTAGACCGAAGCCGGCGCGTCCCAAGCGTGGTTAACCGGACCCCGCCTCTCGGCCCGTCCCTCCCGCCAATACCCCAGGCCCTAGACCCTTAACATTTGCGGCAAGGCGACCTTAACCACCGGCTTATAGACTCCCGCCTCTGCAACCCAGCCGGAACCCTTCGCATGGCGGCCAATTCCAGATCGATCCGCTACAGCCTCGTCATCCCCGTGTTCAACGAGGAAGCCGTGCTGCCGGTCCTGTTGCGCCGGCTCGACCAGGTCATGTTCCGGCTCGACGGGCCGGCAGAAGCAATCTTCGTCGACGATGGCAGCAGCGATTCCAGCTCGATCGTGCTACGGGCGCTCGCCGCGCGCGACTCGCGCTTTCGCTACATCGGCCTGTCGCGAAATTTCGGCCATCAGATCGCGATCACCGCCGGCATGGACGCCGCGCAAGGTGACGCGATCATCGTCATGGATGCCGATCTGCAGGATCCGCCCGAAGTGATCGAGCAATTGATCGCGAAGTGGAAGGAGGGCAACGACATCGTCCACGCCCGCCGCCTGTCGCGCGAGGGCGAAAGCCGTTTCAAGCGTGCGACCGCGCATCTGTTCTATCGGCTGCTCGGCAGGATGTCCTCCGTCGGCATCCCCGCCGATGTCGGCGACTTCCGCCTGATCGATCGCAAGGTGCTAGAGGCACTCCGGCAGATGCCGGAGCAGGATCGCTTCGTGCGCGGCATGATCGCCTGGCTCGGCTTCCGCCAGGCCGAGGTCGCCTTCCACCGCCTCGAGCGCGCCGCCGGCGAAACCAAATACCCGCTGTTCAAGATGGTCCGGCTGGCGGTGAACGCCGCGCTCGGCTTTTCCGATCTGCCCTTGCGGCTTGCCATCTGGTGCGGATTGACGGTGTCCGGGCTCGCGCTGCTCTACGGCGGCTGGGTTGTCCTGTTGTGGCTCGGCAAGGACAGTCATCTCGTGACCGGCTGGTCCTCGACGATCGTCGTCGTGTCGCTGCTGTGTGGCATCAACATGCTGATGACGGGCATCGTGGGGCTCTATGTCGGCCGCATCCATGCCGAGGTGAAACGCCGCCCGCTCTACGTGGTGCAGGCACGCGTCGGCTTCGATCGCGACGAGACGGCGGCGACGCCCGCGATCCACGCCGTCAACGAGTGATCCAGCGCATGACCGAGCTGTTCGACGGCTATCACGACAATTACCGTGACGTGGTCCAGTCCTCGATCGACTTCTCGGGTCTGCCGCATGATTTCTTCATGCGCGCTAAGGCCGATCTGCTGCGCGATCTGATCGCGCAGCGGCTGGACGTTGAGAAGCCCGACATGCTGGACGTCGGCTGCGGCGTCGGCAGTCTTCACCCGCTGCTGCACGGCATGGTCGGCCGATTGAGCGGCATCGACGTTTCCTCGGCCAGCCTGGCGCAGGCGCGCGCGCGCAATGGCGAGGTCGACTACCGGGAGTTTGACGGCGCTGCTTTTCCGTTTGCCGATGCCAGCTTCGACCTGGTTACGACCATCTGCGTGATGCACCATATCGTGCCGGCGCAATGGGCGCAGTTCATCGCCGAGATGCGCCGCGTGACGCGTCCCGGGGGACTCGTCTGCGTGATCGAGCACAATCCGTACAACCCGCTGACGCGGCTTGCCGTCGCGCGCTGTGAGTTCGACCGGGACGCCGTCCTGCTCGGGGCCGGCACGACCCGGAAATTGATGGCAGCCAGCGGCCTGCGCGAGATCGGCGCGCGGCATTTCCTGCTGCTGCCCTGGGACAGCAAGCCGGCCCGGCGCCTCGAAGACGCCCTGAGCGGCGTGTGGCTCGGCGGCCAATACGCCGCCTTCGGGACCGCTTGAACCTAGCGTTGCGGCGTATCCCGCCGCTTGTGCACGACCGCCACATCGTCGCTGTAGACGCGCTGCCACCCCGGCAGCCGGTCGAGCATCGCGACCGCCGGTGTGCGCGGTGCGAGCAGCGTCGCGCCGATGTTGTATTGGTCGAGCAGCTTGAGAAAATCGTCCAGGTCGATCAGCGCCAGGGCGCGATTGTAGCGGTTGATGAACGGGCCCCCGTACAGCTCGCCGCGACCGTCGATGAAGGTGGGAATGCCGGCAAAGATCAAATAGCCGCCGAAGGAATAATCGTTGAGCACGGGCCCCGCCTTGGCGAGGTTGGCTTGGGCGACGGCGGCCTCGGGTGTGATGGCCGGAGCCGGCCGGACGTCACGCGCCAAGGCCACCCCGCTGATTGCAATCGACAGACCGAGCCCAACCCAATTCAGGCCGCGCGGCGAGACCGTTGCACCATCCTCGGCCGGCCCGCCGAACGTCCGACCCAGCGGAGCCGCCAGATAGAGCGGCGCCAGCATGGCCAGCAGATCCGCATTGCGGATTTGCGCCAGCGCGAAATGAAGCAGGCCGATCACCACCAAGGCCCGCACGACCGGCAGCGTGACGCCGCGCGAGAGCGCAAAGATGCCGGCGAGCAGCAGCAATTCGAA
Source organism: Bradyrhizobium frederickii (assembly GCF_004570865.1). Classification (GTDB taxonomy): domain Bacteria; phylum Pseudomonadota; class Alphaproteobacteria; order Rhizobiales; family Xanthobacteraceae; genus Bradyrhizobium; species Bradyrhizobium frederickii. The sequence goes on from NZ_SPQS01000013.1 coordinate 158,163, forward strand.
GCCACTGACGTGGCTGAAGTCCTGCGGCCGCCATTCTCCGATCCAGGCGAGCGCGGAGCCGAGGCCGAGCGTCGTCAGCGGCATCAGCAGCGGTTCCGGCCCGTGCGGCGTCAGGCAGGACGCAGCGACGGCAAGTGCCACAAATGGCAGCCACCGCAGCAGCACGCGCGGCCATTGGGCGCGCTCTTCACGCAGCAATGCCTCGAGCACCGCCGGGCCGATCAGGCCAAGCGCCAACACCACGCTACCGTGCAGATTGGCCCACAGCACCAGAAGCGGCAGGGCCCAATATGGCGGAGGGCCGCGGCGGTCCATGCAGCGGACCAGCGCCGCGGCCCAGGTCACCATCAGCGGCAGCACCAAGACATGTGGCCGCGCCAGCATATGCGGCGCCAGCAGGACGATTGCTGCGATCACCATGAGCAGCGTCAGGGTCGGCGAGAGCTCGCGCAGCAGGAAGGACGTGAACAGGCCGAAAGCGAGCGCGATCGCCGCGGCCGCGAGGGCGACGACGCCTGGCCATCCGGCAAGCGCATAGATCCCGGCATAGATGACCTCGGACAGCCATTCGAAAGTGATCCAGGGTGCGCCGTGCATCGAAAAGGAAAAGGGGTCGCTCGCCGGCAGCGTGCCGTGTGCGATGATCCACCGCCCGACCTCGATGTGAGAATAGCTGTCGGGATCACCGAGCAGCCGCGGCCCGGCCACCAGCAGCACGGCATAGACGACCAGCCCTACGGCCCAAGGCAGCGCCGCACGTGCCGAAAACGGTTGAACCGCGCTGTGGACGACCTGGTCAGTCATGGCGGGCCAAAGTAGGACGCAAGCGTTAAGTTCTTCTTGAGTGTTTCGCGCATTTGCCGCGCGAAGGCGGGTTCAGGCGCTCCGCGTCGGTCGCCCGCCTCAAGCGGCGCCCGCGTCGCTCGCCCCTGGAACGCGCAGCCAGCCAACAAAAAACGCGGCGTTTCCGCCGCGTTTTTCAATCTCATCTGCCGCTCGCCACTAGGCCTGCGGCTGCGGCTCCAGGCCGGGATCCGCATCGGGCCGCGGGCGCGGCGACTTGCCGGCCGGAGGCACCGCGGAGGCGCGCGGCGTGGTCGGCTCGAGCACGGATTCGCGGTTCGGCTTCTTGCCCTTGAGCAGATCGACGATCTCGTCGCCGCTCAGCGTCTCGAACTCCAAGAGGCCCTTGGCCAGCGCCTCGAGGTCGGCATGCTTCTCGGTGAGGATGCGGGTCGCTTCCTTGTAGCCTTCCTCGACCAGACGGCGGATCTCGGAGTCGATCTTCTGGACCGTCGCCTCGGAGGCGTTCTGCGTCCGCGACACCGACATGCCTAAGAACACCTCGTCCTGGTTCTCGCCGTAGGAGACCGTGCCGAGCTCTTCCGACAGGCCCCAGCGGGTCACCATCATGCGAGCCAGCCGCGTGGCCTGCTCGATGTCGGAGGCGGCGCCCGAGGTCACCTTCTCGCGGCCGAAGATCAGCTCTTCGGCGACGCGGCCGCCCATCATGATGGCAAGGCGCGAGGTCATCTGCTCCAGAGACATCGACAGCTTGTCGCGCTCGGGGAGCTGCATGACCATGCCGAGCGCACGGCCGCGCGGGATGATGGTCGCCTTGTGGATCGGATCGGTCGCGGGCACGTTGAGGCCGACGATGGCGTGGCCGCCCTCGTGATAGGCCGTCAGCAGCTTCTCTTCCTCGGTCATGACGAGCGACTTGCGCTCGGCGCCCATCATCACCTTGTCCTTGGCCTCCTCGAACTCGGCCTGCGTCACCATCCGCTTGTTGCGTCGGGCGGCGGTGAGCGCGGCCTCGTTGACGAGGTTCATCAGGTCGGCGCCGGAGAAGCCCGGCGTGCCGCGCGCGATGGTCTTGAGGTTGATATCCGGCGCCAAGGGCACCTTGCGGACGTGAACCTTGAGGATCTGCTCGCGGCCGACGACGTCAGGATTGGGCACCACGACCTGGCGGTCGAAGCGGCCCGGACGCAGCAGCGCGGGATCGAGCACGTCGGGGCGGTTGGTCGCGGCGATCAGGATCACGCCCTCGTTCGCCTCGAAGCCGTCCATCTCGACCAGCAACTGGTTCAGCGTCTGCTCGCGCTCGTCATTGCCGCCGCCGAGGCCGGCACCACGGTGACGGCCGACGGCATCGATTTCGTCGATGAAGATGATGCAGGGCGCGTTCTTCTTGGCCTGCTCGAACATGTCGCGCACGCGGGAGGCGCCGACGCCGACGAACATCTCGACGAAGTCCGAACCCGAGATGGTGAAGAACGGCACGTTGGCTTCGCCCGCGACCGCACGCGCGATCAGGGTCTTACCGGTGCCGGGAGGGCCGACCAGCAGCACGCCGCGCGGAATGCGGCCGCCGAGGCGCTGGAACTTGCCGGGGTCGCGCAGGAACTCGACGATCTCCTGCAGGTCCTGCTTGGCCTCGTCGACGCCGGCGACGTCCTCGAAGGTGACGCGGCCATGCGCTTCGGTCAGCATCTTGGCGCGCGACTTGCCAAAGCCCATCGCCTTGCCGGCGCCGCCCTGCATCTGCCGCGACAGGAAGATCCACACGCCGATCAGCGCGATGAACGGCAGCCAGGAGACCAGCAGCGAGACGAACCACGGCACGTTGTCGCCCGGCGGCTTCGCGGTGATCTGCACCTTGCTGTCATACAGGCGCTTCACCAGCGTCGGGTCGTTCGGCGCGTAGGTCTGGAAGCTGGAGCCGTTGGTGAAGGTGCCGTGAATGTCCGGTCCCTGGATCACGACGTCGCGCACATTGCCGCGGTCAACCTCGCTCAAGAGCTGCGAGAAGGCGATGTCCTGCGAGGAGGCCCGCTGGCCCGGATTCTGGAAGAGCGTGAACAACGCCAATAGCAGCAAAACAATGATGACCCAGAGGGCGAAATTGCGCAGATTGGCGTTCATCGATCTTCCTTCGTGGTCGCGCGGATCGCGGCCTGGTCCTTCAGGAGCTACTTGGGCAAGCTAGAGAAAATCCCCAAGGAATCCTCTCGGTTAGACGCATACAATCTAGGTGCCGCCCGGGTCGCTGCCAAGGGAATGAGATGGGACTATTTAGCCCATCTTAGCGCGATTCCCGCTGAAAAAATGGCGCCCAGAGCGGGGTTTTTCCTGCCTGGTTAAGGTGTCCTGACGGTGCGGGGCCGAAATGGCTGGTGTCATGATCCGCCCTCGTCCACGCCTATCCGCCCTTGCGGCGCCTAGCCGGCGCCGGTGCGATGTGGATACGCCCGCCGGCAAGGCTGATCAAGGCTCCTGCAAGCGTCTGCTTCAGGACCGGGCGACGACTGGCGCGGGCGCGCAGACTTGCCGCAATGGCCTGATCCAGCACGGACATCAGGGTTTCGACCTTGCCGAGTTCCGCAGGCCCTTCATGCCCGAGCGCGTTGATGGCCCGCAGCAGGAGCCGGAGACGGACCTCATCCGGCAGGGCGGCAAAGGCAGAAGCCTCGAAGCTTCGCTCTCCCGCCTGCGGCGCTTCGCCGCGATCCCGCAAACGAAGGAAGCGCTCGGCGCCGTCGGCCAGCACCTCGACCGCCGCATTGGCCCGCGCCAGCCTGGTCGCAAGCCGCGCCAGATTCCTGCTATTGCCGCCCTCGGCCGCGAGGAGCGGCAGCAGCGCGCGCAACCGCGGCCGGGTGAAGGCGGGGTCGCGGTTGGTGGGATCGTCGGCAAAGCCGATTTTGGCCCGCCTCAAGGTCGCGACCAGCTGCGCCTTCGGGACGTCGAGCAGCGGCCGCGCCAGCACGATGCCGTCACGCTCGCTGAGAGGGGCCATGGCCGACAGTCCCGCAAGTCCGCTGCCGCGAAACAGGCGCATCAACAAGGTCTCGGCCTGGTCGTCGCGGGTATGGGCGGTCAGCACATGGCTCGCGCCGACGGCACGGGCGGCTTCCGCGAGCAGGCGGTAGCGCGCCTCGCGCGCGGCCGCCGGCAGCCCCGTCTTCGGCTTGACGCCGCGCCAGCGCAGGGTCCGGTGCGGCAGTCCGAGTTCGGCGGCGAGCCGCTCGACCTCGCGCGCCTCGCGCCCCGCCTCGCGCCGCAGGCCGTGATCGACCGTGACGACGGTGAGCAGCGGCGCGCGCGCAAGGCTGCGCTGCCAGCGCGCAGCAAGCCACATCAGTGCGACCGAGTCGGGCCCGCCGGAGACGGCGAGCACCAGCGCCGGCGCGCTCTTCAGGCCGGCGAAGAGGCGGCTCGCCTCGCGGGTGGAGATCGGAGAAATGTCATCGTCTGACATGACGCTGCCCAGCAATCGCCAGCGAATGGCGGGCGCAATCTAACGCAGCGCCATCCGCTTTGTCAGTGATCCGCGCGGTGGATCAGCACTTCACCCGCTTCTGCTCGCGGTCCACGGCCGCTTTGACGCCGGCGGAGGCGCGCGGATATTTGCGGCCGACCTCGCCGAAGGCGGCGCAGGCAGCCTCCTTCTCCTTCAGGGCGGCGAGCGACTGGCCGAGCCGGAGCAGCGCATCCGGGGCCTTGGCCGATTTTTCGTATTTGGTGGTGACGGCGAGGAAGGCTTCCGCGGAGTCGCGATATTGCTGGCGCTGGAAGTAGCTCTCGCCGAGCCAGTATTGCGCGTCTCCGAGCAGCGGATCGCTCGGATATTTCTGCGCAAAATTCTTCATGGTCTGCTCGGCGAGCGCATAGTCCTTGCGCTGCATGTAGCCGATGCCGAGATCGAACTCGTCGCGCGGCGTTGCCGAGGGCGGCAGGGTGGTCAAACCGGTGGCGCCCGCCGGCGCCGGATAGCCGGGCTGGGCCGCCGGGGGCGCTGCCTGCGGCTGATTGCGCGGGCTGGTGTTGGCGAGATCGAGCGGCTCGCCGGCGCCGCGGCCGCCGGGCGAGCCGATGTGGCCGCCGGGTGCTCCGACCTGACTGCCTGCCGGCATCGGCTGCTGCCCGCCGCCGAGCGCGCGCGGCGCGCCGGGCGCATTCGGGTTTTGGTTGGGGTCGAAGGCATCGCCGCGGCGGCGTGTGCCGGGGGCGCCCGGCGCCGGCTGCTCCTGAACGATCGGTGCGGGAGACGCGATCTGCGGCTGCTCGTAAGTCGGCTGCACGGCCTGCTGCTGCGGCTGGCGATAGCCCGGCGCGACCTGACTTGGTGCGATCTGGGCGGGCGGCATGGCGGCGACATTGGGCGCCTGTCCGGGCGCGGCCGGCGCGCCGCCCTCGAGCGCCCGCAGCCGCTCTTCGAGCTGGCGGTTGCGGTATTGCAGCTCTTCGTTCTGGCCGGTGAGCTGGCGCAGCTGGTTCTCCAGCCGCTCGATCCGCATCTCGGGGTCGGCATCATCCGACTGCGCGAAGATCGACTGCGCAGGTGCGGGCGAGCACAAAGAGAGCAGCGCGGCGGTCGCCACGGTGCCGGTAATTGCCTTGAATTTCGATGACATCTTGCCCTGACGACGAAAGCGACGTGGCGCGCGGCAGACCATTCGCCGCGCCACACAATGAGGAAGGGAGTACGCCAAAACTGTGACTGCCACCAAGGGGTTTTAGGTCACGGATTGCTGAAACGAAACCGGCGCCCGAGAGGGCGCCGGCATAATCGGTTTCTGAAGATGAACGGCGCCTGACTGCGCGTCAGTATATTCGCGTCAGGAGCTCGCGTTCAGCACCGTGACGGCGCGACGGTTCTGCGACCAGCACGAAATGTCGTTACAGACGGCGACCGGCCGCTCCTTGCCGTAGGAGATCGTGCGCATGCGGTTCGGATCGATGCCGCGCGAGGCGAGGAACGAACGCACCGACTGGGCACGGCGGGCGCCGAGCGCGATGTTGTATTCGCGGGTGCCGCGCTCGTCGGCATGACCTTCGATGGTGAAGGAGTAGCGCGGATAGGTCTGGAGCCACTGCGCCTGCTTCTCCAGGGTCACGATCGCCTGCGGGGTCAGATCGGTCTGGTCGCTTTCGAAGAACACGCGGTCGCCCACGTTCACCACGAAGTCCTGCTGGCTGCCCGGCGTCGCCGCATTGGCCATCGCATCCGTCGCGGCATTCTTGTTGGCGCAGGCGCCCATCGACAGCGCGACGGCCAGCACCGCGACCAGCTTCAATCCCTGGAGGATACGCATAGGATGTTTCATTCCGGAGCCTCCACGCTCACGTTAGTCCACTGCTGTCCGGTCTACAGGGGGTTGGTTAAGCGAACGTTCCGTCAACCTTGACGGAACCTTGCCTCAGCCGATCAAATGCCCCCAACCAGCGAAAAGCACCCGTCATGGTTAATGGGTTGTAAATGTGGCGCGAGGGTGAAGGCAAGCCTCGGCACCGGCGCAAACCGGCTAAAATTAAGCCCGGTCCGGGCCTGGTGCCGGACCGGAGCTCGAGGTCTCTCAGGAATAGACGACCAGCTTTGGACGTTCGGAGGGCAATTTCGGCGAGACGATGCTCTGGGATGGCTGACCGCTGGGCCCAAACAGCATTCGTCGCTCAAATGCACTTGAGCGCATGATCGGAAAACGCGTTAAGACCTTTTCCCGCACGGCACGGAAGTTGGACGCCATCAATGCGACCTTTGCCAACGCATTTGGAAACAAGCGCGGTTCTGCGATGGTTTCGTTGAGAAAGACCCGGCGATAGAACGCCTCGTGCGCGGGACGAACCAGCGCGAGCCCGGTATCGGCATTAAAATGCTCGCAGGCCAGAAAGACGAGCCGCACCGTCACATAAGGCAGCTCCGGAAAGCACTTGGCTTTTTCCGGACTCGCAACAAAGCGGGCCGGATCGATGAAAACTTCGCCGCGATCAAGGCGGGGGTGAAGAACGTCGCCGAACAAGTCGGTCGTGCAGGACGCCCGATGTTCTGACGTCAGGACGTGGAGACGGATGGAGCTGCAGAGCTCTCCGTCAACATACACTCCGAACGTCCTGGCATTGGGGGCATCGTCGTAGCTATCGCTGTAGCGCTCGGACTCTGACGGCGGAATCAATCCGCCACGCGTATAGGCCCTATAGCGCATCTGATAGAGCTGATCTTTCTCCTCAGGAGTCTCGATGGATCGGTAGTCGACGCGATCGAACAGCGCTCCCCCCCGCACAGAGAGCGAAGCGCGCGGTTCGGCTTCGGGCTTCATCCAACATTCCTCAACTGACAAACAACCCTTGCGGGAGGAACAGGATTAACACCTTCTTAACGCCGGCGCAATTAAAGCGCCCCGTTAGGGTTAACCCTGCCGGTTGCAAAGAATCAGGGATTTCCCGCAATTCTACGGAGGCGTCACGCGATCGATCGCGAGGCGATGGTCAGCTGATCGTCGGGCGAGCGGCGGCCGTGCGAGGCATTCAGCAACTGCCGAACCCGAATGGCGGGCACCGGCCGGCTGAAAAGATAGCCCTGCCCTTCGGTGATGGTCCCGTCGGCGCTGATCAGCTCGAGCTGCTCGTTGGTCTCGATGCCCTCGACCACGACCGACATGCCGAGATCGGCGGCTAGCCGCGCCACCCCACGCAACAGCGTCAGCGGCCGATCGGCATCGATGCCTTCGAGGAAGGAACGGTCGATCTTCACCTTCTGCATCGGGAAATTGTGCAGATAGCTCAGGCTGGAATAGCCGGTGCCGAAATCGTCGAGCGAGATCCGCACGCCGAGCGCATGAAGCTGCGAGAGGATGTCGTGCGTGAGCTGGGTATTGCGCAGCAGCGAGGACTCGGTGATCTCGATCTCCAGCCGATGCGTCGGCAGGCCCGAGACTTCGAGCGCGTAGCGGATTTCGCTCAGCACGTCGCGCTGGTGGAATTGCTGAGGCGAGAAGTTGACCGCGACGCTGACGCCGTCCGGCCACTTCATGCACTCCATGCAGGCCCGCCGCAGGATCCAGCGGCCGAGATCGACGATCAAGCCCATGTCCTCGGCGACCGGAATGATGTCGACCGGCGAGACCGTGCCGCGCACGGGATGGTTCCAGCGCAGCAGCGCCTCGCAGGTGGTGATCTTGCCCGACTTGAGGTTGACCAGCGGTTGATAGAACAGCTCGAATTCCTCGTTGGCGAGCGCCTTGCGCAAGTCCAGCTCCAGGATGCGGCGCGCCTCGACGGTCGCCGCCATCTCGTCGCGGAAGAAGCAGAAAGTACCGCGGCCGTCGGCCTTGGCCCGGTACAGCGCCATGTCGGCGTTCTTGAGCAACGTGTCGGCGCTGGCGTCGCCATCCGGCGAGGTCAGCGCAATGCCGACGCTCGCGCCGATCTCGACGAGGTGATTGTCGATGCGATAGCGCTCGCTGAGGCGCTCGACGATGCGGCGGGCGAGGCTGGCGGCGTCCTCGGGCGAGGAGATGTTCTGCTGGAACACGACGAATTCGTCGCCGCCGAAGCGGGCGACGAAATCCTCGGGCCGCAGCATCTCGCGCAGGCGATTGGCAACCGCGCACAACAGCTGGTCGCCACAGGGATGGCCGAGCGTGTCGTTGACCTGCTTGAACTGGTCGAGGTCGACGAACAGGAGCGCGGAGAGGCGCTCGGCATGATGCGAATTCGCCAGCAGGCGCTGAATCTCGTCGTGGAAGCTGACCCGGTTGGGCAGTGCCGTGAGCTCGTCGTAGCGGGCTAGATGGCTGATCCTCTCCTCGGCGTTCTTTCGCTCGGTGATGTCCTCGAGCAGCATGACCGTGCCGCCATCGGTCATTGGTTGGAAGGTCCAGGACAGCGTGCGCCCACGCGCGAAATCCGGATCCGTGGTCAGGAGCTCGCGGACCCGTCGATCCTCGATCTCCCGGAGGATCAGATTGCCGTTCTCGCTCGAGACAGAGCCGCCGCTGACGCACGCCGCGATGATTTCAGACGCATTGGGGCCGCTCTGCACGAGATCGTCAGGCAGATTCATCATTTCGCTGAAACGATGATTCATCACCGCAAGCTGTCCGTCGACACGGAACATGCACAGGCCATGGGGCATGTTGTTCAACGCGCTGTCGAACTGGCCCGCCAGGGCCGCTTCGCGTTCACGCGCGACGAGCGCCCGCATGAATATCCTGTGCAAGTTGGCCGAGATTTGTATGACGGCCACCAGAAACGCGGCGCACAGGACGGACATGACGATGTAATAGGGTGTGCCGCGTAACGCCAGCGCGACCACCGTCGAACCGAAGCAAAGCGTAGCCTGCAGCTGGTATATCCATTGCCGTCCGTAGGCCCTGCCTGCGCCTCCCGCCACGAAGCCCGTGGTCGTGGAGAGAGAGATCATATGGGCGACGGCGTCGTCACTGACCAACAGCGTGGTCGTGCTCCAGATGCCGACCGCGGCGGCCTGGATCATCGCCCCGATCTGATGCCGGTTCTTCCATCGCGCAGCTTCGTCGGCGGTCAGCGTCGATTTGCGCATCTGGTACCGCCGCAAGTCGAATGCCCGAATAGCGCCGGCGAGGATCAGAAGCCCGACACACGCCCAGATCGAAGGTTCTCCCGTCTTCAGCGCGGTCGCGGCCGCCGCAACGACGCCGAAGACAAGCCCCGTCAGCAAGGGAGCAGGAGTTTCGAACAGCGAATCGATCAGCGCGGCCGAAATCCTCGGCGACGCCGGCTCAGGTTCTCCGCTCTGGCTTGCGAACTGCATTGGTGTTTGTACGCGCGTCCTGTTTGGCGCGTACTTTTACCCATCTCAGGTGAAGTCTTTCTGAGGGAACATCGTTAAAGTCGAGTTGTTCTTCGGCACCACCGAACCGATTTCGGCTTAGACATCAAGCAATTAGGCAAGTCCTGCCGGGCGCAAGGTAAAGAAAAGCTTACCTTCCTCGCCAAACGCAAGGAAATCGGTGCGATTTTCGACAAGATCGCGCATTCCCAACGCGCGATCTATTGGCCCGCCGTCGAGGACAGCAACGGCGACCAGGCCGGGTCGGAGGCGAAGCCCGGCGTCGGCACCTTGAGCTCGTTGCGACCGGAGATGTCGACGCTGTACAGCGAGGGCCCGCCATTGCCGCCGGGATCGCGGAAGAACATCAGCACGCGGCCGTTCGGGGAGAAGGTCGGACCTTCATTGTGGAAGCCGGAGGTCAGCAGCCGCTCGCCGGAGCCGTCGGGCTTCATGACGCCGATCGAGAACTGCCCGCCGCCTTGCCTGGTGAAGGCAATGTAGTCGCCCTTCGGCGACCACACCGGGGTCGAATAGCTGGCGTTGGTGTCGTCCTTGGAGAAGGAGATGCGCTGCGCCTGTCCTCCGCCCGCCGCCATCACGTAGATCTGCGACCGGCCGCCGCGATCGGACTCGAAGCAGATGCGGGTGCCGTCCGGCGAGTAGGACGGAGAGGTGTCGATCGCCGGCGTGTCGGTGAGGCGCGTGGTCGAGCGCGAGCGCAGGTCCATCACGAACAGGTTGGAATTACCGCCCTGCTGCAGGCTCATGATGACGCGCTGGCCGTCCGGCGAGAAGCGCGGCGCGAAGGTCATGCCGGGGAAGTTGCCGACGATCTCGCGCTGGCCGGTCTCGATGTTGAAGAGATAGACCTTCGGATCGCCCTGGCCGAACTCCATATAGGTGATCTCTTGCGAGTTCGGCGAGAAGCGCGGCGTCAGCACGAGGTCGGAGCCGCGGGTCAGATAGCGCACATTGGCGCCGTCCTGGTCCATCATCGCGAGCCGCTTGACGCGGCGCTCCTTCGGGCCGCTTTCGTCCACGAACACCACGCGGCTGTCGAAATAGCCCTTCTCGCCGGTCATCCGCTCGTAGATCTGGTCGGAGATGATGTGGGCGATGCGGCGCCAATATTCCGGCGAGGTGAAATATTGCTGGCCGGCGAGCTGCTGGCCGGAGATCACGTCCCACAGGCGGAATTCGGCTTTCAGCCGGCCATCGGGCTGGCGCGTCATGCGGCCGGTGACGAGGGCCTGCGCGTTGAGGGTCTTCCAGTTCTGGAATTGCGGCGCGACGTCGATATTGCTGATGCGCTCGATGAAAGCGGCCTGGTCGATCGGGGCGAACAGGCCCGAACGCTTGAGATTGTTGGTGATGACTTGCGTGACGCCGTTGCCGACGTCGCCGTCCGACGGCGAGCCCGGCACGAAATTGCTGATCGCGATCGGGATCGGCTGAAACTCAGTCGGATCGATACGAAGTCGCGGCTGGCCCTGCGCGAAGGCCTGTCCGCCCCCGAGCATCGCGAGCGTCGATCCGGTCAGGGTCATGAAGCGGCGGCGGTTCATCGATCGGACGTCATTCATTGCAAAGTTCTTTTGTTCGGATGTCACAACATATCTTTCAGGCCGAAAGTCATCGGAATGAGCTTCCAGCTCTCGTACTGCTGCTTCGGCATGAACGAGTAGACCTGACACTGCACGATGGCGCGCTTGGCGCTCTCCGCCACCGCCTGCGCGATCGACCGCGACGGTCCTCGCACCGCGACGACAATCGGCTCGGAGGCGAGCGATCCATCGATCTTCATGGGAATGTCGATGTCGGCCTCGTACTGATCGGCATCCTGGCCATTATAGGTGGGCGTGAAGCAGCGCTTGACCGCGCCCTGGAATGCACCGCGCCAGGTCGCGACGTTGTTGGCGGCAGTTCCCGTCGCCGATCCCAACGCGGCCGACGCATTCAGCGCGGAGCCAGTCAGCTCGTGCCGGGTCGCGGCACGCTTGTCGAGGTCGCGCTGGATCTGCGCGGGATCGAAGCTGCGCTCCTTGGGCTTCGGCTGCTGCTGCGGCTGCACCGCCGCAACCTTCTGCTCCACCGGCTTGGGCGGCGGCTTCTTGGTGTCCAGCTTCTTTTGCAGCTCGGCGATCGGATCTTCCTTGGCCGGATCAGGCTTCTTTTCCTGCGGCTTCGGCTCCTCTTTCGGCTTCGCTTCGGCGACCGGCTTCGGCGGCTCGGGCTTCTTCTCGACCGGCTTTTCGACGGGCTTTGGCGGCGGCTCGGGCTGCGAGTTGGTCTTGATCAGCTCTTTCTTCTCGGTGACCTTGCCGACGGCGTCTTCCTCGGGCTTGGGCTCCGCGATCTTCTCGACCTTCGGCTTCGGCTCTTCCTTCTTGCCGGTCTTCTGCCCGGCCATCATCTTGGCAAGCTGATCGGTGGAGATGATGTCGACCGGCAGCGACTCCTCCGGCGCGATGTAGGCCTTGCTGCTGAAGGTGACGAGCCCCCATCCCAGCACGAGGACATGGAGGGCAATCGACGCAACGAGTGTCTTGTCGACGTTCACCTTCACGGCTTACCCCTGATCCGCTTCGGTGACGAGGGCGAGCTTCTTGAATCCGGCGCCGGACAACAGGCCCATCACCTTGGCCACCGTGCCGTAATCCGCCTTCTTGTCGGCGCGCAGATAGATGCGCTCCTCGAGGCCGCCGCGCGCGTCCGTGATCGCCTTCAGCTTGGGGATCAGCTCGTTGATTGCGATCTCGGAATCGTTGATGAACACCTTGCCCTTGATGTCGACCGACATCTGGATCGGCTTCTGGTCGTTGTTCTCGAGGCTCTTGGCGTGGGTCTGCGGCAGGTCGAGCGGCACGCCGACCGTGAGCATCGGCGCCGACACCATGAAGATGATGAGCAGCACCAGCATCACGTCGACCATGGGCGTGACGTTGATCTCGGCCACGACAGGCTTGCGCCGGCCTCGGCGCCCGCCGCCGCCGGACGAACTCGCAACGTTCATCGCCATGATCGTGTGCCCAAATTGCCCTTCACACTATACATGCCGCCGGTCAGCCCCGCTCGTCGATCTGACGCGACAGAATGGCGGAAAATTCATCGGCGAAGCCCTCCAGCCGCTGGGCCTGCCGGTTCACCTCGGAGGTGAACTTATTGTAGAAGATAGTGGCAGGAATGGCGGCGATAAGGCCGACGGCCGTCGCAAACAGCGCCTCCGCGATACCCGGCGCCACCACCGCCAGAGAGGTATTTTTCGACGCCGCGATCGACTGGAAGCTCGACATGATGCCCCAGACCGTGCCGAACAGGCCGACGAAGGGGCCGGCGGAGCCGACCGTCGCGAGCACCAGCAGGCGGCGTTCCAGGCGCTCGACCTCGCGGGCGATCGAGACGTTCATGACCTTGTCGATGCGCATCTGCAGGCCCGCGACCGAGCGGGCGTGGCTCTCGAACGACCGTTTCCACTCGCGCATCGCCGCCACGAAGCATGCCGCCATCGAATGCGTCGGCTTGGCCGAGAGCGTGCGATAGAGCTCCTCGATCGATTCCCCGGACCAGAACGCCTGCTCGAAGCGGTCCATCGAGCGGCGGGTGCGGGCAAACAGGAAGATCTTGTCGATGGCGATGGCCCAGACCCAGACCGAGCAGGACAGAAGTCCCAGCATCACCGCTTTCACGATCCAGTGAGCCTGCCAGAACAGCGCGATCAGCGACACGTCCGCGGAAGCGGCAACCGGAAGGGCTGACTGAGCCACGTCGGCCGGATTCATAAGCAGCATCCTCTCAAGGCGATCGTTACCCGATGTGCCGGCCAGCAAATGGCTGCCGGTTCCCCAATGACCGCGCTAGAACCGGCGCGGCCGGCAAGCCCGCTCAAAGCCTTGTCTTTCTGGGGTGCAGGGGCTCGTCCAAAGCCGGCCGCCTGCATTCCCTGCCAAGATGTCAAAACTATGGGCCTTTGGCCCCGGGCCTTGACGGGCCTCGGCTTCGGGCTTTGGGCACGACTGTCCGCCCTTACCAGAGCCCGGCGTTGGTTAATGCGAGGTTACCAGGGGTGAATTGGGCTGCGGGAAAGGTAGGCGGGGCAGCGGGATGGCTGGGGGGCAGCCTGGCTGGTGCCCCCTGCGGGAAATCGGCGCGGCTCAGCAGCGCATCGCCGAAGGGACGCTGCGCTGGGTCCGGGGGACCGGAATCCGTGCCTCGCGAGTGGGAGGAACCAGCCCCTGCCGCAATAATTGACCGCGCGTCACGCCGCCGAGGCCGGCTCGGGGCAGTTGGTCAGCCGCGCGGGATTGCCGACGGCGGTGCAGCCGGCGGGCACGTTCGACGTCACAACCGTATCGGCACCGATCTTGGCGAAATCGCCGATGCCGATATCGCCAAGGATGGTCGCGCCGGAGCCGATGAAGACGCCGCGGCCGATCCTCGGCGCGCGCGTCGGCAGTTCGCTGCTGCGGCCGATGCTGACATTCTGAAGGATGGTGACCGCGTCGCCGATCACGACATTGGCGCCGATCACGACGCCCGTGGCATGATCGAGATAGACGGACGAGCCGATGCTGGCCGCCGGATGAATGCTGACCTGCAGGACGTTCGACGCCTCGTTCTGAAACAGCAGCGCCGCATCGCGCTGATCACGATGCCACAGCCAGTTCGAGACGCGCCAGGCTTGCAGCGCGACATAGCCTTTGAAAAGCAGCAGCGGCGCCAACAGGCCGGCGATGGCGGGATCGTTGCGCACGATGGCCTGCAAGTCGCGGCCGGCCGCTTCGATCAGTTCCGGCGAAAATTGAAATGCGTCGCGGGAAAAGGCAGCGAAACGCGCTTGCTCGGCGGCGTTGCCGCCAAGCCTGCGCCCGATGAGATCGGCCAGAGCCGCCGCAAGGCCGTCATGGGCGAGGACGGCCCCGGCAAGCGACTTGCCGAAGACGGGATCGGATGCAGCCGCACGCTGCGCCTCGTCGCGGATCTGCTGCCAGAGGCGATCGTTCGTCGCGGTCAGAGCTGCCGTCATCGCCGCCTCCGGGGTTTCGGGCCTGCTTCAAGTCTCAAACATAGTCCGCGCGCCCCCTGCGCGCCATGCCGCAGGCGGAGCGGCGCGACCTGAGCAGCATGCCGCAGCTCCCCGTGAGGCTACGAGCTTGCATGCCAGGCATCCGCAACCATATAGTCAGTCGAATCTTCGGCCGATGCTGCTTTGGCCGGGATGTCCATGCAAAGCAGCTCGTTCGAGCCCCGCGGTGGTCCGCCATCCGCGGGTTTTTCGTACCCCGGCGGCCCTCGCTGCTGCCGACACGAATCCCGCATCCCAATACCTGAGGTCACACCAAGACATGTCGCCTAACGCGCCCGCCGACGACCACCACGACGACATCATGTATCCCTCGGCCGTGCCGTTCCTGCTGGTCCATCTCGGCTGCGTTGCGGCGATCTGGTCGGGCGTCACGTGGCAGGCCGTCGCAATCTGCATCTCGTTGTACATCGCGCGGATGTTCGGCATCGGCGCCGGCTACCATCGCTATTTCTCGCATCGGGCATTCGCGACCAGCCGGGTGTTTCAATTCATCCTGGCGTGCCTCGCGCAAAGCAGCGCGCAAAAGAGCGTGTTGTGGTGGGCGGCCAAGCATCGGCACCATCATCTGCATTCCGACACCGAGATCGACGTGCATTCGCCGCGTCATCGCGGCTTCGTGTACAGCCATCTCGGCTGGATCTTTTACCGCCGGCACGATGCGACCGACCTCGTCAAGGTCTCCGATCTCGCGGCCTATCCGGAGCTGATGTGGCTGCATCGGCTCGAGCTGCTGCCGGCTGTTGTGCTTGCGTCGCTCTGCTTCCTGGTTGCGGGATGGTCGGGTCTGGTGGTCGGCTTCCTGTGGAGCACGGTGCTGCTCTATCACGCGACCTTCTGCATCAATTCGCTCGCCCATGTGCACGGGCGCAAGCGCTATGTGACCGGCGACGATTCCCGCAACAACTGGCTGCTGGCGCTCTTCACCCTGGGTGAAGGCTGGCACAACAACCATCACGCCTACCAGAGCAGCGTGCGACAGGGTTTTCGCTGGTGGGAGATCGACGTCACCTACTACGTCCTGAAAGCGTTGTCCTGGCTCGGAATCGTGTGGAACATGAAAGCGCCGCCCGAACAGGTGCTGCGCAACGAGCAGCCGCTCGGCGCCCGGGTCATCAATCGGGCGGCCATCGAGCTCGCCGAACGGTTCGATGCACAGAAGCTGGCGCAAGCGATCTCATCGGCGCGGCGTCGGGCCGATCTCGCCCAGCTGCAACTGCCGACGCTGCACGACATCCTCAATCGCGCGCATGAGAGCGTCGATGCACTGGCGCATCTGCATCTGCCGAAGATCCCGACCCGCGAAGAGTTTCTCGCCGAGGCCAAGGCGATCTTCGCGCGAACACGATCGCTCAACGAAATCGTGGATCACGCCTACGAGCACTTCCTGGCTTCGGTTCACGCCCAGCTCGTGACAGTGCGCTGAACTCTCGGGGTCATGCGCCTTCTATCAAACGGGTCTCAGGGCTGTGCCCACGCTCCCCCAAAACCAAACCGCCCGCCTGCGGGTTGCGCAGACGGGCGGCTCGGGGCCATCAGGACTTTGGGGGCATGCGCCTGAAGGCTTTGAGAGGTCAGGCTTGAAGGTCAGCCCTGCTGCTGGTCAGTCGGCGGCGGGGTCGGACGCGTCTTGTGCTGCGCCATGAACTGGTCGAACTCTTCCTTGTCCTTGGCGTGACGCAGACGGTCGAGGAAGTTCCTGAACTCGACCTGCTCTTCCTCGAGCCGGCGCAGCGTTTCAGAGCGGTACTCGTCGAAGGCACGGTTGCCGGAGGACGGCGGGCCGAAGCCAAAGCCGAAGCCACTGCGCTCCATGCGGCCGCGCATGCGGTCCATCTTGTACTGCATCCGCTCCATCTTGTTCTGCCAGCGATCCTGGCTGCTCCAGCACGACATTCTTCTGCTCCCGAGTGTGAAAAAGAGAAGGGCAAGTCCGATCGGCCACCAGATGATGAAGCCGAGGATGGTCACGGCGATCCAGCCGGGATGCCAGGGCGTGTCCAGCATCCGGGGGCGCTCGTACTGTTGGTATTGATCCGAGGGGCCGCGCCATCGATTGACATCAGCGGTGTAGGCCATTTCCCATCTCCATCACGGCACCTGCGCCGTTGTGAATGTAAATAACATTTACATAGCTAGACCATCCACGGATTTTGTCAAGCTGGCCGCAAGACACGCCCGCGTGATTATTGCGTCACTTTATTTCGGCTTGCCCCAGGGGCCCCCGGGCGGCACACCGGAACCGGAGGAGGCCTCCGGTGGCACCGGCGGCGGCTCGGCGCCTTTCGCCGGCGGACGGCGATCGGTCGGGAAGCCGAGACCGCGCAGATAAATCAGCACCTCGGCCTCGAGCAGCTCGTCCGGAGACATCGGCAGTTTTCGTCGCGCGGCGTCGCCACGGGAGAAGAGCGAAGCCACGCCGTGCGCCATGGTCCAGATGTGCAGCGCCATCATCATCGCCGGCGGCCGCGGCATGCCGGGTGGCGCAAGCGCTGCAAGCCGCTCGGCTGCCGCGCGAATGATGTTGAACGCACGTTCGCTCGCGGCCTGCAGCGCCGGATTGACATCGACCGGCAGACCGGACTCGAACATCGCATTGTAGAAGGCCGGCTCCTCGCGGGCGAAGGCGAGATAGGCCTTGCCGACGCGTTCGAACGCGGTGACCGTGTCGGGACGCCCGTCGTCCCAGGCCGCGGTCAGGCGCGCCTCGAATTGCTCGAAGCCGCGCTGGGCAATCGAGGACAGCAGCTCGTCACGGTCGCGGAAATGCCGGTAGGGCGCCGCCGCGCTGACGCCGGCCATGCGTGCGGCATCGGCGAAGGTGAAGCCGGCGGCGCCCTTCTCGGCGATCAGCCCGAGAGCGGCCTGCAACAGGGCCTCCTTCAGATTGCCGTGGTGATAGCCGCGCTCGGCGCGGCGCTGTTCCTTGCGCCAGCTCATGTGAACGAGCTTTACATGAGCCCGGCGTGAAGGTCACTAGCGCGAGGCGGATTGGTTAACCCGTATTTTCACCGTCGTTCCAGGGCGATGCAAAGCCTCCAACCCTGGTGCTGCAATGGCGCACCAGGGAATCTCGGGATTTCGGGTCAAGCCGCCCCGGAATGGCGATCGCGGAGACTACATCTGCGGAATCGGCAAGACAGGCATGACCTCGATCGCCTCGCCCGGGAAGATCGCAAAATGCGGATGGTTCTCGAACAGCTTGGCGGCTTCCTCTTGCGAGGCAGCGCGCACCACCGTGAAGCCGGTCAGTGCGTTGCTGATCTCGGTGATGCCGCTTCCGTCGATCCTGCGGGTCTTGCCGAGCGGGCCGCCCAGATCGACGATGACGTCCTTGTGCTTCTCGACCCAGCCATGCCAGGCGGCCATGCCCTCGCGCTCTTTTGCCTTCCGTTCGGCCTCGGGCATCGCGTGCCAGGCCTTCATCTTTTCGCCGCTCATGCTGCCGAGATAGACGGCGAGGAATTTGTGTTCGGTGCTCATCGGTCTCTCCTTTGATGATATGTTGACGCCAGCCGCAATCTGATCGCGACCGCGCCGCTACGTCTTCAGGTCGCCGAAACCGGCCGCGGCGGCCTGCACGTCAGGCGGAAAGTCGGCCAGCTCCTGCACCTGCCGGATCTCGATGATTTCGTTCGGCGACGCCGGGCACTGCTTTGCCCAGGCAATCGCCTCGGCCCGCGAGGCAACCTCGATCATCCAATACCCGCCCAGGACTTCCTTGGCCTCGGCGAATGGGCCGTCGGTGACAATGGGCGCGCCGGTCGCAAACGAAACCCGAGCGCCCATCGAGGGCGGATGCAGGCCGTCGAGCGTGATCAGCACGCCCGCATCCTTCAGCGCCTCGTTGTAGCGCATCATCGCCGCGACCCGCTCGGGATCGAGCTGGACGTCCGGCGGCGCGGTTTCGTAACCGAGCGGGATCATCAGCATCATGAATCGCATGGAATGTCCTTGTTCTTCCTCGTCGTTTCCCTAGGCGCCGAAAGGCGCATGCCCGGGATGACGGCAGATTTGCGCCCGCCGCCTGCGCGTAACGTTCCTCGTGCGCGGGCCAAGCTGGCCGCGCTCCCCTGCAAGACGAACGATCTCTGCCGGAACCGACATTGGGACAGGAATTATTTTGGGCGGCCAGGTTCCTCATCGAGACCAAAGCGCAGTAAAAGGAATCCCGCGCTCGCGCGACCAATTTTCGACAAAGGACCGATCAGCCGATGCCCCCTGCCCCGCAAAAAGTCGCCCTCGTCACCGGAGCCGCGCGCGGTATCGGGCTTGCGACCGCGAAGAAGTTTTTGGCCGAGGGTTGGCGTGTGGCGCTGCTCGACATCGAGGGCGAGTTGCTCGGCCGGGCGGTCGCCGAGATCGACCAAGGCGAGGCGACGCTGGCGCTGACCTGCGACGTCTCGGACGCAGCCGCAGTGAGCGATGCGATGGCGACGGTCGAGCGCCGGTTCGGCCGGTTAGATGCGCTCGTCAACAATGCCGGCATCGCGGTGTTCGCACCGCTGATGGAGACATCCGAGACCGATTGGCGCCGCGTCCTCGAGGTCAACCTCACCGGCCCCTTCCTCTGCACCAAGGCGGCCGTGCCCTTGATGCGCGAGGGCCATGGCGGCGCCATCGTCAACATCACCTCGATCTCGGCGGTGCGCGCCTCGACGCTGCGCTCGGCCTACGGCACCAGCAAGGCCGGGCTTGCGCACCTGACCAAGCAGCTCGCGGTCGAGCTTGCCTCTCTCAACATCCGCGTCAACGCGGTCGCGCCGGGGCCGGTCGACACGGCAATGGCCAAGCAGGTGCACACCAAGGAGATCCGCGCGGACTATCACGACGCCATTCCGCTCAACCGCTACGGCCTGGAGGAGGAGCTTGCGGAAGCGATCTACTTCCTGTGCTCCGCAAATGCGAGCTACATCACCGGCCAAATTTTGGCCGTTGATGGCGGCTTCGATGCGGCCGGCATCGGCCTGCCGACGCTGCGCGGTCAGCGCCGCAACGGGTAGGTACGGAAATTGTAGGGTGGGCAAAGGCGCGTGAGCGCCGTGCCCACCACATCACAAGGGTGGGCACGCTGCGCTTTGCCCACCCTACGAAAACCGAGCTTGTGGAGTGCTCCATGCGACGCGCTTTCGTCAAAGCCCTGATGCTCGCATCGGCACTCCTTGCGATCTCGCCTGCCGCCGCCGAAATCCGCATCATACAGTCGCCGGGCGGACAAGTGGGGCCGTTCCTCGATTTGTTCGAGAAGGTGCGTGAGAGCGGCGAGCGCGTGGTGATCGATGGCCCCTGCCTGTCTGCCTGCACGCTGGTGCTGAGCATCGTGCCGGGCGAGCGCATCTGCGTCACCAAGCGCGCCGTGCTCGGCTTCCATGCGGCACGTTCGGTCGACCGGCGCGGGCGCCTTTATGCCGAGCCGGAAGCATCGGTCGCGGTGCTTGCCGCCTATCCCGGCCCGGTCCGCGACTGGATCAGCCGCCGCGGCGGCCTCAGCTCGCGATTGCTTCTGCTCAAGGGCCGTGATCTCGCCGCGATCTATCCGCGCTGCCGCTGACGAATTCGCCAGCCGCAGGCGGGTGACGTGAATGAGCTCTTATGTGAACCGCGTCACATCAAAGGCATCTGGCGTGGCTGGCCCGAGGCCATAAGGCAGGTTCCCTGTGCTCGCACCCAATGTGCGCACCGGGTCTCTACGCCATCACGCTTTGGCTGCCTTCAATAGAGAGTCTGAATCACCGGCACCAGCTTCATGCTGGCGCAGATGAGCATCCCCCAAAGAGCAAAATTGATCTGTAGCGCCGCCGCCATCGGTCGCTCCCTCCAAGTGACGTCCACCCCAGTTTGTAGATTTTATGAATCACAAATAGCGATTCTGACGGGCAGATCACAGCCCAATATTGCGCCAATTGTTGTGCGATGCAGTCCGCCCGGTTTCACGAAGCGGCCTCACTGCTCCCGCAAAGTGATGCGAATCGTAAGTTCATTCCTCGGCCATGCCGGCCAACTCGTTTGCCTTAAGTTCCATTTGACCGACGCTGTGCAAGTTTCCTGTGCGGGACTTGCGCATTGCGCAGCGAAATTTGGGTCCCGGCATGATGCGACACGGCTTCGTCTTGCTCACTTTCTGCGCAGCGCTGCTTGGATGTGCAGTCGCGCCCGCGCAGGAGCGTCGTCCGATCGCCTGGGATGGCCTCGGCCAAGATCCGAACAAGAGCCCGAGGCGCCCTCATATCGCGAAGCAGCGCGCAACAAATCCCCCGCCCGCGGCAAGCGATCCCAATCAGGAGCGGCAGCGCGTGCTCGGTACCTTGCGGCCATACTCCGAGGCGTGGTGGGCGGTTCACGACGAGATCGAAGCTGAGAACGACAGGCAGCTCGGCACCAAGCTCGTGATCTGCCCCCGCTGTGTTCAGCCGCGGCAGGACGAAGACGTGACCGGATCGATCCGCTGAGCAAGCCCACGACAGATCCGGGCACGATGATAGGCCCATGGATCCCCTCTCCCGCAAAGATGGAGAGAGGGGATCGCGGCTCAACCAATCATGCGCGCGGTCGCGCGCATCACATTTCTTCCGGACAATTCACCATCCAGGGAATGCCGAACTTGTCGACGCACATGCCGAAGCCCTTGGCCCAGAAGGTCTTGCTGAACGGCATGGTGACGGTGCCGCCGTCGGCGAGCGCGTTGAACTTGCGCTCGCCATCGGCGGGATCCTTGACCGTGAACGAGATCGAAAAGCCTTGCGGCTTGCTGAAATGCTCCGGCGGTACGTCGGAAGCCATCAGCACGCTGCCGTCGGGCAGCGACATTCGCGCATGCATGATCATCTTCTCGCGGCCGGGCGCGGCGGGCATGTCCGGCGGCGCGTCCGATGACCGCATCATGGCGTCGATCTTGCCGCCGAGAATCCTGGCGTAGTGATTGAAGGCCGCTTCGCAATTGTCCTGATAGAACAGATACGGATTGAGCATCGTTTCTCTCCTCTTCGTTCGCGCTGAGGCTTAGTGCTTCTCGGTCAGCTTCTTCAGGCTGGCGAGACCGGCCTCGAAATCCTTGCCGATCATGCTGTCCATGTTGATGAACACCTGCATGATCTTGGACATGAACGGAGCCGGACCGTACATCGCCCAGGTGACCAGTGTGCCATCGCCTTGCGGCACAAAGGTGAACTCGGCGGTATTGTGACCCTCGAACGGCCGCTCGAAATCGAGCTTGATGCGAACCTTGGACGGCCCGTTCGCCTCGAGGATCTCCATGCGGCCGGCGCCGACATTGTTGTTGCCGTCCCAGGCATAGGTCGCGCCCTTGCCTTCCGCGGGTCCACCGAAGCTGCGCTTCATGGCGGGATCGCGGTTCTCATAGGGGGACCAGCCGGTCCAGCGGTGGAAATCGGCGACTTGCGGATAGATCGCACCGGCCGGCGCCTTTACCGCGAGGCTGCGCTCGACGCGGAAGGTGTCGGGCTTTGTCAGCGCGAAGACGAGGACGCCCGCGATTCCGGCGACGAGCAGGATGGCGATGATGGCAATGGCTTTCAGCATGAGAGGCTCCGTGGATACGGGCCTAGGACGAACGGGAATGGCAACGGCCGACAAGTTGCCGAAACGAATTTTCGATCGTGCCGCGTCGCTTCACCTTCACGCTCCCTTTGCCTTCGGCTGGCTGTCCCGGATCAGGCGATCGAGATGCATGCGGATATGAGCGGCTTCCGCGGACGTGTTGGCGAGCGCAATGGCGCGGTCGAAGGCGATGCGGGCCTCGTCGTTGCGGCCGAGCTGCATCAGGAAGGCGCCGCGCACGCCGTAGAAATGGAAGTAATTGGCGAGCTTCGGGGCGAGCGGCTCGATCAGATCGAGCGCGGCTTGCGGCCCCCTCACCTTGGAGACCGCGACCGCGCGGTTGAGCGTGACCACGGGAGAAGGCTGCACGACTTCGAGCGCGCCGTAGAGCAGGTCGATCTGCGCCCAGTCGGTCTCCTCCGGTGTCGACGCGCGGGCATGCAGCGCGGCGATCGCGGCCTGGATCTGGTAGGGACCGCTGCGGCGATGGCGCATCGCCTTGTCGATCAGGGCAAGCCCCTCCGCGATCATGGTCCCGTTCCACAATGACCGGTCCTGATCGTCCAGCAGGATCAGCGTGCCATCGCCGGCAAAGCGCGCGGCGCTGCGTGCATGCTGCAACAGGATGAGCGCGGTCAGCCCCATGATCTCCGGCTCGCTCGGAAACAGCCGCAGCAGCAGCCGTGCCAGCCGGATCGCCTCTTCGCAGAGCGGCTTTCTGATCTCGGCGGTGTCGCCGCTCGCCGAATAGCCCTCGTTGAAGATCAAATAGATCATCGCCGCGACACCGGCGAGCCGCTCGGAGCGCTCAACCGCGCCGGGCGCCTCGAACGGCGTCCCCGCCTCGGCGACCTTCGCCTTGGCACGGGTGATGCGCTGCTCCATCGCCGCCTCCGAGACCAGGAAGGCACGCGCGATCTGCTTCACGGTAAGGCCCGAGACGATGCGCAGCGCCAGCGCGATCTGCTGCGTCGCCGGCAATTGCGGATGGCAGCAGATGAACATCAGCCGCAGGATGTCGTCGCGGTAGTGCGAACCGTCGAGCCGCTCGGCCAGCGCACCCTCGGCGTCGTCGAGATCGGAGATCGCCTGGTCGTCCTCCGGCAGCGGCTGCTGCCTGCGCGTGCGTCGCACCTCGTCGATGGCGACGTTGCGGCCGACCATGATCAGCCAGGCCGCAGGATCGCGCGGCGGCCCATTCTGCGGCCAGGTCTTCAGCGCGCGCAGACACGCGTTCTGGAAAGCCTCCTCGGCCGTATCGAGATCGCGGAAATAGCGCAGCAGCGCGCCGACCGCCTGGGGGCGCGCCGAGGTCAGCGCAGTCTCGATCCAGGCGGTATCGGCCTCGCTCACGTCAGGTTTCCTCCGGGCCGGAACACGCCGACGGGGCGCACCTCATAGGCACCGCCCGGATTGGCGGCGCCGAGATCGCGCGCGACGTCGAGGGCCTCGTCGAGATTCTTGCAATCGACGATGTAGAAGCCGAGCAGCTGCTCCTTGGTCTCGGCATAGGGGCCGTCGAGCACCAAGGGTGGGTCCTCCTTGCGCAGGGTCGCCGCCGCTGTGGTCGGCAACAGCCGCGCCACCGGACCGAGCCGGCCTTGGCTCGTGAGCTTCTCCTGCACCACGGCGAGCTTCTTCATCACGGCCTCGTCCTGCTCCTTGCTCCAGGAGCCGACGAAGTCCTCATCGTGATAGCAAAGGATGGCATAAAGCATGGGCGGCACTTTCCTCGTCTGTTCTAAAGACGCGCCAATATGCCCCGCCCCGACAGGACTGCGGAAAAAATTTGCAAGAAAAATCCGGCAGATCGTGCCAAGGAGAGCCTCTCCATCGGAACCTTGACGAGGCACTTCGAATGACCACGGGCACACTGGCCGTCCTGATCAACAGCACGCAGCAGAACTGGCTGCCGGAACGCTGGAAGGCCCGGTTCGACGCGGTCTGCGGCGGTCGCCGCGTGGTGCTGCTGCCGGATGCCGGACTCGATCCGGCCGAGGTGCACTATGCCGCGGTATGGAAGCCGGTGCCGGGCGATCTGGCCTCCTTCACCAATCTGCGCGCGATCTTCAATCTCGGCGCCGGCGTCGACGCGCTGATGGCGGACAAGAGCCTGCCTGACGTGCCGCTGGTCCGCGTCGCCGTGCCCGACCTCACCAACCGCATGACCGAATATGTCGTGCTGCACGTGCTGATGCACCACCGCCAGGAGCTTTATCTCAGGCAATCACAGCGCGAGAAGCGCTGGGAGCCGAAATATCAGTGGCCGGCGAGCGCAGTGACGGTCGGCGTCATGGGGCTGGGAACGCTGGGTGCCGATGCCGCCGACGTGCTGCGGCGGCTCGGCTTCGGTGTTGCCGGCTGGAGCCGCAGCCCGCGCATGATCGACGGCATCGACTGTTTCCATGGCACCGCGCAGATCGATGCCTTCCTGCGCAAGACCGACATCCTGGTCTGCCTGCTGCCGCTGACGCCGGAGACGCACGGCATCCTCAACCGCGGCGCTTTCGCAAAACTCAACCGCAACAGCCCGCTCGGCGCGCCCGTGCTGATCAATGCCGGCCGCGGCGGCTTGCAGAACGAAGCCGACATCCTGGCCTGCCTTGACGACGGCACGCTGGGCGCAGCCTCGCTCGACGTCTTCGTGCAGGAGCCGCAACCGGCGGACAGCCGGTTCTGGACCCATCCCAAAGTGGTGCTGACGCCGCACAACGCAGCCGACACCGATGCCGACGCGATCTCCGCCTATGTCGCCGAGCAGATCGCGCGGTTCGAGGCTGGCGGTGCGCTGGAGAACGTGGTGGACCGAACAAGAGGATATTGAAGCTTCGCTGCCGGCCTATCCTTTGGCCCCGATCATCACATCGATCGCGCCCTTCACGATCGCCTCCAGCTCCTTGCGCGGCACGCGGGCGCGGGAGCGGATGGCAATGGTGTGCACGGTGGCTGATGCGATCTGCGCCAGCACGAGGGGATCGGAGCTCTCCGGTAACTCGCCTTTCTCCTTGGCGCGGCGGAAGCAACTGGCAAAGGCCTTGTCGAGCCCGGTGAGGCCGTCCAGGACCATGGCGCGGATCTCGGGATCGCCGACGGCTTCGGACGCTGCAGTCACGACCGTGAAGCAACCGCGCGGTCCGGAGTCCCCGGACAAATAGATATCGAGCGCGGAAGCGTAGATGCGCTCCAGCCGCTGACGCAGCGGCATCTCCTCGCGGAAGACCGCTCCTATCGCCGCGCCTGCCTCGTCGCGATAGCGCTGGTAGCTCTTGATGTAGAGCTCGCGCTTGTCACCGAAGGCGCCGTAGAGGCTCGGGCGGTTCATGCCCGTAGCAGTGCTGAGATCGTCGAGCGAGGTGGCCGCGAAACCCTGCTTGCGGAACAGATCGAGCGCCTTGCCGAGCGCGACGTCAGGCTCGTAGGCGCGTGGGCGGCCGCGGCGCTTAGGCTCTGTGGCAGCAGTTGGCGGCTTCGATTTTTGTACCATATCGCAAATTAATCCTTGACCGCAGATATATTATGCAAGATGGTACATAAATCAATCTGGCCAGGTTGAGCGACACCCAAAGAGAAATTGCCCAAGGAGGCTACAGATGGATCTCTATTTCTCGCCGCTCGCCTGCTCGATGGCGACACGCGTCGCGCTGTACGAAGCCGGCGCCGAGGCGAACTATCTCGAGGTCGACCCGCCGACCAAGACGGTTCTGAACGACAACTCCGACTTCCGCACGGTCAATTCGATCGGCCTGGTGCCAACGCTGCGCACCGACGAGGGCACGGTGCTGACCGAGAACGCCGCCATCCTGCAATATGTCGCAGACCGTTTTCCGGAGTCCGGCCTCGGCGCGAGCGCCGGTATCGAGCGCACCCGGCTGCATCAATGGCTCTGCTTCATCGGCACCGAGCTGCATAAGGGTCTCTTCGTCACCCTGCTCGACCGCAAGGCGCCGCAGGAAGCCAAGGCCTATGCCCTGGAAAAGAACCTGTCGCGCCTCGACTATCTCGACAATTATCTGAAGGGCCGCGACTTCCTGCTCGACCATTTCAGCGTGGCCGACGCCTATCTCGTCACGGTCATCAACTGGACGATGGCGACGCCGCCGATCGAGCTTGCGAAATGGCCGAACGTGAAGGCTTACCACGACCGCCTGCGTCAGCGGCCCTCGATTGCAAAGGCGATCGCCGAGGAGTTCGAGCTGTACAAGGCCGAGCTCGCGCGTAAGAAGGCGGCGGCGTAAGTTCGAGGTCGTCGTGCCCGGGCTTGTCCCGGGCATCCGCGTTCTTCGTGCAAGCAATTGAAGACGTGGGTGGCCGGGACAAGCCCGGCCACGACCCGTTCGACGTGAGCTCCGACCTCACCGCTGGGACGGCGCGAACCTACCCGTACAGCACCCGAGGTAAAATCGTGACGATGCCCGGCCACAGCGTCAGCAGCAGCACGAAGCCGATCATGATCATCAGGTACGGCATCGTGACGCGCGCGATGTAGCCGAGGCCGTCTTCGGTCAGGCCCTGGATCACGAACAGATTGAAGCCGACCGGCGGGGTGATCTGCGCCATCTCGACGGCGAGCACCAGGAACACGCCGAACCAGACCTCGTCGAAGCCCGCCCCCTTCACGATCGGCAGCACGATCGGCAGCGTCATCACGATCATCGAGAAGCCGTCGAGGAAGCAGCCGAGGATCAGGTAGAAGACGATCAGCACGACGATCAACATGAAGGGCGACAAACCGAGCCCCTTGACGAAGGCGGCGACCGCCTGCGGGATGCCGAGGAAGGCCGCGGCATTGCCGAGGATCGAGGCCCCTAATACGATCAGCGCGATCATCGAGCAGGTGACGACCGAGCCGATCAGCACGTCGCGCATCACCTGCTGCGACATCGCGCCCTGCGCCCAGGCCACCAGCGCCGCGCCGAGCACGCCGACGGCGGCGGCTTCTGACGGCGTGGCGAGCCCGCCATACATCGAGCCGAGCACGCAGGCGATCAGGAACAGTGCCGGCGCGAGGTCCTTCAGCGCAGCGAAGCGTTCGCTCCATGGCACCTGCGAAAGCTTGGCTTCAGTCTCCGGCACCATCGTGCGGTCGAGACTCGTATGCAGCATCACCCAGGCCATGAAGGTGGCGGCGAGCAGGAATCCCGGCAGCACGCCAGCCGTGAACAGCTTCAGGATCGAGACGTCGCCGAGCACACCGTAAATGATCATGATGTTGGAGGGCGGAATCAGGAAGCCGAGCGTGCCGGCACCGGCGAGCGAGCCGATCGCGATGTCGCGCGAATAGCCGCGGCGCAGCAGCTCGTTGAGCGACATGCGGCCGATCACCTGTGTGGTCGCGGCCGAGGAGCCGGAGATCGCCGCAAAGATGGTGCAGCCGATCACGTTGACATGCAGCAGGCGGCCGGGCAGCAGGCCGGCCCAGGGCGCGAGGCCCTGAAACAGCGACCGTGACAGGCGGGTGCGAAACAGCAATTCGCCCATCAGGATGAACAGCGGCAGCGCCAGCAGCTCCTGCGTGGTCAGGATGTTCCAGGCGTATTGCGGCAGCAGCTTGTCGAGCGGGATCGAACGGAACATCGCGAGCAGCAGCGTCGCGGTGAGCGCAAGCGTGAGGCCAATCCAGACGCCGCACGCCAGCAGCGCGAACAGGATCGCGAACAGTGCGACGACTTCGATGGTCATGCGATCTTGAATCCGGGTGCGGGCAAGGCGATCATTCGACGGGCGAGGCCTTCATGCGATGATCCTCCAGGGGCAGGCCGAGCGCGGCCTGGATCGCGCGCGCCAGGAACTGGAGCGTCAGCAGCAGCATGCCGAAGGTGACGATCGCCTGTGGAAACCACAGTGGCGTGTCGCTCGAGGTCGAGACCTGGCCACGCACGAAGGCGCTCCAGGCGAACTTCGCCATGGCCGAGGTCAGGAACGCCATGAAGGCGAAGCCGGCCGCCGCCGAGAGAATCTCGAGCGCGCGCTGCACTGGCGCCGGCACGTTCTTCAGCAGCAGCACGACACGGATATGGCCGCCGACGCGCAAGGTCATGGCGGCGCCGAAGGTGAAGGACGCCGCCATCAGATAGGAGGAATACTCCCAGGCGATCGAGATGCTGGGCGGGAAGAACGGCAGGAAGTTCGACAGGAAGCGCGTCGCGACCTCGCACAGCATCAGCAGCGTCAGCATCAAGAGACAGCCGCCGCCGATCCAGCCGTCGAGCCGGCCGAGGCGATCGATGCCGTCGAGCAGGATGCGCAGCGGCGCCGGCGCCGCTGCATTCAGGCTCTGCGGAGCTTCGGGCGAGATGCTCACCACGACATCATCCTCAGCCGCGCTTCATTTCGGCGAGATAGGCCCGCACAGGCTTGTCCGCTGCCGGCACGCGCTTGAGGAAGGCGTCGAGCTGCGGCGCAGTCTTGGCCCGGATGTCCGTCATCATGGCTTGCGAGACCGGCACCACCTCCATGCCACCTTCCTTCAGGCGGTTGAGGCTGTCGACGTCGGCCTTGAGCGAATTGGCCCAGAAGCCCGGCTCCATCTTCGCCGCAACATCCGCGACGAGCTTCTGCTGGTCGGCGCTGAGCGCCTTCCAGGAATCGAGATTGACGGTGAGCATCTGCGACGACCAGACGTGGTTGGTCGGGTAGACGTATTTCAGGAATTCCCAGAACTTGCCGTCGACGCCCGACACCGACGAGGTGGAGACGCCGGCAACCGCGCCGGAGGCCAGCGCGGGGATCGTTTCGCCCCAGGGGATCATCACGGCCGCCATGCCGATCGCATTCAGCATGTCGACCGCATTCTTGTCAGGCACGCGGATCTTGATGTTCTTCAGGCCCTCGACGTCGGCGACCTTCGCCTTGAGGTGCAGGTACTGCGTCGGCCAGGGCACGACGTAGAGAATCTTCTGGTTGTTGCGCGCGGCAATCTTCTCGTATTCGGGCCGCACGTATTTGTGCAGCACCTTCAACTCGTCCACCGAGCCGCAGAGGAACGGAATGCTCTCGACGCCCATGAAGGGCTCGTCGCCGACCTGCTGGATGTTGAGGACGTCGGCGAGCGGCACCAGGCCGTCGCGCACGGCGCGCAAATGCTCGGGCCCCTTGAAGCCGAGCTGGCCGCCGGCTTTCACGGTGATCGCGACCGAGCCGCCCGTCTGCTTCTTCACCTCCTCCGCGAAGGCCATCGCGTTCTGGGTGTGAAAATTGCCGTCGGGCCAGACCGTCGACATGTCCCAGCTCGTCGTCGCCGCCCGCGCACGGGTCGAGATGTGACCTGCGGCGAGCAGCGTCGCTGCGCCCGCGGTGAAGTTCCGTCGCGTGATCATTGCACCCCTCCGTTGATCCAAGCGCACTGACACGTCAGCGCGCGTAGCCGTAAACTGCAGCGGCATTGCCGGCGGACACGAGCCCGCTTTCGATATCGTGCTTGACCGCCGCACGCTCGCGCGTCGTGGGATCGCCGATGCCGGCGCCGCCGGGCGTCAGCACCACCAGCCGATCGTCCGGCGGCACCTGCTGAAAGCCCTTGCCGCGCAGCTTCTTGCCGGACTTGAGGCCGACATAGCCGGCCTCGCCGTTCCGGCCGCCATCGCGTCCGCGCGGCGGATGATCGATGCGGTCGAATGCCGCCAGGATATCGAACGGCGCATCGACGCCGCTGCCGACCTCGATGATCTGGCCGAGGCCGCCGCGGGTGCGCCCTGCCCCGCCGGAATCCGGGCGCAACTCCTTGCGCCAGAAGATCAAAGGCGTCTGCGTCTCCGCGATCTCGACCGGCGTGCCGCGCACGCCGCTCGGATAGGCGGTGGCTGAGAGGCCGTCCTTGCCGAAGCGCGCGCCGGTGCCGCCATTGGATGTCACCGCCATCGAGAACCCGTAATTGCCGCCGACGCCGGAGCGGGTCTGGCCGCGCACGTTGAGATTCCACAGGCAGGAGGTGCCTTCCGCCGGCACACGCTCCGGAATGATCTGGCGCAGGCAGCCGAACACCACGTCCGGCAGCATCTGGCCGATGATATGGCGCGAGGCGACCGGCGCGGGCTTGGGCGCATTGAGGATCGCACCCGCCGGTGCCGACACCGTCAGCGGCGAGAGCGAGCCGGCATTGTTCGGAATCTGCGAGGCGACCACGCAGCCGAGGCCGAACACGGTATAGGCGGTGGTGTAGGACAAGGGCACGTTGATGCCGAACTTCGAGGCTGCGGATGTGCCGTCGAAATCGACGTGGATGCCGGCATCCGAGATCGTCAGCGTCGCCGCCAGCGTCACCGGAGCATCATAGCCGTCGACCACCATGGTGTTGCGCCAGCTGCCCTTCGGCAGCTTCGCGATTTCGGCCAGCACGGCCTCGCGCGAGCGATCGCAGATGTAATCGCCGAGTTCGTCGAGCGTGTCGATGCCGAACTCGCTCATCATCTCGACCAGTCGCTCGCAGCCGACGTCGTTGCAGCCGGCCAGCGAATAGGTGTCCCCCTCCGTATCGATCGGCAGCCGCGTGTTGGTGCGGATCATCGCCATCAGCGTCTCGTTGACGACGCCCTGGTCGATCAGCTTCAGCATGGGGATGTAGAGCCCTTCCATGAACACGTCGGTGGCGTCAGGGCCGAAGCCGATGCCGCCGATATCCATGAGATGGCTGGTGCAGGAGAACAGGGCCACCGGCTTGCCGTCCTTGAAGCAGGGCGTGGTGACGACGAAGTCGTTGAGATGGCCGGTCCCCATCCAGGGATCGTTGGTGATATAGGCATCGCCTTCCTTCATCGTCTCGATCGGAAAGTGGGCGATGAAGTGCTTGACCGATTCCGCCATCGAGTTGACGTGGCCGGGCGTGCCGGTCACCGCCTGCGCCAGCATGCGGCCCTTGAGATCGAACACGCCGGCCGAGAGGTCGCCGCATTCGCGCACGATCGGGCTGAAGGCGGTGCGGAGCAGCACCTGCGCCTGCTCCTCGACCACGGCGATCAGCCGGTGCCACATGATCTGAAGGTCGATCAGGCTCGCGCCATTTGCCTTGCTCATGATCAGGCCGCCTTTCGTTCCATGACGATGCTGCCGGCACCGTCGATATGCGCGTCGAAACTGGTGGAGACGAAGGTGGAGGTCTCATCCTCCGCGATCACGGCCGGGCCCGCGATGGTCGCGCCCGGCGCCATGTCCTCGCGGCGATAGAGCGGGATCTCGATCACCTCGCCGGCGCGGCCGTCGAAGAATTTGCGGCTGCCGGCCGCCTTGCCGGCGGGCTTGCGCGTGACGGCCGCAACGGTCGGCGGATTGCGCGCCTCGGTGGTCGCGAGCACCGACCAGCTCAACACCTCGATGGCCGCCCCCGGAATCGACCGCTCGAACATCGCCGCATAATCGGCCTCGAACTTCCGGCGCAAACCGGCGAGATCGGCCACCGTCAGCCGCCGGTTCGGCAATTCGACGGAGATCTCATGGCCCTGACCGACATAGCGCATGAAGGCGGCACGACGTTCGCGCACCGGCGCGCCGGCCGCGCCAGGCTCAACCAGCGCGCGCGCTTCGGTCACCATGTCCTGCAACAGGTCGGAGACCGCCTCGGTGTCGAAATCGTCGAGCCGGACATGGCGGCTGCGCACCAGCTCATAAGCGATCGGCGCGGCCAGGAAGCCGACGGCCGAGCCGACGCCGGCATTCGACGGCACGATCACCCGGGAGACGCCGATCTTCTCGGCGACACGCGCCGCATGCAGCGGCGCAGCACCGCCAAAGGCGATCAGCGTGTGCTGGCCGACGATCTCGCCGCGCTCGACCGCATGGACGCGCGCCGCACTTGCCATGTTCTCGCAGACGACCTCGTGCACCGCATAGGCCGCGGTCTCCGCGGACAGGCCGAGCGGCCCGCCGACGTCGCGCAGCAGCGCTTGCTTCGAAAGCTCCGGGTCGAGCTTGATCGTGCCGGCCGCGAATGCATCGGGATCGATCATGCCCAGCGCAACATCGGCATCCGTTACCGCCGGACGCTGGCCGCCGCGACCGTAACAGGCGGGGCCAGGCTCCGACGAGGCACTCTCCGGGCCGACAGTGACGCGCTTCATGGCATCGACATGGGCGATCGAACCGCCGCCGGCGCCGATCTCGACCATCTCGATCACGGGAATGCGCACCGGCAGGCCGGAGCCCTTGAGGAAGCGCGCGGCGCGGTCGACCTCGAACACGCGCGAGGTCTCGGGCTGGTACTTCTCGATCAGGCAGATCTTTGCAGTGGTGCCGCCCATATCGAAGGACAGCACCTTGCTCTCGCCGAGCCTTGCTGCGATCTGCGCCGCGAAGATCGCGCCGCCGGCGGGGCCGGATTCGACGAGGCGCACCGGAAAGCGCCGCGCCGTCTCGATCGACGTGACGCCGCCGCCTGAGGTAACGAGGTAGATCGCGCCGCGGAACTGCTCGACCTGCAAGGCGTCGGCCATGCGCGCGAGATAACCGTCGATCAGGGGTTGCACATAGGCATTCGCGACCGCGGTCGATGTGCGCTCATATTCGCGGATCTCGGGACAGACGGCGGAGGACACGGTCACGGAGACGCCTGGCATCTCCTCCGCCAGGATCGCAGCTGCACGTCGCTCGTGCTCGGGATTGGCGTAGGAGTGCAGGAAGGCGATGGCGACGCTCTCGACGCCCAGCTCACGCAATTTCGGCGCGAGTGCGCGCACCGAAGCTTCGTCAAGCGGGAGGCGGACGGCGCCGTGGGCGTCGACGCGCTCGGGCACGGTGAAGCGGAGGCTGCGCGGCGCCAGGGGCCTGGGCTTGTCGATGCTGAGATCGTACTGATCGTAGCGGCTTTCGGTGCCGATATCGAGCACGTCGCGAAAGCCTTCGGTCGCAATCAGGGCCGTCTTGGCACCCCGGCGCTCGATGATCGCGTTGGTCGCCAGCGTGGTGCCGTGAATGAAGACGTCGATGTCGCTGATATGGGCGCGGGCATCGGCGAGGATGAGACGCATGCCGTCCAGCACCGCCTGCTCGGGCCGCTGCGGCGTCGTCAGCAGCTTGCGCGTCTTGCGATCCAGACCGACGTCCAGCACGATGTCGGTGAACGTGCCACCAATATCGACGGCAAGCCGCACTTCGGCTCCCTCAAGCATTCCAAATTCTCCGTGCTGATCGTCAAGACTGCGGTCGAAAACGCAGCAATTTCCATGCCATGAACGGCAAAGACAAAGCCGCGTCCGGCTATTCTGCTTGGCACCTATGCAATAGGCAAGGCGTGTTCGGCGCTGGCGCGATCAGAGCAGGAATGCAAGCGCCGCCTCGCAGCGCTCCTCGACCTTCAACGTCAGCAGATCGTCGGCGCGGGTGCGGCCGAGATTGACTGCCGCAATCGGAATACTGCGCTGCGCTGCAGCCTGTACGAACCGAAATCCGGAATAGACCATCAGCGACGAGCCGACGATCAGCATGGCGTCGGCCTGCGCCAGATGATCCTGCGCGGTGGCGACGACGTCGCGCGGGACGTTCTCCCCGAAGAACACCACGTCGGGTTTGAGGATGCTGCCGCAGGCTTCGCAAGGAGGCACCTGGAAGGACGAGAAATCCTCGTGCTCCAGATCGGCGTCGCCATCGGGAGCATCGGCGGCATCGAGTGCCAGCCATTCCGCATTGGCGCAGCCGAGCGCATCCTGGAATTCGCTGCGCGGCGTCTTGCGGCCGCAGCCCATGCAGCGCACCAAGTCGAGCCGACCGTGCAAGTCGATCACCTGGCGGTGGCCGGCGGATTGATGCAGCCGATCGACGTTCTGGGTCAGCAGCATCTCGCACCGCCCGTTCGCCTCGAGCCGGGCCAGCGCGTGATGCGCGTCGTTCGGCTTGGCCTGGCCGAACCGCCGCCAGCCGATCAGGCTGCGTGCCCAATAGCGCCGCCGCGTATGCTCGTCCGACATGAAGGCCTGGAAATTGACCGGCTGGGTCCGCTTCCAATTGCCAAAGCTGTCGCGATAATCAGGAATGCCCGAATTGGTGCTGCAGCCGGCGCCGGTCAGCACAAACAGTTTTTCGTGCCGGTCGATGAAGTTCTGGAGCGGCGGGTTTGCCAGCGGCGCGTTTGTCATGGCGCAGATGTAGTCCGCGCGGACGGGCTTTGCCAGATCCCGTTCAGCTTGCCCAATTCTCCCGGAATTCCGGGAACAGTGTCAGGCCTCCGCACGCATAGAGGGTCTGCCCGGTGATGTAGCTCGCATCGTCCGAAGCGAGGAAGGCGAAAACGGCGGCGATCTCCTCCGGCGTACCGACGCGCCCCATGGGAATGTGGCTGGTGACGACGCCGCGCTTTTCGGGGTCGCCGGTCCAGGCCGCATTGATTGGCGTATCGATCGCGCCGGGCCCGACAGCATTGACGCGGATGCCGCGGCCGGCAAATTCGAGCGCCAGCGTGCGGGTCAAATTGGCCATGCCGCCCTTGCTGATCGAATAAGCGAGATAGCCGGGCTTGGGAATGATCTGGTGCACGCTGGAGCAGTTGATGATGCTGCCGCCTCCGCCGCGCTTGACGAAATGCGCAAGTGCCCCCTGCGCGCAGAGCACGGCGCCGTTCAGATTGACGTCGATGATGCGGCGATAGGTTTCGACGTCCAGCGCCTCGCTCGGCGATTCCTTCTGGAAGCCGGCGTTGTTGACGAGACAATCCAGGCGCTTCCAGCGCGAGAGGATTGCCTCGAACATCGCAGCAATGTCCTGCTCGTCGCCGACATTGGCCTTGACGATGCAATGATCGGGCTCGCCGTGGCCGCGGTCGCTCGAAGCCGCCCGAGCGAGTGCCAGCGTCTCCTCCGCCCGCTCGTCGTGCTCGAAATAATTGATGGCGACGGTCGCACCTTCCTGCGCAAGCCTGACGGCGACGGCGCGGCCGATGCCCTGCGAGGCGCCGGTCACCAGCGCATATTGGCCGACAAGGCGCGAGGGAAACGAAGTCGAACGATCGGGTTGCGGCATGGGTTCTCTCCGGAATGCCTCATCATCGACGGGAGGCGCTTTTTGTTCCATCCCGTTGCGCATCGCTGGGATTCATTCCGCACGGCGCGCGAGTGGCGAGGTCAGGACCTGATAGAGGATGATCGCGCCGAAGGTTGCGGTGCCGATCCCGCCAATCGTGAACGCACCGAATTTGAGCGTGAGATCGCCTGCGCCCGCGGTCAATGCCACGGCGACGGTGATCAGGTTTGCGGGATTTGCAAAGTCGACCTTATTCTCGACCCAGATCCGGCCCGCCATGGCCGCGATCAGTCCGAACAGCACGATCGAGAGTCCGCCGATGACGGGGCCCGGGATCGACAGGATCAGCGCGCCGAATTTCGGTGAGAAGCCGAGCAGGATCGACACGATGGCCGCGAAGGCAAACAGCAAAGTCGAATAGACCTTCGTCGCCGCCATGACGCCGATATTCTCGGCATAGGTGGTGACGCCGGTGCCGCCGCCGCAGGCGGCGACGATCGTCGCGAGGCTGTCGGCGAACAGGGCGCGGCCGAGATAGGCGTCGAGACTGCGGCCCGTCATGGCGCCGACGGCCTTGATATGGCCGAGGTTCTCGGCAACGAGAATGATCGCGACCGGCGCGATCAAGAAGATGGCATCGGCCTGGAACGTCGGCGCGGTGAAGTTCGGCAGGCCGAGCCACGGCGCGGCCGAGAGCTGGGTGAAGTCGATCGGCTTGCCGAAGCCGAGCCCGTTCGCGAACAGCAGATACAAGAGATATCCGCCGATCGCGCCGAGGATGATCGGCAGCCTTCGCCAAAGGCCTGGAGCTGCAACGGCCACAACGCCGATGATCAGAACGGTCGCGAGCCCGATCGCCGTGTCGAACGCACTGGCGCTCACCGTCTTGACTGCAACGGGTGCGAGATTGAGGCCAATCGCGGCGACCACTGCGCCGGTGACGGCCGGCGGCATCAAGCGCTCGATCCAGCCGACGCCCGACCACATCACGATCAGTGCGATCACCCCGTACAGCGCGCCGGCGCCAATGATGCCGCCGAGCGCGACCGAGATATTGGGATTCGGCCCCTGCCCGGCATAGCCGGTGGCGGCGATGACGACGGCGATGAACGCGAAGCTCGAGCCGAGATAGCTCGGCACGCGCCCGGCGACGATGACGAAGAAGATCAGCGTGCCGATGCCCGAGAACAGGACCGCAACGTTGGGATCGAACCCCATCAGCAGCGGGGCGATGATCGTCGCACCGGACATCGCGACGCAATGCTGGAGACCGGAGACAATGGTCTGCCCCCATGACAACCGCTCCTCCGGCATGACCACGCCCGAGGTCTTGAGTTTCCACCGCGGAAAATAGCCTTGCGTTTGCCGGCCGGAGTCGGTTGCAGTCGCCATGTTCCCCCCAATTGCGGTACCGCGATCGATCATCGTGCAAACAGACAAAAATGTGATTGTCACTTCTGCGGCGGCCATCACATGGTGCAGGTCATGCAAGATTCAAATCCCGCAAGATCAATGCGTTCCGGGGCCCACTCTATGACACAAGTCGCGATCCAGCCAGCCATCCTCCGCCGCCGCCAGCCCTGGTACAAGATCCTCTACGTCCAGGTGCTGATCGCGATCGCACTCGGCGTGCTGATCGGCTATTCCTATCCCGATCTCGGCAAGGCCTTGAAGCCACTCGGCGACGGCTTCATCGCGCTGATCAAGATGATGATCGCGCCGGTGATCTTCTGCACCGTCGTGCACGGCATCTCCTCGATGGGCGACCTCAAGCGCGTCGGCCGGGTCGGGCTGAAGTCGCTGATCTATTTCGAGACCGTCTCGACCGTCGCGCTCGCGGTTGGCCTCTTGGTCGGCGAGGTCCTCCAGCCCGGGCACGGCTTCAACATCGACCCAGCCACGATCGATCCGAAATCGGTCGCGACCTACGTCACCAAGGCCAAGGAAGAAGGCATCGTCGCCCATCTGATGGCGATCATCCCCGACAGCTATCTGGGCGCGATCGCGCGCGGTGACCTCTTGCAGGTGCTCTTGATCTCGATCCTCTCGGGCTTCGCCATCGCCTTCCTCGGCAAGGCCGGCGAGCCCATTGCGGACGCGATCGACAAGGCCGCGAAGATGTTCTTCGGCATCATCCGCATCATCGTGCGCGTCGCGCCGATCGGCGCCTTCGGGGCGATGGCGTTCACGGTCGGCGCCTACGGTCTCGGCTCGCTGCTCAACCTCGCGGCCCTGATCGGCACGTTCTACCTGACCAGCATCCTGTTCGTGCTGATCGTGCTCGGCGCGATCGCGCGGCTCGCCGGCTTCTCGATCCTTCGCTTCATCGCCTACATCAAGGACGAGCTTCTGATCGTGCTCGGCACCTCTTCTTCCGAGACGGTGCTGCCGCAAATGATCCAGAAGATGGAGCATCTCGGCGCCTCGCGTTCCGTGGTCGGCCTCGTCATTCCCACCGGCTACAGCTTCAATCTCGACGGCACCAACATCTACATGACGCTGGCAACGCTGTTTCTGGCGCAGGCGACCAACACGCATCTGACCATCTGGCAGGAACTCGGCATCCTCGGCATCGCCATGATCACCTCGAAGGGCGCCTCGGGCGTCACCGGCGCGGGCTTCATCACGCTCGCCGCCACGCTCTCGATCGTGCCTGACATCCCGATCCAGTCGATCGCGATCCTGGTCGGCATCGACAAGTTCATGAGCGAGTGCCGCGCGCTGACCAATCTGATCGGCAACGGCGTTGCCTGCGTCGTCATCAGCATTTCCGAAGGCGAGCTCGATCGCGAGGCGCTGCACGAGACCATGGCCCATCCGCTGGAGATCGGCGAAGCGCTGGAGCCGGGTGGAAGCGCTGAATCATAGGCCCGCGCACGAAGGAATAGGCCCGGTTCCAACGCGGTAGTTTCCCGGAGTAGAAAATTGGTGCGGCACGCGTCACAACAATGGCGTTGGGATCACCGATTGATACTCATTTTTTCCACCCGACGCGCTGGGGGCAGGGCGTCGGGTTTTTAAAAATCACTGCAAGATCCGAACGTCAAGCGGGATCAGACGATCCCGCCATGGATGCGCAGCTTGGCGGCGACATCGATCCGCCGCCTGATCCCGGTCGCAAGTAGGCCAGCGTGACTCGTGCTGACGTCCGTCGCCCTGTCGCGATCAGCCTTTCAGCGCGGTGACCACGACCTCGATCAGCGCGCCGCCGCCGAGATCGGCAACGCCGACTGTGGCGCGCGTCGGCAGATTGTCGCCGAAGAACTCGGTCCAGGCCGCGTCCATCTCCTTCTTCTTGGCAAGATCGGTGACGAAGATCGAAGCGCTGACGACGCGGCTCTTGTCGGTTCCCGCTTCCTTCAGATAGCCGGCGATCTTGCCGAGGATGTTGCGGGTCTGCTCGCCCATCGAGACCGAGGTGTCGTCGGCGATGGTACCGCCGAGGAAGACGAAGCCGCCTGCCTCGACGGCGCGGTGCATGATGGGCGTGCGGATGCTGCGGGTGATGCTCATGTTGTCCTCTTCTTAGAGCGTGGAAGGATGGAAGCGGTCGATGCCGAGATCGCTGATTCGGGTCTGGGTGCCGCCGTTGACGATCAGCTCGGCCATCACAGCGCCGGCGCCGGGGCCGAGCTGGAAGCCGTGCAGCGAGAAGCCGAACTGGTGATAGAGGCCCTTGTGACGGCTGCTCGGACCGAACACCGGAATATCGTCCTTCATCTTCGCCTCGATCCCGGCCCAGGCGCGGACGATGGAGGCGCTGCGCATCACCGGAAACAGCTCGAACACGGTGCGGGCGCTGGTCGCGAGGCTCTTCCAGTCCAGCACGGTCTCGTTGCGATCCGGATAGGGCGTCGCCAGATGGCCACCGCCGATCAGCACGGTGCCGTTGCTGAATTGCTTGAAGGAGAGCTTTCGCCCGCGCAGGATCACAACGGGATCGATGAAGTGCGGCACGCGCGAGGTGATCATCAGCATCGGCGCCACGGTCTCGACCGGAACCGGCTCGCCAAGTGCGGCGGCGATCTTGCCGGCCCAGGCGCCGGCGGCATTGACCAGCACCGGCGCGGCAAAGGTTTCGGGACCAACATCGACATGCCAGAGGCCGGCACCGTAGCGGACGTTGGAGGCGGCGATGCCCTCACGCACGGTCGCGCCAAGCTGCTCGGCCTTGCGCCTGAATGCCGTCGTCGTCTGCGCCGGATTGGCGGCGCCGTCACGGCGCGACACGACGCCGCCGGGGCACGTTTCGGCAACCGCGGGCACGAGCCGCCGCAGCTCAGTCGCATCGATCAGCTCTTCATGGGTGAAACCGAGCGCGTTGAGCTCAGCGACGCGCGCGCGGCAGACCGCCAGCTCCTCCTCGTTTTCCGCGACCAGCACCTGACCGTGGCTCTCGAAGCTGCAATCGTCGTCGACGAGATCTGCGATCTTCTCCCAGATTCCCATCGAGCGGATCGAGAGCGGAATCTCGGGGATGTGGCGCGCGAGCTGACGCACGCCGCCGGCATTGACGCCCGAGGCGTGGCGGCCGGCATAGTCTTTCTCGATCAGCACCGGCTTCAGGCCGGCGAGGCACAGATGCAGCGCGGTCGAGCATCCGTGGATGCCGCCGCCGACGACGATCGCATCCACGTTTTTGGTCATCCGCGAACCACCGCCTTGACGTCCGCCTCACTCTTGGGAACGGCGGCGAGCTCGGCAAGCGTGATCGGCTTCACCGGCGCGCGCAGCCGGTAATAGCCGATCTCCTGCGGCGTCTTTCCGCGCGCCTGCGCCATCAGCTCGGTGACGGTGAGGCCGCAGAGCCGGCCCTGGCACGGGCCCATCCCGGTGCGGCGATAGGCCTTGAGCTGGTTCGGCCCGGTCGCGCCGATCGCGACGGAGTCGAGAACGTCCTTTGCCGTGACTTCTTCGCAGCGGCAGACGATGGTTTCGCCCGAGGGAATCCGGAACTGCGGCGCGGGGCGGAACAGCGTGTCGAGGAAGACGCGGCCGCGCTCGGCCTTGGCGAGATCGGAACGGAGCGTTGCCATCGCTGGGAGCTTCGCCGCAGCTGCAGGCGACAGCGCTTCGACCGCCGCAAGCGCCGCGATACGGCCGCGCACCACGGCGGCGCTCGCACCGCCGATGCCGGCGCCGTCGCCGGCGATCGCAATGCCGGGAATGGTCGAATTGCCGCTCGCATCGAGCACCGGCGACCAGCAGAGTTGCAGGTCGTCCCAGCGGTGCTCGACACCGGCGGACATCGCCAGATTGACGTTGGGCACCACGCCTTGATGCAGCAAGAGCAGATCGACGGGAATGGTCTCGCGCTTGCCGCCCGCGACATAGCTCACGCTCGCGAGTTGGCCGTCACCGGATGCCGAGAGCTCGGTGACGCCGGAGACGACCTGCACCTTCGCTTTGACCTCGCGCATCATTGACAGGCCCTTGGCGAAATAGGGCGAGGTCAGGAAGGCGAAGGCGTGCGGCAGCGCGGCGAAATAATTGCCGCGCTCGGTGGTGTCGAGAATGCGATCGATGCGGCCGTCGAGGCGCAGGATCTGCGCGGCCAGCAGCCAGAGCAGCGGGCCCTGCCCTGCGATCACCGTGCGGCCGTCGGGCACGAGCGCCGAGGATTTCAGCATGGTCTGTGCTGCGCCTGCGGTCATCACGCCCGGCAGCGTCCAGCCAGGAATCGGAAACGGCCGCTCCAGCGCGCCGGTCGCGAGGATCACGCGCTTGGCCTTGACGAAGGCGGAGGCGCCGCCGATCGAGACCGCGATCTCGAGATTGCGGTCGAGGCTCCAGACGATCGCACGATGAATCACCTCGGCGCTGCTCGCGCGCAGCGACTGCACGAGATCGGCTCCAGCCCAATAATCGGCGCCGAGCTGGTTGCGGTCGGTCACGGGCGTCGAGGCGATGGCGCGGAACACCTGACCGCCGGGGCCGACGTTCTCGTCGAGCAGCAGCGTCGAGAGGCCGGCTTCGGCCGAGGTCGCGGCCGCAGCAAGACCGGCGGGCCCGGCGCCGATCACCACGACGTCATAGTCTTCGCGCTTGGGAGCCACAGTCATTTCCCGATCTCCCGCTTGCCCTTCTGGATCTCGATTTGCATGCCTTCGGCCACGGGCACGAGGCAGCCCTGCCGGTTGCCGACACCGTCGATGGTGACGAGGCAGTCGAAGCACACGCCCATCATGCAATAGGGCAGACGCGGCGCGCCGCTCACCGCAGTCGCACGACGTGCGTCGCAGCCGGAGGCCAGCAGCGCGGCGGAGACCGTGTCGCCCTGGCGCGCCGCGACCGCAACGCCGTCGACGAAGATCTTCACCGGTGGACGCTTGTCCTGTTCGGATCTCTTGAACATGGGGATGCCTCTTGGCTCCTTCCTCGGTATCTCTAATAGCCGCTGTCGTTCGCCGCGCCGCTGCCGCCGAAGCGGCTGGCTGAGAACGCGCCGACCAGCTCGGGCTCGAACGCGCCCTGCACCACCATGCGCGCGATCTCGAAGGCGTGGTTGGAGGCGAGGGTCACGCCGGAATGGCAGCAGGCGACGAAGGCGCCGGGATGCGTCTCCGATTGGTCGTAGATCGGAAAGCCGTCCTGCGGCATCACGCGGATGCCGGCCCAGCTCCTGACCACGTTGAGGCGCGACAGATGCGGGAACATGCGCTGGGCGCGATCGGTCATGACCGCGCTGATCGAATGCTTCAACGTACGGTCGTCGAGCTCGTCCTCCTTGCTGTCGCCGATCATCACCGTGCCTTCGTCGGTCTGGCGGATCGTCGTCAGCGGGTGCGGCAGGAACGGCATGGTGCGCTCGGTCACCACGATCTGGCCGCGGGTCGGGCCCATCGGCGCGTAGAGGCCGACCATCGGCGCCAGCGTCTGGTTGGCGTTGCCGGCGGCCAGCACCACCTTGGCGGCGCGGAGCTCGCCCTTCGGCGTGGTCAGGCGGAATTCACCGCCGCTCTTGCCGATCGCGGAGACCGGCCGCTCCGGGAAATAGTCGATGCCGAATGCCTTGAAGCCGGTGTGGAACGCGCGGAACGTCCGCAGCGAATTGACGTGGCCGTCGAGCGGGCAATAGCTGCCGCCGGAGACCTCGGGGCCGATCAGCGGCAGCGACTTCTTCACCTCGGATGCGGAGAGCATCTCCATCTTGTAGTCGGCCGCGCCCGTCTGGTTGTGCATGCGCTTGACCAGCTCGGTGCGCTGGCCGAATTCGTCCTCGCCAAGGGTGAGGTGAAAGCCGCCATTCTGCTGGAGGCAGACGTCGAGCCCGGTCTGCTGCTTCAGCTCGGACGCCAGCCGGCTCCAGGCCTGCGAGGCCTGCACGGTCCACACCGTATAGGCGGGCATGCCGAGCCCTTTGCTCTGCACCCAGACCAGCGCGAAGTTCGCGCGCGAGGCGCGCTTGGTGATGTCGCCTTCGTCGAGCACGGCGACCGTCTTGCCGAGCCGGCCGAGGCCCCAGGCAATCGCGGAGCCGAGCAGCC
The DNA here is from genome assembly GCF_004570865.1 of Bradyrhizobium frederickii. GTDB lineage: Bacteria > Pseudomonadota > Alphaproteobacteria > Rhizobiales > Xanthobacteraceae > Bradyrhizobium > Bradyrhizobium frederickii. The sequence continues at coordinate 200,824 of NZ_SPQS01000013.1, forward strand.
CGCCGCCGACGACGGCGACGTCATATTCTCCTGACATGGGTTCTCCTATCGCCCCGTATCGCCCTTGCCGGCGAGCACGCGGTCGAGCCCGTAGAAGCGGTCGAGCAGAATGAGGGCGGTCATGGTGATCGCGATCACGCAGGCCGAGACCGACGTCACCAGCGGATCGATGTTGTCCTGGATATAAAGGAACATGCGCACCGGCAATGTCTCGGTGCCGGGCGCGGCGAGGAAGACGGTCATGGTGAGATCGTCGAAGGACTGGATGAAGGCCAGCGCCCAGCCACTGATGACGCCGGGCAGGATCAGCGGCAGGGTCACGCGGCGGAACAGGGTCCAGCCGCCGGCACCGAGCGAGACGGCGGCCATCTCGACCGTGCGGTCCATGCCGGTCGCTGCTGCCAGCGTCAGCCGCAGCGCGAACGGAAACACGATGATGACATGGGCGATGATCAGCGCGGCAAAGCTGCCGCCGAGGCCGGCCGAGGTGAAGAAGCGCAGGAAGGCGATGCCGAGCACGACATGCGGGATCATCAGCGGCGACAGGAACAGCGCGGCGAGCGCATCACGTCCGGCGAAACGATAGCGCGCGATCGCGAGCGCCGCCGGCACCGCGAACAGCAGCGCGACGAACGACGAGAGCGCCCCGAGCCCAAGGCTGACCCAGAAGGCGTGAATGAATTCGGGATAGTTCGCGATGGTCCTGAACCAGCGCAAGGAGAAGCCGTTGGTCGGCAGCGACAGGAAACCCTCGGGCGTGAAGGCAACCAGGCACACGACCAGGATCGGCGCCACCATCACGATGACGAAGATGGCGTGGAAGATCAGCGCGAGGGGGCCGTTCCGTCTCATCGGAACACCTCCGCATAGCGCCGCTCGATCAGCGCGTTGCTGCCGACGACGATCAAGACCAGCGCGACCAGCAGGAGCGTCGCGACCGCAGCCCCGAGCGGCCAGTTCAGGGTGTTGAGGAATTCGTCATAGGCCAGCGTCGCGGCGACCTTGAGCCTGCGGCCGCCGATGATCGCGGGCGTCGCAAAGGCGCTGGCCGAGAGCGAGAACACGATGATGGCCCCCGACAGCACGCCCGGCATGATCTGCGGCATGATGATGCGGCGGATGATGGTGACGGGACCGGCGCCCAGCGACATCGCCGCGTTCTCGATCTGCGGATCGAGCCGCTGCAGTGCCGCCCACACCGACAGCACCATGAAGGGCATCATGACATGTGCGAGCGCGATCACCATGCCGGTTTCGGTGAACATGAAGGGAATGGGGGAGCGCATCACCCCGAGCGACATCAAGAGCTTGTTGACGAGGCCGTTGTTGCCGCCGAACAGCAGCGCCCAGCCGAGCGTGCGCGCCACCACGGAGATCAAGAGCGGCCCGAGAATGACCAGCAGGAAAAAGCTTTTCCACCGGCCGCTCATGCGATTGAGGATGTAGGCTTCAGGTGCCCCGAGCAGCGCCGTGAGCACCGTGGTCAGGATCGCGATGCGGAACGTCCGCCAGAACATCTCGGCGTAATAGGGATCGGTCGCGATCTCGTGCCAGTTCTTGAGGATGAAGACCGGCTCGATGCCCTTGTACTGACCCCAATCGTGGAACGACAGCATCACGGTCATCACCAGCGGGATCAAGAGCACGCCGACGAACAGCATCAGGGCTGGTGCGGTCAGCGCCCACGGCGCGCGTACGCTGCGCTCCTCGGCGGCCATGCTCATGCGACAGTCCTCGCGCGCACGCTCATGTCCTCGGGCCGCCAAATGAGGCGAACGGTCTCGCCTTCGCCCGGTTGCGCCTTGCCGTCATTCTGGCGGATCACGATCGCCGGACCGCACTCGCTGTCGCACTGGAACAGCCAGTGATTGCCCTGGAAAATTCGCGTGATGATCTTTGCAGAGAGGCCAGCATCGCCGAAGCCGATCCTTTCAGGACGAATGCTGACCGTCACGGGGCCGCTCAAGCCCACCGGCGCCGGCGCGCTCCAGGAGCCCGCCACCAGCTGCGCGGGCGTCGCGGTCCGGTCGATCGTCCCGGCAAAGTCGTTGGTCTTGCCGAGAAACTGCGAGACGAAGGCGGAGGCCGGCTTCTCATACGTCTCCTGCGGCGTGCCGATCTGCTCGATCTTGCCCTGGCTCATCACCACGATGCGGTCGGACAGCGACATCGCCTCGTTCTGGTCATGCGTGACCAGGATCGTCGTGGTGCCGACGGTACGCTGGATCTGGCGCAGCTCGATCTGCATTTCCTCGCGCAGCTTGGCGTCGAGGTTCGACAGCGGCTCGTCGAGCAGGAGCACGCTCGGCTTGATCACCAGCGCACGCGCCAGCGCCACGCGCTGCTGCTGGCCGCCGGACATGCGGCGGGGATGGCGGTCCTCGTAGCCGGCGAGGCCGACCATCGCGAGCGCGGAGCGAACGCGCTCGGCCCGCTCGTTGCGTGGCACATTGCGCATCTCGAGGCCAAAGGCGACGTTCTCCGCCGCCGTCATGTGCGGAAACAGCGCGTAGCTCTGGAACACGATGCCGAGGCCACGCTTGGCCGGATGGATCGCGGTCAGATCCTTGCCCTCCAGCCGGATCGCGCCGCGTGTGGGATCGAGGAAACCCGCGATCATCTGCAACGTCGTGGTCTTGCCGCAGCCGGACGGGCCGAGGAAGGAGATGAACTCCCCCTTCCCCACCGATAGGCTGAAGTCGTCGACCACGGTCTGCGTGCCGAACTGCTTTGCGACCCGATCGAGCTCGAGATAGGCCATGACGGTGTCTCCGCGGCGACCGATCAGCGTTCGACCTCGCGATTCCAGCGCTTGGTCCACTCCTCGCGCTTCTCGTTGATGACGGTCCAGTCCGGATTATAGAGCTTCGCCGCACGCTCGCCGATCGGCGCCATCTTGCCGAGCTCGGGCGGGATCACCAGCGACTTCAGCACCGGGCCGTAGCCGTAATCCTTCAGCATCACGAGCTGGATTTTCGGGTCGAGCAGCATCTTGACGAAGCTCGCCGCCACCGGCGAGGCATTGGGCTTGGCGATCGGACACGCCGTCGTCAGCAGCGTCGCGGCGCCTTCCTTCGGATAGACGAAGTCGACGGGGAAGCCGGTATTGGCAAAGCTCTGCACACGGCCGGTGCCCCACACTGCGATCACGGCCTGGCCGGACTGGAACAGCTCGGTCATCTTGCCCGGCGACGGCTCATAGGCGAGCACGTTCGGATTGATCTGTTCCTTGAAGATCTTGAAGCCGGAATCGACGTTGGTCTCGCCGCCGCCGTTCATCTTCGACAACATCACCAGCGCTTCGAGACCGTAAGTGTTGTTGATCGGCGGGATGACGAGCTGCTTGGCGTATTTGGTGTCCTTCAGATCGTTCCAGGAGGTTGGCGGCGCCCAGCCTTTCTCCTTGAACACCTTGGTGTTGTACATCAGGCCGGTCGCGACGATGCCGATGGCGACGGCACGATCGTCCTTGAAGCGCGCGGTGTCGTAGAGGTCGGCGGGCAGGCCGTCGAGCTTGCCGCAGAAGCCGAGCTGGATCGCCTGGTACATCGGGCCGTCGTCGACGATGGCGACGTCGATCTGCTGGTTACCCTTCTGCGCCTGGAGCTTGGCCAGCGTATCGGTGGAATTGCCGGCGACGTATTCGACCTTGACGCCGTTCTCCTTTTCGAACGCCGGGATCACCTCGTCGCGGATCGTTTTCTCGAACGAGCCGCCGTAGCCGGCGACATAGAGCGTCTTTTGCTGGGCCGAGGCGGCCGACGGGGCGGCAATGAGTGCTGCGATGCTGACCGCGGTCAGAAGGCGAAAAGTCTTCATGTGGACCGATCTCCATACCGGAATGAGGTGACGTGCCGACAAATCTCCGGCTGGGGCGCCTTCCGCATTTTCTTCCGCGCAAATCCCTCTCAGATCAGGGCTCCGGCCCCTGCTCGGCGGGTTTTGGCGCGATTTGGAGGTTTGAACGCCTCCAATCTGCCGAAAAAGCGAGCTGGCTCCAGCTCTGATGAAAAAGATCGCAGACCTATACTTCCATCGTCCAATGAATAATGGCACCCTCTGCATGCCGAAATGTTATGATTGGACGATGGGATGGCGCGGATCAATTCGCGGCAGGTAGAGGCCTTCCGCGCGATGATGCTGACCGGCAGCGTCACGGAGGCTGCGAAGCTGATGGTGGTGACGCAGCCTGCGGTCAGCCGGTTGCTGCGCGACTTCCAGGCGCTGTTGAAGATGGAGCTGTTCGAGCGGCGCGGCACCGGCCTGGTGCCGACCGCGGCGGCGATGGCGCTTTATACCGAGGTCGAGCGCTCGTTCGTCGGCCTCGAGCGCATCACGGCGGCAGCCGAGGAAATCCGCGGCCGCCGCACCGGCTCGCTGCGCATCGCCGCGCTCCCGGCGCTTGCGAACGGCTTTTTGCCGCGCCTGGCCGGGCACTTTCTGCAGGAGCGGCCGAACCTCAATCTCGCTTTCTTCGGCGTGATCTCTCCGATCGTGGTCGACTGGGTTCTGAACAATCAATGCGACATCGGCTTTGCCGAGGTGCCGATCGCCCATTCCGGCCTGCCGAGCCTGCGACTGCCGGCGCCGGCGCGCGTCGCGGTGCTGCCGACCGGTCATCGCCTCGCGGAGAAAGAAGTCCTGGAGCCGCGCGATTTCGAAGGCGAGACGTTCATCTCGCTGTCGGCGGGATCGTCCAGCCGGCATCTCCTCGACCAGGTCTTCAATCGTCACGAGGTCCGCCGCGTGCTCAGGGTCGAGACCACGTTGTCGGAGATCATGTGCGGCATGGTGTCGTCAGGGCTTGGCGTCGCGATCTGCGACCCTTTCACCGCGCGGGAATTCGCCACCCGCGGCGTGGTCGCGCGTCGCTTCCTGCCACGCATCGACTTCGAATTCTCCGCCGTCTTTCCGGCACAGCGCAGTCCGTCGCCGGTGGCGCTCGATCTGGTCGAAACCATGCGCAAGGCGTTGGTCGAATTCGAGGACGCTGCCGAAACGCATTGAGTTGAATCACGCTCGCCCCGGGCTCGCTGCAACCTCTCCCGCTTGCGGGGAGGTCGGCGCGGAGCGCCGGGTGGGGGCTCTCTCCTCATTGGGAGTGCCCCTGTGCTGAGAGAACCCTCTCCCCTACCCTCTCCCGCAAACGGGAGAGGGAGCGCACCTTCTTTAGCCGTTGAACGCGGCCTGCGCTTCCGGCAGGTCCCAGATCTTGCCGATCGCGGCGGTGCCGGCCGCGGTGATCGCAGCTTCGTCGGCGCCGAGATAGCGGCCGGCATCGATCAGCACACGACCGTCGACCATGACCTGATCGATATTGGCGCGGTTGGCGAGCGCGATCAGCGCGCGGCGGGGATCGAACAGCGGCTGAAGATGCGGATGGGTGAGATCGACAACGGTGAGATCGGCGGTGGCGCCCGGCTCGATGCGCCCGAGATCCGGGCGCTTGATGACGTCGGCGGCGACAGCCGTGTTCGCTTCGATCAGCTCCGGCGAGTTCGCGACGTCGGGACGCGCCGAGGTGATCTTTGAGATCAGTGAGGCGGCATTGAGTTCGCCGAGCAGGTCCATGTTGTAGCCATCGGTGCCGACCACGGTGCGCACACCGTGCCCGGCGAAGCGGCTGAAGGCAGCGGTGATGCCGGCGCGCGCGAAGACGCGCGGGCAGTTCAGCACGGTCATGCCACGCGCGGCCATCAGCTTGAGGTCGTCGTCGCTGCTGAACATGCAATGTGCCGCCATGAGGTCGGGCGCCAGCAGGCCGAGCCAGTCCAGATATTGCGCCGGCGTGCGGCCGCCATAGCGCTTGCCGATGGTCTCGACCTCGGCGCGGCTCTGCGCCATGTGCGTCGTGATGGGCACCCCGAGCTCGCGCGCCCGGGTGGCGCATGCTTTCAGCAGATCAGGACCGCAGGTGTCTGTGGCGTGCGGGCTCATCGCAAGGCTGATGCGGCCGTCGCCGCGATTGTGCCAGCGCTGGTAGAGTGCATCCCAGATCGCCATGTCCTTGGCGCCGTCATCGCCGGAATAGTGCACGATACCGTCCGGGCCCGCTTTGGCGTCGGATGTGGAGAACAGATAGGGCGCGCCGTAGAAGCGGATGCCCATCTCCTCCGCCGCGTCGAACATTTCCGGAATCGAATTGCGGAACGGCTCCATCACCGTGGTGGCGCCGCCCTTCAGGAGTTGGAGAATGCCGAGCCGTGCCACCGCGAGCCGCTCTTCCGCCGACAAGATGTCGGCCCCGCGTTTGGTCAGCGGCAGCAGCACCGTATAGACGATGCTCTGGTTATTGCGGCGGCCATTGCCGTCTTCGGTGTGGCTGCGCGCGACCGCCTCGGAGAAGCAGTGATTGTGCAGGTTCAAGAGGCCCGGCAGCACGAACCGGCCCGGACGATCATGGACCTGGTCCGCACTGGGCCTGTCGCGCGTGATTGCCGCGATCCTTTTGTCCTCGACCAGGACCCAATGGTCGCGCAGCACATCCTGCGCGCCGTCCTTCCGTGACAGCACATAGCTGCCGAAAATTGCTGTGGTGCTCATGCGGGGCGCACGTTCCAGAAGACGGCGGTGCCGTCGAGAATGCCGGTGATGGCCTTGCGATAGGCGGTCGGCTGTTTGTACAGGCCGATCGGAATATAGGGGATTTCCTCGAACGCGACCGCCTGGATCTCGCGGCAGATGCGTTGCTGCTCCGCGAGCTCGGAGGCCGCAAGCCACTGGCTGCGCAACGGCCCCATCTTCTCGCTCGCGTACCAGCCGGCGACCTTGCCTTCGCCGCGGATGTTGGTGTTGCCGGCCGGGTTGAGCCAGTCGATGCCCTGCCAATTGCCGACCGCCGCGCTCCAGCCGCCCTGTCCGATCGGGTCCTTCTTGAGCTGGCGCTGCAATACGACGGCGAAATCGAGTCCGGCATATTCGACGTTCATGCCGGCCTTACGCAAGCTATCAACCGCGATCTCGCCAAGCGGCTTCTGCGCCAGCGAGTTGGTTGGGACCAGCACCACGATCTTCTCGCCGTTGTAACCGGCGGCTTTCAGATCGGCCTTCACCTTGGCGTAATCACGCGGGCCACGGAACACATCGAGGCCAACGTCGGTCGCCATCGGCGTGCCGGGCGCGAAGAAGCCGATCGGCGAGACCTGAAAGGCCGGATCGGTGCCGGCGACCGCGGTCATGAACGCGGACTGGTCGATCGCACCCAGCAGGGCACGCCGGATGGCGGGATTGTCAAACGGCGGCTGCAGGTGATTGAGGCGCAGCATGCAGGCGTAGCCGCGGCGATCGAGGATACGCGTCTCGATGTCGCCGGCAGCCTTGATCACCGGCAACAGATCATGCGGCGTGGTCTCCTGCCAATCTTGCTCGCCGGTCTGGAGCGCGGCGACGCCGGTGCCGGCATCAGGCGTGGTGGTCCAGACCACGCGGTCGTAGTGCACGATCTTCGGACCCCCCGTCCAATCCGGTCTGCCGTCCGTGCGCGGCTGGTAGCGCTCGAATTTGGCATAGGCGTTGCGGGCGCCCTGCACGCGCTCGTCGGCGAGATAGCGGAACGGGCCGCTGCCGATCACTTCGGTCAGCGGCTTGAACGGATCCTGGCTTGCCAGCCGCTCCGGCATCATGAAGCAGGCATTGATCGCGGCCTTGCCGAGCGCCTGCGGCAGCAGCGGGAACGGGCGCTTGAGGCGAAAACGGATGGTGCGATCGTCGGCAGCCAGCAGTTCGGCCGTCGCCTCCAACAACTCGCCGCCAAAGCCGTCGCGGGCCGCCCAGCGGCGGATGCTGGCGACGCAGTCGCGCGCGAGCACGCGCTCGCCGTCGTGCCAGAACAGGCCGTCGCGCAATGTGAGATCCCATTGCAGCCCGTCAGCGGAGACGACATGGCCCGACAGCATCTGCGGCGACACCTGGAGCGACGAGCTCATGCCATAGAGAGTGTCGTAAACCATGAAGCCGTGGTTTCGCGACACCTGCGCGGTGGAATAGATCGGGTCGACGAAAGCAAGATCGATGACGGGAATGAAGCGCAAGGTGCTCTGCGCTTCGGCGCGTACGACACCCGGCAACGACAGCGCCGGCATGGTTGCGGCCGCCTTGAGGAGCGAGCGGCGGGAGATGGGCATTGCGAGGAGCTCCTAAAGGGACAGATGCATTCGTTCAGTGGTTCAACAGCACCGCGCCCAACGCGGCCGCGACGGCCTGCTGCGCCGGTTCGATCACGGGCACGCCGATCGCTTCCGCAATCGCCGCACGGTGCGAGGCCATGCCGGCGCAGCCCATCACAACGACGTCGGCGCGGCATTGCGTGACCAGGGCATGGCCGGCTTCGATCAGGCGACCACGGATATCCGCACCGGCCGTCTCCGCCGCGCTCGCGCCGACCGACCAGCTCCCGGCATAGCGGCTGTCAACGCCCATGACCCGCACCATGCGCTGCTGGCGGCGGATGCTCGACGGCGACAGCGCGATGACGCCAAAACGTTCGCCCAGCATCAGCGCGCGAAAGATGCCGCATTCGGCGATACCCAGCACCGGGCGCCCGCCGGCCGCCTCGCGCACCGCATGCAGGCCGGGATCGCTGAAGCAGGCGAGCACGAAGGCATTGGCATCGTCGCGCGTGACGCGGGTCACCAGCGGCATGACGACGCTGTCGGCATCTCGCTGCGAGCTGATGCCCGGCGGCCCCTCGGCAAGGCCAACCACCTCGATCTCAGGTCCGCCGGTTATACGCAACGGCGCGACCGCGTCGTCGATCGCCGCCGTCACCGACGCGGAGGAGTTCGGGTTGATGACGAGGATGCGGGTCAACGGTTGCCGGCCTCGTGGCGCAGGAAGTTTTCCGCGATGTTCTCGCCGGTGGTGATCCAGACATCCGGGCACGACTTTGCGTAAGTGAGAAACTCGCGCAGCAGGCGCAGCCGCATCGGGCGGCCGCTGCATTGCGGATGCAGCACCGTCGTCACCATCGCGCCCCAGTCGCGGACTTCGTCGAGCTCGTCCCTCCACATCGAGAGCACATGCTCTTTCGGGAAGATCGAACGCGGGCTGAAACGGGCGGACAGGCCGTGCATCCAGTCGTCATAGCTCGCCGTCACCGGCAGCTCGATCGTGCCCGGCTTGCCGTCGGCGAGACGATGGCGATAGGGCCTGACGTCGTCGCGGAACGAGGACGTGTAGACGATGCCGTGGCGCACCAGTGCCACGCGCAGCTCCTCGGTGAACTCGCCGTAGGGCGCACGATAGCCGGTCGGCCTGACGCCGAGCCGGCGCTTCAGCGCCTCGAACCCGCGCTCCAGCTCCTCCTCGATCCAGGGATCGCCGGGATCCGGCAGCAGATGGTGATAGCCGTGATGGCCGATCTCGTGACCGGCCTTGAGGATGGACTCCGCCATCGCCGGATGCGCGTCGACCGACCACCCCGTGACGAAGAACGTCGCCTTGAGATCGAGCTGGTCGAGCAGCTCCAAAAGCTTCGGCGTGCCGACCCGCGCCTCATAGCCGCCATAGCTCATGGTGATCAGCCGCTGCGCATGCAACGCGTCCTTGCTGGTCCAGGCACTCTCGGCGTCCACGTCGAACGACAGGAACATCGCGGATGTGTACGGCTTCGGCCAGGGATAGTCGGGCGCGGGATCCGCGGCGTTGGCCGGAACGAGCGGGATGCTCTGGAGTGCCTTACTGTCCAGCATTGATGGTCGCCTTCTCGATTGCGTTGTCGCTCAATTTCCACTTCGCCAGCAGCGTCTTGTAGGTGCCGTCCGCAATCAGCGCGTCGACCGCCTCCAGCATTGCTTGCTGCAATGCCTTCTCCTTCACCGGTAGGGCAATGCCGGTGAATTGCTGCGCGATGGGCTCGCCCACGGTCGCATAGGTGTTGGGCTCGAGGTCCATGATGTAGGGCAGCGTCTCGTTGCCCTGGGCGGCGGCATCGATGCGGCCTTGCCTCAGCTGAGTGCGCGCATCGGCCGAGCCGTCGGTGCCGACGACCTGGATCGGATTGCTGCCGCAGTTCTTCTCGCTCCACGCCGCGATCTGCGCCGGGAACATGGTACGGCGGCTGGAGCCGACCTTCTTGCCGCACAGCGACATCGCATCCTTGAATTCCGCCTTGCGCGAGTGTTGCACGAAGAACTGCGGGCCGCTGCGCAAATAATCGACGAAGGTCGCGACCTCGTGCCGGCTCGCATAGTCGGTGAAGCCGGACAGGATGGCATCCACCCGCCCCGTCGAGATCGAAGGCATGAACTCGGCAAAGCTGGTCTCGGTCCATTCGATCTTGACGCCGAGCTTGCGGCCGATGGCTTCGCCGAGATCGACGTCGAAACCGGAGAGCGCGTTGGTGGCGGGATCGCGGAATTCCATCGGCGGGTAGTTCGGCACGATCGCCACTTTGAGGCTGCCGCGCTTGGCGATCTCAGGCGGCAATTCGGCCGCCATCGCCGACGCGCTCATGACGCCCAGGAACACCGCCGCAAGCAAGAATCTCTTCATCACCATACCCCCAATGTCAGATCACTGCCGAAAGAAATGCCTTGGTGCGCTCCTCGCGTGGCGCGCCCAACACGTCGGGGGCGCGACCCTGCTCGACGATCGCGCCCTGGTCCATGTAGACGACGCGGTCGGCGACCTCGCGCGCGAAGCCGAGCTCGTGCGTGACCACCATCATGGTCATGCCGCTCTTCGCCAGTTCCTTCATCACCGCGAGCACCTCGCCGACGAGCTCGGGATCGAGCGCGCTGGTCGGCTCATCGAACAGCATCAGCATCGGCTTCATGGCGAGCGCCCGCGCTATCGCAACGCGCTGCTGCTGGCCGCCGGAGAGTTGTGCCGGATACCAGTCAGCCTTCGCGGACAGTCCGACGCGACGGAGCAGCTCGATCGCTTCCGCGCGCACCTCATCGGCTTTACGCCCCTGAACCTGGGTCGGGCCCTCGGTGATGTTCTCCAGCGCAGTCTTGTGCGGAAACAGGTTGAAGCGCTGGAACACCATGCCGGTCTTCAGCCGCTGCCGGCCGATCTCGCGCTCGGTGAGCCGACGCAGCCGTCCGCCCTGCTCGCGCACGCCCAGCAGCTCGCCGTCGAGCCAGATGCCGCCGGCATCGACCGTGGCGAGCTGGTTGATGCAGCGGAGCAGCGTGGTCTTGCCGGAGCCGGAGGCGCCGATCAGGCACATCACCTCGCCGGGCCAGACGTCGAGCGAGACGTTCTTGAGAGCCTGGAACTCCCCGAAATTCTTGCTGACGGAGCGGATCGCGACGAGGGGTCTTGTCATCGCGCAAGCCGCAATGTGCCGCGCGCAAAGCGGCGTTCGAGCAGCATCTGGAGCGGGGTCAGGATCGAGACCACGAGCAGGTACCAGAGCCCGGCGACGATCAGGAGCTCGATGACGCGGGAATTGGCGTAGTAGATGTTCTCGGCGTTGTGCAGCAGTTCGGGATACTGGATCACGCTCGCGAGCGAGGTCGCCTTCACCATTCCGATGAACTCGTTGCCGAGCGGCGGGATCACCACGCGCATCGCCTGCGGCAGCACGATCCGGCGCAGCGCGCGCAGCCGTCCCATGCCGATCGCCTGCGCCGCCTCATATTGCCCGATATCGACCGACAGCATGCCGGCGCGCATCACTTCGGAGGTGTAGGCGCCCTGGTTGATGCCGAGCCCAAGCAAGGCGGCGAGGAATGGCGTCATGACGTCGACGGCGCGTGCGGACCACAGGCCGGGGATGCCGATGGTCGGGAACACCAGCGCGAGATTGAACCACAACAGCAGCTGCAGGATCAGCGGCGTGCCGCGGAACAGCCAGGTGTAGCCGGCCGCCACCGTCTTCAGCACCGGATTGGGCGACAGCCGCATGATCGCGACGACGATGCCGAGCACGATGCCGAGTGCCATCGCCAGCACCGCCATCACCATGGTGTTGACGATGCCTTCGAGAATGACCTTTGCGGTCAGGAAGCGGTTCACATAGGACCATTCGATCTGGCCATTCGCAAAGGCTCGCGCGATCGCCGCCAGCACGAGCACGATCAGGGCCGCGCTGATCCAGCGAAACCAATGCGGCTCGCGCGCGATCTGCATTCCCGACAGATCGGGAAATCCGTCCGCGAGTGCCGGGGCCGGCTTCATTGCGGCGCCGCGTTCAGCATGGGCCGGGCGACAGCGTTGGCACCTAGGCCCCATTTGTCGAGAATGGCCCTGTAGGTACCGTCGGCGATCATCGCCGCGAGCTTCTCCGTCACGACCTCGCGCAGGGCCACATCGTCCTTGCGGAACATGATGCCCTGGTAACCTCTGGCGAAGGGCTCGCCGACCACGCGGTATTTCCCGGGCTCCTGCGTCTGCGCGTAAGGCAGCGTCTCGCTGCCCTGAACGGCGGCGTCGATGCGGCCCTGCTTGAGCTGGTTGCGGACGTCGATCGAGTTCTCGCCCGGAACATACTGGATCGCCGGCTTGCCGGCCGGCTCGCAATTCTGCTTGCTCCACTTCTCGATCTCGACCGGAAAGCTGGTGCTGCGGGTGGTACCGACCTTCTTGCCGCAGAGATCGGTCGCATCCTTGGCCCCGTTCTCCGCCATCACGAAGAACTGCGGGCCGGTTGCGAGGTAGTCGACGAAATCGGCAGTCTCGCGCCGCGAGGCGCGATCGGAGATGCCGGAGATGATGAAGTCGGCGCGCTTGGTCTGGAGCGAGGGGATCAGCTCGGCGAACGGCGTCTCGCTCCAGGCGATCTCCAGCCCGCCGAGCCGCTTGGCAAGCTCTTTAGCGAGATCGATATCGAGCCCGACCAGCTCGTTGGTCGCGGGATCGCGATATTCCATCGGCGCGTAGGTGGAATTGACCGTGAGCTTCAGCATGCCGGCCTGCTTGATCTCCGCCGGAAGCTCGGCCGCCTGCGCCGACGTCACGGCAGCCAACGCTGCGAAGGCAAGCAAATGCGAGAGGCGTGTCATGTCAGCTCCTTTGCCAACGGTGCAATCGGCCGTTTGAAATCAATCTGCGTCGAGAACGGCCGGCTCGATGACGCCGGCGCGCTCGATGATCACCCTGTACTGCTCGGGCCGCCGGTGGGCGGCGAAATTGAACATCTTGTCCTTGCCCTGGCGGCACAGATCGAGATCGATGTCGGCAACGATCACCTCATCCGCGAGCGTCTGCGCCTGCGCGACGATGCGGCCATTTGGGTCGACGATGCAGGAGCCGCCGATCAGCCCGGAGCCGTCCTCCTCACCCGCCTTGGCCACCGAGATCGCCCAGGTCGCGTTCATGTAGGCGTTGGCCTGGGTCACCAGCGTCGAGTGGAAGGTGCGCAAGGCACCGTCTTCGGTGGTGCCGCCGTTTGGATCATAGGCCGCCGAATTGTAGCCGATGCAGACGAGCTCGACGCCTTGCAGGCCGAGCACGCGCCAGGATTCCGGCCAGCGCCGATCGTTGCAGATCATCATGCCCATGATGGCGTGGGCCCAGGACGAGCCTGCGCGGAAGGCGGGAAAGCCGAGATCGCCATATTCGAAATAGCGCTTCTCGAGCTGCTGGTAGCGCGCGCCCGGACGCGGCTCGACCGACCCGGGAAGATGCACCTTGCGGTAGCGGCCGAGAATCTCGCCGTCGCGATCGACCAGGATAGAGCAGTTGTAGCGCCGACCGTCCGGCGTCAGCTCGGCATAGCCGACATAGAAGCCCACGCGCAGCGCACGCGCCCGCTCGAACAGCCTTGCCACCGCCGGGTTCGGCATGCTGCGCTCGAAATACTGGTCGAGAGCCTCGCCTTCGAGCAGCCAGCGCGGGAAGAAGGTGGTGAAGGCAAGCTCGGGAAACACCACGAGGCTCGCACCGCGGCCGGCCGCCTCCTCCAGCATGTCGAGCATCCGCGACAGCGTATGCTCGCGCGTATCGGCTTTTTGCGTCGGCCCCATCTGAGCGGCGGCGGCGCGAAGGACACGAACCAAGTTTGCCTCCAATCTGTGCGCAGTGCTGCCTCAATGGGCGAATGAACCCTTTGATGCGACGCGCAAATTCGCTGCCATTACGGGCGAGCGGGGCTGCAAAATCAATTCGCTTTGCTATGATGTTTTGGCCCTGAGTATAATCGGCAGTGATATGAACCTGCGTCAGCTCGAGATTCTGCGTGCGGTCATCCGCCACCGCACCACGGTTGCGGCGGCGGACGAGCTGGCGCTGTCGCAGCCGGCGGTCAGCAACGCGCTGAAGACGATGGAGGCGCAGGCGGGCTTTGCGCTGTTCGAGCGCGTCAACAACCGGCTGTTTCCAACCGCCGAAGCGATGGCGCTCTACAAGGAGAGCGAGGCAATCTTTGCGCTGCACGCCAAGCTCGAGAACCGCGTGCGCGATCTGCGCGAGAACCGCTCCGGGCATCTCGCCATCGTGGCGACCCCGCCGCTCGCCTACAGCATCATCCCTTCCGCGCTGTCAGGCTTCCTGCGCCGTCGCCCTGAGACGCGCGTGTTCTTCGACGTGCGTCGCTACGAGGGTATCATCGAAGGCGTGCTGAGCCGTGTCGCCGAGCTCGGCTTCGCGCTCGGACTGACGCATCATCCCGGCATCGCGCATGAGGTGGTGCATACCGGCGAGATGGTGTGCGTGGTGCCGCCGCAGCATCCGCTCGCCGACAGGCCGGTGATATCCGCGTCCGATCTTTCCGGCCTGCCCTTCATCGGGCTCGAGCGCGGCACGCGGCTTGGCGAAGCCGTGCGCGACAGCTTTGCCCGTGCCGGTGCGCCGTTCCGGCCGACTGTCGAGGTGCGCTACTGCAACACGGCCTGCGTGCTCGCGGCCGCCGGCGTCGGCGCTGCGGTGGTCGATCCGTTCTCGCCGCGGCAGAATGGCGGCAGCGGCCTCGTCGTCCGTCCGTTCACGCCGACGACGCAGGCGGTCGCCTATATGCTGTGGTCGGAAGCCGAGCCGCTGTCGCGTCTGGCCAAGGCCTTTCTCAACGAGGTCCGCAAGGAGAGCGCGCTGCTCGAGCGCACAGCGCCGCACCAGCAACATGGGGCAGAAAGCGACTGAGCTTGCGATCACACGCGCAACCTTCTACCCGAGGCGCACATGGCACGCATCACGATCATCGAGACTGGGCTCGTTCCTCCAGAGCATCGCGAACGCCACGGCTCGTTTCCCGACATGTTCGAGCGCATGGTCCGCGCCGAGGATCCGGCCGCCGAGGTCGAGGTCATCAGCATCCCGAATGGCGATGCGCTTCCCGATCCGGGCAAGCTCGAGGCCGTCCTGATCACCGGCGCGGCCGCCGGCGTCTATGACGGGCTCGACTGGATCGCGCCGCTGGAAGATTTCGTGCGCACGGCCTACGTCAACAAGACGCCGATGGTCGGCGTCTGCTTCGGCCATCAGCTGATCGCGCAGGCGCTCGGCGGCACCGTGCGCAAGTCGGAGAAAGGCTGGGGCATCGGCCGTCACGTCTATCAGGTGCTGCCGGAGAACGGCGTCATTGAAGGCGAAGCGGTCGCGATCGCCGCCTCGCATCAGGACCAGGTGATCGAGCCCCCCAGCGATGCGCTGACGATCCTGTCGTCGGAGTTCACCCCGCACGCCGGCCTGCTCTACGCCAACGGCACGACGCTGACCGTGCAGCCGCACCCCGAGTTCGACGTCGCGTTCGCCCAAGTGTGCTGCGATCTTCGCGACGGCAAGGCGCCGGACGATGTCGTCGCGACGGCAAGGGCATCGCTGGCGGAGCCAATGGACACCGCGAAGCTCGGTGGGGCGATTACGAGGTTTCTGGCGCGCAAACCCATCGCCTCATCCTGAGGAGCCCGCCAAAGGCGGGCGTCTCGAAGGATAGAGGCCCCGCTGCAGCAGCGAGGCCTGCATGGTTCGAGACGCCGCTTCGCGGCTCCTCACCATGAGGGTTGAGACCTCAGAACGGGCTCTCTCCCAAGCCCGCCACATCCGCCGGCCGCGGCCCCGGCGCCGGCCAGTGAAACCGGCGATCCTTCTCGGCGATCATGATGTCGTTGATCGACGCCTCGCGCCGCTTCATCAGGCCGTGCTCGTCGAACTCCCACTGCTCGTTGCCGTAGGAGCGATACCACTGGCCCTTGCCGTCGTGCCACTCGTACTGGAAGCGCACCGCGATGCGGTTGCCGTCGAAGGCCCAGAGGTCCTTGATCAGGCGATAATCCTGCTCCTTCTCCCATTTGCGGGTGAGGAAGGCGACGATCGCTTCGCGGCCCTGAAACACCTCGGAGCGATTGCGCCAGCGGCTGTCCTCGGTGTAGGCGAGCGAGACCCGCACCGGATCGCGTGAATTCCAGGCGTCCTCGGCCATGCGCGCTTTCTGCGCGGCGGTCTCACGGGTGAAGGGCGGAAGCGGCGGGCGCGACATGGTAGCCTCATCGGTTGATCGGGGCCGCAATCTATCGCCGCATTTGCCGAAGTCGATAGGCCGTCACAAATCAGGCGATCACTTATCGGGCGATCACGAAATCAAATCGGCCTTCATCAGCGCGCGGATCGATTTCGGGATCGGCTGGGCGCGGCCGCCGCTGATGAAGGCGACGCGGACCTCGGCCTTGACCAGCACGTCGTCACCGCGCCGCACCTCCTGCGCCAGCATGATCGAGGCGCCCTTCACCGCGACCGGCCAGGTGACGACGTCGAGCACGTCGTCCATCCGCGCGGGCTTCAGGAAATCCAGATGCATCGAGCGCACCACGAAGGCGAAGCCCGCGCCTTCCGTCTCCACCTGCTCGAACAGCGCCTGCTGCTCAGCGCCCATCAAGCGCAGATGATTGGTGCGTCCACGCTCCATGTAGCGCAGGTAATTGGCGTGGTAGACGATGCCGGAAAACTCTGGTTTGACGATATCGCAACAGAAGTCGAGCACCTTGATTTCATTGGGTCGCTGGAAGACCATAGCATGAACGTGGGGAAGATTTATCCAGGCCCTTCCATGGCAAGCCTCAGCGACTTCGGTATCCGCTGCGCCTTTCCGCCTGAGATAAACGCCACGCGTACATGCGCCTTGACTAGGAGATCGTCTCCCCGCCTGCATTCCTGCAGCAAGGCGATCGACGCGCCCCTCACCTCTTGCGGGACGGTCACGACGTCGAGCAGGTCGTCCAAGACCGCCGGTCTTAGAAAATCGATTGTCATTGAACGGACAACGAAGGCAAAGCCGGGCGCGTCGTTCTGCGCTTCCTCGAGCAGCGCTTGCTGGTTGGTTCCGAGTAGGCGCAAGTAATTCGTTCTGCCGCGTTCCATGAAGCGCAAAAAATTCGCGTGATAAACAATCTGGCCGGCGTCAGTATCTTCGAAATAAACGCGGACCTGCATATGATGGCGGCCATCGCGGATTTCGCCATCAAGAGAGACTGTCACAGAACGGTTCCCATTAATGCCTTCTGGGGCCAGTTGTCTTGCACAGAGGCGCCCTCCTCAGCAAGGAGCTATGCGGGAAACTGGGTGATGACGGACTGAGATAGGCGGCGTATCGAGGCGGGTGTCAAGCCTGCCAGAACCTCTCAAGGAGAGCGATACGCCATGAACGAGACTAGCAATATTGTTGCCCTTCGTCAGCCCGACGATATCGACGATCCACTGACCAATATTCTGCGAGCTGGTGCTCGGCAGCTTCTGGCGCAGGCCTTGGAGGTCGAAGTCGTGACGTTTCTCGCCACGGTGAAGGATTTGAAGCTGGCCGACGGGCGCGCCCGTGTCGTGCGACATGGTTACGGCCCGGCGCGGACGATCCAGACCGGCATCGGCCCCGACGATTGCGACCGGCATCGGACCGGTCGAGGTCGCGCGGGCGAAGATTCGGGACCGCGGGGCGGCCGGTGGCGGCGAGCGGATCCGCTTCAGCTCGGCGATCCTGCCACTGTGGGCGCGGCGCACCAGGAGCCTGGATGCGCTGTTGCCGGTGCTGTACCTGCGCGGCATCTCGACCGGTGATTTCCAGGAGGCGCTGACGGCCCTGCTGGACAAGGACGCGCCGAACCTGTCGCGGCGGTCATCTCCCGGCTGACGGCCGAGTGGCAGGGCGAGTATGAGCGCTGGCAAAAGCGCGATCTGTCGGCGCGACGCTACGTGTATGTGTGGGCCGATGGCGTCTTCCTGCAGGCGCGCATGGAAGACCACGGCGAATGCATGCTGGTGCTGATCGGCGCGACGCCGGAAGGCAAGAAGGAGCTGATCGGCTTTCCGGTCGGCGTCCGCGAGAGCGCGCAGAGCTGGCGTGAGCCTGATCGACGTGAAGCAGCGCGGGTTGCAAATCGCCCCGGAAATTGCCGTTGGCGACGGCGCGCTCGGCTTCTGGAAGGCGCTTGACGAGGTCTTTCCCGGCACGCGGCACCAGCGCTGCTGGGTGCACAAGACCGTCAACGTCCTGGACAAGGTCCCGCTCTCGGTGCAGGCCAACATGAAGAAGGACCTGCGCGAGGTCTATTGGGCGCCGAGCCGGGCGGCCGCCGAAGCGGCGATCGACGTCTTCGCCGAGAAATATCGCGCCAAGTACGGCCGGGCGGTCGAATGCCTCGCCAAGGACCGCGACGCGCTGCTGGCCTTCTACGACTTCCCTGCCGAGCATTGGGATCACTTGCGCACGACGGATGAGATGGACAAGCAATTTCTTCATGGCCGAGACGACGATTGCGGAGATTGCTGTAAGTCCATTCTTTTGTTCGGCTGCGCTGCGGGCCATTCTTCCGTCCCGGCCACCGATCTCGCAGCCGCCGCGCGCAGGGGCGGTCAAGGCTGGCCGCATTTGCGGCCACCGGAAGGCTTGGCCTTGACCGGCCCGAGCACGGCGGCACGCTGGCGTGGAATGGGACTGCATTCCTGCTAGAACTTGCCGTCAGGCGCGACTATGGTTGTTGGGCGCGGGTGACCTCGTGGCGAAGCGTGATGCGTCGGCTGCAAGCGTCACCGGACTGCCTATCCCGGCCGCCTGCAGACTGGCGAGCGTGCCGGCATCGATCTTGTCGGTCTTGACGTGAGCCTGGGCGATCGCCTTCACCTGCAACGGATTCGCGATAATCACCCGCGCCACGAACGGCGCCAGAACCCGCGACACCGCCATGCTGTTGGCGGTCGCTTCAACCACCACCTCATCATTGGCCAGCAGGGTCTTGCCAAATCCCTCCAGCGCAGTCCGCGTCATATCAATGCGGCCCGCATGTCGGAGCCTGCCGTCTTCCCAAATCACCACCTCCCCGAAAGTACGGTGGACGTCAATG
>NZ_SPQS01000121.1 GCF_004570865.1 Bradyrhizobium frederickii
AATTACGGTGCTGCGCTGGAGAAACAGGGTGTGGAAATCACGCTGATTTACAGCGGCAGCCATAAGGTGGATGGCAACCCCTACAGCCATCTTCCGGATGACGTCCGGGAGACACTGCAGTCCCGGATGGACGCAACCCGCCAGATGTTTGCGCAGAAGGTGTCGGCATATACCGGCCTGTCCGTGCAGGTTGTGCTGGATACCGAGGCTGCAGTGTACAGCGGTCAGGAGGCCATTGATGCCGGACTGGCTGATGAACTTGTTAACAGCACCGATGCGATCACCGTCATGCGTGATGCACTGGATGCACGTAAATCCCGTCTCTCAGGAGGGCGAATGACCAAAGAGACTCAATCAACAACTGTTTCAGCCACTGCTTCGCAGGCTGACGTTACTGACGTGGTGCCAGCGACGGAGGGCGAGAACGCCAGCGCGGCGCAGCCGGACGTGAACGCGCAGATCACCGCAGCGGTTGCGGCAGAAAACAGCCGCATTATGGGGATCCTCAACTGTGAGGAGGCTCACGGACGCGAAGAACAGGCACGCGTGCTGGCAGAAACCCCCGGTATGACCGTGAAAACGGCCCGCCGCATTCTGGCCGCAGCACCACAGAGTGCACAGGCGCGCAGTGACACTGCGCTGGATCGTCTGATGCAGGGGGCACCGGCACCGCTGGCTGCAGGTAACCCGGCATCTGATGCCGTTAACGATTTGCTGAACACACCAGTGTAAGGGATGTTTATGACGAGCAAAGAAACCTTTACCCATTACCAGCCGCAGGGCAACAGTGACCCGGCTCATACCGCAACCGCGCCCGGCGGATTGAGTGCGAAAGCGCCTGCAATGACCCCGCTGATGCTGGACACCTCCAGCCGTAAGCTGGTTGCGTGGGATGGCACCACCGACGGTGCTGCCGTTGGCATTCTTGCGGTTGCTGCTGACCAGACCAGCACCACGCTGACGTTCTACAAGTCCGGCACGTTCCGTTATGAGGATGTGCTCTGGCCGGAGGCTGCCAGCGACGAGACGAAAAAACGGACCGCGTTTGCCGGAACGGCAATCAGCATCGTTTAACTTTACCCTTCATCACTAAAGGCCGCCTGTGC
>NZ_SPQS01000122.1 GCF_004570865.1 Bradyrhizobium frederickii
CTTCGAGGAACCGCCAGTCGATCGAGCCCGACAGTCTGACCAGCGCATGGTCCGGATCGACGATTTGATCGAGCCTCGCCTTGAACAGATCGTTCTGTCCGCTCTCCCGCCGCGCCTTCGGCCGCATTGCAATTGCCCGTCGTTGATTAGCCCGCCGCGACAGAATCACAGCGATCGCCCAAGAGCAATTTGCAAGAAACTGCGGGCTCACCCGCCGAAATCCTGCGAACAGAACCATGTCTGTTCGCCAAAAATCGATTCTCTCTCAACGGCTTGCGTGTTCTTCACAACCGACTAACCCAACCCGCTGAAGCCGCCAACGACGACGATTGCGATCAGGCGAGACTGGCTGTCCTCTCCACCGATGACATTTTCTAAAGAGCGGAACCTGCGACTTGTCTATCGGGCGCCGACACATATTAATTAGCCGTATCAATTGCTTAGCAAGTGCTTGCGCTGAGGCGCGAGGGAACTCGTCTGCGCGCCGCGGTCTGACAGTCTCTTGCTGCGGAGACCAACCATCATGCTCTCCGCCGATTTACGTTATTGAGGTAATGGGCACGCGCAGGGCGGCGAATCTCAGCCGGCAGCGCGGAGCATCCGTTGTGCGCCTCAGGAGCCCGAACAGATCGACGGCGGCCGCATTGGCGGTCAAGCAGCGAATTCGGCGCACTGATGCCAGACCGCGCGAGCAAACTCCTGTTGGTTAACAACACCGAATGGAGGACGACTAGAAATAGAACCCCAGATTGATCCGTCACCTAAGGTGCTACCTCTCGACGCAAGCCTATACCGATCTTTGAGCTGGTCCCGCAAATCTGAACAGCGCGATAAGTGGAGTTTCTGCCTGACGGCGGGCAAGATTGACCCGCGAATCAGGAGAGACGATGAGCAGACGAGCACGGCGGAACCACACTCCGGCTTTCAAGGCGAAGGTGGCACTTGCCGCCGTCAAGGGTGACCGCACGCTGGCGCAACTGGCGGAGCAGTTCGACGTTCACCCCAATCAGATCACATCGTGGAAGGCCCAGCTCGAAGGCAGCGCTGCCGATGTTTTCGGTCCGGGCGGCGGGAGTCGGATCGCCGAACCCACCG
>NZ_SPQS01000123.1 GCF_004570865.1 Bradyrhizobium frederickii
CTTCATCACTAAAGGCCGCCTGTGCGGCTTTTTTTACGGGATTTTTTTATGTCGATGTACACAACCGCCCAACTGCTGGCGGCAAATGAGCAGAAATTTAAGTTTGATCCGCTGTTTCTGCGTCTCTTTTTCCGTGAGAGCTATCCCTTCACCACGGAGAAAGTCTATCTCTCACAAATTCCGGGACTGGTAAACATGGCGCTGTACGTTTCGCCGATTGTTTCCGGTGAGGTTATCCGTTCCCGTGGCGGCTCCACCTCTGAATTTACGCCGGGATATGTCAAGCCGAAGCATGAAGTGAATCCGCAGATGACCCTGCGTCGCCTGCCGGATGAAGATCCGCAGAATCTGGCGGACCCGGCTTACCGCCGCCGTCGCATCATCATGCAGAACATGCGTGACGAAGAGCTGGCCATTGCTCAGGTCGAAGAGATGCAGGCAGTTTCTGCCGTGCTTAAGGGCAAATACACCATGACCGGTGAAGCCTTCGATCCGGTTGAGGTGGATATGGGCCGCAGTGAGGAGAATAACATCACGCAGTCCGGCGGCACGGAGTGGAGCAAGCGTGACAAGTCCACGTATGACCCGACCGACGATATCGAAGCCTACGCGCTGAACGCCAGCGGTGTGGTGAATATCATCGTGTTCGATCCGAAAGGCTGGGCGCTGTTCCGTTCCTTCAAAGCCGTCAAGGAGAAGCTGGATACCCGTCGTGGCTCTAATTCCGAGCTGGAGACAGCGGTGAAAGACCTGGGCAAAGCGGTGTCCTATAAGGGGATGTATGGCGATGTGGCCATCGTCGTGTATTCCGGACAGTACGTGGAAAACGGCGTCAAAAAGAACTTCCTGCCGGACAACACGATGGTGCTGGGGAACACTCAGGCACGCGGTCTGCGCACCTATGGCTGCATTCAGGATGCGGACGCACAGCGCGAAGGCATTAACGCCTCTGCCCGTTACCCGAAAAACTGGGTGACCACCGGCGATCCGGCGCGTGAGTTCACCATGATTCAGTCAGCACCGCTGATGCTGCTGGCTGACCCTGATGAGTTCGTGTCCGTACAACTGGCGTAATCATGGCCCTTCGGGGCCA
>NZ_SPQS01000124.1 GCF_004570865.1 Bradyrhizobium frederickii
CGGTGGGTTCGGCGATCCGACTCCCGCCGCCCGGACCGAAAACATCGGCAGCGCTGCCTTCGAGCTGGGCCTTCCACGATGTGATCTGATTGGGGTGAACGTCGAACTGCTCCGCCAGTTGCGCCAGCGTGCGGTCACCCTTGACGGCGGCAAGTGCCACCTTCGCCTTGAAAGCCGGAGTGTGGTTCCGCCGTGCTCGTCTGCTCATCGTCTCTCCTGATTCGCGGGTCAATCTTGCCCGCCGTCAGGCAGAAACTCCACTTATCGCGCTGTTCAGATTTGCGGGACCAGCTCAGAGCTCAATGCGGCCACCGGGGGGAAGCGTTGGAAGATGGCGCGCCGAGAGACGGCATAGCGGATCGCCTCGGCCAGCTTTGATTTGCCGGAGATCCGCGGCAAAGTTTGCTGCCAGAAGTCGAAGAGATCCGCGACGACCGCCGTGCAGTGTTTTACTTGCGCGCAGCAATGCATGCGTCGGTTCCTTGTTCTCGTACGGTATTCCGAAGAACAGGTGATTACACTGAGTGGTTCACCCATTGCGTCAGCGAATCTGGGATGGCAGCGGTCAGTCGGCTGGGCACATCTTGCCTGCCGCAACCCCGACCGAGGTGATTGGCTATTCCTGCGCACGAGAGATCGGTATGGCGGGCACGCTTTGGGGAGAATAATCGACGACTGACATTCGTACGAAGCCGATCTTTCTGCCGCTCCGAAAGGCAGACCGGAGACGACGATCTAGTACCCGGAATCAGAGCTGAGTGAGACGGCGGCCTTTGAAACGGCGTTGACGGACCTTTTTCTTGGTCCAGACGAAGGGCTCGGCTTTGTCGTGGTACGCGTTGACGTAGGCATCGATGTGTTCCTGAAGCTGCTTGAGGCTTGTGAAGGAGGTGCCGCTGAGCGATTGTCCCTGCAAGATTGAGAACCATACCTCGACCTGATTGAGCCACGACGCACTGGTCGGCGTGAAATGGAATTGCACATTGGGATGGGCCTTGAGCCAGTTCTCATTCTTCTTGTGGGTGTTGAGGTTGTCGAGGATGACGTGAAGCTTCCGGCCCGGAAAGGCCGCGGTGAGGCTGTTCAT
>NZ_SPQS01000125.1 GCF_004570865.1 Bradyrhizobium frederickii
TTCAAACGTGGCCGGGATTTCGCCGCGTGGTTGGGGTTGACGCCGCTGCAACGTTCCACTGGTGGAAAACAGAAGCTCGGCCAAATATCGAAAATGGGTGAGCGAACACTACGGCGTCTCCTCATCATCGGGGCGAGTGCGGTGGTGAAGCTGGCTCGCCGACGCGGTGCATCGCAAGGGAGATGGCTGGAGCGCATGCTCGCTCGTAAGCCGCCCATGCTTGTCGCGGTGGCTCTTGCCAACAAGATGGCCCGTACCGTTTGGGCTTTGATGGTCAACGGTGGGGTCTACAAAGCTCGGGTCGCAGCGGCTTAATCGCTTAATCCGCCCGACCAGAGGTCGTCGAGGAGGTAGGAAGGTCAAACGGAAGGTACGGCGCAACAGTCGATGAGACGGGGTCAGGAAAACCAGTACATGCCCAGGTGCTTCCAAGTACGCCGCTGTGATTTGGACCTGATCCGCGAACTCCCATACGGGCCCGCGACATATGACGGTCGCAATAAAGGCCGGACAGATGTCAGCACCCGACTACGCGCAACACCTGATCGAAAGATTCTTCTTGCATCCACCGGGGCGTCCACAGATGGGCATGTGGGCAACGCCCTTTGCGTTGTCCAAGCGCAGCGGCATGTCCACAGGGCCACGGGCTCAGGCCTTTCGGCCGGGCTTACGGGTTCGCCGCAGGCTCTCGCCGTCGAGATCGATCCGGTGGGCGTTATGGACCAGGCGGTCGAGAACGGCGTCGGCGTAGGTGGGGTCGCCGAACACGTCAGAGTACCCCTATTCTTGAGCGGGTCGTGTCTCACGTCACGATCACCGACCCGCATCATTTTCTGTTTGGGCACCGGCTTGAGGTGCTCAAGGAGCGGTCGGGGCGCGGTCCTGCCTACGTCGTTGTTGCGCTGCCGGACGGCCGGCCGCGGGCGGTTCGGATCGCGTCGACGGATCTTGCCGAGACGCCGATCACGCCCCACCCGAACGCCGCCGATCTGCCGCGCATCAGTGCACGTACGCTGATCCCATTGATGCAACATTTGAGCGCGAGTCTGGGCCTT
>NZ_SPQS01000126.1 GCF_004570865.1 Bradyrhizobium frederickii
AACCGTCACAAATGAGGAAGCGTCCATGAACGAAGTTAGCACGATTGGACTAGACTTGGCGAAACATGTTTTTCAGGCACATGGCGCAGACGCTAGCGGCGGTGTTGTTTTCCGCAAACAGCTGCGTCGTGACAAAGTGCTGGGTTTCTTTGCCCAGCAGCCTGCGTGCCTGGTAGCGATGGAAGCCTGCGCCAGCTCTCATTACTGGGCTCGTGAGCTTGGCAAGCTGGGTCACACCGTGCGTCTGATTCCACCGTCCTATGTAAAGCCGTTTGTTAAGCGTCAGAAAAACGATATGGCCGATGCAGAAGCGATTTGCGAAGCGGCCCAACGCCCCACCATGCGCTTTGCCGCCGTGAAGAGTGAGGACCAGCAGGCGAGCGCGGTCGTGTTTCGCGCTCGCGATCTTTTGGTCCGGCAACGTACTCAGATCATAAACGCGTTGCGAGGTCACCTCGCCGAATACGGCCTGGTCGTTGCAAAGGGAACGTCCAATGTCGCCGCGCTGGTTGAGCACGCGCAAGCTTCCGGGAGCAGCGTGCCAATGGCGGCGCACCCGGCGCTCGATATCCTTGTCAAGATGCTGGGGGTGCTGGAAGAGCAAATCAAGCACCTCGATATTGAGATCGCGCGACGAGCCCGAGAAGAGGAAGTTGCCCGGCGGCTTATGACGGTTCCTGGCATCGGCCCAATCACGGCGACAGCTCTGATGGCGCTAGCGCCTGACCCTGAAAACTTCAAACGTGGCCGGGATTTCGCCGCGTGGTTGGGGTTGACGCCGCTGCAACGTTCCACTGGTGGAAAACAGAAGCTCGGCCAAATATCGAAAATGGGTGAGCGAACACTACGGCGTCTCCTCATCATCGGGGCGAGTGCGGTGGTGAAGCTGGCTCGCCGACGCGGTGCATCGCAAGGGAGATGGCTGGAGCGCATGCTCGCTCGTAAGCCGCCCATGCTTGTCGCGGTGGCTCTTGCCAACAAGATGGCCCGTACCGTTTGGGCTTTGATGGTCAACGGTGGGGTCTACAAAGCTC
>NZ_SPQS01000127.1 GCF_004570865.1 Bradyrhizobium frederickii
ATCGTTGTACGCGTTGACGTAGGCATCGATGTGTTCCTGAAGCTGCTTGAGGCTTGTGAAGGAGGTGCCGCTAAGTGACTGCCCCTGCAGGATCGAGAACCAGACCTCGACCTGATTGAGCCAGGAGGCGCTTGTTGGCGTGAAATGAAATTGCACGTTGGGGTGGGCCTTGAGCCAGTGCTCGTTTTTCTTGTGGGTGTTGAGGTTGTCGAGGATGACGTGAAGCTTGCGGCTCGGAAAGGCCGCGGTGACGCTGTTCATGAAGTCGAGAAACTCGACGCGACGACGGCGTTTTGAATGCGTCGCGATGATCTTTCCGGTGGCGACCTCAAGCGCCGCAAACAGCGTCGTCGTGCCATGCCGCTTGTAGTCGTGGCTCTGGCCGGTCAAGGCGCGGCCATTGGGCAACTTCAGATAACCCTGCGCTCGCTCCAAGGCCTGGATCGAGGGCTTCTCGTCCACACATAGCACAATGGCCTTCGCGGGCGGGGCGACGTAGAGGCCAACAACATCGGCGGCTTTGGCCGTAAAGTTCGGGTCGTTGCTCTCGCACCAGGACTTGCGAGCCGCGAGGTCAATCTTGTGGCTGCGCAGGAACCGCCAGACATATTGGACGTCAACATCGCCCAGCGCCTCGGCCAGCAGAGGGCCGGTCCAGCGTGCAAACCCTTGCGGGGGCGGCTTATCCAGCAGCTTCAGAATCCGCTTGTCGGTGGCCTTCGTATAGATCGGCTGCTTGCCCGGCCGTGGCTTGTCTTGCAGCCCATCCAGGCCATGGTCGGCATAGCGATGCCGCCAAAGGCTGACAATCCGCGGCTGGACCCCGACTTCCTTGGCGATCGACCGCGTGCTGCACCCGTCCGCCGCCAACAGAACTATCCGAGCCCGCTTCAAATCGCGCTGCAACGTCACCGGCGAGCGACAACACGCCTCAAGCACCTTGCGATCTTTCCGCGAAAGGTGGACTTCTCTTGCTTCGGGGATCATCCATATCTTGAATCACGACTCACGATCCAAGGATAGTGGGTACTAG
>NZ_SPQS01000128.1 GCF_004570865.1 Bradyrhizobium frederickii
ATCCTGAATGTAATAAGCGTTCATGGCTGAACTCCTGAAATAGCTGTGAAAATATCGCCCGCGAAATGCCGGGCTGATTAGGAAAACAGGAAAGGGGGTTAGTGAATGCTTTTGCTTGATCTCAGTTTCAGTATTAATATCCATTTTTTATAAGCGTCGACGGCTTCACGAAACATCTTTTCATCGCCAATAAAAGTGGCGATAGTGAATTTAGTCTGGATAGCCATAAGTGTTTGATCCATTCTTTGGGACTCCTGGCTGATTAAGTATGTCGATAAGGCGTTTCCATCCGTCACGTAATTTACGGGTGATTCGTTCAAGTAAAGATTCGGAAGGGCAGCCAGCAACAGGCCACCCTGCAATGGCATATTGCATGGTGTGCTCCTTATTTATACATAACGAAAAACGCCTCGAGTGAAGCGTTATTGGTATGCGGTAAAACCGCACTCAGGCGGCCTTGATAGTCATATCATCTGAATCAAATATTCCTGATGTATCGATATCGGTAATTCTTATTCCTTCGCTACCATCCATTGGAGGCCATCCTTCCTGACCATTTCCATCATTCCAGTCGAACTCACACACAACACCATATGCATTTAAGTCGCTTGAAATTGCTATAAGCAGAGCATGTTGCGCCAGCATGATTAATACAGCATTTAATACAGAGCCGTGTTTATTGAGTCGGTATTCAGAGTCTGACCAGAAATTATTAATCTGGTGAAGTTTTTCCTCTGTCATTACGTCATGGTCGATTTCAATTTCTATTGATGCTTTCCAGTCGTAATCAATGATGTATTTTTTGATGTTTGACATCTGTTCATATCCTCACAGATAAAAAATCGCCCTCACACTGGAGGGCAAAGAAGATTTCCAATAATCAGAACAAGTCGGCTCCTGTTTAGTTACGAGCGACATTGCTCCGTGTATTCACTCGTTGGAATGAATACACAGTGCAGTGTTTATTCTGTTATTT
>NZ_SPQS01000129.1 GCF_004570865.1 Bradyrhizobium frederickii
CGGTGGGTTCGGCGATCCGACTCCCGCCGCCCGGACCGAAAACATCGGCAGCGCTGCCTTCGAGCTGGGCCTTCCACGATGTGATCTGATTGGGGTGAACGTCGAACTGCTCCGCCAGTTGCGCCAGCGTGCGGTCACCCTTGACGGCGGCAAGTGCCACCTTCGCCTTGAAAGCCGGAGTGTGGTTCCGCCGTGCTCGTCTGCTCATCGTCTCTCCTGATTCGCGGGTCAATCTTGCCCGCCGTCAGGCAGAAACTCCACTTATCGCGCTGTTCAGATTTGCGGGACCAGCTCAAGAGCCGCCCCGCTCAAGGAACAACGTGAAGTTCACTCAACGATCTTGGATTATTGAAGGATATGATCAGGCCATGTGTAGGGTGAACTTGGCTACTTGATCCGTACATAGGCGGCCAACGCGACCAGCCCAGGCTTGCACAAAATGTCTGACACGCCATTAAGCTATCACACTGTCCAGGCATGCATCGAGCCGAGGCGCTCACGAGCGGGCTGTCGACGCGAGCGTGAAGTCGCCTGCAGCCTCGCATGGAATGCAAATGTCGACCGAACCAGCCGACGGAAACGCTCGGCGACTGCGATGTGGCGAAATCGACGTCTTGGCACATGGTCGACCGTGAAGAACGTTGATCATGAGGTCTGTTGACGGGATGACCAGGCGCCGGCGAACAGGAAGGCGCAGCAGATCCGGACAAACAAAGTCGTGAGCCAGAGGATCAGAATCCGGAAGTTGTAGCCCGCGGCGGCAAGGACCGCGTTGGCGGCGTCGCCGCGGGTGCCGGCGAGATGATTTCGGTTCATCCGGTGCTCATTCTTGAGATGGCCTATCACCGGTTCGACCGCGGATCGGCGTCGGAAGGCGCGTTTGATTGCTGCGGTCACGCCACGCTTCTGGCCGGCGACAT
>NZ_SPQS01000130.1 GCF_004570865.1 Bradyrhizobium frederickii
CAGTGTCTTTGTCGCAACGCAAGGTAAGCCCCGGGTTGAGGTTCTGCCGCCGGATGCGGGATTGCCGATACTTGAGCATGATCTGCGGGAGAGATCGGATGCGGAAGCGGCACTTTTGGATCTGTGCCATGAAGAGGGGCGCACGCCATTCGATCTTGCGCGCGGCCCACTGATCCGCGGGCATCTGGTGCGGATGTCGGACGAGGAACACGTCTTCCTGCTGACCCAGCATCACATCGTCTCGGACGGCTGGTCGATGGGCGTGCTGCTGCGTGAACTTAGCCAGCTTTACCGAGCATTCGAGGCTGGGCAGGACGATCCCCTGCCGCCGCTTGCGATCCAATATCCGGATTACGCCGCCTGGCAACGCCAATGGCTGTCGGGCGAACGGCTGCAGAAGCAGGCGCAATATTGGCGCAGCGCCCTGGCAGGCACGACCCGTCTTGTCTTGCCGACGGACCGCGCGCGGCCTGGCCAGCAGTCGTTTGCCGCGGCCACGGTCCCGATCGTCATCGATGCGGATCTGACGCGGGAGCTGAAGCGGCTGAGCCTGCAGCATGGCACGACGTTGTTCATGATCGTGCTGGCGGCCTGGGCGGCGGTGCTGTCGCGTCTGTCGGGGCAGGACGATCTTGTGATTGGCGTGCCCAGCGCCAATCGGGGGCACCGGGAGATCGAAGAGCTAATCGGCTTCTTCGTCAACACCCTGGCGCTTCGGCTGGATCTGTCGGGCGAGCCAAGCGTGTCGGAGTTTCTGGAGCGGACGCGGCGCACGGTGCTGGCTGCGCAGGAGCATCAGGACCTGCCGTTCGAGCAGGTGGTGGAGATCGTGCAGCCGCCCCGCGCTCTTGATCACACGCC
>NZ_SPQS01000014.1 GCF_004570865.1 Bradyrhizobium frederickii
GGGAAAAGGGTGGTGTGAGGGGCGGGCGGGCCGATGCTCCGCCGCTCGAAGCATCTTCGATCACGACGCAACTACGAGCGGCGTTGTCAAACCAACGGATCGCGGCTCGTGTGAAAAACCGCAATGACGTAGACCGCATCTTGCAGCTCGCGAAACACGACAATGTAGGGGAACCGACGCAGCATAGCGCGGCGCGTGTCCTTGTAGGCGGCCGGAAACTGCCTGGGGTGCTCAGCAATCCGGATCAGCGCGGCGCGCAAGGCGTCGCGAAATTGCGGCACGACGTGTGGAGCGTGAATGTCGTACCAACGGACTGCGTCGACGAGGTCGGCCCGAGCAGCTTACGTAAAGAGAAGCCTGGCTACTTATCGCGACCGACGATCCAGCTCCGCGTCGATATTCTCCCAAGGGATTGCTTCGCGGCGGTCCGCGTCGAAGGTCGCGAGCCGACGGTCGAGTTCGGCCTCATGAGCCGGGGTTAAAGGCACGTCGGCAGGGGAGAGGCTGTCCCAAAGCTCGCCGATGAGCTCGAGCCGCTCCTTGGGCGTCAAACGGCTAATATCGAGCGTAGTCATCATCCGACCCCTTTGGCCCGTTTGCCAACGAAATCGCAACCTTTGCTATCGCGTCGAGAGAAATATCGTGACTCCGGCAGGTCCGGAAAGAGGCGAGGTCCGACAGTTCCGAACTTCTTTCGCAGAATTGGATCAGACTGGACCACCCTCCGTCCCCAGCGGATTGCGCTTCGAAGGGAAACGGAGAGGAAAAATGGTGCCCAGGAAAGGACTCGAACCTTCACGGCCGTTAAGCCACTGGCACCTGAAGCCAGCGCGTCTACCAATTCCACCACCTGGGCATGCCGTTTGGGGCACGGAGGCGGTTACTACGGTTCGGTGACGCCGTTGTCAATTCATGCTTGAGGCCCGGTTGGGATGCCGATTGCGCATCGCAAACCGGCCCGATACAAGCCTGACGAGACGCACTCTTTTCCGCAGGAATGGCTCCCATGGCATCGAATCTGGACACGCTGGTCACGGTTTTCGGCGGTTCGGGATTTTTGGGCCGGAATGTCGTCCGTGCCCTGTGCAAGCGCGATTACCGGGTCCGGGTCGCGGTGCGGCGGCCGGAACTGGCCGGATACCTCCAGCCCTCCGGCCGGGTCGGGCAGGTCCACACCGTGCAGGCGAATTTGCGCTATCCGGCCTCGGTCGAGGCGGCGCTGCGTGATTCGCATGTCGTGATCAATCTGGTCGGCATCCTCGCCGAGGGCGGCGAGCAGACCTTCGACGCGGTCCAGGCCAGGGGCGCCGAAACGGTCGCCAAGGCAGCGGCCGCGGCCGGGGCCGGCCTCGTGCATGTCTCCGCGATCGGAGCCGATGCCGAATCGCCATCGCACTATGC
The DNA here is from genome assembly GCF_004570865.1 of Bradyrhizobium frederickii. Taxonomy (GTDB): domain Bacteria; phylum Pseudomonadota; class Alphaproteobacteria; order Rhizobiales; family Xanthobacteraceae; genus Bradyrhizobium; species Bradyrhizobium frederickii. Next base: position 1,402 of record NZ_SPQS01000014.1, read on the forward strand.
CAGGGCCAAGGCGGCCGGCGAGGCGGCGGTCCTGGCCGCGGTGCCCTCGGCCACGATCTTCCGCCCCTCCGTGATGTTCGGCCCCGAGGACCAGTTCACCAACCGCTTTGCCGCGCTGGCCCGGATGTCGCCGGTGCTGCCGCTGATCGGCGGCGAGACGAAGATGCAGCCGGTCTATGTCGGCGACGTCGCCACCGCGATCGCGGACGCCGTCGACGGCAAGGCCAAGGCGGGCGCTCGTTACGAGCTCGGCGGGCCGGAAGTGCTGACCATGCGCGAGATCCTCGAGGTCATCCTCGAGATCACCGACCGCAAGCGGATGCTGGTGCCGCTGCCGTTCGGCCTCGCCCGCTTCCAGGCCGCGTTCCTGCAATTTGCGCCGGGCGCGTTCAAGCTGACGCCGGACCAGGTCACGCTGCTCGAGCGCGACAATGTCGTGTCGGAGGCCGCAAAGGCCGACGGCCTGACGCTGGAAGGGCTCGGCATCGCCGCCGATTCGCTGGAAGCGATCGCCCCGCAATATCTCTGGCGTTTCCGCGCCGCCGGCCAGTTCCAGCGCATGAGCGTGTGAGGGTTCGCTCTCTCCGTCGTCATGGCCGGGCATAGCCGTCCATAGGACGGCGTCGCTGCCGCTCGCCTATGACCCGGCCATCCACGTCTTTCTCGCGCAGCCGCCAAGAACGTGAATGCCCGGCACAAGGCCGGGCATGACGAGCTTCAGCGTTGAGACTGCTGTTATACCTGAACTTCGAGCCTATCGCCCCAGCGCGAGCGCGATCAGGCCGAGCGTGCCGACGATGACGCGCCACCAGGCGAACACCACGAAGCCGTGCCGGGTGACGTATTCCAGGAACGTCTTGACCACGATGATCGCGGTGATGAACGACACCACGAAACCGATCGCGACCACCCCCATATGGTCCGTCGTCATCTCGGCGCGGCTCTTGTAGAAGTCGTAGGCGAACGCGCCGATCATGGTGGGGATGGCGAGGAAGAACGAGAACTCCGCCGCCGCGCGCTTGTCTGCACCGAGCAGCATCGCGGCGACGATGCTGGCGCCGGAACGCGACACGCCCGGGATCATCGCCACGCACTGCGCGATGCCGATATAGAGATACATCAACAGCGGAAACCGGGTGGCGTCATGCTCGCGCGGCTTGAGATCGAGCTTGTCGACCCAGAGCAGGACGGCGCCGCCGACGATCAGCGTGAAGCAGACGACCCACGGATTGAACAGCAGGCTCTTGATGTATTTGCCGGCGACGAGGCCGACGATCACGGCGGGCAGGAACGCCACCAGCACGCCGACCACGAAGCGGCGCGAATAGGTGTCGCCCGTGAAGAAGCCGATCACGACGTCCCAGAGCTTCCTGAAGTAGAGCCCGACGATCGCGAGGATCGCGCCGAGCTGGATCAGAACCGTAAACGAATCCCAGAACGCGCCTTCGCCGAGATGGAAGAAGCGCTCAGCGAGCAGCAAATGGCCGGTCGAGGATACGGGAAGGAACTCGGTCACACCCTCGATGATGCCGAGGATCACTGCCCGAATTGCGTCTGACATATTTACGGTCCATTTCGGCTTGAAAAGCGGGGCTCTTCTCGCCTATTCGCCCCCATGCCGCAATCGCAAAATGCGACATCACGCCCTTGCCTCGCGGTTTTGAAGGACTAGTGTGGCGCCGCACAAACATTGATGGATTCTTAAGCACCATCAAATAGTCAAAGGCTTCATGTTTACGCTGTTTCATCATCCGTTCTGTCCGCATTCGCGCTTCATCCGCCTGATCGCGGGCGAATACGGGCTCGACCTCAAGCTGGTCGAAGAACGCAGCTGGGAACGGCGCGAGGCATTTCTGCTGCTCAACGCCGCCGGCACGACGCCGGTCATGGTGGACGACGAGCAGCCGCCTGTACCGGGCGCGGCGATCATCGCCGAATATGTCGACGAGGCCTATGGCGCCGAGATGGGACCCAAGCGCCTGATGCCGGAGGCGATTTCCGAGCGCGTCGAGGTGCGCCGGTTGATGGCCTGGTTCAACGAAAAGTTCTTCGAGGAGGTCTCGCATCCCCTCGTCACCGAGCGCATCTACAAGCGCTTCATGAGCGAGGAGAACGGCGGCGGGCCGCCTTCGGCCGACGTGATGCGCGCCGCCAAGGCCAATGTGCGCTATCATCTGGCCTATATCGGCTGGCTGGCGCAGACGCGTAATTTCCTCGCCGGCGACCGGCTCACCTACGCGGACCTCGCCGCCGCGGCGCATCTCTCGGCGATCGACTATCTGGGCGACGTGCCATGGAGCGAGGACGACGCAGCAAAGGCGTGGTACGCGCGGGTGAAGTCCCGCCCGTCGTTCCGTCCGCTGCTCAGCGAATGGCTGGCCGGCGTGCCGGCATCGCGGACCTACGTGGACCTGGATTTCTGATGACATCCGTCATGCCCGGGCTTGTCCCGGGCATCCACGTTCTAGCTGCTTCCGGCAATGCGGCACGACGACGTGGATGGCCGGGACAAGCCCGGCCATGACGAGCGCGGAAACGACAGCGATCAAACCTCCCACCGATATGGATCGGCTGCGTGCTGCACTTGAGGAACAAGCGCGTGCGCTCGGCTTCGATTGCATCGGCGTCACCGCACCCGGCACGATCGAGCACGCCGGAAAATACTTCCTCGAATTCATCGCCGCAGGCGGCCATGGCGACATGGACTGGCTGGCCGCGCAGCCGGAGCGCCGCGTCGATCCGCGCGGGCTGTGGAACGACGTGCGCAGCGTCATCATGCTCGGCGTCAACTACGGTCCTGACCAGGATCCGCTCGCGATCCTGAAGCAGCGCACGCGCGCGGCGATCTCCGTCTATGCGCAGGGCGACGACTATCACGACCTCATCAAGAAGCGGCTGAAGGCGCTGGCGCGCTGGCTGGTCGCAACCGCGCCGTCGGACGTGAAGGTGTTCGTCGACACCGCGGCGGTGATGGAGAAGCCGTTGGCGCAGGCCGCGCATCTCGGCTGGCAAGGCAAGCACACCAATCTCGTCTCGCGCGAATTCGGCTCCTGGCTGTTCCTCGGCGCGATCTACACCACGCTGGAGCTGCCGCGCGACTCTGCCGAGATCGATCATTGCGGCTCGTGCCAGGCCTGCCTCGAGATCTGCCCGACCGCGGCGTTTCCGGCGCCCTACAAGCTCGATGCGCGGCGCTGCATCTCCTATCTCACCATCGAGAACAAGGGACCGATCCCGCGCGAATTCCGCAAAGCCATCGGCAACCGCATCTACGGCTGCGACGATTGTCTCGCCGCCTGCCCCTGGAACAAGTTCGCGCAGGAGGGCCGCGAAGCCAGGCTCGCCGCGCGTGACGAATTGCGCGCGCCTGCGCTCGCCGAGCTGGCACGGCTCGACGATACCGCCTTTCGTGCGCTGTTCACGAAGTCGCCGGTGAAGCGCATCGGCCGCGACCGCTTTTTGCGGAACGTGCTGATTGCGATCGGCAACTCCGGCGAGGCGACGCTGGCGGACGAGGCGCGGCGATTGCTGGACGATGCGAGCCCGCTGGTGCGCGGGGCGGCGGTGTGGGCGCTGGGGCAATTGGTGGAGCGGGAGGCGTTTGCGGCGATGAGGCTGCATGCTCTCGAGCGCGAGCCCGACGAGAGCGTTCGTGAAGAGTGGCGAGCAGATAGCACTGTTAGCCCCTCATCCTGAGGAGCCGCGCAGCGGCGTCTCGAAGGATCGAGGCCGGGCTGCCGCAGCGGGGCCTGCATGGTTCGAGACGGCGCTTCGCGCCTCCTCACCATGAGGATCGTGGACCTTGATTTCGCCGCGCGTTTCTTCAATCTCGCGTGCATGACAAACATGCCTTTCTTTACCCGCGACGGCGATACATTCCATCCGACGGAAGCGGCCAATGGTCCCTGGGATCCGAAATCGCTGCACGGTCGCGTCATCGTCGGCCTGCTTGGCTTTGCCATCGAGGAGCGCCATTCCGGCCCCGACCTCGTGCCGGCGCGGCTCACCGTCGACATGTTTCGGCTGCCGACCATCGACAAGCCGATCGAAGTGACGACGCGCCTCGTGCGCGATGGTCTGCGCATCCGCGTGGTGGAAGCAGAATTCATCTCCGGCGGCGTCAGCATGGCGCGCGCCTCCTGCCAGCTGCTGCGCAAGACACAAAATCCTGAAGGCAACGTCTGGTCGCCGCCGAACTGGGACGCGCCGAAGCCGGCCGATATTCCGAAGCCCACCGATCCGAGGCTCGGCATGAACGGCAAATGGGCGACGCGCCCGATCGTCGGCCACATGGGCTCGCTCGGGCCGCGCCGGCTGTGGATGAGCGAGGTGCGCGAGCTCGTTGCCGGTGTGCCGATGACGCCGTTCGTCCATGTCGCCACCGGCGCCGATTTCGCCAGCCCCTTTGCCAATGCCGGCGACAACGGCCTCGGCTACATCAACAGCGACGTCACGATCTATCTGCACCGCCTGCCGGTGACGGAATGGATCGGTTTCGAGGTGGTGAACCATCACGCCACCGATGGCGTGGCGATCGGCGAATGCTGGCTCTATGACGAGCAGGGCCCGATCGGCACCGCGACGGTCGCTGCGCTGGCGCAGCGCAAGCCGATGGCGAATCCGTCGAAGCGGTAGGCTTTCCCCGTCATTCCGGGATGCGCCGTCAGGCGCAGACCCGGAATCCATCGGGCCGCAGGCCCAGAGGGGAAATGGATTCCGGGTTCGCGCCAAGTGACGCGCCCCGGAATGACTGGAGGAGAGACCTACGCCAGATGCCGCTGCATCTCCGGCCGCGACTTCAGCTCGGCGCCTTGCTTGGCGACGATCTTCGCGATCCGCTCAGGCGCGAAATTCAGATCGACGAACGCCGGCGCGGTGTTGGCGACCTCGCGATAGCCAGCGATCTTGCCCTCCTTCAGCGTCATGATCGCCACGCCCTCGAACATCGCCCGCGCGCCGTTCGCTTCCGGCAGCGTCGAGCGATAGCTGAAGGTGTAGCGTGCATAGAGCGTGGTGCCGTCCGAGACGGGATCATGCATGTCCCAGCGGAAATCGGTCGCCGTGCGATAGAACCAGTCATCGATCATCGCGGCGATTTTCTCGCGGCCCGCGAAGGCGCCGTAGAAGACGTCGTGATAGACGCCGTCCGCGGTGAACAGCTCGGCGAAGGCGCGGCCGTCGCGCTGCTCGACGGCATCGCAAAACGCGCGCAGCATGGCGGTGGTGTCTGTCATTGGCGCTTCCCCCTCACCGTTTTCGGTCATGCCCCGGCTTGCCGCCTTCGCTGAAGCTCCGGCGTGCCGAGCAACCCTGCGGGCCTCGGCGTAGCCTTGGCGGAGCCGGGACCGGGGCATCCAGTACGCCGCGGCTTCTCAGTTCATCACAACGGCCGCGGCGTACTGGATCGTCCGCCTTCGCGGACGATGACACCGGCTGTTTGGAAATACTTCACCCGATCTCGGCGACCGCGGCAAGAATGCGGGCGATGTCCTGCGGGCGGGAGAGGCGGTGGTCGCCGTCCTGGATCATGGTCAGCACGACGTCGTCGGCCGGCAGACGGTGCGTCAGCGCGAAGGCATGCTGCCAGGGCACATCAGGGTCTTTCGCGCCTTGCAAGATGCGGACCGGGCAGCCGAGATCGATGGCGCTGCCGAGCACGAGATGGTTGCGACCCTCCACGATCAGGTTCCGCGTGATCGGATAGGGCGAGCCGTCGCCATAGTCCGACGGCCTCATCCAGACCCCCTTGGTCTCGATTTCCTGCTTCACTGCCGGCGAAAAATTCTTCCACATCAGCTCCTCGGTGAAATCGGGTGCCGGCGCGATCAGCACGAGCCCCGCAAGCGAGGCCTTGGCTTGCTGCTTCTCTTCTTGCCGCTTCTTGATCGCGCGCGCGAGCAGCAGCGCCATCCAGCCGCCCATGGACGAGCCGATCAGAACCTGCGGGCCGTCGCAGAAGCGTTCGAATACCGCAGCGCTATCCTCGAGCCAGCGGCCGATGGTTCCATCGGCGAAATCGCCGCCGGATTCGCCGTGACCGGAATAATCGAACCGGACCATGGCGCGGCCGTGATCCCGGGCCCAGCCGTCCAGCGCCACGGCCTTGCCGCCCTGCATGTCCGACTTGAAGCCGCCCAGCCAGACCAGGCCAGGCCCCGAGACATGACCCTTCCCCGCACGGTGGCGTACCGCGATGCTGCGTGCGGACGGACCCTCGCCCACATCGATGAAGTCGAGCACGGCATCGGAAATTGGATCGGTCATGGAACGTTTACTCTGGCTGTGCGGTTTGAGCTGTTCGGGCGCCTCCAGCGGCGCAATCGGACGCGGCATTGGCCCTTTGGGACGCTTGCGGAACAGAAGCAAGGTGTCTATGTCGATCAGCGTGCCCAGGCGTGGCCAAAATGCCTCGCATTTGAGGGTTTTTCGCTTCCCGCACGAGCGACTTGCTTGCCGGCAACCGCATCTTCCTTCAAGATAGCCGCTTCTTTCACAACTTTGGAGAACCACCCATTCGCCGTCCTAATAAAGCTCCGCCCGCTGCCAGCAAAGACGGGCCGCGCATCAATGATGATATCCGCAATGCGCAGATCCAGCTGATCGATCAGACCGGTGACAATAAGGGCACGGTCGAGACGGTCCTCGCCATCAAGATGGCCCAGGAAGCTGGCATGGATCTGGTCGAGATTTCGCCGAATGTCAGCCCTCCCGTCTGCAAGATCATGGACTACGGGAAGTACAAGTATTCGGCACAGAAGAAAGCCGCGGAAGCCCGCAAGCGGCAGAAGACCGTCGAGATCAAGGAGATCAAGCTCCGCCCGATGATCGACGATCATGATTACGACGTGAAGATGCGCGCGATGCAGCGGTTCTTCGAAGAAGGCGACAAGGTCAAGATCACGCTGCGCTATCGCGGTCGCGAAATGGCGCACCAGGAGATCGGCACCAAGCTTCTGGACAAGATCAAAACCGACGTGGCCGAACTCGCCAAGGTCGAGCAGGACGCGCGCTTCGAGGGCCGCCAGGTCGTCATGGTGCTGGCGCCGCGCTGATCGCGGCTCGCTAGGACGATCGGAAGTTCAACGGCCCGTCCGGATCTCCGGCGGGCCGTTTTGTTTTGGTCGAGGTGTAGGCCACGAGCGCTGCTGCACCATCGCCCGCTTGAGGGAGCGGGGGGAGGGAGCTCACCGCTGCCGTGGCGATGGTTTGCCCCTATTCAGCTCCGCGTCGCCTGCCAGGTGCCGCTGCACCGGTCGCCGGAAATGACGCCCTTCCACGAGCCGGCGCCGTTTACGCCGACGAGCCGGCCGCCGCCGCTGGCATGGGACGCGCCGACCGAGACATGGACCGCGACAGCGCCGCCGCTCTTGACCCTGCCGGAGACCCGGCCCCCGCCGGCGGACGAGACCCGGCTACCGGTGACGGTGAAGGGCACGCTGTAGCCGGAGCTGCAATTGCCTCTCGTGGTAGCGAAAGTAACGTTCCAGATGCCGTCATAGCGACCGCCTCGGGCCTCGGCGGTCGAAGGCAACGCGGCTGCGGCGAGCACGGTAAGGAGCGCCAGGCGGCGCGCGCGGGCGGAACCGGTCGAAACCGAAAGCGATTGGAAAAAGCGAGCCATATTGGTCTTGCTCCGGGCGACACGGCTGGGACACGGGGGTGGCAACATCGGATAGTCGCCGGCCAAGTTCCAGCGGTTCATCGTTGCCAATTGGCTTGTCCTCTGCCATAAGCCCAGCCTTCATCGCCCGGCTGATTAAGGGCTGCCGTGGCGGTGTTTCGTGTGGGTTTCGCGCTTGTTCGTAAAACCTGAGCACAATCAACGCTCTAACGAGCATTTTTGACGGCCAGCCGCCTTCGCGGGCGGATCTCTGTGGCCATTAGGAGAGCCAAATGCCCAAGCTGAAGACCAAATCGGGCGCTAAAAAGCGCTTCAAGGTGACTGCCACCGGCAAAGTGATGCACGCCCAGCGCGGCAAGCGTCACGGCATGATCAAGCGGACGAAGAAGCAGATCCGTCAGCTCCGCGGCACCCGCGTGCTGTTCAAGACCGACGGCGACAACGTCAAGAAGTACTTCTTGCCGAACGCCTGATCGCGTCCACGATCATTGCCAACCGTGCCGCGTCTTGCGCGGCAATCCGATAACCAAAGTCATCTCTGAAGGATTTCGTCATGTCTCGCGTCAAACGCGGTGTGACCGCCCACGCCAAGCACAAGAAAGTCTACAAGGCCGCCAAGGGCTTCTACGGCCGCCGCAAGAACACCATCCGCGCCGCCAAGCCGGCGGTCGAGAAGGCGATGCAATACGCCTTCCGCGACCGCAAGCGTAAGAAGCGGACGTTCCGCGCGCTCTGGATCCAGCGCATCAACGCGGCCGTCCGTCCGTTCGGCCTGACCTACAGCCGATTTATCGACGGCATGGCCAAGTCCGGGATCACCGTGGACCGCAAGGTGCTGTCGGATCTCGCCATCAGCGAGCCCGCCGCGTTCCAGGCCATCGCCGAGAAGGCCAAGGCCGCGCTGGCGGCGTAAGGCTTGCGCTAGCGGGCCTTCTGGCCCGCAGCCTGCAGCGCGCGTTGCGAGTAACGCTGGGCGACCTCCGCCCGGCAGAATGCCGTAAACGACTGATACATGGTGCCGGACTTGTTCCGGTACTTGACGTCGCACGCGTGCATCTCGCGCTTGTAGGCCTGAGCCTGCGCGGCGCTGAGGCCGGGCTTGAAGTCCGCCTCGCACTTCGTCTCGACGGCGGCGCCGAGCTCGACATCGCCGCTCGCGGTCAGCTGGCAATCCCTGAAGACCTTCATCGCGCTTGCGCAGCTCTTCTGGCTGCTGATGGCGGCCGCGACCTCGTCCAGCGTCATGGATTGCTCCATGCAGACCATGGCGCGCGCAGGGGTACCGGCAACGGACAGAACAGCGGCCAGAACGGCCCAACAGCATTTCGAAGGCATCGCGAAGGTCTCCTCGTATCCTTCCTTGGTGGCCCGCGCTCGCGCGAGGTTCACCCCGGCCGGACGGGAGCCCGAAAACACCGGCTTTTCGCTTGACGTTACGCCCTTCCGGCGGCGACAACCCAGCCGAATTTGGAGCCAAGGATTTGACTGTGTCCGACCTCGCAACGCTCGAAACATCCATCCTCGACCAGATCGCCGCCGCCGGCGATGAAGCCGCGCTCGAAGCGGTGCGCGTCGCAGCCCTCGGCAAGAAGGGCTCGATCTCGGCGCTGCTCGCCACGCTCGGCAAGATGTCGCCCGACGAGCGCAAGACGCAAGGCGCGGCGATCAACCAGGCCAAGGACAAGGTCACCGAGGCGCTCGCAGCACGACGCGATGTGCTGAAATCCGCGGCGCTCGATGCGCGGCTGGCGTCCGAGACCGTCGACGTCACGCTGCCGCTGCGCGAGGCTCAGGCCGAGGCCGGCCGCATCCATCCGCTGAGCCAGGTCTGGGACGAGCTGACCACGATCTTCGCCGACATGGGCTTCTCGGTGGCCGAAGGTCCCGACATCGAGACCGACGATTACAACTTCACCAAGCTGAACTTTCCGGAAGGTCATCCGGCGCGCGAGATGCACGACACGTTCTTCTTCCATCCGAAGGAGGACGGCTCGCGCATGCTGCTGCGAACCCACACCTCGCCGGTGCAGGTGCGCACCATGCTGAGCCAGAAGCCGCCGATCCGCGTCATCTGCCCGGGCCGTACCTACCGCATCGATTCGGACGCGACCCATACGCCGCAATTCCACCAGGTCGAAGGCCTCGTCATCGACAAGACCTCGCATCTCGGCCACCTCAAATGGATCCTGCACGAGTTCTGCAAGGCGTTCTTCGAGGTCGACCACATCAACATGCGCTTCCGCCCCTCGTTCTTTCCGTTCACGGAGCCGTCGCTGGAGGTCGATATCCAGTGCCGCCGCGACAAGGGCGAGATCCGCTTCGGCGAGGGTGAGGACTGGCTCGAGATTCTCGGCTGCGGCATGGTGCATCCGAACGTGCTGCGCGCCTGCGGCATCGATCCCGACGAGTACCAGGGCTTCGCCTGGGGCATGGGCATCGACCGCATCGCCATGCTGAAATATGGCATCGCCGATCTGCGCCAGCTGTTCGACAGCGACGTCCGCTGGCTGTCCCATTACGGCTTCAAGCCGCTGGAGGTGCCGACGCTCGCGGGGGGGCTGAGTTCGTGATGCTCGGTCTTCAGCAGAGGTCTGCGAAGACTCTCTCCGTTCCCTCCCCCCTTGTGGGGGAGGGGCAGGGAGGGGGGTAGCCGCGGATGCCGCACGCAGTTGTGAGCCAGCGTCAGCGCAGCCGGGCGAAACAGCTTCGCCGCGCGATGACGCGCGCCGAAACACTGCTGTGGCGTTACCTAAAGGCCAACCGCATGGATGGTGTTGGCATCCGTCGCCAAACGCCGATCGGAAACTACATCGCCGACTTCGTGTGCTTCTCTTCAAAGCTCATCATCGAGCTCGATGGAGAATCCCACGATTTCGAGGAACGTCAGAAGAAGGATGAGCGTCGCGACGCATTCTTCGCAGCCGAGGGATTTGAGGTTCTGCGCTTCACTAACGATCAGGTGATGACGAATCTTGAGGGAGTTGTTGAAGCAATTCGCCAGGCAGCTTCCGCCGGAGCCCGCGGCTCACCCCCCTCCCTGGCCCTCCCCCACAAGGGGGGAGGGAACACTAGCACCGACCAAAGTAATTCAACCGACAAGAGCCGAGGCACACAGCCATGAAATTCACCCTCTCCTGGCTGAAGGATCATCTCGAGACCGACGAGCCGCTGGACAGGCTCGCCGACAAGCTCACCATGATCGGGCTCGAGGTCGAGAACATCGAGGACAAGGCGAAGGCGCTCAAGCCCTTCACCATTGCGAAGGTGATCTCGGCCGAGCAGCATCCGAATGCGGATCGGTTGCGCGTCTGCATGGTCGACACCGGCGACGGTGGCGCGCCGGTGCAGGTCGTGTGCGGCGCGCCGAATGCGCGTGCGGGCCTCGTCAGCGTGTTCTCGCCGCCCGGCACCTACATTCCCGGCAAGGATATCACGCTCGGCATCGGCACCATCCGCGGCGTCGAGAGCCGCGGCATGCTGTGCTCGGCCGCCGAATTGCAGATCTCCAACGACCATGACGGCATCATGGAATTGCCGGCGGATGCGCCTGTTGGCGCTGCCTACGCCGAATGGGCCGGGCTCGGCGATCCCGTGGTCGAGATCAACCTGACCCCGAACCGGCAGGATTGCACCGGCGTGCACGGCATCGCGCGCGACCTCGCCGCCGCCGACATGGGCAAGTTCAAGGACCCGACCATCAAGCCGGTCAAGGGCGAATTCCCGTGCCCGGTGAAGGTCGCGGTCGAGGATTCCACGCTCTGTCCAGGCTTCGCGCTTCGCCTCGTGCGCGGCGTCAAGAACGGACCGTCGCCGGAATGGCTGCAGAAACGGCTGACCGCGATCGGCCTGCGACCGATCAATGCGCTGGTCGACATCACCAATTTCATGACCTTCGATCGCGCGCGGCCGCTGCATGTGTTCGACGCCAGGAAGGTGAAGGGCAATCTCGTCGTGCGCCGCGCCCGCGACGGCGAGACGCTGCTCGCGCTCGACGGCCGCACCTACAATCTCGATCCCGCGACTTGCGTGATCGCCGATGAGCACGGCGTCGAATCGCTGGCCGGCATCATGGGCGGCGAAGCCTCGGGCTGCGACGAGACCACCACCGATGTGCTGATCGAATCGGCGCTGTGGAACGAGATCAACATCGCGCAGACCGGCCGCAAGCTCGGCATCAATTCGGACGCGCGCTACCGCTTCGAGCGCGGCGTCGATCCGGCCTTCATGGTGCCGGGGCTGGAGCTCGCGACCAAGCTGGTGATGGAGATGTGTGGCGGCACGCCGTCCGAGAACGTCGTGGTCGGCAGATCCTTCGGCGACGACCGCGTGATCGAATTCCCCCTCACCGAGGTCAAGCGTCTCTCCGGCATCGACGTGCCGCAAGCAGAGATGAAGCGCATCCTGACCCATCTCGGCTTCATGATGGCGGGCTCGGGACCGGTCGTGAAGGTGGCTGTGCCGTCGTGGCGCTCGGACGTCCACGGCAAGGCCGACATCGTCGAGGAGATCGTCCGCATCTTCGGCGTCGACAAGGTGCCGATGACGCCGTTCGAGCGCGGCGAGGACGCGCGCAAGCCGGTGCTGACGCCGCTTCAGCTGCGCACCCGCCGGGTCAAGCGCGCGCTTGCAAGCCGCGGCATCATCGAAGCGGTGACCTGGTCGTTCATCACGAAGTCCGCGGCAGAATTGTTCGGCGGCGGCCAGCGCGAGCTCGAGGTCGCCAACCCGATCGCCTCGGATCTCTCCGACATGCGCCCGACGCTGCTCGCGGGCCTGACCGCTGCGGCACAGGCGAACGCCAATCGCGGCATGAGCGATGTCGCGCTGTTCGAGGTCGGCCAGATCTTCAGGGGCGATCGCCCGCAGGACCAGTTCACGGCGGCAAGCGGCGTTCGCCGCGGCTTTGCTTCGTCCGAAGGTCTGGGGCGGCACTGGTCGGGCTCGGCGCAGGCCGATGTGTTCGACGTCAAGGCGGACGCGCTGGCGGTTCTGGCCGCGGCCGGTGCGCCGATGCAGGCGCTGCAGATCGTCGCCGGTGGACCGTCCTGGCTGCATCCGGGCCGCTCCGGAACGATCCAGATCGGGCCGCAGAACGTGCTTGGATATTTCGGCGAAGTGCATCCCCGCGCGCTCGAGGCGCTCGGCGCCGACGGCCCGCTGCTGGTGTTCGAGGTGATCCTCGACCGCATCCCCGAGGCGAAGAAGAAGCCGACCCGCGCCAAGCCGGTGATCGAGCTGTCGGCGTTCCAGCCTGTGTCGCGCGATTTCGCCTTCATCGTCGATCGCACCGTGAAGACGGGCGATATCGTGCGCGCCGCGCAGGGCGTCGACAAGAAGCTGATCACCGGCGTCAACGTCTTCGACGTCTATGAGGGCAAGGGAATCGATGACGGCAAGAAGTCGATCGCGATCGCGGTCACGCTCCAGCCGCGCGAGAAGACGCTGACCGATCAGGAGATCGACGCCGTCGCCGCGAAGATCGTGGCGGAGGTGACGAAGAAGACCGGCGGCACTCTGAGAGCATGATGCCGTAAGGTGTGAAGCGGTTTTCGGACGACATCATGCCCCGGAATCGAAAAGCATGACGCTCACGGATTTTCTTCCGAAGGACGTCAACCTCACCATCGCGATGGCGCTTTGCGCCGTCGCTTTCGTTTCAGGCACCGCGCGCGGCTTCTCCGGCTTCGGCGCGGCACTGATCTTCATGCCGCTGGCGAGCAGCATCGCCGCGCCGCGGCTGGTCGCGGCACTCCTGCTCGTCATCGATTTCGTCTCGGCCGCGCCGCTCCTGCCCGACGCATGGCGCAAGGCCGACCGCAAGGCCACCGCGGTGATCGTGCTGGGCGCGCTGGTCGGCGTGCCCGCCGGCACCTATTTCCTCAGCGTGCTCGAGCCCGTCACCACGCGCTGGATCATCTCCTGCTTCGTCGCCGCACTTCTGCTTCTGCTGCTGTCGGGCTGGCGCTATCGCGGCAAGGACCATTCCTGGCTCTCGGTCGGCATCGGCGGGCTGTCAGGCTTCTGCAGCGGCCTCGCGCAGACCGGCGGCCCGCCGATCGTCGGCTACTGGCTCGGTCGTCCGATCGCGCCGATGGTCGCACGCGCCAACATCGTGCTGTTCTTCGGCGCCTCCGATTTGTTCTCGATGATCAGCTACGCGACCACGGGCCTGATCAGCCGCGAATCGCTCGCGCTCGCGCTGATCGTCGGCCCGGTCTATGCGGCTGGCGTCGCGTTCGGCGCCTCGCTGTTCGGACGCGCCAGCGAAAGAGTGTTTCGCGGCATCTGCTACGCACTGATCGCGATGGCGGTGATTGCCGGGCTGCCGGTGCTGGACGGGGTGTTGCGGTAACTCTCTCCACGGGTCGTCCCCGCGCACGCGGGGACCCATAACCACAGGGAGAAGTCGTCGGGCGAGGTGATAACTTCGAGTCTTCGCCAAACCACGCCCTGTGGTTATGGATCCCGGATCTGCGCGCGCCTTGGGGCGCGCTTGTCCGGGACGACAGCGGAGTGTTTGCCTTACTGCCGCGGCGCGCGCCGCTTCTTTGTCGATTGCGTCGGCACGTCGGCGGTGTCGTCCTTGAGCGCGCCGATCTTGCGCAAGGCCGCGTCAGCGGCGCGCTCGCCGCTGTCCCAGGCGCCGTCGACGGTGCCCCACAGCGTCTCATGGGTGGCCTCGCCGGCGAGGAACACATTGCCGATCGGCTCCGCCAAAACCTTTCGCGAGAGCTGACCGCCGGGGGAGGCCGCCGACATCGCGCCCATCACGTAAGGCGAGGCGTTCCAGCGTGTGGCGCTGGTCTTCTGCACCGCGGCTGCAGCTTCGCTGCCGAACAGTTTTGTGATCCATTCCCTGGCAAAGGCCACCATCGCCTTCTCGCCCTGCTCGGAAAGTTCGCGGCCGAACGCGCCGGCGACATCGATGGAGCAGAGCGAGGAGCCGCCGATATTGGCGAACATCAGCCCCGTGCGCGTCGAGTTGCTCTGCTCGATCAGGATATCGTCGCGCGACAGGCCGAGCGGGTTGCCCGGCAATTGCAGCATGATGCGATCGTAGCTGCCGAGGCCGAGCTTTGCCGCCGCGTCCAGCGTGCGCTTGGGGATGTCGGGCGTGAACTTGATCGCGCCCGATGTCAGCACGTTGGTCGAGACCGTGACGATGACGGCGCGCGCGGCGATCTTGCCGGCTGGCGTCTCCACGCTGACGTCGCGGTTGCTCCAGGCGATTCGGCTTGCCGGCGTCGACAGCGCCACCGGCGCCTGCTCGCCGAGCTTGGCGATCAGCGTGCCGAGGCCCTGACGGCAGGCGATCGCCGCGTTGCGGTCCTGCGCGCGCCCCTTGTCGATCGCCGACAGCTCCTTCAGGTCTTTGCCGGCGAAGCCCGCGCCCAGCAAGAACTCGGCTGCGCCCGCCCAGTCGCCGAGATCCTTCGGCAGCACCGACGCGCAGGAGGTATCCAGCTTGCCGCGCGCCGCCTCGTCGATGGCGCGGTTGGCGCGCACCAGCGCCGCCAGGAACTGCTCGGTTTCGCCCGCACGCGCGTTGCGGCGGCCGATCCGCATCTTCTGGCCGGACGGCGCCGGCAGCACATCAAGCCCGGCACTGCGCGCCAGCCGGATCATCGGATTGGTATCTGGATTGTGCATCCAGCGTGCACCGCGGTCGAACGGCGTATCGAAGGTCGTGCTGTCGGTGAGACAGCGGCCGCCGATCTGGGACGCCGCTTCGACCACGATCACCTTGCGGCCCGTCGCCAGGATGCGCCGCGCCGCCGCGATTCCCGCAGCCCCCGCCCCGACCACGACGATGTCGGCCTCGCGCGGCAGGTTAGCCGCGTTGGCGCGCAGGACCGGCACCGCGGCAACAGCCGCCGACGCGACAAGGAAACCGCGGCGCGTGATTGTCATGTCATGGTTTCCGAGGACTTGCGGCGGACGGGAACAGTCAGCGAACCTTGCCGCATCTGATGTTGCACAGCAACCATCATGGTGAATCAATCGTGCTTGACCTCACGGAGCGATGAACCGAATTGCAACACGTTCGGACCATGATAGAGAAGGGAAAAAGACGGCCGGAAAAGGCCGTGGGGGGAGTTTGAAATGGGGACGGTCCTGGATTCAGTCGGCAAGCTGATTGCCGCGTACCTCTCCAAGGAGGTGCCGGGCTACGAGCCGTTCACGCCGAGCGACCCGGAGCACCTGCGCGGCGTCATCGAGCCCGGCGACGTGCTGCTGGTCGAGGGCAACAATCGCATCTCCGGCATCATCAAATATCTGACCCAGTCGACCTGGTCGCACGCCGCGCTCTATGTCGGCCCGGTCGAAGGCGCCGCGGAGCCCGATGGCGAGCCGCATGTGCTGATCGAGGCCAATATCGGCGAAGGCGTCACCTCCGCGCCGCTGTCCAAATATTTCCCGTATCACACCCGCCTCTGCCGCCCGGTCGGGCTGTCCTATGAGGATCGCACCACGGTCTGCCGCTATGCGATCAACCGCATCGGCTTCGGCTACGACACCAAGAACATCGTCGACTTGATGCGTTATCTGTTCCCGATGCCGATACCGCAGCGCTGGCGCCGGCGCATGATCGCGATCGGCTCGGGCGATCCGACCAAGATCATCTGCTCGGCGCTGATCGCGCAGGCGTTCGATGCCGTGCGCTACCCGATCCTGCCCAAGATCACCAAGGCCGGCAGCCGCGCCGCGCGCCGGGAGATCCTGCACATCCGCGATTCCTCGCTCTACATGCCCCGCGACTTCGATATCTCGCCCTATTTCGAGGTCGTCAAACCCACCATCGTGCACGGGTTCGACTACACCGCGCTGCACTGGGCCGACATGCAGAAGCCGCTCGAGGAGGTAGCGGGCACATTCAGTGTGTTTCCAGAAACGATCAGTGCGCCGCCGCTCGTTCCTGAGGCGATTGACCAGGAGGCGCCGGATGAGATTCCGGCTGAAGAAGTGAGCGTGCAGGCTGCGGTGGCCGAAAGCGTCTCCGGACATGTCGCGCTGCTGAAGAAGCTGGCGATGTACCGCCCGAGGCGGCGTAGCCGGACGCACGAGAGGGCGGCATAGACGCTGACGTACCTGCCTAGTGCGCAATTGCGCCCGGGCGCGGATCTCGCCTCTCAGCAACCATCATTGGCGGGCGCGAAGCGACGAAGCAGCGACCGCGAAGACCTACCGCTCCGCCCGTCCGATCACCGCCATCAGCTCCGCGATCTTCGCGCGTTGATCGACCTTGTCGCCGCTCGCGATGGCGTGCTCGACGCAATGGGCGACGTGATCCTTCAGGATCTCCTCCTCGACCCGGCGCAGTGCGGCCCGCACCGCCGAGATCTGCGTCACGATGTCGATGCAGTAGCGGTCGTCCTCTACCATTTTCGAGAGGCCGCGAACCTGGCCCTCGATCCGGCCGAGGCGTTTTCCGACAGATGCCTTGATGTCTTTGCGCATGCGGTCTATATACCCCTACCGGGTATGGGTTGCAAGACCCGGATACAGGCGCCGGAGCAGGGCTATGAACGAACACGGGCATCATCACGACGCGGGCGGACATTCCGGATGCGGGTGCTCAGCCAAAACGGAAGTGACCAAGGCGGCAGCGGCCAAGCCGGCAACGTCCTCCTGCTGCGGCGGGCACGGCGACCACGCCGGCCACGCGCATGACCCTGGTGAGGGCGCGACCAAGGTCAAAGACCCTGTCTGCGGCATGAGCGTCGATCCCGCGACCTCGAAGCACCACCTCGCCCATCACGGCGAGACCTTCCATTTCTGCTCGGCCGGCTGCCGCACCAAGTTCGCGGCCGATCCGGCCAAATATCTCGCCACGGAAAAGGCACCCGAGCCCGAGATGCCCGCGGGCACGATCTACACCTGCCCGATGCACCCCGAGATCCGCCAGGTCGGTCCCGGCAGCTGCCCGATCTGCGGCATGGCGCTGGAGCCCGAGGTCGCGAGCCTGGAGACCGGACCCAATCCCGAGCTCGCCGACATGACACGGCGGTTCTGGATCGGCGGCGCGCTGTCACTGCCGGCGGTGGTGCTGGAGATGGGCGGCCATCTCGCGGGTCCGCACAATTGGATCGACCCGACGCTGTCGAACTGGATCCAGCTCGCCTTCGCCACACCGGTGGTGCTGTGGGCCGGCTGGCCGTTCTTCGTCCGCGGTTGGCAGTCGCTGCTGACGCGCAACCTCAACATGTTCACGCTGATCGCGATGGGCACGGGCGTTGCCTATGTCTACAGCGTCCTCGGCACCGTCACGCCGCAGATCTTCCCCGCTACGTTCCGCGCCCATGAAGGTGCGGTCGCGGTCTATTTCGAAGCCGCCGCCGTCATCACCGTGCTGGTGCTGCTCGGCCAGGTGCTGGAGCTGCGTGCACGTGACGCCACCTCGGGCGCGATCAAGGCGCTGCTTCAACTGGCGCCGAAGACCGCGCGCCGCGTCGACGCCGATGGCAGCGAGCATGAGGTGGAAATCGATACGCTTCATGCCGGCGACCGCTTGCGCGTTCGTCCCGGCGAGAAGGTGCCGGTCGACGGCATCATCCTCGAGGGACGCTCCTCGCTCGACGAATCCCTGGTGACGGGGGAATCCATGCCGGTCACCAAGGAAACCGGTGCAAAGGTCATTGCCGGCACGCTGAACCAGTCGGGCAGCTTCGTGATGCGCGCCGACAAGGTCGGCCGCGAGACGCTGCTGTCGCAGATCGTGCAGATGGTCGCGGACGCGCAGCGCTCGCGCGCGCCGATCCAGCGCCTGGCCGATCAGGTCGCCGGCTGGTTCGTGCCCGCCGTGATCGTCGTCGCCCTGGCGGCCTTCGCCGCCTGGGCCTGGTTCGGACCGGAGCCACGGCTCGCCTTCGGTCTCGTCGCCGCCGTCAGCGTGCTGATCATCGCCTGCCCCTGTGCGCTGGGCCTGGCGACCCCGATGTCGATCATGGTCGGCGTCGGCCGCGGTGCGCAAGGCGGCGTGCTGATCAAGAACGCCGAGGCGCTGGAACGGATGGAGAAGATCGACACGCTGGTGGTCGACAAGACCGGCACGCTGACCGAGGGCAAGCCCAAGGTGGTCGCGATCGTGCCGGCTTCCGGCTTTGCGGAAGGCGAGATCCTGCGGCTTGCGGCCAGCGTCGAGCGCGCCAGCGAGCATCCATTGGCTGACGCGATCATGCGTGCCGCCAAGGAGAAGCAGCTTGCGCTCGGCCCGGTCGAGCACTTCGACTCGCCGACCGGCAAGGGCGCCACCGGCAAGGTCGACGGCAAGACCATCGCGCTCGGCAACGCCAGATATCTCGCCTCGATCGGCATCGACACGACGGCACTCGACGCCGAGGCCGAGCGGCTGCGCCAGGACGGAGCCACCGTGATCAACATGGCCGTGGACGGCCGGCTGGCCGGCCTGTTCGCGATCGCCGATCCGGTCAAGGCCTCGACCCCGGAGGCATTGAAGGCGTTGGCTGCCGAAGGCATCAAGGTGATCATGCTGACCGGCGACAACCGCACCACGGCGGAAGCGGTGGCGCGCCGGCTCGGCATCGCCGAGGTCGAGGCCGAGGTGCTGCCGGACCAGAAAAGCGCGGTGGTGACCAGGCTGCAAAAGGCCGGCCGCATCGTCGCGATGGCCGGCGACGGCGTCAACGACGCGCCGGCGCTGGCCGCCGCCGAAGTCGGCATTGCCATGGGCACCGGCACGGACGTCGCGATGGAGAGCGCCGGCGTGACCCTGCTCAAGGGCGATCTCGTCGGCATCGTCCGCGCCCGAAAACTGTCGCAGGCGACCATGAGCAACATCCGCCAAAACCTGTTCTTCGCCTTCATCTATAACGCCGCCGGCATTCCGATCGCGGCCGGCATCCTTTACCCGGCCTTCGGCCTGCTGCTCTCGCCGATCATCGCCGCGGCGGCGATGGCGCTGTCCTCGGTCAGCGTGGTCGGCAATGCGCTGCGCTTGCGCGCAACGCAGCTGTGACGCAAGCTCGCCAAATCGCCCCGGATGGCGCTACGCTCCATCCGGGCTGCGCAGGAGCGGTTTGAGCGAGAGGGGCCGATGCAGCGGATAACGATCACGATCGAGGACGACCTCCTGGCGGAGATCGACGCCGCAGCCGAGGCGCGCGGCTACCAGAACCGCTCCGAGATCATCCGCGACCTCGCGCGCGCCGGCCTGCAGCAGAGCACCGAGGACACCGCGCAGACCGGCCAATGCGTTGCCGGTCTCGTCTATGTCTACGACCACGCCGCCCGCGATCTGTCGAAACGACTGGTGCAGGAATTCCACGGCCATCACGACCTCGCGCTGGCGACCCTTCACGTCCATCTCGACGACAACAATTGCATGGAGATGACGGCGCTGAAGGGGCCGGCGGATGAGGTCAAGCATTTCGCCGACCACATCATCGCCGAACGCGGCGTCCGCTACGGCCGCGTGGTGATGATCCCGACCGGGGATGGCAAGCCGGCGAAAGGGCGGAAGCACGGGCACCGGCACGACTAGGCTTGCGGCTTGCGTGCCCCGGACGAGCGCAGCGCATCTTCAGCGGTGCGCTGCAGAGCCGGGGCCCATCTCGCGGCAAGCTAAAGCATGATCCGGAAAAGTGCGCAGCGGTTTTCCGAAAAGATCATACTTAAACAACAACCTAAGCGCGATGATGATTCATCCTGATCGCATCGCGCTTTAATGGGTCCCGGCTCTGCGGAGCAGCGTTGCACGCTGCACCGCGTCCGGGACACGGCCGTATCTTGGGCAACCAGCCTCCCTTGCCGAAGCCGCATTGGGTGTCTACTTCTCGCGGGTCGTTTCGTGAAAGGGTGCCCCATGCTGGATGCCGCCGTGAAGGCGCTGTCGCAAATGATCTCGCCGCCAATGCGCTCGATCCTGTGGCGATCGATCGGGCTTGCGCTCGTGCTGATCACCGTGCTGGCGATCGGCTTGCAGCGGCTGCTCAGCTGGTTTGCGACCTCCGGCGAGGTCTGGCTCGAAGGCCTGCTCGGGCCGGGCTGGCACTCTTCACTCGAAGTTCTGTCCTGGATCGTTTCGATCGCGGCGGGCCTCGGCGTCGTGTTCGGCGGCATCTTCCTGATGCCCGCAATCACCTCGCTGGTGGCGAGCCTGTTCGTCGACGACGTCGCCGACATCGTCGAGCGCGAGCATTATCCCGCCGAGCAGCCGGGCGTCGCGCTGCCCTTCAGCCAGGCCATCCTCGAGGGCATCAAGACCGCGCTGCTGACGATTCTGATCTATCTTGCGGCGCTGCCGCTGGTGCTGTTCGCCGGCGCCGGCTTCCTGGTCTTCTTCCTCGCCACGGCCTGGCTCCTGGGCCGCGAATATTTCGAGCTGGCGGCGATGCGCTTCCGCCCGCCGGAGGAAGCCAAGGCGATGCGGCGCGACAATGCCGCGACCATCTTCACCGCGGGCCTGTTCATCGCCGCCTTCGTCTCGATCCCGATCGTCAATCTGGCGACGCCGATCTTCGCCATGGCCTTCATGGTCCACATGCACAAGCGGCTGTCGGGCCCGCGGCCGGAGCTGATCGCGCCGGCGCGGCAGATGCGGTAACGGAGCCGTCGCTCAGACCGTCTTCTCTGGCCACCGGCAGAGATCATTGATCAGGCAGACCTCGCAGCGCGGCTTGCGTGCGAGGCACGTGTAACGGCCGTGCAGGATCAGCCAATGATGGGCATGCAGCATGAACGCGGCCGGGATCACCTTTTCCAGACCAAGCTCGACCTCCAGCGGCGTCTTGCCGGGCGCCAGCCCCGTGCGGTTGCCGACGCGGAAGACGTGCGTGTCGACCGCCATGGTATGCTCGCCGAAGGCCATGTTGAGCACGACGTTGGCGGTCTTGCGGCCGGCGCCGGGCAGCGACTCGATCTCGGCGCGGGTGCGCGGCACCTCGCCGCCGAACTCGCTGAGCAGCTTTGCCGATAGCGCGATCACGTTCCTCGCCTTGGTGCGGTAGAGGCCGATGGTCTTGATGTAGTCGCGCAAGCGCTCCTCGCCGAGGTCGAGCATCTTCTGCGGGGTGTCGGCGACCTCGAACAAGGCGCGCGTGGCCTTGTTGACGCCGGCGTCGGTCGCCTGCGCCGACAGCACCACGGCGACCAGCAGCGTGAACGGATTGACGTGCTCAAGCTCCCCTTTCGGTTCCGGGTTGGCTTTGTGGAAGCGGCTGAAGGCGTCGTAGACCTCGGCCGGCGTCCAAGGTCTTGAGGAATTGGGCTTGGTGGCCTTGAGCGATTTTTTCGCCGGAGCCGATGCCTTGACGGGCTTGGGCTTCGCAACGACAGCCTTTGCCTTCTTGTTCGGCACGGGCGCTTTGCGCGGCGCCGGCTTGCGGGTGATTTTCGCCATGATCGGGATATACTGATGGACGATGAGCGCAGGCAACGAAATTGAGCGCGGCGATCCCGAACAGCGCGAAGCGCAGATCTTCTCTGCGCTGCTGACGCCGCACCGCTCGCTGAACCGCACCGGCTTCCTCGCCGTGATGCTGTTCCTGAGCGTGGTCAGCTTTGCCACGGGCCTCGCCTTCCTGATCAAGGGCGCCTGGCCGGTGCTCGGCTTCTTCGGCCTCGACGTGCTCGTGGTGTGGTGGGCCTTCAAGGCCAATTTCCGCACCGCCCGAGCCCGTGAGGAGATTACGGTCACCGCCTCCGAACTGCGCGTGAGACGCATCAACCATCGCGGCCAGGTCGCCGAATGGACGTTCAATCCGCTCTGGGTCCGGCTCGACATGGAGGTCGACGAGGACTTTGGCATCGAGCACCTCTATCTGATCTCGCGCGGCCGCCAGATCCAGATCGCGAGGTTCCTGGGGCCGGAGGAAAAAGCAAGTTTTTACAAAGGCTTGGTTGAAGCGCTCAATGCCGCCAAGCGGGGGCCGACCTACAATCCGATCAGCTGATGTCGCATCGGAAATCGGGTGGTTTCCCAGCCGCCCCTCTCCTACATTTCCGGTCATGATGACACTCGCCATACACGACCAGCGCCTGACCAAGCCGGGCCCCCAGAACGCCGCGCTGCGCGACTATGATTCGGTGCGCCGGGCGATCGCCTTCATCTCGGCGAACTGGCGCGCGCAGCCGACCATCGAGGCGATGGCCGACGCGGCCGGCGTCACCCCGGATGAGCTGCACCATCTGTTCCGCCGCTGGGCCTCGATCACGCCAAAGGCCTTCATGCAGGCGCTGACGCTCGACCACGCCAAGGGCCTGCTGCGGGACTCCGCGAGCATTCTCGACGCCGCGCTCGATTCCGGCCTGTCGGGCCCGGGCCGGCTGCACGATCTCTTCGTCACGCACGAAGCCATGTCGCCGGGCGAATGGAAGAACGGCGGCGCCGGCCTCACCTTGCGCTACGGCTTTCATCCCTCCCCATTCGGCACGGCGATCGTGATTGCGACCGATCGCGGCTTGTCAGGGCTTGCCTTCGCCGACCACGGCGAGGAGAAAGTCGCGCTCGCCGACATGACGCGGCGCTGGCCGCACGCCACCTATGTCGAAGACCACGAGGGCACGGCGCCGCTCGCTGCGCGCATCTTCGACACCAGGCTGTGGCGGCCGGACCAGCCGCTGCGCGTGGTGATGATCGGCACCGATTTCGAGGTGCGGGTGTGGGAGACGCTGCTGAAAATCCCGATGGGCCGCGCGGTGTCCTATTCCGACATCGCCTGCAACATCAACAGCCCGAAGGCCTCGCGCGCCGTCGGCGCGGCGATCGGCAAGAACCCGGTCTCGTTCGTCGTGCCCTGCCACCGCGCGCTCGGCAAGAGCGGCACCCTCACCGGCTATCATTGGGGCATCACCCGCAAGCAGGCGATGCTGGGCTGGGAAGCCGGACAGCTGGGGATGCAGTAGCCGAGATGCCGTAGGGTGGGCAAAGGCGCATGGCGCCGTGCCCACGATCTTTCTCGAACCACTGACGCAACGTGGGCACGCTTCGCTTTGCCCACCCTACGAGACCGTCCTTACCCCGCCAGATCCAGCTTCGAGGCCACGGTCGAATCCGCATTGAGGCGGTAGATGATCGGCACGCCGGTGGCGAGCTCGCGCTTCAGGATGCCTTCGGGCGAGAGCTTTTCCAGCACCATGATCAGCGCGCGCAGCGAATTGCCGTGGGCGGCGACCAGCGTGCGCTTGCCGTTGAGCACGCTGGGCAGAATCTCCTGCACGTAGTACGGCAGCGCGCGCGCCAGCGTGTCCTTCAGGCTTTCGCCGCCGGGCGGCGGCACATCGTAGGAGCGGCGCCAGATCAGCACCTGCTCCTCGCCCCATTTCTTGCGGGCGTCGTCCTTGTTGAGGCCGGAGAGATCGCCATAATCGCGCTCGTTCAGCGCGAGGTTCTTCGAGGTCGGCAAGCCTTCTTGGCCGAGCTCGCCGAGGATGATGTCGAGCGTGTGTTGCGCGCGCGTGAGCACCGAGGTGAAGGCCACGTCGAACACGAGGCCCTGTGCCTTCAGCTTGCGGCCGGCTTCCGTGGCTTCCTTCACGCCGAGCTCGGTGAGATCGGGATCCTTCCAGCCGGTGAACAGGTTCTTCAGATTCCATTCGCTCTGGCCGTGGCGCACGAGCACGAGAAGACGTTCGCTCATTGACTGCTTTCCGTGTTGTTCAGATGTCGGACAGGCCGAGCACGTCGGCCATGGAATAATGCCCCGGCGCCTTGCCATGCGCCCATAGCGCCGCCCTGAGCGCGCCGTGGGCGAACAGCATGCGGTCCTCGGCCTGATGCGACAGCGTCAGGCGCTCGAACGGGCCGAGGAAGGTCACGCTGTGGTCGCCGGCGACGGTGCCGCCGCGCAACGAGGCAAAGCCGATATTGCCCGGCCTGCGCGCGCCGGTGATGCCGTCGCGGCCACGCTCGGAATGGTCGTCGAGGCTGACGCCGCGTCCGGCCGCTGCGGCCTGGCCCAGCATCAGCGCGGTGCCCGAGGGTGCATCGACCTTCATGCGGTGATGGGTCTCGACGATCTCGATGTCAAAATTCTGGTCGAGCGCCTTGGCGACGCGCTTGACCACGGCGGCAAGCAGGTTGACGCCGAGGCTCATATTGCCCGACTGCACCACGATGGCGCGGTTGGTGACGCTCTTGATCACGGCGTTGTCGGACATCGAGAGCCCGGTGGTGCCGACGACATGGACGATTCCCCGCTCGGCCGCGATCGCGACATTGGCGATGGTCGCGGCCGGGACGGTGAAGTCGAGGATCCCGTCGGCCTCCTTCGACATTGCCCAGAGATCGGCCGAGAGCTTGATGTCGTTGGCCGGCAGGCCGGCGAGCACGCCGGAATCCTTGCCGAGCAGCTCCGAGCCCGGGGCCTCCAGCGCGCCCGCCAGCACCGCGCCTTTGCTTTCGGCAATCGCCCGCACCAGCGCGCGGCCCATCCGGCCGCCGGCCCCAGCTACAATCAAGCGCATGTCCGACATGGTGTGATCCTCTTCGCCGCCGTTGTAGCGGGGGGAGGCAGTTCCGGCAACCGAGGGGGTCAGGCAGGTCGCCTGCGGCCATCCTTCGAGACGCTCGCCTCCGGCGGGCCCTCAGGATGAGGTCTCGTTTCGCGGCGAGATATCAGACCCTCATGGTGAGGAGCCCGCGCGAGCGGGCGTCTCGAACCATGCAGGCCCGAGAGGGCGCCTCAGCCGTCCTGCGGCTGCGGGCCGTCATAGCCCTCGATGATGATGAGATCGGCGACCGAGTGCGGCTGGCGCACCTTGATGTTGGCCTGGTATTCCGGCGAATTGTAGCAGGCGAGCGCGGTCTCGTAGTCCGGGAATTCGATCACGACGTTGCGGGTGCGGCTGGCGCCTTCGACGGTGGTGAACTTGCCGGCACGGACGACGAAGCGGCCGCCCCATTTCTTGAAGATCGGACCGTTGGCGACGGCGTAGGGCTTGTAGCCCTCATCACTGCTCACGTCGACGCGCCCGATCCAGTAGCCCTTTGCCATTGATTTCTCTCCCTTTGTTGTTGGGGTAATTTCTATTTGAGCATGATCTGATCGGAAAACCGCTTCACACTTTTCCGGATCATGCTCCAAGCGCCTGCGCAATCTCGGCCTGAATGGCGTCTGCGACGGCCTTCGGATCGGCGGCTTCCACGATCGGACGTCCGACGACGAGGTAATCGGCGCCGGCGGCGATCGCGCGGCCCGGCGTCATGATGCGCTTCTGGTCGCCGGTTGCCGAACCTGCCGGCCGGATGCCCGGCGTGACGAGGTGCATCTGGTGGCCGACGATCTTGCGCAGAGCACCAGCTTCCTCCGGCGAGGACACCAGACCGTCGACGCCAAGCACCTGCGCCTGCTGCGCGCGCGCCTCGACCAGCTCGGAGACGCCGAGCCGATAGCCCGCCGCGTGCAGGTCGTCCTCGTTGTAGGAGGTCAGCACCGTGACGGCGAGAATCTTCAGGCTCGAATTGCCGCGGCCTTCGACCGCACCCTTCATGGTCTGCGGATAGGCGTGCACGGTGAGGAAGGTGGCGCCGAGTCTGCTGATGCTCTCGACGCCCTGCATCACGGTGTTGCCGATGTCGTGCAGCTTGAGATCGAGAAAGACCTTCTTGCCTTTGTCGGCGAGCTTGCCGACCAGCGGCAACCCGCCGGCATAAGCGAGCCGATAGCCGATCTTGTAGAAGGTGACGCTGTCGCCGAGACGGTTGATGATGGCCTCCGCGGCATCGACGCTGGGCAGATCGAGCGCGACGATCAGGCGGTCCTTCGGGGCGATCTCGGCTGGCGTCATGTCACCTCACATCATGCGTTGGGAAATGTCGATCAATTGCGCGACCAGCTCCTTCAACGCGGCGATATCGCCCTCGTTCTTGAGCCTGTCCATATCGTCATAGGCCTGATCGGCAAAGGCGAGCGTGAGCTGGCTGGCAATCACATTGGCGTGGCAGGAGGTCAGGATCAGCCTGAGCGCCTGCAGCGCGCGCGCCGCACCGAGCCGGCTCTGCGAGGCGCCGGCGAGCGCGAAGGCACGGTTGCGGAACACCTCGCCGCGCGCCTCGTGCAGCTCGTGCACGCGGCTGACCCAATCGATCGCGTTCTTGAGCAGCGGCGGCACCGAGGCGTTGTATTCGGGCGTGACGAACAGCACGCCATGATGCGCGCCGACCATGCGCTTGAGATTGATGGCGTGCTTGGGCACTCCGGATTTGGCCTGGAGATCGCCGTCGTAGATCGGCAGCGGAAAGTCGGCGAGCGAGATGCGGGTGACGTCGACGCCGGCCCGGGCGAATTCATAGGCTATGACCGCCGCCAGCTTCGCGTTGTGCGAGCCGGTACGCAGCGAGCCGGGAATGATCAGGATCTTGGGTGCGGCCATCCGCTTCCATACGTTCGGCGAAACCAGTCCGCCGCGCACAGAAGGAAGCCGGCGGAATTAGTCCTTGCGATACACCCAGACGCGGGCCGGCGGAAGGTTCATCCAGATCCGTTCCGAAGCCTCTGTGGACACGCCTGGCAGCGATTTCGGGATCGGCGGCACCACCGCATAGGTGAACTGGATGAACGGCGCGCCGGGCGCCAGCGCCGTGAAGGCATCGCGGATCAGCCGCAGCCGCGTCAGCATCGGTTTTGTCACGAGCGGCAGGCCGGAGACGACGGCGGAGGCCGGCGCGCTCAGCACGTTCCAGAGCGTGTCACGCAGGCGATAGGCATCGCCTTGCACCACCTTGGCCTGCGGATAGCGGTCGCGCAGCAGCGCGCAGAAGCCGGGATTATATTCGACGAGAACGAGGCGCTTCTGGTCGACGCCGCGCTCGATCAGGGCGGAGGTGATGGCACCGGTGCCGGGCCCGAGCTCGACCACGGGCGCGTCCGAATCGACATCGACGTAATGGGCCATGGTCCGGGCCAGCAGCTTGCCCGACGGCATCACTGCGCCCATGTGCAGCGGCTTTTCGATCCATGATCTGAGAAAGCGCACCTCGTCGTCGAGACGAGGCTTCTTCAACGCACGCGCGGACGATGGCAATGGCATGTCTGGACCGGACGGGACCGCAGGACCGCGGCGTGTCAGAAAATGGTCATAAAGACGTATAGGCCGAAGACGATACGGTCAAGCCGGGTCAACTCGCCCGATTGCCGAAGAAATCCTTGACCTTGGCGAAGAAGCCCTCTGATTCCGGCTGGGTGTTGCCGGAGGACAGCTTTTCGAACTCGGCCAGCAATTCCTGCTGCTTCTTGGTGAGGTTCTGCGGCGTCTCGACCACGACCTGAACGTACATGTCGCCCATCTGGCGCGACCGCAGCACCGGCATGCCTTTTGATGCGATGCGGAATCGGCGGTTGGACTGGGTCCCGGCCGGCACCTTCACCTTGGCCTTGCCCTTGTCGATGGTCGGCACCTCGAATTCGCCGCCGAGGGCGGCCGTCACCATCGAGATCGGCGCACGGCAATGCAGGTCGGCACCGTCGCGCTGGAAGAATTGGTGCTGGGCCAGCGACAGGAAGATGTAGAGGTCGCCGGGCGGGCCGCCGCGGACCCCGGCCTCGCCTTCGCCGGCAAGCCTGATCCTGGTGCCGTCCTCGACGCCCGGGGGGATGTTGACCGACAAGGTGCGTTCGCGGGTGACGCGACCCTGGCCCGAGCAGGACGGGCAGGCATCTTCGATCATCTGGCCGCGGCCCTGGCAGCCCGGACAGGTCCGCTCCAACGTGAAGAAGCCCTGCGACTGCCGCACGCGGCCGGCGCCGCCACAGGTCGAACAGGTCTTCGGCTTGGTTCCGGCCTTGGCGCCGATGCCCGAGCAGGCCTCGCAGGTGACCGAAACGGGAATCTCGATCTGCGCGGTCTTGCCGCCAAAGGCTTCCTCGAGCGTGATTTCCATGTTGTAGCGCAGGTCGGCGCCGCGCTCGCGGCCGCCGCGGCCGCGCTGCCCGGCCATGCCGAACAGGTCTTCGAAAATGTCGGAGAAAGAGGAGGCGAAGCCCGCGCCGAACCCGGCGCCGCCGCCGCCCTGCTCGAAAGCGGCATGGCCGTAGCGGTCATAGGCGGCGCGCTTGTCCTTGTCTTTCAGGACCTCGTAGGCCTCGTTGATTTCCTTGAACTTGATCTCGCTGGTGTCGTCCCCGGGATTGCGGTCGGGGTGAAACTTCATCGCCAGCTTGCGGAACGACGATTTCAGCTTGGATTCGTCAGCGTCACGGTCGACTTCGAGAGTCTCGTAATAGCAGCGCTTGGTGGACGTGGACATGATGAGCTCGGTCTATCCAATCGCGAATCAAGTCGGAGCGAAACGATGCCGCCACTGCGCGACGACATCAGCGCCCTTCCGCCTCGCGGCGGAAGCCGGCACGGCGGCGTTCAGCATAACGGCTGGGAATTGATCGATCGTTGCGGGTATCGGTCCCGCAGAGCCCGACACCGTGGCCTCCCCCGCGAGGGAGGAGGCCGTTGGTGCGCGTAGGGTCCAAGTCGCCCGCATCATCACCCTCTCGGGCTTAAGCGGACTTCTTGTTGTTCTTGTCGTCGTCGACCTCGGTGAATTCCGCGTCGACGACGTCGTCCTTGGCCGCGTCCTTTTTGGCGTCGGCCTCGGCCTGCTGCTTGTACATGGCCTCGCCGAGCTTCATCGAAGCCTGGGCCAGCGTGTTGGTCTTGGCCTTGATCGCCTCGGCGTCGTCGCCCTTCAGCGCTTCCTTGAGGTCGCTGACGGCGTCCTCGATGGCGCGGCGCTCGCTCTCGGCCACCTTCGAACCGTGCTCGGCCAGCGCCTTCTCGGTCGAATGCACCAGGCCATCGGCCTCGTTCTTGGCGGTGACGGCCTCGCGGCGCTTCTTGTCCGCCTCGGCGTTGGCCTCGGCGTCCTTGACCATCTTCTCGATGTCGGCTTCCGACAGACCACCGGAGGCCTGGATGCGGATCTGCTGCTCCTTGCCCGTGGCCTTGTCCTTGGCCGAGACGTTGACGATGCCGTTGGCGTCGATGTCGAAGGTCACTTCGATCTGCGGCATGCCGCGCGGAGCCGGCGGAATGCCCATCAGGTCGAACTGACCGAGCATCTTGTTGTCGGCCGCCATTTCACGCTCGCCCTGGAAGACGCGGATGGTGACCGCGTTCTGGTTGTCCTCGGCGGTCGAGAACACCTGGCTCTTCTTGGTCGGGATCGTGGTGTTGCGGTCGATGATGCGGGTGAACACGCCGCCCAGCGTCTCGATGCCCAGCGACAGCGGGGTCACGTCGAGCAGCAGCACGTCCTTGACGTCGCCCTGGAGCACGCCGGCCTGGATCGCAGCGCCGATCGCCACGACTTCGTCCGGGTTGACACCCTTGTGCGGCTCCTTGCCGAACAGCTGCTTGACGACTTCCTGGACCTTCGGCATGCGCGACATGCCGCCGACCAGCACGACTTCGCCGATCTCACCGGCGGTCACGCCGGCATCCTTCAGCGCCTTGCGGCAGGGCTCGACGGTCTTCTGCACGAGGTCGTCGACCAGCGCCTCGAACTTGGCGCGGGTGAGCTTCATCGTCAGATGCTTCGGACCGGTCTGGTCCGCGGTGATGAACGGCAGGTTGATCTCGGTCTGCGTCGTTGAGGACAGCTCGATCTTGGCCTTTTCAGCGGCCTCCTTCAGGCGCTGCAACGCGAGCTTGTCGTTGCGCAGGTTGATGCCCTGCTCCTTCTGGAATTCGTCGGCGAGATAGCCGACCAGGCGCATGTCGAAGTCTTCGCCGCCGAGGAAGGTGTCGCCGTTGGTCGACTTCACCTCGAACACGCCGTCGCCGATTTCAAGAATGGAGATATCGAACGTGCCGCCGCCGAGGTCGTAGACGGCGATCGTGCCGGCCTTGGTCTTGTCGAGGCCGTAGGCGAGCGCGGCCGCAGTCGGCTCGTTGATGATGCGCAGCACTTCGAGGCCCGCGATCTTGCCGGCGTCCTTGGTCGCCTGGCGCTGGGCGTCGTTGAAGTAGGCGGGAACGGTGATGACGGCCTGGTCGACCTTCTGGCCGAGATGGGCTTCCGCGGTCTCCTTCATCTTCTGCAAGATGAACGCCGAGACCTGCGAGGGCGAGTAGGTCTGGCCGTCGGCCTCGACCCAGGCGTCGCCGTTGGAAGCCTTCACGATCTTGTAGGGGACGAGCTTCTTGTCCTTCTCGACCATCGGGTCGTCGTAGCGGCGACCGATGAGGCGCTTTACTGCGAAGAAGGTGCGCTCGGGATTGGTAACGGCCTGGCGCTTGGCCGGCTGGCCGACGAGACGCTCACCGTCGTCCGTGACGGCGACGATCGAGGGCGTCGTGCGCATGCCTTCGGAATTCTCGATGACTTTGGCGTTTTTGCCATCCATCACGGCGACGCACGAATTCGTGGTGCCGAGGTCGATCCCAATGACCTTTCCCATGGTCCTGATATCCTTCTTTTTGCAGCAGGTTGGCTGGGCCCAGAAGGCACCCAAACCGAAACCCCCTAAGATCAAACATCCGCGATATTGCGATGATTGAGGCTCATATAGGAGGGGGGGAGGGGCCCGCAAGGACCGAAGCTACGTTTCTGCGGCTAAAACATCGGGTTCTGGAGGATCATATTCGGGCTTCACCGCACTTGCGGGTGAGGAATTATTAACAGGTTCGGGCTTCGGCAAGTCCCCGCTACCGCAAGCCCGTCCGCCCTGTTGCCGCAAGCCCAAACCCGCTAAAAGGCGGACCGGCCGGGCAGCCGCCACAGCCGCTTCGCGCGACAAAGCGGCCCGGTGGCCGACCATCGAACGGCCTCAATGTGAACCAATCAGAGTGCCCATGAAGCTGATCCGCCCCCTCGCCGCGCTCGCCCTTCTCGCCGCCTCGGCGCTCCCGGCCCTCGCCGCCGACGCCGTGTTTCCGCCCGGCTTGCGCCTCGGCATGGTGCCGCTGGTCGGCCTCAGCACGGCGAAGACCTTTCCGGGCTTCGAAAGCGAGGACGGCAGCGTCAAGGTGCTGGTCACCGAGCTGCCGCCGGCCGCCTATGGCGAGGTCGTGAGCGCCTTCAATTCCAATCCGGCCGGAGCGAACGGCGTCAAGCAGGACAAGGTCGAGACCCCCGCCGGCCTTGCCTATTTCACCACCGAGAGCGGCAAGGCCGGCGACACCCCGGTGAAGCGCTATTCGATGATCGTGCCGGGCGCCGGCTTCTCCGGCTATGTCGCGGTGCAGGTCCCGGAGAATGCGACCAAGATCTACACCGACGAGGCGGTGCGGCAGATGTTCGCGACCGCCACCACCCGCAAGCAGGTCTCGGCCGAGGAGCAGATCGCGCTGATGCCGTTCAAGATCACCGATCTCGCCGACTTCAAGGACGTCCGCACCCTGGCGCCGGGCTCCAGCATCATCCTCGCCGACGGCAATGAGAGCGCCGGCTATGAATCGAAGCCGTTCATGATCCTCGGCCTGATCGGCGCCACCCCGCAAGCCGCCGACGACCGCGCCCGCTTCGCCCAGGAGGCCGCGCTGCAGATCCCCGGCGTGCGCGAATCCCGCGTCACCATGTCGGAGCCGATCCGCATCAACGGCCAGCAAGGCTTCGAGACCCGGATCGACGGCGTCAGCGGCAAGGACAAGACGCCGGTGACCGTGGTGCAGTGG
The DNA here is from genome assembly GCF_004570865.1 of Bradyrhizobium frederickii. Lineage (GTDB taxonomy): Bacteria > Pseudomonadota > Alphaproteobacteria > Rhizobiales > Xanthobacteraceae > Bradyrhizobium > Bradyrhizobium frederickii. The sequence goes on from NZ_SPQS01000014.1 coordinate 33,593, forward strand.
ATCCGCTTTGCGAGCGGCGGCGCTTCGCTGCGCATCATCGCCAGCGCCCCACGCGACCAGTGGCAGGCCGCCTTCACCCGCTTCCGCGCCGTGCGCGACGGGATTCAGCCGAAGGGGTAGCTGCGTCTCCGAACGAGATGCGCTCCCTCCCCCGCTTGCGGGGGAGGGCTGGGGAGAGGGTGCCTCCGCAAAGGGACAATCACCCGGAGGATAGAACCCTCACCCGGCGTGCGGGACGATGCTTCGCATCGCCCGGACGCGCCGACCTCTCCCGCAAGCGGGAGAGGTGCACCAAGCTCGTGGCGAGCGCTTAGCCGCTAACCAATGCCGGCCGCATTTTCGGGCTTCTGTTCGTGTACGAACGGAACTAGGCTTCCCCCATTGGATCATCCCAAGGGAGGCGAATGATGCTGGATCGGCGGCAAATTTTGGCAATGCTTGGAACGACGGCGCTGGCGAGTCTCGCGCCGAGCGCACTGCTCGCAGCGACATCCATCAAGCCGGATGACGCCTCCGCGCTGCTCGTGATCGACGTGCAGAACTGCTTCCTGCCTGGCGGCAGCCTCGCGGTGAAGGAAGGCGAACAGGTGGTGCCGGTCATCAACAAGATCTCGAAGGCGTTCGCGAACGTGGTGATGACGCAGGACTGGCACACGCCGGGCCACGTTTCGTTTGCATCAGTCCACTCCGGCAAGAAGCCGTTCGAGACCGTCGACCTTCCCTACGGCAAACAAGTGCTGTGGCCCGATCATTGCGTGCAGGGCACCGACGGCGCGGCGCTGTCCAAGGACCTTGCGATCCCGCACGCGGAGCTCATCATCCGCAAGGGTTTTCACAAGAACGTCGACAGCTATTCGGCCTTCCTCGAAGCCGACGGCAAGACCTCGACGGGCCTTGCCGGATATTTGAAGGGACGCAAGATCAAGCGCGTCTTCGTCGCAGGGCTTGCGACAGATTTCTGCGTTGCCTGGACGGCGCTCGACGCGCGCAAGGCCGGCTTCGAGGTCTATGTGGTGGAAGATGCCTGCCGCGGCATCGACACCCAGGGTTCGCTCGCCAAGGCCTGGGCCGATATGGCCAAGGCCGGCGTGAAGCGGATCCAGTCTGCGGATATCGCGGCGGGTGCGTAAGCGACGCACAACACTGCAAAACTTTCATCCCGAGGAGCGCGCTACTTCGCGCGCGTCTCGAAGGATGAAGGCCCCCGCTGCGGCACCCTGGCCTTCATGGTTCGAGACGCCGCGCAAGAGCGCGGCTCCTCACCATGAGGGTTGAAACTCAATTGGCCGCGCTGCTCGATTCGTTGTTGTTCGCCGCAGGCGCTGGCTTCGCGCCGCCCTTGGCGACGCCGACCAAAGCCGGCCGCAGCACGCGGTCGCCGATGGTGTAGCCGGCCTGCATGATCTGGACCACGGTGCCCGACGGCACCGACGGATCAGGCACTTCGTACATCGCCTGGTGGAAGTTCGGGTCGAACTTCTGGCCCTGCGGATCGAGCTTCTTCACGCCATGCTTTTCCAGCGCGCTATGCAGCGCGCGCTCGGTGAGCTCGACGCCCTCGATCAGCGAGATCAGGCCGGGATCGGCGGTGGCACGGGCTTCGGCCGGAACGGCATCGAGCGCGCGCTGGAGATTGTCGGCGATGTCGAGCACGTCGCGGGCAAAGCCTGTGATGCCGTAGAGGCGGGCGTCAGCGACTTCCTTGGCGGTGCGCTTGCGCAGATTCTCCATCTCGGCCAGCGTCCGCAGCATGCGATCGCGCGCCTCGGCGGCTTCCTTCTGCAAGGTCTCGACCGAGCCGGGCTCGGGATCGTCGGGCATGATGTAGGGCTTTGACACCACGGGCTCGCCAGTCGGCGCGGCCGCGTCTTCGGGTTGCCGGTCTCGATCGGTCATCGGCTAAATCTCGAACTCGTTTCCAGGGATTGTTGGCCCGGATATCGTGCTTTGAGCAGCGAAAATCAAGCGCCCGTGATCGGAAGCAGACGCCGGTCAGCCCCCCAAGAGGCGGCTGACGATGCGGGCGGCATAATCCACGGTCGGGATCACGCGGGCATAATTCAGCCGCGTCGGGCCGATCACGCCGAGGACACCGACGATGTGGCCGGCGGCATCCCGATAGGGCGCGATGATGGTGGAGGACCCCGACAGCGAGAACAGCTTGTTCTCGCTGCCGATGAAGATGCGCACGCCCTCGGCCGTCTCGGCCCGGCCGAGCAGATCGATCACGCCGCGCTTGGTCTCGAGATCGTCGAACAACAGGCGCACCCGCTCCAGATCCTCCAGCGCGTGCAGATCTTCGAGCAGATTGGCGTGGCCGCGCACGATGAGCTGGCGGTCCTCGTTCTCGCCGCCGGACCAGCTGGCGATGCCGGCGGAGATCACCTTCTGTGCGAGCTGATCGAGCTCGGCGCGGGCCTCGTTAAGCGCCGTCTCAAGCTCGAGCCGCGCCTCGGCCAGGGTTCGGCCGCGGATTCGCGCGTTGAGGAAATTGCCGGCCTCGGTGATCGCCGAGGAGGGAACTCCAGGGGGCAGCGTCAGCACGCGATTCTCGACCTGGCCGTCCTCGCCGACGAGGATGACCAGGGCTTTCTCCGGTTCCAGCCGGACGAATTCGATGTGCTTGAGCCGCGCATTGGATTTTGGCGTCAGCACCACCGCCGCGGCCCGCGTCAATCCGGATAGCCGCGTCAGCGCCTGGTCCAGCGCCGCCTCGACCGAGTGCGCCTGGCCTACGGACGTAAGCTGGCTCTGGATCGACTGCCGTTCGGCCTCGTTGAGGTCGCCAACCTGCATCAAGGCATCGACGAAGAAACGCAGGCCGAGTTCCGTCGGCAGCCGGCCGGCCGAGGTATGGGGCGCATAGATCAGGCCGAGCTGTTCCAGATCGGCCATGACGTTGCGGACCGAGGCCGGCGACAGCGGCATCGCGATCAGGCGCGAGATATTGCGCGAACCCACGGGCTCACCGGTCGCGAGGTAACTTTCGACAATTTGACGAAAGATGTCGCGGGAACGCTCGTTGAGCTGGGCGAGGCCTGCGCGCGGCGCGATCAGATGGATCGGATCGTGATGGGCCACAGCGGTAACTCCTCTCAGATCCTCATAATTTGTCTATCCCGGGCGCTTCTGACAAGCGTGGCGTTCGCCGGCCCGGAATCAGGGGCCGAATAAGCCCTTGCCGCCCACCTTCGCCCCACCTACAAGCACCGCCAACAGCCTTTCCCGTGAGTTTTTGGAGGATTTCCCATGCGGCCAAGCCGCCGTGCGCCCGACGAATTGCGCCCCGTGACGCTGGAGCGCGGCGTGGTCAAATATGCGGAAGGCTCCTGCCTGGTGAAGTTCGGCGACACCCATGTGCTGGTCACCGCCACGCTGGAGGACCGCCTGCCACCGTGGCTGAAGGGCCAGGGCCGCGGCTGGGTCACCGCCGAATACGGCATGCTGCCACGCGCCACCTCGGAACGCACCCGGCGCGAGGCCGCCGCCGGTAAGCAGAGCGGCCGCACCGTCGAGATCCAGCGCCTGATCGGCCGCTCGCTGCGCACCATCGTCGACCTCGAGGCGCTCGGCGAGCGCCAGATCACGGTCGATTGCGACGTGCTGCAGGCCGACGGCGGCACCCGCACGGCCTCGATCACCGGCGCCTGGGTCGCACTTGCCGATTGCGTCAACTGGATGAAGGCGCGCAACATGATCAAGGCCAACGTCATGCGCGACAACGTCGCCGCGATCTCCTGCGGCATCTACAACGGTACGCCGGTGCTCGATCTCGATTATGCCGAGGATTCGGAAGCCCAGACCGACGCCAATTTCGTCATGACCGGCGACGGCCGCATCATCGAGGTGCAGGGCACGGCGGAACGCGAACCGTTCACGGAAGGCGAGTTCCTGGCGCTGATGGCGCTGGCCCGCAAGGGCGTTGCGCGTCTCGTGGACTTGCAGAAACTGGCTGTGGCGTAGTCAATAGGCCCATGCACCGCCGAATCACCGGAAAGCTCGTCATCGCCACCCACAATCCCGGCAAGCTTGCCGAGATGCGGGAGCTTTTGGCGCCCCACGGCGTCGAGGCGGTGTCGGCCGGTGAGCTCGGCCTCGGCGAGCCGGAGGAGACCGGCAACGATTTCCGCAGCAACGCCGCGATCAAGGCGATCGCGGCGGCGCAGGCAACCAGGCTGCCCGCCTTCGCCGACGATTCCGGCATCGTGGTCGACGCGCTCGACGGCGCCCCCGGCATCTACAGCGCGCGCTGGGCCGGCCCCACCAAGGACTTCAACGCGGCGATGGCGCAGATCGAGCGCCTGTTGCAGGAACGCGGCGCCACCACGCCGGACAAGCGCAGGGCCCATTTCGTCTCGGCGCTCTGCGTGGCCTGGCCTGACCATCATCTCGAAGAGGTCGAAGCGCGCGTCGACGGCACGCTGGTCTGGCCGCCGCGCGGGACTGCCGGCTTCGGCTATGATCCGATGTTCCTGCCGGATGGTCACAGCCGCACCTTCGGCGAGATGGAGAGCATCGAGAAGCACGGCCTGCCGCCGCTGGGTCTCGGCCTGTCGCATCGTGCCCGCGCCTTCGTGAAACTGGCGGAGATCTGCCTTGAGCCGCGCTAGAGCGTTTTCAAGCGAAGTGGATACCGGTTCGCGCCAGGAAAACGCGTCAAAACAAGAATCTGAAGCCTTCGGCGTCTACGTGCACTGGCCGTTCTGCCTGTCGAAGTGCCCCTATTGCGACTTCAACAGCCATGTCCGCCATGCCGCGATCGACGAAGCGCGCTTCGCCTCCGCCTTCGCGCGCGAAATCGAAACGACCGCGGCGCGTGCATCCGGCCGCGAGGTCACCTCGATCTTCCTTGGCGGCGGTACGCCATCCTTGATGCAGCCCGCAACTGTCGGCGCGGTGCTCGATGCGATCGGCAAGCACTGGAGCGTTGCAGGCGACGTCGAAGTGACGCTCGAAGCCAATCCCACCAGCGTCGAAGCCACACGCTTTGCCGGCTATCGCAGCGCCGGCGTCAACCGCGTCTCGCTCGGCGTGCAGGCGCTCGATGACGCCTCGCTGAAGGCGCTCGGACGCCTGCACAGCGCGCGCGAGGCGCTCGATGCCGTCGCTATCGCGCGCCGTTCGTTCGAGCGCTATTCGTTCGACCTGATCTATGCCCGCCCCGACCAGACGCCGGCGATGTGGGCCGATGAGCTGCGCCTCGCCATCGATGAGGCGGCCGAGCATCTGTCGCTCTATCAGCTCACGATCGAGGAAGGCACGCCGTTCTTCGGCCTATACCGGGCCGGCAAGTTGAAGACGCCGGATGAAGCGGTGGCGCGCGCGCTCTACGACGTCACGCAGGAAACCTGCGACAAGCTCGGGCTGCCCGCCTACGAGATCTCCAACCACGCGCGGCGCGGCGCCGAGTGCCGGCACAATCTGGTGTACTGGCGCGGCGAGGAATATGCCGGCATCGGCCCCGGCGCGCATGGTCGCCTCGACATCGACGGTATCAGGCATGCGACCGCCACCGAGAAGCGTCCCGAGGCCTGGCTGATGCGGGTCGAGACCAACGGCGATGGAATCGTCACCGACGATCTGCTCAACAGCGAGGAACGCGCCGACGAATTCCTGCTGATGGGATTGCGGCTCGCCGAGGGCATCGACCCCGAGCGCTACAAGGCCCTCTCCGGCCGCCCGCTCGATCCCAGGCGCATCGCGCTGCTACGCGAAGAAGGCGCGATCATTGTGGATCCGACCGGCCGGTTGCGCGTGACCAGCAGCGGATTCCCGGTGCTCGATGCGGTGGTCGCGGATCTGGCGGCGTAACGAGCTGAAGTAGGGTGGGTTAGCCGAAGGCGTAACCCACCATGCTTCCGCACTCGCGGAACGAAGTTGGTGGATTACGCCTTCGGCTAATCCACCCTACAGCACCACGGCACCGTCGTCCGGAGCTACGCCCCAAAGCTCTTCGGCGAGCCCGCGACCGCGACGCCGCCGCCTTGCGTCACCTTCATCACCGCAAGACCGCGTTCGTTGGTGCCGTCGGCGCGGAAGCGGAACAGGCCGTCGATGCCGGCAAAGCCGGAAGGATTTGTGAGCACGTCGGGCGAGAAGCGCGTGGTGCCTTGCGTGCGCGCGAGCGCGGCGACGAGGGCGACGGCGTCGTAGGCGAGCGTCGCAGTGCGGATCGGCTCGGCGCCGTATTTGGTGCGATAGCGGCCCGAGAAGGCGCGGAAGCCGGCCGGGTCGGGCGCGGCATAGAGGCCGCCTTGCATGCTCGCATTGGCATAGACCCGCGGATTGTCCCACAGGCCGGTGCCGAGCAGCTGGATGTTGCGCAGGTTCGCGCCCGCGGCGGTCATCGCATCGGCGACCGTCACCACGGCATCGCCGTCATCGGCAATGAACAGCGCGTCCGCACTGCCGAGCTGCTGCGCCACCGTGCGCGCCGGCGTGGCGCGATCGGCGCCGTATTTCTCGAACGCGACGATGCGCCCGCCACGACGCGGCACCGCCACCTTCACCGCCGCCTCGACGACATTGCCATAGGCATTGTCGGGCACGAGCACGGCGAACGAGCGCTTTCCGATGCTGGCGGAATATTCGACGATGCGATTGACGTCGGATTCGGGCAGGAAGGAGAGCAGATAGACGCCGCGGCCGGCGATGCTGGAATCGGTCGAGAACGCGATCACCGGGATGCCGCGCGTGCGCGCGACCTGCGCCACCGCCGGCACCGATTGCGCGAACAGCGGCCCGAGGATGATCTCGGCGCCCTCGTCGACCGCCTGCTGCGCGCCGGCCTGGGCGCCTTGCGGGCTGCCGTTGTCGTCCTTGATCAGGAGCTGGATGTTCGGGTTCTGGAACTCGGCCAGCGCCATCTCGGCGGCGTTGCGCATGGATTGCGCGGCAAGGCCGGCATTGCCGGCCGCGGACAGCGGCAGGATCACGGCGACCTTGACGCCGCCGGTGCCGGCGGTCGTCGCCTGCTGCGGAGGACCGGCCGGCTGGGCCGGCGGTGCCGAGCTCGAGAACGGGTTGGAGAACTGGCTGAGACTCTGCTGCACGCCGGCGCAGGCCGACAGCAGGGGCGCGCCGAGCAACAGGCCGAGCGCGCTCCGGCGGGTCGCCCCCGACATCAGGGACCCCGGAATGGGAGACTTAGGAAAACGCGGGCCCACCATGGCAGCTTCTCTTCTGACCCGCCGTCGCCGGCCGGTCACGATCTTCCTTCCACGACGCAGGCCGCGGATTCAGGCATATTGTCGGCAAATAGTTAACCAAAACAAAAGGATAATAGCCGCTTAACGCGGCCGCCCTCCTGTCCCGGCAGCTGTTCGCCGTCGCTCATCCAGCATCAAGGCGGAGTTTCCGTCGCGAATATGGCGCGAGGGCCCTCACCCCCTCCCGACGTGATCCTGACCGATCACATTCCCGTCCCTTCCCAGCCCACCTCGGTACGATCTTTTTCGGCGAGCCGGTTCCCAGCCCTGCGGATCGTGCCTAAGTTGACCTCATTATGCGCGCAAAGCCGGACCCGATAAATACGTCTGAAGCTCAAGACGCCGCCTCGCGCGGTTTCTCCATCGACGCCCATCGGCTCACGGCGCCGAAGGCGGCGCCGGGCCTGCATCTGGTCGCAACCCCGATCGGCAATCTCGGCGACATCACGCTGCGGGCGCTGCAGACCCTCGCCGGCGTCGACGTCATCGCCTGCGAGGACACCCGGATCACGCGGCGCCTGACCGAGCGCTACGCCATCGCCGCGCAGCTCAAGCAATATCACGAGCACAATGCCGAAGCCGCCCGTCCAAAGATCCTGGAGGCGCTCGCGGCCGGCGGCTCGGTCGCGCTGGTCTCGGATGCCGGCACGCCGCTGATCTCCGATCCCGGCTTCAAGCTGGTGCGCGAGGTCTGCGCCGCGGGCCACTCCGTGTACGCGCTGCCTGGCCCTTCCTCGGTGTTAACCGCGCTGTCGGTGGCGGCGCTGCCGACCGACCGCTTCTTCTTCGAGGGTTTCCTGCCGGCGAAATCCGCCGCGCGCCGCACGCGCCTGGCCGAGCTCGCGCGCATCGACGCGACGCTGGTGATGTTCGAGTCCGGAAATCGGATGCAGGCCACCTTGACCGATCTCGCCGAGATCATGGGTGAGCGAGACGCCGCGGTCTGCCGCGAGCTCACGAAGTTGCACGAGGAGGTCAGACGCGCGCCCCTCGCCGAGCTTGCGCGACAGGCGGACGCGCCGGAGACGCGCGGCGAGTTCGTTCTGGTGATCGGCCCACCTCCCGCGGATGCCGAGGTGCTGACAATGGATGCGCTCGATGGTCTCTTGCGCGAGCAGCTGGCCGCGCACAGCGTCAAGGATGCCGTGGCGCATGCCGTCGCGCTCTCGGGCCGGCCGCGCCGCGAGGTCTATGCTCGCGCGCTCGAGCTTGCAAAGGATTCGCGGGGCGGCGATGGCGAAGACTGAGGTCCCCAGGGAACCAAAGGCCGCCTCGCCCGAGCGGGTCGCCGCGTTCCACACCGGCATCTCCGCGGAAAGCCGCGCCGCCGCCTATCTCATGGCCAAGGGCTATCGCATTCTGGCCAAGCGCTACCGCACGGCGCATGGCGAGATCGACATCGTGGCGCGCCGTCGCAACCTGATCGCCTTCGTCGAGGTCAAGGCCCGCGCAACGCTGGACGATGCCGCCTTTGCCGTGACGCCGCGCCAGCAGCAGCGCATCATCGACGCCGCGCAAGGCTGGCTTGTAGCGCATCCCGAGCATGCCGAATTCGAATTGCGATTCGACGCCATGCTGATTGCGCCGCGCTCACTTCCGCGCCATGTGTTGGCGGCATTCGACGCCTCGACCTGAAAGGCAGACCATGAAACTGAACGTCGCCGTCCAGATGGACCCCATTGCCCGCATCAACATCAAGGGCGATTCCACCTTTGCGCTGCTGCTGGAGGCGCAGAAACGCGGCCATGGCCTGTCCTATTACACGCCCGACAAGCTCTCGATGGTCGGAGAGGAGATCGTCGCTCCCGTTCAGCTGCTGACCGTGCGCGACGAGCCCGGCAACCACTTCACGCTCGGGGAGCCGACGCGCGAGGCGCTGAACGGCTTCGACGTGGTGCTGCTGCGGCAGGATCCGCCGTTCGACCTCGCCTACATCACCTCGACGCATTTTCTGGAGCGCATCCATCCGAAGACGCTGGTGGTCAACGATCCCTGCTCGGTCCGCAACGCGCCGGAAAAGCTGTTCGTGATGAACTTTCCGCAGCTGATGCCGCCGACGTTGATCTCGCGCGACGTCGATGAGATCAACGCGTTTCGCGACAAGCATGGTGCCGTCGTGATGAAGCCGCTGCACGGTCATGGCGGCGCGGCGGTGTTCCGCGTGATGCCGCAGGACATGAATTTCGGCTCGCTGTTCGACATGTTCTCGGTCACCTTCAAGGAGGCCTGGGTGATCCAGCAGTTCATCCCCGAGGTGAAGCACGGCGACAAGCGCATCATCCTGGTCAACGGCGAGTTCGCCGGCGCGGTGAACCGCGTGCCGGCCGCCGACGACCTCCGTTCCAACATGGTGCGCGGCGGCGCGGCGCAGGAGACCGAGCTCACCCCGCGCGAGCGCGAGATCTGCGCCACCCTCGGCCCGGCCTTGCGCGAACGCGGCCTGTTGTTCGTCGGCATCGACGTCATCAACGGCAACCTCACCGAGATCAACGTGACCTCCCCCACCGGCATCCGCGCCATCGCGCGGCTCGGCGGCCCTGACGTGGCGGCGAAGATCTGGGACGTGATCGAAGCGAAGCGGGGGAAGTAACTCACCGCAATGATCGCACTCCCGAAGGTCGTCCCGGACAAGCGAAGCGCAGATCCGGGACCCATAACCACAGGAAGATATGGTTGCGGGGACTCGGAGTTGCCGATTCGCACCGCAACTCCTCCCTGTGGTTATGGATCCCCGCGTTCGCGGGGACGACAGCGATGTTGCGGCGAGCTACTACGGCCTCACTCGCATCGTCGCGAGCCCATCACTAACCACCCATTCACCATGACGCCGTCCGGATCGGGCCAACGCGCGAGCGCGCTTACGTGAAACTACGGGGGCCGCTGGCCGACTGAATAACGCCGCGTTCACCATCTGCCGAAAACCAGCATCGCTGCCGGTCAGCACGTTCGGCCTCGCAACACCCCTTATACTTTTACTCCCTACTCATCGACACGGGGAACCCGCCAGGTGCGGTTCGAGTGCCCCGCGTATGAGTAAAGCGTATGAACACCGCACGCATTGTCGTTCTCGTCATCGCGCTGGCCGCCGGCGGCGTCGCTGCGTATCTGGCGAGCGGCTATCAGAATGCCCCCGCGCCCGTCGAGGCCGTCGCCGAGAAGCTGCCGACGGTCGAAGTCCTCATCGCCAAGAACGACATCCAGCTCGGCCAGGCGCTCAAGCCTGAGGATCTGCAATGGCAGACCTGGCCGGCGGCGACTGCAAGCAGCGCCTTCATCCGCCGCGACAACAGGCCCGAAGCGCAGAGCCAGATCGCCGGCTCGATCGCGCGCGTTCCCCTGATGCAGGGCGAGCCGATCCGCGAGCAGAAGCTGGTCAAGGCCGAAGGATCCGGCTTCATGGCCGCGATCCTGCCGTCCGGCATGCGCGCCGTTTCGACCGAGATCTCCGCCGAGACCGGCGCCGGCGGCTTCATCCTGCCGAACGACCGCGTCGACATCGTGCTGACCCGTCGCCTGAAGAATCCCGATACCAACGGCCCGACCGCCGGCAACGACCTCATCGTGTCCGAGGTCATCCTGACCAATATCCGCGTGCTCGCGATCGACCAGGCGCCGAAGGAAAAGGACGGTCAGACCGCCGTGGTCGGCAAGACCGTCACGCTCGAGCTCAAGCCCGACCAGGTCGCCACGCTTTCGGCCGCGCGCCAGGGCGGCACGCTGCAGCTTGCGCTGCGAAGCATCGTCGATGCCAACGCGGCGGAAGTCACCGTCGAGGAGCAAGGGGCAAAGCGCTCCGGAGACGTCAACGTCATCCGCTACGGCGTGCAGACGCGGCAACTGACGTCACAGAAGTGATGGGGACATGATGCATTACGGGGATGATCGGACGGGCCTGCGCATTCGGGGGAAGCGCGCGCGCTCGTTCTGGACGGGGACGATGCTGATGCTGATGCTGGGTCTGCTCGCAGCGCCCGGCTGCGTCAACGCCGCCGATGCGCCGGTCGGCGACCAGACGCCGATCCAGGCGCCGGATCTCGGTGTATCGCCGGTCGCGACGATCGCGTCGGCGAAGACGCGCTTTCTCTCGCTCGGTATCGGCAAATCCGTCGTCATCGACCTGCCCCGCGAGGTCAAGGACGTGCTGGTGGCCGATCCCAAGATCGCCAATGCGGTGATCCGCTCGGCCCAGCGCGCCTATATCATCGGCGGCCAGGTCGGCCAGACCAACGTCGTTTTCTTCGCCGCCGACGGCCAGCAGGTCGCCTCCTATGACATCGCGGTGAAGCGCGATCTCAACGGCATGCGCACGGCCCTGCGCCAGTCGCTGCCGGGCGTGCAGATCGAAGGCGTCGGCGACAGCGTGATGCTGACCGGATCGGTGTCGAGCCCGGTCGAGGCGCAGCAGGCCGGCGACGTCGCCGCGAAGCTGGTCGGCGGATCGGACAAGGTCGTCAACAACATCGTCGTGCGCGGTCGCGACCAGGTGATGCTTAAGGTCGTCGTCGGCGAAGTGCGCCGCGACATCGTCAAGCAGCTCGGTGTCGATCTCAGCGCCAGCCTGAATGCCGGCACGGCCGTGGTGAATTTCAACAATTCCAACCCGTTCTCGGTCTCGGGTGGACCGATCGTCGCCAGCAATGGGCTCAACGTCGCCGGCCTCGCCAAGGGCGTTGCCACCGTCAGCGCCACCATGCGCGCGATGGAGAGCGCCGGTGTCATGCGCACGCTGGCCGAGCCGAGCCTGACCGCGATCTCGGGCGAATCCGCCACCTTCATCGCCGGCGGCGAATTCCCGATTCCCGCAGGCTATTCCTGCGATCCGGTCACCCACGTCTGCACCACCCAGGTCACCTACAAGAAGTTCGGCATTTCCCTGAACTTCACCCCGGTCGTGCTGAGCGAAGGCCGCATCAGCCTGCGCGTGATGACCGAGGTCTCGGAGCTGTCGAACACCAACTCGATCACGTTGACGCAGGCGGTGTCCTCGAACACGAGCAACTCGATCACGATTCCCTCGATCCAGACCCGCCGCGCCGAGACCACGCTCGAGATTCCCTCGGGCGGCTCGATGGCGATGGCCGGCCTGATCCAGCAGCAGACCAAGCAGGCGATCAACGGCCTGCCCGGCGTCGACCAGGTACCGATCATCGGCGCGCTGTTCCGCAGCCAGGACTTCGTCAACAACGAGACCGAGCTGATGGTGATCGTGACGCCCTATGTGGTGCGCGCAGTCGCGCAGAAGGAATTGTCGCGGCCCGACGACGGCTTCGCGCCGGCTTCCGACGCGCAGACGGCGCTGCTCGGCCGCATGAACCGGCTCTATGGCACCACGCGGCGCGTCGATCCGATCAACGGCACGCCCGGCGATTTCGGCTTCATCATCGACTGAGGCGAACGGTTTGGGGACCGGGGCAAGGAACGGGCAAGAGGGGACCAGGCGATGACGACAACATCTGCCGATCGACGTCGCAGCTTTCGGATCGCGCTGGCACTGGCGGGGCTGTCCGTCATGCTCGCTGCCTGCAATACCACCGGCGACATCGTCACGCAGACGGTGCCGACCGACTACCGCCAGCGCCACCCGATCGCGGTGCAGGAGGGCAGGAAGTCGATCGTGATCTTCGTCGGCAAGGCGCGCGGCGGCCTGTCGGCCGCGCAGCATTCGGATGTCGCCGGCATTGCGCGGGACTGGGTGCGCGAAGGCACCGGCTCCGTCGTCATCGACGTCCCCGTCGACACCGCGAATTCACGCGCGGCGGCCGCGACCTATCGGGAGATCCGCTCCGTGCTCACATCCGGCGGCGTGCCGTCGCGCGCCATCGTCCAGCATCCCTATCGTCCTGAAGACCCCGGGCTGCTGCCCACCATCCGCCTCAGCTATTCGAAGATCACCGCGGTCGCGGGTCCCTGCGGTCTGTGGCCGGAAGACATCGGCCCCTCCATCCTCGATCCCGGCTACAATGAGAACCGGCCCTATTTCAATCTCGGCTGCGCCAGTCAGCGCAACCTCGCGGCCATGATCGACAACCCCGCCGATCTCGAGCAGCCGCGATCCGAAACGCCGGCCTATACCGCGCGGCGCGACATCGCCTTCGAGCGCTATCGCAAGGGCACCGCGATCGCGACACCCAATCCCGACGCCGACAAGGCCAAGCTCAGCGATACCGGCAAATGACACGGCTCCACGACGAAGATTCGGACGATCCGCTGCACCCCGAGGAACACATCGCGCCGGTTCCTCGCATCTCCGTGCAGGCCTTTTGCGAGACCGAGCAAACGCTCGCCGCGGTGACCGCTGCGGGGCAGGACCGCCGACTCGCCAAGGCGCACCTCACCGCCAAGGACGGCGGCCTTGCCGCGGCGATCGAAGTCTATGAATCGATGCCGACGCCGAACGTGATCGTGATCGAATCCGACGGCACGCGCGACATCCTCGAGGGCTTGGACGACCTCGCCGGCGTCTGCGACCCCGGCACCCGCGTGGTCGTGATCGGCAATCCCAACGACACGGCGCCCTATCGCGAGCTGGTGCGCCGCGGCGTCAACGATTATGTGGTCGGACCGGTCGAGACCCTCGACGTCGTCCGCTCGATCTGCAGCCTGTTCTCGGCCTCCGAGGCCATCATCACCGGCCGCGTCATCGCCGTGGTCGGCGCCAAGGGCGGCGTCGGCGCCTCCACGGTCGCGCACAACGTAGCCTGGACCATCGCCCGCGACCTTTCGCTCGATTCGGTCGTGATCGACCTCGACCTCGCCTTCGGCACCGCGGGCCTCGACTACAACCAGGATCCGGTGCAGGGCATCGCCAACGCGGTGCTGTCGCAGGACCGGCCGGACACGGCGCTGATGGAGCGCCTGCTCGCCAAATGCACCGAGCGCCTCAGCCTCCTCGCTTCGCCCGCCTCTCTTGACCGCGTCTACGATTTCGGCGCCGAAGCCTTCGACGCCGTGTTCGACACGCTGCGCATGACCACACCCTGCATCGTGCTCGACGTTCCCCACCAATGGTCCGGCTGGACGCGGCGCGCGCTGGTGAACGCCGACGACATCGTGATCGTCGCCGAGCCCGATCTCGCGAACTTGCGCAACACCAAGAACATGCTGAGCGTGCTGAAAGCGGCACGACCGAACGACCGGCCGCCGCTGTACTGCCTCAACCAGGTCGGCATGCACAAGCGCGCGGAGATCGACGTCAAGGCCTTCGCCAAGACCATGGAGAGCCAGCCGATCGCGGTGATCCCGTTCGATTCGAAGCTGTTCTCGACCGCGGCCAATAACGGCCAGATGATCGCGGAAGTCGCCAAGAACCACCGCACCACCGCGCTGTTTCAGAACATGGCGAACCGCCTCGCCGGCCGCGGCGAGGTGAAGAAGCCGAAGCGCTCGTTGCTCGAGCCGCTGCTGAAGAAGCTGAAGGGCCGGTCGGGCCGCCCATCGGCCCCGCACCGCAAGGCGTCGTAGTCGCGATAGCGTTCGCGTCGCGAGGACGCGACGAGCAAGAATGCGATCGGCTGGCGGTTTACTTCTCGGCCCGCTGCTGCTGCTTCTTGGCCAGCATTTGCCGCAGTGCCGTGACTTTGGCCGCCGCCTGGTCCGGCGGCAAATCTGCCTTGACCAGGATTTCAGCCTCGGCCTGGCGGCCTTGCAGTCCCAGCACGAGCGCGAGGTTGGCACGGATCCGCAAATCGTTCTGATTGCGCTGATGGGCGCGGCCGAGTACCTGCTCGGCGCGCGGCAAATTGTTCTGGAGCATGTAGGACAGGCCGAGATTGGACAGGACCTGCGGCTCGTCGGGCACGATCTTCAAGGCGCTCGCGTAATATTGCTGCGCCTCCTCGTTGCGGCCGAGCTGATCGAGCGCCGCGCCTTGCGCCGACAGGATGCGCCAGTCGGGATCCTCGGGCGAATGCGCGCGGCTGAGGACGTCAAAGGCCTGCTGGAAATTGCCGCTGTCGGCGAGCGCGCGGCCATAGCCGGCGAGCAGCGCCTTGTTGCTGGGATGGGCGAGCACGGCCTGCTCCAGCACCGCGACCGCCTGCGCGCGCTGACCGCTGTCGCGCAGCGCCTTGCCGTACTCGAGCGCAATGGCGGGATCGCCGGGCTTGGCGCGGTAGCGCTCGCGCAGCGCGTCCATGTCCGTTCTGGGATCGGCCTTGACAGCGGTTTCCGATCGGACGCCGAGCGCGCCGGTCACATCCTCGATGCCGGCGGTCTGGCAGCCGCCGAGGACGAGCACCAGGAGTGCGGGAAACAGCAATCTCGCCGGTGGAAAGGCGAGGGACGAACGCGTGGACATACTCTGATCACTCGGCAACTGATCAGAGATGCTTACCGATTAACGCTAAAGTCCCGTTAAGGACGCGGGCCCTTGCGTCTCAATCGACGAATTCAGCGCCGAACTCGCAGCCGATGCGCCAGCGCAGGCGGCATTGCCGGGAATAGTCCGGCGCGAAGATGATGGTGAATTGCGGCGGCACTTCCAGAAATTCCGCCACCACTTTCACGCCACCATCCGAAATATCGGTGATCGTGCAGTCCCGCGGCAGCGAGCCCGCGCCAAAATGGATCTTGGCGAGGCGGCTGCACACCCGACGTTCGCTTCTCCGGCGATTTGCAAGCATTTGAATTGTTCACCCGTTAGACCACGGCCCATCCCGCAGCCCAAGGAGTAGCGGACATTCGTTGGAATGTGCTGAGGACAGAAGCTGGCATTCGAGGCGTAGTGTCGGCTCGGCGTTTACGATCGGTTAGGGCTTGTCCCCCCTGCGGGACGTTCCTGTATTGTTCTTGCGGAAAGAGGGTCGTGCCTCAGTTTGAAATCCTGACAGCTTGACTTGTACGGACCTGATATCCGCGCCGTGGTATCCTACATCCTGAGAAACAGGATGATTTGCCATGCCCAAAGGCCCCAAGGGCGAGAAGCGCCACGCCGACACCGTACAGAACGCCGTGCTGATCGGCAGGATCGCGACCGGCGAGGTCGAGGACAGGCACAGCAAGGCGCCGAATCGGGCGAAGGGCGGCAAGATCGGCGGAAAGGCACGTTCCGAGAAGTTATCCCCGGCTGATCGGGTCGAGATTGCTAGAAAAGCCGCTCATAAGCGGTGGGAATCGTAAACCACGGCCTTGTATCCGTCGCGTATCATGTCTACAAGGAACCCATCCGGCCGAATCGGGTGGGCGTAGATGGACGACGATGTTCGCAAGACAGCCGCCAACGCGGTGCTAGAAAAGTTCCGTGATCTGATGCATCAACGCTCAGACGCGGTTCGGCGGCGCGCTGAAATTGAGCGGGAGATTCGTGGTCTCGACCGCGCTTTGTACGACTGCCGCGCGGCAGGCCGTCTTTTTGGCGTCGATATTGAGTTGCCGGAAGATACGAAGCCGGGCGTGATCGTTAGGCCCGCAAACACGGTCAGATCAGCCCTGACATCGGCGCACGAAGCTGCCCATCAAGTCGGTCGCTGGCGCTTATCCTCTGAAGCGACGCCGAGCCTCTTTCAGAGTCCCGTAGGCCTCCTTGGCACGGCCGACGTTCCTGTTCCCGCACCACCAACGCCGCCAGTCCCAACTGTCGCCTCCACGACGCTCACGCCGGGCATCGAGCCGTCGATTCGCGACCTGATCCTGCTTTATCTTAAGCAGGCGGGCCCGAAGGGCGAGAAGGCGTCACTGATGAGACGGAAGGTCGAAGCCTTCCTAAATCGCCAAATCCACTACAAAACCATTGGGATGAGCCTCTATAGGCTCTCCAAAGAGACACCGCCTATGGTGCGGCGTGAGGGCCAAACTTGGTTCCTCGTCCCGTCGGCGGCAGAAGCAAAAGACCCCGGTGCTGTAACACCGGGGCCTTCGGAAGGGAGGTGAAGGCGATGAGTAAGCACCGCTACGACACCAGCTAGTTCTGATCGCGGACGACCGGCGGGAGTAGCGCCCCGCCGGACTTTCCTCTGCCTTGCGTGCACCGGTAGCTCAGCTGGATAGAGCGCCTGGTTGCTACCCGGGGGGTCGCTGGTTCGAGCCCAGCCCGGTGCACGCCTATAACTATGGGGTAGTTTGACGTCCCTCGCAACCAAAAATCCCTACGAATCCAAAAGGTTACGAGGATTTAGTAGTCAGGGGAATCCAAACTGAACTAAATGCTTGACATCTGTAGGGGTTCTGTTCATGATGCATTCCATGAACAGACTCCCTACAGAGAAGCGCGCCCAAATCCTCCAGATGCTCTGCGAGGGTTCTTCCATGCGCTCGATCTCTCGGGTCGCGGATGTTTCCCTCAACACTGTGACTAAGCTCTTGGCCGATGCCGGCAACGCTTGCGCCGCCTTCCACGACGCCACTGTGCGCAACGTGAAGTCCCAGCGCATCCAGTGCGATGAAATCTGGAGCTTCGCCTACGCCAAGGCGAAGAACGTTGCGAGCGCCAAGGCTGCGCCGATTGGCTCTGGCGACGTGTGGACGTGGACGGCCATTGATGCCGACTCCAAGCTGATCCTGACTTGGCTTGTCGGGGATCGCGACGCGAGCGCCGCTAGTGACTTCATTGCCGACCTTAAGCCCCGCCTCGCCAACCGCGTCCAACTCACCACGGACGGCCACAAGGCTTACCTGCATGCGGTCAGCCAGGAATTCGGCCCGGATGGCGTTGATTACGGAATGCTTGTGAAGCTGTACGGCAGCGACCCGCAGCCGCAGAAGCGCTACAGCCCGGCCAAACTGATCGGTATCGATAAGGACTTGATCCTTGGTTCTCCGGACGTGGAGCACATTTCCACGTCCTACGTGGAGCGCCAGAACCTCACCATGCGCATGTCAATGCGCCGCTTTACTCGGCTCACCAACGCGTTTTCGAAAAAGGTGGAGAACCACTACCATGCGTTGTCGCTGTACTTCGTTTGGTACAATTTCGTTCGGTCGCACAAGTCGCTAAAGGGCAGTACACCAGCTATGGCCGCCGGTCTCGTTTCGTCACCTCTTGAGATGGCCGATATCGTTACTTTGATCGATCAACGGGAAGGCCCTGCGAAAAAGCGCGGCCCCTACAAGAAGCGCGAAATTAGTGCTCAAATTGCAGACTGAGGTACGGCCCGTTTTGGGGTGCTCAAAAAGCGAAACCCCGCGAGGGCCTTTTTAGGGGCTGTCGCGGGGATCTATCTGGTCCGGTTCCATCTGGATAGATGGGCACCGGCGCGCAACGGGACATTACTTTCGAATGCCTATTCGTCAAGAGCGTATTATAGGGCCGATTACGCCTGAATTAACGATAGCGTTCGCGCGGACACTTTCTGTACCGCGCTGGACAACGTATTTGGAGGCGGCTGGTTTCCGAGAAAACGTGGCGAATGCTCTTTATTTATGGAACGCCGCAGTTGGTCAAAGCCTGCATTACCCGCTCCAGGCGCTTGAAATATCATTGAGAAATGTAATCCACGCGTCTTTATCTGCCCGCTTAAGCCAAACGTGGTGGTCTGACCCAGCGGCCCGGCAGGTTCTTGGACCCGAGAGGTGCGCTGATATCGATAAGGTAGCGCAGCGCCTCCGCCGAAAGTATGGGGGAGAGCCGCACATGGATCAGATTGTCGCGTCCCTCATGCTCGGTTTTTGGGCTGCCATGCTCAAGCGGGAATACAATGAGCCGATCTGGGACCACGAAGTTGGGAATGCCTTCCCTCACTTGAACGGCTCGATCCGAGACGTCAGCGCTGCCGTAAACGCAATTCAAGATCTGAGAAACCGCATCTTCCACCATGAACCGTTGATCGGGCGGTCTCTGTCGGAAGACTATGGGCGCATCACCAAAGTCATCGGTTGGATTTGCCCGGAAACCAGAAAGTGGGTCCGCCACCACTCCTCCTTTCCAAGCGTCATCCGCCAGCGCCCTCGCTGAATTTCAAACTGAGGCACGACCGGAAAGAGCCGCGCTCTGCTACCCCTAATTGTGCGAAAGGGGCAGGCTGGTTTGGGCATGGTTCAGCGGGTTTCCACCGTCGCTTTTGAGGGGATCGAGGCCCGCGCGGTCGACGTGCAGGTCCAGGTTGCCCCTGGGCTGCCGGCCTTCGCCATCGTCGGCCTGCCGGACAAGGCGGTGTCGGAGGCGCGCGAGCGGGTGCGCTCGGCGCTGATCGCCTCGGGGCTGGCGCTGCCGGCGCGCCGGATCATCGTCAATCTGGCACCGGCCGACCTGCCCAAGGAGGGCAGCCATTACGACCTGCCGATCGCGCTCGGCCTGATGGCGGCGATCGGGGCGATCCCGCCTGATGCGCTGACCGGCTTCACCGTTCTCGGCGAGCTTGGCCTCGACGGCTCGATCGCGCCCGTGGCCGGCGTTCTTCCTGCCGCCATCGGCGCCAATATGCGCGAGGAGGGGCTGATCTGCCCGGCGGCCTGCGGCTCCGAAGCCGCCTGGGCGAGCCCGGACATCCAGATCATCGCAGCAAGCTCGCTGATCCAGATCGCCAACCACTTCAAGGGCACGCAGGTGCTGTCGCGGCCCTCGCCGAAGGTGCACGAAGCCGCCGCATCCACGCTCGACCTGCGCGACATCAAGGGGCAGGAAAGCGCCAAGCGGGCGCTGGAGATCGCGGCCGCCGGTGGGCATCATCTGCTCATGATCGGCGCGCCCGGCGCCGGCAAGTCGATGCTGGCCGCGCGGCTGCCCTCGATCCTGCCGCCGCTCTCCCCGGGCGAGCTGCTCGAGGTCTCGATGATCGCCTCCGTTGCCGGCGAGATCGAAGGCGGCGCGCTGACGGCACGGCGGCCGTTCCGCTCGCCGCATCATTCCGCGAGCATGGCCGCGCTCACCGGCGGCGGCATGCGCGCCAAGCCCGGCGAGATCTCGCTGGCGCATCAGGGCGTGCTGTTCCTCGACGAGCTGCCCGAATTCGATCCGCGCGTGCTGGATTCGCTGCGGCAGCCGCTGGAGAACGGCGAGGTTGCGGTGTCGCGCGCCAACCATCGGGTCACCTACCCTGCCCGCTTCATGCTGGTTGCGGCGATGAATCCGTGCCGCTGCGGCAACGCGTTCGAGCCGGGCTATGCCTGCAAGCGCGGCCGCATCGACCGCTGCACCGGCGATTACCAGGCGCGCATCTCGGGCCCGTTGATGGACCGCATCGATCTGCGCATCGAGGTGCCGGCCGTGACCGCGGCCGATCTGATCCTGCCGCCGCCGGCTGAGGGCTCGGTCGAGGTCGCCGCGCGCGTGGCGGCGGCGCGCGACATCCAGCTCGCACGCTATGCCGATGCCGGCCTGCCCCATGTTCGGACCAATGCCGAGGCGCCCGCGTCGGTGCTGGAAGAGATCGCCAAGCCGGACGCGCAAGGCGCCAAACTGCTGCGCGAGGCCGCCGAGACCATGCGGCTGTCGGCGCGCGGCTATCACCGCGTGCTCAGGGTGGCGCGCACGCTGGCCGACCTCGATCATGCCGACAAGATCGGCCGGCTGCACCTTGCCGAAGCACTGTCCTATCGCGCACTCGCGGAGGATCTGCGGCAGATGGCCTGATGATACCGCGCGTCAACCCGGCGGTAACGAGTTTCCTTTACGCTCTGCAAACCATAGGGCCCGCTCATTTCGGCTGCGAGTTCCCCGAGGGCCCGGCGAGTAGAGTGCCATGTTGCGTTTCAAGATCCTTGCCTCGGTTGTTCCCCTGCTGGCGGCTGCGGTGTTTGCCCGCGCCGAGATCGGATCGGTCTCGCATCCCTGCATCGCCGTGGGCGAGATCTCAGTCGAGCTCACCTCGCTGTTCTGGACCGCCGGCATGCATGTCGCCTTCACCGAAGATCCCGCGCAGGCCACGGTCCGGGTGCAGATCACCGACGACGCTGACGCCGCGGACTTCGCATTGGTCGACGACGGCCTCGGTTCCGAGCCGGAGACCTGTCAGGCCAATCCCTCGAGGCGCCTCGTCTCGATTGCCGCTCAGCCCGTCGATGGCGGCGAGGTGATCTATCTCTCCAGCGAGGGACCGGCGGATTACCGCATCTATGTGCGCTCGAAGTCGGTCTCGCTGCGCGAGGCGGCGGCGCTGATCGTCGGCGCCCACGGCAGTCACCACCAGCTCCAGGCCGCTTCGCTCTGAAGCGTTAACACTTCGTCAACCCTGTTTGGAGGCTGAGCCAAAGCCTCAAACTGTTCGCAAGGTCGACGCGACATCGTCGCATGCGGCGGCGGGTTTCAGGCAAGGGTCGGTAACGATGGGTCGGACGTTCCGGATCAAGGTGCGCATGCGCCGTTTCAGGCGACAGCACCCCCGCATCGCCTTCGCGATCCGCTCCTTCATGATCTTCTCGGCGACCTTCGGCGGCGCCTATGGGTTCGTGTCCGGCAGCCGGTCGGAAAACTCCGGCTACGATCCCCACACCTTTGCGATCGGCGCGAGCTTCCTGTTCGCGCTCGCCTGCCTCGGGCTTGCGACGCTGAGCATGCGCCTGCGTTTCGTGGCCAAGCGGCTGCGTACGCTCGCGGCCCACAACGAGACCCTGATCGACCGCAATTGGGAGCTGAAGGAAGCGGAAGAACGCGCCCGCAGCCTGTTCGAGCAGCAGGGCGATCTCATCGTGCTGCGCGACACCAGCGGCCGCATCACCTTCGCCAACGAGGCCTATTGCGCGCTCGCGGGACAGACGCGCGGCGCGCTGGTCGGCACGCGTTTCGATTTCGACGTGCTGGAGCAGGGCGACAGCGCGCGCGAGAGCAGCGGCACGCGCATCCACGACCAGAAGATCGCGACCCCGCTCGGCGCGCGCTGGATTGCCTGGCGCGAGGGCTATGTCCGCCTCGATGCCGGCCAGCCCGCCGAATTGCAGAGCGTGGGGCGCGACGTCACCGACCGCACCGAAACCGAGCGCGCCTTGTCCGACGCGCGCGACCAGGCCGATGCCGCCAACCGCGCCAAATCGCGCTTCCTCGCGATGGCCTCGCACGAGATCCGCACGCCGCTCAACGGCATCATCGGCATGGGCGGCCTCCTGCTCGACACCAATCTGACGCCGGAGCAGGCGACCTATGCCAAGGCGGTCAAGACCTCGGGCGAAGCCTTGATGGCGCTGATCGAGGAATTGCTCGACTATTCCAAGATCGAGGCCGGCAAGCTCGATCTCGAGCAGCGCCCCTTCGCGCTCTCGACCCTGATCGAGGAGATCACCGAGCTGCTCGCGCCGCGAGCGCAGGCGAAGTCGCTCGAGATCGCCGCCTATGTCGACGAGCGACTGCCGCTGGAGGTGGTCGGCGATCCCGCGCGGCTGCGCCAGGTGCTGCTCAACCTCGCCGGCAACGCCATCAAGTTCACCGCAAGCGGTGGCGTCGCGCTGATCGTCGAGCCCGGCATCTGGCCGAACGAGATCAGCTTCCTGGTCCGCGACACCGGTATCGGCATCGCGCCGGAGGCACAGCAGCGCATCTTCCGCGAATTCGAGCAGGCCGACGAGCGCGTCGCCCGCACCTATGGCGGCACCGGGCTCGGCCTTGCCATCAGCGAGCGCATCGTCAAGCGGATGGGCGGCCGCATCACGCTCGAAAGCGAGCCGAGCAAAGGCTCGACCTTCGAGATCGCAGTGCCGCTTCCGGCCGCGCAAGCCAGCGCGGGACAGACGGCCTTTCCGAGCCCCGACCTTGCCGGCAAATCGATCCTCGTCGTCGCCGACGGCATCGAAGCCGCGCTGATCGCGCGGCGCCTTGAGCGCTGGGGCGGCCAGACCTGCCTGGTTGCGGACGCGGCGGTCGCCGAAGCGCTGCTGCCGGAACGCTCATGGCACGCGGTGCTGATCGATCGCGCGATCGGCCCTGCCATGGCCGACCATCTGGGCGAGTTGGCCCGCGCACATTCGCTGCAGCGCCTCGTGCTGCTGACGTCGAGCTCGCGCCATGACAAGCTGTCGCCGGCCTTCACCGGGTTTCTGGTGAAGCCGCTGCGGACGGCCTCGCTCGCCGCGCGCCTTGCGCTGACGCCGGAGATCGCCTCGCCCGAGCTCGCGCCGGAACCGATGGCCGAAGCTGCCCGTGCGACACAAGCGAAGGGCCTCTCGATCCTCGTCGCCGAGGACAACGAGATCAACGCGCTGTTGATGCGCTCGCTGCTGACGAAGCTCGGCCATCGCGTCGTCATCGCCGTCCACGGCGAGGCCGCGCTGGAATCCTGGCTCGCCGCTTCGTCGGCCGGCACGCCTTATGATCTCGTGCTGATGGATATCCAGATGCCGCAGCTCGACGGTATCGAGGCGACGAAGCGCATCCGTGCGCATGAGGCGGCCATGGGCAGCCGTCACACACCGATCCTCG
This sequence comes from Bradyrhizobium frederickii, assembly GCF_004570865.1. Lineage (GTDB taxonomy): Bacteria > Pseudomonadota > Alphaproteobacteria > Rhizobiales > Xanthobacteraceae > Bradyrhizobium > Bradyrhizobium frederickii. Next base: position 57,080 of record NZ_SPQS01000014.1, read on the forward strand.
CGCTCACCGCCAATACGCTGGTGGAGGATCGCTATGCCTGCTTCGAGGCGGGCATGACCGGATTTCTGATCAAACCGCTCGATCGCGACAAGCTCGACGAAGCGCTGGCAGGGCTCGCGGCATCACAGCGGCTGTCGGTCTGATCGGGAACCTCGCGGGAACCCGAATCGGGCCGCCATCTAGAATTGAAATCGACCGCGTTACGCGTCACCATCCTCGGGGGCATTTGCCATAGAGGATTTTGCGCATGAATTTGCTTTGCCGCCTCGCATTGATTGTTGTTCTCGCCGGTTTCTCCCGACACGCCGCGGCCGATACGCCTGAACTCATCGCCTCGCTCAAGCAAGGCGGCTTTGTACTGATCTTTCGGCACACCGCCACCGACGACAGCCAAAAGGATATCTACCCGTTCAAGTTCGACGACATGAGCGCCCAGCGTCAGCTCAGCGACAAGGGCAGGGAGATGGCGCGCCAGATCGGGGCGGCGGTCAAGGAGCTCGCGATCCCGATCGGCGAGGTCTACACCAGCCGGCTGAACCGCGCGATCGAGGCCGGCAAGCTGATCTCCGGCCGCGAGGTCAAGCCGGTCGATGCCTTGACGGACAGCAGCAATGCCAGCGCGTCGGGAATGGCAAACCCGACCGGCGCCAATGCAAAGGCCGGACAGGCGGTGCGTCAGCTCGTCGATGCGCCGCCGAAGGCAGGCGCCAACACGTTTCTGGTCACTCACAAGACCAACATCGCCGATGCCTTTGGCAAGGACGCCGGCGACGTCCAGGAAGGCGAGGCTTTCGTCTACAAGGCCGGCGGGTCCGGCCCCGCCACCTTTGCAGGACGCATCAAGATCGCGGATTGGACTGCGAAGACCGGCCAGTGACAGGCCGCATCCGATCCAGCCGCCGGCACAACGGAGGCGTGGCGAGACTTGCCGCTCCGCCACGATCCTGTGCTACCAACGTGCCGTGAGGTGCGACTGGAGCCCGGCGACACGTGAGAACATCGGAAGACCGCTCATTCCTCATCTGGCTCGGCCTCATCACCCTCGCGTTCGGCTGGCTGCTTTGGCCGTTCTCCGGCGCATTGCTATGGGCCACGCTGCTGGCGATCATCTTCGCGCCCGTCTATCGCCGTTTCCTGGAAAGGTTTCCGGAATGGCGCAACCTTGCCGCACTTTCCACCGTCATCGTGGTGGTCGTCTTGGTCCTGATCCCGGTCGGGATCGTGATCGCTTCGCTCGTCGACCAGGGCGGCGAGCTATATCAGCGCGTTCAGGCCGGCGAGATCAATCTGGCTCATCCGCTGCAGCAACTGAAGGCCGCGCTGCCGGACTGGGCCGCCTCCATCTCGGGTCGCCTGGCCGGGATTGATCTCTCGGCCCTGAAAGAACGCCTGTCGAGCCTGGTGGTCCCGGCCGGCCAGCAACTGGCCGGGCATGCGATCAACATCGGCCAGTTGACGCTGGAGTTCGTCGCGAGCCTGCTCGTGATGCTGTACCTGCTGTTCTTCCTGCTGCGCGACGGCGAAGACCTGAGCGCACGCATTCGCGACGCGCTCCCGCTGCGCCCGAGCCAGACCGCCGAGATCCTCGATGCGTTCACCCTCGCGGTTCGCGGAACGATCAAGGGGATCGTTCTCGTCGCCCTGATACAGGGGGCGCTTGGCGGGCTCATCTTCTGGCTGCTCGGCTTGACTGCGCCGCTGCTGGCGGGCGCGCTCATGGCGCTGGTTTCGCTGCTGCCCGTGCTGGGCTCCGCCCTGATTTGGGTTCCGGCCGCACTTTATCTGCTTGTGGCAGGCGCAGTCACGAAGGGCCTCATTCTGCTCGCTTTCGGTACCTTCGTGATTGGCCTCGCCGACAATTTTCTCCGCCCGATCCTGGTCGGCCAGTCGATCCAGATGCCGAGCTATGTCGTGCTGCTTGCCACCCTGGGCGGCCTTGCGACCTTCGGAGCCAACGGCTTCGTCATCGGCCCGCTCGTCGCCGCAATGTTCCTGACGACGTGGCACATCTACGCCGGCTCGAAAGAACGGCAGAAGGTCCGGGAATGAACTGTCACGGCGTAGGCAGCGAACCGCGGCGCGGAGAGCTTATCCGGCTTCACCGGGGTTGGCTTGAAGACCGTATCCGCCTGGGCGGCGCGCTTGCAATGAGGGCACACGAAGAGATGCGCGATGATCGGAACCGGCTCGTCCGCGAGCAGTTCTGAGCGGAACCATTTCATCTCGATATGGCAGTCCGGGCAGCTCGGCGCTTCAAGCAACTCGGCAGCACTTCTGAGACGGTCAACCATGGCGTCCTCGCGTTTCGTACGCTCATAGTCGAATACCTTTTGCCGGTCTGCAACAAAAGACACTCTGCCCGGACGAACCAGGAGCTCGTCAACCGGCGCGATTACAGCCGTCGCAACGCCACGCTCTCCACCGTATGGTCGGCGCCCTTCTTGAGGATCAGCGTCGCGCGGGGCCGGGTCGGCAGGATGTTGTCCTCGAGATTGGCGAGGTTGGTGCGTTCCCAGATCGCGATGGCGGTGGCGGTGGCTTCCTCGTCCGACAGCAGCGCGTAGCGGTTGAAGTAGGATTTCGGGTTGGTGAACGCGGTGTCGCGGAGCGCCAGGAAGCGCTTGATGTACCATTGCCGCAGCGCCGCCTCGTCGGCGTCGATATAGACCGAGAAGTCGAAGAAGTCGGAGACCACAGGCACCGCCTTGCCGTCGCGCGGCAGCTTGCCGGTCTGCAGCACGTTGACGCCCTCGACGATCAGGATGTCGGGCTGATCGACCTCGGCCCACTGGTTCGGCACGATGTCGTAGGTCAGATGCGAATAGACCGGCGCACGCACATGACCGCGACCGGACTTGATATCGGAGAGGAAGCTGAGCAGGAGCGGAAGGTCGTAGCTCTCAGGGAAACCCTTCTTCTGCATGATGCCCTGCCGATCGAGCACGGCGTTCGGATAGAGAAACCCGTCGGTGGTGATCAGCTCGACCTTCGGGCGCGGCGACCAGCGCGCCAGCAGGGCCTGGAGCACGCGGGCCGTGGTGGATTTCCCGACGGCGACCGATCCGGCGACGCCGATGATGTAGGGCACCTTGCGGTCGCGGATGTTGAGGAACTGGCGCTCGGCGTAATACAGGCGCTGCATCGCATCGACGTAGATCGAGAGCAGGCGCGACAGCGGCAGGTAAATGTCCTCGACTTCCTGCAAGTCGAGGCGATCGTGCAGCGAACGCAGCCGGTCGAACTCGCCCGGCTCCAGCGTCATCGGCGTGTCGTCACGCAGGCGCGCCCATTCTTCGCGCGTATAGACCCGGTAGGGATTATACTGCTGCTCGGGTGCGCGGATATCCATGACGCCGCCTTTCCGTTGCCTCGATCAATCGCGCTTGCGCGACGCCTTTTCTTCCAACCCTGACATCGAAGTGCGCTCACCCAGCGCCGCCTCGACCTCCTCCAGCTTTATGCCGCGTGCCTTCAGAAGCACAAGGAAATGATAGAGCAGGTCGGCACTTTCAGCGATCATATGCGCGCGATCGTTTTCGACTGCTGCGATTACGGTTTCGATTGCCTCTTCACCGAACTTCTTGGCGCAATGCTCGGCGCCCTTGTCGAGCAGCTTGCGGGTATAGGACGCCTCGCCGCCTTCCGCCGCGCGGACGTCGATGGTCTCGGCCAGATCATGAATCGTGAAACGCGGCATCGGATTTACTCGGAAACACATGGGGCCACAGAGGCCGTCGCCCACCGGCTTGTGTAGCATTTTTGCAAGCAGGAGTCGTCAGGCATCGAGGCGCATCGGCAGCCCGCGCCGCGCCATATGCTCCTTGGCTTCACGGATGGTGAATTCCCCGAAATGGAAGATCGAGGCCGCCAACACGGCCGTGGCGTGCCCGTCGCGAATACCGTCGACGAGATGGTCGAGATTGCCGACGCCGCCCGAGGCGATCACGGGAACGGGAATACTGTCGGCGATCGCCCGGGTCAGCGGAATGTCGAACCCCTGCCTGGTGCCGTCACGATCCATCGAGGTGAGCAGGATTTCACCGGCACCGAGCGCGACCACTTCCTGGGCATACTCGATGGCATCGATGCCGGTCGAGTTGCGCCCGCCATGGGTGAAGATCTCCCAGCGGTCGCCGCCGGGGCGCTTGACGCGCTTGGCGTCGATCGCGACCACCACGCACTGCTCGCCGAATTTTTCGGCAGCTTCCTTGACGAACTCGCGCCGCGCCACGGCGGCGCTGTTGATCGAGACCTTGTCGGCACCGGCGCGCAGCAGCGTCTTGATGTCGTTGACCTCACGCACGCCGCCGCCGACGGTCACAGGCATGAAGCAGGCCTCCGCCGTGCGCCGGACCACGTCCAGCATGATGCCGCGGTTCTCATGGGTCGCCGTGATGTCGAGGAAGGTGAGCTCGTCGGCGCCGGCCGCATCATAGGCGATCGCAGCCTCGACGGGGTCGCCGGCATCCCTGAGATCGACGAAGTTGACGCCCTTGACGACGCGGCCGTCCTTGACGTCGAGGCAGGGGATCACGCGCACCTTGAACATGTGTCAGCTCCTGCGCGCGTCGCGGATCAAAGTGAGGGCGGCCGCGGGATCGAGGCGGCCGTCATAGAGCGCACGTCCGGCGATCGCGCCGGCGAGCTTGTTCGCACGCGGCGTGAGCATCGCCTTGACGTCCTCGATCGAGGCGAGTCCGCCGGAGGCGATCACTGGAATCGAGATGGCGTCCGCGAGCGCAATGGTCGCGTCCAGATTCAGGCCCTTGAGCAGGCCGTCGCGCGCGATGTCGGTGAAGATGATGGCGGCGACGCCAGCATCCTCGAACCGCCTTGCGATCTCCAGCACGGTCACTTGCGAGGTCTCGGCCCAGCCTTCGACCGCGACCTTGCCGTCGCGGGCATCTAACCCGACCGCGACGCGGCCGGGGAATTTCTTGGCGGCGGATTTCACCAGCTCGGGATCACGCACCGCCGCCGTGCCGATGATGACGCGGGTGATGCCCTTGTCGAGCCAGGCTTCGACGGTCTTGAGATCGCGAATGCCGCCGCCGAGCTGCACCGGAATCCTGATCGTCTTCAGCATCGCCTCGACGGCCTCGGCATTGACCGGTTTGCCGGCAAAGGCGCCATCGAGATCGACGACGTGGAGATACTCAAAGCCCTGCTCGACGAAGCTCTGCGCCTGCGCCGCCGGATTGAGGTTGAACACGGTCGCGCGCGCCATGTCGCCTTGCTCGAGGCGCACGCACTGGCCGTTCTTGAGGTCGATCGCGGGAAACAGAATCATGATTGAGCCAGGATTTTTCCGCGCACACGGTGCGCTCCCTCCCCCCTTGTGGGGGAGGGTTGGGGAGAGGGGTAGCCGCGGGCACCGCCGTCGGGGCTTACCCCCCTCCCGAACGCTGCGCGTTCGACCTCCCCCACAAGGGGGGAGGTGACAAGAGAGAGCGAAGCGGCCATCACGGTTTCCATCGCAAGAAGTTCGAGATCAGGGCCAGGCCGAAGCGCTGGCTCTTCTCGGGGTGAAATTGCGTGCCGATGGCGGTGTCCTTGCCCACGATCGCGGTGACGGGCCCGCCGTAATCGGCGCGCGCGAGCACGTCGGCCTCGTTGGCCGCATTGAGGTGATAGGAGTGCACGAAATAAGCGTGCTGGCCCTTCGGGCCGAGCGGCAGCTTGTTCAGCACCGGATGCTCCTGCAGCAGGTCGAGCGTATTCCAGCCCATGTGCGGGATCTTCAGGCTCTCGTCGCGCGGCGTGATCTTCTCGACGTCGCCGCCGATCCAGTTCAGGCCCTCGGTGATGACGTGCTCCTTGCCGCGGCTCGCCATCAGCTGCATGCCGACACAGATGCCGAAGAACGGCCGCGCCTTGACGCGCACCGCTTCCGTGATCGCCTCGACCATGCCGTTGACGGCATCGAGCCCGCGCCGGCAATCGGCGAACGCGCCGACGCCCGGCAGCACCAGACGATCAGCCTCGTAAGCCTGGTCGGGATCGCTGGTAACGAAGACTTTTTGCGGGTTGTCCAGGCTGCGCGCGGCGCGCTCGAAAGCCTTTGCGGCGGAATGCAGATTGCCGGAACCGTAATCGATGATGGCGACGCTCATCTTGACCCTCCCGGTTCTGGAAACAACCCGATGATGCCGCCGGCCGGAATCGGCGGCGGATTCGAGAATTGCTGGCCCGGCACATTGCGGGTCGGCGGCGGACCGCCGCGATCGACGGCCCATTGATCGTTGACGATGCCGTGCTGCTTCTGGCTCCAGCGCTCGAAAAAGCGGCGCTCGGCGGTGTCCTCGTCGTCGCCGACCACCACGTCGAGCTGGCGCCATTTGCCGCGCGACAGCGTCCAGCGCCGCAGGCTCGAGGCCTCCAGACCCATCAGCAGCGCGACGATGACATCGGCGAAGAAGATCGAAGCACGTCCGATACCGAGGCTCGACAGCCCCGCATTGAACGCGGCGACGAAGATCAGATAGCCGATCAGCGCCAGCCACAGCCGATGCCACAGCAGCCAGAACGGTCCCAAGATCATCGCCCAGAAATGGAAACCGTCGCGCACGAACACGAACTTGTCGGTCGCGCGCAGATCGGCTCCGGCAGGGGAGGGCGCATGAACTGTGTAGACAGGCATGGTGATGCCCCGTTCCTAGCAAGTCAGTGATACCGCAGGCGGCGCGTGCCGCCGGGGAGAGACGTCAGCCGCCGAGCGAGCCCTTGGTGGACGGGATCTCGCCCGCCGCTTTCGGATCGATCGCGACCGCCGTGCGCAGCGCCCGCGCCAGACCCTTGAAGCAAGACTCGGCGATATGATGGCTGTTATCGCCATATAGGGTCTCGACGTGCAGAGTCACGCCGGCGTTGATGGCAAAGGCCTGGAACCACTCGCGCACCAGCTCGGTGTCGAACTCGCCGATCTTGTCGCGGGGGAAGTCGGCCTTGAACACCAGGAACGGGCGGCCCGAAATGTCGATGACCACGCGCGACAGCGTCTCGTCCATGGGCATGTGCACGCCGGCATAGCGGGTGATGCCCGCCATGTTGCCGAGCGCCTGCTTGACCGCCTGGCCGAGCGCGATGCCGGTGTCTTCGGTGGTATGGTGATAATCAATGTGCAGATCGCCCACCGCCCTGACCGTGAGGTCGATGCGGGAATGGCGGGCGAGGAGATCGAGCATATGGTCGAAAAAGCCGATGCCGGTCGCGATATTGGCCACGCCGGTGCCATCGAGGTTCACGGAGACCTCGATCTCGGTTTCCTTGGTCTTGCGCTTGATCGTCGCGGTGCGCATTGAAGGCTTTCGCTTCTATTTGAGCATGATCCTGCTCGGAAAACCGGTACCCGCTTTTCCGGGATCATGCTCGGGGCCGAAAACGCCAGTCTCTTAACAGCCAAATGACACCTTCGCTACTGCGGGAACGGCCGGCCGGGCCTCTACTTCTGCCTATGGTGAGCGAAATTCGGCCCGGAACGGCCCGTTGTGCCCAGGTTGTCCCCTTGTCCGCGACCGCCTAAATCAAGCGGACAACGAGGATCATTCATGCAGGATTCCCAGAACAGCTCCCCTGGCTGGCACGGCACCACGATCTTGACGGTCCGCAAGGGCGGCAGGGTGGTGGTTGGCGGCGACGGCCAGGTTTCGATCGGCCAGACCGTGATCAAGTCCAACGCCAAGAAGGTGCGAAAGCTCGGCAAGGGCGACGTGATCGGCGGCTTTGCCGGCGCAACCGCCGACGCCTTCACCCTGTTCGAGCGGCTGGAGGCCAAGCTCGAGCAATATCCGGGGCAGCTGACCCGGGCCGCGGTGGAGCTGGCCAAGGACTGGCGCACCGACCGCTATTTGCGGCGGCTGGAGGCCATGATGATCGTGGCCGACAAGGACGTCTCCCTGGTGCTGACAGGCACCGGCGACGTGCTGGAGCCCGAGGCCGGCGTGATGGCGATCGGCTCCGGCGGCAATTACGCGCTGGCGGCGGCACGGGCCCTGCTCGACACCGACAAGGACGCCGAGACCATCGTCCGCCGCTCCATGGACATCGCCGCCGATATCTGCGTCTACACCAACCGCAGCTTGACCATCGAGAGCCTGGCGACGGGGTAGGCTTGTTGGACATGAGCTCAGCCGTCGCTCCGACGCAGGTGCGCTCCCTCCCCCCTTGTGGGGGAGGGCTGGGGAGGGGGGTAGCCCAGCAAAAGGTATCGGTTGTTGATGATGCACCAAGTGCGGTCGCGCCACGGAAAGAATCCCCGTGGGGCACCCCCCTCCCTGCCCCTCCCCCACAAGGGGGGAGGGAACGGAGAGAGCCCCGTCATCGGCCGAACTCAATTCGCCTTCGGCTCAAGCTATGACCACCACCTACACCTTCCATCCCATGACCGCCGCCCACCTGCCGCTGATCCGGCGATGGCTGGGCGAGGCCCATGTGCGGGACTGGTGGGGCGATCCGGACGAGCAGTTTGCGCTCGTCAGCGGCGATCTCGATGAACCGGCCATGGACCAGTTCATCGTGTTGGCCGGCCAGCAGCCCCTGGGCTATCTTCAGTGCTACCGCCTCACCGCCTGGAATACGGGCTTTGGGCCGCAACCGGAGGGCACGCGTGGGATCGACCAGTTCATCGGCGAAAGCGACATGATCGGACGCGGTCACGGCTCGGCCTTCATCCGCCAGTTTGTCGATGAGCAGTTTCGCAGCGGCCTGCCGCGCATGGTCACCGATCCCGATCCGCTCAACGCCCGCGCCTTGCGTGCCTATGAGAAGGCCGGTTTCGTCCGCGACCGCGTGGTGGAGACGCCGGATGGGCCCGCGCTGCTGATGGTGCGTGAACCATGACGCTGGTCCACGCGCGCGAGAGCAAGGTCTCGTTTCCGCCGCTCGCCTGGGCCGGCATCGCGCTGCTGCTGCTGGCGCTGCAAGCCGCGATCCTGCTTGCGATGGGCCGTGTGCCGATCTGCACCTGCGGCTATGTCAAGCTGTGGCACGGCGTGGTGAACAGTTCGGAGAACTCCCAGCACATCGCCGACTGGTACACTTTCTCGCACGTTCTGCACGGCTTCCTGTTCTACGGCCTGACCTGGCTGCTGTTCGCGCGCCTGCCGTTCCTGCCCCTCTCCTGGCCGGCACGGCTGATCGTCGCCATGCTGATCGAAGGCGCCTGGGAGATCGTCGAGAACTCGCCCTTCATCATCGAGCGCTACCGCGCCGGCACGATCTCGCTGGATTATTTCGGCGACAGCATCGTCAACTCGGTCTCCGACAATCTGGCCATGGTGCTCGGGTTCCTCGCCGCGCGAGCGCTGCCTGTCACTGCGACCGTCCTGCTCGGGCTCGCCTTCGAGATCATGCTGGCGCTTCACATTCGCGACAATCTGACGCTCAACATCCTGATGCTGATCCATCCGATCGAGGCCGTGAAGCAATGGCAATCCGGCCCGCCGATCATCTGACGGTCGAAAAAAGCGGCTTGTCCTACCCCGCAACTGACCCTAGCTAAGGTCCCATGACAGACTTCTCTCCGCGTGAAATCGTTTCCGAACTCGACCGTTTCATCGTCGGCCAAGCCGATGCCAAGCGCGCCGTCTCGATCGCGCTGCGCAACCGCTGGCGGCGGCAACAGCTGTCCGGCTCCTTGCGCGAGGAGGTGCTGCCGAAAAACATTCTGATGATCGGCCCGACCGGCGTCGGAAAGACCGAGATCGCGCGGCGATTGGCAAAACTCGCGAACGCACCGTTCCTGAAGGTGGAAGCGACCAAGTTCACCGAGGTCGGCTATGTCGGCCGGGACGTCGAGCAGATCGTGCGCGATCTCGTCGAGGTCGCGATCGCCCAGGTCCGCGAGAAGAAGCGCAAGGACGTGCAGGCGCGTGCCCAGCTCGCCGCCGAGGAGCGCGTGCTCGACGCGCTGGTCGGCCCCAATGCCTCGTCCACGACGCGCGAATCCTTTCGCAAGAAGCTGCGCGCCGGCGAGCTCAACGACAAGGAAATCGAGATCGAGACGCAGTCCTCAGGCGGCGGCATGCCGATGTTCGAGATCCCCGGCATGCCGGGCGCGCAGATGGGCGCGATCTCGCTCGGCGACATCTTCGGCAAGCTCGGCGGCCGCAGCAAGACGCGGCGGCTGACGGTCGAGAGCTCGCACGAGATCCTCGTCAACGAAGAATCCGACAAGCTGCTGGACACCGAGCAGCTGACGCTGGAGGCGATCAGCGCGGTCGAGAACAACGGCATCGTATTCCTCGACGAGATCGACAAGATCTGCGCCCGTGACGGCCGCGTCGGCGGCGACGTCTCGCGCGAGGGCGTGCAGCGCGATCTCTTGCCCCTGATCGAGGGCACCACGGTCTCGACCAAGCACGGCGCGGTGAAGACCGACCACGTCCTGTTCATCGCCTCCGGCGCCTTCCACGTCGCAAAACCGTCCGACCTGCTGCCGGAATTGCAGGGCCGGCTGCCGATCCGCGTCGAATTGCAGGCGCTGACCCGCGACGACATGCGCCGCATCCTGACCGAGCCCGAGGCCTCCCTGATCAAGCAATATATCGCCTTGATGCAGACCGAGGGCGTGACGCTCGACATCACCGACAGCGCCATCGATGCGCTCGCCGATGTCGCGGTTGCCGTCAATTCCACCGTCGAGAACATCGGCGCGCGGCGGCTGCAAACCGTGATGGAGCGGGTGCTGGACGAGATCTCCTTCACCGCCCCCGACCGCAGCGGCGAGACCGTCAAGGTCGACGCCGATTTCGTGCAGAAGCACGTCGGCGACCTCGCCAAGAACGCGGATCTGAGCCGGTTCATTTTGTAAATCGCCAGGCCCGCGCTATTCATTCCGGCGTCGTCCCCGCGAACGCGGGACCCAACCACAAGCGGTCCTTGTTAGAACAGATGGCGGCTCCGATCCCGGCACACACGACCTTCTGTGGTTATGGGTCCCGGGTCGCGCGGAGCCTGTCATCGGGCCGCGCTTTGCGCGGACCCGGTGGCTTGCCCGGGACGACAGCGGAGTTTGGCGCGCGGCGGGTGCCACGTGCCCGCTAACATCTGGCAAAATCCCTGGCGGCTGCTGCTCGCGATCAACGCGGCGGTCATCGTCGGCGTGTTCGTTCACAAGATCCAGCTGCCGCCCTACGTCCCCTACATCCACCTCCTGGTCGACTACCATTTCGGCTTCATCAAGCGCGCGCTGATCGGAGCCATCGTCGCGCTGGTCACGGACAAGGTGCCGGTCTGGCTGATCTTTGCGCTCGGCGGCGTGACATGGCTGGTGACATCAGCGCTGTTCTCAAGACTCTTTCAGAAAACGTTCGGCTTCACCGCGAGGACGCTGCCGCTGTTCGTCTTCATGGCGGGATCGCCGTTCTTCCTGAAGAACTTCATGCACACGCTCGGCCATTTCGACATCTACGGCTGTGCGCTGGCGCTCGTCCTGCTGCTGATGCCGGCGCGCTCGCTGCTGTTCGTCGCCACGGCAGCGCTGTTCGCGGTCATCCTCGTGCTGATCCACCACATTCATCTGCTGATGTATGTGCCGACGATCTTCACCATCGTCTTGGTCAGGCATTATCTCGCTTACGGGCTCGATCGCAGCAATGTCGCCTTCGGCATCGTTGCCTTGTTCATCGTCTCCGCGCTGTTCCTTGCCGCGCAATTTTGGGGAACGATGCCGATCCCGGAAGCGGATTTCGTCGCCTATTTGAAAACGCGCATGGCCGATCCGTCCCGAAACGACCTCCTGCAATTCGCCTATATCTGGTATCAGCCGCTGGCGAAGGAGATTTCGGACACCTGGGGCCGCCTGCCGCACAACATCCTCGGCGTGCCCGTGTTCGCGCTGCTGATCTGGCTGCACACGCCGCTGTGGCGCTATTTTGCCAAGCTGATCGGGGCGCTTGCCAGCGAGATGCACCGCCGCCTGGTGATCGCGGCGCTGGCCGGCGTCAGCCTCGGCTACCTCGTGATGTTCGCGATGGTGTTCGACTATTCGCGCTGGATCTCGAACTGGGCGGTCTGCATGTTCCTGATCCTGCACGCCGTGAAGATGCTGCCGGCGGCACGCGAGACGGAGTTGATTCCGGCGAAAGATCAGAAGACGAATATCTTCGGCTTGGTCCTCACGCTGATCCCGCGCGTCGGCATCATCCGGCCGTTCTAGACGGTGCGCTCCCTCTCCCGCTTGCGGGAGAGGGTTGGGGAGAGGGCTCTCTCCGCATAGGGATTCCCCAAGAGGAGAGAACCCTCACCCGCCGCGCGGGACGATGCTTCGCATCGCCCGGGCGCGTCGGCCTCTCCCGCAAGCGGGAGAGGCAAGAGAGACCGCACACGTCGGGACTGCTAAACTCTCGCCCGCCTGATCCGCACATACAGCGCGCCCTCGCCGCCGTGGCCGATATGCGCCGTCTCGAAGCCGACGATGAAGGCGCGGAATTCCGGCAGGCTCAGCCATTCCGGCACCTGGCGCCGCAGCACGCCGCTTTCGCCGCCGCTGCGGCCCTTGCCGGTGATGACGAGCACGAAGGTCAGGCCGTCGTGATGGGCGCGGTGCAGAAAGCCGGTCAGCGCGCGATGGGCGCGCGTCTGCGTCATGCCGTGCAGATCGAGCCGCGCCTCGATCTCACTGCGGCCGCGCGACAATTTTGTGCGCTCGCGCTTGCCGAGCGGCGCCAAGGGCGGGACGGCCGCTTTCGCGGCACGCGGCGCCGGCGCGGCGGCAATCGGCCGTGGCGATGACGCAGGCCGCGAGACAGATGCTGCGGGCAAAGGCTCGGTGCGCGGAGCGGCATGCGCTTTCGCCGCGCGCTGCTTCCGCAGCGGCTTGACCTGCTTGGCGACCGTATCCCACAGCGCGCGCTCCTCCTCGCTCAGCGCGCGGCGGCGCGGCGAGGGGCGAGGGGCGAGGCTCGAGCACGGGCGGACGGGGCGATCGCTTCATTGCTGTCGAGGGGGACGTTTCTTCACGGGCCGCTGCGGCTCCGAGGCAGGCTCAATCGCCGGGCGCGGCACCGGCAGCGGGACAGGACCTGCGATGGCAACCGTTTCGCTCTTGTTATCCATTGCGCCGGCGACAGCGGCCGGCTTCGCGGTCCCCTTGCCCGGATCGGTTTGCGGAAACAGCTTTGCGATCTTCTCCGAGGGACGCGGATCGGGCACCGGCAGGCGCGCGGCGCGAACCGAGGGATCGAGGCCCTTCGGCACCAGCATGACAAAATGCATGGGATGGCGCAGCCGCCCGGAGACCCGGCCCGCCTCCTGGCCGGCGCCGAAAAACAGATCGGCGCGCGCGGGGCCGATGATGGCCGACCCGGTGTCCTGCGCGATCATCAGCCGATGGAACGGCGTCTTTGCGCGCTCGGATTCGATCGGCAGCTCGCCCTCGATGAAGAACGGCGTGCCATAGACATGCAGCGACTTGTCGACCGCGATCGAACGTCCCGCCGTCAGCGGAATGCCTTGCGCGCCCACCGCCTCCTCCTTGTCGGAGAGGTTGACCTCGCGGAAGAAGATATAGGCGCGGTTCGCACGGCGCAGCTCCTTAGCGCCGTCAGGATTCTGCGCCATCCATTCCCTGATCTTCTGCATCGACATCTCTTCCTTCGGAATGATGCCGCGCTCGATCAGGATGCGTCCGACGGCGGTGTAGGGATAGCCGTTATAGGCATCGTAATTCAGCCGGACCGTGCTGCCGTCGTCGAACTTGATCCGCGCCGAGCCCTGGATCTGCGCGAACAACAGATCGGTCGGGTCCTTCAGCCAGGCGATCTCCAGCCCGCGGCCGGCGATCTTGCCGTCCTCGATCTCGCCGCGGTCGTAATAGGGCACCAGCTTGCGGCGGCCGATCTTGCGGTAGACCGGACCCTTGTTGGGCAGGCTCAACGAATCCTGCTTGTAGCCGCGCACGAACAGATTCGAGGGACGGCGGTAGACCGGAACGTTGTAGACGTCGGTCTGAGTGCGCGATCCCTCCAGCACCGGCTCATAATAGCCGGTGACGAAACCATCGGGTTCGCCAAGGCGCGAAATCCGCAGCGGCGCGAAGTTCTCCTCGAAGAAGGTTTTGGCCTTGGCGTCGTCGCCGATCTCGAGCGATCTGGCGACCCGGCAAGGCTCGTTCAGCGAACCGCCGAGCGCCTTGGGTTCAGCCGCGCCGTTCTGCGCGTTGATCGAGCGGCAGCTGGCACGGAATGTCTTGTAAGCGGCGAGGTGATTGTCATCGCCCCAGCCCTTCACGTCAGCCCAGGAGAGCGGCAAATATTGCGCGCCGGGAATGTCGAACGGCAGGGGGAGCTGCGGGTAGGGCAAGGCCCGCACCGGAGCGGCAGGCAATTGCGGCGGATGATGATGGTGATGGTTGCGATAGTGGCGCCGCGCCGCCTCGGCGCCGAGCGAAAACGATGACAGCGCGACGGCGCCTGCGCAAAGCGCGGTCGCGCTGGTCTTCAGAAAGATCTTAATTCGCGCTTCCGGTGCCAACCAGCTTCCAGTTCGGATCGCGAGAGGTAACGTCGCGGGCGAAAGTCCAGATGTCGGTGATGTCGGCGACCGTATCGGCGCTGCCGTCGACGATGTTGCCGGCCTTGTCGCGGGTGGCCGAGATCATCTGCGAGACGAAACGGATCGTGAGCTGGGCGGTACGGTCACGCAGCTCGGCGCCGACGAGCTCGGCCTTGTCGATCGAGACGAAGCGGGTCTCGGTCTTCTGCTCGTTCTTCTCGCGCTCCTTGATCGCGGCGTCGAAGCTTTCGTAGACCTCCGACGACAGCAGGTCGCGCAGCGCGCGGCGGTCGCCATTGGCAAAGGCCAGCACGATCATCTCGTAGGCGCCGCGGGCACCCGAGATGAAATGACGCGGGTCGAACGTGGAATCCTTGTCGACGATGGCATCCAGGCCCTGCGCCAGCGTGGTGCCGGGCTCGGCCAGGTCCTTCCAGCGGTCGGAGGGCGGGGTCGGGTCGGCCGACGGCGCCAGAGGTGCCTGGTCGATCACCTTGCCCGGCATGGTCACGACGTTGTTGTCCTGGGCACCCCCCAGCGCATTGCGGGCCGCGGTCCGATCGAACGGCGGCCGTTCGTTGCCGGTTCGCTGCCCGAGCACGCTGCGCAGCCGCAGAAAGATGAAGACCGCCAGCGCCAGGAAGATAATGGTGTAGATGTCCACGTCAGATTCGCTTTCTGGTCTTTGCTCTGGGTCTTCGCTTTCGGGGTCGTCGCCGGGAAAATCAATCCGGCCAGTAGACCGTTCCCTACGGGAACGGCAAGTCTACATCGCCAATTTAGGTCCACATCAGGTCCTTGGGATGTAGGCACGAAATCTTGCCGGGCCAATGGCGCCTTTTGGCACAGCACCGAGTGTAGCGCGTTTTATGCTTAAGGGGAAACCCGATCCTGCCCGGAAATCGCGTATCTTCAATCGTTTAAGGCGCAATTTTACGGAAAAGGCAGGGTGACCGTCAAAGGTGTCGGCGCGGACCGAATCCCCGCCCCCGGGACCGTTCGTCCTTGTGGAACGAGGCGGCCCTATGTTAGCCAACCGCCGCGAAATTCAGCCCCAATCGGGTAAGGAGAGACTCTCATGACCAACGGTAACGGCACCCCTCCCGAGGCGGCCCAGGCTCCCCAGCTCAACGTGCTGGCGCAATATACCAAGGACCTGTCGTTCGAAAATCCGAACGCGCCGGGCTCGCTCCAGCAGCAGAGCCAGCCGCCCCAGATCAACATCCAGATCAACGTCAGCGCCAACAATCTCAGCGAGCAGGAATTCGAGGTGACGCTGTCGGTCGAGGGCAAGGCCGACACTGCGGGCAAGATCATGTTCTCGTTCGAGCTCGCCTATGCCGGCGTGTTCCGCATCGCCAACGTGCCGAAGGAGAATCTGCATCCGCTGGTCATGATCGAGTGCCCGCGCCTGCTCTTCCCGTTCGCGCGCGAGATCATCGCGACCGCGGTGCGCGACGGCGGGTTCCCGCCCCTGATGCTGGATCCGGTCGACTTCGTCGGTCTCTATCGCCAGAACATGGAGCGGCAAATGGCCGCCCAGGGCGGTGGCCAGACCGGCCAGGCCTAAATCAAGCTGAACCGGCCGGAGGGGCGACTGGAGCGGCGAGATACTCGTTCCAGATCGCCTTTTCACCCATCGTTGCGATGAAGGCCCGATGGGCCTCTCTCTCGGCATCCGAAACCCGCGGCGCGAGCGGCACCAGGCGCTGCCGCCGCGGCGTATCGCCCGCCGCGTTGACGCGAATCTCTTCCCTCTCCGACGCCAGAAGCAGCTGCGACTGCCGGGCTCCGACCAGGTCGACATAGACCTCGGCCAGCAGCTCGGCGTCCAGCAGCGCGCCGTGCTTGGTGCGGTGCGAATTGTCGATCGCATAGCGCGAGCAGAGATCGTCGAGCCGGTTCGACACGCCCGGATGCTTGCGCCGTGCCAGCAGCAGGGTATCGACCAGCCGCTCCCGCGGGATCGCTGCGCGCTTGATCCGGTCGAGCTCGGCATTGATGAAGCTGATATCGAACGAGGCGTTGTGGATCACCAGCGGGTCGTCGCCGATGAACTCCAGAAACCCATCGACGACCTCGTGGAATAGTGGCTTGGTCGACAGGAATTCGGCCGACAGCCCGTGCACCGCGAAGGCTTCCGCCGGCATGTCCCGCTCAGGATTGATATAGACGTGATAGGTCTGGCCCGTCGGCATGCGGTTGAGGATCTCGACGCAGCCGATTTCGACCAGGCGATCGCCGCGAAGCGGATCGAGGCCGGTGGTTTCGGTGTCGAGGACGATTTCGCGCATGTCTTGAGATCAGTGTCTTGAGATCAGTATCGTGAGAGCCGTTATGAGGCGGCGAATCAGATTCGCCGCTGCGGCATCTTAACGACCTCGGCCAGGATCTGCGCGATTTGCGCCCGCACCGGCTCAAGTCCGTGCGAGGTATCCACCACGAAATCGGCCCGCTTGCGCTTCTCGGCGTCCGGCGTCTGTTTGGCGATGATGGCATCGAGTTTGGCTTCGTCCATCGTGCCCCGCGCCAGCACCCGCTCGCGCTGGAGTTCCGGCGAGGTCGACACCACGACCACGGCGTCGACCCGCTTCTCGCCGCCGGTCTCGAACAGCAGCGGGATGTCGAGCACCACGACCGGCGCCTTGGCCGCCTCGGCCTCGGCGAAGAATTTTTGCCGGGAGGCGCCGAGCATCGGATGCACGATCTGCTCGAGCTGCTTGATCGCCGCGGGATCATGCACGACGCGCGCCGACAGCTTTGACCGGTCAACCTTGCCGTTCACGGTGGTACCGGGAAAGGCAGCCTCGATCGCGGGCGCTGCTTCGCCCTTATAGAGCTGATGCACCGCGGCATCGGCATCGTAGACGGGCACACCGGCCTCCGCGAACAGTTTCGCGGTGGTGGATTTTCCCATCCCGATCGAGCCGGTCAGTCCCAGTATCCGCATCAGCGCGCAGCCATCTCCGTCAGTCACACCGCAACTAGCCGCTCACGCCGCAGAAACGCAAGCAGCGGCAACAGCGGCAGGCCGAGAATGGTGAAATGGTCGCCCTCGATGCGCTCGAACAGATGGACGCCCAGCCCCTCGAGCTGATAGGCGCCGACGCTGGTCGTGACGGCGTCGCCGGCAGCGTCGAGATAGGCCGACAGCTCCGCCTCGGTCATCGCACGCATGGTCATGCGGGCAATCGAGACTTCTTCGAAAACAATCTTGCCGTCATGCGCCATAGCGATCGCGGAATTCAGCTCATGGCTGTTGCCGGCGAGGTCGCGCAATTGCGCCAATGCCTGGTCGCGGCCGGCGGGCTTGTTGAAGAGGCGGTTGCCAAGAGCCAGGGTCTGATCGGCGCCGATCACGTAGCTGCCGGGATGACGGGCGCAGACCGCCTTGGCCTTTTCGCGCGCGAGCAACAGAGCGATCTCGCACGGATTTGAAAGCTCCGAGGCGGCTTGAATACCGCGTTCGTCGATATCGGCGGTAACAGCCCTGAACTCCAGCCCGGCATTGGCCAGCAGCATTTTACGCGCGCTGCTCTGCGAGGCCAGGATCAACGGAGATGTGCCGAGCCACAGCCCCATCGCGACACCTATTCGGAAGGCCGGTTGCGTTGGCGATCGCTGTAGAGCTTCATGATCGCTGCCGCGGTTTCCTCGATCGAGCGGCGCGTGACGTCCAGCAGCGGCCAATCGTGCTTGGCGCTGAGCTTGCGCGCAAACGCGACCTCCTCGGTGACCGATTGCTTGTCGGTGTAGGTTTCGCTGCCGGACTCCGCTCCCATCGAGAGCAGGCGGTTCTGACGAATCTGGATCAGGCGTTCCGGCGTCGCGTGCAGGCTGACGACCAGCGGCCGCGTCAGCGTCTCCAATTGCGAGGGCACCGGAATGCCGGGAACCAGCGGCACGTTGGCGGTGCGGATGCCGCGATTGGCGAGATAAATCGAGGTCGGCGTTTTCGAGGTGCGGGAGACGCCGACCAGGACCACGTCGGCATCGTTGAGGCCTTCGACATGCTGGCCGTCGTCGTGGATCATGGTGTAGTTCAGCGCGTCGATGCGCTTGAAATATTCCGCGTTGAGGACGTGCTGGGCGCCGACGCGGCCCGTGGTCGCAGCCCCGAGATAGGCTTCGAACAGCTGCATCACCGGGCCGATGATCGACAGGCTCGGAACGTTGATCTCCTTGCACTTGTCCTCGAGCCTGGAGACCAGATCCTTCTCCAGCAGCGTGAACAGCACGATTCCCGGGGCTTCCTCGATCTCGTCGAGCACGCGATCCAGCTGCTTCTGGCTGCGCACCAGCGGGTAGACATGCTCGACCGGCGTGACGTTGGCGTATTGGGCCGCAACCGCGCGCGCCACGGTGATCAGCGTCTCGCCGGTGGAGTCGGAGACAAGGTGCAGATGGAAATAATTGTTCGAGGTCGGCACAAAAACTCTTTGTATGAGGGCGGTGTGGATTGTGGATTTCTGTGGAGCTTAACCTCTCGGAAAGGGTTGCGCGACACCGGGGGCGGGACAAGTGCCAATTTTGTTCACACCGCTGCCCCTCAGAACAAGTTTGCCGCCCGGTCGGGCCGGAAACGGGATTGCGCGGACAACCGCCTTGATAAGCTGCCGACAGAATCGCGCAAGTCTTTGCAGCCGCCAGACTTATCGGAAGTCGGCAGACCTTATCGGGATATGTGGATGGATGTGAACAAGCGCGCGTCAACTCGCGGATGGAATTGCATGAGTCCAATCCACGGTCACATAGACTCAAACCTTAAGAATCTAAGATTCTAGATTTGAGGAAGGCGCTACGGACGGATATGTGTGCACGGTGAGACCTTAACGAGTTCTTACTATCCCCAGTTCACTGCGCAGAGCCGGACCCCCGAAAATGTTCGAAGACGTCTATCTCTGGATCAAGGCGCTGCACGTGATCGCCGTCATCGCCTGGATGGCGGGCATGCTCTATCTGCCGCGACTGTTCGTCTATCATTCCGAGGCCGAGATCGGCTCGAAGCAGTCGGAAACGTTCAAGGTGATGGAACGTCGGCTCCTCAAGGCCATCATCAACCCTGCCATGACCGTCACCTGGCTCGCCGGGCTTTATCTCGCCTGGTCCGGCCATTGGTTCTCATTCGGCTGGCTGCACGTAAAACTGGCATTGGTCCTGGCGATGTCTGCGGTCCACGGCTTTTTTTCCCGCTGGCTGAAGGATTTCGCCGCCGACCGGCGCCCGCGCACCCAGAAATTCTATCGCATTATCAATGAGGTGCCGACCGTTCTGATGATTTTCATCGTCATCATGGTGATCGTGAAGCCGTTCTAGGCAAGGCCCGTGACGATAAGCCCAGCGCTTCGGCTTGCGGAGCAGGAAGCGATTTTCTATATTGGCGACATCCCACCCAACGCAGGCGGATGTGGTTGTGTCTGAGCTTTCCAGAGGCCGGACACCGCATCAGGTTTGAAGCCTCACCGGCACTTAACCTTGCCAGACCTGCGGACCTTACCTTCTCACGTCCGCATTTCAGAGCCTCCTCGCACCCCCCTTCCAAGGTTACCCCACAGGACCACCCCAATGCGGGAAATTAAACTTCAGGACCTCAAGTCGAAGACGCCGGCCGAGCTCGTCTCGTTCGCGGAAGAGCATGGGGTCGAGAACGCCAGCACGATGCGCAAGCAGGAGCTGCTGTTCGCCATCCTCAAGCAACTTGCGCTCGCCGAAACCGACATCGTCGGCGAGGGCGTCGTCGAGGTTCTCTCCGACGGCTTCGGCTTTCTCCGTTCGCCCGATGCTAATTATCTGCCGGGCCCGGACGACATCTACGTTTCGCCGTCGCAGATCCGCCGTTTCGGCCTGCGCACCGGCGACACCATCGAAGGCCACATCCGCAGCCCGAAAGAGGGCGAGCGCTATTTCGCGCTGCTGAAGGTCAACACGCTCAATTTCGAGGACCCGGAAAAGGCCAAGCACAAGGTCAATTTCGACAACCTCACACCGCTGTTTCCGAATCAGCGTTTCCGCATGGAAATCGACGATCCGACGCGGAAAGACCTTTCTGCACGGGTGATCGACATCGTCGCTCCGATCGGCAAGGGCCAGCGCGCCTTGATCGTGGCGCCGCCGCGCACGGGTAAGACCGTGCTGATGCAGAACATCGCGCACTCGATTACGCACAATCATCCCGAGTGCTACCTGATCGTGCTGCTGATCGACGAGCGTCCGGAAGAAGTCACGGACATGCAGCGCTCGGTGAAGGGCGAGGTCGTGTCGTCGACCTTCGACGAGCCGGCGGTGCGCCACGTCCAGGTCGCCGAGATGGTGATCGAGAAAGCAAAGCGCCTGGTCGAGCATGGCCGCGACGTCGTGATCCTGCTCGATTCGATCACCCGTCTCGGCCGCGCCTACAACACCGTGGTGCCGTCCTCCGGCAAGGTGCTGACCGGCGGTGTCGACGCCAACGCGCTGCAGCGCCCGAAGCGCTTCTTCGGTGCCGCCCGCAACATCGAGGAGGGCGGCTCGCTGACCATCATCGCGACCGCGCTGGTCGACACCGGCAGCCGCATGGACGAAGTCATCTTCGAAGAGTTCAAGGGCACCGGTAACTCGGAACTGATCCTGGACCGTAAGGTCTCGGACAAGCGCACGTTCCCGGCGATCGACATCTCGCGTTCCGGCACCCGCAAGGAAGAGCTCATCACCGACCCGCAGGTGCTCAAGAAGATGTATGTGCTCCGCCGCATCCTCAATCCGATGGGCACGATGGACGCGATCGACTTCCTGCTCGACAAGCTGCGCTCGACCAAGAGCAATTCGGAGTTCTTCGAGTCCATGAACACTTGAGTGCGGTGCAGCATAACCTGCGTAAGTTCAGAGGGCGCCTCCGGGCGCCCTTTTTATTGTGCAGGTTTGTTGCAGCGGATGCGCAGCATGAAATGCGAGGTGAGGCCGGGGCAGCGGTCCACTTAATGTGTTGATTTAGCTACGTAATAGGTGGCGGTCCGCTGCCCACGTGGATAGCCGCTGGGAATAATGCAGCAAATTCCCTATTATGCTGCGCTGCAATAAGAGGGGCTTAGACGGTGCAGCAAACCCTGCTGTCTGTCGCCCGAGCGGACATTTGCCTTTTGATCGGCAGCTGGACAAATAGGCCATGCATCCGCGAGACCAGACCATCTTTGCATTGTCGTCCGGTCGGGCCCCGAGCGCGATCGCCATCGTCCGCGTGTCGGGCCCACAGGCCAGCCTGGTGCTGACGACGCTTGCCGGCAAGCTGCCGGCCCCGCGGCTGGCTAGCCGCCGGCTGCTCCGTGACGGGGCGGGCCAGCCGATCGACGATGCTGTCGTGCTCTGGTTTCCAGGACCGGCCAGCGCGACCGGCGAGGACATCGCCGAATTTCACGTCCATGGCGGCCGCGCGGTGCTGGCGGCGCTCCTTGCCTCGATTTCTGTTATTCAGAATACGCGCGCGGCCGAACCGGGTGAGTTCACGCGGCGGGCATTCGAGAACGGCAAGCTCGACCTCACGGAAGCCGAGGGTCTCGACGATCTCATTCACGCCGACACCGACCGCCAGCGGCGCCAGGCGCTGCGGCAATTGCAGGGCCTGCTCGGCGACCGCGCGCGCGACTGGCGCGAGCGCATGATCGAGGCGTCGGCGCTGATCGAAGCCGGCATCGATTTCTCCGACGAGGGCGATGTACCGGCCGAATTGATGGCGCCGGCCGTCGAGGCGATCAAGGCGCTGCACGACGAAATTGCAAATGTCCTTGCGGCACAGGGACATTCCGAACGCCTGCGCGACGGGCTCGTGGTTGCGATCGCGGGCGAGCCGAATGTCGGCAAGTCGACGCTGATGAACCAGCTTGCGCGCCGCGAGGTCGCGATCGTCTCGCCGCATGCCGGCACGACGCGCGACGTGATCGAGGTCCAGCTCGACCTCGACGGCTATCCCGTCACGATCATCGACACCGCCGGCATCCGCGAGACCGACGATCCGGTCGAGCAGGAGGGCGTGCGCCGGGCGCGGGCGCGGGCCGAGGATGCTGACCTGGTGTTGTGGCTGGTCGAGTCCGGGCAAGCCGTCGATCCCCAGACGATGCGGGTGCTTCGGAATTCCGGGAAGGACGGCGATCGGTCCAGCGGCCCGATCTGGATCATCCGCAACAAGATCGATCTGGGTGGGGCCGGGGGCGCTGTGGCGCGCGGCGAGTTTGCGATCTCGGCGCGTGAAGGCGACGGCATCCCCGATCTGGTCCAGGCCCTCGTCGAATTCGCGGCCGAGTTCTTCGGAGCCAGCGAGGGCGCCATGGTGACCCGGGCGCGCCAGCGGGAGCTGTTGAGCCGGGCCTCGGACAGCTTGCGCCGGAGCCTCGAGCTTGTAGAAGAGGGCGAGGAGCTGGCCGCCGAGGAATTGCGGGCCGCCGCGTATGCGCTCGGCCGGCTGCTGGGCCGGGTGGACGTCGAGGACGTCCTTGGGGCGATCTTCCAGAAGTTCTGTATTGGAAAGTAGATCTAGTTCTTCATTGTAGGACTAGCGCTTGTTCCACTTCTTGGTGTTTCACGTGAAAGGCGGAACCCGTGTTTCACGTGAAACAGGAACGGGGACCGGCCGGTGGCTGCTCTCTCTTCTCTCACCACGTGCCCCGGACGCAGCGCAGCGTCTCTTCGACGGTGCGCTGCTGAGCCGGGCCCACGGTCGCAAGAGTTCGGAGCTTCTGGATCCCGGCTCTGCGCAGCAACGCGCGCGTCGCTGCTTGTCCGGGAAAGGGGCGGAAGATTCTGAAGTGCGTTCGCTGCGTGAGAGAGGTGATGGCCTTATCGTATTCGACCAAACGTGACCTCTTTCGCTCAGTGTCGGTCGGCCGGGCTACAGCGGTCCCAACGCCCAAGGACGGATGAGCTAAAGCCACGCCGCCTGACCCACCATCCGCGGCTGTCCTGCCCCGCCCCCGCGGCCCCGAGCTTGTTTCACGTGAAACGCAACCGGACTTGCGGTTTCTCCGCCTGGAAAAGCAGTCGGAACAATGCCCATTCTACTGTGCATGGGGTTGTTTTCGCGAAATCAGTTTCACCCTCCATCGTTTCACGTGAAACACGTTTGCCTCCCAGTTTCCACTTCCGGCATTCCCGCCTGTGAGCTAGAAGTCCGCCCATGCGAACCGAGCGAGAGAGCTTCGACGTCATCGTGATTGGCGGTGGCCACGCCGGCTGTGAAGCCGCGGCGGCGTCCGCGCGGATGGGCGCAAGGACCGCTCTGGTCACGCACCGTTTCTCGACCATCGGGGCGATGTCCTGCAATCCCGCCATCGGTGGTCTCGGCAAGGGCCATCTGGTGCGCGAGGTCGATGCGCTCGACGGTCTGATTGGCCGGGTCGGCGATGCCGGCGGCATCCAGTTTCGCGTGCTCAATCGTCGCAAAGGTCCGGCTGTCCGTGGTCCCCGGGCTCAGGCCGATCGAAAGCTCTATGCCGCGGCCATGCAGGCCGCGATCCGCGAGACCGAGGGCCTTTCGGTCATTGAAGGCGAGGCTGATGAGCTGATCGTGGCCGAGGGCCGGGTGACGGGACTGCGTCTCGCCGACGGCCGCGAGCTTCGGGCAGGGGCCGTGGTGGTCACCACCGGTACCTTCCTCCGCGGCCTCATTCATCTCGGCGAGAAGAATTGGCCCGCCGGCCGTGTCGGTGAGGCCCCGGCGATGGGCCTTTCCTCGTCGTTTGAGCGTGCCGGCTTCACCTTGGGACGGCTCAAGACGGGCACCCCGCCGCGTCTGGACGGCACCACGATCGACTGGTCCGCGGTCGAGATGCAGCCCGGAGACGAGCCGCCGGAGCCATTCTCGGTCATGACCGAGCGGATCACGACCCCGCAGATCCAGTGCGGGATCACCCGGACCACCGCCGCAACCCACGAGGTGATCCGGGCCAATGTCCATCGCTCTCCGATGTATTCCGGCCAGATCAAGAGCTCCGGGCCGCGCTATTGCCCGTCGATCGAGGACAAGATCGTCCGCTTCGGCGACCGCGATGGCCACCAGATCTTCCTGGAACCGGAAGGGCTCGACGACAGCACGGTCTATCCCAACGGCATCTCGACCTCGCTTCCCGAGGAAGTCCAGCTCGCGATCCTCGCCAGCATCCCTGGCCTGGAGCGGGTGAAGATGGTCCGTCCGGGCTATGCCATCGAGTATGACCACATCGATCCCCGCGAGCTCGATCCGACCCTGCAGACCAAGCGTCTGCGCGGTCTGTTCCTGGCCGGGCAGATCAACGGCACCACCGGATACGAAGAGGCCGCCGGGCAGGGCATCGTCGCAGGCCTGAACGCGGCGCTTGCTGCGAGCGGGGCGGCACTGACGGTGTTCGACCGGGCCGACGGCTATCTCGGTGTGATGATCGACGATCTCGTCACCCGCGGGATCAGCGAGCCGTATCGGATGTTCACCTCGCGGGCCGAATACCGGCTTACGCTGCGGGCTGACAATGCGGATCAGCGTCTGACCGAGAAAGGCATCGCCTTGGGGTGCGTTGGCAGCGCCCGGACCTTGCACCACCGCGCCAAGATGGACGCCCTGAATGCGGCCCGGACGCTCTCGAAGTCGCTGACGATCACCCCAACCGAGGCCATCAAGCACGGATTGTCCCTGAACCGGGACGGCCAGCGCCGGTCGGCCTTCGAGCTGATGGCCTATCCGGAGATCGGCTGGAGCCAGGTCCGGGCGATCTGGCCGGAGCTGGCGGGGATCGATCCCGTGATCGCGACCCATCTCGAGATCGACGCCAAGTACGATGTCTATCTCGAGCGGCAGAGCGCCGACGTCGAGGCCTTCCGGCGCGACGAGGGGATGGTGCTGTCGGAGGTCGATTACAGCCTCGTCCCCGGTCTTTCCAACGAAGTGCGGGCCAAGCTGGAGAAGGCGCGGCCGTTCACGGTCGGCCAGGCCGGCCGGATCGACGGCATGACACCGGCTGCGCTCGGCATCCTCGCGGCCTATCTCCGGCGTGAGGCACGGAAGAGCTCCAAGGCAATTGCATAAGGCAATCGCATCAGCCAATCGCATAGGCGTTTCACGTGAAACAGCGCGGACCGGGCGGGGACAGACCGCTATCACGACGACCCGGAACAGGTGAGGGCGAGGGTCGCCGATTGGACCACGCGCCGGCCAATCCGAACATCGACAAAGCCCGCGCCAACGATCAGGCGCTGGATTCCGTCATCGCCGCCGATAAGCGCGCGGCGCTGAAGCTCGCGCCTGTTTCACATGAAACGGAAGCGCGGCTCGACCGCTACATCGCGCTGCTGCGGGAGTGGCAGGCCAAGACCAATCTGGTCGCGCCCTCGACCTTGCCGCACCTCTGGACCCGGCACATCGCCGACTCGCTCCAGCTGGTCGATCTCGCGCCCACGGCCAGACGCTGGGCCGATCTCGGCAGCGGCGGCGGGTTTCCCGGCGTCGTCCTGGCCTGCACCATGGCCGGGATGCCGGGTGCCAGCGTCCATCTCGTCGAGCGGATCGCCAAGAAGGCGGCCTTCCTGCGCGAAGCAATTCGCATCACCTCATCGCCGGGAGTCGTACATCTCGCTGAGATCGGGGATAATGTGGATAGAATCACCGGCCCCGTCGATTGCGTGACCGCGCGTGCGTTGGCTCCGCTACACCAACTCATCGGCTTTGCGGAGCCGCTGATGCGCCAAGGCGCGACGGCGCTGTTTCTCAAGGGCCAAGATGTAGAGGCTGAATTGACCGAAGCCGCTAAATATTGGAATATTGAGCCTCAGCTGCACCAGAGCCGCACGGGTGACGGCTGGATCGTGGAGCTCAATGCCGCCGAACGGCGCAGCTGAGGCGCTCAGGGGTTGAGTGGGGAAATTTCGATGACCGTGATTGACGAGCCGCAGCAAGACAAGACGCAAGAACCGACCGCGGAGGTGCCGCATGGCCACCCGCGCATCCTGGCGCTGGCGAATCAAAAGGGCGGCGTGGGAAAAACAACCACAGCGATCAACCTGGGCACGGCACTCGCGGCGATCGGCGAGCGCGTCCTGATCGTCGATCTCGATCCCCAGGGCAACGCCTCGACCGGCCTCGGCATCGACCGTCGCAACCGCTCCTGCTCGACCTATGACGTGCTGATCGGCGAAGCCGCCTTGCGCGAGGCCGTGGTCTCGACCGCGGTGCCGCGGCTGCATATCGCGCCCTCGACCATGGATCTCTCCGGTCTCGAGCTCGAGCTCGGCACCACGCCTGGCCGCGCCTTCAAGCTGCGCGACGCCATCGGCGCGCTCAACAACAACGTCTCGCCGGATGCCGACTACACCTATGTGCTGATCGACTGCCCGCCCTCGCTGAACCTGCTCACGGTGAACGCGATGGCGGCCTCCGACGCGATCCTGGTGCCGCTGCAGTGCGAGTTCTTCGCGCTCGAAGGCCTGTCGCAATTGCTGCAGACCGTGGAGCAGGTGCGCTCGACGTTGAATCCGAACCTGTCGATCCACGGCATCGTGCTGACCATGTTCGACTCCCGCAACAACCTCTCGAACCAGGTCGTCGCCGACGTCCGGCAGTTCATGGGCGAGAAGGTCTACAAGACGATGATCCCGCGCAACGTGCGCATCTCGGAGGCGCCGTCCTACGGCAAGCCGGTGCTGGTCTACGATCTCAAATGCGTCGGCAGCGAAGCTTACTTGCGGCTCGCCACCGAAGTGATCCAGCGCGAGCGCGAGCTGCGTACGACGCATTGAAGCGACGTTGATCCGTAGGATGGGTAGAGCGCAGCGAAACCCATCACCCAAAGCGCATACAGCGATGGGTTTCGCTGCGCTCTACCCATCCTACAACTTACGACAATTCAGTTCTGGAGTGCTGCACCGTGAATCCAAGGGAGCTGGCGATGGCCGATGAAGCGCGTTCGCGACTGGGCCGGGGACTTGCAAGTCTGATCGGTGACGTCGGCGGCGAGGCTCAGCATGTCGATCGTCCGCGCGCGCAGCGCAAGGTGCCGATCGAATTCATCAAGGCCAATCCGCGCAATCCGCGCCGCACCTTTTCGGACGCCGAGCTGAAGGAGCTCTGCGAGTCCATCAAGCAGCATGGCGTGATCCAGCCGATTGTGGTGCGTCCGGTGAAGGGCGCACAGGACCGCTACGAGATCATCGCCGGCGAGCGGCGCTGGCGCGCTTCGCAGATGGCCGGTCTGCACGAGGTGCCGATCGTCCCGGTCGACATCAGCGACAGCGATGCGCTGGAGTTCGCGATCGTCGAGAACGTGCAGCGCGAGGACCTCAACCCGATGGAAGAGGCGCAGGGCTATCACGCGCTCGCCAACGAGTTCAAACGCAGCCAGGACGACATCGCAAAGGTCGTGGGCAAGAGCCGCAGCCACGTCGCCAACATGATGCGGCTGACCAAGCTGCCGGCGGAGGTGCAGGCCTTCATCGCGACCGGCGAGCTGACGGCCGGTCACGCCCGCGCGTTGATCGGCGTGCCGGATCCGCTCGCCGCCGCCAAGCGCATCGTCGAGGAGGGACTCAATGTCCGCCAGGCCGAAGCGCTCGCGCATGAAGAGGGCGTGCCGGAGCGCAAGCCGCAAAAGGCGCGCGCGTCTGGAGGGAAGGAAAAGGACCCCGACACGATCGACCTGGAGAAGCGCGTCAGCGATGCGCTCGGCCTCAAGGTCACCGTCAATCACCGTGACCCCGGCGGCTCGGTCCAGATCAACTATCGCAACCTCGATCAGCTCGACGAGGTGATGAAGCGGCTGGCCAAGGGCGCGCTGTAACTCCGCTGTCTCGTGGCGCGGGCACCGATCTCTCTCCCGTCACCCTGAGGTGGCCGCTTCTTCAGCGGCCCTCGAAGGGCGACGGCCCGGCTGCAGCAGCGCGGCCGTTCATCCTTCGAGGCTCCCGGCACGATGCGTAGCATCGTGCCGCTCGCGCCTCAGGATGACGGATTTGGCGGCTTGCTTTGTTGTATTCGCAGTGGCTCTGAGAGAGCTCAGCCCCGCCGCTTTGCGTTCGCGGCGATCGCCATCAGCGTGCGCTGGGCGATGGCGGCGGCGAGCGTCGATTGCTTGCGGGTGTCGAGCGCCGCGGTCGCGAGCTGCTCGATGACGGCGGCGAGCTTCGCCACGCTGAAATTGCGCAGCGCGGTTTCGACCGCGGGCTTTCGTGAGAAATGCAGGCGCGGAAAGCCGCCATCGAGCACGGCGGAGGCGGGCTGGCCGTCGGCGATGGCGAGCGCGGATTTGTGCAGCCAGGCAGCCTGGCGCTGCGCGGCGGAGATGATCACGCCGGGATAGGTGCCGGCGATCATGGCTTTCGCGAACTCGGTCTCGACGATGTCGGGCCGCCCGGCGAAGGCGCCGTCGACGATCGGGTCGAGCTTCAGCTCGGACGCGTCCGCAACCACGGCCATCACGTCGTCCAGCGTAACCTCGCCTTTGCCGTGGGCGTAGAGCGTCAGCTTGCGCAGCTCGTTGCGCGAGGCCTGGCGGTCGCCGCCGAGGAACGACATCAGCGCCGCGCGGGCGTCCTGCGCGATACGCAGGTTGGCGATCCGCAGCTCGTCGTCCATCAGCCTGGCGAGATCGCGCTCGGTGTCGGGATAGCAGCCGATCGCCACAGCCGTCTTGGCGCGCTCGCAGGCCTTGCGCAGCGGCGATTCCGGGCGGAGCTCGCCGGCCTCGATCACGATGCGGCAATCCTTCACGTTCATCTCGGCCAGCGTCTCGATTCCGCCGGCAAAGCTGCGCGAGCCGGCGCGAACGCGAATCGCGCGGCGGCCGCCGAACAGCGGCACCGTCATCGCCTCGTCGACGAGGCGCGAGGGTTCGGCGGAAAGCTCGTCGCCGTCGAGCCTGACCAGCGAGAACGGATCGTTGGGATCATCGACGCTGGAAGCGATCAACGCATCGGCACGCTCGCGCACGAGGCCGGCGTCGGGACCGTAGAGCAGGATGATCGGACGGCCCGCATCGGGGCGGGCGAGGAAGCTGTCGATCTCTTTTCCGCGTAGCGCGACCATCGGGCCCCATCGTCATTCCGGGGCGCGCAGCGCGCGAACCTGGAATCCGGAGATTTTGGATCGAGATTCTCAGGTGCGCAATTGCGCACCATAGTTCGCCCTGCGGGCGCCCCGGGGAGTGTTTAAGTCCCAGCGGTAAAGAACGAGGCGAGCCGGGTCGTGATGTTCTCGGCAATCTCGTTGGCGGCACGGTCCTCCGCATCGCGCACGGCGCGGGTGCGGGAGAAGCGCTGATAGGATCCCGGCATGTCGTAGGACACGCGCGAGAAAGTCGAGCCGGTCACGACGGACTTGCCGGTTGC
The DNA here is from genome assembly GCF_004570865.1 of Bradyrhizobium frederickii. GTDB lineage: Bacteria > Pseudomonadota > Alphaproteobacteria > Rhizobiales > Xanthobacteraceae > Bradyrhizobium > Bradyrhizobium frederickii. The sequence goes on from NZ_SPQS01000014.1 coordinate 86,885, forward strand.
GACGTCGATCAGATTGTATTGCGCGTCGATGCCGAGATTTTCGCTGGTCGGCAGTCCCGTCGCGGTGCTGACGATCAGTGAGGAGCGGCTGGTGGTGAAGCGGATGTCCAGCCGGTGGGTCGGCGGCATGCCCGTCGCCGAGCCGTAAAGCTTGAAGGCGAGCGCGTTGCGGATTTCGACGCCGACGCGGGCCTCGCGGGAGGCATTGGGCTTGCTGATCGGGGGCAGCTCGACGCCCATCAGCTTCTCGCGCAGGCCGGGAGTGCCGTCGTTTCGTTCGGCATACATCGGCTGGAAGCAGCCGGCCGTCAACGCGGCCAGGGCGGCGACCGCCAGCAAGCGGGCTGCGATGCGGATCCTAGCCGACAACATTCACGATCCTCTTGGGGACGATGATCACCTTGCGGACGGGCTTGCCGTCCAGGGCCAGCTTTACCGCATCGAGGGCCAAAACGGCAGCCTCGATTTCCGGATTCTGGGCCGCTGTTGCAACTGTGACCTCACCCCGCTTCTTGCCATTGACCTGGACCACCAGGGTCACGCTGTCTTCAACCAGCAAATCGCGTTCGATTTGGGGCCAATTGGCCTCGGAAACCAGCCCGCTCTGGCCCAGAACCTGCCAGCACTCCTCGGCGAGGTGCGGCATCATCGGGGAGAACAGCTGGACCAGGATCTGGCCGGCTTCCCGGATCGCCCAGGCCAGGTCAGCGGACGGCTGGCCGGGACGCTGCAGGATCTCCGAGAAGCTATTGGCGAATTCGCGGATATGGGCGAGGCAGACGTTGAAGTGCAGCCGCTCGATCCCGGTGGTCACCTTGTCCAGCGCACCATGGGCGGCCTTGCGCAAGAGGGTGGCATCCGGGCCGAAGCTGGCCGGCCGGGCCGTCGGCGCGCCCTTGCCGAGCTCGACGGAATCGTTGACCAGCCGCCACAGCCGCTGCACGAAGCGCGAGGCGCCCTGGACGCGCTCGTCGCTCCAGATCACGTCGCGGTCGGGCGGGGAGTCCGACAGCATGAACCAGCGGGCGACGTCTGCGCCGTAGGTCTCGATGATGTCGTCGGGGTCGACCGTGTTCTTCTTCGACTTCGACATCTTCTCGATCGGGCCGATCGTGATGTCCTCGCCTGTGCTGAGCAGCGTCGCGCGGCGCCCATTGCCGCCAACCTCGACCTTCACGTCGGCCGGCTGCACATAGGTACCGTCGGCCTTCTGGTAGGTCTCGTGCACCACCATGCCCTGCGTGAACATGCCGGCGAACGGCTCGTCCAGCGCGATGTGCCCGGTCGCCTTCATGGCGCGGGTGAAGAAGCGGCTGTAGAGCAGATGCAGGATGGCGTGCTCGACGCCGCCGATATATTGGTCGACCGGCAGCATCCGGTTGGCGACCGCGGGCGTGGTCGGCGCGTTCTCGTTCCAGGGATCGGTGAAGCGCGCAAAGTACCAGGACGAATCCACGAAGGTGTCCATGGTGTCGGTTTCGCGCTGGGCCTTGCCTCCGCATTTGGGGCAGGTGACGTGCTTCCAGGTCGGATGATGGTCGAGCGCGTTGCCCGGCCGGTCGAAGGTCGCGTCGTCAGGCAGCTTCACCGGCAGGTCGGCATCCGGTACCGGCACAACGTCGCATTTCGGGCAATGGATGACGGGAATCGGGCAGCCCCAATAGCGCTGCCGCGAAATGCCCCAGTCGCGCAGGCGGAAATTGACCTGCCGCTCGCCGACCGGCGCGTTGCCGCGCAGCTCGGTCTCGAGGCGCTTCGCCACCTCCTCCTTGGCCTGCTCGATGGTCATGCCGTCGAGGAAGCGCGAATTGATCATGCGGCCGTCGCCGTCATAGGCGGTGTCGGTGATGACGAACGACTTCGGGTCCTGGTCCTCCGGACACACCACGGGCGTGTTGCCGAGATTGTACTTGTTGACGAAGTCGAGGTCGCGCTGGTCGTGCGCGGGGCAGCCGAAGATCGCGCCGGTGCCGTATTCCATCAGCACGAAATTGGCGACATAGACCGGCAGCTTCCAGGAGGGATCGAACGGATGCACCGCGCGGATGCCGGTGTCGAAGCCCTGCTTCTCCGCAGTGTCGATGATCTCCTGCGCGGTGCCGATCTTCTTGATCTCGGCAATGAACGCGGCAAGCTCGGGGTTCTTCGTGGCTGCGGCCTGTGCCAGCGGATGATCCGCCGAGATCGCCATGAATTTCGCGCCGAACAGCGTGTCCGGGCGCGTCGTGAAGATCTTCAGCTCGCTCTCGCCGGCCGGCGTCGTCGCCGCATCCAGCGCGAAGCGGATCAGCAGGCCTTCGGAGCGGCCGATCCAGTTGCGCTGCATCAGCCGCACCTTGTCCGGCCAGCGGTCCAGCGTATCCAGCGCCGACAACAGCTCCTGCGAGTATTTCGTGATCTTGAAGACCCACTGATTCATCTCGCGCTGCTCGACGACAGCGCCCGAACGCCAGCCGCGGCCGTCGATCACCTGCTCGTTGGCGAGCACGGTCATGTCGACGGGATCCCAGTTCACCTTGCGCTTCTCGCGCTCGGCGAGGCCTTCGCGCAGGAAGTCCAGGAACATCTTCTGCTGATGCTTGTAATAGGAGGGATCGCAGGTCGCGATCTCTCTGGACCAGTCCAGCGACAGCCCGATCGAGCGGAGCTGCTTCTTCATCGCGGCGATGTTGTCGTAGGTCCAGGCCTTGGGCGCGACCTTGCGCTCGATCGCGGCATTCTCGGCCGGCAGGCCGAAGGCGTCCCACCCCATCGGGTGCAGCACGTTGAACCCCTTGGCGCGCATGAAGCGGGCCAGCACGTCGCCGAGCGTGTAATTCCGGACATGGCCGATATGGATGCGCCCGGACGGGTAGGGGAACATCTCGAGCACATAATATTTCGGCCGCGAATCATCGTTCTTGGAGACGAAGATCGCCTGCTCGTCCCAGAGGCGTTGCCAGCGCGGTTCGGCGTCGCGGGCGTTATAGCGTTCGGAGGTCATGGAATCGTTGGGGTTTTTGTGGGTCCGGCCGTCTCAAGACGGCGGACTAGGCCATAGAAGTCCTCAAGGGGTCAATGGGTTGCCGCGATCTGGAACCATGACCGTCGGCCTCCGCATAACTACGAGGATCGATGTTGGGGCGCGATTAAGGGCTCGATGCCATGTTGCGGCCCGACAGGACGACCGCGATGGATTCGAGCTTCGACGATCCCGACTACGACTATGCCGCCTCCATCGCCGGACGGGCGATGCGTAGCATGGCCGAACAGCGGATCACGCCGACCCCGACCAATTTTGCGGTCTGGTACCAATATTTCGCGGGCAGCCATGACGATCTGCGCAACGCGATCGATCTTTTGATCGACCACAATCGTCCCTTTGACGCCAGAACCAATCAGGACCTGTTCGAGACCTATGTCGCGCCCCAGGTGAGCGCCACCGCCGTCGACACCTCCGAGCGGCTGCATGCGCTCATGGGTACGGCGAGGGAATTTCTGGCGACCGCGATCGCTGACAACCATTCGCAGATGCGGGTCATCAGCGCGGTGGCGGACCAGGGCAAGGCTGGCGTCGATCCGAAGGCGCTGGTCGCCCAGCTCATGAACGAGCTGGCCCGGGCCGCCACGAAGGCGACCCAGCTCGAGGCAGGTTTTGCGGAGAAGACCCGCGAGCTCGACGTCATCAGGGATTCGCTCACGAGGTCCGAGGAGCGCGCCCGGACCGACACGCTGACAGGCCTTGCAAACCGGCGGGCGCTCGACGAATTCCTGCGCAAGGCGCAGGCGACCGCGGATTGGGGCGAGCCGCTCAGCGTGCTGATGCTCGACATCGACCACTTCAAATCTTTCAACGACAATTTCGGCCACGGCGTCGGCGACCAGGTGCTGCGCCTGATGGCCAAGGTGTTGCGCGAGAAGGTTCGCCCTCAGGATCTGCCGGCCCGTTATGGCGGCGAGGAGCTGATCGCGGTGCTGCCGGCCGCCGATCTCGCCAGTTGCGCCGAGATCGCCGAGCGCATCAGGCGCGCGCTCGCCGAATGCACGATCACGCGCCGCTCAACCGGCGAGATCCTGCCCAACATCAGCGTGTCGATCGGCGTAGCGCAGTACCGGCCGGGCGAAGCGATCACCGATCTCATCGAGCGCTGCGACCGCGCCCTCTATCTCGCCAAGGGCGGCGGCCGCAATCGCGTCGTGACGGAGACCGAGCTCGATCGCGCGCAAGCTGCGGGCTAGGTTCGGGCGAGACGATGACGGTGCGCTCCCTCTCCCCGCGAGCGGGGCGAGGTGAAGCAACAGCCCGCTAGGCGCTGGCCGCCATCATTATATCCGCGGCGCCGCTCTCGATCGCCTGGATGCCGTGCTCGACGACATTGTTGCGGCCGCGGTGCTTGGCGGCGTAGAGCGCGGCGTCGGCGGCTTCGATCAGATCGCCGGGACGCAGACTTTCGTTGGGCTTTGTCGCGGCAACGCCGATCGAGACGGTAACGATCATATGGGCCGAGGTGATGTGCGGCAGACACAGCTTCAGCACCGTCGCGCGCACCTGTTCGCCGATTTTCACGGCGCGAGCCACATCGGTGTTCGGCAGCAACAGGCAGAATTCCTCGCCGCCATAGCGTGCCGCAAAGCCCATCGTGTCGGCGGCGATGCCGGACAGCGATTCGCCGAGCCTGGTCAGGCAGGAATCGCCTTCGAGATGACCATAGGTGTCGTTGAACAGCTTGAAATGGTCGACGTCGATCATCAGAAGCGCGAGGTCGCTGCCATATTGCTGCGCGCGCATCCATTCGAAGTCGAGCCGGCTCTGGAAGCCGCGGCGGTTGGCGAGGCCGGACAGCATGTCGATCGAGGCCATCACCGTGAGCCGGTCGTTGCTCGCGATCAGCTCGCGTTCGCGCTGGCTCAGTTGCGCGGCCATCGCGTTGAAGGCGCGGGCCAGCGGCACGAATTCGGCCGGCAGGCGATTGCGCGCCGCGCGGGCCGACAGATCGCCCTCGCCGAGGCGCTTGGCCATGTCGACGAGCATCTCGATCGGCTTGATGACGAGCTTCTCGGCAGCGATCAGCGCGCCGAGCAGGACGAAAACGACGACGAAAGCGAGCTGGAGATAGGCGGTGCGGATGTCGCGGCTGACCGCCGCCGACACCTTGTCTTCGTCGATGCTGGCGATCAGGCGGGCATTGGTGCCGGCGATGCGGATGTAGCTGACCGCGCGGCGCGAGCCGTCGGCGGCGAGGAAAGACAGTGAGCCCTCGTCCTGGTCCGACCGCAGCGCCCGGTCGGCGATGGCCGCCATCAGCGGCATGCTGTCGAGGGGACGACCGATCGTGCTGTGCTGATCGGCCGGCGCGGCCAGCACGGTGCCTGCGCTGTCGACCAGCACGGCGGTGATGCCGGCGCGACCGCCCAGATTGCTCATCACCTTCGACATCCAGTCGAGGTTGACCGTGGCGAGCACGACGGCATCGGCGACGCCGCTGAACGCGGACACCGGGTAGACCGCCATCACGGTCGGCGTCGGTGCCGGGCGCGACAGGATGAAATCGCTCAGCACGAAGCGGCCGCTCTCCTGGGCCTGCTGGAAATAGGGCCGGTCGCTGAGGTCGAGGCCGACATACATGTTGTTGGTGGCGCATTGGATGCGTCCGTCCTGGCCCGCGATCAAGAGCGTGCGGATCCAGGGCAGGTTCGACGGCAGGCTCGCGCGCAGCACGTCGCAGCTCTTGGTGACGCCGCCGGCGGAGGCGCGGATGAAAGCTTCCGCTTTCAGGATGGTCTCGACCGACGAGATCACCTCGCGTTGCGCATCGGCGCTATGTCTTGCGATGGTGGTGAATTCGGCCGTGGCCTGCGCGATCTGCCGCCCGCGGGTGTCTTCGAGCGAGCGGATACGCTCGAACATCAAGGGCGCCACCAGAATCACCGCAAGCAACGCCAGCCGCGCCCGGATTCCGAGAACCTGCTTGAGTTTCGCTCGCTTGCGGTTGAGACTTATGCTTGCCATCTTCGTTACCCACCCCGCAGGGCAAGGTAAAGCGAAGGGTTCAAAAACTCTTTCTTGAACTCGGTAAAATTGGACTTACCTCGGTTAGGACTACAGCCAATCGACGTCATGACAGAAGCCAACGCCGCGCCGGTAACCGGCCATTCACCAAACGCGCTCGCCGCGGTCGAAGCCGAAATCGCCCGCGCCTGCAAGGATGCGCGGCGCGATCGCGCCTCCGTGACGCTGATCGCCGTGTCCAAGACTTTCGCCGCGGATGCCATTACCCCGATCATCGAGGCCGGACAGCGCGTATTCGGCGAGAATCGGGTGCAGGAGGCCAAAGGCAAGTGGCCCGCGTTAACGTCTGTTTACCCGGGCATCGCGCTGCATCTGATCGGACCGCTGCAATCCAACAAGGCGAAAGAGGCGGTCGCGTTGTTCGATGCCATCCACTCGGTGGACCGTCCGAGCATTTGCCAAGCGTTAGCCAAGGAAATCGAATCCCAGAACAAGCACCCGCAGCTCTTCGTCCAGATCAACACCGGCGAAGAGCCGCAGAAGGCCGGCGTGGCGCCGGGAGAGGCCGACGCCTTCCTCGCCAGCTGCCGCGACACCTATGGGCTGACGATCTCCGGGTTGATGTGCATCCCGCCGGTCGACGAACCGCCGGCGGCGCATTTCGCGCTGACCGCCAAGATCGCCGCGCGCAACGGATTGACCAATCTCTCGATGGGCATGAGCGCGGATTTCGCCACCGCGATCATGCTGGGTGCCACCCATGTGCGTGTGGGCAGCGCGATCTTCGGGCACAGGTGATTGTCGTAAGCGAGGGCCGTGCCACAACCGAGTTCTTGAGTTCGTCATTGCGAGCGTAGCGAAGCAATCCAGGATCTTTCCGCGGAGGTAGTCTGGATTGCTTCGTCGCAAGGGCTCCTCGCAATGACGGCGGAGCTGTCTACGCAAACCCCACCGACACTTTACCCAGCACCCCAAAGTCCACCGCAAGATGATCGCCGGCCGCAATCGGCAGCGGCGGATGGCACGTGCCGGTGGTCACCACCTGCCCTGCCCGCAAGGTGATGCCGAGCCCGGAGAGCTCATTGGCAAGCCAGGCGAGCGCGGCGCGGGGGTCGCCGAGCACGTTCTTGCCGTGGCCGACATAGCGCTCGCCGCGCAGCGTGATCTGCGGCCGCTCCTCGACGAGATCCATCGCGCGCCAATTCGCAGCGGTCGCCGCGCCCAGCACGAACAGATGCGCGCAGGCATTGTCGGCGATCAGCTGCGCCTCGCCGGCTCGGGCGAAATCGGCAAAGCGCGAGTCCGGAATCTCGATCGCGGGATGGAAGCTGTCGACGGCGGCCAATACCTCGAAGGCCGTGTACGACGCTGCGCGCGGGGGCAGATCGCGTCCCATCCGGAAGGCGAATTCAGGCTCGCCGACGCGCATCTCGTTGCCCTTCATCGACGCAGTCCCGCCGTCGGCAATGACCGTGTCGCTCATGATGCGGCCGGCCAGCGGTCCCGTGACATTGATGTGCTGCTGTCCTGATACGCTGGTGGCTGCGATCTTCCAGCCGAACAGCTTTCCAGGCGAGTAGGTCTCGAGCGCAGCCTGGATGGCGTAGCCCTCAGTGCGGCTCTGTGGCCGCAACCGCGCGTCCATCGCCTCAAGCTTGGAGCCGTCGCGCCAATGTTGAACGAGCACGCGCGAAGCGGCTGCGATCTGATCCCTGTCGAGCATGCATCCTCACCCGATGATGATTTTCGTTCGCGGGCCCAGGCGCCGCAGCAATTGCAGCATCGCCGATTTCGTCATCGAGACGCAGCCCGCGGTCGGACCGAAATTGTCACGGGCCAAGTGCAGGAATACCGCGCTGCCACGGCCGGCGATCCGTGGCCGCGTGTTGTGGTCGATCTCGATGATGAAGTCATAGAGATGGTCGGCGCGCTTGAGCCGGTCGCCGCCCTGCCCTTCGCTCAGCCGGATTCCCTGGTTGTAATGGCGGTCTCGGGGATCCTCACACCAGGCGTCCTCGCCGGTGATGATCCGGGCCGGCAGGAAGCTTTGCGGGCGGCTGTGCCGGTCGCCCCGCCACCACAATCGCCGGGGGCGGAAGCTGCCCCTGGGGGTGCCGCCGTCGCCCTCGCGCTTGTTGGCGAGGATGCCGCCCCGCCCCAGCGCGACCGGAATGGTCAGCGGTCCCGCCGTCAGCCAGCCTCGCCTGGGATTGCCGGCGGCAGGCTTAACGCGGATCGCGGAGAGCGGTCCGGCACTTCGATTCATGGTGTAACCGACTGAAGCAGCTCTGTTTTTCATGTGAACGTGCAATGTCGAATTCATTACAGGACATTCATCAAAACGCCCTGCTATTTTGAGTTAGAGTGGTTCTGGCTTGTGAATCGGTGACAGCCCATTACTTCAACACGAACAACAATAACAACAGCGACCCCTAAACTTCCCCTCACGGCTGGGTGCGGCATGGATGCGCCGCCGAGCCGGACCCCAAAAGGATGATCCCCTATGGCCAATGCCCGCAAGATCCTGATCGTGGATGACGATACCGATCTGCGCGATACGTTGGTGGAGCAATTATCGCTACACGAAGAATTCGAAGCCTCCGCCGTCGATACCGGCGCCAAGGGCGCGAGCGCCGCCAAGGCCAATGCCCCCGATCTCGTTCTGATGGATGTCGGCCTGCCCGACACCGACGGTCGTGAGGTGGTCCGCTCCTTGCGCAAGGGCGGCTTCAAGGCCCCGATCATCATGCTGACCGGGCACGACACCGATTCCGACACGATTTTGGGGCTGGAATCCGGCGCCAACGATTATGTGGCCAAGCCCTTCCGCTTCGCTGTCCTGCTGGCCCGCATTCGCGCCCAGCTCCGCCAGCACGAGGCCAGCGAGGACGCGGTGTTCTCGGTCGGCCCCTATTCCTTCCGTCCCGGCTCGAAAATGCTCACCGCAGCCAATGCGCGCAAGGTGCGGCTGACGGAGAAGGAAACCGCCATCCTCCGCTTCCTCTACCGGGCCGGCCAGATGCCGGTCTCCCGCGAGACCCTGCTCCAGGAGGTCTGGGGCTATAATTCCGGCGTCACCACCCACACGCTGGAAACCCACATCTACCGCCTGCGCCAGAAGATCGAGAAGGACGCCGCCAACCCGGAAATCCTGGTCACGGAAGCCGGTGGCTACAAGCTGGTGCCGTGATACGCTCGAAGGGCGTGCGAATCGTTTTAGATCGCATGCCCTTGAGCCTCGGATCTGAATGTCAATCGACGACGACGTTGCGCTTCTCGAGCGGGTCCCGACACTGCGCCTGTTGGGCGACGCCTCGTTGCGCATGCTGGCGATCGGCTCCGAGCAGCGTGACTTCGTCCGCGGCGACACCCTGTTCAATCTCGGCGATGACGCCGATGCCGGCTTCGTGGTGCAGCGCGGCGCCTTCCGGGTCGAAGACGGCGCCGGCGCCGAGATGATCGCCGGTCCCGGCGCGTTGATCGGCGAGCTCGCGCTGGTGGTGCCGATGAAGCGGCCGTCGAGCGCGATCGCGCTGGAGCATTCCTCCGTCATCCGCGTCGCCCGCAGCCTGTTCCAGCGCGTGCTCGAAAGCGACCCCGCCGCCGCCGTGCGCCTGCGCGACGAATTCGCGGTGCGCTCCAGCCAGATCGCCAGCGACATATTGATGGCAGGCGCCAAGCTGACGTCGTAGCCCTTGTCATTCCGAGGCGCGACGAAGTCGCGAGCCCGGAATGACGGCAGGCGCTACACCTCCAGCGTCACCGTCACGGGCACGTGGTCCGATGGCCGCTCCCAGCTCCGCGCATCGCGCAGGATCTTGAAATCGCTGACCGCGTCCTTCAACGCGCGTGAGACCCAGATGTGATCGAGCCTGCGGCCGCGGTCACCGACGGTCCAATCGGGCGAGCGGTAGCTCCACCACGTATAGACCTTCTCGGACATCGGAATGCGGTCGCGCGCGACGTCGACCCATTCGCCGGCTTCGAGCGCGGCCTTGAGCTTCTCGGTTTCCACCGGCGTATGCGAGACCACCTTCAACAGCTGCTTGTGCGACCACACGTCGTTCTCGTGCGGGGCGACGTTGAGATCGCCGACCAGGATGTGGCGATCCTCCCCGCGCGGATGCAGCGGCTCGCACGCCTTCATCTCGTCCAGGAAGCGGAGCTTGTGGTCGAACTTCTCGTTCAGCGCGGGATCGGGAATGTCGCCGCCGGCGGGCACGTAGAAATTATGCAGCACCAGCGGCTTGGCGATTTGAGCCTTCTCGCCGAACGAGACGGAGATGTGGCGCGAATCCACCTTGTCGCAGAAGGTGCGGATATCCTTCGAGTCGAACGGAATCTTCGAGACGATGGCGACGCCGTGATAGCCCTTCTGCCCATTCAGCGCGACGTGCTCATAGCCGAGCCGCTTGAAGCGCTTCAGCGGAAAGGCGTCGTCGATGCACTTGGTCTCCTGCAGGCACAGCACGTCCGGCCGCGCGCTCTTGAGGAATTTCGCGACCAGATCGATGCGCAGCCGCACCGAATTGATGTTCCAGGTTGTCAGGGAAAGACGCATGGGAAATGCGTCTTAGCATGGATCGGCGCGAGGAAAATGCTTGTCCACAGGGCTGGAATCGTAGGGTGGGCAAAGCGAAGCGTGCCCACGTGCCAATTGCGAGGAGGAAAGATGGTGGGCACGGCGCAAACGCGCCTTTGCCCACCCTACGGCAGCGGAGCGTTCAGCCCGGCGACGGGCCGTAATTGGTGAAATCGATCTTGAACATGCCGGGATCGAGCTTCTTGCTCGAATCCAGATTGTAGACCGCGATCGTGGTGTCGTAGCCCTGCGGATCGGTGACGGTCCATTGCTTGAGCTGGCCGTCCTTGGCGCCGAACATCAGCAGCAAGCGGCTGGTGCCGACCAGCGCCTGCTTCTCCTCGATGGTGACGCTGACGAAGACGTCGTCGGCGGAGACGTTGACGACGTTGGTGTCCTTCATCAGGTCGATGCGGTCGGACAAAAGGAAGCGCAGCGGCGTCTGCGACAGCGGATAGACATCCTGCGTCGCAAGCTTGCGGTCGCGCACCACCAGGGACGATCCGTCGGCGACGATGTCGATCGGGCTCGGCGCATCATATTCGAAACGCACCTTGCCCGGCTTCTGAATGTAGAAATCGCCCTGCGTCTTGCTGCCGTCGGGGCCGACCTGGACGAAATTTCCGACCAGCGTCTGCAGCGACGACAGATAAGCGCTGACCTTGGCCGCCTGCGCCTTCTGGTTGGCATCGAAGGTCTGGAAGATGCTGCTCGGTACGTTGCGGCGCGGATCCGGGATCACCGGAGTGGGTGGCGTCTGCGTCGCGCCGGTGACCGCGGGTCCACCGCCTCCGGATTGAGCACCATCGCGGCCCTTCGGCGCGGGCTTCGGCACCGGCACGGTCTGCGCGAGCGACGTCGCGGTCACCATCGCGGCAGTGACGAGCAGCACGCCAGCCACGCGCGCGCTTCTCGCAGCGATGGTGGCAGCGAATCGAATGTCCGGATGTCTGATCAACGCGTCGTCCTGTATGGCTGGGCGCCTTTTTAGCGTGATTTCGGGCAAAAGCAGATATCGATTTTGCGTGAAATGATGTTTTGAGGCGACCGCCTCACATATGGCTGTCTTCTTCCTCGACCAGAATCTCGCGCTTGCCGGCGTGGTTGGCGGGTCCGACGATGCCTTCCAGTTCCATGCGCTCCATCAGCGATGCGGCGCGGTTATAGCCGATTTGCAGGCGGCGCTGGATATAACTGGTGGAGGCCTTGCGGTCGCGCTTGACGATCGCAACGGCCTGCTGGAAGAGATCGCCGCCGCCGTCCGCACCCATGCCGCTTGCGTCGAACACGGCTCCGCCGTCCTCGTCCTCGCTCGGCTCTTCGGCGGTCACCGCCTCGAGATATTCCGGTTGCCCCTGCGTCTTGAGGTGACGCACCACCTTCTCGACTTCCTCGTCGGACGCAAAGGGTCCGTGCACGCGGCTGATGCGGCCGCCGCCGGCCATGTAGAGCATGTCGCCCTGGCCGAGCAGCTGCTCGGCACCCATCTCGCCCAGGATCGTGCGACTGTCGATCTTGGACGTCACCTGGAAGGCGATGCGGGTTGGGAAGTTCGCCTTGATGGTGCCGGTGATGACGTCGACCGACGGACGCTGCGTCGCCAGGATCACGTGCAGGCCGGCGGCGCGTGCCATCTGCGCGAGGCGCTGCACCGCGCCTTCGATGTCCTTGCCGGCGACCATCATCAGGTCGGCCATTTCGTCGACGATGATGACGATGTAGGGCAGTGGATCGAGCGAGAGCTTCTCTTCCTCGTAGATCGCCTTGCCGGTCTCCTTGTCGAAGCCGGTATGCACCGTGCGCGTCGGCTCCTCGCCCTTGGCCTTCAGCTCGAGCAGGCGCGTGTTGTAGCCGTCGATGTTGCGCACACCGAGCTTGGCCATGTTCTTGTAGCGCTCTTCCATCTCGCGCACGGCCCATTTCAGCGCGACCACCGCCTTCTTCGGGTCGGTCACGACGGGCGTGAGCAGATGGGGAATGCCGTCATAGACGGAGAGTTCGAGCATCTTCGGATCGACCATGATCAGGCGGCACTGGTCCGGGCGCAGCCGGTAGACCAGGCTGAGGATCATGGTGTTGATGGCGACCGATTTGCCCGAGCCGGTGGTGCCGGCGATCAGCATGTGCGGCGTGCGCGCGAGGTCGATGATGACGGGATCGCCGCCGATGGTCTTGCCGAGGCAGAGCGGCAGCTTCGCCACCGTCTCGGTCGCTTCCTTCGCGACCAGCAGTTCGCGCAAATAGACCTTCTCGCGATGCGCGTTCGGCAATTCGATGCCGATGGCATTGCGGCCCGGCACCACGGCGACGCGCGCCGACAGCGCGCTCATCGAGCGGGCGATGTCGTCGGCAAGTCCGATCACGCGCGACGATTTGATGCCGGGCGCGGGCTCCAGCTCGTACAGCGTGACGACAGGGCCCGGATTGGCCTTCACGATCTCGCCGCGCACGCCGAAATCCTGCAGCACGCCTTCGAGCGAGCGCGAATTGGTCTCCAGCTCGGCCTTGCTGAGCGGCTGGCGATCGCCCGCCTTCGGCGCGGCCAGCATGGAGACGGAGGGAAGATCGAACTTGTCGGAGGACTTCTTGGCAGGAGCCTTCGGCGCAGCCTTCTTGCGCGGGGCGCGCGCGACGGGCTCCTCTTCCTCTTCCTCCTCGTCTTCGTGCTGATCCTCGTAGTCCTCGTCTTCGGACTGCGGCGAGATCGAGGGCGCGGCGCGGCCGCCGCCGAGATTCGGCTCCTGGCGGTTGAACGACACGGCCTTGGTCTTCGGTCCGCTCGAGACCAGCGAACGGTAGGCGGCACCACACAGCCAGATCAGCCGCGCCTTCGTGCTCATCAGCGCATGGAACAGCCAGCCCAGCGACACCGAGCCGCGATCGCCCTCCTCGTCTTCGTCGAGCGGCTTGTCGTCGTCCTCGATCTCGGTGTGCTCCTCGTCCTGCTCACGGGCGCCAAGACCGCAGGCGATCAGGAAGGTCGCGGCCATGGCGGCGAACAGGATCGTGCCGAGCACGATGCGGTAGATCGTGCCGGCGGGTCCGAAAATCACCGCGGGCGCGCGCACCAGGGCGTCGCCGACCACGCCGCCGAGGCCGGTTGGCAGCGGCCATGCGCCGCCATGCGGCCAGCAGCTGACGAAGCCCGCCGCGAGCACCGCGCAGAGGACCCAGGAGCCGAGCCGCAGCGCTTCGCGGTCGAATGGGCGATGCGTCATCATGCGCCAGCCCCAGACCGCGACGGTCAGGACCAGCATGATGGCGCCGAGCCCGAGGATCTGCATCGCGAGATCGGCGCCGATCGCGCCGGCATAGCCGAGGATGTTGCGGATCGGCCTCGAGGTGGCGTGGCTGAGGCTGGGATCCTGCACCGACCAGGTCATCAGCGCGGCCGAGGCAAGGCCCGCGAGCGCGATCAGGCCGAGACCGGTGAGCTCGCGCATGCGCCGCGCCAGACCCTCGCGGATCGATGGCGGCAGATGGCCGACCAGTGGAATGACGCGTTCGATTGCCGACATGCTCATGGGCCCGCCTAACCCAGAGTCTCGACCAGGCGATGCAGCGCCTGCGCCGTGGTCTCGCTATCCTGCACCAGGGCGAGGCGAATGTAGCCTGCGCCGGGATTGAATCCGTCAGGCTGCTGCCGCGCCAGGAAGCTGCCGGGCACCACGCGGACGCCGGCCTCCCTGAACAGCTTGAGCGTCACGGACACGTCGTCGCCGATCGCGGACGTATTGAGCCAGACGCAGAAGCCGGCATCGGGGCGGCGATAGCCGTAACGGTTGCCGATGATCTGGTCGGCGAGATCGAACTTGATCCGGTACAGCCTGCGGTTCTCCTCGACATGCGCTTCGTCGCCGTAGGCAAACGTCGCGACATGCTGGAGCGGCACCGGCACCTGCGGCGCGGCGATGTTGCGCAGCTCCAGGAACATGCCGATGAATGTCTTGTCGCCGGCGGCGAAGCCAACGCGCAGGCCCGGCAGGTTCGAGCGCTTCGACAACGACTGGAACGCGGCCACGCGGGTGAAATCGGGGCCGGCACATTCGAGCGCGCTGCCCGGTGCTTCGCGGGTGTAGATCTCCGAATAGCATTCGTCGCTGAGGATCATGAAGCCGTAGCGATCGGCGAGCCGCTTCAGCCGCGTGAAGTAATCGCGCGAGGCGACCGAACCCTGCGGGTTGGCCGGCGAGGCCAGATAGAACGCCACGGTGCGCGCCAGCGTCGCCTCGTCGATGGCGTCGAGATCAGGCAGGAAGCCGTTTTCGATCGTGGTCGGCAGATAGACCGGCTCGCAGGCTGCAGCCAAGGCGCCGGCGCCATAGACCGGATAGAACGGGTTCGGCATCAGGATGGCGGGCGTGCCGGGACGCGGGCCGACGTAGCGCTTTGCCGCGAGGGCGGCAAGGAACAGCCCCTCGCGGCTGCCATTGAGGACGAGAATCTCGCTTTTGGGGTCGAGCGGCCGCGGCAGCTCGAAGCGCGACGACAGCCAGGTGCTTGCTGCCTGGCGGAACGGGTCGGTGCCCTGGTTCATCGGGTAACGGCCGAAATCGGCGATGTGCTTGGCCAGCACCGGGCCGACGAAATCAGGCACGGGATGCTGCGGTTCGCCGACCGCGAGCGAAATCAAGGGCTTGCCGGGCTGATGCGGCGCCAGCAGCTCGTTCAGCCGGACGAAGGGCGAGCGTTCGTTGGAGCTTCCACCGGCCTGCGGCGCGCGGGATGAAGCGGTCATGACCATTCTGGGCGCCAGTACTCTTGGAACGGCCGGTCGCGCACCACGGCGCCGGCGGGAAGCGGTTCAGTTCACCATAGATAGGGCGAGGTTAAGACGCGATTAACCATCGGCCGCCGCCTCCGTCCAGAGCAGGAATATTGAGGCCCGATAACAACGGGGTGCGGCTGCCGTTGGGGCTGGTTGCTCACCTCTACCGCTTGCGGGAGAGGTCGCGCCGAAGGCGCGAGTGAGGGTTCTTTCCGCATAGGGACTGGTCCCTATGTTGAGACACCCTCTCCCCGGCCCTCCCCCGCAAGCGGGGGAGGGAGAGCACCGCCATCGCGGCCTCAGCGCCCCGGCAGCTTCCCGAACGTCTTCATCCCCGCGGGGATCGTATGAAACTCCTGCATGTCGCAGGTGTAGATCGCCATCTGCGGCTGGAACTGCTTTGGCTCGTCCAGCGTGCCGACCTTCACGACCGCCGCCGGCAGGCCCGGGACCTTGGTCACCAGGTGGGTACCGCATTCGACGCAGAATTCGCGCGTGACGGCGCGTTCGAGATCCTTGCGGGTGAACTGCTTGGGTTGCCCCAGGATGTAGCTGAAGCCGGCCGCCGGCATCGCGATGAAGGTGTTGGGCGCGCCGCCCGAGATGTACTGGCACTCGCGGCAATGACACTGGGCCTGCATCATCGGATCGCCCTCGGCCACGTAGCGCACTTCGCCGCAATAGCATCCGCCTTCCAAACGCATGACAACCTCCCCGATTGTTGTTTCTTGTGGTCGATATTTCTGCGCCGGCGGCGCGGAATGGCAATCCTTTTCTTCGGCGTCCTGGGCAAAAGAAAGGGGCTCCAGCTTGCGCTGGAGCCCCTCGACGGTCAGGGCATTGCCGGGTATGTGCCCGAACCGTAGTTATGGGCGCGATCCCCGAAGGAGACCGCGCCCGGGAGGAGTCACATGTTGTAGGCGCGCTCGGTGTGCTCGGTGATGTCGAGACCTTCACGCTCGCTCTCGACATTGGTGCGCAGACCGACGATCACGTCGACGACCTTGTAGAGGATCGCCGAGCCGATGCCCGACCACACCAGCGTGGTGCCGACGCCCCAGATCTGGGCCATCATCTGCGTTGCGAAGTCGTAATCGGCGACCTTCGGCGGGATCGCGGTGTAGTCGATGATGCCGGCACCGCCGAGGGCGGGGTTGACGAGAATGCCGGTGCCGAGGGCGCCGACAATGCCGCCGATGCAGTGCACGCCGAACACGTCGAGGGAGTCGTCATAGCCGAGCGCGTTCTTCACGACGGTGCAGAAGAACATGCAGACCACGCCGACGACCAGGCCGAGGACGATCGCGCCCATCACGCCGGAGAAGCCGGCGGCAGGGGTGACGGCCACGAGGCCCGCGACAGCGCCGGAGATGACGCCGAGCACCGACGGATGACCCTTGATGATCCACTCCGCGAACATCCACGACAGCGCGGCGGCCGCGGTGGCGACGAAGGAGTTGGTCATGGCAAGCGCAGCGCCGCCGCTGGCTTCCAGGTTGGAGCCGGCGTTGAAGCCGAACCAGCCGACCCAGAGCAGCGAGGCGCCGATCATCGACATGGTCAGCGAGTGCGGGGCCATCAGCTCCTTGCCGTAACCGACACGCTTGCCGATCAGGAGAGCGCCGACGAGACCTGCGATGCCGGCGTTGATGTGCACCACGGTGCCGCCAGCGAAGTCGATCGCGCCCTTCTTGAAGATCCAGCCGGCGTCGGCGTTGATCTCGTCGAGCTTGGCCTGCGCCGCGGTCTTTGCCGCCGCGTCAGTGGCCGCGGCGAGAGCCTTGGCAGCGTCCTGGATCAGGTCCGGGCCCGGCCAGTACCAAACCATGTGCGCGATCGGGAAGTAGATCAGCGTGACCCAGAGCGGGATGAAGAGGGCGATCGCCGAGAATTTCATGCGCTCGGCGAAGGCGCCGACGATGAGGGCGGGCGTGATCGCCGCGAAGGTCATCTGGAAGCACATGTAGATGAGCTCCGAGATGTTGGCGTCGACCGAGAAGGTCGCGGCCTTCGAGTCGGTGGTGACGCCCATCATGAAGGCCTTGGAGAAGCCGCCGATGAAGTCGGAGCCGCCGGTGAAGGCGAGGCTGTAGCCGTAGACGGCCCAGATCACGGTGACGATGCAGACGGTGTAGAACACCTGCATCAGGACGGAGAGCATGTTCTTGGAGCGGACGAGACCGCCGTAGAACAGGGCGAGGCCGGGGATCGTCATCAACAGCACCAGCACTGTCGATGTCAGCATCCAGGCGTTGTCTCCCTTGTTGACCGTTGGCTCGGCGTAGGCTGCGGTCGCAGCGAACAGGCCGACTGCGAGAGCCGCCAATCCCGCGCCATAGGGACGCTTGAACGTCATAATATTCACTCCTGCTTGGATAAGGTTGAGCGCGAAATCAGAGGGCCGCAGCATCGGCCTCGCCGGTGCGGATGCGCACCGCGTGGTCGAGGTTGATGACGAAGATCTTGCCGTCGCCGATCTGTCCGGTTTTCGCGGCGGACGTGATGGCGTCGATGGTCTTGTCGACCTGGTCGGAGGCGACAGCGACCTCGATCTTGATCTTGGGCAGGAAGCTCACGGCATATTCGGCGCCGCGATAGATTTCCGTATGGCCCTTCTGGCGGCCATATCCCTTGACTTCCGTCACCGTGAGACCATGAACGCCGATGGCGGTCAGGGCGTCACGGACTTCTTCCAGCTTGAATGGCTTAATGATCGCCATAACAATTTTCATGGGTCCTATCCCCGCTTGGGCCCGGTCCGGACATGGCCGGGCGTTCTCGACTGGTTCGCCACGAGGGAGAAGTTCACTACGCGGGCACAGCCAGGACCCTTAGAATCAAATGCCGTGCCAGATCGGGCGTGTTGCCTAACGGACTATGAAGACGGGGGTTTTCGCGTTTGACGGGTATCGCGGTGCGGTGCGCTATTCCGTCGCGCCCAAAACGTGGTCAAGCCTGCTCAAAATACAAGCACGACAGGCTGCCGACACAATGTTGCTCATGTGTCGGGCAGCGAAATGGTAATTAAGTAGCGTCGGCGCTCTATTGCAGGGCTTCGCCGTGCTGCGAAATATCCAGCCCCTCGAGCTCCTGCTCACGGGATACGCGCAAGGGCACGAACAGGCCGACCAGCTTGAGCAGGATGAAGCTCACGCCTGCCGACCAGACGAAGGTGACGGCGACCCCATAGAACTGGATCAGCAATTGCTGCGGATGGCCCTCGAACAGGCCGGCGGTGCCGCCGATGGCGCTGGTGGCGAACACGCCGGCGAGCAGGGTCCCGGTCAGGCCGCCGATGCCGTGGACGCCGAACACGTCGAGGGAATCGTCGTAGTCGAAGCGGTGCTTCAGCCAGGTGCAGGCCCAATAGCAAATCGCACCGGCAATGATGCCGATGACGATGCCGTGCCAGGGCGCCACGAATCCGGAGGCCGGCGTGATGGTGCCAAGCCCGGCCACCGCGCCGGAGATCATGCCGAGCACGGAGGGCTTGCGCCGCGTCGACCATTCGATCGCGCCCCAGGTCAACGCGCCGGCGCAGGCGGCGAGGTGCGTTGCGATGATCGCCATCACCGCGCGCGAATTGGCCCCGCCGGCCGAGCCGCCGTTGAAGCCGAACCAGCCGACCCACAACAGACCGGTGCCCATCACCGCAAGCGAAAGATCGAACGGCGAGAGATTTTCGCTACCGTAGCCGTGGCGACGCCCCATCACCTTCGCTGCAACGAGGCCGCCGGTGCCGGCCGACAGGTGCACCACGAGACCGCCGGCAAAGTCGAGCACGCCCATGCTGTTGAGGAAGCCGCCGCCCCAGACCCAATGCGCCAGCGGAATGTAGACGAAGATGAACCAGGCGACGGAGAACAGGAGATAGGCGGAGAACCGCATCCGGTCGGCGACCGAGCCCGCGACCAGCGCCACCGTGATGATGGCAAACGTCATCTGGTACAGCATGAAAAGCGCTTCCGGGATGGTCTTCGCTGCCGGATTGACGCTGTCCATGGTCATGCCGGCGAGAAACCAGCGGTCGAGCGTGCCGATCCACGGGCCATCGCCGACGAAGCACAGCGAATAGCCGAACGCGACCCAGAGAATGGAGATCAGCGCGACCGCGGCGAGGCTCTGCGCCATGGTGGCGAGCACGTTCTTCTTGCGCACCATGCCGGCATAGAACAGCGCGAGGCCCGGGATTGTCATCATCAGCACCAGCGCGGTGGCGACGATCATCCAGGCGGTGTCGGCGGCGTTGATCTCATTTGCCGCGGCTTGCGCCGATGATGTCGTGACCGACACAAACCCGATCGGCGCAGCGATACACGCCGCGCGGCGCAACAATCCGGCCATCTCGTTTCCCCCAGCATAGAAATGACGTCGCAGCCTATGGCCTCGTTGTCAGAGCGCGTCGCTGTCGGTTTCGCCGGTGCGGATGCGCAGCGCGTGGTCGATCGGCGTCACGAAGATCTTGCCGTCGCCGATCTGCCCGGTGCGTGCGGAGGCGGTGATCACACCCACGGCCTTGTCGGCGATGTCGGAGGCGACCGCGATCTCGATGCGCAGCTTGGGCAGGAAGTTCACGACATATTCGGCACCGCGATAGATCTCGGTGTGGCCCTTCTGCCGGCCATAGCCCTTTACCTCGGTCACGGTCATGCCGTGGACGCCGATCGCCGTCAGGGCCTGGCGGACCTCGTCGAGCTTGAAGGGTTTGATGATCGCGACGACGAGTTTCATGGTCAGGCCTATTCCCCGGGATGCGCTGCGCCGCATGTCCCCGGCGCTGCGTCAATCTGGCATCTTTCCGGGCAAATGGCACAAAAAACTTGCAGACTGAAGCGGAAAAACGTTTGGCCATGTGAACGGCCGCCTCTGTACAGGGCAACCGTTCATCCTTCACAATGCATTTTTGGCATGGATGCGGTGAACCCGGGCCGGCCAGGCGGGACATAAGTATTTTGAGGGGACGCTTCATGGCGAGTTGGTTCTACGCATCCGAGGGCAAGCAGCAGGGGCCCTTTCCGGAAGGGCAATTCCGCGATCTCGTCGCCCAGGGGGTCGTGCGCCCGGACACCCTGGTGTGGACCGAGGGCATGGCCGGCTGGCAGAAGGCCGCTGAAATTCCCGGCCTGGTCGGGGGCGGCGGCGCGCCGCCGATGATGCCGGCGGGCGGCCCGCCGATGACGGGCTCCGGTGGCTATGCCGGTGGCGGAAGCGGAGGATCGCTGGCCGTCGATTTCGGCATCCTCGAGTTCACCTGGCGCACGCTCGTGCTGGTGATCGGCTCGTGCTTCATCATCCCGGTGCCGTGGCTGTTCGTCTGGTACACGAACTGGATCGTGCCCTGCGTCAAAGTCCCGGGACGACCCAATCTCAGCTTCACCGGCAACGCGATGACGCTGGTGCCCTGGTTCTTCGGCTTCATCGCTCTGGCGATCGCCCTCGGCTTCATCGGCAGCGAGATCTTGAGCAACCTGCTGTTCGTCGCGCAGATCGTGCTCTACTGGCTGCTGATCAAATGGATGGTCGCGAACCTCGCCTCCAACGGGCAGCCGCTGGGCTTGAGCTTCACCGGCTCGGTCTGGGCCTATATCGGCTGGAATCTGCTGTTCGCGATTTCCATCATCACCATCATCGGCTGGGCCTGGGTCGCTGCAGCGCAGATGCGCTGGTTCTGCCGCAGCATCGAAGGCACCCGGCGCGAGATCGTGTTCAAGGGCAGCGGTCTCGACATCCTCTGGCGCGGGATCGTCGCTGCGATCCTGTTCAGCCTGATCATCCCGATTCCGTGGGTGTATCGCTGGATCATGAACTGGTTTGCGTCGCAGACCGTGCTCGCGCCGCGCGGCTCTCTTGGTGCGTGATCCGGAAAGCCTCGAACGCGAGACCTCGCGTTCGAGGTGATCATCCCTTGCGCTCGCGCACGGAGCCTTCCTGCGCGACGGAGGCGACCAGCGTGCCGTCGGGCTTGAAGATCGAGCCGCGCGTCAAGCCGCGGCCGCCGCGGGCGCTCGGCGAGTCCTGAGCATAGAGCAGCCATTCATCGGCGCGGAACGGGCGGTGAAACCACATGGCGTGGTCGAGGCTTGCTGGCATCATGCGCTTGTCGAACAGCGTGCGGCCATAGCGCGCCATGATGGCGTCCAGCAGCGAGAAATCCGAGGCGTAGGCCAGCGCGCACATGTGCAGCGCCGGATCGTCGGGCAGCTTCGCCGCGGTCTTGATCCAGACATGGATACGGCCGTCGTCGATCTTCTGGCCGAAATAACGGCCGAGCTCGACCGGACGCAGCTCGATCGGCCGATCCGATTCATAGTAGCGGCGGATGAACTCCGGCATCTCCTTGAACATCGGCTGCTTCGCCACCTCCTCCGCCGTGAGCTTCTCCGGCGGCGGCACGTCGGGCATCTTGTCCTGGTGATCGAAGGCGCTTTCCTCCTCGGCATGGAACGAGACCATGATCGAGAAGATCGCGTTGCCGTGCTGGATCGCGGTGACGCGGCGGGTGGAGTAGCTCTTGCCGTCGCGCAGGCGTTCGACCTGGTAGATGATCGGAATCTGAGGGTCGCCCGGCAGGATGAAATAGCAATGCAGCGAATGCGGCAGGCGCCCCTCGACGGTGCGGCAGGCCGCCACCATCGCCTGCCCGATCACCTGACCGCCGAACACGCGCTGCCAGCTCGTCTTCGGGCTGTTGCCGCGGAACAGGTTCACCTCGAGCTGCTCGAGGTCGAGGATCGAAATGAGGTCGATCAGGCTTTTGGACATGGAATGAACTCTCAAATGTCTCGTCATTTCCGGGCATCGCGACAGCGAAGAACCCGGAATGACGGAACGAAGGGCTCGCCGCCCCCGTTTCACCGCACTGTTTCGCCCAGCTCAAGTCTGCTAGCAAGACCGAGAATTGACCGGGAATTTGGGTATGTCGGTACAGGGTAGCATTGTCATTGGTGGCGGCGCGTTTGCCGGCCTCGCGCTGGCCCTGGCGCTGCGCCAGGGGCTCGGGCCCGAGATTCCCGTCATCGTCGCCGATCCCGCGCTCAGCACGCGGCCGAGCCGCGACCCCCGCGCCACCGCGATCGTGGCCGCCTGCCGCCGCCTGTTCGAGGCGATCGGCGCCTGGGACGACGTCAGGAGCGAGGCGCAGCCGATCCTCGACATGGTCGTCACCGATTCCAAGCTGGAGGACGCCACCCGTCCGGTGTTCCTCAACTTCGCCGGCGACGTCGCGCCGGGCGAGCCGTTCGCGCATATGGTCGAGAACCGCCGCCTGATCGATGCGCTGACGGCGCGCGCGGAGGCCGAGGGCATCGACCTGCGTGCCACCATTGTGGCGTCCTATGAGGCGCGTGACGAGGGTATCGACGTGACGCTGGGCGACGGCAGCGTGATCGCCGCCAGCCTGCTGGTCGCCGCCGACGGCGCGCGGTCAAAACTGCGCGAGCGTGCCGGCATTCCGACCCATGGCTGGGAGTATGACCAGGCCGGCATCGTCGTCACCGTCGGCCACGAGCGCGATCACGAGGGCCGCGCCGAGGAGCACTTCCTGCCGGCAGGTCCGTTCGCGATCCTGCCGCTTTCGGGCAAGCGCTCCTCGCTGGTGTGGACCGAGCGCCGGGCCGAGGCCGCGCGCATCGTTGCGCTCAGCGACGAGGAATTTCACGCCGAGCTCGAGCAGCGGTTTGGCCTGCATCTCGGCGAGGTGAAGGCGCTCGACAAGCCGCGCGCGTTCCCGCTGTCCTATTTCGTCGCGCGCTCCTTCATCGCCACCCGCCTCGCGCTGGTCGGCGACGCCGCCCATGTCATCCACCCCATCGCGGGCCAGGGCCTCAACATGGGCCTGAAGGATGTCGCGGCGCTGGCCGAGGTCGTCGTCGATGCCGCGCGGCTCGGCATGGATATCGGCGGGGCCGACGTGCTCGAGCGCTACCAGCGCTGGCGCCGCTTCGACACCATGGCGATGGGCGTTGCCACCAACTCGCTCAACTTCCTGTTCTCGAACCAGTCGACGCTGCTGCGCACCGTCCGCGACATCGGCCTCGGCCTGGTCGACCGCGCCCCGCCGCTGAAGAACCTGTTCATCCGCCAGGCCGCCGGACTCACGGGCGAGGTGCCGAGATTGCTGAAGGGCGAGGCGTTGTAGCCGCGCTGGCTCTCCAATTTCCGCTGTCGTCCCGGACAAGCGCGCCCTAAGCGCGCGCGGATCCGGGACCCATACGCCGCAGCAGGAATTTAGCGAAGACTCGGAGTTACCACTTCGTCCGACAACCACTTCCTGTGGTTATGGATCCCCGCGTTCGCGGGGATGACATCGAGAGTGTGGCGCGGTCACCGTTCTAAACGATGAAGCTCCGCCCGGACTACAAGGTCAATCGATCTTCCGCGCCTCTTCCGGCAGCATGATCGGGATGCCGTCGCGGATCGGGTAGGCCAGCTTGGCGCTGCGCGAGATCAGCTCCTGCTTCGCGGCATCGAACTCCAGCGGGCCCTTGGTCAGTGGGCAGACGAGAATCTCCAGCAATTTGGGATCGACGCTGGCTTCGGCACGTTCGGTGGACGCGTTCATGGGGGTCTCCGGCGATCGGCTGCCTCTAGCACAGAAATTCGCGCCCGCCCATCGCGGGCTCAAGCCGAGACCATCGTGAGGACCTCGTCGAGCAGGGCCTGGAGCCGTGCCGCCGGCACCGGCGCGCCCGACAGGGCAAAGCCGAGAAACGTCCAGTAGAGGATCTGTGCGCGGGCCTGCGCCATCGCCGCCTCGAGCCCGCGCCTGGCCAGCAGCTGCTCGATATAATCCAGCCTGCGGCGGTCGATTGCGCGCACGGCTCCTTGTGCCGCCGCGTCGAAGGCCGCCCAGTTGCGCACCGCGCGTTCGAGATCGAGCTGCGCGCCGAACGACCTGCGCAGCAGCGCCCTCAGCGGCTCGTCGCCGCCCGCCTCGACGTCGGCGATGATCTGCTCGGCCGCGATCTCGCGCCAGCGCTTCAAAACGGCGGCCTGGTACGCGCCGAGATCGGCGAAATGCCAATAGAAGCTGCCGCGCGACACCCCCATGGCCTTTGCCAGGGGGTCGGCCTTGAGCGCGGTGAAGCCGCTCCTGGCGAGCGCCTTGAGGCCTTGCTTGATCCAGTCGTCGGCGGAGAGCTGTTCGGTGGTCATGTCGGGTTTTCCAAGGCTCGACCATACACTAGTGTATTGACAGTTCGAAGCAAACGGGTGCATAACCATACATCACTGTATGGAGATATTCCCATGCGCGACCTGCTCCTGCAATGTTCCGGCCTCGCGGCGATCGTGATCGCGTTGATCCACGGCATGCTCGGCGAGACGAAGGTGTTCGCGCGCGCCAGCATCGAGCCGCCGCGATTGCGCACGCTGATCCGGCTGGTGTGGCAGGCCGGCACGGTGGCATGGATCGGCGGCGGCGTGCTGCTGCTCGCCGCGCCCTGGATGGACTCGAGCCCCGCCCGGCACTGGATCGTCGCCACCTTCGCGGTCGTGTTCGGCTCTGCGGCCTTGGCCAACGCCCTCGCGACGCGCGGTCGGCATTTCGGCTGGGTCGGCATGGGCGCCGTCGTCGCGCTCGCCGTGGCCGGCTACTAGCGCCCGCACTCGGGCCGCGAGGCGTCAGGCCGCAGCAGCGGCTCGAATCCACGCTGCGCCCCGACAGCATTCGCGTTGTCACGCACGTTAGAACTCGTCTAAAACGATTCCTTAGAACTTATCTAACGTGATCGAGGCCCATACCGGATTGACTTCACCTCCCCCTTTGCTTCCTTCGAACCCGCTTCGCGGCTCGCGCAGCGCGCACGACAGAGGAGGAGATGTTCGTGAAGGTCATTCGTGTTGTTGCCATTGCACTGACGGTCGGGATGGGCATGGGGTCGGCCGCCATGGCCGACGGCTTCAAGGACTGCACCAAGCTCGACAAGGCGTCGTGGAAGCCGGCCAGCGAAGCCGAAGCCAAGGCCAAGGCGCTCGGTTACGAAGTGCGGCGCTCGAAGATCGAAGGCTCGTGCTACGAGGTTTACGGCGTCAAGGAAGGCAAGCTTTACGAGCTGTTCTACAGCCCCGAAGACCTCAGCCTGAAGAAGACCGTCGCGAAGTAAATCGTCAAGTAGCGCGATTGCGCGACTGCGCAAAGCAGGGCTCGAGGATGGTCTTCGCTTGATTGAAGAAGCGATCCCAGAAGCGCGCGGGGCGTCCGACAGGACCCCCGCAGATCGAACCGCCTCGCGGACGGTCGCAGTCTGGGACCTCCCGCTGCGCCTCTGGCACTGGAGCCTCGCGGCCTGCGTTCTGGCCGCGTGGTTCACGCCGACCGTCTACGATCGGCTTCACCGCATCGTCGGCTATGCGGTGCTCGGACTCCTCGTCTTCCGGCTCGTCTGGGGTTTCTGGGGAAGCCGCTATTCGCGTTTCCGCATGATCAGGGCCAGGCTCCGGGCCGCGCCAAGCTACCTCTGGAATCTGCGCCGCGGCATCACCGGCCGCTATATCGGACTCAATCCCGCCGGCACGGTGATGCTGGTGGCGCTGCTGGTCTCGCTCGTGGTCTCGACGATCACGGGCGCGATGTCGGTCACCGTCACGTTCTTCGGCGTGTGGTGGGTCGAGGACACCCACCATTATTCGTCGGACGCGGTCATCGTCCTGGTCGTGCTGCATGTGGTCGGCGTGCTGCTGATGGGGATGCTCCAGCGCGAGAATCTGACCCGCGCAATGCTCACCGGCCGCAAGCACATTCGCAATCGCCTTTAGACGTTCGCTGCCGGTCGCGTCGTAGCGCTTCCGGCGCGGCGTCGTCGCGCCCCCAACGGTCGGCAATTTCAAATTGCGCGGATGAGCTTAATGCGTCGATAAGCATCCAATCAGTCACGGCACAAAATTAACGCGATTGGCCCGTTTCTAAATCGACAATGTTGCGGATGGAGCGGCCCGGATGTTTCGCGTCTTGTCTTGCCTTACCGTCGAGCATGATCTTCGGCTCGTCGTGCTCGCTGGCCTGGTCTGCTTCGTCGCCAGCATCGTCGCGGTCAGTATTTTCCGTCGTGCGATCGCGGCGCGCGCAAGAACGCGCCTGATCTGGATCGCGATTGCCGGCGCCGCCATCGGTTACGGCATCTGGGCAACGCATTTCGTCGCCATGCTCGCCTACGAGCCGGGCGTTGCGACCGGCTACGGCATCGTGCTGACGTCGCTTTCGCTGGCTACCGCAATGTTTCTGACTTCAATGGGCTTCGGCATTGCGGCCGGCGATTCCGGCCGGTGGCGCCCGGGGACAGGCGGCATCATCATCGGCGGCGGCATTGCCAGCATGCACTATCTCGGAATGTGGGCGCTCGAAGTGCCGGGCCGAGTCGCGTGG
The DNA here is from genome assembly GCF_004570865.1 of Bradyrhizobium frederickii. GTDB lineage: Bacteria > Pseudomonadota > Alphaproteobacteria > Rhizobiales > Xanthobacteraceae > Bradyrhizobium > Bradyrhizobium frederickii. The sequence goes on from NZ_SPQS01000014.1 coordinate 113,586, forward strand.
TCGCTGGATCTCGTGCTCGTCTCGATCGTTCTCGGCATGTGCTTCGGCTATGCCGCTTTGGCTGTCGCGATCAAGTATCGGAACTACCAGGGAACGCTCGCGGCGGCAGTCCTGCTGACGCTTGCCATCATATCGCATCACTTCACGGCGATGGGTGCGGTGCATATCACGCCGGATCCAACGCGCGCGACGAGCGCCCTGTCGCTGTCTCCGGCCGTTCTCGCGCTTGCGATCGCCGGCGTCGCACTGTCCGTGCTGGGGATGAGCCTGATCGGCGTGCTGGCCGACCGTCGCCTGGCAAGCAGAACCGCCAGGTTCGAGGAGATCATCAGCCAGCTTTCGGTCGCCCGTCAGCAGCTCGAAGGCTCGCAGAACGATCTAAGCCAGCAGAAGCTGAGGCTGGACACGGCCATCAACCACATGGTCGAGGGCCTTTGCATGTTCGATGCCGAGAAGCGCCTCGTCATATGCAACGAGCGCTACGCCAGATTGTACCGGCTGCCGCCGGAATTGTTGCGCGCCGGAACTGCGCACCGCGACATCATCAGACATCGCATCATGAACGGCGTACTCGAAGGGGACGCCAGCGATTTTGCTGCCGAACGGCAGATCGCCAAACTCGATGCATTGCCGATCCATGCAGTTTCGAGCCGGATCGACGCGCTCGCCGACGGCCGGCTGATCTGCGTGACGCGACAGCCGATGGCAGGCGGCGGCTGGGTGGCCACGCACCTCGATGTCACGGAGCAACAGCGGTCCGAAGCGAAGATCACTTATATGGCGCAACACGACGCCCTGACGGAGCTGCCGAACCGCGTCCTGCTCAGAGCGCGCCTGGAGCATGCTCTGGCCGACACCCGTGACGGGAATCTCCATCTGGCGGTCCTGATGCTTGACCTCGACCGCTTCAAGGAGATCAACGACACGCTCGGACACCCAACAGGCGACTCGCTGCTACGTTCAGTCGCGGCCCGCTTGCAGGATTGTGGCAGGGAGACGTCGTTCATCGCTCGACTGGGCGGCGACGAATTTGCCGTCGTCGACTACGTGACAAGCCCGGCGATGGACGCGGCGGCTTTGGCCGAGACGATCAAGGCTGCGCTCTGCGAACCGTTTGATCTCGGCGATCACCAAGTCGTCGTGGGCACCAGCATCGGGATCGCGATTGCGCCCCGCGACGGGGCCGATTCAGACACGATCCTCAAGAGCGCCGATCTTGCCCTCTATGCGGCGAAGGGCGGCGGACGCGGCGCATTCCGCTTCTTCGAGCCGGAGCTCGATCAGCTCATGCACGTCCGGCGCAACCTGGAAAAGGATCTGCGCAGGGCGCTGGCGCGGGGCGAATTCGAGCTCCATTACCAGCCGTTCGTGAGTGTGGAGAGCGGACGAATCTGCGGCTATGAGGCGTTGTTGCGGTGGCATCACCCCGAGCGTGGTCTGGTCTTGCCGGGCGAGTTCATTCCGCTCGCGGAGGAAACCGGCCTGATCCTGCCCATTGGCGAATGGGTCTTGAGGACCGCCTGCGCCGAAGCAGCCAAGTGGCCTTCCGATCTGAAGATCGCGATAAACCTGTCTCCCGCGCAATTCAGAGGCAAGGAGCTCGTCTCCTCGATTGTCGGCGCATTGGCAAATTCGGGAATTGCCTCCCACAGGCTTGAGCTCGAAGTCACCGAAACCGTCATCATGCACGACAGCGGGGCTGTATTCGCCGCGCTCGGCCAATTGCGCGAGCTCGGCGTGCGCATTGCCCTCGACGATTTCGGCACGGGCTATTCGTCGCTGAGCTTCCTGCAGAAGTTTCCGTTCGACAAGGTGAAGATCGACCGCAGCTTCGTCAGCGAGCTGGCCAGTGCGACGGAAGAGTCTGATCGGATCGCTCGCGCAGTGGTGCGATTCGCCACGAGCCTCGGCAAGACATCCACGGCCGAAGGCGTCGAAACCGCGGAGCAGCTGGCCATCCTGCGCGAGGAGGGCTGTGTCGAGGCGCAGGGCTATTATTTCAGCCGGCCCCTGCAGGCCTCCAGGATCGCGCCACCGGCGCAGCGCAAGGCCGAAGCGGCAATCTACGCAGCCTGAAGCGCGATGCAGTAGCGCTGACCGCCGTCCTCACTGCAGCGGCGGATCGCCGCTGGTGCGCTTCTTGGCGAGGTCCATCTCGGTGACCGCGATCAGGATCTCGGCGCGGGTCTTCAGGTCGGGCGCCTCCAGCATGGCCTGCTTCTCGGCGGGGCCATAGGGCGACATCATCGCCAGCGCGTTGACGAGCGCTTCGTTGGGCGCGCTTTCGACGCCCTCCCAGTCGACCTTGAGATTGTTGGCTTTCAGGAAGTCCGCCAGCACGGCCAGCAGCGCCTCGCGGTCGACCTCCTCCTCGCCCATGCGCGCGGTGAAGTCATTGGCGAAGGCGAAGAAATCCACCTTGCACTGCCGGTAGGCGGTGAGCACGTCGAGCTCCTCGACCACCTTGAAGCGCGAGACGCCGGTGAGCTCGAGGATGTAGCGGCCGTCGCCGGATTCGGCGAGCTGGGTGATGCGGCCGACGCAGCCGACCCGGAACAGCGTCGACTTGTCGGAATCCTTCGGCGAGTGCGCGACGTCGGGCTGGATCATGCCGATCAGGCGATGGCCGTCGCGGAAGGAATCGTCGACCATCGCAAGGTAGCGCGGCTCGAAGATGTTGAGCGGCATCTGGCCGCGGGGCAGCAGCAGCGCGCCCGGCAGCGGAAACACCGGAATGATCTCCGGGAGGTCGGCGGGGCCGCGATATTCGATGTTGATCGGCATCTGCCCGGTCCCCCTGGCCTTGCTAGTGCATGATCCGGAAAAGTGTGCAGCGGTTTTCCGAGCAGATCATGCTCAAATGAGGGCCTTACGAAAACAGGATCGTCGACAAGCGCTTGCGTCCCTCGACGGTTGCATCATCCGTGCCGCCCCAGGCCTCGAAGAACTGCACCAGCTGCTTGCGGGCACCGTCATCGTTCCACTTGCGGTCGCGCTTGACGATCTCGAGCAGCTGCGCGGTGGCAGCAGTGCGGTCGCCTTGCGCGTTGAGCGCGGTCGCCAGGTCGAATCGGGCCTGATGATCGAGCGGGTTTGCGGCGACTTTCTGTTCCAGCTCCGCGACCGGCCCGAGCGCCTGGGCCTGCTCGGCGAGATCGATCGTGGTCTGCACGGCCTTCACCGCGGGGTCGTTGCGCTTGGATTCCGGCACCATGGCCAGCGTCTGCTTGGCCTGCTCCATCGCGCCGGCGACGGCGTAGCACTTCGCAAGGCCGGCCAGGGCCGCGATATTGGTCGAATCATGCTGGAGCGCTTCGGCATAGATCTGCGCTGCCGCGGCCGCGTCGCCCTCGGCGAGCACCGCCTCGGCCTCCTGCACGATCTCGGCGACGTTGACCTCGCCCGGCGCGACGACGCCCTTGGTCAGCTTTTCGATGAAGGCATTGAGCTGGCTCTCGGGCACCGCGCCCATGAAGCCGTCGGCCGGCTGGCCGTTGACGAAGGCGATCACGGCCGGGATCGACTGGATGCCCATCTGGCCGGGGATCGCCGGGTGCTGGTCGATGTTCATCTTGACCAGCTTGACCTTGCCCTTGGCCGCCCTGACTGCCTTTTCCAGCACGGGCGTGAGCTGCTTGCAGGGGCCGCACCACTCCGCCCAGAAATCGATCAGCACCGGCTGGCGCTTCGATTCCTCGATGACGTCCTTCACGAAGGTCTGGGTGGTGGTGTCCTTGATCAGATCTGCGGCGGCCGGGTTTGCGGCTCCGTTACCCTGGTCGATGATCGTCACGGGATCCCCTCGTCTGATGTCCGGAATGGCGGCTCTTTAGCACGCCGCCGCTTCCTGTGCTGCGCTGTCGGCTCCTAGATTGGGCCGAATGGGCCGAATTTCAATCCGCCGCGGCCGATTCGCCCGTTCCGGGGCGTTTTCGGGCTGTTTGGCCGCATCAGGGTCGATATTGGGCCCCGGATTGCGCATCTATGCCGCCGGTAGCTGTTGCATTCCCCTCCCGCTTTTGGCATACGACAGCCGTTGCCGGCGCGTCACGCGACCGACACAGGATGCGGGTGTAGCTCAGTGGTAGAGCACGACCTTGCCAAGGTCGGGGTCGAGGGTTCGAGCCCCTTCGCCCGCTCCAATTTTTCCCAGAGCATCCAAAATGAGTTGGCTATCGCCCTCGGCGGGGCGAGCGCTTGACGCGCCATTTCTTGGTGTGGGGGTCGTAGGTCGCGCTACCCGACGTCCCAGAAGCTGCAATGGGCGTCACCCCGCAATTCGGGACGCCTCGCCCCTGCCTATACAGCGCGAAGGAGGCCCTTGGTCTTTTCCAGCGCCGTGTTCGCGATCAGCTTGTAGGCGTCTTTGATCGCGAGCTGATTGATCGCCGCGCCCACAAAGTCCGGCTTAAGCTTTTCGATTGCGGCCAGCGTACTTGCGACCCGGTCGCGATAGCGCGCCAGCTCCTTGATTATGGATTCCGCGTGCACTTCGCTACTCGCTGCGATGTCAAAGATATCGCGTGGCGTGATGCTGTTACCTCTGTGATAGATCTTCTTTGCAATGATCTCTGGAATTGTCTCCAGAAGGATCATTTCGCCTTCTACTGTCGCTTGCGTCGTCGGCGAGGACGTGAGCGATGATGCGACGATGAAATCGATCTGACCAAATTCGAAGCCAAGCTTCAGAGACCGTGCGCCATCGCCATTGTAGTCGGCAGGCCTAACCTCGAAATTGAAGTCGTGCTTCTGTGGATCGAGAAAGGGCAGAACTTGAGGGTCCGGGAGAAAGATATCGACATCCTGACTTATCCGATGATCGATTTGCAGCATCATCGCTGTGCCGCCGCCGAACGTCCAACGATCAATGATGTTCTGTTCGGCGTTGACCTGCCGGATCATCGCGCAGGCAATGCGGAAAAGTTGCGCCCAATCGGATTGAGCGCTCATCGGTCACGCCGCGAGTGGGTAGGATTGCCCCGAAAATTCGGCAAAGGCCTTCGCTGCGGCAACCAGTTGATCGTGGCTGATGCCATATGTCTCCGCGAACGCGATTTGCAGTTCGGGTTCAACATCCCCAAAAAACGACGACATGGGACCGCACGCCGCCTTCGCCGAAGCGGGGTCCAGCAGACAATGGACAAGCTGCTGCGCGTCCAGCTTCTTGCTATACGGCGCATTCACAGTCGACAGAACTAGAAGAGGACTCTTCATCCGCGTCACTATCTCGGTACCCTATCAATATAGGAGCGACTTGGGTGCATCTACACTCCTCCCAACAGCTTTCGCAGTCAATTTGTTCTTTTTTCGTTCTGGCTGCACGGTAGATTTGCGGTAACGCCTCAATCGAATGCTCGGAACGGACGGCGGTTTTCCGTCGTTGGCGGGTGGGTTCAATCGGTCTTAAATGGCAACTCTGGTCACAGGCAGCGCCGGCCATCTCGGTGAAGCCATTATCCGCACCCTGCTTGGTCGCGGGGCGCCCGTGCGTGGGCTCGATCTGAAGCCATCGCCCTTCACTGACGCGGTCGGCTCGATCGTCGATCCCGGCTTCGTGCGGCGCCAGATGGACGGCGTCGCGGCGGTGATCCATACCGCGACGCTGCACAAGCCGCATGTGGCGACCCACTCCAAGCAGGATTTTGTCGACACCAACGTATCAGGCACGCTCAATCTGCTCGAGGCGTCCGCGGCGGCCGGCGTGAAGAGCTTCGTCTTCACCAGCACCACCAGCGCGTTCGGCTCGCAGCTTCGGCCGGAGGCGGGACAGGCGGCGGTCTGGGTCACCGAGGATCTGCCGCCCGTTCCGAAAAATATCTACGGCACCACCAAGCTGATGGCGGAGACGCTGTGCGAGCTGTTCTTCCGCGAGCGCGGATTGCCGGTCGTGGTGTTGCGGACTTCGCGCTTCTTTCCGGAGGACGACGACGATCCCGCTATGCGGTCGGCTTACGCGCTGGACAACGCGCAGGCCAACGAGCTGCTCTATCGCCGGCTGGATATCGCGGACGCGGTGAGCGCCCATCTGCTCGCCGCCGAGCGTGCGCCAAAGATCGGTTTCGCCCGTTACATCATTTCGGCGACCAGCCCGTTCGAGCCGCGCCATCTCGCCGCGCTTGCACGCGATGCCGCCAGCGTCGTGCGCGAGCTCTATCCGGAATGCGCGCGGCTCTATGCGGCGCACGGCTGGAACCTGTTCGCCGCGATCGACCGCGTCTATGTCAACGAACGCGCGCGGCGCGAGCTGGGCTGGCGGCCCGAATTCGACTTCGCGCATGTGCTACGCAGCCTGCGCGAGGGGCGCGATTTTCGCAGTGCGCTGGCGCGCGAGATCGGGTCCAAAGGCTATCATGACACGGTGTTCGAGGATGGACCCTACCCGGTCGCCAGCTAAGCGCCGCGATTGATATTTTGCTCGACGAGTCAAATGCCTGGCGGGTCTCATCCCGAGCGGCGCGACTTGCGCCGTTCTACTGTGCATGGGGTTGTTTTCGCGTTTTGTGTTTGCCCGGCCTCCTCCCTGCCCCGCACATGAGGCGTGCGCCGTCTTGATTCCGCGTTGCAGCGAGAGCGCCCTCGCCGCGCGTTTGGCCTCGTTGACATTCCGTCTCAATTTTTATGCGGCGCAACCGCGGTGCGTGTGCCGCGCTTCTCAGCGCTTGCAGATGTGCTAACCTTTTTTGCGTCTGTCGTTACGACGGACCAAAACTTCGCCTCTCGACTAGCAAAAGAAAATAATGCGCAGCCCTTACGGCTGCCTCAGGGGAGTGACGCGATGACATTCCATCGATCCGTCTTTCAATCCGTTCTGGCGCTTGCAGCGGCTGCTCTTCTCGCGGGGACCAGCGCCGGCAATGCGCAGCAGCAGGACAAGAACCGGGCGCTGAAGAAATACGAATCCGGGACCAAGGAGTTCTGGACCCATCCGCCGGATGACTGGTTCCTGGGCGATGAGACCGAGGCGCAGAAGGGTCTCGCGCCGCCCTCGGGGCCGCCGACCGGCGCCTCCGACGCCGAGCTCGCCAACATCGTCAAGAAGATCAAGCTGCCGGCGGGTTTCAAGATCGAGGTCTACGCCTCGGGCGTGCTGGCGGCGCGTCAGATGGCCTGGGGTGACAAGGGCACCCTCTTCGTCGGCTCGTTCGGCCTCGGCAACGTCTATGCCATCAAGGACAGTGGCGGGAAGAAGGAAGTCAAGACCATCCTCAAGGGGCTGAACATGCCCACGGGGCTCGCCGTCAAGGACGGCGCGCTCTACGTCATCGCGGTCGACAAGCTGCTCCGCTACGACGACATCGAAAACAAGCTCGACAATCCCGGCGACGGCAAGGTCGTCTATGACGACATGCCGTCCTATGCCGCGCATGGCTGGAAGTACATCGCGGTCGACAAGGAAGGCTGGTTCTTCCTGCCGTTCGGGCCGCCCTTCAATATCGGCATCCCGCCGACCAGCGTCTCGCAGATCCGCCGCGTCGATCCCAAGACCGGCAACGCCGAAATTTGGGCGCTCGGCGTGCGCAACTCGGTCGGCGGCGACGTCGATCCGCGCACCGGCAAGCTCTGGTTCACCGAGAATGCCCGCGACTGGATCAGCGATGATCTGCCCTCGGACAAGCTGAACATGATCAACCGGATCGGCGAGCATTTCGGCTATCCCTACTGCCACCAGGGCAATCTGCCCGACGACAAGTTCGCGATGGGCCACAAATGCTCGGAGTTCACGCCGCCCGTGCTGAATCTCGGCGCCCACGTCGCTCCGCTCGGCATGAAGTTCTACACCGGCGACCAATTCCCCGCCGAGTACAAGAACAACATCCTGATCGCCGAGCACGGCTCCTGGAATCGTCACAAGTACCAGGGCGCGCGCATCGTGCGCGTGATCGTCGGGCCGGACGGCAAGAATCCCAAGCGGGAGATCTTCGCCTCCGGCTGGCTTGAGGGCGACCAGGGCTATCTCGGCCGTCCCAACGACATTCTTCTTGCCAAGGACGGATCGATCCTGGTTGCCGACGACTGGGCCGGCGCGATCTATCGCATCAGCTACAGCAAGAAGTAACGCGACGTCACGAGAGGCTGCGAGCGGGCGACCGTCGCAGCCTCCTTCATTTCAAAGCCGATGCCGTCGTTCCGGATTGCGCGCCAGCGCAAGTCCGGAACCCATAACCCCAAGCCGTGGTTATGGATCCAGGGCGCGTGCTCCGCACGCCCCGGAAGCGACGCCGTTGATCAGATCGGAATTCCATCATGCGCCGGCCATTCATCTCGCACGCAATCAGCGCGCTTGCGCTCCTGGCGCTCGGTGCCGTTCCGGCGGGTGCTGCCGAGAATTCCGCGATCAAGGAGAAGGCCGCCGCCTGCTCCGGCTGTCACGGCGAGAACGGCATTTCGCAAACCGAGAACGTCCCCTCGCTCGCCGGGCAGCCCGATCAATTCATCCAGTGGCAGCTGGTGTTCTTCCGCGCCGGCGCGCGCAAGAACGAGCAGATGAAGCCGATCGCCGAGGAGATCACCAACGAGGACATCCGCGTTTTCGGTGCCTATTTCTCGCAAATGGCGCCGCCGAAGGGTCCGGAAGATGCCGATCCGGACCTGTCGAAAAAGGGCGCGCAAGTTGCCGCCGGCCGCCGCTGCGCCTCATGCCACACGGACAGCTTCGCCGGAACCAAGGCCGTCGCGCGGCTTGCAGGTCAACGCGAGGAATATCTGGTCAAGGCGCTGCACGACTACAAGGCAGGCCAGCGCGTCGGCGGCGGCGTCGCCGCGATGGCCGACATCGCCTACCGCATGAGCGATGAAGAGATCACCGCCGTCTCGCACTATCTCGCGCATCTGAAATAGCGCGGCCTGCAAACACGGCTCGTCATCCCGGGGCGCGCAAAGCGCGAGCCCGGGATCCATAGCCACAGGATGGCGTTTTTGCGAAGACTCGGAGTCACCACTTCGCTCCATAACTACTCTCTGTGGTTATGGGTCCCGGGTTCGCGCTCCGCGCGCCCCGGGACGACACCGAGTGTGCGGCCTCAGCTACCCCGCCCGCTGCTTCTCATACGCCTTCAAATGCGTGTAGGCGATCCGCAGCTTCGGCACCGGCACCTTGTCGGCGTCGGCGCGCGCGATGAGGTCGCCGATGACGTGATCGGCCTCGACCGGCAGGCCGGCCTTGATGTCGCGGAACATCGAGGCCGTCATCGGCGAGCCCTCGGTGGTGAGATTGCCCTTCACCCGCTCGAAGAACGGTCCGCCCGGCGGGTAGCCCGACGCGGTGGCGATTGCGCTGGTCTCATCCAGCATGCCGAGCAGGAAATCCCGGCCGCCGGGCGCTGCGAGGATGTTGCCGACGGAGGTCCGCATCAGGCTGGTGGATGCTGCGAGCGAGGAGAGGAACACCCACTTCTCCCACATGTCCTGCATGATGTTCTGGCTGGCGGCGGCGCCGGTGATGCCGCTCTTGAAGGCTTCGTCGATCGCCTTGACGCGGTCGGACAGCTTGCCGTCGCGCTCGCCGTAGCTGATCGCCTGCATCGGCTGGAGCTGCACCACCTCACGCTGCTCGTTCAAGGTCGCGGCGATGGCGCAGAGGCCGCCGAGCACGCGCTCGGCACCGAAGGTCTGGTCGAGAATGTCGAGATGCTTCATGCCGTTCAGCATGGGGATGATGGCGGTGTTCGGCCCGACGGCGGCCGCGAACGACTTGATGGCGTTGTCGAGATCGAACGCCTTGCAGCTGAGCAGCACGACGTCGAACTTGTCCTTGAGCGCGTCGGCCTGCACGGTCGGCGGATTCTTCAAGGTCACATCGCCATTCGGGCTCTTGATGACGAGCCCGGCGCTGGCGAGCTCGCCGGCCCGGCGCGGACGGACCAGGAAGGTGACGTCGCGGCCGGCCTGCAACAGCCTGCCACCAAAATAGCCGCCGATGGCGCCGGCGCCGACCACGAGGATACGCATGCGAGAGCTCCGTTGAACGAGGCAAATGGCGAGTGGGAAATAGCGAATAGGGCGAGAGGCCGCAAATGACGAGTCACAATTTCACGACTCGCTATTCGCCATTCCCTATTTGTCCCCTTCCAGCACCATCTCCTCGACTTCGCGGAGCTGTTCCTTGCCAAAGAACATCTCGTTGCCGACGAAGAAGGTCGGCGAGCCGAACGCGCCGCGGGCGACGGCCTCCTCGGTGTTCCTGATCAGCTTGCCCTTCAGCTCGGGCTCCTGCGCGCGGGCGAACAGCTTCTGGGCATCGAGGCCGGAGGACGCCAGCACCTTCGCCGCGACTTCAGGATCGTCCATCTTCTTCGGTTCGCGCCACATGTGGTGGAAGGCGGCCTCGACATAGGCCTCGAACACGCCTTCCGCTTGCGCCGCGATCGCCATGCGCATCAGGTTCAGCGTGTTGACGGGGAAATGGGGATTCCAGACATAGGGCTGGACCTTGAAGCGCTTGATGAAGCGTTCGGTCTCGACCTGCTGGAATTCACGCTTGTTCTTGATCCCGGCCAGCGTCTCGGCCGGCGACCTGTTGTTGGTCGCCTTGAAGATGCCGCCGAGCAGGATCGGGACGTATTCGAACTTGACGCCGATGCGCTGCTCGATCGCGGGGATCGCGAGATGGCTGAGATAGGCGTTCGGGCTGCCGAAATCGAACAGGAACTGCGGGGCAATGCGGGTCAAACTCTTTCTCCCTGACCTGACTTTCTGGTCTGGCTTTTCTTCTATTGTGGCGCAGGGCGCGCCACAGGTCCACCGTTTAATGATGGTCGTAATACTTTGAGCGTCAGATCAGACGCCGGATCGCGCGCTTGCGCCAGACCGTGAGGTAATAGCCCATCTGCAAAACGAACATGGCGCAGAACACGATGGGATAGGCGGCCCATACGCCCTCAAGGCCGATCGTGCGGCTCAGGATCACCGCGGCCGGCAGCTCGATCGCGACGATGGCGAAGATCGAGAGCAGCATCGGCGTCAGCGCGACGCCCGCCGCGCGCATGGCCCCGGAGAACACCGTGGCCAGGCCGAACGGCACCGAGCTCCACAGGGCGATGTCGAGCAGGCCTTTCGCCAGATCGAGCACGGTGGCGTCGATGATGAAGATGCCGAGGATGGCGCGCGGCGCCAGATAGATCAGCGCCACGAGCCCGCCGGTCAGGACGAAGTTGAAAGCGAGCCCGGTCCGCACGATGCCGTCGAGCCGGGTTCTGTCGCCGCCGCCGACCGCCTGCGCGCCGAGGATCGAGACCGCGATCGAAATCGACATCGCCGTGAACTGCGTGTAGCCCATCACCTGGTTGACGGCGCCATAGGCCGCTGTGGCGTCCGACCCGAAGCCGTTGACGAGGCCGAGCAGGACCAGCTCCGCGATCGCCATCACCACCATGCCGATGGCGCTCGGCAATCCGATGCCGAGAATCTTGCCGAGCATGGCGCCATCGAGCCGCAACCGACGCAGCAGAGCCGCGTCCGGCGCGAGCGCGTGCTTCTTCCGCAGCAGATAGACGGCGAGCGCGATCAACGTGAGCGCATTCGCGATCGCGGCCGCCCATGCCGGGCTGGCGATGCCAGCCGTCGGCAATCCGAACGACCCGTGGATCAGCATCGGCGTCAGGATCAGGCCGATCGCGGTCGACAGCGCCAGCGCCAGCAGCGGCGTCAGCGCGTCGCCGACGCCGCGGATCATCGCCGTCATCAGCAGGAAGACGAAGCCGAGCGGCATGGTGAGCAGCATGATCCGCGCATAGGCGCTGGCCTGATCGAGAATGTCCGCGGGCGTGGCGAGCACCATCATCAGCTGACGGCTGAAGAGCCCGCCGATCAGCGCAACCGAAGTGGAGAGCAGAAGGCCGATCGCAAGCGTCGTGCCCGCGATGCTTGTGATCTTGTCGAGCTCGCGCGCGCCGAAGGCCTGGCCGATCAGCACGGTCGCGCCGGTGCTGAGGCCCATGACGAAGGCGAACAGGAAGAACATCACGGGGAAGAACACCGAGACCGCCGCCAGCGCGTCGACGCCGATCATCTGGCCGAGATAGACGTTGCTGACAGTGCCGAACAGCGATTGCAGCGCGTTGCTCAGCATCAAGGGCGCGAGGAAGCGGAGGAATGTTTTCCAAAGCGGTTTGGTGGTGGACATGAATGTGTCTTTCGTCAGGGCGTGCGGAGCCGTTGCCGCACAATGCGCGGCTCGGCCGTCGATGGGTTTGTGAAGAGCGCCGCGCGGCTACGCGCGGTCGCTGTAGGCGAGCTTGACGATGTGGTCGCGGATGTCGGCCGGCCAGTCGGCGATCATTGCGGTGAAGCGCCGCCGGTCATCTGCGAACAGCGCCCGCGAAGCTTCCTCGAACCGCGGCAGATTGCCGGCCATGGTCGACATGAAGTGATAGGCCGCATCGCGCGCCTGCCGCTCGCGGTCCTTGTCGCCGCTCGCGCGCCTCGCCTCGTCGACCAGCTTGCGCAGCGCGACCGAGGCGCCACCCGGCTGCGCGCCGAGCCACTCCCAGTGCCGCGGCAACAGCGTCACCTCGCGCGCGACGACGCCGAGCTTGGGTCGGCCGCGGCCGCGCGGCTCGCTCGGCGGCGTGCTCTCCTCAACCGGCGGCGGGACAAGCTTGGCCAGCCGCGCCAGCACCTCGCGATCCCCGCCGCGCAGATCGAAATCGATCGATCGGCCGGTGGCGTCCTCGAAGATGACGATGGCCTCGTTCGGCCGTTGCGCCACCCGCTTGACGACCAGCGCGACTTCGCCTGCGGGCCCGGACACCAGGCGACGCGGTCCCTGGAAGGCGGTGAAAGTCCGTTGCATTGAAATCATTGCCATATTGATGACGTCGGGGCTATTTTATACCCGGGTAAATTATCGAGGTCAATATACCCGGGTGAAAATATCCGCACCCACGGCTCGACATTGTGCCCCCGGGCTGGCACCAACGGCGCCGCCGACCGACCACGCTTGGCCACCGCGCCTAGCCACCACGTCCAGCCCTGGGGACCACACCGATGCTGACCGTTCATCACCTCAACAATTCCCGCTCGCAGCGCGTGCTGTGGCTGCTCGAGGAGCTGGGCGTGCCTTATGAGATCGTGCGCTACCAGCGCCAGCCGGACATGCGCGCGCCGAAGGAGCTGCGCGCCATCCACCCGCTCGGCAAGTCGCCCGTCATCACCGACAACGGCAACATTATCGCCGAGTCGGGTGCGATCATCGAATATCTCATCGCGACTTACGGCAATGGCCGGCTGATTCCGCCGCCGAACACGCCGGAGCGGCTGCGCTTCACCTATTGGCTGCACTATGCCGAGGGGTCGGCGATGCAGCCGCTGCTGCTGAAGCTGCTGTTCACGCTGATGCCGAAGCGCGCGCCGGCGCTGCTTCGTCCGCTGGTGCGCAAGGTCTCGAACCAGGCGCTGACCACGCTGGTCAATCCGCAGCTCAAGCAGCACATGGATTACTGGGAAGGCGAGCTTGGCAAGAGCGAGTGGTTCGCCGGCAACGAATTCACCGCAGCCGACATCCAGATGAGCTTCCCGCTCGAAGCGGCGCAAGCGCGCGGCGGGCTCGAGCAGGGTCATCCCAAGGCAATGGCATTCCTCGATCGCATCCACGCACGCCCGGCCTATGCGCGTGCGCTGGAAAAGGGTGGGCCGTACGAGGTGGGGCGGTAAGTCTCTCTCCCGTCATTCCGGGCCGGTGCGCAGCACCGAACGAGAGGGTGCGCAATTGCACACTTGGCCATGCAAAAGGACGTGGTCAATGGCCGGCCGCTTCTGCGCCCCGCGTGCGGGGGTCGGGCGCGCCGAGCGGCCCGTTCGGCGTCACGAGAATCGAATTGGCCGATGTCTGCCCCATCGGCTCGACGATCGCATGGCCCATCGCTTTCAGCTCGAGCAGCACGTCGTTGGGAAAGCCGCGCTCGACGCGCACTTCGTCCGGCAACCATTGGTGATGCAGCCGTGGCGCCGCGACGGCGGCGGCAACATCCATCTTGAAGTCCAGGACGTTCACGATCACCTGCAGCACGCTGGAAATGATGCGGCTGCCGCCGGGCGAGCCCGTCACCAGCACCGGCTTGCCGTCCCTGAGCACGATGGTCGGCGACATCGACGACAGCGGACGTTTGCCGGGTCCGGGCAGATTGGCCTCGAAGCCGACGAGGCCATAGGCATTGGAGGCGCCGACCGCGGCGGTGAAATCGTCGAGCTCGTTGTTGAGCAGCACGCCGGTGCCGTCGGCAACGAGGCCGACGCCGTAGCTGAAGTTCAGCGTGTAAGTGTTGCTGACGGCGTTGCCGCGGGAATCCACCACGGAGAAATGCGTGGTGTTGCTGCCCTCGCGCGGCGAGGGGGCCGCGGCAGCGAGTTCTTTCGAGGGCGTGGCGCGATCGGCCGGGATGCTGGAGCGCAGCTTGGCGGCGTAGTGCTTCGCGGTGAGCGTTTCGATCGGCGCGTTGACGAAGGCGGGATCGCCGAGATAGCGCGCGCGGTCCGCATAGGCCCGCTTCATCGCCTCGATCAGGAGATGCAGCGATGCCGGCGATCCCTGCTTCAAATCGGCAAGCTGAAAGCCCTCGAGGATGTTGAGCGTTTCGACCAGGACGATGCCACCGGACGAAGGCAGCGGCATCGACACGATGTCGTAGCCGCGATAGGTGCCCCGCACCGGCGCGCGGATCACGGCCTGGTAGGCCTTCAAATCGCCCGGCGTCATGATGCCGCCGGCATCAGCCACGGCTTTGGCGAGCTTTTCCGCGACCGGTCCCTCATAGAAACCGCGCGACCCCTGTGCAGCGACGGCCGACAGCGTTTCGGCGAGCTCGCCCTGGACCAGCCTGTCGCCCTCACGAAGCGGCGTGCCATCGGGCCGCGAGAAGATTTTGGCGGCGGAAGGCCAGCGTGCCAGCCGCCGGTGCCAACCGGGAAGCGTATCGGCGATGTCGTCGCTGACGACGAAGCCATCGCGGGCGAGCGCAATCGCAGGCTCGAGCAATTGCGCCAGCGTGAGCTGGCCCGAACCGTATTTCTCCAGTGCCAGACTGAGTCCCGCGACCGTGCCGGGCACGCCGACGCCGAGCGCGGAATCCCGTGACTTCGCCGGATCTGGCTTGCCGTCGGCGCCGAGGAAGATCTGCGGCGTGGTCGCCGCCGGCGCCGTCTCGCGGTAATCGATCGTGACGTCTTCATTGCGGTCGGCGGAATGGATCACCATGAAGCCGCCGCCGCCGATATTGCCGGCGCGTGGATAGGTCACGGCCATCGCAAAGCCGGTCGCGACTGCAGCATCGACCGCGTTGCCGCCGCGCCGCAGGATCTCGGCACCGACTTGCGCGGATAGCTTCTCCTGCGCGACCACCATGCCGTGCTCGGCGGCAATGGCGCGCACCGTGTCGGGCGCGGCTGGAACATAGGCCTGTCGCGCATCCTGGGCTGTGGCGGGTGCGAGACCGAACGCCAGAGCGGCCACGAAAGCGAAAAATGTCCGCCGAGTCGAATATGACGACATGATCAAATTTCCGCTGGGGCTTCGGACCGGTTCACACGCCTCGCTGCAATGCTATACGGTTTGGCTACACAGAGGCAAAACTGTTCGTGATGAGGCCTGCGTGATGACGACGATCGCCCCGGATGCGCGCATGGCCGATGCGCAGCGGACCTATCCGCCACGCGCTGCCGTCGTCAGCTGGATCTTCTTCGATTGGGCCGCGCAGCCCTATTTCACGTTGATCACGACCTTCGTGTTCGCGCCCTATTTCGCCACCAGCATTGCGCCGAATCCCGCCGCCGGCCAATCGCTGTGGGCATTTGCGATGGCGGCTGCGGGACTTGCGATCGCGCTGTTGTCGCCGGTGCTGGGGGCCATCGCGGACGCCTCTGGCCGAAGGAAGCCGTGGATCGCGGGATTCGGCGTGGTGCTGGTGCTGGCATCGTGCACGCTATGGATCGGCAGGCCCGGCGATCACGCCATCATTCCTCTGCTGCTCACTGCGGTCGCGCTCGCCAGCGTCGGAGCGGAATTCGCCACCGTCTTCAACAACGCGATGATGCCGACCCTGGTGCCGCCGGAGCGAATCGGCCGGCTCTCCGGCACCGGCTGGGCGACCGGCTATGTCGGCGGCATCGTCAGCCTGATCATCGTGCTCGGCCTCCTCGCCGCCAATCCCGAGACCGGCCGCACATTGCTGGGCCTGACGCCGTTGTTCGGGCTCGATCCGGTCAGCCATCAGGGCGATCGCATCGTCGGACCGCTGACCGGAATATGGTTCGTGATCTTCGTGACGCCGCTGTTCCTGTTCACGCCGGATTACCCGGCGAAGCGCCCGCTGCGCGACGCGCTGCACGAAGGATTGTCGGAGCTGAGGCGATCGATCAAAGGCCTGCCGAAGCAGAAGTCGCTTGCGGCGTTCCTGCTCGCCAACATGATCTACACCGACGGCCTGGTGTCGCTGTTCGCCTTCGGCGGCATTTATGCCGCGGGCACGTTCGGCTGGCACACCATCCAGATCGGCACCTTCGGCATCATGCTCGCGATCGCCGGCGCGTTCGGCGCATGGTTCGGCGGCAAGTTGGATGATCGTCTCGGGCCGAAGCGCGTCATCGCCGGAAGTCTGCTGGTCCTGCTGCTGTCGGTGGCCGCGATCCTCCTGGTCGACAAGGACAGCGTGTTGTTCGTCAAGGTGGCGCCGCCGCAAGCCGGCGCGCCCTTGTTCTCGAGCGCGGCCGAGCGCGCCTATCTGGTGCTGGGCTGCCTCATCGGCGCGGCCGGCGGTCCACTCCAGGCCGCCTCACGCACGCTCTTGATCCGCCTCGCACCGAAAGACCGTATCGCGCAATATTTTGGCTTGTTCGCGCTGACCGGGAAGGTGACGTCCTTCACCGGGCCACTGCTGATCGGCATGATTACGGCTGCGACCGCTAGCCAGAAGGCCGGCATGGCCGTGCTGGTGGTGTTCTTCGTCGCGGGGCTGGGATTGTTGATGCGGGTGAGGAAGTCCTGAGACCCGCTGTCGCACCAATCCCCGCCGTCGTCCCGGACAAGCGAGCGAAGCGGAGCGCAGATCCGGGATCCATAATCACAGGACGTGATTTGGCAAAGACTCGCAGTTGCCAGCTCGCACCGTAATTTCTCCCTGGGGTTATGGGTCCCCGCGTTCGCGGGGGACGACCCCGTTGAGAGTTCAGTGCACCGAAATTCAGTGCCTGAAGTGCCGCGTGCCCGTGAACACCATGGCGATGCCGTGCTCGTCGGCGGCCTTGATCACTTCGTCGTCGCGCATGGAGCCGCCGGGCTGCACCACGGCGGTAGCGCCGGCCTCGATGCAGGCGAGCATGCCGTCGGCGAACGGGAAGAAGGCATCCGAGGCCACAACCGAACCCTTGGTGAGCGGCTCGGCGAGCTTCAGCTCGTTGGCCGCGTCCTGGGCCTTGCGCGCCGCGATCCGGGCGGAGTCCACCCGGCTCATCTGGCCCGCGCCGATGCCGACGGTGGCGAGATCCTTGGCATAGATGATGGTGTTGGACTTAACGTGCTTGGCGACGCGGAACGCGAATTTGAGGTCGCGCATCTCGGCCTCGGTCGGCGCCCGCTTGGTCACGACCTTGAAGGTCATGTCGTCGACCACGGCGTTGTCGCGGCTCTGCACCAGCAGGCCGCCGGCCACCGTCTTGGCGGTCAGGCCCGGCGCGCGCGGGTCGGGCAGGCTGCCGGCGAGCAAGAGGCGCAAATTCTTCTTGCCGCCGATGATGGCGATCGCTTCCTCGGTGGCGTCGGGCGCAATGATCACCTCGGTGAAGATCTTGGTGATCTCGCGCGCGGTGTCGGCGTCAAGCGCACGGTTCATCGCAATGATGCCACCGAAGGCCGAGGTGGAATCGCAGGCCAGCGCCTTGCGATAGGCCTCGACCAGGTTCGCGCCTTCGGCAACGCCGCAGGGATTGGCGTGCTTGACGATGACGCAGGCCGCGGTGCGCCTGGTGTCGAACTCGCCGATGCATTCATAGGCCGCATCGGTGTCGTTGATGTTGTTGTAGGAGAGCTCCTTGCCCTGAAGCTGCCGCGCGGTCGAGACGCCCGGGCGCTTGTCGGGCGTCGCATAGAACGCCGCGGTCTGGTGCGGGTTCTCGCCGTAGCGCAGCGACTGGATCAACCTGCCGCCGAAAGCGCGGAAGTCGGGCGCGTCGATCTCGAGCTGCCGGTTGAACCAGTTCGAGATCGCGGCGTCATAGGCCGCGGTGCGTGCATAGGCCTTTGCCGCAAGCCGCCGGCGCAGCTTCAGCGTGGTCGCGCCCTTGTTGGCGGCGAGCTCGTCGAGCACGGCCTGATAGTCCTGCGCCTCGACCACGACGGCGACGTCGTCGTGGTTCTTGGCGGCGGCGCGGATCATCGCGGGGCCGCCGATGTCGATGTTCTCGATGCAGTCCTCGAAGCCGGCACCTTTGTCGACGGTGGCTTCGAACGGATAGAGGTTGACGACGAGCAGGTCGATCGGCGCGATGCCGTGCGACTTCATCGCCTCCGCATGCTCCTTGTTGTCGCGGATCGCGAGCAGGCCGCCATGCACCTTCGGATGCAGCGTCTTGACGCGGCCGTCCATCATCTCGGGGAAGCCGGTGAGGTCGGAGACGTCCTTCACCTTCAGCCCGGCCGCGGCGATCGCTTTCGCGGTGCCGCCGGTCGAGACCAGCTCGACATCGTGCGCGGCCAGCGCCTTGGCGAACTCGATCAGGCCGGTTTTGTCGGAGACGGAGAGAAGGGCGCGGGTGACGCGGCGGGGATGGTCAGTCATGAGCAAGATCCTCTGTCTTAAGGAGTGTCTATGCCCAGGCGCGCGGCGGATGTGGCCCGCGCTTCCCGATGGTGCTCCATCCAAGGTCGCCAGTCGCGCGAGCGACGGCTCGATAGCAGCTTTCGGCCGTTTTCACAACGGCCGGATCGGACTGAATCGCACGTTTACAGCGGGAGTTCCGGCTCGCGGCGCGCATTCCGGCGGGCATTGGTCACCGCCGGCGAGGCGGTCGAACGCACAAAACTCCAGCGGATCGAGGGCGCCTGCCGCGCATCCTGCCGGATCACGATCTGCGCGGTGCGGCGCGGGCCGTCATTGCCGGCCAGGAATACGCTGTCCTCGAGGTCGACCTTGTCGTCCAATGCTTCAAAGGTCCAGACGTCGCGGTTCGGCAGCACCAGCATCACGCCGCGGGCGTCCGAGAGCCGGCTGGCCTTCACGGCGGGATGCAGATGGAAGCGCAGCGCGAAATCGGCATTCGCGCCCTTAAAGCGTCCGCCCTGCGGCGGCGACAGCGTGTCCTCGCCGTCGATGCGCGCGCCGTCATTGGCGATCATCAGCACGCGGCGGTGGATCGCGCCGAATTTCGAGAGGTAACCGTCATGCGAGGTCGTGAGCAGCGTGCCGTTCTGCACGATCTCGCGATAGCTCTCGACCTCGACGGGTCCGCTGGTGACGGGCGAGCCGTGCAACAGGCGCTTCATCGCCGACATCTCGATGAACTGGCAGGACGAGGTGTCGTGATAGGTCAGCGTGGAATGCGCCGCGGTGCCGCGTGCGAACGGCCGCCAATTGTCGCGTCCCGTGGTCGGCATGCCGCAATTGGTGACGATCCGGCTGATGCCGGAGGACAACTCGAATGACAGGCAGCCGGCATGGGCGTCGTGACTGACGCCGGCCGGCGGCGGCGGGCCGGTGTCGATGATCACAGTGGTCTGGCCGGCATCGAGGCGCTGAAAGCCGGTATGCGGCATGTTGGCCATCGGCGCGCCGTGGGTGTCGTCATAGGCGAGCAGGGTGGCGAGCAGATCCGAGGATGTCGCGCTCATGCCGTTGAACAGCGCGAAATTGCCGTCGCCGTGCCGGAAGAAGCGCAGCATCGGCATCATGCGGTCGATTGCGTTGAGCAGCGCCGGCGGCGGCGCGATGTTGCGCGCGGCAAAAGTCTGCCGCAGCGGCAAGAGGTCGATCAGGAGTTCGATCAGCGCGCCCGGGTTGCGGGAGATGTGTCCGCCATCGGGCAGGATCTGCCGCTGCAATTCGTCCGACAGCTTCTTCGATGCGCTGCGGATGTGACGCGTCTGGTTGGCAAGGCACAGCGCCGCGTAACACAGCGCGATCAGCACTTGCAGCTTCGGCACTCCGTCCGGAATGTCGACCATGGTGTAGCGCAGGAAGCGGATCTCGCGGGCGAGGGCGCGCAAGTAACGGCGGTAGAATTTGTTGTCGGTCTCGCTCAGCACCAGCGGCGCCTGCGACAGCAGCGAGATCACGCGCCTCGCCAGCACGTCGGCGCGGCGCGCGACCGGGCGACGCTTGTTGGCGGGGTTGGCGATCCAGTCCTCGATCAGGGCGCGCGCATTCGCCCGTGTCAGCGCGGTGTCGGCGGCGCGCAGATGGCGCAGCCAGCCGAAGCCGAGCAGCGCAACCTCCCAATCCTCCGACGGCGGCTCGAGATCGAAGATCGAGCGTCCGTGGCAATTGACGATCTTGCCGGCGAAGACGAAGCGGCCGGCATAGATTTCGGCGGCGCGGGTCGCATCCGCGGTGCGCAGATCGTGCGGCGCGATGATCAGCCGGTCGGTGCGGCTGGGCCAGACCCGCGACAGCGCAACCGAACCGCCGCTCGCGCGCGCGAGCATGTTCCGCGCGAAGCGGTTCATGACCAGCGTCGAGATACGTCTGCGTTGAGCGACCGACACGCCTTGCCTTGAAGGGGGAGAGGATTAGCGACGAATCCCTATTAATCCCAAAATCGGTCGTCTGACACCACCTTGAACGGCGCGAATCAGCGCCACGTCGCAAAATCCAGTGCAAAATCAGGATTTAACGAGCCGGGCCGCGAAAAATCCGTCGAGTCCGCCGAGCTTGGGATCGGGGTTCGGCAAATGGCAGGGCAAGGTGCGCAGATCGCCCTCCGGCGTGACGATTTCGTCCAGGCCCGCGACCTCCGACGCCTCGATCGGGACGCGGCGAAGCGCAGGCTCGGCCGCCAGCAGCGTCGCCACGGCCTGCTCGCCTTCCTCGGGTTCCAGCGAGCAGGTGCAGTAGATCAGCGTACCGCCCGGCTTGAGCAGCGACACCGATTTTCGCAGCAGCCGTTGCTGGAGCGCGGTCAGGGGGGCGATGTCGGATTCCTGCCGCAGCCAGGCCACATCGGGATGGCGGCGGATCGTGCCGGTCGAGGTGCAGGGCGCATCGATCAAGACACCGTCGAAGCTCTCGGCGGGGCCGGCCCATTCCACGGCGTCAGCGACGACGGTTTCGGCCTGGAGCGACAGCCGCGCCAGGTTTTCGCGCAGTCGTGCCACCCGGGCCGGCGAGCGGTCGATCGCCGTGACCTGCGCGCCTGCCAGCGCCAGTTGCGCGGTCTTGCCGCCAGGGGCGGCGCAGAGATCTGCAATGGACTTGCCTTCGACGTCGCCGAACAGCCGGGCCGGCAGCGCGGCGGCGGCGTCCTGCACCCACCATTGTCCCTCGGTGAAGCCGGGCAGCATGGTCACCGAGCCGTGCAGCAGCATCCGCACCGTCCCGGTCGGCAGCGTCTCGCCGTGCAGGCGGCTCGCCCATTGCGCGGGATCCGACTTCACGGTGAGATCGAGCGAGGGCTCGTGGCCGAGCGCCAGCGCCATTTCTCGTGCGGTGGCTTCGCCATAATGCGCGCTCCAGCGCGCGAGCAGCCATGGCGGAAGGTCCAGCGATTGCGTGGCGACTTCCTCGACCAGCGCCTTGCCCTCGCGCGCGCAGCGGCGCAGCACGGCATTGACGAGACCGGCATAGCGCGCGGCGCGCCGGTCGGACTGTACCAGCCGAACGGAGAGGTCGACGGCGGCGTGATCCGGCACGTCCATCCAGAGGATCTGCGCCGCGCCGATCAGCAGCGCGCTCTGCGCGCGCGGCGCGTCGGAGGGAATGCCCTTGTCGAGCAGCCGCGACAGCACGTGGCCGAGCGTGCCGAGCCGGCGCAGCACGGTGGCGACCAGGCGACGCATCAACGCCCGGTCGCGGTCGGGCAGCGTCTTCAGTCCGGGATGGGCCCCGCTGCCGTCGAGCTGATCGTCAAGTGTGCGGTGCTTGTGCAGCACGCCGTCGACGATATCGGCGGCAATCCGTCGTGCCGCAAGGCCTGGCACTTCGGGCGGAGGAGCAAAACGTTGAGATGGCATGCGGAAGCAAGGTTCTGAGCGAGCGGCAGTTCCGCCGCAATGGCGCATGCCTCAAGAGACTGATCTCTGACACGCGAATATGCCAAATGTAAGAATCGCTTCCGGCTTTTTCAGCCCTCCGGGCCTGATTTCAGGAATGCGTTATTGCACGTCGCATTGCGGCTTTTCCTGCGCTAGAAGACCGGACGATGAGTGACCAGCCTCCCGTTCCCGATCGCAAGCCGCTCACGCCGGCAGCCCAGCGCGCGCTGGCCGAAGCCGAGGCACGCCGGCGGGCTTCCGCCGCGGAGGCCAGCAGCGAGGCCAAGGCGAAGGAGCTGCAGGGACCGAAGGGACCCGAGCCGACCCGCTACGGCGACTGGGAGCGCAAGGGCATCGCCTCCGACTTTTGAAGTGGCGCCTTACGCGCGCTCCTCACAAGCTATCTTGCCGGTTCAGCCGACTCAGCCCTAGCGTGCGCGGATGTCGCGCTTCGATCCCAGCCGTCCATACCGGACTTCATACAGCGGCTCGCCGTTCGGCCGTCGCTTCTCCGGACTGTTGCCGTGGATGTTCGTTGTCGGCGTTGTGACGGCCGTCGTGCTCGGCTTCCGCCAGGGAACGATGTGGCCTGTTCCACGAGTGAATGACGAACAATCGCGGAATGCCGAAATCATCCTGCAGCAGTCCGGCGCGGCCGGAGCCCGCCAACCGGTCGAGGTCATTCGCACCGTCGACGGCGACACGTTTCTGGCGCGCGTGCACCAGCACAACGGCGGCGATCTCGTCGCGCGCGTTCGGCTGCGCGGCATCGATGCGCCCGAACTGAAGGCCTCCTGCCAGGAGGAGCTGGACAAGGCGGAAGCCGCGGCCCGCGCGTTGCGCGATCTGCTCGGCCAGGGCGGGGTGACCATCACCAATCTCGGCCCCGACAAATACGGCCGCGTGCTTGCCGACGTCGCGACGCGGCGGACCGCGAACGTTGCGGCGGCGTTGCTCGCCGGCGGTTATGCGCGAAGCTACAACGGCGGCCATCGCGACGGCTGGTGCGCACGCAGCTGGCGCTTCTGGTAACAAAAAAGCCGCGTCCAAAGACGCGGCTCGTTCTTGTCGCAGCCGATCGCGGGATCAGCGCGTCACGACCACCGTCGTGCCGACGGAGACGCGGCCATAGAGATCGGTGATGTCGTCGTTGAGCATGCGGATGCAGCCATAGGAGACGAAGCCGCCGATCGAACCCGGCACGTTGGTGCCGTGGATGGCGTATTCGCCGCCGGCCAGCGTCATCGCCGCGACGCCCATCGGGTTGCGCGGCGAGCCGCCCGGAATCACGTCGGGAATGTTCGGCTTGTCGCGCTTCACCTCGGCGGGCGGCGCCCAGGCCGGGTTGAGATACTTGCCGTCGATCTTCGTGGTGCCGGCCCATTGCTTGCCGGACTTGCCGACGCCGACCGGATAGCGCACGGCGTGGCCGTTATCGAGAATGAGATAGAGTTTGCGCTCGCTGGTTTTGACCACGATCGTGCCCGGCGAATAGTCCGCGAGGTGCGTGCCCACCATTTCCGGCCGCGCTTCTGCCGCCGTCGACATCAAGACCCCAGCTCCGATGGTGGCGGCCATCGCCACCGCAATCCTCATCGACATCGATCTTCCCCCTTGCACAATCGGATCGTCCAAAATGACGCAGAACCCGCAATCGCCGCCGCGCCAAGTCCTCGTCAGGGGACATTCTTAACCGCGCTCGTTAACCGGATGGTTTCCACGCGCGGCCACCGAAGGCCGGCCAGCAGGGGGAACAAAGGAAATGTTCGAAATAAAGTAAATGACCTGAAAACAACACCCGGCGGGAAATAGGCGGGCGCGCCGCCGCGCGCGCTGACAAGCGCGTGAGGCTGTGAACGGCTGTTGGTTGGAGGCGAGCTCAACACCCGCTCTCGTGTCCCGGACAAGCGCAGCGAAGCGGAGCGCCGATCCGGGACCCAGTTCTTCGCGTTTGGATAGATGGGCCCCGACTCGGCAGCGCATCACTGACGTGCTGCGCTGCGTCCGGGGCACGAGACTTTGGTTACGCCGGCTTCCGGTTCTGCCGGTTCTTGACGAGGTCATCGACCACGGCGGGATCGGCCAGGGTCGAGGTGTCGCCCAGGCTGCCCGGCTCGTCCT
This sequence comes from Bradyrhizobium frederickii, assembly GCF_004570865.1. Classification (GTDB taxonomy): domain Bacteria; phylum Pseudomonadota; class Alphaproteobacteria; order Rhizobiales; family Xanthobacteraceae; genus Bradyrhizobium; species Bradyrhizobium frederickii. Next base: position 137,878 of record NZ_SPQS01000014.1, read on the forward strand.
CGGCGATCTTGCGCAGTATGCGGCGCATGATCTTGCCGGAACGGGTCTTGGGCAGGCCCGGCGCGAACTGGATCTGGTCGGGCGAGGCGATCGGGCCGATCTCCTTGCGCACCCAGGTGACGAGCTCCTTGCGCAGATCCTCGGTCGGCTGCACGCCGGCCATCAGGGTGACATAGGCATAGATGCCCTGGCCCTTGATGTCGTGTGGGAAGCCGACCACCGCGGCCTCCGAGACCTTCTCATGCGCCACCAGCGCGCTCTCGACTTCCGCGGTTCCCATGCGATGCCCGGAGACGTTGATGACGTCGTCGACGCGACCCGTGATCCAGTAATAGCCGTCGGCATCGCGGCGGCAGCCGTCGCCGGTGAAGTACTTGCCCTTGTAAGTCGAGAAATAGGTCTGCTCGAAGCGGGCATGGTCGCCATAGACGGTGCGCATCTGGCCCGGCCATGAGCGGGTGAGGCAGAGATTGCCTGAGGTTTCGCCCTCCAGCACCTTGCCGTCGGCATCGACGATCTCGGGCACCACGCCGAAGAACGGCTGGGTTGCCGAGCCGGGCTTGAGCTTGGTCGCGCCCGGCAGCGGCGTGATCAGGATGCCGCCGGTCTCGGTCTGCCACCAGGTGTCGACGATCGGGCAGCGGTCGTCGCCGACGACGCGGTGATACCACTCCCAGGCTTCCGGGTTGATCGGCTCGCCGACCGAGCCGAGCAGACGCAAGCTCGCGCGCGAGGTCTTCTTCACCGGCTCGTCGCCCGACTGCATCAGCGCGCGGATCGCGGTCGGCGCGGTGTAGAAGATGTTGACCTTGTGCTTGTCGATGACGTTCCAGAACCTGGAATTATCCGGGTAGTTCGGCACGCCTTCGAACATCAGCGTGGTCGCGCCGTTCGCCAGCGGACCGTAGAGGATGTAGCTGTGGCCGGTGACCCAGCCGACGTCGGCGGTGCACCAGTAGATGTCGCCGTCGTGATAATCGAAGACGTATTGATGTGTCATCGAGGCGAACACGAGATAGCCGCCCGTGGTGTGCAGCACGCCCTTGGGCTGGCCGGTCGAGCCCGACGTGTAGAGGATGAACAGCGGGTCCTCGGCGTGCATGTGCTCGAGCGGGCATTCCGTCGTCACCATTGCCGCCGCCTCGTGATACCAGAGGTCGCGCGTCGGGTTCATGTCGACCTTGCCGCCGGTGCGCTTGACCACGACGACCCAGTCGACGCCGTCGGCCTTGGCGAGCGCCGCATCGACATTGGCCTTCAGTGGCACCTTCTTGCCGCCGCGCAGGCCTTCGTCCGCGGTAATGATGATCTTGGATTTGCAGTCGTTGATGCGCTGGGCGAGGCTGTCCGGGGAGAAGCCCGCGAACACCACGGAGTGGATCGCGCCGATGCGCGCGCAGGCGAGCATCGCATAGGCCGCTTCCGGAATCATCGGCAGGTAGATGGTGACGCGGTCGCCTTTCTTGACGTTGCGGGTGCGCAGGATGTTGGCCATCCGGCAGACCTCGTCGTGCAGCTCTCGATAGGTGATGTGCCTGGACTGCGAGGGATCGTCGCCTTCCCAGATGATCGCGGTCTGGTTGCCGCGCTTGGCGAGATGCCGGTCGATGCAATTGTAGGCGACGTTGAGAATGCCGTCCTCGAACCATTTGATCGAGATGTTACCGGGTGCGAACGAGACGTTCTCGATTTTCGTCGGCGCGTGCATCCAATCGATGCGCTTGGCCTGCTCCGCCCAGAAACCGTTCGGGTCCGAGATCGAGCGAGCGTACATCTCCTTGTACTTGGCCTGGTCGACCCAGGCGCGCTTCGCCCACTCCGCAGGGACGTCGTAGATCTTCTCGGACATGCTTTCCCTCCACATACGGCAGGCCGAACGCTAGCGACCGGCGAGCCGACTTGATCATTGACTGATTATGCGTCGGGCTAACCGGACCCGACAAGGAGCACAAGCTGGACCTTCGGCGGGCCGCCCGCCATGCGGAGGATCAAGCCCGCCTGCGGCGACTGTCGCAGATCTGAAACAGGCCCCACGGGCGGCGTTGAGGCCTTTACCCAACTCTCAGGAATCAGCTGGTGCAGGGCGCCCATGCGACGCGGACGGTATTTGGCAACCTCTCGTCACTGATTCGGGACTCGCAATGCGGTTCGGAACACCCTAAATGGCCAACCCGGGTCCAAAGAGGCCCTTCGGAACAAACATCAGAATTACGGCATTGACCGATAACAGACAGGGCTAAGGCATAAGACTATGATGGATCAGCAGAATCTCGGGACGATACGGCCCGCTTCAGCCGATCCTGCTGCCATTGCGCTGGCCAAAGCCCTCGGACAATGGCCCAAATCGGCCCCTTTCAGGCGTCCCAGCCCCAAAAAGACCTTTGACACGGCGCCGGCGACGGTCGAGGCGCTTGCCAGGGAACTCGGCCTGCGGCTCGGCGACCAGAACGAGCTGACCATTCGCCGCATCAGGCGCGGCAAGGGCTATTCCTTCGTCCGCCCCAACGGCGCACACATCCGCGACGCCCGCACCATCCGCCGGCTGCACGCCATGGCGGTGCCGCCGGCCTATCGCGAGGTGCGCTACTCGGCCGATCCGAGCTCGCATCTTCAGGCCGTGGGCCGCGATGCCGCGGGCCGGCTGCAATATCGCTATCACGCCGATTGGGAGAAGGTCCGCGAGCATCGCAAGGCGCATCGCCTGGAGAAGCTCGTCGGCGCGCTGCCCAAGATCCGGCGCAAGGTCTCGGCGTTCCTGTCGGGCGACGAGCCGACGCGTGAATTCGCGCTCTCGGCCGTGATCGAGCTGATCGCGCGCACCGCGATCCGCCCCGGCAACGAATCCTACGCCCGCCTCAACGGCACCCGCGGCGCGACCACACTGCTCAAGTCCAACGTCACGCTGGAAGACGATTGCTTCGTGCTGACCTTCAAGGCGAAGGGCGGCAAGGCAGTGCGCAAGGAATGCGACGCGGCCAAGCTGGTGCGCGCCATCGGTATTTTGCAGGGCGTCCCCGGCAAGCGGATGTTCCAGTATCGGGACGCCAACGGCATCGTGCGCGCGGTCAGCACCACGCAGGTGAATGCGTTCCTGCGCGAGATCGCCGGAATCAAGATCTCGCTGAAGGATTTTCGCACGCTGATGGCCTCCGCCGTGGTCGTGGAATCCCTGTCGCGGATCACGCCGGCGACCAGCCAGCGCGGCCGCAAGAAGCAGGTGCTGGACGCGATCCGCGCTGCCGCCGACAAGCTCTCCAACACGCCGGCGATCTGCCGCAAGAGCTATGTCCACGACACCATCGTCACCGCTTTCGAGGAAGGCATCCTCGAACGCTTTGCCGCGACCATGAAGGGCCAGCGCTCGCAGGCGCGGCGCGAGCAGCTCCTGCAGCAGGTGGTCGCGACGGCGGCGGTGTAACGACACTGCCGTTGGAGGTGAAAATAGGCGCGGGTGCCGTAGTGCCGTAGCTGTAGGGTGGGCAAAGCGTAGCGTGCCCACCACCTCTCAGTGATTACGTAAGACGTGGGCACGCTTCGCTTTGCCCACCCGACAGAGCTACGACTTGGTCGAGACGCCGTTATCGGGACCGGGATCGCCGCCTGCGGCCACGATCGTCAGCCGTTCCAGATAATGCGCCCACCCCGTCGCATGCGAAGCCGCCTGCGCTTCGCTCGGCAGGCCGCTATGGGTCATGCGCAGCAGCGTGCCGCCATCGCGCTCGATCAGGTCGATCTCGATCAGGCTCGAGCCCGGCGGCACTTCCTGGCCGCCCTCCCAGCCGAACGTGTAGGCCAGACGATGCACCGGCACGACCTCGCGGAAGGCGCCGCGGGCGACGCCGCCGCGCGGACCGACGCCCTTGAGCAGATAGAGCCCGCCGGGATGCGGCTCCGTGGTCACCTCCGACCCCATCCAGCTCAGGATCTTCTCGGGGTCGGTCAGGTAAGCGAAAACGGTAGCGCGCGGTGCCGCGATCTGGGTCTCGCGTCGCACGATGAACGGTTCAGTCATGGGCGATCATTCCTTCGCTGACACTGGGACATGGCGGCGCGTGGGCGGCCCGTCAAGGATTGGCCGTGACAAACCCGGCCCGCCTTCGCCATGATCGGGCCATGCAGCTCTCCCCGACGCTCGCCTGGCTTGTCGATGTCGCCTCGGATAGTGCCGGGGCCGACCGCCTGCTCGCGGAACTCGGCGCTCATCTCGTGGCCGACGGCGTGCCGCTTGCGGCGGGCGCCCTCACGCTGGAGGTGCCGCATCCGCTGATCGCGAAGCGGACATGGCTATGGCGGGCCGACAGCGGCCAGGTGATCGAAGCGCTCGGCTTCGCGCCTGGCGGGCTGGCTCCGGATCCGCCGAACGATGCCGGTCGCCGCTGGCTGCGCGACATCGTGCGCGGCGAGCTGCACGAAGACATCGTCGGACGGCAAGATGGGCCGCTGCTCAGCTGGATCGGGCCGCGGCCGTTCACCGCAGATGAAATCGGGCAACTGCGCCAGGCCGCGCGTTTCGCCGCAACGCCGCTTGCCGTGCTCGCCGCGCGCGCCACGTTGCGGGCAACGCTGGACGCCTATCTCGGCAGGCGCAGCGCCGAGCGGGTGCTGGCGGCACCCTTGCGGCGCGATCTCGGCGAGACCATTCAGGCCGCGCTGCTCTATGCGGATTTGCGCAATTTCACGACCCTGTCGGAAACCTCACCACCTGGCGAGGTCATCGCCGCGCTCGACGCCTGGTTCGATCGCATCGCCGGCGCTGTTCACGCCTTCGGCGGCGAGGTCCTGAAATTCATCGGCGACGGCGTGCTCGCGATCTTTCCGGTGGTCGAGGCATCGCCGCGCCCTGCCTGCGAGGCCGCTCTGCGTGCTGCCGGCGCAGCCGAGGCCGGGATGGCCTATCTCAACGCGGAGCGCGGCGCCAAGGGCCTGCCGCCGCTGGCGTTCGGTGCTGCGCTCCATCTCGGCGAGATGCTCTGGGGCAATATCGGTGCCGCGAACCGGCTCGATTTCACCGCGATCGGTCCAGCCGTCAATCTCGCCAGCCGCCTCGAAGGATTGTGCAAGCCGTTGGGGCGGGCTGTGCTGGTGTCGGGCGCGCTTGCCGCCGAGACGGACATGAAGCTGGTCGCGCTCGGGTCGCATTCGCTGCGCGGCATTGCAGCGCCGTGCCAGGTGTTCACATTGCCAAAGACGTGAGGAACTACATCCCGCCCATCTTGCAGACGAGCTTCCACTCCTCCGCCGTCACCGGCTGCACCGAGAGCCGCGAATATTTCACCAGCGCCATGTCGGCCAGCTTCTTTTCGGCCTTGATCGCAGCCATCGTCACCGGATTCTTCAAGGGCTTGTCGGCCTTGATATCGACGCAGACGAATTTGCCGGTCTTGTCGGTCGGATCGGGATAGGCCTCCTTGATGACCTCGGCAATGCCGACGATCTCCTTGCCTTCGTTGGAATGATAATAGAACGCCTTGTCGCCTTTCTTCATGGCAACGAGGTTCTGGCGCGCGGTGTAGTTGCGCACACCGGTCCAGGCCTCGCCCTTGGCGCCCTTCGCCACCTGCTGGTCCCAGGACCACACCGACGGTTCGGATTTCACCAGCCAGTACGCCATGTTCATTCCTCAGACTTGAAGGGGCGCGTCAGCAGCCCCGAAATCGCCGCGTCGATCGTGCTCCGGCCGCTCAGGATCGAGGCGACCGCTTCTGATACCGGCATCTCGATGTTTCGCGAAGCTGCGAGCTCGATCAGCACCGGCGCGGTGTACTCACCCTCGGCGAGCTTGCCGGCGGGCGGCTGCTCGCCGCGGCCGAGCGCGAGCCCGAGCGCGAAATTGCGCGATTGCGGACTCGCGCAGGTCAGGATGAGATCGCCGAGACCCGACAGGCCCGCGAGTGTCTCGCTGCGCGCGCCCAAGGCGCGGCCGAGGCGCGTCAGCTCGGCAAAGCCGCGCGTCGTCAGCGCCGCCTGGGCGGAGGCCCCGAGCTTGCGCCCGACCGCGATGCCGACCGCGATCGCCAGCACGTTCTTGGCGGCGCCGCCGATCTCGACGCCGCGGATGTCGGTGGAGTGATAGGGGCGGAATGTCGGCGAGCCCAGCGCCTGCACCAGGCCGCTCGCCAGCGCCTCGTCCCTTGCCGCCAGCGTCACCGCCGTCGGCAAGCCGCGCGCGACGTCGTCGGCAAAGCTCGGTCCCGACAGGATCGCCGGCTGCGCGTGCGGCGCGGCCTCCGCGATCACGTCGGTCATGAACTTGTGGGTGCCGTGCTCGATGCCCTTGGCGCAGGCGACGATCGGCAACGGCCTTGTCAGATGCGAGGCCAGCATGTTGACCGCGCCGCGCAAATGCTGCGCCGGTGTTGCGATCAGCAACATGTCGGCGCGCGCGGTGAGCGCCAGATCGCTGGTCACGACGATCTCCGCCGCGATCCGCACGCCGGGCAGCCGCGGATTGTCGCGCGTCGATGCGATCCGCGCGGCATGTTCGGCATTGCGCGCCCACAGCGTCACGGCGCGCCCGGCCCGCGCCGCCACGGTCGCCAGCGCCGTGCCCCAGGCGCCCGCCCCGATCACCGCGACGGATTGGAACGTGGTCATGGCGCGATCCCCCTACCCCCTCGCCCCGCTTGCGGGGAGAGGGTCGGGGTGAGGGGGGCTCTCCGCTGGGACGGTGCCAGCGAGACTCGCGGAGAGTCCCCCTCACCCGCCGCGCTGCGCGCGTCGACCTCTCCCCGCAAGCGGGGCGAGGTGAAGCGGGGCTTGTGGCGGCACCACGGCATTCAATATCCCGCCCGGGTCTTGCCGTAGCCTGCCGGTGCCGTCGCGCTGGCGTCGAGCAGCCAGCGTGCCCGCGGCTGCGCGTCCATCGTGTCGGTCATGCCGAGTGCGAGGCGCTCGGCACCGGCCCAGGCGATCATCGCGCCGTTGTCGGTGCAGAGTGCGGGCGGCGGCATGATCAATTGTGTCCCGGCTTGCTGTGCGACGTCATCGAGGGCGCCGCGGATCGCCTGATTGGCGGCGACGCCGCCGGCCGCGACCAGCGCGCGCGGCGCGCCGAATTTTTCGCGGAACAGCCTGAGGCCAACGCTCAACCGGTCGGCCGTCGATTCGAGCACTGCAGCCTGAAAGCTCGCGCAGAGATCGCTGATGTCCTGCGGGGTGATCTCGGCGAGCCGGCTCGCCTCGGTGCGCACCGCCGTCTTCAATCCCGACAGCGAGAAATTCGCATCGGGTCTGCCCTGCATCGGCCGCGGGAACGCAAAGCGCGTGGCGTCGCCGCTCGCCGCCGCGCGCTCGACCTGCGGGCCGCCGGGATAGGGCAGGCCCAGCATCTTCGCGACCTTGTCGAAGGCCTCGCCGATCGCATCGTCGACGGTGGTGCCGAGCCGCACATATTGGCCGACTCCGGTGACCGCGACGATCTGGGTATGGCCGCCGGAGGCAAGAAACAGGCAATAGGGAAACGCGATGCCATCGGTGAGGCGCGGCGTCAGCGCATGCGCCTCCAGATGGTTCACTGCGACCAGCGGCGTGTCGTGCACCATCGCGATCGCCTTGGCGGTGGTGAGCCCGACGATGACGCCGCCGATCAGGCCCGGCCCCGCGGCGGCCGCGACGCCACCGAGCTGGCCGAAGCCGATGCCGGCCTCGCGCATGGCGCGATCGACGATGCCGTCGAGCAGGTCGACATGGGCGCGGGCGGCGATCTCCGGCACCACGCCGCCGAAGCGGGCGTGCTCCTCGATCTGCGACCGCACGATGTTGGACAGGATCTTGCCGCTGCCGTCAGACGCGCGCTCGACCACGGCCGCGGCGGTCTCGTCGCAGGTGGTTTCGATGCCCAGCACCAGCATTGGCGAATTGTTATCCAATTTGCGCCCTTGCGCTCATCCGTAAAGCAGAGTTCTGGTACGTCCGGTAGCATTCCGGGGCCAGATTGCGCAATCGTCACGAAGCAAGCCGTCCGGGTCGTGCGTCACCGCCACGTGGTTCGGGAACACCAGCGATGTCCATTCTTGTCACACGGCCGCATCCCGACAATGAAGCGACGGCGGCAAGTCTGCGCGCGCGGGGCCATGCGGTGCTGCTTGCGCCGGCGCTCAAGTTCGAGCCGGTCGCCTTCCATGACAAAGGTGAAGCGCGCTACGGTGCCGTCCTCGTCACGTCGGCCAATGCGATCCGTGCCGTCGCGCCGCAATTGCGCGACCTTGGTCTTCTGGAGCTGCCGTTGTTTGCGGTCGGCGAGCATACCGCCGCCGCGGCGTGCGACGCCGGCTTTACCCGGGTGATCGTCGCCGGTGGCGATGCCGCGTCCCTGCGCGACAAGGTGATGCAGGGCGCGCGCGACAAGGTGCTGAAGAAAAAGAGCACACTGCTGTATCTCGCGGGCGCGGATCTATCGCGTGACCTCGGCGCTGAGCTCGATGCGGAGGGTTTCTCCGTGGTCACGCAGACGACCTATCGCATGACGCCGGTCAAGCATCTGCCGCGCGAGGTCTGCGAGGGCTTTGCCGCCCACGGCGTCGAGGCGGTGCTGCACTACTCCCGGCGCAGCGCCCGGGCGTTCCTGGATGCGGCCAGGGACGAGGGCGTCGAAATCTCGGCGCTGGCGATACCGCAATGCTGTCTGTCCGAGGCGGTCGCGGGCGCGCTGCGCGAGGCCGGCGCGTCGCAGGTTCTGGTTGCCGCGACCCCGGACGAAAGTGCCTTATTTGCCACCTTGGAGCGTGCTTTGCGGACCCGTTTGGCGTAAGAGGTCGGGCCGAATCCGACGCAATCTAGTTCACCTTGATATGGAAGTGTGAGGAACCGTCACGATGGCCGACGACAAGCCTGAAGACGCAGGATTGGCGCCCGACAGCGGACGTGCCAAGCGCACTCCGCCGACTATTGATCTTGAAGCCACCGAAGTCGCGACCCAGCCGCAGGAAACGGCGGTCGAGCCCGAGGCCCCGCCCGCGCCGGAGCACGCTGCGCCTGAACAGGCAGAATCCGGCAAGGCCGACGCAGAGCCGGAGCGTATCGAAGCGCAGGCTCCGGCGTCGTCGATTTCGCCCTGGGCCATTGCGCCGTTCTCCGGCGCTGTTGCAGCTGCAATCGTGATCGCGGTCGGCTGGATGCTGGGCTGGCCTGCGGTGCAGGCGCCGCCTGCCGCACCGCAAGTCACCAGCGCGACGGTCGATGCGCTGAGCGGGCGCGTCAGCGCGGTCGAGGCCAAGGCCGGCAAGCCCGGCGCCGATCCGGCGATGGCGGCGCGAATCGACGCGATCGAGAAATCGATCGGCAGCCTGCGCGGCGACATCGCCAATCTGCGCACGCAGTCCGACAAGACAGCGGCTGCACTGAACGACGTGAAGTCCGCGCCAGGTGCTGCCGCGCCCGATCTTTCCGCGCTCAGCGATCGCATCGCGCAGCTCGAACGCGCCAGCAGGGCCGAACGGGCCGAGCTCGCGCAGCAGGGCGAGAAGATCGCCGATGCAAAGGCGAAGGACGACAAGCCGCTGCGCAACGTGGTGGCGGCCGCTTTGCTCGACGTCGCTGTTCGCCATGGCGATCCCTATCAACAGCAATTGGCCGCGGCGCGGTCGCTGGCAGCCAGGCCCGACACGCTGAAGCCGCTCGACACGTTTGCATCGTCGGGCATCCCGACGCCGGTCGCGCTGAGCCGCGAATTGCTCACCATCGTGCCGAAACTGTCGCCGCCGGCGGAAGCTCCGGCCGCGAGTGCCGGCATCGTCGAGCGTCTTCAGGCCGGCGCGTCGAAACTCGTCCGCATCGAGCGCACCGACGGGGTCGGCAACGACCGCGGCGCGATCGTCGCGCGGGTGACGGCCGCGGCGCTGCGCAACGATTTCGTGGAAGCGCGGCGCGAGCTCAAGACGCTGCCGGAGGCCGATCGCACCGCGGCACAGGCCTGGCTCGACAAGGCCGATGCACGCGACGCCGCGCTCGCGGCTTCACGCAAATTTGCCGACGATGCGATGGCGGATCTCGCCAAATCTGATCCGGCCAAGCCTGCTCAATAACGTTCGCGCAACAATCGGCGCGTAATAGGGATCGTCATGCTTCGCATCGTCCTCTTTCTCGTCCTGATCGCGCTGGCGGCGGCCGGCGCGGCCTGGGTTGCCGACCAGCCGGGCGATCTCATCCTGACCGCAGGTAGTTTCCGGATCTCGACGACGCTTCCCAGATTCGTGTTCCTGCTCGGCCTCTTTGCGGCGGCTGTCGTGCTGGTCTGGAGCATTTTGACGATGGTCTGGCGCACGCCGAAGCGCCTGCGGCGCCGCCGCCACGACAAGCGCCACGCAAAGGGCCGCCACGCCATCACTCACGGCCTGCTCGCGATCGGTCATGGCGACACCGCGCTCGCCCGCCGTCATGCCGAGGCGGCGCGGCGGCATGCGCCGAACGATCCGCTCGCGCTGCTCCTGCACGCGCAGTCGGCACAGCTCGAAGGCAACCGCGACGAGGCGCAGCGCGTCTTCCGCGTCATGGCCGAGCGCGAGGACACGCGCCTGCTCGGCCTGCGCGGCCTGTTCATCGAGGCGCAGCGCGCCGACGATGCAGTCGGCGCGGTGATGATCGCCGAGGAAGCGATCAAGCTGTCGCCGTCCTCGACCTGGGCATCGCATGCGGTGCTCGGCTTCCGTTGCGCGCGCGGCGACTGGAGTGGGGCACTCGCGATCCTCGACTCGAATCTGCGCGCGGGGCAGATCGATAAGCAGACCTATCGCCGGCAGCGCGGCGTCCTGCTCACCGCGCGCGCGCTGGAGCTGGAAACCATGGACCGCGACGTCGCGCGCGAGAGCGTGATGGAGGCGATCAAGCTCGCGCCGACCCTGGTGCCGGCCGCGGTGCTCGCCGCGAAATTCGAGAGCGAGGCGCATCAGGTGCGCCGCGCCATGAAGCTGGTGGAAGCCGCCTGGCTCGCCAATCCGCATCCCGATCTCGCGGACGCCTATGCGCATGTGAAGCTCGGGGATACCGCATGGCACCGCTTGCAGCGGGTCGAGACCCTCGCCGCGAAGACGCCAGCCGACAAGCCCGGTCATTTCGAAGGGCAGCTCGCGATCGCCCGCGCTGCGATAGATGCTTCGGAGTTCGCCCGCGCGCGCGAGGTGCTCGCGCCTTATCTCAAGGATCCGACCCAGCGCGTCGCGCTGCTGATGGCCGAGATCGAGCGCGCCGAGCATGGCGATAGCGGCCGCGCCCGCGCCTGGACCTTGCGCGCGGTGCGCGCCCGTCACGATCCGGCCTGGACCGCGGACGGTTACGTCAGCGACCGTTGGCGCCCGGTCTCCCCGGTCACCGGCCGCCTCGATGCGTTCCAGTGGCAGACACCGGTCGCGAGCCTGCCCTCGGACAGGGGCACCACGATCGAATCTTCGGCCTTCGAGGAAGCCATGCTGGCGGCGCCGCCGCCGAAGCGCGTGACGGTGGCGGTCAGCGAAGCCCCGGCGGAACCGCTGGTGACGGTCCCCGCTCCAGCGCTGGCCGCGCAGGACAATTCGCCCCCCGAGACCAAGGAAGTCGACAAAGAAACCATCAAGGAAACGATGAAGGACGAGCCGGCGGTCACGCCCGCCGAACCGGTCCAGGCGGCTCCCGAGCCCGCCGAATCATCGCCGCTGGCGGCCACACCGGTGTTCCGGACCCGCGCCGACCTCGGCAAACCCGCTCCAGCGCCGATTCCGGCGGTCATCCCCCTCGTCCGGGCCCCCGACGACCCCGGGATCGACGACGAGGGGCCGAGCGATGAATTCACGGAACAAATCGGCACACCCAAGGCCCAGGCGGGGGGCTGGCGCGGGTTCTGGTCGCGCTGGGGCGCGTGAGCCGCAATTCGAAGCCGGCTTGTCCTTGCCAATTCGGGCCATGCCCGATATCAGGAGCGCGCGTATCGGGGCCGGCATCGCCCAGGCCCCGGCAGGGTTCGCCGCAATAGCTCAGTCGGTAGAGCACGTCATTCGTAATGACGGGGTCGGGGGTTCGAATCCCTCTTGCGGCACCAGCGCCTGACTGTCCAACCCGGACACATAGGTAGCGAAACGTACCTGAGACATGGGTGACAACCTCGTGCCGATCGGGGTGTCGAGAGGTTTCAAAGCTTTCACTCCAAGTGTTTTCACTCCAGGTCGATCGCGTTTGCGGCTCTGGTGCGGTGGGCTCGGCGACGATCCGTCGCTCGCATGGACGCGGAAAAGGGCGTGCGCCTGCTCGACAACATGAGTTTTCCGGACGTGACGCTGCGGGTCTATTGGCGCGGGTGTTGACCGCGGCCGGCCGGTTCGAAATTGTCCGCGTTTATGTGAGGCCAATCACTTAACCCCGAGCACATTGCCCGTAATGTCCCGGTCACGCCAACACGGGGAGACTTCACATGCGCAAGATCATTCTGGTTGCCGCCATGGTCCTGAGTGCCGGATCTGCCCAGGCCGATGGCTCCCGCAGCCTGTCGCTGTCTGCGGCGGGCGCTCAGAGTCCCGCTCCGCTGACCGCGCCGACCAGCACCACGGCGCAGGCGAGCGAAGCTGCGCCGGCCGCCGAGGCGCCGAAATATTCCGATCGTCCGCCGGCCGTGACGCTGTCCGCGCCGCCGGCCACGACAGCCGCACCTGCGGCTGCCGCGCCTGCGACCACCACCGCGGCGCCGGTCGCGACCGCCAAGCCCGCCATCAGGAAAACCGCAGGGGCGGACAAGCCGAAGCCCAAGCGCAGCTGGACCGAGCGCCGCATCATCAGCGAGCTGCACCGCCACGGCATCTATTGGTAAGCCGCAGACCTTTACCCAATCTCGCCGTCATGCCCGGGCTTGGCCCGGGCATCCACGTCTTCGCCCCTGATCCAAGAACGTGGATGGCCGGGACGGGCCCGGCCATGACGCAAGAGTTTGACTTTGACCAATCGCGCTTACTGCGAGACTGTCTGCACCACGCTTCCGATCGGACGCGTATTCGTGCCGGCCGTCGGCACCTTCATGTCCTTCATCAGCGCGTCGTCGTATTCCGGCAGCGTCTGCAGCGGCGTCTTGGCCTTCATCTGCACGATCTTGTAACCGCCGGCCTTGAGGCGCGCGAGCAGCGCCGGCAGCGCTATTCCGGTATTCTTCTGGAAATCGTGCATCAGGATGATGCCCTTGCCGAGCTTGTCCAGCCGCGTCATCACCGTCTCGATGATCTTCTCCGGCGTGGCGCCCTTGCGGAAATCGAAGGAATCGACGTCGGTCGAGAACATCGCGACGTTGCGGGTGCCGAAATAGCTCACGATCGCCGGATTATGCTGAAGCTGCGGGAAGCGGAAGAACGGCGCCGGGTTGGCACCGAGCGCGAATTTCACCGCGCTGACGCCCTTCTCGACCTCGTCCTTGGCCATCTGCTCGGTCATCTTCTTGCCATTCAGATTGACGTGCGACCAGGTGTGCGTGCCGACCGTATGGCCCTGGGCCAGCACCTGGCGCAGGATTTCCGGATGATAGGTGGCGTGCTTGCCGACCGAGAAGAACAGGCCCTTGGTGCATTCGTCCGCGAGCGCCTTCAGCACCGCGGGCGTGTTGACCGGCCAGGGACCGTCGTCGAAGGTCAGCACGACCTCCTTCTCAGTGAGGAAGTCGAACTGCTTGAAATGATCGAAGCCGAAGCCGGGGCCGCCTGTCGTGTCGATCTCGACCACGCGGGAGACGCCGAGCGCGTTCGGATTGGCGCAGGCCTGCTTCGGCTGTACCGGCATGACGGGAGCGGGCGCCGGCGCGGCTGCCGCCGGCTTGGCCGCCACCGTCGCGGTGGTCTCGACGTCATCCCTGGCGGCGAGCTTCGCCGGTGCCGGCAATGGATCGCCGGCACGGGCAGCAACTGTCTTGGGAGCGCCCTGATCGGCGCGCGCGGAATAATAAAACCAACCGCCGGCGGCGATCACGACCGCCGCAACTACACTGGCCAGCATCAGGCCCAACGCATTACGCATCGCTACTCTTTCCAATTACGCAACCAAACCTGCGGAATTTCCCGCGCGACGCGCCATTAATGCGAAGTAACAGTTAACGTGACACCAACACGACGGCGGTTGTGGAGGAATTTCAGGGCGGTGCGCCAACGTGACCGAAGTCACAGTCGGGGTGAGGCGCGTGACGGTCATCACGGTGGAAACTGTTTTGCCGGAGCATCGTAGTTCCCATCAACAACGGGCCCGCTCTGCGCGGTGCCAATGGGAGCTTCAAATGACCAAGTCCTTTTCTGCCCGTCTCCGCGACACCAGCCTGGCTCTGAGCATTGCCGCCATCGTCTCGATCGCATCGACGAGCTCGAGCTTCGCCTTCACGGCCGAGGCGCAGCAGATGTGCACCGGCGATGCCTTCCGCCTGTGCTCGTCGGAAATCCCCAACATCCCGAAGATCACGGCCTGCATGATCAAGCATCGTTCGGATCTGAGCGCCGGCTGCCGCGCGGTGATGGACAAGGATCTCGCCAAGGGCGCCTCGCGCAAGGTCGCTGACGCTCAGAACAGTCAGTAACACCGCGCAGCGACAACGATCATCGCATCGGTCAGCTCCCCCACCGCGATGTGCCCCGGCGTCATGCCGGGGCCACGCGGCGGCACCCTTCCCGCTCGGCAATAAAGCCGTTGCGGGTGCGGCATCGTCGCACTAGCTTCCCCGCACATCTTTGCGGGTAAGAGGCATTACGCGATGACCAGATTTCTTTTCATCATTCCTTTGCTCCTGTGCGCCTCGGGCGCATCCGCGCAGCAGCAGCCCGGCCACGATGCCTGCGCGCGCGATGTCAGCCGCTTCTGCCGCGCCGTGATGAACAATGGCGACGGCGCCGTGCTCGCCTGCCTGAAGCAGAACCGCACTCGCCTCAGCAAGGGCTGCGACAAGGTGCTGACCGAGCACGGGCAGTGAGACGAAACGTCGTAGCCCCGGATGAGCGAAGCGATATCCGGGACTTCTTGCCCCGCATGTCGCTGCGCTCATGCGGGCTACGCGCTGACAGGACCTACGTGCTGCTTCCCGCCGCGGTCGCGACCACCGGCAGCACCTCGCCATCGGCGCGGTCCGGCGTATCGTCCTTCCAGCGCACCGAACCGAACGGGCGCTCCAGCATACGGCGGATCCGCACCGGCTCGGGACCGACGTGGAAATCGATCGCCTGCTGATGCAGCGCGCGTTCCGACTGGGTCGAGCGGTTGCGCTGGCGTAAGTAGTCGAACCAGGTCGGGCAGTGGTAGCGCTCGGTCCACAGCTCGGGATCGGCGATGTCGCGGGCGAGCGACCAGCCATAGGCGCCGTTGCGCTGGCGGGAGAGCTGCACATCCTGCATCACGTTGTGGAAGGCGCGCGCGTTCTCCTGCGCGACGCGATATTCGATCTCGACCACCAGGGGGCCGCTGCGCCCCGTCAGGGACAGCTTCACCTCGGGATCGGCCAGCACATCGGCATCCTCGTTGCGGGCACCGACGCGCGGCATCGTGAGCCAAAGCCCGAGCAGCGGCGAGATCAGCATCAGGCCGGCCGCGGTCAGCAGCGCGACCTCGACACCGGCGTAGTCGGTGAGATGACCCCAGCCCCAGGCGCCGATGGCGATGCCGCCGGAAATCGAGGCCTGGAACGCCGCGAGCGAGCGGCCGGCAACCCAGCGCGGCGCCGAGAGCTGCACGCCGATGTTGAACAGCGCAATCGCGGCCATCCAGACCGCGCCGGCCAGCACCAGCGCCGCTGCCGTCAGCACCGGCTCCGTGCTGAGGGCAAGCGCGGCCATCGCGAACGCCATCGAGATGGTGCAGGCGCGGATCGCGGACTCGCCGCTCATGCGCTTGCGCAGTTCGTGGATATTCAGTGCGCCGATCACGGCGCCCATGCCGAAGGCGCCGAGCATGATGCCGTAGGTCTGCGCGCCGCCATGCAGGAGGTCGCGCGCGACCAGCGGCATCAGCGCCATGATGGCGCCGCCGATCAGGCCCATCACCAGCGTGCGCAACAGCACGATCTTGATCGGCGGCGAATTGGTGATGTAGCGGAAGCCCGAGACCATGGCGCGGTTGAGCTTTTCCCGCGGCAGGCGCGAGGGCTCGACCGAACGGCGCCAGAGCAGCAGCACCACCAGCAGCGGAAGATAGAGGATCGCGTTGCAGGCGAACGCCGCCACCGCGCCAAGCGCGGCGACGATGACGCCGCCGACCGCGGGACCGAAGCTGCGCGCGATATTGTAGCTGATGCCGTTCAGCGCGACGGCCGAAGGCAGCGCCTCGGGCGGCACCTGTTCGCTGACCGAGGACTGCCACGCCGGGCCGAACAGCGCATTGCCGCTGCCGACCACGAAGCAGAAGGCCAGCAGCGATTCCGGGGTGATGAGATTGAATCCGGCCAGCACGGTGAGTGCGCTCGCGCCGATCAAGGCGACGGACAGCGAGATCAGCGTGACGATACGGCGGTCATACATGTCGGCGATGGCGCCGGCCGGCATCGAGATCAGCATGATCGGCAGCATCAGGGCGGTCTGCACCAGCGCCACCTGGTCGGCCGATGCCGACATCTGTGTCATCGCCCAGGCTGCGCCCACGCCCTGAATCAGCAGGCCGAGATTGGAGAGCAGGCTGGCGAGCCAGATGCGCCGGAACACGGTGTACCGCAGCGGCGCGGTAATGCCGTCGGCGGCCATTTTCTGACGGTTTGGCTGCTCGGTCATATCCTCTTCCAAATGGGCTGGCAGAAGTGGTGCAGGCGATTCCGGCAAATTCTTTGATGCCTGCGAAAGTCCTTCGCTGTCCAGTGATTAGGCCGTTATAAGCGGTGCAAAGAGACGGTTTGCCGGGGAGGAACAGATGAAGCTGTCGCGACGGACGATTTTGCTGGCGGCTGGCAGCTTGCCCTTCGCAACTGCGAGCTTGCGGACGGGCGCAATCGCCCAGACCACGGCCGCTACGCCGGGCAATGAGGTGCCGCCGATCCTGTTCGTGCACGGCAATGGCGACTATGACGCGCTCTGGATGACGACCTTGTGGCGGATGGAATCCAACGGCATCGCGCGCGAGCGCATGGCGGCGATCAATTTCACCGATCCCAATGCGCGCAGCGACGACAAGGTCGAGCAGGCGAACCGCTCCTCGACCGAGGACCAGCGCCGCGAGCTCACAGCTGCCATCGCCGAGCTCAAGCGCCGGACAGGCGCGGCGCGTGTCGCGCTGGTCGGCAGCTCGCGCGGCGGCTATGCCATTCGCAACGTGATCAAGAATGGCGGTGCCGGCGACGTCAGTCACGCCGTTCTGTGCGGCACGCCCAATCACGGCGTGTTCGCAACCGACGATCAGCCCAACAGCGAGTTCAACGGCCGCGGTGCGTTCCTGCGCGCGCTTAACGAGGGCGAGAGCGAGGTGACGCCGGGCGTCGCCTTCCTGACGCTGCGCAGCGACGGCATGGACAAATATGCCCAGGCCGACGGCCGCTTCATCGGCAAGCCCGGCACGCCGACCGGCGTCACCAATGAAGGGCCGGAGCTGAAGGGCGCCACCAATCTCGTGCTCGGTGCGCTCGACCATCGCGAGGTGGCCTTTCACCCCAGGGCGTTCCGCGAGATCTACAAGTTCATCGCCGGCCGGGAACCCGCGCGCATCGCGATCGTGCCGGAGCCGGTCGTCAGGCTGAGCGGCCTCGTCACCGGCACGCCCGGTGGCGTGCCGACCAATCGGCCTGTGGCGGGCGCAACCGTCGACATCTTCCGCGTCGATCCTGATACCGGCGACCGCAAGGGCGGCGCCGTGCACAGCGCGACCACGGGCGCCGACGGCCGCTGGGGCCCGGCGCAGATCGAGCCCTCCTGGTCGCTCGAGTTCGTTCTGACGTCGCCGGGCGCGCCGATCACGCACATCTATCGCTCGCCGTTCCCGCGCTCGTCCGACGTCGTCCATTTGCGCGCCGCACGGCCGCTGGGGCCGGCCGACAAGGACGCCGGCGCGGTCGTCATCATGTCGCGGCCGCGCGGCTATTTCGGCCTGCCGCGGGACGTGGTGCTGCTGGACGGCAGGGAGCCCGCCGACGTCAAGCCGGGCGTGCCGACCGATTCGGCGGCAACATTGCGGCTTGCAGCCGGCGAGGTTGGACGTAACATCGTGGCTCAATTCGGCGAAGAACGGATTGTGGCGCGGGCCTGGGCCGCCCAGGAGAACCGGATTGCGATTGCCGAGCTGACTTACTAGCTGTTGCCTGCGTACATCTTGCGGGAGAGAGCCATGAATATCGCCAGCGTGCGTCGGCCCATCATCCCTCCGGCTCCTCCGCGTGCGCCCGACGACATGTCGTTCTTCGGCCGTCTCGCCGTGATCCGGCGTAACATGATCGCGACCTGGGGCCAGCGCGCCTATGAGGAAGACGTCATCAAAGGCCGCTTCTTTCTCCGCAACAGTTTCATCCTGAACCAGCCGGACGCGATCCGGCACGTCCTGCTCACCAATTACGAGAACTACACGCGAACCCCGGCGGGCATCCGCATGCTGCGTCCGGTGCTGGGTGACGGGCTTCTGATCGCGGAGGGTCATTCCTGGACGTTCCAGCGCCGTACCCTCGCGCCGGCCTTCACGCCGCGCGCCACCGCGAATCTCGTTCCGCACATGACGGCGGTGCTCGACGAGACCATAGCCAAGCTGGACGCGCGGGTGGGGGAAGATATCGACCTGCGCGAGATCATGCAGCGCATGACGCTGGAGATCGCCGGGCGCACGATGTTCTCGTTCGGCATGGACCGGCATGGCGCGACCCTGCGCAATTTCATCATGGAATATGCCGCGCGGTTGGGGCGCCCGTATCTCCTCGACATGGTGCTGCCGGTGTCCTGGCCGAGCCCGATGGATTTCGCCCGCGCCCGTTTCCGCAAGCGCTGGACCGAGTTCGTCGCCATGCTGATTGCGGAGCGGCGCGCGGCCGGCAAGAAGGACGGCGCGCCGCCGCGGGACCTGTTCGATCTCATGGACGCGGCGCGCGATCCTGAGACCGGCAAGGGCTTTTCCGACGAGCAGCTCGTCGACGAGGTCGCGACCATGATCCTTGCGGGTCACGAGACCACGGCGACGGCGCTGTTCTGGGCGCTCTATCTGCTCGCGCTCGACCCGGAGACGCAGGAGGAAGTCGCCTCCGAGACGCACGGCGAGCATCTCGACAGCATCGCCGACATCGACCGGCAGAAGTTCACCCGTGCGGTGATCGAGGAGACGATGCGGCTCTATCCGCCGGCGTTCCTGGTCGCGCGTGCCGCGCGCGACAAGGACAATGCGGCCGGAATCGAGATCGGCAAGGGCGACATCATCATGATCGCGCCCTGGCTGCTGCACCGGCACGAGAAGCTGTGGGATCAGCCGAACGCGTTCATTCCAAAGCGCTTCATGTCGAAAGAGGCGCCCGATCGCTTCGCCTACCTGCCGTTCGGCGCGGGCCCGCGCGTCTGCGTCGGCGCGCCGTTCGCCCAAGCCGAATCCGTGCTGGCACTGGCCCGGTTGATCGGCGCCTTCCGTGTCGAGCTCGCCGATACCGCAAATCCCGTGGTCCCGCTCGGCGTCGTCACGACCCAGCCGGACCATTCACCCATGTTCCGCATCACGCGTCGGTGACAGGCTCATTGCCTGGCCCGCGGCGTGATCCGCACGAGATAGAGTCCTGCCATGAGCGACATCCAGGCCCAGTTTTCCGTTCTGAAGCAGACCGCCGACGCGAAGGTGGTCGATGCGATCGTACGCCTCATCGAGGAGGGCGAGGATCACGAACTCAACCGCGTCAACGTCCTCGATTTCTCCAGCCAGCACGGCCTCGACGAAGAGCGCGCGATCTCCGCCTTCCTGCATTCGGCGCGGCTCGGGCTGTTCGATCTCGGCTGGAACGTGCTGTGCCCGGGATGCGGCGGCGTGCTCGGCGCGCATTCGACGCTGAAGGCGCTCAAGCCCGACGATTATCATTGCGCACTCTGCGCCTGCGGCTACAAGGCCTCCGTCGACGATCAGGTCGAGGTCTCCTTCACCGTCAACCCGCGCGTCCGGCGCATCGCGGCGCACGACCCTGATACGCTTCCCGTGTGGGAATATTTCAAGCAGGTGTTCTGGAGCTCCGGCGTCGACTTCAACAAGGAATCGTTCGCGACCCTTGCCAATGAGGTGACGCTCGACACGATGGAGCTGCCGGCAGGCGAGAAGGCGACCATGTCGCTGCAGCTGCCGAGCGACTTCGTCATCATCTTCGAGCCGGTGACGCACGCCGCCCATTTCATCGACGTCCAGGGCGAGCCGGCCAAGGACCGGCAGCAGCTCGCCATCATGTACAACAAGGTGCAGGCCCCGACCGGGACCACCACCATGCGGCCCGGCCCGCTGCGGCTGTCGCTGGAGAACCAGGCCGGCGTACGCGTGCTGCCGTCGGTCTTCATCGCCGCCGAAGCGCTCCACCATCTCATCGGCAAGCGCAAGCCGTTCCTCACCGCCAAGCGGATGCTGTCGAACCAGACCTTCCGCGACGTGTTCAAGGCGGACAATCTCAGTCTCGATCAGCGGCTTCAGATCACCTCGCTCACCTTCCTGTTCACCGACCTGAAGGGCTCGACCGCGCTCTATGAACGGGTCGGCGATCTCGCCGCCTTCGACCTCGTGCGCGCGCATTTCCATGCGCTGCTCGAGATCATCTCCTCCGAGAAGGGCGCGGTGGTGAAGACCATCGGCGATGCCGTGATGGCGACCTTCGTCCGTCCCGAGCACGCCATCGTCGCGGGCTTGCGGATGCGCGCGGCCATGGACGAGCTCAACAAGCAGCGCGGCACCGACGATCTCATCGTCAAGATCGGCATCCATGAGGGCCCGTGTCTTGCGGTGATGCTCAACGAGCGGCAGGATTATTTCGGCCAGACCGTCAACATCGCCGCCCGCGTGCAGAGCCTGTCGACGGCGCAGGAAATCCACATCACCGGCCCGGTGCTCGACGCGCCCGCGGTTGCGGAGGTGCTGGAGCAGCGCGCGATCAAGCCGATCCAGAAACAGGCGGCGCTGCGCGGCATCGCCGACAAGATGGTGGTGTACGAGATTCCGTGAGTTCGGATCGTCATTCCGGGTTCGCGCTTTGCGCGTCCCGGAATGACGGTGAAGAGATTGCCGAAACGTAATGCGGCGCGGGGAACTGACGCACGTTGCGCCGGTTGAGTTTCCTGCTCATATAATGCTGGTAACAGCTGCGCTCCTCGCGGCTGCATCGATTTCGGTAGGACCTTTATGCTCGACGGCTTGCGCCAATTCATCGCCGACATTGTCGCCCCCCATGACCAGAACCGCACCTTCGGTGACAGCGATTATCGGTTGGCGGCGACCGCGCTGCTGGTCCACGTGGTCTCGCTGGACGGCCAGCCGACGGCCGCCGAGCGGCGCAAGCTGCACAGCCTGATCGAAAGCCATTTTGGGCTCGATCAAGGCACGGCCGATCGCCTGATCGCGGACGCCACCGAGGTCGAGGGCGAGGCGGTGGACCTCTATCACTTCACCAGCATCATCATGCGCTCGCTCGACGAAGAGGGTCGCAAGCGCATCGTCCGGATGATGTGGGAGCTGGTCTATGCCGACGGCCAGGTCAGCGAGTTCGAGGACAATGTCGTCTGGCGCGCCTCCGATCTGCTCGGGATTTCCCAGCGGGACCGGATCGAGCTGAAGCATATTGTGGCCGAGCGCGCCGCTAGCCAGGTGAAGGATGGTGCCGTCGGTGGCTGACCTCTCTCGCCTGGTGGATTGCCTCCCACGCGAGCCACATGACGAAACTTTAATGTAACCCCGGCTCTTGGCGGATTCGCCTGCAAAATACCTGTCCTTCCTGCTCCCCTGTCGCCCGCTCAAGCCGCCATTCCGCCAGCGCCGCTTGCCTGTCGCGCACGGCTTATGCTCTCGTTCAGCCATTGCGGGGCCAAGGACTTCAATTCAAGAGACTTCGATCGTGACTGAGCGGGTAACGTTGATCACCGGTGCCTCGGCGGGCATAGGCACGGAGCTGGCGCGCGTATTTGCCGCCAACGGACATCGCCTGGCATTGACGGCGCGGCGCGCGGATCGGTTGGAGGCGCTCGCGAGCGAGCTAGCTGCCAAGGGCGGCAAGAGGCCGATCGTGATCGCCTGCGATCTCGAGGACCCCGCCGCCGGCGAGACCATCGCGGCGGCGCTCGCCGCCGAAGGCGTTGAGCTCGACCACCTCGTCAACAATGCCGGCTTTGGCGTGTTCGGCGATGCCATCGAGCGCGATCGCGACGAGCAGATCGGGATCGTCGATGTCAACGTGCGGGCCCTGACGGATCTGTCGCTGCGCTTTGCCGATCAGTTGATCAGGAACAAGGGCGGTCTTCTCAATGTGGGCTCGGTCGCGGGCTTCCTGCCCGGCCCCGGCATGGCGGTCTATTATGCCTCCAAGGCCTACGTGATTTCCTTCACGGAAGCGCTGCGGGCGGAGCTCGCGCCGCGCGGCGTTCGCGTCACCGTGCTTTGCCCGGGCCCCGTGCCCACCGAATTCCAGGCGCGCGCCGGCGTCGGGTCCCAACACGATACGGCCCTTCTCAATGTTTCAGCCGCCGATGTCGCGCAGGAAGCGTACCGTGGCCTGATGGCCAACAAACGGGCAGTGCTGCCCGGTCTCGGCATCAAGATTGTGCCGCTTGCGCTGCGCTTTTTCCCGCGCGGCTTCATCCTGGCCGCGACGAGCCGGTTCCAGAGGCGCAGGAATTAGAGAAATCCTGGCGCTTCCGTAGTGGCCCGGAGCTTGCTTCACTTTCGATGTGTGCGCGAACTCACACGATGTTAACCATCGCTTAGCTATGCTGGCGGTCTGAACCGATAGCACTCGCAGAGGCCATGTCGTTCCGGACGGACAGGTTTGGTGGCGCAGAATTGGTGCCCTTCCGAAAGAAGGCGCCGAGCACTGCCGCCTCCGAAAGCCAATTGCCGGTCTTGATCGTCCTGCATCAGGAATGCTCGACCCCGGGCCGTGTCGGCAATGCGCTCCGCGCGCTTGGCCACTCCTTGGACATTCGCCGTCCCCGCTTCGGCGATCCGCTGCCGGAGACGCTCGACGAACATGCCGGCGCCGTATTCTTCGGCGGCCCGATGAGCGCCAACGATCCCGACGATTACATCCGGCGCGAGATCGACTGGCTCGAAATTCCGTTGCGCGAACAGCGGCCGTTCCTCGGCATCTGCCTTGGCGCCCAGATGCTCGCGATGCAGCTCGGTGCCCGCGTCGCGCCGCATGCCGATGCGCTGACCCAGATCGGCTACTACCCGATCCGTCCGACCGCCGCGGGCCGCGCGCTCTGCCCGGCCTGGCCGGCTCAGGTCTATCACTGGCATCGCGAGGGATTCGAGCTGCCTGCCGGCGCCGAGCTGCTTGCAGAGGGCGACGATTTTCCGGTGCAGGCGTTCCGCGCCGGCAATGCCTTCGGCGTGCAGTTCCACCCCGATGTGACCTACGCGATGATGCATCGCTGGACCACGCGCGGCTATGACGGCTTCAGCGCGCCCGGTGCGCGGCAGCGGCACCATCATTTTGCGGATCGTGCCGTCTACGATGCCGCAGAGCGCGCCTGGCTCGATCACTTTATCAATGTCTGGCTGGAGCGGCGGCCGGTGCTGGCCCAAGCCGCCGAGTAACCCGCGCCTTTCGCGCAGGCTCTTGGCGCAAGTCCTCGCGCCGTCCCCCGATATGCTAGGCTCTCCGCCAACGAGCGCGCACCAATGCGTGCCGGCAGACAAGGGAGAGCGTCATGGCCTACGAGCACATTCTCTATGAGGTGAGCGACAAGATCGCGACCATCACGCTCAATCGCCCCGATCGCATGAATGCGTGGACGCCGACCATGGAGCGCGACGTGCGTCATGCGATGGACGCGTCAAGCGCCGACGACGATGTCCGCGTCATCATCCTCACCGGCGCGGGCCGCGCGTTTTGCGCCGGCGCCGACATGGATGCGTTGAAGGGGCTCGACCCTGATGACGTCAGGCGCGCCTCGAACCTGCCGCCCTTCGACATGAACCGCCGTCCGGACTGGCAGACGCGCTACGGCTATTATCCGTCGATCAGGAAGCCGGTCATCGCCATGCTCAACGGCGCCACCGCGGGTATCGGCCTCGTCCACGCGCTCTATTGCGATCTGCGCTTTGCCGCCGACAATACGGTGTTCACCACAGCCTTCGCGCGGCGCGGTCTGATCGCCGAGCACGGCATCAGCTGGATGCTGCCGCGCATCGTCGGTCATGCCAATGCGATGGATCTGCTGCTTTCGGCGCGGCGCGTGTCGAGCGAGGAAGCCTTTCGGATCGGCCTGGTCAACCGGCTCTGCTCGCCTGAAAAGCTGCGCGAGGAGACCTACGCCTATGCCCGCGATCTCGCCGATTTCGTCTCGCCGAGTGCGATGGCCGTGATCAAGCGCCAGCTCTACGAGGTGCCGTTCCAGACCCTGGCCGAGGCAACGATCGAAGCCAACCGGGAGATGATGGTGGCGCTGGCTGGCAGCGATTTCCGGGAGGGGGTGGCGAGCTTCATGGAAAAGCGGCCGCCGAGGTTTACGGGGAGGTAGGGGGATTTCGGAGAGAGCCCGGCTTCGCCTTTCGGGCTACGCCGCGGCAGCCTTCGCTACGAAAGGGCTTGCCGAGCCGAAGCAGGCGTAGCCTGCGAAGGCTGGTGGAGCCAGGCGGGATCGAACCGCCGACCTCGTCATTGCGAACGACGCGCTCTCCCAGCTGAGCTATGGCCCCTTTGCTGGCCGCTCTGGTAAACGCGGCCGACAACCGGGCGCCATTTAAGTCCCCGCCAAGGTCAAGTCAAGGACGGGTGTCACCCGGTTTTAGCCATTCGGGGCGCGACTTCCCTTGTTTGGGCGGGGGGGAACCGATATCTAGCAAAGGCGTCAATCCGACCGCAGCCAGAGTTTCCAAAAGCCAGAGTCTTCAAAAGCCAGAGTTCTGAAAAATCATGCGTGCCGTTCTCGACATCGTCATCATCGTGCTCGACCTCTACGTCTGGCTGCTGATCGCCTCCGCGATCCTGTCCTGGCTGATCGCCTTCAACGTCGTGAACACCCGCAACCAGTTCGTGTCGGCGGTGGCGGAGTTCCTGTACCGGATCACCGAGCCGGTGCTGGCGCCGATTCGCAATCTCCTGCCCAGCCTCGGCGGCCTCGACATCTCGCCGATCATCCTGATTCTGATCATCATGTTCATCGAGCGGGTGATCCTGTACTACATCTACCCCAACGTGATCTGAGCGGGCTGGAGCGCCTTGGTTGCCCGAGAAGCCGGCAAGGAGCCTTGGCGTTACGCGGCCGCAGGAATCAGCATCGCATTGCGGGTGACGCCGCGCGGCGGCCGCGACGACATCGACGGGATCGAGCAGCTGGCCGATGGCCGCAGCGTGCTC
Source organism: Bradyrhizobium frederickii (assembly GCF_004570865.1). Taxonomy (GTDB): domain Bacteria; phylum Pseudomonadota; class Alphaproteobacteria; order Rhizobiales; family Xanthobacteraceae; genus Bradyrhizobium; species Bradyrhizobium frederickii. The sequence goes on from NZ_SPQS01000014.1 coordinate 163,277, forward strand.
AAGGTGCGGGTGCGCGCCATCGCCGATGGCGGCGAGGCCAACAAGGCCGTCCTGGTCCTGTTGGCGAAATCGCTCGGCGTTCCCAAGGCCAGCGTGAGGCTGCTGTCCGGAGCGACCTCGCGGCTGAAGCAGATCGCGGTCGACGGCGATCCGGCACGGCTGGGCGAAGCCCTGCGCCAGCTCGTCTCAGCCAAATCGACAGATTGAGGAACTGACATGACTGCCAAGATCATCGATGGAAAAGTCATCGCCGCGGAGCTTCGGGCCCGCGTCGCCGACGAGGTCGCCCGGGTCAAGCGCGAGCACAATCTGGTGCCGGGCCTTGCGGTGGTTCTGGTCGGCAACGATCCCGCCAGCGAGGTCTATGTCCGCTCCAAGCACACCCAGACCCAGGCCGCCGGCATGGCCTCCTTCGAGCACAAGCTGCCGGCCGACGTCTCGCAAGCAGACCTCCTGGCGCTGGTCGCAAAGCTCAACCGCGATCCGGCGGTGCATGGCATTCTGGTGCAGCTGCCGCTGCCGAAGGGGCTGAACACGGAAGCCGTCATCAACGCCATCGACCCCGCCAAGGACGTCGACGGCCTGCATCCGAACAATGCCGGCCGGCTCGCCGGCGGCTTCCAGGCGCTGTCGCCGTGCACGCCGCTCGGCTGCATCATCCTGACCAAAAGCGTGCACGCTTCGCTGGAAGGCATGAACGCGATCGTCATCGGCCGCTCCAATCTGGTCGGTCGTCCGCTGGTGCAATTGCTGCTGAACGAGAACGCCACGGTGACGATCGCGCATTCGCGCTCGCGCGATCTGCCCGGGCTGGTGAAGCAGGCCGATCTCGTCTATGCCGCGGTCGGCAGGCCCGAGATGGTGCGCGGCGACTGGCTGAAGCCGGGCGCGACCGTGATCGATGTCGGCATCAATCGCATCCCGAAGGAGGACGGCAAGACGCGCCTCGTCGGCGACGTCGCCTATCAGGAAGCGCTCGAGGTGGCCGGCGCGATCACGCCGGTGCCGGGCGGCGTCGGTCAGATGACGGTGGCCTGCCTGCTGGTGAATACACTGCGCGCGGCCTGCGCGATCGCGGGGCTGCCGAAGCCGGCGGTGTAGGCTTTCTTCACCTCGCCCCGCTTGCGGGGAGAGGTCGATCGCGAAGCGATCGGGTGAGGGGGACTCTCCGCGCGTTCAACTCTCACCGTCCTCGCGGAGACTCCCCCTCACCCCAACCCTCTCCCCGCAAGCGGGGCGAGGGAGCTGACTCAGCCCTTCTTCTTCTTCTTCTTCTCGCGGTCCATGCCTTCGAGGATCAGCTTGTGCGCGTCCTCCGGGCCGCCCCAGCGCAGGATCTTCACCCATTTGCCCTTCTCGAGATCCTTGTAGTGCTCGAAGAAGTGCTGGATCTGCTGCAGCGTGATGTCGGGCAGGTCGGAGTACGACTTCACCTTGTCGTAGCGCTGCGTGAGCTTCGACGACGGCACCGCCAGAATCTTCTCGTCGCCGCCGGCTTCGTCCTCCATGAACAACACGCCGACCGGGCGCACGCTCATGACGGCGCCGGGAATGATGGCGCGGGTGTTGACGATCAGGACGTCGCAGGGGTCGCCGTCATCCGACAGAGTGTGCGGGATAAAGCCGTAGTTACCGGGGTAACGCATCGGCGTGTAAAGGAAGCGATCGACCACCAGCGTGCCGGCCTCCTTGTCCATCTCGTATTTGATCGGTTCGCCGCCCACGGGGACCTCGATGATGACATTGACGTCGTGGGGGACGTTCTTTCCGATCGAGACCGCATCAATACGCATTCAAGGCTCCGTTGTTGCCGAGGATAAATCGCGCCCGGCAGCGATTTTGGCGCTGTCATACGCGGGCTTGGCCCGCTGATCCATCGCGCTCTTGTGAAATAATGAATCCGGAAATCACCGGCTCAAAGGCAACGGTATCGACGGACGGGAAACGCTGCCGCTTCTGCTTTCAGCAGCTCAATTGGTCCAAGCGAAGGCAACCTTGTCGAGCGCCTTCGGCCCGAAACGCTCCGACGAGCGCGCCACCATACGGCCCCCGAGCGCCCGGTAAAACTCGGTCGCCGGATCGTTGTCCGAGAGCGCCCACACCACCATGCTCTTCAGCCCGCTTTGCATCAGGTCGCGGCGGGCGGCCGCGAACAGGCGACGGCCGAAGCCGAGGCCCTGGAATTCCGGGCGCAGATAAATCTCGTAGATCTCGCCGTCGAAATGCAGGCTGCGAGCGCGGTTGCGACCGTAATTCGCGTAACCCGCGATCTTGTCGCCGAACACCAGCACGCTGACGCGGCTGCCCTTGCGGATCGCACTGTCCCACCATTGCGGGCCGCGGCGGTTGATCAGCTTTTCCAGCTCGGCGCCGGGAATGATGCCCTGATAGGCGGAGCGCCAGGCTTCGTCATGAGTGGACGCCACCGCAGTTGCATCTGCAGCTTTGGCCGGCCGGACCTCGATCAGGGTTGTGCTCATGGACACAATCAAACCAAGTCGCCGCCTCGGCGGCAAGACCTATCGTTAATTATCGGTTAACGTGTGGACTTTGTGCATCAGTATCTTGGCCCTGTTGTGCCGAAAAAAGACAAGACGCCGACTCAAAGGGCATCGGCATGCCGTGCGTCGGTGCAAAACTCGTTCTGCGCCAATGAATGAACGACAATGGCAGCGCAAAAAGTCCGCCCAGGGTGATTCGTTCCGACTAGTGTGGCGGTCGCTTTCCGTGTCGCCCTCGGCCATTCATGCGGCTCCTCAACATCATCGCGCTCCTGCCTCTGCTGGCCTTGCTGACTGCGCCGCCTCTGTGCGCTCAGGTCACGTTTGGCCCGTCGGGCGAAGAGGGCGAGCCGCTTCGCCGACAGAAATGGCTTTTGCCATCGCTGGATACCGGCATTGCCGCCCATGCCGTGCTGTATCGCCCCGCCGGCGCAGGTCCGTTCCCGCTTGCGGTCATCGCGCACGCCTCGACGCAGAATGGCTTGCGTCGTGCGCAAATGCCGCAGCCGGAATACCGTCCGCTTGCCGCCTATCTCGTCGCGCGCGGTTATGCCGTGCTGGTGCCGGAGCGGCTCGGCCATGGTGCGACCGGCGGCCGCTATGTCGAGGATCAGGGCGGATGTGACGAGGCCGATTACGCGCGTTCGGGCCGTGCAACGGCCGAGCAAATCCGGCTCGCGCTGGATCATTTGCGAAAGCAGGATTTCATTCGCAAGGAGGCCGCCATCGTGATCGGCCATTCCGCCGGCGGCTGGGGCGCGCTGGCGCTTGCCAGTGCCGATCCGAAGACGATCTCCGCCATCGCAGCGTTTGCGCCGGGGCGCGGCGGCCATGCCAATGATGAGCCGAACCGGATCTGCGCACCCCATACGCTTCTTGCTGCCGCAGCGGAGTTCGGCACGGGCGCGCGTATCCCCGTCACATGGCTCGTTGCGGGCAATGACAGCTACTTCGCGCCGGCATTTTCGAAGAGCCTGGCTGACGCGTTTCGCAGGGGCGGCGGCAAGACCGACTTTCGCACCTTGCCGGCGCTCGGCAGCGAGGGGCATTGGTCGATCGAGAGCGAGGCCGGTGTCAAAGCCGCGAGCGGCGATCTTGCGCGGGCGCTGAACCCGGGAGAGCCAAAGGCGACCAAGAAGCCATGACGCCGTATGTCCTGGTCAAATTTCTGCATGTGCTCGGCGCCATCGTCATCCTCGGCACAGGCAGCGGCATCGCTTTCTTCATGCTGATGGCGCATCGCACCAACGACGTGGCGTTCATCGCGCGCACTGCCTCGGTGGTGGTGGTCGCGGATACGATCTTCACGCTGTCGGCCGTGCTCCTCCAGCCGGTCACGGGCGGCCTGCTGATGATGCTCTCGGCGACGCCGATCACGGAGCACTGGCTGCTCGCCTCGCTCGCCCTTTACGCCGTCGCTGGCCTGTTCTGGGTCCCTGTCGTGTTCATGCAGATCGAGATGCGGGATCTTGCGCGCCAGGCTGCCGCCGATCAGCGCAATGCGCTGCCGCAGCGCTATTTCGTGCTGTTCCGGCGCTGGTTCGCATTCGGCTTCCCCGGCTTCGGCGCGACGATGCTCATTCTCTGGCTGATGATCGCAAAACCGTTCTGAGGATTCCGATGAATCAGCGAACCATTTTGGTGCTCGGCGCCTCCGGCCTGATCGGCCGCTTCGTCACCGATGATCTGCGTATGCGGGGATTCCGCGTGGTCGGCGTGGCGCGCTGCCTGTCGCCGGCACAGAGGATGAGCATGCTCGACATCGAGCTGCCCATCCTGTCGCTCGATGCTGCGGCTCTGGCGCGGTTCCTGCGCGAACATGCCGTCGATGTCGTCGTGAACTGCCTCGGCGTGCTCCAGGACGGCCCCGGCAGCGACACCGGTGCCGTGCATCGCGATTTCGTCGCGCGGCTGCTTCAGGCGATCGGCGACAGCGGTGGTGCGATCCGCCTGGCGCACATCTCAATTCCTGGGACCGCGGAGGCCGACCGCACCGCGTTTGCGACGACCAAGCGTGAGGCCGAGCGGCTGATCGCGGCGTCCGGGATTCCCCATGCAATCTTGCGGCCCGGCTTCGTCATCGCGCCTGCAGCCTATGGCGGCAGCGCCATGCTCCGCGCGCTCGCGGCCTTCCCGCTCGACCTCCCGGACAAGGAAATGGCAACGCCGTTCCAGCCCGTCGCGGTGGAGGACATTGCCGCCACCATCGCCTGGCTTGCCACGCGTGACATCGACGATGTCTCGATGAAAGCGGTAAGCTGGGATCTGATGCAATCCGAGCCGGTCACGATGGCCGAGGTCATCAAACAGTTCCGGCATGCGTTCGGGACGTCCGGCTGGCCGCGCATCGCGATGCCTGCGGCGCTGCTCGATCTCGGCGCCAGGATCGGCGATCTCGCCAGCTATCTCGGCTGGATGCCGCCGATGCGCTCCACCGCCATCGCCGAACTGCGCCGTGGCGTGCGAGGCGATCCCTCAGCCTGGATGACCGCCACCGGTATCACGCCAAAGACGCTTGCCGGGACGATCGGCCGCCATCCCGCCACCATCCAGGACAAATGGTTCGCGCGCCTGTTCCTGGTCAAAGCCCTGATCCTCGCGAGCCTGGTCGCGTTCTGGCTCGTCTCCGGCTTCATCGCGCTGTTCGTGTCCTATCGCGCCGCCGCCGGTATCCTGACCGCGCACAATTTTCCGCCGGCCCTGGTCGATCCCATCACTGTCGGTACCAGCCTGATGGACATGAGCATCGGCGTGCTGATCGCCTTCCGCCGCACCGCGGCGATCGGACTCGTCGCGGGCATCGTCGCTTCGCTCGGCTATATGGCCGGCGCGGCGGTCCTGACGCCCGATCTCTGGATCGAGCCGCTCGGCGCGCTGGTCAAGACCGGTCCGGCGATCGTACTGATGCTGGTCGGCCTGCTGATGCTGGATAACCGCTGATGAGCAAATGGCCGGACGATGACGTGATCCTGTTCGACGGCGTCTGCATCTTCTGCTCGCGCTGGGTCCGCTTCGTGGCCAAGCGCGACACCGGGTGGCGGTTTCGCTTCACGCCGATCCAGTCGGGCTATGGCGCCCGGCTCGCACGCACATTCGGCATCGACCCCGCTGATCCCGACACCAACGCGGTCGTCCACGGCGGCGAAGTGTTCATGAAGTCCGACGCCGCACTGACGGTGCTGTCGCAGCTTCCTGGCTGGAGCTGGGTGCGGGTGCTCTTCGCGGTGCCGAAGCCGCTGCGCGACTTCGCCTACAGCCTCGTCGCGCGCAACCGCTATCGCATCTTCGGCAAGTACGATGCGTGCTTCGTCCCTGATGCTGATTTGCGCGCGCGGGTGATCGAGTAACGCGACAGCGGCGCCACAAGATTGGTGTCGTCCCGGCGAACGCCGGGACCCATAACCACAGGACGGAGTTTGGCGAAGACTGGAAGTTAAGGATCAATCCGCGGTACGCGCACCACGCGTGACTGAAAGATCACGCGGTATGGGTCCCGGCGTTCGCCGGGACGACATGGTGGGGAGGCTTAGCGCTTGCCGATCGCCGTCAGCACTTCCCCCGCCGCCCGCTCCCCGCTGTCCCGCGCGCCATGCGCCGTCGTGAAGAAGGTCGGCGACGTCGCCTCGCCGGCAAAGAACAGCCGTCCGTCCACCGGCGCGGCCAGCACAGCACGGTCGCCGGCGTGGCCGGGCAGGGCGTGCGAATACGAGCCGCGCGCGAACGGATCGCGCGCCCAGCGCGACTCGTAGAGCGGCTTCAGCTTGCGCCTGATATCGTTGCCGAGAAAACCCACGATCTCGCTGATGGCTTGCGCGGCAATGGCACCATCGCCGGAATCCTCCAGCGCGCGGGCAAAGCTGCCGCCGAAAAAGCCTTCGATGCAGGGCTGGCCGAACGGGCGGATGTGGTAGGTGCCCATCTCGGTGCGCATGGTGGCGCCGCGCAGATTGGCTTCCTTCGGAAAGGCTTCGGCGTCCTCGAGCGCCAGCGTCACCTTGTCGTCGACGCCGAGCGGCAGGCCGGCTGCTGCGTCGACCTTGGACGGCAACGGCGGTGAAAAGCGGATCGTCTCGTCGGCGATCAGATTGGTCGGCACGGTGACGATCGCCTTGTCCGCGGTCAGCGTGCCCCGCGATGTCTCGATGCGGATGCGCTTGCCGGAATGATCGATCAGGGTGACGTTGCAATTCAGGGCCACCGGGCAGGGCGCGCCATAGGCCGAAACAAGCGCGCCATAGCCGCGGCGGACGCGCCAGTTCAGGTCCGTGTCCTCATAGGCGTCCCAGTCCAGCGTGGACATGTCCTTCAGCTCGCAGCCGTTGACGTAGGTCGAGATCGCGTCGATCATCGGGTTCCAGCGATTGCCCACTTCAAGGCTCAGGCTCGCGGGCTCGTCCTTGCTCTTCTGCGCGGCCTGCCAGAGGCGCTCGTAAAATGCGTCCATCGCGCGCATGAAATCGTCGCGCTCGCTTGGCGGAAACGCGTTGCCATAGGCGCGCTCGCGCCAGGGCGGCAGGTCCTTGTTGAGCTCGAAGCCAAGCTGCTTTGCGATCGCGACGAAGGAGTTCTTGTCGGCGGAGTGCAGCCAGCCGCAGCCGACGTCGAAGGTGACCTCGGGCGAGGCCTGCACCGTCCAGGCCCGGCCGCCAAGCCTGTCACGGGCCTCCAGCACGATCGCCGAGAGGCCGGAGCCCGCCAGCGCATGCGCCGCGCCGAGGCCGGCGGCACCGGCGCCGATGATCGCGACGTCGACGGAGGAGGCGAGGGACATGGCTGGGCTCTAGCACGTTCGGGATACGCGCTAAAGGCATCACACACTAGGTGTCATCACCCGCGAAAGCGGGTGATCCAATATTCCAGAGGCAGTCGTGATAGGGCCGAGAGAGCGCGGCGTACTGGATGCCCCGGTCAAGCCGGGGCATGACAGTGAGTGAGAACGGCGGTCCTACGCCACCGCTTCCTTGGCCTTTTCCGCGCGCTTGCGCTCGTTCGGATCGAGGTGCTTCTTGCGCAGGCGGATCGACTTCGGGGTGACCTCGACGAGCTCGTCGTCCTCGATATAGGCGAGCGCCTTCTCGAGCGTCATGCGGATCGGCGGGGTCAGGCGCACGGCTTCGTCCTTCGAGGTCGTGCGGATGTTGGTGAGCTGCTTGCCCTTGAGCACGTTGATCTCGAGATCGTTGTCGCGGGTGTGCTCGCCGACGATCATGCCTTTGTAGACCTTCCAGCCCGGCTCGATCATCATCGGGCCGCGATCTTCCAGCTTGAACATGGCGTAAGCCACCGCTTCGCCCTGGTCGTTGGAGATCAGCACGCCGTTGCGGCGGCCCTGGATCTCGCCCTTGTACGGCGCGTAGCCGTGGAACAGGCGGTTCATGATCGCGGTGCCGCGGGTATCGGTGAGCAATTCGCCCTGGTAACCGATCAGGCCGCGGGTCGGCGCGTAGAACACCAGGCGCTGACGGTTGCCGCCCGATGGCTTCATCTCGATCAGCTCGGACTTGCGCTCGCTCATCTTCTGCACGACGACGCCGGAATGCTCCTCATCGACGTCGATCACGACCTCCTCGATCGGCTCCAGGGTGGCGCCGGTGGCCTCGTCCTTCTGGAACACGACGCGCGGGCGCGACACCGAGAGCTCGAAGCCCTCGCGGCGCATGGTCTCGATCAGGATCGCGAGCTGCAATTCGCCGCGGCCCGAGACTTCCATCGCGTCCTTGTCCGCGGCCTCGACCACGCGCAGCGCGACATTGCCTTCGGCCTCGCGCAGCAGACGGTCGCGGATCATGCGGCTCGTCACCTTGTCGCCTTCGGTGCCGGCGAGCGGGGAGTTGTTGACGATGAAGGACATCGACACGGTCGGCGGATCGATCGGCTGCGCCGGCAGCGGCACCTCGACGGTCGGATCGCAGAAGGTGTCGGCGACGGTGCCCTTGGTCAGGCCGGCAATGGCGACGATGTCGCCGGCTTCGGCTTCATCGAGCGGCGTGCGCTCGAGGCCGCGGAAGGCCAGGATCTTGGTGATACGTCCGGACTCGACGAGCTTGCCCTCGGCGTTCAGCACCTTGACCTGCTGGTTCGGCTTGAGCACGCCGGACGAGATGCGGCCGGTGATAATGCGGCCGAGATAGGGATTGGCTTCCAGGATAGTGCCGATCATCCTGAACGGACCTTCCTCGACCGTCGGCGGCGCGACGTGGCGCAGGATCAGGTCGAACAGCGGCTCCATGCCCTTGTCCTTCGGACCCTCCGGGCTGTCGGCCATCCAGCCCTGCTTGGCCGACCCGTAAAGGATCGGGAAGTCGAGCTGCTCCTCGCTGGCATCGAGCGCCGCGAACAGGTCGAACACCTCGTTGATGACTTCGGTCGGGCGCGCGTCGGGGCGGTCGACCTTGTTGATGACGACGATCGGCTTCAGGCCGACCTTGAGCGCCTTGGAGACCACGAACTTGGTCTGCGGCAGCGGGCCTTCGGCGGCGTCGACCAGCACCAGGGCGCCATCCACCATGTTCAGGATGCGCTCGACCTCGCCGCCGAAATCGGCGTGGCCGGGGGTGTCGACGATGTTGATGCGGGTGTCTTTCCACTGCACCGAGGCCGCCTTGGCCAGAATGGTGATGCCGCGCTCGCGCTCCAGGTCGTTGGAGTCCATGGCGCGATCCGTCACCTTCTGGTTCTCGCGGAACGTGCCGGACTGCTGGAGGAGTTTGTCGACCAGGGTCGTCTTGCCGTGGTCGACGTGGGCGATGATGGCGACGTTACGAAGATTCATGAGTGAGCTTCTTTGCGGTCGAACAATGGGTTAAGCGCGATCTCGCCGGTCAGACCGGGACCTCTTCTCGAAACAACGCTGGAAGACTGGAAACGGGCGCTTTCCGCCCAAAAAGGAAGCCCGGCCATCTGGACCGGGCACCCTACGCGTTGCGGCGCAATATATGCAAAAACCGCCAAAAAACAATGCGTTCTTTGGGCCTTGGTTGACTGAATTTTGCCCGGGAATCTCCGGGGCTTAGCTATCGTTCCGGGCCGGCGGGGCCTTTCGCCCCATGATGGCCGCCCAGATCATGACGACGCCTCCGATGCCGATGACCAGTCCCAAAAAGACCAGCGAGGCGATATCGGAAGGGATCCGGCCACCGTCGACCACCGACATTCCGCCGAACAGGAGCGCGCAGAGCCCCGGCAGCAGCATGAAGATCCCAGCGATCGCCATCAGCGCGGTCGCGCAGCCGCTGCGCTGGTGCTGGTTCTGCGCAGGCACTTCCGGTGGGGTGCGGCTGGAATCGCTCATGATCTCTTTCTCGCGGCTCTGATCAGCATGACCCCGGCGAATGCCGTCAGCAATCCGAGGATGAGGACGGGCATGAAGCGGCTGTCGAAATGTGAGTCGATGGCGAAAATCAGGGCGCAGAAACCGGGCAGCAACAGGAGCACCCCGAACATGACCATGAAAGCCGTGGCGCATCCGCTCCGTGGCTGCGGCCCGGGAGAGGGCGTGTCGCTCATCGCGGCACCTCCTCGCGCCGGCTGGCCTCCCGATAGGTTTCGCCGGCCAGCGCCGCGCGGATGCCGTCGATCTTGCCGTTGCGGTAGAACAGATTGTAGGTGTCGAACGGAATGATCGCGCCCTGCTCGGTCACGAAATGGATGCAGCTGCGTTTGACGTTGCCGACGCAGAAATTGAAGCGATCGAGGAATTGCACGATGGTGACGCGGAACACGTTCTCGTAGGACAGCCCTTCCGGCACCTGAAAGCTCGGCAGGCAGCACAGCAATTCGCAGACCCGTTCCGACGTGTTGAGCGGACCCGACGACAGCGAGAACAGATCGACGAATTTCTCCCGCAGCATCGGATATTTTTCCGGGCTGATCGTGTTGGGCATCACCGCAACCAGCTGCTCCTGCGGGATCAGCGAGGTCAGCGGCAGCACCTTCTCGCCGTTGCGCAGGCCGTAGCCGATCGAGATGCTTTCGGGATTGCAGGGCAGCGGGATCATGTCCTTGTCGCCGAACACGCCGGTCTCGATCACGCGCTTGCGGATCTCCGACAGCATGATGCGGTCGGTCTTCCCGTCGAAATTCTCGTTGCGGCCGGCGTCCTGCACCGGCTGCAGCGTGACGCCGCGCACGCATTTCCAGGTGAGCGCGTGGCGGACGATGTCGCCGATCTCGGCATCGTTGACGCCGCGCTTGATGGTCGCGACCAGCGTGGTCGACACGCCGTAATGCTCGAGATTTTCCAGCGCCTGCTGACGGATCCTGCGCAAATCCGCGCCGCGCAGATCGATCAGCGCGTCGCGCTGCAGCGAATCGAACTGGAGATAGACCTCCAGCCCGCGCTTGTTCTCGGCCAGCCGCGCCACGAAATCCTTTTCGCGCGCGATGCGCAGGCCGTTGGTGTTGATCATGACGTGGCGGATCGGACGGGCGCGCACCGCGTCCAGGATCTTGAAGAAATCCGGATGCAGCGTCGGCTCGCCGCCGGAGATCTGCACGAGATCGGGCTCGCCCTCGCTTGCGACCAGCGCGTCCAGCATCTTCTCGATGGTTGCGAGCGGGGTGAATTTCGTTCTTGCCGGTGAGGATTCCGCGAAGCAGACCGGGCAGGTCAGGTTGCAGTGCTCGGTGATCTCGATCAGCGCCAGGCAGGAATGCTGCTCATGATCGGAGCAGAGCCCGCAATCATAGGGGCAGCCGAATTCGGTGCGCTGCTGGAATTGCAGCGGCCGGTCGCCGGGCTTGATGAAGTCCTTGCACAAGCGCCAATAGGCGGCATCGGTAGACACCAGCGTGGACTGGACGCCGTGCTCCTTGCAGCGCTTTTCGTACCAGACCTCGTTGTCCAGGATCTGGATCTTGGCCGGCACCAGCTTCAGGCAGGTTTCGCAGAGAGATTGGGTCTGGCCCCAGAAGATATAGGGACGCGACTTACGCAACGGCGCGTTCATGCAGGGGTCTCGCTTTGGGCGCCGTCGCCAGCATGACGCCGGCGTAGAGCAGGATGGACAGCGACAGCAGGTGAAACAGGGTGAAGGGGCCGATCAGCGTGCCGTAAGGCTTGAGGAATTCCCACAGGAAGCGTTGCGCGCCATAATAGGCAAGCGCCAGGTAGAAACCATTGGTGATCACAAACGCGTTCCGGTTCAAGACCGCCAGCACATAGACGAGCGCGAACACGGCCATGGCCGCGCTCTCGTAGAGCTGGACGGGATGGCGCAGAACGCCGTCGCCGAAATCATGGCCGAAAGGCAGCGTGGTCGGCGTGCCATAGGTGAAGTCGTCGAGGCCCGCGAAATAGCAGCCGAGCCGGCCGATCGCGATGCCGACGGCCAGCGGCAGCGCGAACCGCGCGCCGGTGCGGAAGCTGATGCCGGCCGTCCATTTGTAGAGCTCGATCGCCACGATGCCGCCGGCCAGCGCGCCCTCGACCGAGCGCGCGATGCCGCTCTGACCCGACAGCCACAGATTGGCGGAGCCGAACAGGTAGGCGCCGAGGCCCGCCCCGAACACCAGCGCGGCGATGTAGGGCAGCGCGAAGGATTGCGCCGGAAACCGCAAACCCTGTCGCGCCAGCCCGTAGGCGGCCGCGGCCGCCCCCAGCCACGCCAAGACGTCGAAGACGGTGTGAAGCAAAGCCCCGCTCATGCCGGGCAGAGTATAGCACGCCCACGATCAGAAAAGCGCGCGCGCATGCTTGTGCCCTCTCCCCTTGCGGGACAGGGCGATCGCATATGATGTGCAGGACGCGGCGGCATCGGCGGTGGGCTCCCTCCCCCGCTTGCGGGGCGCGACGAGCTTCGCTCGCGCTGAGAGGGTTGGGGAGAGGGTGTCTCCGCGCAGGGATTATTGAGAATTATTAAGGACGTCCCTGCGCGGCGAGAGCCCTCACCCGCCGCGCTCTGCGAGCGCGTCGGCCTCTCCCGCAAGCGGGAGAGGCGGAGCAAGCCTGCAGACACTTCCCGTGTCATTCATATGCGATTGCCCTGCTTGGGAGGGCATCGAAGCAGGGGCTCGCTACCCCGCCTCCCGCTCCTCGGTCGGGTAGACGCCGCGCAGCACCTCTTCGAAGTGCATCTTCACCGCGTCGTTGCACAGGCAGGCGCGAAGCCTCAGGCCGTCGCGGCTGCGGACCAGGATCGATCCGCGCCGCGTGTCGAGGATCCGTTCTGCCTTGAACGATTGAAGCACGCGGCTGGCATAGGAGCGGCCAACGCCGAGCAGCGTGGCGAGCTGCTCGTGGGTCAGCGGTACGCTGCTCTCGTCACCGGTCCGCTCCATCGCCGCCAGGATCCATTTGGCGGTCCGCTGCTCGATCGAATGGATCGCGTTGCAGGCGGTCGACTGGAAGATCTGCGCCAGCAGGCAATCGGCATAGCGGGCAAAGATGTTGCGCAGCGACGCCGAGCGCAGCTTGGCCGCCTCCAGCTTGGCGACATGAACGCGCGCGAACGGCCCGCCGAATTTCACGCAAATCCGGGTATAGGCCGGCAGGTATCCCTCGCTGACGATACCGCCCACCGCGCCTTCGCGGCCGACCAGAATGGTTTCGACGTCGCGGCCGTCCTCGTTGGGAACGAGAAAGGTCGCGAGCGCCGGTCCGCAGGGGAAGTGGACGACCTGGACGTCGTCGCCGGGATTGTAGAGCAACTGGCTGGCGGCGGCGTCTTCGAGGGAGATGTGTGGCGCCAGCAGCGCATAATCCGCCTGGCTCAAACGCCTCAGCAGATTGTTGGCCGGCCGGCTCTCCACCTCGGTCGTCTTGTTGAAGCGCGCATCCATCGTGAACTCCCTTCCTCCTCCGACCTTAGCGAGTTCCGTACCGTTCCTGCGTGCACAAGTGGACAGACTGGAGAACGGCAATGTGGTGGGTTTCGTTCCGGGAACCCACCGCGCTGCGCGCAGGCATCGTGTCGCGGGCAGTCCTGAGCCAACCCCCACGCCCCAGATCTGATCATGACACCCGTAGTTCCCGATGGCACAGGCTGGCCGGCCGACGTTCTGATTGTCGAAGACGACCCCATCATCGCGATCGATTTCGAGGATCGTCTGCTTGGATTCGGGGTGACAAGCGTGCGAACGGTCGGGTCGGTGGCTCAGGCGCTAGGCGCCATTGCGGAGCGTGCGCCCGACTTCGCGCTGCTCGATGTCGAGCTGATCCGCGAGACGAGCTTTGCGGTCGCCGAGCGGCTTCTCGCCCTGAAGATCCCGTTTGTGTTCGTCACCGGCTATGGTGCCGAAGCGCGCATTCCGCCGGAATTCTCCGGTCAGCCACGGTTGCAGAAGCCTTGTTCGAGCGATGCGCTGGAGGCGGCGCTGAAGCTGCGCACCGCCGATTAGACGCGTTTTCAGGCGAGAGAACGGGCTCTAGCCGTCAGCTCTGCTTCGGGTCGAGCGTGGTCGACCACAGCGCGACATCGGCGCGGTCGCGCAAGGTCACAATCATCTGGCCGGAGGCGCCGTCGATCTTGACGTGACCGAAGAACTGCATGCCTGCGGAGGGCGGCAGGTTCTGGCTGTTCTTGCCCGGCGCCTTGACGAAGAGCACCTCGGGTCCAAAGGTGTTGTCGAGCGCGGCCGGACCGAACGTGCCGGCATGCAGCGGGCCCGAAACGAATTCCCAGAACGGCTCGAACTCCTGGAATTGCGCCTTGTTCGGATCGTAATAATGCGCGGCGGCGTAGTGCACGTCGGCGGTCAGCCACACCGTGTTGCTGATCGGCGCCATCTTGATGAAGCGCAGGATGTCGGCAATCTCGAACTCGCGGCCGCGCACCGGACCATCGCCTTGCGCGACGGCCTCCGAGCCGCCTTTCGGCCCGTCTGATACGACGAGACTGAGCGGCATGTCGGAGGCGATCACCTTCCAGGTCGCGCGCGAATTGAGCAGGCCGCGCTTCAGCCAGGCGATCTGGTCCGGGCCGAGGAAATAGCTCGCGGGGCCGTATGCGGTTTCGAGATTGGGGCCGTTCGCGCCGCGATAGCTGCGCTCATCGAGCATGAACACGTCGAGATGGGGGCCGTAGGAGATCTGGCGATAGACCCGGCCAGGCTCATTGATGCTTTCGCGCAGCGGATACATCTCGTGGAAGGCGCGCGCGCCGCGCGCGGCGAGCAGCGCGATGTCGCGCTCCTTGTAGGCCGCCGGCAGCTCTTTCGAGGCCGACCAATTGTTGGTCACTTCGTGGTCGTCCCACTGCACGAAGATCGGCACCTCGGCATTGAAGGCGCGCAGATTGTCGTCGGTGAGATTGTATTTGTGCGCGGCGCGGTACTCGTCCAGCGTCTCGGCGACCTTGGCCTTCTCCGGGATGGTGACATTCTTCCAGATCTTGCCGTCGGCGAGCTTGACCTCGGATGCAATCGGGCCGTCGGCGTAGATGGTGTCGCCGGAATGCAGGAAGAAGTCCGGCCGGTGCTTGCGCATCGCCGAGAAGGTGAACATGCCGCCGTCGTCAGGGTTGATGCCCCAGCCCTGGCCGGCGACATCCCCGCCCCAGACGAAGCTGACGTCGCGGCGGTCGGCCGGCGCGGTGCGGAAACGGCCGACGACCGCCTCGCCCTCGACCGCGCTGTGCGAGAGATCGCGGAAGCGGACACGGTAAAAGATGTCCTGGCCGCCCGGCAGGTTCTCGATCAGCATCTTTGCGGTGAAGTCGCTCTCGGGGAGCGCCGCGATCGGCGGCAGCGCACGGGCATCCCTGAACGTATCGGTCGTCGCCACCTCGACCAGCATCTGCGCGGGCCGGTCGGTGCGCGCCCACACCACGCCGCCATCGACCGTGACGTCGCCCGATTGTACGCCGTGAGTGACCGGCGGCCGATCGGCCGCGCGCGAGAGATAAGGCATCGCGATGGTGCCGAGCGCACCCGCGCCGGTAGTAAGGAAGCGGCGGCGGGAGAATTTGATGTTCATGAAGCTGGCTCCGAACCCGAGCTCGCAGGAAGGCGCGTCATTCGGCGCAAGCTATATTGAGGCAATGTGACGCAGCGATTACGCGCGCCAGTGCTCAGGCGTTGCCGGCTGCCCGGAACGGGGCGCCCGCGCGCTGCAGGTTCGGCAGCAGGCTGAACAGCACCGCCTTGCGGTCGGCGACGGCGGCGTGGAACTGATCCAGCGCGATGTTGAAGGCCGTGAGCGCGCCTTCCTCGATCGCGCCGTGATCATAGCAGCGCAGCGTGTCGCGCAAGATCTCGTCAGCCTCGGTCTGCATCTGGTCGAGCTCTTCGGTCGTCTCGCACTTGCGCGCTGCCGCGATCATGTCGAGCAGACGTTCGCGCTGATGATTGTTGCTGTCGCGCTCGTCCTTCTTCAGGTAGCCCGCGAACCAGGCGCCGATCGAGCCCATGGCCGAGAGCGCCATCAGGCCCCACCAGATGTAATCGCTGTATTTGTCGAGGAAGGTCTTTTCCTCGCCGTCGACGAAGGCGGCGGCGCCGGGATGCACCGGGATCACCGCATCCTTGTCGGTATCGGGCGTTTCGATCTTCGCCGCGAGCGGGAATTCGGTCACCAATTGCTGGCGCACGGCGAACAGCTGGCGCGTGAACGCCGCGATGGTGGTTTCGGACACGCCTTTGCGCGCCACGATGTGGTGCGAGAAGCTGATGGTCTTGACCTCGTCCTCCGGGCGGGCAGGCGAGCCGCCATAGGTGCCGGCGGGAATCTCGGACGCTTCGTAGACCGGATGGTTCTGCGCGATCGCATCCGCCGAATCGATCGCAATGAAGCTGGGCGCGCCGAAATCCTTGGTGGAGGCGGCGATCGCATCCGCCGTGATCTTGCTGTTGACGGGGCCCGCCGCGAGATAGACGTCGGCTTTCTGGGCCTTGATCGCCTCGGCCACCTCGTTGGCGGGGAATTGCACGATCTCGACCTTGGCGGCATCGACGCCGTATTGCTGCAGGATCACCTTGAGCAGATTGACGTTGGCCTGGGTGCGGCCGACCACGCCGACGCGATGGCCGGCGAGCTGCGAGATCTTGGTGATCTTGGCGCCCCGCTTCTTGCCTTTGCCCGGGACGGACCACAGCACCACGACGTTCTTGCGCAGGGTCGCGACCGCTTGCGCGTTCTTGGGCACATCGAGGTCGCCGCGCACGATGGCGAGATCGACCTTGCCTTCGGCGAGCGCATTGGCGCTGGCCGTGGCGCCGTCGGTCTGGATCGGCCGCAGCCGCACCTGGCCCTTGCTCTGGCTGAAGGCCTGCGTCAGCGTCTGCACGACCTTGACGTCATCGCTGTTGGCGGGGCCGACCGCGATCTTTAGCGTCACCGGCCGCATCGCGAAGTAATAGCCGCCGGCGAGCGCGCCGACGATCGCAAGCACGAATGCGAGAGACACCAGGGCCGTCTTCCGCGCCGCGGATCGCGGCGAAGGCGGAGAGGGCGCTTCGGCCAGGTCCAATCCCCCGGTCATCGATCTCCCAGACAGGCGCTTGAGGCTCAGTTTCATCTTGGCCGGCGATTTACGCCCGCAATTGTAGCAAATTTCTTGTCCGGCGGGGTTACATCTCCGTCATGGTTAGCGGATGACGGAAATCCCCGTATGAACCCGGGCCGTACGCAAGGTGTTAGGGTAAAGTTCCCCTGAAGGACGGAGATGACCATGGCAGAACGGCTCTCGGCGGAAGCGCGCAAGCAGGCGCTCGGCGGACTTCCGGGCTGGAACGAGGTTCAAGGCCGGGATGCCATCGGGAAGACCTTTATCTTCAAGGATTTCAACGAGGCGTTCGGTTTCATGACCCGCGCCGCGCTGGTCGCCGAGAAGATGGATCACCACCCCGAATGGCGCAATGTCTACAAGACGGTGGAGGTGGTGCTGTCGACCCACGACGCCGGCGGCGTCACGGCGCTCGACGTCGCGCTGGCCAAGGCGATGAACGCGATCGCGGGCTGAGACCTTGCCGACGTCTTGCAGCGATCGGCTACATCCCCATCTTGTGATCAGCCCGGATGCGGCGGTCCGCCGCCCGGGGGCTGAACGGGGAGTTTATCGAACATGGCTGCCGAACACAGCGTCGGTTTCGAGCCGGCCGATCGGCTCGCGGAGGATCGCGAGAGCGTTCGCCGCCGCTTCTGGCGCAAGCTGAAGCGCGTCGCCGCGCATCTGCCATTCGCCGAAGACCTGCTGGCCGCTTATTACTGCGCGTTCGACCGGCAGACCCCGCGCCACGTCCAGGCCTCGCTGCTTGGTGCGATCGCCTATTTCATCCTGCCGTTCGACTTCGTCGCCGACGTGATGCCGATCCTCGGCTTCGCCGATGACGCCGCCGTGCTCGCCACCGCCATCCGCATGGTCGCAGGCCACATCACGAACGAGCACCGCGAAGCCGCCCGTGCCGCGCTGAAGCGTGGGGTGAGCGAGGCGTAGTCGTTCGCCTGCGGGTGACGATGGCGGAGCGACCCATCCGGGCTACGGACCGGATCGGCGTCGCGCGACTGCCTTACTTCCTCTCCGCCTGCGCCCGCGCCTTCTCCGCGTCCCATGCCTGGAATTGCCTGAACAGCGCCTCCTTGTCGATGTCGGAGCCCTTTGCAGCCATCGGGTTCTGCTTCAAGAAGGCCTCGAAGCGCTGCCGCGTCACCGGCTCGACGCCGTGCTTGTCGAGCCATTGCTGCGCCACCGGCAATCTGTTCCAGCCTGCAAGCGGCGCCGCGAGCGAGACCTCCTTCCACTTGGGATGGAAGGGTGGGTTCTGCAGCGTCGGGAATTTCGTGAAGAATGCGTCCACGAACAGCGCGAGCTTGCGATAGCGCTCGGTGTTGGGCGTCCAATTGTAGGCCGCAAGCACCGCGGGCACCGCGATCGTGTCCACGCTCTCGCCCTCCTTGATCAGGTTCGGATAGTCCTTCGCGGTCAGCGTTGCCGGCAGATAATCGCTCTGGAGCGGCTTTGCATAATCGACGCGCGCGAGGTGGAAGCGGCCGTCATTGCCGAAGGTCGAGACCGACTTGTACGGCTTGCCCCCGACCACGATGACGGCGTCGATCTCGCCGGCCTTCAGCTTCTCCATCGCGATGCGCTGCTCGACATAGACGAATTTCGCCTTGATCCCGAGCCGCTCGAACACGGTGAGCGCGGTGACGAAGGTGCCGCCGTTGGGCAGATCCACGCTGACCGTCTTGCCTTCGAGGTCTTTGAGCGTCGCGACCGATTTTGGCGCGATCACCTGCATCTCCTCGTTGTACAGCTTCGTCACGTAGGTGAATTGCCGCTTGATGTCCTTGGCAAAACCTTTGCGCTCGAGATAGTCGAGCGTGTCGGCGCGCACGATGCCGAGATCGACGCCTTGCAGGAACAGGATGTCGGCAACGCTCTGCACCGAGCCGCGACCGACGATCGGCAGCACGCGGATCTTGTTGCCGTCGTCGAGAACGGAGGCGAGGTCGGCGCCGAACTGCACATAGGTGCCGCCGATCGTGCCGGTGATGAGCGTGACGGTGTTGGCGTTCAGAGCCTGCTTGGTCGAGGTCGAGCCGAACTGGAAGATCGCCTTCAGGCCGTCCGAGACCTTGGCCGGATCGTATTCGGCCTGCTCGGCGCGCGCCGCGAAGGCACAGATGGTCATGATGGCGGCCAGCGCCATTCCGAAAAGGTTACGCATGATGTCCCCTGAAATGGTCTAGTTCGAGAGCTGGGCGAGGCGCTGTCGCGCCTCCGCCGATCCAAGGCTTGCGGCACGCTGATACCAGTCACGTGCGGCCGCGACGTCGGCAATGACGCTCCGCGCGTCGCTGGTGCCCAGCACCGCGGGATCATAGGTCTGTGCCAGCAGGAGCGCGGCCGTCGCGTCTTTCGCATTGGCTGCCCGTTCGAGCAGCAGGCGCGCCGCGCCAATATCGCCAACGCCGATCAGGCTTCTTGCGCGCGTCATAAGTCCGGCCAGCGTGTCGGCGTCGAGCGTTCTGACGGGCTCGGGCGGCACAGGCTGTGCCGCGGGAGTGGGTGCCGGAGTTTGGACTGGCACTTGTGCTTGAGTTTGTACCTGGGCCTGCAGCGCAGTCTGGTAGGCGGTCGCGATCGCTTCGCGACTTGGCATTGTCGGAGCCGGCAGATCCTGCTTGTCGGCGCTCGCCAGCATCGTGTCGGTCACACGTTCCGGATCCTTGAGCGGGATCTGGCGTATGGCCGGCGGGTTGGCCTGAGCTGCGCCTGCTGCGCTGCCGGCACTGTCGGCAATGAAGCTACGCAGATCCGACGGAAACAGCACGGCCGCGATCCCCGCGGCGGAGATCGCAAGCCCGGCGGCGACAAGGCGAGGCGCGACCCTGGTTCTGGGGCGCAGCGCCAGCGGCACGTATTCCCGCGGGTCCGGTGCTCCGCGCGGATCGGACAGAAACAGTGGAATTGGATCGTCCTGTGGAAGCTCGGCGCGCCTGGCGCGCGCCCGGATGTAGTCCGCCGTGGACGAAGGTGATGCAGATCGATCGGAGTCGAGCGCGCGCGACTCCTTCGACGGACGGTAGGCCGTCGTCTCCATGGTGTGATGCTCCCCATTACTGACGCAACGCAGGGGCAGTCCCGGTTTCAGTCTTCTTGTTGTTGTCCAGAAGTGCCCCGCAAACTGGAACCGGTAAATCGCCGTCCGATTCAGCCCAAAAAACGACGGCGGTTTGTGCGAATCTGGAGATATTTAGGTTTGATTACGGCGGCGCGGCGGTATGCACCACCATTTTGCCCGCGATGGTTGAGGGATTATTTTCCGGGCGGCGGTGCGCTGGAGCGTTGCGTCGGAGGCAGCGCCCACGCAACGATACGCTCCAACGTCGTCCTGGCTTCCGCCAGGACGAAACTCGCGGAGGGAGCCTTCGCCGTTACATCCTCACGGATGCAGGATCACCTTGCCCATGGCCTGGCGTCCCGCCAGCACTTTCAACGCGTCCGCGGTCTGGGCCAGCGGGAAGGTGCGATCGACATGCGATGAAATCTTTCCTTCCGCCGTCCACTTCACGAGCTTCTCGAGGTTGGCGCGGTTCTTGGCCGGGTTGAGCCGGGTCCAGGCGCCCCAGAACACGCCGCGGATGTCGCAGCCCTTCAGCAGCGCGAGATTCAGCGGCATCTTCGGAATGTCGCCGGCCGCAAAGCCGATGACGAGGAAGCGGCCTTCCCACGCGATCGAGCGCAGCGCCTGCTCGGCGTAAGCACCGCCGACCGGATCGAAGACGATGTCGACGCCCTTGCCGCCCGTGAGCTTGCGCAGGCCTTCCTTCAGATCTTCCTTGGCGTAATTCAGCGTCAGCTCGGCGCCATGCGCCTTGGCGAATTCGAGCTTCTCGTCCGACGAGGCGCAGGCGATCACCTTCAATCCCATCAGCTTGCCGAGCTCGCAGGCGGCAAGGCCGGTGCCGCCGGCCGCACCCAGCACCGCGAGCGTCTCGCCCGGCTTCGGGCTGGCGCGATCCTCCAGCGCATGCAGCGCGGTGCCGTAGATGATGATGATGCCGGCCGCGCGGTCATAATCGAGATTGTCGGGAATCTTCACGATGGATGCCGCCGGCAGCGCGATCTTCTCGCGTGCGCCGTTGTGGCCGCAGGAGGCGACGACGCGATCGCCGACTTTCAGATCGGTGACGCCAGCGCCGATGCTCTCGATCACGCCCGCGACTTCCGCGGCCGGCGAGAACGGGAACGGCGGCTTGATCTGGTACTTGCCCTGAATCATCAGGATGTCGAAGAAGTTCAGCGCCGCGGCCTTGATCGCGATCACCGCTTCGCCGGGGCCCGCCACCGGATCCGGCACCTCAGCGAGCACGAGGTCGTCGGGCTGGCAATATTGCGAGCAGAGGATGGCTTTCATGGCGGCACCTGAGGGCGTTTCGAGTGGAATTATAGTTGGCACGTTTCTGCCGGATTTAGCGCGGCCGGACAATCCGGATTCTTTGTCTCAGACAGCTCGAAGTCCTATCCTCGCAGGAGTGCGTGGAAACAGCGAGGATTCAAACGATGTTTGAAACAGGCCTGCTCAGGGACAAGCGCATCCTCGTCACCGGCGGCGGCTCGGGTCTTGGCGCCGCGATGGGACGACGTTTCCTCACGCTTGGCGCCGAGCTCGTCATTTGCGGCCGCAAGCTCGACCGGCTGGACGCAGCAGCGCACCGGATGCGTGAAGGCACTGGCGGCAAGGTCACGACGATCGCCTGCGACATCCGCGACGGTGGCGCGGTCGATGACATGATGGATCGGATCTGGCGCGAGGCGCCGCTCGATATCCTCGTCAACAATGCTGCCGCGACGTTCATCGCACAGAGCGAGCATCTGTCGTTCCGCGCGGCCGATGCGATCCTGGCGCCGACGCTGCATGGCGCGATGTATTGCACGCTCGCGGCCGGCAGGCGCTGGATCGAGGCCAAGCATCGCGGGGTCGTGCTCTCGATCCTCTCGACCTCGACCATCACCGGCCGGGCCTTCACCGTGCCGTCGGCGATGGCGAAGTCGGCGCTGCTGGCGATGACCAAAAGTCTTGCCGTGGAATGGGGGCCGAAAGGCATCCGCACCGTCGCCATCGCGCCGGGTCCGTTCCCGACCGCGGGCGCGTCGGGGCAGCTCCGCCCCGAAGGCCGAGACGAGGGCTGGACCGCACGCAATCCGCTGGGCCGCACCGGAGAGCACGGCGAGCTTGCCGACCTTGCCAGCTTCCTGGTCTCGGACCGTGCTGCCTACATCAACGGCGAGATGGTCGTCATCGACGGTGGCGCGCATTTGCGCAGTTCCGGCGCCGAGGATTTGCTCGGCTGGACCGAGGCGCAATGGGCCGCCCAGCGCGCCGCGCGATCCAAAGGCTGATACCGCTAACTGCCTTCCCAAATTGGACTTTCCCGGCTATCCCTGCCTCGGGGACAAAGCGCGGCCGGGCCATCTTCCAGTCACAATATTGAGGGAACCACTCCAGCATGTGGCGGGTGCTGATTTTAGCTTTGATGACTGGCGTGGCGGCCGGGGGAATCGCTGTTTCTGCGCGGGCGCAGACGGCGCAACCGGCGCCCAAGTCTGCGCCAAATCCAAAAGAGGCACCGAAATCGGCGGCGCCAACGGCCCCTACGAATGCGAAGTCGGCCGCAAAGCCCGAGAGCAAACCCGCGGCCCCGCCCGCTGCGGTTGCAGGTGGCGCGGAGCCGACCCTGATCGGTCAGTTCGGCACCTGGGGGGCCTATTCGGCGGCGCCCAACGGCAAGAAGGTCTGCTTCGCGCTGGCCAAGCCGTCGTCGTCGAAGACCAATCCGCCGAATCGGCCGCGCGATCCCGCCTATGCCTTCGTCTCGACCCGGCCGGCCGAAAAAGTGAACAACGAGGTCTCGGTGATGATCGGCTACGCGCTGAAGCCGGGCTCGGAATCGACGGTCGAGGTCGGCGGCGCTGCTTACGCGATGTACACGCAGGGCGACGGCCTCTGGATCAAGAACGCGGCCGAGGAGGAGCGGATGGTCGAAGCCATGCGCAAATCCGCCGAGCTCGTGGTCAAGGGTGTCTCGGCCAAGGGCACCGAGACGACCGACACGTTCTCGCTGAAGGGCCTTGCCCAGGCACTCGACAAGATCGCGCAGGATTGCAAGCGGTAAGGGCGCAGGGCGTTAAGGCTGCCGGCGATGAGGTCGCAATCGGCCGGTCCGGTTGCTATATAGGGGCGGTTCCAGATTTTCGGTCGTCATGGCCGGGCTTGACCCGGCCATCCACGCGCAACCGCGATTGACGAAAGACGTGGATGCTCGGGTCAAGCCCGGGCATGACGAACTCAAACAGCAGTAATCCCAGGTCCCATCAATGCAACCGACGACCGAGCCGCACAACGCAATCCTGGTGGAGAAGACGCCACTCGAAACCTATGTGCCGCCGGCAAAGCCGTCGCTGATCGGCCTGTCGCGCACCGAGCTTGCCGATCGCCTCGGCGAGATCGGTGTCGCGCCGGCGCAGCGCAAGATGCGGGTGCAGCAGCTGTGGCACTGGCTCTATTTCCGCGGCGCCCAGAGCTTCGATGACATGACCTCGATCTCGAAGGGCATCCGTGCCGAGCTCGCACAGCATTTCACGGTCGACCGCCCCGAGGTCGTGGCCGAGCAGATCTCCAACGACGGCACCCGCAAATGGCTGCTCCGTCTGCCGAGCGGCGACAATGTTCAGAAGGCGCATGAAGTCGAGTGTGTCTACATCCCCGAGACCGATCGCGGCACGCTGTGCGTCTCCTCGCAGGTCGGCTGCACCTTGAATTGCTCGTTCTGCCACACCGGCACGCAGCGCCTGGTGCGCAATCTCACCGCCGGCGAGATCGTCGGGCAGGTGATGGTCGCGCGCGACCGCCTGAACGACTGGGCCGATCGCGAGGACGGCACGCGCCGCGTCACCAACATCGTGATGATGGGCATGGGCGAGCCGCTTTACAATTTCGACGCGGTGCGCGACGCGCTGCTGATCGTCGGCGACAATGAAGGCATCGGCATCTCCCGCCGTCGCATCACGCTGTCGACCTCGGGCGTGGTGCCGAACATCGTGCGCGCCGGCGAGGAGATCGGCGTCATGCTCGCGATCTCGCTGCATGCCGTGCGCGACGAGCTGCGCAACGAGCTGGTGCCGCTCAACCGCAAATATCCGATCAAGGAGCTGCTGCAGGCCTGCCGCGACTATCCCGGCGCCTCCAACGCGCGCCGCATCACCTTCGAATATGTGATGCTCAAGGGCGTCAACGATTCGCTCGACGACGCGAAGCTATTGGTCAAGCTGCTCAAGGGCATTCACGCCAAGATCAATCTGATCCCGTTCAATCCCTGGCCCGGCACGGCCTATGAATGTTCGGACTGGGACCAGATCGAAAAGTTCTCCGAATACATCTTCAACGCCGGCTATTCCTCGCCGGTGCGCACCCCGCGCGGCCGCGACATCCTCGCCGCCTGCGGCCAGCTCAAGTCGGAGACCGAGAAGCTCAGCGCCCGCGAACGTCAGGCGCTGCGCGCCATGGCGATGACGGATTAGGTTGTTCATGCCGACGCTCTCGCATCCTCGTCATTGCGAGGAGCGTAGCGACGAAGCAATCCAGACTGTCTCCGTGGACGCATCTCTGGATGGCTTCGCTTCGCTCGCAATGACGGCAACGATGGCTTTCTCCCCATGTCCCTGATCGGCCGCCTCGTCGTCATCTTCATCGGCTTTCTCGCCGCCTGCTTCGTCGGCGGCATGATCGTGGTCGTCGCGCTGTTGTTTCCGGAATTCGCCGATCTCGGCGCCGGTCCCGTCGATCAGGGCGCGATCGATATCCTGCTTGGCTTCGGCTTCATCTTCGTCTCCGGCTTTGCGCTGGTGCCGGCGGCGGTGATCGTCGCCGTCACCGAAGCGCTCTATATCCGCAGCGCGCTGGCCTACGCCGTCGGCGGCGGCCTCGTCGGGCTCGCCTGCTATCTCGGTCTCGTCCCGTTCCACTCCGACACGTTCCAGTTCGAAGGCATCGTGCGGCGTCACCTGGAGATCATGACCGGGGCGGGCATCGTCGCCGGAATCGTCTACTGGCTGATCGCCGGTCGCAATGCGGGCTCCTGGCGCATCCCGCCGCCTCCGCGCGAACCGCCGCCGCCGTTGCCGTCGCAATCGCGGCCGGATGCGCGGTGATAGCACGTGCATGTTTGCGAGTGATACGAAGCAGCGCACCGCATATTCAGTGTCGTCCCCGCGGAGGCGGGGACCCATAGCCCCAGGAAGAGGTTTTGACGCGAACTGGTAACCCCGAGTCTTCGTCAAACTCCTCCCTGGGGTTATGGGTCCCGGATCTGCGCTTCGCTTGTCCGGGACGACATTGTTGAGGCATCGCATGTTGACCAACTCACGCTCCCTTGCTGCGACGGAATCCGGGTTTTCATCCCCGTCCTACTCCGCTAAACCGCGCGCCATGAACCGGACCGGACTCTTCATCGCCCTGGCGCTTTGGCTCGTGATCGGCGTCGTTTTCGGCCTCTATCCAGAGCTCGATCTCAAGCTCGCGTCGCTGTTCTTCGATCCCCAGACGAAAACCTTTCCGCTCAAGCTGAACGACTGGGCGGGCTTCGCGCGTGACGCTGCGATGTGGGTCGCCTGGGCCTTCGTGCTGCCGTCGCTGGTGGCGCTCGTGGTCAAGATGATCAGGCCGGACCGGCCATTGATGGTGTCGGGGCGCGCGATCGTGTTCCTGCTGGCCACCATCATCCTGTCGGCCGGCATTCTCACCAACCTCACCTTCAAGACCTATTGGGGCCGGCCGCGCCCGGTGGTGGTGACCGAGTTCGCCGGCGACCAGCAATTCGTGCCGTGGTGGGATCCGCGCGGCGGCTGCGCCCGCAACTGCTCGTTCTTCTCGGGCGAAGGCGCGACCGCGTTCTGGACGCTGGCGCCGGCCGCGCTGGCGCCGCCGCCGTGGCGGCCGCTCGCCTATGCCGCCGCCGTGGTGTTCGGCGCCTTGACCAGCGCCCTGCGCATGGCCTTCGGCGGCCACTTCTTCACCGACGTCTCGATCGCCGGCCTCGTGACCTTCGTCGTGATCTGGTTCGCCTACGCGTTGATTTACCGCTGGCCGCGGACGCGGTTTTCCGACGAAGCGGTCGATGCCGCCCTGACCCGGTTGAACATGCCGGCCTACCGGCTCCGCCAGCGCCTGTTCGGCCGCAAGACCGGTCCCGAGCCGTCGGTTTGAGCCATTAAATGCGTGCCGACGCCTGCGAAATTTGTTATTCGCGCGGTCAAGTTCGCTCCTCGCATCAGCCCCTGAGACCCGATTGGAAGCCCCATGACCACGATCCTGAAAAGCCTGCCCAAGGGTGAGAAAGTCGGCATCGCTTTTTCGGGCGGCCTCGACACCTCTGCGGCGCTGCTCTGGATGAAGCAGAAGGGCGCGCGCTGCTACGCCTACACCGCCAATCTCGGCCAGCCCGACGAGGCCGATTACAACGAGATCCCGCGCAAGGCGATGGAGTTCGGCGCCGAGAAGGCGCGCCTCGTCGATTGCCGCACGCAGCTGGTCCACGAGGGCATCGCCGCGATCCAGTCCGGCGCCTTCCATATCTCGACCGGCGGCATCACCTATTTCAACACCACGCCGCTGGGGCGCGCCGTCACCGGCACGATGCTGGTCGCGGCGATGAAGGAAGACGGCGTCAACATCTGGGGCGACGGCTCGACCTTCAAGGGCAACGACATCGAGCGCTTCTACCGCTACGGCCTGCTCACCAATCCCGGCCTGAAGATCTACAAGCCCTGGCTCGACCAGCAGTTCATCGACGAGCTCGGCGGCCGCGCCGAGATGTCGGCGTTCATGACCGCGCAGGGCTTTGCCTACAAGATGAGCGCCGAGAAGGCCTATTCGACCGACAGCAACCTGCTCGGCGCCACGCACGAGGCCAAGGATCTCGAGAGCCTCGACAGCGGCATCAAGATCGTCAACCCGATCATGGGCGTGCCGTTCTGGCGCGACGATTGCGCTGTGAAGGCCGAGACGGTCGTGGTGCGTTTCGAGGAAGGCCAGCCCACGGCGCTGAACGGCCAGACCTTCGCCGATCCCGTCGCGCTGTTTCTCGAAGCCAACGCCATCGGCGGCCGGCACGGCCTCGGCATGAGCGACCAGATCGAGAATCGCATCATCGAGGCCAAGAGCCGCGGCATCTACGAGGCGCCGGGCATGGCGCTCCTCCACATCGCTTATGAGCGCCTCGTCACCGGCATCCACAACGAGGACACCATCGAGCAATACCGCATCAGCGGCATGCGCCTGGGACGCCTGCTCTATCAGGGCCGCTGGTTCGACTCGCAGGCCCTGATGCTGCGCGAGACCGCGCAGCGCTGGGTCGCGCGCGCCGTCACCGGCGAAGTCACGCTGGAGCTGCGCCGCGGCAACGATTATTCGATCCTCAACACCGAAAGCCCGAACCTCACCTACGCGCCCGAAAGGCTCAGCATGGAGAAGGTCGAGGACGCCGCGTTCACCCCGGCCGACCGCATCGGCCAGCTCACCATGCGCAACCTCGACATCGCCGACACCCGCACCAAGCTCGGCCTCTATTCGAAGACCGGCCTGCTCTCGGGCAGCGAAGGCTCGCAGATCTTCCGGCTCGAGAGCGACAAGGGTTGAAGCCGTAGGGTGGGCAAAGGCGCGCTAGCGCCGTGTCCACCATTCCTCCGTGACGGGTAAAGATCGTGGGCACGCTCCGCTTTGCCCACCCTACGATTGCTCGTAGCTCGGATGGAGCCAACGGGGCTACGAGCTTAATGACGGTGTCATTCTCGGTCGCTACGCTTCCCGTTCCTTTGGGAAACCGGATTGCGGAGCATCGAGCATGGTCAGGAGATCGGCACTCGCCTCTCTCATCGCCCTCTGTTGGGCATCGTCATTGTCGGCGCAGACGATCTATCCGATCGATCGTGCCGAGATCCTGGTCGGAGCCAAATTCGACTTCAAGGTCGAGCTCCCCGGGCCGGTCGATCCCGCCAAGTTGAAGGTGACGGTGAACGGCGCCGATTATGCGACCGCGTTCGGTCGTGCCGGGAGCTTCATCGACCGCGAGGACGGCAAGGATCAGTCGGCCCTGATCCTGCGCGACGTCACGCTGACCAGGCCGGGCAACGTCGTCGTCGACGTGAGCGACGGCATGGGCCAGCGCAGCGTGACATGGACGGTCTACGACACGGGTCCGCGCAAGGCGAAGAACGTCATCCTGTTCATCGGTGACGGCATGTCGCCGGCGCACCGGGTCGCAGCCCGAATCCTGTCCAAGGGGATTTCAGAGGGCAAGAGCCGCGGCAAGCTCGCCATTGACGACATGCCTCACATGGCGCTGGTGGCAACCGCAGGCTCGGATTCGATCATCACCGATTCCGCGAACGCGGCCAGCGCCTATGCGACCGGGCACAAGAGCGCCGTCAACGCCCTCGGCGTCTATGCGGACCGCACCGCAAGCCCGTTCGACGATCCCCGGGTCGAGACCATCACCAGCCTTGCCAGGAGGCGGCACGGCATGGCGATCGGCGTCGTCACCAACACCGAGATCGAAGACGCGACGCCGGCGGCGATGGTTGTGCACACGCGCCGCCGTGCCGCCTACGACGAGATCGTCGAGCAGTTCTTTGCGGCAAGGCCGGACGTCCTGATGGGCGGCGGCAGCGCGAATTTTCTGCCGAAATCGGCCGCCGGCTCGAAACGCAGGGACGAGACCGACTACATCGCCAAGTTCCGCGATGCAGGCTATCAGATCGCGACCACCGCGAGCGAGCTCAGCGCGTCTGCAGCAAGACAGGAGACGAGCAAGCTGCTTGGCCTGTTCGCCACCGGCAACATGGACGGCGTGCTCGACCGCAAATTCCTGAAGGGTGGCGGCGTCAAGAAATTCCCCGAGCAGCCCGACCTGACCGAGCAGGTGCAGGCGGCGCTGCAATTGCTGTCGCGGAATGAGGCCGGCTTCTTCCTGATGGTCGAATCCGGAATGATCGACAAATATGCACATCTGCTCGACATGGAGCGGGCCGTCTACGACACGATCATGCTCGACAATGCGGTGCGCCAGACGCGTGAATGGGCGCGGGCGCGCGGCGACGACACCCTCATCCTGGTGCTGGCGGACCACAATCATCCCAACAGCCTTGTCGGCACGGTGAATGACGACATGGCCACCACGCCCAACGTTCCCTTGCGCGAGCGCGTCGGCGTCTATGAGCAGGCCGGATTTCCCAGCTATCCGGCGCCGGATGCGGAAGGTTATCCTGCGCGCATCGACGTGAGCCGGCGGCTTGCGATTTTCTCCGCCAGTCTGCCGGATCACTACGAGACGTTCCGTCCGAAGCTGGACAATCCCAACGAGCCGACCGTCAAGGTCGGCGCCGACGGGACCTTCAAGGCCAACGACAAATACAAGGACGTCCCGGGCGCGGTGCTGCGCCCCGGCAATCTCTCGGCGATGATCGGCGCCAGCGTGCATTCGGGCGAGGACGTCATCCTGACCGCGACCGGACCGGGCAGCGAGCGCGTGCATGGCTCGATGGACAATACCGACGTGTTCCGCGTCATGGCCGATGCGTTGGGATTGGCTGCGGGGCAATGATGCAAAGGGTTCGATTGCGAACCGCGACCGGAGGGAGGCGGCGCGAAGGCTCGCAGATCTTCCGACTGCAGAGCGACTAGGGGTTGATGCTCTCGCTGTCGTAGGGTGGGCAAAGCGACTTGTCCGCAGTAGCTCGCAGAGCGAAGGCGGAAGCGTGCCCACCATTCCTCCGTGACGGATAAAGATCGTGGGCACGCTCCGCTTTGCCCACCCTACGAGATCGCTGAGATTCCCGTGTCCCGGACGCGATGCAGCGCGAAGCGCTGCGTCGCAGAGCCGGGACCCAGATCTTGGATCAATTGCACCGGCCGTTTTGTCGACCCCGGCTCGGCAGCGCATCATTGCGTGCTGTGCCGCGTCCGGGGCACGAGAGCCCTCAAACAAGAATGGCCGGGATCGCTCCCGGCCATTTGCGTTTGTGTCTGCCGTTACCGCGGCGGCGCGGTGCCGGGCGGGGGCGGCGGCAGCGAGGCCTGGCCGCCGTTGAGCAGCGGCGTGATGTTGCGGATGGTGACGCGACGGTTGATCGCGCTCGGCCCCTGCGTCTGCTCCTTCAGGTACTGCTCGCCGTAACCCTGCGACGTCAGATTCTCGGCGGGCACACCGAACTGCTGCGTCAGCAGTTCGGCGGCGGACTGCGCACGACGATCCGACAATGACAGATTGTCGACCTCGTTGCCGACCGCGTCGGTGTGGCCCTCGATCAGGAAGACCTCGCGCGGATTGCGCTGGATTGCCTGGTTGAGGCCGTCGGCGATCGCCTGCAGCCGGGCCGCCTGGTCCGGCGGGATGGTCCACGATCCCGTCTCGAAGATGATCGTGTTGACGTCGATGCTCGGCATCTGCATGCGAACATTCGGGCTGTAGCGGATCTCGTCGAGCGAATAGCGCCGATCGATCCGCTGCACCGGCGGTGCCACCATGGTCTGGTAGATGACGTCCGGTGACGCTTCCTGGGCGTCGACGATGTAGCGATCGTAGGGGATGTTCACGACCGGGGGCGGCACGTCGACATAGAAGCCGCCGACCGCCCGCGGATCGCGGTAGGTGTTGTCGATGATGATGAGCTCGTGCCCGCGGGGATCCCTGCGGATGCGCCGCATCAGCCGACCATCGGCGCCGACGATGGTGATGATCTCGCTGCCGTCAGGACGAATCACGACCGTGCGGGTTTCGCCGCCGACCGTGTCGGTGCGGATGTCGCGGGCGCCGTAGCGGAAGCGATAGAGATCGTTGCCGCGGACATAGGCCTGCCCGCCCGGATCGCGGATGATGATGCGGTCCGGCTCGGTGTAGACGGTGCGGCCGCCTTCGATGGTCTCGCGTCGCTGGTTGTGGAGGTCGGCGATGGTGGCGCCGATCACGGCGCCGGCCACCACGCCTGCACCGATCGCGAGCGGCGTCAGGTCACGCTGCGGCGGACGCGGCGCCGGCGGCAACGGCGCTGAGACCGTTGGCGCGGCCCGGAAGGCCGGTGCAACCGTCGGCGGTCTGTATTGTGCCCTGTCAGGCGGCGGCGCTGCGGCCGCCGAACCGGGGACGACCGATGGCGCTGCGACGCCGGCGGGAGGCGCCGGCGGCCGCGGAGGGGCACCAGCCTGCGGTGCTGTGGGCGGAGTTCCGGCAGCCGGCGCACCAGCAGGAGGTGTTGCGCCTTGTTGGCCGGGGGTCGGTGTCGCAGTCGGGGCCGGGGTCGCGCCGGGCGCAGGTGTCGGTGCTGCACCTGGACGTCCGGGCGCGGGCGTCGGCGTAGCACCAGGAGCCGGGGTCGCTGTCGGACTGGGCGTGGCACCGGGAGCCGGTGATCCTGCCGGAGGAGGCGCGCCGGGCCGACCGGGCGGCGGGGTGCCGGGGCGGCTAGCCGGCGGTGCGCCTGGCGTGCTGCCCGGAGCCGGCGTTGCGGTCGGCGCAGGAGGCGTCGTGGGCGCCGGTGTCGCAGTCGGTGCGGGTGTCGTCGTCGGTGCGGGTGTGGCGGTCGGCGCCGGCGCTCCCGGTCGTGCGGGCGGCGCCGCCGGTGCGGGAGAAGGTGTCGCCGTAGGTGCCGGCGCAGGGCGGCCCTGAGGAGCTGCTGCGGGAGGCGGAGCCGGCGGAGTCGGAGCGGGGCGTGCGCCGGACGGTGCCGGAGGCGGCGGCGTGGGCGCATGCTGCTGCGGAGCCGCAGCCGGCGGCGGCGAAGGCTGTTTCGGTGCGGCAGCAGGCGGCGGTGGCGGCGGGGGAGCCGGCCGTGCCGCAGGCGGCGGTGTCGGGGCATGTTGCTGCGGGGCCGGGGCCGGCTCCCCCGC
>NZ_SPQS01000131.1 GCF_004570865.1 Bradyrhizobium frederickii
TCAAGTCGGCCAGCGAGCGTGCACGCATCTTTTTCATTACGTGTCCCCGGTAGATCTTGACCGTAATCTCGGCGAGCCCAAGCTCGGCGGCGACCTGCTTGTTCATCAGGCCGGCAGCGACCAGTTTCATCACCGCCTGCTCGCGCGGGCTTAAGGTCTCAAATAAAGACTGCAGGTTCGCGACCGTCTGCTGAGCCTCCCGTCTTTTGCGATCGCGTTCGGTCGCCGCAACCACGGCATCAAGCAGTTCCTGATCGCGAAACGGTTTGCTGAGAAAATCGACCGCTCCTTCCTTCATAGCCCTGACAGTCATTGGAATGTCGCCATGGCCGGTAATGAAAATGATCGGAATATGTATATTCAACCTCGCTAGCTCGGTCTGGAAGTCAAGGCCGCTCAAGCCTGGCAGTCGGACATCAAGAAGTTGGCAGCTAATAACGTCCGGAATTGTGCTCTGCAGCATTTCGCGGGCTGATCCGAATGCAACGACGTCTAACCCTACCGATTGAAAAAGGTTCGTAAGCGAGCGACGCATGGAGATGTCATCCTCCACGACGAAGACGGTCGCCTTTGTCGAGGCCTCGGCATTGCTGCCTTGATCTGGCGCGTCAAATCGTGCAGTCACGAGACGGCCTCCTTATGCAGCGGTAAGGCAAACTGGAACGTCGCGCCCGGTCCATTTTTGTGGACCATCGACAGTCGTCCTCCATGAGATTCCACGATCGACCGGCAGATCGCAAGACCCATTCCAAGGCCAGTCGATTTGGTGGTGAAGAAGGGATCCAAGACGCGGTCCGCGTCGTTCTCGGCGATGCCGACGCCACAATCGGTCACGGCAAGGTGGAC
>NZ_SPQS01000132.1 GCF_004570865.1 Bradyrhizobium frederickii
TCAAGTCGGCCAGCGAGCGTGCACGCATCTTTTTCATTACGTGTCCCCGGTAGATCTTGACCGTAATCTCGGCGAGCCCAAGCTCGGCGGCGACCTGCTTGTTCATCAGGCCGGCAGCGACCAGTTTCATCACCGCCTGCTCGCGCGGGCTTAAGGTCTCAAATAAAGACTGCAGGTTCGCGACCGTCTGCTGAGCCTCCCGTCTTTTGCGATCGCGTTCGGTCGCCGCAACCACGGCATCAAGCAGTTCCTGATCGCGAAACGGTTTGCTGAGAAAATCGACCGCTCCTTCCTTCATGGCCCTGACAGTCATTGGAATGTCGCCATGGCCGGTAATGAAAATGATCGGAGTATGTATGTTCAACCTCGCTAGCTCGGTCTGGTAGTCAAGGCCGCTCAAGCCTGGCAGCCGGACGTCAAGAACCAGACAGCTAATAACGTCCGGGATTGGGCTCTGCAGCATTTCGCGCGCCGATCCGAATGCAATGACGCCTAACCCTACCGATTGAAAAAGATTCGTAAGCGAGCGACGCATGGAGATGTCATCGTCCACGACGAAGACGGTCGCCTTTGTCGAGGCCTCGGCATTGCTGCCTTGATCTGGCGCGTCAAATCGTGCAGTCACGAGACGGCCTCCTTATGCAGCGGTAAGGCAAACTGGAACGTCGCGCCCGGTCCATTTTTGTGGACCATCGACAGTCGTCCTCCATGAGATTCCACGATCGACCGGCAGATCGCAAGACCCATTCCAAGGCCAGTCGATTTGGTGGTGAAGAAGGGATCCAAGACGCGGTCCGCGTCGTTCTCGGCGATGCCGACGCCACAATCGGTCACGGCAAGGTGGAC
>NZ_SPQS01000133.1 GCF_004570865.1 Bradyrhizobium frederickii
CTTCGCGTACTCCGACAACTATCTCATCGACGTGAAGTTCGGCGTCATCGTTGATGTCGAGGCCTCCCGCGCCATTCGCCAGGCCGAGGTCGGTGCAGCAAAGACCATGATCGAACGGACCGAGGAACGCTTCGGTCTCAAGCCAGAGCGACTTGTCGGGGATACCGCTTACGGAGCGGCTCCGATGCTGAACTGGCTGGTCGAGGAGAAGGGCATCGCGCCGCATATCCCTGTGTTCGATAAGTCGAAGCGCGATGATGGCACCTTCTCGCGGAGCGACTTTCGATATGATCCGACCGGCGACGTTTACCACTGCCCGGGTGGTAAGCGGCTTGGGACGAGCGGTACCGTGCACGAGGGCAAGACCCTTCTGTATCGTGCAAGCAAGCTCGACTGCGATGTATGCCCGCTCAAACCGCAGTGCTGCCCAAAGGAACCATCACGCAAGATCCCGCGCGATATCCATGAGCATGCCCGAGACATTGCCCGGTCGATCGCTGGCACCGAGGGCTTCGAGTTCTCTCGGCATCAGCGCAAGAAGATCGAGATGAACTTCGCACACTTGAAGCGCATCCTGAAGCTTGGTCGGCTCCGATTGCGCGGCCCGCAAGGTGCCCAGGATGAGTTTGTTCTAGCCGCCATCGCCCAGAATCTGAGGCGGTTTGCATCGCTGGTCGCACGACCCCCACCGGCTCAGGCTCTGCGCAGCGCGTAGCGTAGCGTCGAAGTTGCGTAAAATGCGTCAGGGCCAGCGCTTCAGAGCGCGGCTCAACGAAGGGCCCAGCCAAATCCATTGCAGCCGACTTTTGCAACAAAATCGG
>NZ_SPQS01000134.1 GCF_004570865.1 Bradyrhizobium frederickii
GGTTTAAGGCGTTTCCGTTCTTCTTCGTCATAACTTAATGTTTTTATTTAAAATACCCTCTGAAAAGAAAGGAAACGACAGGTGCTGAAAGCGAGCTTTTTGGCCTCTGTCGTTTCCTTTCTCTGTTTTTGTCCGTGGAATGAACAATGGAAGTCAACAAAAAGCAGCTGGCTGACATTTTCGGTGCGAGTATCCGTACCATTCAGAACTGGCAGGAACAGGGAATGCCCGTTCTGCGAGGCGGTGGCAAGGGTAATGAGGTGCTTTATGACTCTGCCGCCGTCATAAAATGGTATGCCGAAAGGGATGCTGAAATTGAGAACGAAAAGCTGCGCCGGGAGGTTGAAGAACTGCGGCAGGCCAGCGAGGCAGATCTCCAGCCAGGAACTATTGAGTACGAACGCCATCGACTTACGCGTGCGCAGGCCGACGCACAGGAACTGAAGAATGCCATAGACTCCGCTGAAGTGGTGGAAACCGCATTCTGTACTTTCGTGCTGTCGCGGATCGCAGGTGAAATTGCCAGTATTCTCGACGGGCTCCCCCTGTCGGTGCAGCGGCGTTTTCCGGAACTGGAAAACCGACATGTTGATTTCCTGAAACGGGATATCATCAAAGCCATGAACAAAGCAGCCGCGCTGGATGAACTGATACCGGGGTTGCTGAGTGAATATATCGAACAGTCAGGTTAACAGGCTGCGGCATTTTGTCCGCGCCGGGCTTCGCTCACTGTTCAGGCCGGAGCCACAGACCGCCGTTG
>NZ_SPQS01000135.1 GCF_004570865.1 Bradyrhizobium frederickii
TCGGTGCGGTGGGCGAGCTTTACATTGGCGGGGCAGGGGTGGCGCGTGGCTACCTGAACCGCCCTGAACTGACTGCCGAGCGGTTCATCGCCAGTCC
Source organism: Bradyrhizobium frederickii (assembly GCF_004570865.1). Classification (GTDB taxonomy): domain Bacteria; phylum Pseudomonadota; class Alphaproteobacteria; order Rhizobiales; family Xanthobacteraceae; genus Bradyrhizobium; species Bradyrhizobium frederickii. Next base: position 98 of record NZ_SPQS01000135.1, read on the forward strand.
CTTTGTCGAGGGCGATCGGCTGTACCGGACCGGCGACCTGGCACGCTACCTGCCGGACGGCAATCTGGAGTTCTTAGGCCGCAACGACGATCAGGTGAAGATCCGCGGCTACCGCATCGAGCCGGGCGAGATCGTGGCGCGGCTTTGCGAGCACGCCTGGGTGCGCGAGGCGGTGGTGGTGGCGCGCCAGAGCGGCGCCGGTGACAAGCATCTGATCGCCTATGTGGTCTGCGCGCCCGAGGCCGGCTCGGACGAGGGCGATGCAGGCGGGCTTGCGGGCGCTTTGCGCGCGCACTTGAGTGCGCGGGTGCCGGACTACATGATGCCGAGCGCGTTTGTGCGGCTGGCGGCGCTTCCGCTGACGGTGAACGGCAAGCTCGATCGCAACGCGCTGCCGGCCCCTCGCGATCAGGCCTATGCGCTGGCGGCCTATGAGGCGCCGCAAGGCGCGGTCGAGACCGCGCTGGCGCGGATCTGGGCCGAGCTCCTTGGTGTCGAGCGCATCGGGCGCAACGACCACTTCTTCGAACTGGGCGGCCACTCCCTCTTGGCCGTGCAGATGTCGAGCCGGCTGTCACAGGCGGTCGGAGTCGACCTGCCGCTGTCGACGCTGTTCGCAAGGCCAGTGCTGAGTGACCTGGCGGCAA
>NZ_SPQS01000136.1 GCF_004570865.1 Bradyrhizobium frederickii
TAATAAAGCGATGAAACATACTGAACTCCGTGCAGCCGTACTGGATGCACTGGAGAAGCATGACACCGGGGAGACGTTTTTTGATGGTCGCCCCGCTGTTTTTGATGAGGCGGATTTTCCGGCAGTTGCCGTTTATCTCACCGGCGCTGAATACACGGGCGAAGAGCTGGACAGCGATACCTGGCAGGCGGAGCTGCATATCGAAGTTTTCCTGCCTGCTCAGGTGCCGGATTCAGAGCTGGATGCGTGGATGGAGTCCCGGATTTATCCGGTGATGAGCGATATCCCGGCACTGTCAGATTTGATCACCAGTATGGTGGCCAGCGGCTATGACTACCGGCGCGACGATGATGCGGGCTTGTGGAGTTCAGCCGATCTGACTTATGTCATTACCTATGAAATGTGAGGACGCTATGCCTGTACCAAATCCTACAATGCCGGTGAAAGGTGCCGGGACCACCCTGTGGGTTTATAAGGGGAGCGGTGACCCTTACGCGAATCCGCTTTCAGACGTTGACTGGTCGCGTCTGGCAAAAGTTAAAGACCTGACGCCCGGCGAACTGACCGCTGAGTCCTATGACGACAGCTATCTCGATGATGAAGATGCAGACTGGACTGCGACCGGGCAGGGGCAGAAATCTGCCGGAGATACCAGCTTCACGCTGGCGTGGATGCCCGGAGAGCAGGGGCAGCAGGCGCTGCTGGCGTGGTTTAATGAAGGCGATACCCGTGCCT
>NZ_SPQS01000137.1 GCF_004570865.1 Bradyrhizobium frederickii
TTTATATCATTTTACGTTTCTCGTTCAGCTTTTTTATACTAAGTTGGCATTATAAAAAAGCATTGCTTATCAATTTGTTGCAACGAACAGGTCACTATCAGTCAAAATAAAATCATTATTTGATTTCAATTTTGTCCCACTCCCTGCCTCTGTCATCACGATACTGTGATGCCATGGTGTCCGACTTATGCCCGAGAAGATGTTGAGCAAACTTATCGCTTATCTGCTTCTCATAGAGTCTTGCAGACAAACTGCGCAACTCGTGAAAGGTAGGCGGATCCCCTTCGAAGGAAAGACCTGATGCTTTTCGTGCGCGCATAAAATACCTTGATACTGTGCCGGATGAAAGCGGTTCGCGACGAGTAGATGCAATTATGGTTTCTCCGCCAAGAATCTCTTTGCATTTATCAAGTGTTTCCTTCATTGATATTCCGAGAGCATCAATATGCAATGCTGTTGGGATGGCAATTTTTACGCCTGTTTTGCTTTGCTCGACATAAAGATATCCATCTACGATATCAGACCACTTCATTTCGCATAAATCACCAACTCGTTGCCCGGTAACAACAGCCAGTTCCATTGCAAGTCTGAGCCAACATGGTGATGATTCTGCTGCTTGATAAATTTTCAGGTATTCGTCAGCCGTAAGTCTTGATCTCCTTACCTCTGATTTTGCTGCGCGAGTGGCAGCGACATGGTTTGTTGTTATAT
>NZ_SPQS01000138.1 GCF_004570865.1 Bradyrhizobium frederickii
TCGCTGCACGCCAAGATCGGCGAGTTGACGCTGGAGAACGATTTTTTAGAAGGAGCGCTCACCAAGGCGGGATTGCTGAGCGCAAAGCGATGATCGACCGTGAACACGATCTGCCGCTCAGCAAGCAGGCGGAAGCTCTGAACATCAGCCGCGGCAGCGTCTACTATCTGCCGCGTCCAGTGCCGCCCAAAGACCTCGCGCTGATGCAAAGGCTCGACCGGCTGCATCTGGAGTTTCCCTTCGCCGGTTCGCGAATGCTGCGAGGCCTGCTGGCTGCCGAGGGGTGCAAGGTCGGCCGCCGGCATGTCAAAACGCTGATGCGGCGGATGGGGATAGAGGCGCTCTACCGCCGGCCGCGCACCACCCAGCCCGAGCCCGGCCACAAGATCTATCCCTATCTGCTGCGCGGCGTGGAGATCACGCGCCCGAACCAGGTCTGGGCGATGGACATCACGTACATCCCGATGGCGCGAGGCTTCGTCTATCTGGCCGTGGTGCTGGACTGGGCGACCCGCCGGGTTCTGTCGTGGCGGCTGTCGATCACCATGGAGGCGGCATTCTGCGTCGCGACACTGGAAGATGCCCTGGCCCGTCACGGCAAGCCCGAGATCTTCAACACCGACCAAGGCTCGCAGTTTACCGGCGCGGCGTTCACCGGCGTGCTCACCGACAACGGCATCGCCATCAGTATGGACGGCCGGGGCGCCTG
>NZ_SPQS01000139.1 GCF_004570865.1 Bradyrhizobium frederickii
TGGGTTCGGCGATCCGACTCCCGCCGCCCGGACCGAAAACATCGGCAGCGCTGCCTTCGAGCTGGGCCTTCCACGATGTGATCTGATTGGGGTGAACGTCGAACTGCTCCGCCAGTTGCGCCAGCGTGCGGTCACCCTTGACGGCGGCAAGTGCCACCTTCGCCTTGAAAGCCGGAGTGTGGTTCCGCCGTGCTCGTCTGCTCATCGTCTCTCCTGATTCGCGGGTCAATCTTGCCCGCCGTCAGGCAGAAACTCCACTTATCGCGCTGTTCAGATTTGCGGGACCAGCTCAGACCTCGCGCTGATGCAAAGGCTCGACCGGCTGCATCTGGAGTTTCCCTTCGCCGGTTCGCGAATGCTGCGAGGCCTGCTGGCTGCCGAGGGGTGCAAGGTCGGCCGCCGGCATGTCAAAACGCTGATGCGGCGGATGGGGATAGAGGCGCTCTACCGCCGGCCGCGCACCACCCAGCCCGAGCCCGGCCACAAGATCTATCCCTATCTGCTGCGCGGCATGGAGATCACGCGCCCGAACCAGGTCTGGGCGATGGACATCACGTACATCCCGATGGCGCGAGGCTTCGTCTATCTGGCCGTGGTGCTGGACTGGGCGACCCGCCGGGTTCTGTCGTGGCGGCTGTCGATCACCATGGAGGCGGCATTCTGCGTCGCGACACTGGAAG
>NZ_SPQS01000140.1 GCF_004570865.1 Bradyrhizobium frederickii
ACCGATTTGTTCGTCTGAGAGCTCGATCTGCCATGGCTGGCCTTTGGTTAACTGACGACCTGCCAGCATTCCGCGCGCAAGATAATCGAAGATTGTTTGCGGGGTTACTCCAAGCTCAGCCGCTGCGCCCTGAATCGAGAAGCTGCCGTCGGGCCAGCGCATCGGATTCTTGTCCACGCCGTTGATTTTGACGGTGGGAATGCCCCAGCGGGTGCGCAACAGCCAGACGTTCTCGCCTTTGAAGGCGCAGCCTCGGGCCGCGACAAAGCCTTCCTGATTGAGTATTGCCGCGATCTCGGCATCCATTTTGTGTTCAGCATTCAACTCGACGATCCGTCGCCGCAACCGATCAATGTCGATATAGTTGCGGTAGGTATGAACGCGCCGTTGTACGTGATGCTCGCTGGTTGCGCCGGTCTGCCAGACGATCTTGAGCCACACCTGACCTCGGGTCCGCTTCTGATCAAGAACGACTTCGCGGATGACAAATCGCAGAATGCGCTTGCGATCGGCTGCCGACGTGATGGCCGCGTTCCAAATCCGTGGAAGGTTCTCGCCGAGCGCTTGTAGGCCCGCGCGTTCCGCCGGGCCAATCAGAAGCGGCTCTTGCGCGCGCCAACGCGCATGCTCCTGCTCGACCGTCTCGACGACACGCAGCTTCTCTTCCCAAA
>NZ_SPQS01000015.1 GCF_004570865.1 Bradyrhizobium frederickii
GGCCTGCTGCGTGGCCGGCGCCGGAGCCGAAGGGGGGGCCGGCGGCGCGGGCGGCGGCAATACCGCGGTCTCGGCCGGCGCATTGCTGGCGGTTGGCGCCGCGGGGGGAGCCGGCGGTGGCGCCACGGCCGCGGAGGCCGGCGCAGGCACTTGGGCAGCTGCAGGCGCTTGGGCGGCCGCAGGCGCTTGAGGAGCCGCGGGCGCTTGGGCCGCCGCGGGCGGCGGGGCGATTGGGGCAGGTGCGGGAACTGGTGCCGCCGGCGTTTGCGGCTCGACCGTGGCTTGCTGGGGCGGCTGCTGGCCCGGTGCCGTTTCGTTCTTCTTGGCCTTCTTGGCCTTGGTCTGGCCGGTGTTGTCGTACACGCCGGGGATCTGGACCGTGCCGCGGTCGGGGTCGATGCGGATGGTGTGTCCGCCATATTCGAACGTGTACTGCGCCTGGGCAGCTGTGCTCGCCAACAAGAATGCGGCCGTGGCCAACAGCTTCCTCATTTCCATCTCCTGAACAGGTGGTCCCCGCACCGACGCTTACGCATCGGTTCGATTGCAGAAAGTGATCTAGATCACTGTCTCGGTATGAGTCGCCGTCCTGCGGTTCAGGGTTCAATAGGCGAGGGGCCGGTCCAAAGTTGGGCCGAGGCAAGCGACATGAGGACGCGGCCTGAAGCGCCATTCCAACGGAATCGGAACGGGATTCCAAGGTCTGACCTTAGCGCGTCTTCTTGATGGCAGCGGTTCCTTGCCTCGCGCGACAACGCTCTAATCGAACCAGGCGGCGTAGATTTTCCTGTAGCTGCCGTCTTCCATGGAAATGTGCAGCCATTGGTCGACGAAGGCCTTCAGCGCCATGTCGCGCTGGAGCCAGTAGGCCTTCTCGGAGAAATCGAACGGTTTTTCCGGATGCACCGCGCAGAGCACGCCTTGATGCTGCTTCTGCTGGTAGCGCGTCTCGGAGGCGTCCGTCATCATCAGGTCGGCATTGCCCTTGGCGATCTCGTCGAAGATCACGGTGTTGTCGGGGAAGACGGTGATGTCAGCGTCCTTGATGTTAGCGCGCGCGAAGCGCTCGTTGGTGCCGCCGGGATTGACGATCACGCGGGTGCCCTTCTTGTCGATGTCGGCGATGCTCTGGTACTTGCCGACGTCGGCGCAACGCGTGATCGGCGTCTTGCCCTCGCGCATGATCGGCGTCGAGAAGAAGCCCTTCTTCTGGCGGTCGAGCGTGACCGAGACGCCGCCCATCGCGATGTCGAACTGGTCGGCCTCGAAATCCTTCATCAGCTTAGGCCAGGCCGTGGCCACGTATTCGACCTTGACGCCGAGCGCCTTGCCGAGCGATTCCGCCATATCGACGTCGAAGCCGCTGAATGTCTGTGTCGCCTTGTCCAGATAGGTGAAGGGCTTGTAGTCGCCGGTCATGCCGACCCGCAAGGTGCCGCGCTTGACGATCTCGTCGAGCCGCGAAGGCGCCTGCTGCGCTTGGGCCGAAAGGTTTGCCAACAACGCCACGGCCAAAGCCAATGCGATACGCACGATCATCTCTTCTCCACCCCTGCGTAAGCTGTCATTGTACAGCTCTTTACAGCGTGGATTTAAACCAGATGCGAGCTTCTGGCGAGGCGGAATTGAAAGGAATCTCGACGTGACGATCTCGATGTACGAGGCCTCGGTCGGCCTCTTCGTGCCGTATTTGCGTAACCTCTCCGCGCTGCTCGACAAGGGTGTCGCCTATGCGGAGGCCCGCAAGTTCAACCCGGCGGTCCTGCTCGGCATGCGCCTTGCGCCGAACATGTACGACCTCGCGCAGCAGGTGGGCGAAGCCTGTCGCCACGCCGTCGTCGCGCCGGCCTTGCTGGCAGACTGCGAGCCCGTAGCGTTGCCGGCGCTGGAGCACGACATGGCCGGGCTCCAGGCGCGCATCGCGACCTCGATCGAGTTCATTGAAAGCCTGCCGCGCGCGGAGATCGAGGCGGCGGCGGAGCGCAATGTCTTCTTCAAGCTGAAGAACGGGACCGAGCTGCCCTTCACCGGGCGGACGCTGCTGCTGACGTTCAGCGTCCCCCAGTTCTTCTTTCACGTCACGACCGCCTACGATCTGTTGCGGCACGCGGGCGTCGAGCTTGTGAAAAAGGATTATCTCGGACGGAAGTAGTTGCGGAGGCTGGTTGTGCACCTCTCCCCGACGGGGAGAGGTGGACGGAGAACTCCAGGCGCAGCGCTAAAGCATGATCCGGAAAAGTGCGCAGCGGTTTTCCGAAAAGATCATGCTCAAACAACAACCTAAAGCGCGATGACGATTCATCCTAATCGCATCGCGCTTTAGGCTTCGCCCTTGCGCTCGTAGTCGGCGAGGGAGCTGCGGCCGGCGATCTCGCTGCGAAGCAGCTCGAAGCGCCGATGCGCCTCGTCCTCCTGGGTGTCGACGAAATGCACCGCGGCCTCGCTCGTCATGGGGCCGCTGACCACGGGCGCGGATTGTTCGCCGATGGTCTCGTGGACGTAGTACTGGCCGTCGTCGCCGCGATGGACCGTCCATTTGAGACGGATCGCCACCATCGGTCCGGGCCCGACCTTGCTGTAGCCGTCGGCATCGGTGTGCTCCGGCACCAGCGGCTGCTCTTCGACGACAGGGTGTTGTTCGAGAGCCGGCTGCTCGTCGATGGCGGCCTGCTCGTCGGAAGCCAGATGCTCACGTTCTCCAGCGAACACGATTTCGGTCTCGGTCTGGCGGACCACGAGGACGGGCTCGGGGTGTTCCAAAATGCTGGCGATGGTCGCCAGCGCGTGGTCGGTCGGGTCGATCTCTGACAAGGCTCCATCCTCCAGCTCGGCGCGGCCGGCCAGTTCTGTCCCACTGCCGCCGCGGCCGGGAACATTAGGCGCGCTTGATTAAGGCTGAGTTGGGGCCCGATCTGCGCCAAAATGGGACGCTTCCTGGCGTTCCGAAGGCGGGCGCTTCCGTCGCCCGCCAAGAGCTCAGCTTAGCTCAGCTCAGCCGAGCACGTCCTGATTGATCACGTTCTGCCGGATCGGATCGCCGTCGAGCACGCTCAGGATGTTGCGCGCGGTCTGCTCGCTCATGCGCTGGACCGCCTCGACCGTGACGCCGGCGACGTGCGGGGCGATGATGACGTTGGGCAGGGCGAACAGCGCGTTGCCGACCGGCGGCGGCTCCACCTCGAACACGTCGATGCCGGCGCCGGCCAGCTTGCCCGAGACCAGCGCGTCGTGGAGCGCGGCTTCCTTGACGATGCCGCCGCGCGCGGTGTTGATGAGATAGGATCTCGGCTTCATCCGGCCGATCCGCGCCGCATCGAACAGGTCGATTGTCTCCTGCGTCTTTGGGCAGTGGATGGTGACGAAATCGGCGTTCGGCAGCGCGGCGTCGAGGTCGGCGACGGGCTCGCAGCCGGCAGCCTTGATCTCGGCGGCAGGCTTGTAGGGATCGTAGACCTGCACCTTCATTTCCATCGCCAGGCAGCGCTTGGCGGTGCGGCTGCCGATGCGGCCGAAGCCGATCACCAGCACGGTCTTGCCGTAGAGATCGAACGGCAGCATGCCGAGCCGGTCGGCCCATTTGCCGTCCTTGACGCAGGCGTGCAGCTCCTGCGCACGCTTGGCCAGCGTCAGCATCATGAACAGCGCCGCTTCCGCGACCGAGGGCGAGTTTGCGCTGCCCGCAACCATCAGCGGCACCTTGCGGCGGGAGAGGGCGGGAACGTCGACGGCGTCGTAGCCGACGCCGATCCGGGTCACCACCTTCATGTCTCTTGCGGCCTCGAGCTCGGTCTCGCCGAAGGCGGTGGCGCCGAGCGCGACGCCGTGGACCGGCGCATGGCTCTTCAACAAGGCCTCGAAATCCCCAGCCGAGATCAGGTTCGGAAACTCGACGAGCTCGATATCGTCCCGCTGGTTGAGGAGGGCGCGTGCCCCTTGCGACAAAGTTTGCGTAACGAAAATCTTCTTCTTGTTGGTCGCCATCGTCCCCTGCCTGCGCGAGTTTCTTGAACCGGCGTCACAACACGGCGCCGGTCGCCTCGTTTAGCAGGTGCATATTGTTGAGGTCCATCGCCAAACGCATGGGAGCCCCGTCCTTGGCGCCGGCATTGGGATTGACGCGGCCGCAGACCGGTGTGCCCTCGAGTCCGAAATAGACCAGCGTCTCCATTCCCATCGGCTCGGTGACGTCGAGAACGGTGTCGAAGGTTTCGACGCCGGGCTCCAGATGCGCATGCGACTCCGTGAGATGCTCGGGCCGCAGGCCGAGCAGCAGCTTGTCGGTGCGCGGCAGCGAATTGTAGCGCGCGGCCCGGGCCGGCGGCAGCGGGAAGGCGATGCGGTCGGTGAGGCGGATCTGCAGCGTACCGCCGACGTCCTCGAGCCGGCATGGGATGAAGTTCATCGCCGGCGAGCCGATGAAGCCGGCGACGAAGCGCGTCGCCGGCTTGTGATAGAGCTCGTTCGGCGTGCCGATCTGCTCGATCCGTCCCTTGTTCATCACCACGACGCGGTCGGCCAGCGTCATCGCCTCGACCTGGTCGTGGGTGACGTAGACGGTGGTGGTGCGCACCTTCTGGTGCACCTTCTTGATCTCGATCCGCATCTGCACGCGCAGTTTCGCGTCGAGATTGGACAGCGGCTCGTCGAACAGGAAGACCTTCGGATTGCGCACGATGGCCCGCCCCATCGCGACGCGCTGGCGCTGGCCGCCGGAGAGCTGCTTCGGCTTGCGGTCGATCAGGTCGGTGATGTCGAGCAGGCGGGCGGCCTCCGTCACCCGCGCCTTGATCTCGGCCTTGGGATAGTGCTTCAGGCGCAGCCCGAACGACATGTTCTCCGCGACCGTCATGTGCGGGTAGAGCGCGTAATTCTGGAACACCATCGCGATGTCGCGGTCCTTCGGCGGCACGTCGTTGACGATGTCGCCGCCGATCATGATGTCGCCGTCGCTGATGTCCTCGAGACCTGCGATCATGCGCAGCGTCGTCGACTTGCCGCAGCCGGAGGGACCGACCAGCACGATGAACTCGTGGTCGGCGATGTCGAGATCGATGCCGCGCACGGCTTCGACATCGTCGTAACGCTTAACTACCTTCCGCAAAGCAACGTCAGCCATCGAACTTCAGCTCCTCGCCATCAACCCTTTGTCGCACCGGCGGTCAGGCCGGCAATGTAGTAGTCCATCAGGAAGGCGTAGATGATCAGCGGCGGCGCCGCGCCGAGCAGCGCGCCGGTCATGATCTGTCCCCAGTTGAAGACGTCGCCCTTGATCAGCGTCGTGATGATGCCGACCGGCAGCACGAGCTGGTCCGTGGAGGTGGTGAACACGAGCGGATAGAGGAACTGCGCCCAGGACACGGTAAAGGCGAAGATGGTCGCGGCGATCAGCCCCGGCAGCGCCACCGGAATGAAGATCCGGGTCAGCGTCTGGAACCAGGACGCTCCATCGATGATCGCGGCCTCGTCGAGCTCCTTGGGGATCGAGGCGAAGTAGCCGATCATGATCCAGGTGCAGAACGGCACCGTCAGCGTCGGATAGATGAAGAGCAGCACGTACCAGCGGTTGATGAGCTGGATGCCGGTCCAGTCGCCGAACAGGGCGAACACCTTGAACAACGGAATGAACAACAGGCTGTCCGGAATCAGGTAGGTTAGAAACACGCCGGTCGCCAGCGTGGCCGAGCCCCAGAACCGCATCCGCGCAAGGGCAAATGCCGCAGGCACGCTGATCAGCATCGTGATGGTGACCACGAAGATCGAAACCAGCGCGGAATTCCAGAAGAACCGCAGGAACTGGTTCGACGTCAAGAGGCCGACATAGTTCTCGAGCGTCGGGTGGAAAACCCACCATGGATTGGTCGCCGCCGAGATTTCGGCGCTGCTCTTGAGCGAGGTGATCAGCATGTAAATCGGCGGCAGCAGCGAGAAGATCGCAAACAGCGTCAGAAAGAAGTACGACCATCGCAGCGCCCATTTGCGGTCGCGGCTCATGCTTCCATACTTGACCGTGCGCGTCGGCGCGGCCTTGTCTATCGTGACTGAGCTCATCAGGCTTCATTCCCGCGCTTGTTGACGTCCCTCAGGATGAATATCGCTGCGATCGCCAGGATTGGCACCATGAACAGGGAGACGCTGGCGCCCAGCGGAATATCGCTTCCTTCGATGCCGATCCTGAAGGCCCAGGTGGCGAAGATGTGGGTGTGGTCGAGCGGGCCGCCGGCGGTCAGGATTCGTACGATGTCGAAATTGGCGAAGGTCACGATCAGCGAGAACAGCGTCGTGATCGCGATGATGTTGCGCATCATCGGCAGCGTTACGTACCAGATCCGCTGCCACCAGTTGGCGCCGTCGATGGCTGCGGCTTCGTAGAGCTGGTCGGGCACCGATTTCAGGGACGCCAGATACATGATCATGAAGAACGGCGCGCCGTACCAGACGTTGACCAGAATGACGGAGAAGCGCGCCCAGGCGGCGTCGCCGGTCCACGGGATCGGACCGATTCCGAAGAACGACAGCGTATAGTTGAACGCGGAGTAGGAGGGATCGAACAGCCACAGCCATGCCAGGGTGCTCATGGCGGGTGGGATGACCCAGGGCACCAGCAGCATGCCGCGCCATTTGCGCTGGCCCTTGGCCGGGATGTTATGGACGAAGTGCGCGACGATGAATCCGATCAGCGCTTTGAACAGAACGGCGGTGATGGCGAAGATGCAGGATTGCTTGACGACCAGCCAGAACGTGTCGCGCTTGAACAGGAATTCGAAGTTGCCGAGACCGACGAATCTCTGCATCGACTTGTTGAGGGTCGCCAGATGAAGCGAGTAGAACGCAGGATAAAGCACCAGAAGCGTGATCAGAATGATCAGCGGCAGCGTCATCAGGAACGCCGCGGTCGATTTGCGTTTGAGCGCCTTTTGCAGACTGGAGCGTTTTCGCGCCGGTTGCGCTGCGCCAACTCTGTTTGGCTGCAATGCGACATCCGCCATGATGCATTTCCTCGCGCGGTTTGGTCGGTAAACCCGACTTTTGGAAGGTTCGAGAGCCGAAGCTGTCGGCTCTCGTCACGTAAGTGAGACGGAGGACCCGCCGCGAGCGGCCTAAGACCGTCGCGGCGAGCCGTTCCGGCTTAGCTCCGCATGAAGCCTTCGCATTCGCCTTCGGCCCAGGCGAGCGTCTTTTCCATCGCTTCACCCTGATGATATCGCAAGCACATCTTGGTGAGAGTGGCCTGCGCATAGATCTGCTGCGCGATCTTCGGCGGCGCAGGCGAAGCCGCAATTGACAGCGTCTGATGCTTGTAGGGATTTGGATAGTGATAGAGCGTCCCCTTCGGCGGACCCTCTTCCTGCCAGACCTTCAGCGTTGTCAGCTTCTCATAGGCCGGCAAGTCGTAGCCGCCGCTGGCCGTGACCATCTTTTCGATCGCTGCCGGCTTCGACAGTGCCACCAGCAGGCTCTTCGCTGCTTCCTTGTTCTTGGAGAAGTTCCAGATGCTCCAGAAATACGGCAGGTAGGGTGCAAAGCGCCCCTTCGGCCCTGCCGGGAATCCGTGTGTCCAGCATTGCTCTGCTACCTGCGGCGCGTCGCGCTTGGCGACGGCCCAGGCGCTCGGCGGGTTCATGATCATCGCACCCCTGCCGGAGACCAGCCATTTGTTGTTGGATGCGTCGTCCCAGGCTGCGACATCGGGCGGCAGGAAGCCGATCAGCTTCTTGTAGAACTCGAGTGCCTGGCGAACCGCGTCGGTCTTGACGGTGAGATTGCCCTTGGCGTCGACGAGCTGGGCGCCGAACGACAGGAAGATCGCGCCCGCCGTATCGACATTGTCGGTGGTCTCGCCGAGGCCGATGCCGAAGGGGACGCCCGCCTTGTGACAGGCTTCGGCAGCCTTCAGGAATGTTTCCAGTGTCCAGTTGTCGGCCTTTGGTTCAGAGCCGGCCGGATACATCTCCTGGACGTCGATCCCCGCGTGCTTCTTCAGCAGATCGATGCGGGAGCAGGGACCCTTGATTTGACTGCCGACGCAGGCGGGAACGCCGAGCCATTTGGTCCCGACAGTGCCGAGATATTTGGCCGTGCCGTTCACCTCGCCGTTCTCCGCGATGATGGGGCCCATGAGGTCGGCAACGTTCTCCAGCTGGTCGGCATTGGAATGAGCCCACCACGTTGGCATCGCGAAGATATCATGGCCGGATTTTGCCTGCGCTTCGGCGGCAATGGTCAGCAGATTCTTGTTACCCTGGCTGGGGATGTAGTCGATGGTAACTTCGACCTTCTCCTTCGCGGCCCATTCGTTGACGAGGTCGGTCGAGGCCTTGTTGGCGCCTGGCACCCAATGGTCCCAGAAGCCGATCGAGAGCTTGCCGGCGGCGTAAGCGCCCCGGACATAAGGCGCTGCGATCAGCGCCGCGGAGGACATTGCAGTGGCAGCCACAAATTGACGTCGCGTCAGTCTCTTGCGTGACATCTCGTTTCCTCGCTTGGGTGTTGTTGTTGGAGTTTCCTCTAAGACGTCTTTTTCCGAGTTTCTTGTTGTTCGATTTTCTTGTTGATGCCGTCGGCCCGATGGCAATTCACCGATGCCGCAGCAAATTGGTAGCGCGATCAGATCATGATTGATCGCGTCTGTCGAGAAACCCGATCGGCTCGCACCTAGAACTAACGTTGTGTCCTGAATGGTGGGCGTGCTGTGGCGGCCGTGAGCTGCGACCGCTTGTTTTTTGCGACGCACACTACGTCTGAACCGGCCGGGAACAATCCGTGCGCAATTACGCCGCAGTTTCGAATGAGCCTTCATAACATAACCGCTTCGCGCGAAAGACTTTTCGGGCGTGGACAGCGCCTGGCTGCGGCTGGACCGCGAAGCGGTGGAAACGATAGAGTTACGGCGGGCGGGTTGGCTGCCGCCCAACAGGCGAGCGAGATCGACGATGGAGACGAGAATGATCAACCCGGTGCCGTCAGCGCGGCTTCACATGCGGCGATGCATCGCGCTCGGGGCCGTGCTCGCGCTGCTGCTCGGTGCCGCCGCCGTAGCCAATGCGCAAGGTCTGGTCAAAGGCGTTCAGGACGGCGCGGCCGCCGGCAACAAGGCGGCAGGTCCGGTCGGTGGCGTGCTCGGCGGCGCAATCGGCGGCGTCGTCGGCGTCTTCACCGGCGTGCTCGGCGTCGGCAACAACAATGGCGGCAATCCGCCGCCGGCCGCCAAGGAGTCCAGCAAGGACGCCAAGCAGCAGGGCGCGGCCAAGGACAAGGACGCCAAGACTGCCAAAGGGGGCAAGGGCGCCAAGGCGAGCAAGGAAGCCAAGAACGCTCCGCAGGGCAAGGACAATAAGGACGTCACCGTCCTCACCCAGCCCGGCGCGCCGCAGCAGACCGCCGAGCAGATCGTGGCTAACAGCGATTCCTATATCGAGCGGATCAAGACCGAGCTGAACCTCACGCCCGAACAGGAGAAGCACTGGTACGGCTTTTCGAGCGCGATGCACTACCTGGGACATAATGGTGCAGAGCGGCTCAACTTGCGGGTTGCGCGCGCCAAGCGTGATCCGCCCGACGACATCATCGAGCAGATGCGCAACGAGGCGCAGTTCCTGATCGACCGCGCCGCCGACCAGCGCAATGTCGCCGACGCCGCCGAGCCGCTCTATTCGAGCCTCGATGACAAGCAGAAGCAGGTCTTCATCCAGGAGATGGTGCGCCTGAGCCACGAACGCGGACTGGATTGATCAAGTTGAATCGGATCGGGCGCCTCTGAATTAACGGCGCCCGCCACGAATTCGTGTATCCTCTCCGCAATTGATGTATGGTTAGCTTCGCAAGCTGACTGCGGAGTTGAGATGGCGGACGGACTCTCCGTTTTCCTGGTCGAAGACGAGGCGTTGATCCGGATGATGATCGCCGAGATGGTGGTGGAACTCGGCCACCACGTCGTCGCGGAAGCGGACAATGTTCGGGACGCGAGCGCGTTTGCCATGACCGCGCAATACGATCTGGCCATCCTCGACATCAATCTCATGGGCGTCTACGTCGATCCCGTCGCCGACTTGATCGAACGTCGCGGCAAGCCGTTTCTGTTCGCGACCGGTTACGGGCCAGAACTGCTGCCGTCCTTGCTCCGGCGCCGGCCGATCCTGCGCAAGCCGATCGCAATGGATCAGCTCAAGGCGATGATCGATTCGATGTTTCCTGGAGCCTCGGCCCAGGCGCCTCATTGAGCGACGGCGCCGCATTGTTGACGATGAAGACGCCTGACGACAAAGACGCCGCGGCTCAGCTGCGGCCGTTCTTCAGCACCCTGGCAATGGTGTGGGCCGTCATGGCCGCCCGGTCCGAGGCGCGCTGCGCGGCCAGCCGGTCTCGCGCCTTTTCCTCGATCAGGAGGTCGATCAGGGCCAGCCGCTTGTCCTCGTCGTCCGCCTCGCTCAGCAGGCGGTGATAGCGGTGATAGTCGAAACCCAGATCCTGCTTACGCATGTCACGCCCCCGCAACTACGCCACACACGGTCTGATTGTTTCGCATCGGGAACATAGAGGCAAGCACGATCCTGCGTGGAACCGCGCGCTCGCCGCAATCACCTGTGAATATTGGAACGGCGCGGGGCGAGTTCCCGCAACTCAATCCACATTATGGTCGGCAAACATCTTCAGGCCGACGAAGCTCGCATCGGGCTTGATCACCAGCCTGGTCGGGATGTTGCGCAAATAGTCCTGGAACCGGCCCTTGGCTTCGAAGCGCGGCCGGAACGCGGAGGCCGTCAGGAACTGGGGAAAGCGCGGCACGATTCCGCCGGCGACATAGACGCCGCCGCGGGCGCCGAACGTGACCGCGAGATTGCCGGCGACCGAGCCCAGGATGGCGCAAAACATCTCGAGCGTCGCCCGGCTGACGGGACAGCTGCCCTCCAGGGCCGCCTTGGTGATGCCGGCAGCATCGCGATGCGGCACCTGAGCGCCGTCAACTTCCGCCAAGGCTTCGTAGAGATTTTGCAGCCCGGAACCCGAGAGCGCGCCGCGTTCGATGGAGACGTGGCCGAGGCGTCGGCGCAAGCACGCGATCACGCGTTCCTCGCGCTCATTCTCTGCCGGCAGGGTCGCGTGTCCGGCTTCGGTGACGACGGCGAGGCGAGCGCCATGGCGTTGGACCAGACAGGAGACGCCAAAGCCGGTTCCGGGACCGACCACCAGCAACGGCTCTCCGGGCAGGCCATCGCCGCCGCCGAGCGGGATCAGATCGGCAGGCTGCAAGGCGGGCAGGGACCAGGCGACCACCTCGAAGTCGTTGAGCACGTGGACGCTGTCGAAGCCCAGAGCCGGTTGCAGCTCGTTGCCGTCAATGACCCAGGGGCTGTTGGTCATGACGCAGCGGTTGTTGCTGACAGGACCCGCCACGGCCAGCACGGCCCTTCGCGGCTGCTCGCCACCGGCCCGGCGCGCCAGGACGTCCGCGATGGCCTCCCGGACCGTCGGGAAGTCGGCGACCTTTACATAATCGATCGGTCCGGATTGATCGCCTTGGCCCAATTCGCTTCGGCTCAGCGCGAAGCGCGCATTGGTGCCGCCGATATCGGCGAGAAGAATCTGTCCTGTCTTGCCGATATTCATGATCTCGTGGCCGCCGCCGCCTTCCGGCCTCGGCAACCCTGTCCTCCGCGCCTTCGACCCCATCCACCCGTCACGAACAGTTTCGAGAATCCGCCCTCGGGTGCGCCTAGTCAACACGGACGAGGCCAAACCGTTGCATCCTGGCGCCCGTAGTGACCAATTCGCGCAGGCTCCGCAAGGTGGCGGCGGTTGCGAAGCTGGGCGGGAAGACCGACACTAAGGGCTCCTGTCCGGCGGCCGGCGCGCCGGGCACATGGAATGAGACTGGCGATGAAGATTTCCGACCACGACGTGCTGCTGGCGATCGACGTGCAGAACGACTTCTGCACCGGCGGAGCGCTCGCCGTTCCCGGCGGTGAGAAGGTCGTCCCCGCGATCAACCGAATCGCCCAAAAATTCGCCAATGTGGTGCTGACCCAGGACTGGCATCCGCGCGACCACGTTTCATTCGCGACGAACCATGCGGGCAAGCAGCCGTTCCAGACCATCGAACTCGACTATGGCACCCAGGTGCTCTGGCCGGCGCATTGCGTGCAGGGCACCTCGGGCGCCGAATTCCATCGCGATCTCGACGTCGTCAGGGCGAGCTTGGTGGTGCGCAAGGGGTTTCGCCGCGGCGTCGATTCCTATTCGGCATTGTTCGAGAACGACCACAAGACGGCGACGGGCCTGCTCGGCTATTTGCGCGAACGTGAGCTGAAGACTGTCTTTGTCGCCGGTCTCGCGCTGGACTTCTGCGTCCGCTTCTCGGCGGAGGATGCGCGCAAGGCGGGGTTGGAGGTGGCCGTGATCGAGGACGCCTGCCGCGGCATCGATCTCGACGGCTCGGTGGCCGCGGCCCATCGGAGCTTTCGCGAGCTCGGCGTCTCCGTCGTCAGCCTCGAGGCGTTTTTATAAGGACCTCGTCATGGTGGACAAGATCGGCAAACAGCCAGGCGGACCGGATCATGCTCCCGACGAGCCGCTGCTATGGCCGTTCACGGCAGCCCGGCTGGCCATGGACGCTTGCTTCTGGTGGGTCGAGCGCGGCCGGGCAGAGCAGAACGAGAGCAACCTGGCGTGGACGACGCCCAACCGCGTTGCGCTCGAGCTTGCGACGATGCGCCTGCGCGATTGCTCGCAGCGCCGGTCAGGTCAGCCCGTGCTGGTCTGCGCGCCCTATGCGCTGCATCGGGCTTTGATCGCCGATTTCGCGCCCGGCCACAGTGTGGTGGGGTCCCTGCAAGACGGCGGCATCGATCGGATCTATCTCACCGATTGGCGCTCAGCCACCCCCAGCATGCGCTATCTCTCGATCGACAGCTATCTCGGCGATCTCAATGTCGCCATCGACGAGATCGGCGCGCCGGTCGATCTGGTCGGCCTGTGCCAGGGCGGTTGGCTGTCGCTGCTCTATGCGGCGCGCTTTCCCGCCAAGGTGCGGCGGCTGGTGCTGGTCGGCACCCCCGTCGACCTCTCGATCGATTCGCCGTTGTGCCGGCTCACCCGCAACGCGCCCGAGATGGTGTACGACCAGCTCGTCGCACGCGGTGGCGGCAATGTCAGCGGCGGGGAGATGCTCCGCTTGTGGTCCAAGGCGCCAAACCGCGATGATATCGTGGCGGCGTTGCAGAGGGACCTGTCGGACGAGGAAGGCGCGGCGCTGCTCGCGCGCTTCGACCACTGGAACGCGGAGACGCTCGATCTGCCGGGTGCGTATTATCTGGAGGTCGTCAACCGGATCTTCCGGGAGAACCAGATCGCCGGCGGCAGCTTCAAAGCGCTTGGCCGCACGGTCGATCCGAAGGACGTCAAGGCGCCGGTTTTCCTGCTCGCCGGGCTCGACGACGACGTCGTGCCGGCTGCGCAGGCGCTCGCCACAGCTGGTCTCCTCGGCACGCCGCCGGCCTTCATTGCTGCGGCTTCCGAGCCGAGCAACCACCTTGGCCTGTTCATGGGGGCGCGCACCCACGCGCATGCCTGGCCGCGGATCGCAGAATGGCTGCGCGACGACCTGTCGGGCGTGCTGGCCCGCAGCGCATGAGCTCGTCGGGCGCGAACCGGCGGCCCTGCAAATCCGTTATGCATGACGGCGGATGGCCTGCACGCGCCCCGGCCGATGGGCTACATATGATCCGGAGCTGACGGCTTCGGCAGCGAAGAGACCAAGGGTACTGCGCTCGATGACTTTCCACTCGATCTACGCCCACGGATTTGCGCGCGTGGCGGCCTGTGTCACCACGTCCCATGTCGCCGATCCCTCGGCCAACGCAAAGGCGGTGCTGGCGGCAGCCAACGCCTGCCACGAGCAGTCGGTGGCGGTCGCCGTGTTTCCCGAGCTGTGCCTGTCCGGTTACGCCATCGAGGATCTGGTCAAGCAGGACCCGCTGCTCGATGCGGTCGAGCGCGGCCTCGCCGGCCTGGTCGAGGCCTCCGCGGCACTGATGCCGGTCCTGATCGTCGGCGCGCCGCTGCGCTTTGGCCATCGCATCTACAATTGCGCCGTCGTCATACATCGCGGCAACGTTCTCGGCGTGGTGCCGAAGACCTATTTGCCGACCTACCGCGAATTCTACGAGGGCCGGCATTTCGCCTCCGGCGCCGGCATGGTCGGGGAAACGATCGCGTTCGGCGGGCTGCATGCGCCGTTCGGCGTCGACCTGCTGTTCTCGGCCGAGGACGTTCCGGGCCTCACCATCGGCGTCGAGATCTGCGAGGACATGTGGATCCCGGTAACGCCGGCCTCTGAGCTGGCGCTCGCCGGCGCGAGCGTGCTGATCAATCTCTCGGGCAGCCCGATCACGATCGGCCGGGCGCGCTCGCGCGCGCTGCTGTGCCAGTCGACATCGGCGCGCTGTCTCGCGGCTTATGTCTACTCCGCCGCCGGGGCGGGGGAATCGACCACCGATCTGTCCTGGGACGGCCAGACCTCGATCTACGAGAACGGCGTGCTGCTGGCCGAGGGCGAGCGCTTCCGGCAGAGCGGCCAGATCACCACTGCCGACATCGATCTCGACCTGCTGAGGCAGGAGCGTGCGCTGATGGGCACGTTCGACGACAACCGCAGGCAGCGCGAGGCGTTTTTCCGCAAGGTGACATTCGCGTTGAAGCCACCGGCATCCGACATCGGCTTCCTGCGCAAGGTCGAGCGCTTCCCGTTCGTACCGAGCGACGAAAGCCTGCTCGAGCAGGATTGCTACGAGGCCTACAACATCCAGGTTGCCGGCCTCGTGCAGCGCATGCGCGCCACCGGCACCAAGCGGGTCGTGATCGGCGTCTCGGGCGGGCTCGATTCCACCCACGCTCTGATCGTGGCCGCCAAGGCGGTCGATCTGCTCGGCCTGCCGCGCGAGAACATCCTGGCCTACACCATGCCGGGCTTTGCCACCGGCAGTGAGAGCAAGACCCATGCGCTGGCGCTCATGCGGGCGCTGCACACGAGCTGGCAGGAACTCGACATCCGCACCACGGCGACGCAGATGCTGAAGGACATCGGCCATCCCTTCGGCCGGGGCGAGAAGGTCTACGACGTCACCTTCGAGAACGTTCAGGCCGGCCTGCGCACGGATTATCTGTTCCGGCTCGCCAACCATCACGGCGGCATCGTGATCGGTACCGGCGATCTCTCCGAGCTCGCGCTCGGCTGGTGCACCTATGGCGTCGGCGACCAGATGGCGCATTACAACGTCAATGCCGGCGTGCCGAAGACGCTGATTCAGCACCTGATCCGCTGGGTGATCTCGTCCAAGCAGTTCAGCGCCGACGTCAACCGCACGCTCGGCGCGATCCTGGCGGCCGAAATCTCGCCCGAGCTGGTGCCGGTGGAGGCCGGCCAGAAGCCGCAGAGCACGGAAGCGTCGGTCGGACCGTACGAGCTGCAGGACTTCAACCTGTTCTACACGCTGCGCTTCGGCATGCGGCCGTCGAAGATCGCCTTCATGGCGCAGCACGCCTGGAAGGACGTGGCCAAGGGCGACTGGCCGCCGGCCTTCCCGAGCGACCGGCGCAGGGCGTATGATCTGCCGGAGATCCGCCGCTGGCTCGAAGTGTTCCTGC
This sequence comes from Bradyrhizobium frederickii, assembly GCF_004570865.1. Taxonomy (GTDB): domain Bacteria; phylum Pseudomonadota; class Alphaproteobacteria; order Rhizobiales; family Xanthobacteraceae; genus Bradyrhizobium; species Bradyrhizobium frederickii. Next base: position 15,640 of record NZ_SPQS01000015.1, read on the forward strand.
GCCGCTTCTTCGCCTTCAGCCAGTTCAAGCGCTCGGCGATGCCGAACGGCCCGAAGGTCTCGGCGGGCGGCTCGTTGTCGCCCCGCGGCGACTGGCGCGCGCCGTCGGATTCGAGCGCGGCGGCCTGGCTCGAGGATCTCGAGCGGAACGTGCCGAACTGATCGGACGGCGGATCGGTGGGGGATGATCGGATGTCGACGGTGGATGGAGCACAGGAGGAGGCCAGGGTCGTCAACGGCCTCTACATCTTCGACATCGAGATGCGCGACGGCAAGCGCGGCCAGGCGAGGGGCGTCGTGGTGCTCTGCGACGGCCGCATCATGGGCGGCGACAGCTATTTCTATTACACCGGCAGCTACACCTTCCGGAACGGCAAGTGGCGCGGCGACATGATCGTCAACCAGCACACCGAAGCCGTCGGCAGGACGCTCGCCTTCGGCGGCAGGGAGGTCACCTGCGGATTCTCGGGCGACTATTCCGCCGGCGGCGCCGAGGTCGAAGGCATGGCGCTGGTCGGCAAGACCAGTGTGACATTCACAGCCCGCCTCACGCTCAAGGACGCGATGTAAGCCCGGTTTGATCGCCCTCGTTCCTCCTCAGGAACCTTCGCACCCACAGTACGTTTGCCTGTGTTGTTGCGAATTTTCGAGGAGAGGGACTATGCGCAGGCACTTGATGCTATCGACTGCGGCTATCGGATTGATGCTTGCTTCCGGCGTCGCCTACGCCCAGGCGCCCGGTGAGCGCAGAGAGGAGCCGAAACGGACCGAGGAGCCGGCGAAAGGCGCCGCGCCGCAGCGCGGCGGCGCCCAGGAACGTGTTCAAGAGCGCGCACAGGGCGCCCAGGAGCGACTGCAGGGCGCGGGCCGCGAGGAGAAGGGCGGCGCTGCCAAGCACGAGGCCAACGACGACAAGCGCCAGCCGGCCAATTCTGCCGAGCGTAACCAGCCGAAGGCCAGCGATCAGGCACAAGAATCCCGCGAGCCTGCGCGTAATCGCAACCGTGAAGCCGAGAGCGCGAAACCGGGACGGGACGGCAAGAGCAGCGCTGAGACGAAGCAGGACAAGTCTGCGCCGCAGAAATCAACGGCCGAGACCGAGAAATCCAAGACCGGTCCCGCCGGCCAGCAGAACGAGCGGACTGGGGCTGCGACCAACCAGAAAGAGCAGAACCAGGCCCAGCCGCCGCGCAATGCTGCCGATCAGCAGCAGCCGGCGCAGCAGATCAACCGGCCAGCCACCGCGACGGACACGAGCCGGACGGCTCCGACCAACAATGCGCAGACTGCGCCTTCTGGTACGCAAACCAATCAAGCCAACCAGACCACCCAGACCAATACGCAGGTCAATCAGCAGGCCCAGGTGACGTCCGAGAAGCAGGTGCGGATCTCCGAAACGGTGAGCAGGGCGCGCCTGGCCCAGCCGGAGCGCAATCTGAACATCTCGATCCGGGTCGGCGAGACGATTCCGCCGCGCGTGCGTCTCCACCGGCTTCCGCCCGAGATCGTGTCGATCGAGCCGGCATATCGCGACTACGAATATTTCGCCACGGATGACGATGTCGTCATCGTGGAGCCGCGCACGCACCGCATCGTCAGCCAGGTGCCGCGCGATCCGTCGCGAGCCCGCGCGCAAATGGGCGGCGCCGCCTCATCGAGCATGGCGGCGGCCGGCGCAAGTAACGTGAACTGCCAGATCATGCGGCGTGACGCGTCGGGCAATGTCGCCCAGGCAGAACCCTCAACCGTGGGATCGACCGCGCGCGGGGATTCCATGAGCGTGATTGTGCAGATGCAAGGCGGCGGCTCGTCCGCGCCGATCGCCCTCGGCGCTGCCGCGGGCAATATCCTGGTCGCAACACAGGGGCAGGGCGACTGCACGGTGACGATCGAACCGCTGACGCGCTGAGCGAAACACGACGCTGAAACGACAACGCGCCGCCCGGATGCCCCAACCGGACGGCGCGTTCTTGCGTTCAATCTCAGAAAGTGTCGAGGTCCGGAGTGCCTAGGAGTCCGGACCGCGTCACCTTGCCCCAGCCTTCAATCCCCCGCCCCATGTGGTCCCCCAACCCCGTGGCGCGCGATCAGAGGGTGATGCCCGTGGTAGTGGCCGCCGATCGATGTCCCGCGATGTACGCGAAGCTTGGTTAGGATTCCATTCCGGATCACTACGGACACGATAACGGTTGCGGTGTGTTCGTTCGGCATCGGCGCCGCGATCGCTGTCGTCTGAATCCGGAGCGCGCGGTCAGGATGTCCACATCTCCCGGCGCTGCGAAACCTGCATTTCACCGGCCTGTCATCGAACTGGTCTAGCGCTGCTCCCGTCATCGCTGAAGGTCAAGGAGCAAGCCATGTCGAAGCCGGTGCTGGGCGCCGCATTGTCCATCAAGTCGATACCCGCGCATCGCGACTGGCTTCTGGAGCGGCAGCGCGATCTCGAAATCCAGGATTTCTTCCGCGCCGATCTTCTCGACAGCGATTGGCGCAGCACCGCCGGCGAGATCAAGCAGATGCTGTCGGGCCATACCGGCCGGCTCGGCATCCACGGTCCGTTCTGGGGCTTCAAGATCGACAGCCACGATCCCATGATCCGTCAGGCGGTGACCAAGCGCCTGCTTCAGGGGCTGGATGCCGCCGAGTTCCTCGGCGCGACGCAGATGGTGATCCATTCGCCGTTCACGACCTGGGATCACAACAATCTCGATCTCTATCCGGACAATCGCAACAATCTCGTCGAGCGCGTCAAGGCGACGCTCGCCGAGGTCATCGCGCGCGCGGAAACCGTCGGCTGCGAGATCGTCATCGAGAACATCGAGGACAAGGATCCGCGCGACCGCGTTCGTCTCGCCAAGGCACTCGAAAGCGCCAAGGTTCGCGTCTCGCTCGATACCGGTCACGCCAACTACGCCCACATCTCCACCGGCGCGCCGCCGGTCGACTACTACGTCGAGACCGCCGGCGACATGCTGACGCATGTGCATCTGCAGGACACCGACGGCTTTGCCGACCGGCACTGGGCCCCGGGCGAGGGCAACATCCCCTGGGTCGCCGTGTTCCGTGCGCTGGGACGGCTGACGTCCAACCCGCGCCTGATCCTCGAACTTCGTAATCACGACGACGTCCGCGCCGGCGCAGCCCATCTCGCCGCGCTCGGACTCGCCGAATAGCTGCATCATCCAGGGCAGGGGTTACCGCCATGAGAAAATTTACCCGTCGCACCATCCTGAAATCCGGCGGCGCGGCCGCGAGCACATTGCTGCTGCCGCGCTTTGCCATCGCGCAGGGCGACAACCGTCCGTCGGTGACGATCGCCGTGCAGAAGGTCACCAACGCGAACGTGCTCGACGTGCTGCGCGAGCAGTCCAATGTCGGCGAGCGCGTGTTCTTCTCCTCGATCTGGGAAGGCCTGATCTCGAAGAACTGGCGCGGCAATTTGGAAGCCGTGCCGGGCCTTGGCACCGAATGGCGCCGCATCGACGACCAGACCGTCGAGGTGAAGCTGCGCCAGGGCGTCAAGTTCCACAATGGCGACGAGCTTACGGCCGAGGACGTCGTCTTCACCTTCAGCCGCGAGCGCATGTTCGGCGAGACCGAGGCCAAGAACCGCTCCACGATCAAAGCGTTCGAGAAGATCCCGACGCCGCGGCCAGGCAAGGAGTTGCCGCCTGATGTGCCGGCCGTCGCCCGCCGCATCTGGCCCGATCTCGTGCGCGTCGATGCTGTCGACAAGTACACCGTGCGCTTCTACAACGCGACGCCCGACGTCACCATCGAGGGCCGGCTGTCGCGCTACGGCTCCGACATCATGAACCGCCGCGCCTGGGAGGAGTCCGCGAGCTATCTCGACTGGGCGCGCAAGCCCGTCACGACCGGCCCCTACAAGGTCGTCGAGCTCAAGCCCGATGTGTCGCTGACGCTGGAAGCGCACGACGAATATTGGGGCGGCCGTCCACCGCTGAAGCGCATCCGCTTCCTCGAAGTGCCCGAGGTCGCAAGCCGCATCAACGGGCTCCTGTCGGGCGAATACCAGTTCGCCTGCGACATCCCGCCGGATCAAATCGCCGGCATCGAGAAGAATTCGGCGTTCGAAGTGCAGGGCGGCACGATTCAAAACCACCGCCTGACCGTGTTCGACAAGAACCACGCCGTGCTCGGCAATCCGCTGGTCAGGCGCGCCTTCACCCATGCGATCGACCGCCAGGCCATCGTCGACAGCCTGTGGGCCGGCCGCACCCGCGTGCCGAAGGGCCTGCAATGGGAGTTCTACGGCGACATGTTCAACGCCGATTGGAACGTGCCGGCCTATGATCCGAAGCTGGCGCAGGATCTGCTCAAGCAGGCCAATTACAAGGGCGATCCGATTCCCTACCGCCTGCTCAACAATTACTACACCAACCAGGTCGCGACCGCGCAGGTGCTGGTCGAGATGTGGAAATCGGTCGGCCTCAACGTGCAGATCGAGACCAAGGAGAACTGGTCGCAGATCATGGAGCGCGCGCCGACCCGCGCCGTGCGCGACTGGTCGAACTCGGCCGCCTTCAACGACCCGGTGTCGTCGCTGGTCGCCCAGCATGGGCCGAACGGCCAGCAGCAGCAGATCGGCGAGTGGACCAATGTCGAGCTGAACAAGCTCTCGGAATTCCTGGAGACCTCGACCGACCGGGCCGCGCGCAAGAAGGCGTTCCGCCGCATGCTGGAGATCGCCGAGCGCGAGGACCCCGCCTACACGGTGCTGCACCAGAACGCGACCTTCACCGCCAAGCCGAAATCGATCAAGTGGAAAGCGGCGCCGGCCTTCGCGATGGATTTCCGCGCCGGCAATTTCGAGGCGTAGCCGTGGCGCCGCTGGTCAACATTGCAGGTCTCAGCGTCGCCTTCAGCGGCGTGCCGGTCCTGCGCGGCGTCGATCTCACCCTGCACAAGGGCGAGGCCCTCGGTCTCGTCGGCGAGTCCGGCTCCGGCAAGTCCGTGACCTGGCTCGCCGCACTCGGCCTCCTGCCGCGGCATGCGCAGGTCTCCGGCAAGGTGACCCTCGAGGGGCGCGAGATCCTCGGCGCGCCGGCCACCGAGCTCGACCGCGTCAGGGGCGGGCGTATCGCCATGATCTTCCAGGATCCGGCGAGCTCGCTCAACCCGGTGCTGACGATCCGCAGGCAGCTCTGCGAAGCGCTGGCGCTGCATCGGAATCTCCAAGGTATTGCCTTGAAGGCGGAAGCGCGGCGGCTGCTCGATCTCGTCGGCATTCCCGACGCAGGCCGGCGGCTGGACGCCTATCCGCACGAATTTTCCGGCGGCCAGGTCCAGCGCATCATGATCGCGATGGCGCTCGCGGGAAATCCGGACCTCCTGATCGCGGACGAGCCGACCACGGCGCTCGATGCCACCATCCAGGCGCAGATCCTGGAGCTGCTCTCGACGGTTCGCCGCGAGCTCGGGATGGCGCTGGTCCTGATCAGCCACGATCTCGGCGTCGTCGCCGAGAACTGCGACCGCGTCGCGGTGATGTATGCCGGCCGCATCGTCGAGGAAGCTCCCAGCAACCAGCTCTTCGCCGATCCCGCGCACCCCTATGCGCAGGGCCTGATCGGTGCGCTGCCGCCGCTCGACGGGCCCCGCCGGCGCCTCACCGCCATTCCCGGAACGGTGCCCGATCCCGCAAAAATGCCTGGTGGATGCGCCTTCGCGCCGCGTTGCGCGCTGGCGTCCGAGTCGTGCGGGCTCGCCGCGCCGAGCCTGGCGCCGATCGCGGATGACCGCCGCGTCGCCTGCATCCGCGCCGAGGCCTCCCGCCGCGCGCTGCTTGGGATCGCCGCCGAATGAGCCCGCCGCTCGTCGAGGTGTCCGCGATCTCGCGCAGCTATGCGATGCGCTCGGGCATGTTCGGCCGGGCTACGGCCGTACACGCCGTCGACGGCGTGTCGCTCGCGATTGCCAAGGGGCAGACGTTGGGTCTCGTCGGCGAGTCCGGTTCGGGCAAATCGACAACGGGGCGTATCGTGCTCGGTCTCGAGCCGCCCGATCGCGGCGAGGTGCGGTTCGACGGCAAGCCGATGGCGATGCCCGCAACGGCCGCATGGCGCGCGCAGCGGGCGCGCATGCAGATGATCTTCCAGGACCCGCTCGGCGCGCTGGACCGGCGCTTGCCGGTCGCAACTCAAATCCGCGAGCCGCTCGACATTCACGGCATCGGCACGCCCGCGGATCGCGAGGAGCGCGTCCGCGAATTGCTGCGCGCAGTCGAGCTGACGCCGGCGCATGGCGCGCGCTATCCCGGTGCGCTGTCCGGCGGCCAGCGCCAGCGCATCGTGCTGGCGCGAGCGCTCGCCACCAAGCCCGATTTCCTCGTCTGCGACGAGCCGGTCAGCGCGCTCGACGTCTCGATCCAGTCCCAGGTGGTGAACCTGCTCTGCGATCTCCAGGCGGAGCTGTCGCTGACGCTGCTGTTCATCAGCCACGATCTGCGCGTCGTCCGGCAGATCAGCAATGTCGTCGCGGTGATGTATCTCGGCCGCATCGTCGAGATCGGCAGTGCCGACGACCTGTTCGCGCGGCCGGAGCATCCTTACACGCAGGCACTGGTCTCGGCGTCGCCGGCACCTGGCCGCCGCAGTGCGGGCCGCATCGTGCTGGCGGGCGATCCGCCGAACCCGGCGGCGCGGCCGCAAGGCTGCGCCTTCCATCCGCGCTGTCCGCGCGCGATTGCGCGCTGTGCGAGCGAGGTGCCGGCGCTGTCGGTTGTCGGCGGCGACCGTCAGGTGGCCTGCCACCTCGTCACGGGCGCGCAAACGCGGGATGCGGCCTGATGGGACGCTATTTCGCCGTCCGCATCGGCCGCGCCGCGCTCACGATCGTCCTCGTCGTCACCTTCGCCTTCATCGTGTTGCGGCTGTCAGGCGATCCCGCGCTGATGATCCTCGGACCCGAGGCGCCGCCCGAAGTGCTTGCGGCGTTCCGCAAGGCCTGGGGTCTCGATGATCCCATCTGGTTACAGTATCTCGATTATTTCGGCGCCATCGCCAAGGGCGAGCTCGGCCGCTCCATGCGCGACGGACGGCCCGCGATCGAGCTGGTGCTGGAGCGCATCCCGGCGACGCTTGCGCTGACCCTGCCGGCCTTCTTCTTCAAAGTCGCGATCGGCGTTCCCGCCGGCATCTACGCCGCGCTGCACCGGGGCTCCGCCATCGATCGTGCCGTGATGACGACGGCGGTCGCGGGCTTCACCGTGCCGAGCTTCGTGCTCGCGCTGATCCTGGTCCTGGTCTTCGCCGTGCAGCTCGGCTGGCTGCCCTCGGGCGGGCAGGACAGCTGGCGCCATGCCATTTTGCCGATCACGACGCTGAGCTTAGGGGGCGCCGCCGTGCTGGCGCGCTTCACCCGCAGCGCCATGTTGGAGGTGCTGGGCCAGCCCTATATCCGCACCGCCTCGGCCAAGGGCCTGCCGTGGCGCAAGGTGGTGACGTCACATGCGCTGCCGAACGCGGCGATCCCGACCGTCACGATTCTCGGCTTCATGGTCGGCACGCTGATCGCGGGCGCGGTGGTGGTTGAGAGCGTGTTTGCCTGGCCGGGAGTAGGGCGCCTGCTCGTCGTCGCCGTCGCCAACCGCGACCTTGCCGTCGTGCAATGCATCCTGCTGTTGGTCGCCATGACCATGGTCACGTCAAACCTGATCGTCGACTTCCTCTACGGCTTCCTCGATCCGCGCCTGCGCGCCAAGGGAGCGCATGCATGACCGACGCCGCGTTGAAGGACACGACCAGCCGCCGCATCAGCCTGCCGGCGATCCCGGTCTCGGTTGCGCTGGCGATTACCTGGATCGTCGCGATGCTCGTGATCGCCGCCTTCGCCGAGAAGATCGCGCCCTACGGCTTCACCCAGCTCGACCTGCGCAACCGGCTGGCGGCGCCCGGCAATGCCGCACACTGGCTCGGCACCGACGAGCTCGGCCGGGACGTGCTGTCGCGGCTTCTCGTCTCGATCCGCATCTCGCTGCTGATCGCCTTCGGCGCGACCGCGATTTCGGCGATCGTCGGCACCATGCTCGGCTTCCTCGCCGCGCATTTCCGCGGCGCCGTCGAGCAACTCGTGCTGATGCTGACCGACTTCCAGGCCAGCATGCCGTTCCTGATCATGGCCCTCGCGGTGCTCGCCTTCTTGGGCAATTCGCTGCCGCTCTTGATCGGCTTGATGGGCCTGTTCGGCTGGGAGCGCTACGCGCGCATCGCGCGCGGCCTTGCCATCTCCGCCAACGCGCAAGGCTATGCCGCCGCGGTCCGCCAGCTGGGGGCGACGCCGCCGCGGATCTACCTCAGGCACATCCTGCCCAACATCGCCTCGACCCTGATCGTCTCGACCACGCTGGTCTTTCCCGAGGTGATCCTGATGGAATCGGGCCTGTCCTTCCTGGGCCTCGGCGTGCAGCCGCCGATGACCAGCCTCGGCAACATGGTGGGCTACGGCCGGGAATATCTGACCCGGGCGCCCTGGATCATGCTGGCCCCGGCCACCACGATCGTAATCACCACGCTGGCCGTCTCCGTGATCGGCGACTGGCTGCGCGACCGGCTCGATCCGACGCTGCAATAGGGGCTCCGACGCCCCCGCCGTCATTCCGGGGCGCGCCGAAAGGCGCGAACCCGGAATCCATTTCGCCGCGCGCGTGCCGCCCGATGGATTCCGGGTTCGATGCTGCGCATCGCCCAGGAATGACGGGACGTAACGACGAAAACCCCGCGCCGGGAGCAGGGGAGCCCTGTCATGCCCAAGTTCCCGTTGCGCCCCGCGACCCCGTGCGCTATCCGGCCACAAAGGCCTGAGGCGGCACCAGATTTTCCCGCCCCGGCCCAAACCGAGGACGGAAACCGCCATGCCAGCCTATCGCTCCCGTACCACCACCCACGGCCGCAACATGGCCGGCGCCCGCGGCCTCTGGCGCGCGACGGGCATGAAGGACGGCGATTTCGGCAAGCCGATCATCGCGGTGGTCAATTCCTTCACCCAGTTCGTGCCTGGACACGTCCATCTCAAGGACCTCGGCCAGCTCGTCGCCCGCGAGATCGAGCAGGCCGGCGGCGTGGCGAAAGAGTTCAACACCATCGCGGTCGACGACGGTATCGCCATGGGGCATGACGGCATGCTCTACAGCCTGCCGTCGCGCGAGCTGATCGCCGACAGCGTCGAGTACATGGCCAACGCGCACTGCGCCGACGGCCTCGTCTGCATTTCCAATTGCGACAAGATCACCCCCGGCATGCTGATGGCAGCGCTCAGGCTCAACATCCCCGCCGTGTTCGTCTCGGGCGGCCCGATGGAAGCCGGCAAGGTCAAGCTGGCCGGCAAGACCAAGGCCGTCGACCTCATCGACGCCATGGTGGCCGCCGCGGATTCCAAGGTCAGCGACGACGACGTCAAGGTGATCGAGCGCTCGGCGTGCCCGACCTGCGGCTCCTGCTCGGGCATGTTTACCGCCAATTCCATGAACTGCCTGACCGAGGCACTTGGCCTCGCGCTGCCCGGCAATGGTTCGGTGGTCGCGACCCATGCCGACCGCAAGCGCCTGTTCGTCGAGGCGGGCCACACCATCGTCGATCTCGTCCGCCGCTATTACGAGCAGGACGATGCATCCGTGCTTCCGCGCAACATCGCGAACTTCAAGGCGTTCGAGAACGCCATGACTCTCGACATCGCGATGGGCGGCTCGACCAACACCGTGCTGCATCTGCTCGCCGCCGCCCATGAAGGGCAGGTCGCCTTCACCATGAAGGACATCGACCGGCTCTCGCGCCGCGTGCCGGTGCTGTGCAAGGTCGCGCCGTCGGTCGCCGACGTGCATGTCGAGGACGTTCATCGCGCCGGCGGCATCATGGGCATTCTGGGCGAGCTCGATCGCGCCGGCCTGATCGACACCTCGGTCTCGACCGTGCACGCGCCGACCATGAACGAGGCGCTGGAGCGCTGGGACATCAAGCGCACCAAGAGCGAGTCGGTGCGCACGTTCTTCCGCGCCTCGCCCGGCGGCATCCCGACCCAGGTCGCCTTCAGCCAGGAGCGCCGCTACGACGAGCTCGATGCCGATCGCGAGAAGGGTGTGGTGCGCGATCTCGACCACGCCTTCAGCAAGGACGGCGGCCTCGCCGTGCTCTACGGCAACCTCGCGCAGGACGGCTGCATCGTGAAGACCGCCGGCGTCGACGCCTCGATCCTCAAATTCTCCGGCCCGGCGCGCGTGTTCGAAAGCCAGGACGCGGCGGTGGACGGCATTCTGGGTGGCAAGGTCGTTGCCGGCGAGGTCGTGGTCATCATCTACGAAGGCCCGCGCGGCGGTCCCGGCATGCAGGAGATGCTCTATCCGACCAGCTATCTGAAATCGATGGGCCTCGGCAAAGCCTGCGCGCTCGTCACCGACGGCCGCTTCTCCGGCGGCTCGTCCGGCCTATCGATCGGCCATTTGTCGCCGGAAGCCGCCGAAGGCGGCAATATCGGCCTGGTCCGCACCGGCGACATCATCGCCATCGACATCCCGAACCGCAGCATCACGCTGGAAGTCTCCGACGAGGAGCTGGCCAGGCGCCGCGCCGCCGAGGAGGCGAAGGGCGATGCCGCCTGGCAGGCAGTGGGCCGCAAGCGTAACGTCTCGACTGCGCTGCAGGCCTACGCCGCACTCACCACCAGCGCCGCGCGAGGCGCGGTGCGCGAGGTCAAGCGGCGCTTGAGGTAGGCGCCTAATCGGCGGCGCCGCAAGGCTGGATCGCAAGGCTGGATCGATTGCTCCGGAGCGGATGGCGATCCGCCAGCGCAGACGCTGCACTGTTGCAGGACAGTGTGGGGCCGGAGGTCTGCAAAGAAACGGCCCCCGCCGTCCGGGGTGTGGGCTATTGGGGGGTGGAGGCGAGAGCCGTTTGCGAAGTGGGCACCCGACAAGCGGGCTCGCCCGCCAGGCATCATCAACCTAATGCATTTGTCCACATCCCGCTATTTAAATCTCATTAATTTTTATTTTATTTATAATTTAATCGTGCCATCCTCTGGATAATGGCCGAAATCCATTTTTCCGAATTCGGCCCGAGGCCGTGGCATATTCGAAATCCGTCCGCAACGGTCCGGATTGTCAGTAGCGGAGTTAGCCATGAGTTATGCTCCATCACTCGTGCCGCAAGTCACGACAGACCGCGACGTCTATCTCGTGCTCGATGACTTCGGCCGGCGGCTGGGCCGCGCCTGGTGTGAGACGGCCGAGGAGGACGCCAATCGCGCGACCCTGCTCAGACATCTCGCCGAAGGCCAATATCTCCATCCGGTACGTATCGTGGCCTTCAATACCGCGGAGGGATGGTCGCGAGATGCCACCGCAGATGTCGCCGACGAGCTTCGTCGCCGCTTTGTCGAACTCGAGGAGACCGATCCCTCGCTGCTGGAGTTCTTGGAAAGAGCTGCGAGGCATTGAGCTCGGCCATCGGAGGCGGATGAACGAAAGACGCCACGTCGCGCGTTGACGGGCGTGGTCAATGAGTTCTTACCGGCCGGCCATGATCGGCTGTTAGCATTAAGGATGCCCTGATGAACTTCAGCGGCCCTGGATTTTGCGGCGTATAATGCGCCACCTTCGCAAATCCATTTCGGGCAACTGGGGCACCACATGATGTCGCGTACTCTTGCTGTTGTTTTCTCGACCGCCGTCGCCGCGATGTCCATGACGGGCGCAGCCTCCGCCGGCTGCTACAATTGCTACACGCCGCCGCCGTGCCAGACCTGCTATCAGCAGCAATACGTGCCGCCCCAGTACCGCGCCGTCGACGAGACCGTGATGGTGTCGCCCGGCGCCGTCGTCGCACATCGCACACCCGCGCAATACCGCACCGTGATGGTGCCGCAGACCGTGATGGTCGCGCCGCCCAGCGTCCAGTACCAGCAGATCCCGCCGCAATACGCCACGCGCCAGCGCGTCGAGATGGTCTCGCCCGGCTACTCCTATTACGCCCCGGTGCAGATGAACTGCGCGTCCTGCGGGTACTGAGCCGGACACAGCTGCGAACGGTTTCGAGCGGCGCTCCTCACGGGCGCCGTTTGCTTTTTTCCAAATGCGAGAGGCCGGTCGCCTTCAAGCCCCTGGATGAGGCTGAGCAGCATCGGCGCTCATTGAAACTGCGGCCGCGCCCACGGTCCTCATCCTGAGGGCCCGCCGCCGGCGGGCGTCTCGAAGGATGGCCACAGGCGGGACCACTCCCACATGCCATTGCCCGGCCTGACGGGGCCAGAGGCAAGGGCGCCCAACTTCGCGTTGCCTTGCGCCGTCGACTGCGTTAAGCGACAGCCATTCCGCGCTTGGAAGGGTGGCCGAGTGGTTTAAGGCACCGGTCTTGAAAACCGGCGTGCCCGCAAGGGTACCGTGGGTTCGAATCCCACCCCTTCCGCCAGCACAGCCTCACCCTTTCTTTGGGACCACCCCGAACTTCACAGCGAAATCAGCTGGTTGGATGGAAGGGCTCGACGTTCCTCATGGAGGCCCGTAACCTCGACCATGCGTCCACCGATCACTTCCGGTTTGGCCGGTCGCGTCGAATGCTCTGAAATTCCTCCGGCCCTTTGACGAGGCGCCGCTTACGGCTGACTTGGGCCTCTGGGCTGGCTGCCGTATCGGCGATCTCGTTGATCGCATCGGCTGCTAGTTCGCGAGCGCGTTGCTTGGCATCTCGGCGCCCCTTCATGTCTTCGCTTTTGCCCTGACTTTCGATCTTGATCCTAAGGCCAATCGCAACGAGCCGGCGAATAGCATGCGCTCGGGTGAGGGTCTTGTCGCGCGATGATGCGATCCATGCATCTATCGCCGCAAGCTCGGAAGGATGCCAGCGCTCGCCAACCTGGATCCCCTTACCAGTCGGCGGCGGGCCTCGTTTCTTCTTTGGTACCACACGTGTCTTAGCCATAAACCATGGTACCATAGAAACAAGCCGAGGGGAAGCTGCTCCCCCAATGGTTTTAAGAATGTTCGCACGCAACCACATTTGCTGGCGGGTCACATTTTCCGACTTTTCCAAATCTCCGTTTATGATCCGGGGGATCGATTCGGCAGCATCTCGGTTAGACGAGGATGTGCATCCAGGCGACGACGCGGGCGGTATTGGTCGGCCTTGCTGGCCTACTTGTCTCTGCTTGCGCGAGCTCCGATCACGCCAACTCCGGCGCGACGGTTCGATCCGGCGCACGATGGGCACGAGACCTTGGTGAACCGCCCCCAAGCCGACCATCCGCCGATGCAGCAGCAATCCCTGCGACCAAAGCGGATCTTAATGCTGCTCGCGAGAGGGCGCGGCGATAGGGCTCGGGAGGACACGCTTGAGCCCGCCGGTTCAAGCAGGAAAGCCGCACCAACGAAAAAATGCCCCAGCCGCTGTCTGGACGCTGGGAGGTACCTTCGTCAGATGTGAGAGGCTAACCGTCGCGACGGGGTCACGTTCCTAGACGAGTGCCTGGGCCGCGCCAAACGTTGTCGCAACTGTGATCTTGGCGTGTAGCCACTTAGGGTAGTATGACAGCGGTTCTCACCTATGGTTTTTTTTGGCAACGGAGCCCGAAATGATTACCGCCGCAGCCTGCCAAGAAACAGCAGAGCGCTACAAAGCACTTTCCAGAGGTCCAGGTATTTCAGCCTCGCGGGCCTCCCTTTTGAAGAACATCGCAAAGAGCTTCGCCGGCTTGGCCACCCAGTTGGACAGACTAGCAGCACTCACGAGAGACGAAGGTCGTCGGTAAACGGTCCGCCTCAGTGGGCGGCGTCTTTCGCGCCTATGATCGCAAGCTTTGGATTCCCCCGCTCGAAGTCCGGCCGCACGTCGGCGCCGCGACATCCGCAGCCCTGGCAGACGAAGGCAGCCCTGGCAGACGAAGCATGGCTCCAGATCGGACAGCCTCATGTCGTCCGGCCCCCCATCCGCATCAAGAGCGACGTTATGCGCGCAATGGCAATAAACCAGCACGCCGCGAAACGCCCATGCCGCGCATCTCGCCGAAGGTGATCTTGAGCGGTCGACCGTCGGGGTGCGTGAGCGTGTGGCGGCGCGCAGGGCGAACTACGTCGGGAGGCCGCTCGGCTTTACCGTGGCTAGGACCGTAGATTGCTCGCTGATTACAGTAGGGTTGACAGGACACCCCTTCCGCCAGCACAGCGCCCCCCTTTCTTTGGGACCACCCCGAACGTCACAGCGAAATCAGCTGGTTGGATGGAAGGGCTCGACGTTGCTCATTGAGGCACGGACGATCGGATGCGCCGTAGAGAGCGCGTGAGCCAAGCCTGGCTCGCAGCCGGGCCCCGCGTGCTCCTCCGTCCGCCTCGTTTTGGCTGGCGCGTTTGCGAACCGGCTCAGCTCTTTGGACCGGCACCCTTCAGCGCGTTCCAGGCAGCCTGGTTCGCCTGATCGAACGCCTTGCGGGATTCGGCGAGGGCGGCGCTCAGGACCGACCAGGATTCGCTGCCGGCTTGCTTCAGCTTCTGCAGACGCGCTTCAGCTTCGGATGCATCCGATTTCATCTGCTTGAGCGCGGCATCGACATCGACGGTGCGGGCTGTTGCGACTTTGCCGGCGGCTTCGCGGAATTTGTCCGCGGCTTCGCGCCAGGCCTTGGCCTGTGCCGCCGCAACGTCCTTGAACGTGGCCTGTTGCTGCTCGAACTGTTTGCCTGCGCCCTCGAAGTAGGTCTTCATCTGGGCTTCGAATCCGGCCCATTGCTTTTCCAGGTCGGCCTTGGCGTCCGTCCAGGCGGCTTCGCCTGCTTCCGCCTGGGTCTTGAGCATCGCCTGAAATTCGTCACGGCGCTTGGTCAGGTCGGACAGCAGTTGATCCGTCTTCACCTTGGACTCAGCCTTGGCCTGGCCGGCTTTGACCTCGAACGAGGCCAATGCGGCGTCCATCTCGTCGATCCGCTCCTTGGCCCAATTGAGATAATAGTGCACGCTGCTCTGCTGTGACATGGCCGTCTCCATCTGCTTGCCGACGCCAGGTTCCCAGAGCTTGATCCAGCCCGTATTGACCTGTCTCAATCATGTTGCGGTCTCACGACATTGCGATTGCGGAGCCGCGCCGTGCAAAGCCGCGCCCCGTGCCGGGGGGAGCACAAGGTCGGCGCTCTGATCGAGGGCCTTATCTCCGGCCCTCGCACGCAGAACCGTATCCCTGTAGCGTGGAACCCCTTGAGTGTTCAGCGCGTTTAGACGCGAACGTGATTTGCGAGGTCCACCTGCTTCAGAGTTCATCGACCCTGGTTCCCGGCGACACCGTCTGGCGACGGTGCGAGGCGCGGCGCGTGGCGGTCTTGAACGACGCGGCCGCTTATTTCGCGGCCCTGCGCGAGGCGCTGCTCGAGGCTCAAGATCTCGTCTACATCGTCGGGTGGGATATCCATAGCGAGACCAGGCTGGTCGGAGCTTCCGGACGGGCGGATGACGGTCTGCCCGAACAACTCGGCCCATTCCTGCGCGCACTTGTGCACCGCCGGCCGGGCCTGCGGATCAACATTCTGGTCTGGGACTTCGTCTCGTTCTACGCCTCGGAAAGGGAATGGAATTCCGCGGCCAAATTCACCGCCGACACCGACGGCCGCGTCCAGTTCGAGCTGGATTCGACGCTTCCGTTCGGTTCGGCCCAGCACCAGAAGATCGTCTGCATCGACGGTGCGCTGGCCTTCGTCGGCGGGCTCGATCTGACGATCAGGCGCTGGGACACGAGCGAGCATTGCGCCGATCAGCCGTTGCGCTGCGACCCTCAGGGTAAGCCATACAAGCCGTTTCACGATGTTCAATGCCTGGTCGACGGGGATGCTGCCGCCTCGCTGTTCGAGCTGGCGGAGGAGCGCTGGCGTGCAGCAGGCCAACAGACGCATGATCGCCGCGCGCTGAAGAGCATGCGCTGGCCGTCGCATGTGCCGGTCGAGGCCGAGCAGATGCCCGTGGGCATCGCCAGGACCGAGGTCGTTTGCCCCCTGGGTTCGACCATCAGGGAGGTCGAACGCTCGCTGATTGCAGCGATCCGGTCCGCGACGAACTTCGTCTACATCGAGAACCAGTTCACCAGCGCCATCAAGATCGCGCGTGAGCTGGCGGAGCAGATGAAGCGCGTGCCGTCGCTGCGGGTTCTGGTCGTCGCTCCGAAACTGCATTCCTCGTGGCTGGAATCCCAGGCCATGCAAAACGGCCGCGGCGCCTTCATCGATTGCTTCAGCGAGGCGGGTGTGGCCGATCGAATCCGCTTCGTCTACCCGGTCTCGCGCGACGGGGAGGGGGAGGCTGCCGTGATGGTGCACAGCAAGCTCATGATCGTCGACGATCGGATCTTGCGAATCGGATCGGCCAATTTGAACAATCGGTCGATGGGCGCCGATAGCGAATGTGACCTGATCTTTGAAGCCGCATCCGATGAGCACCGGGAGTTCATCGCTTCGGTTCGCCGACGCCTGATCGCGCACTTCTGTGGGCTCGACGAACGCAGCGTCAGGCAAGACGACGATCGCCTTCTTGGTCTTCTTGACGAGGTGTCGAGAGCCGATCGGGCGAAGGCGCTGCGGCAAGTAGAGTCCTCGATCCTGACCAGCACTCTGGCCACGATGGTTCAGCCGGTGGCGGACCCTGAGCGGCCTCTTCACCTCGAGCGGGCGGCATCGCGCATGTGGAGCACCAAGACCATCATCGGGATCGTATCGATCGCCTTGGCGCTTTTTGGCTTGGCAATAGCCTGGTCCTACACGTCCTTGAGCGGTTTCGCCGACACCGGGCGCGTCTCGAATTTGCTGTCTGCCTATTCGCAGTCGGGCTGGGGGCCGCCGTTCGCGATCGCGGCTTTTGTCGTCGGCGGGCTGGTGGTATTTCCGGTGCTGGTGCTCATTGCAGCAACGGCGGCCGCGCTCGGGCCTTGGGTGGGTTTCGTCACGGCGAGCGCCGGTGTCCTGCTCAGTGCCTTCGTCCTTTTCGTGATCGGGCGGGCACTCGGACGACAGCGGCTCCAGCAATTGCTCGGACGGCGTGCGGCGCGGATCCAGGACCGCGTTGTCGGCAAGGGCATCCTGGCTGTCGTCGTGATCCGGATGATTCCCATCGCACCGTTCTCGATCGTGAATGTCGTGGCCGGCGCGAGCACGCTGCCTCTGCGTGACTTCCTGATCGGAACCGCGCTGGGCATGACGCCAGGTAACCTTGCCATGGCGGTTCTGGGAGCTCAGATCGCGGATGTCGCCCGCAATGCGTCCTGGAGCAGCATGTTGCTGCTCGTGCTGGCGTTCCTGGGCTGGCTCGGCATCTGCGCCGGCGCGCAATTCCTGGCCACCTGGCTCGCCGGGAGGCGCTGATGCGCTTCATGACCTGGAACGTGCATGGCACGTTCAACCTCAATCCGAAATTCGATCTGGAGGGTGTCTGCTCCATCCTTCGCAAATGGTCCCCTGATGTCGTCGCGCTTCAGGAGGTGGATTCGCGGTCGAGGTCGGACGATCCGTTCGCGAAACTGGCGAGTGTCGTCGGAGATCACCGCGTTCACGCCAAGTCGATCGTCACCGAGGATGGCGAGTACGGTCAGATGCTCCTGAGCCGCTTTCCGTTCTCCGCTGTGCCGGAGATCGTCGACGTGTCGTATCGGGAGCGCGAGCCGCGCCGAGCCATTGCGACCAGCCTGCTGACGCCGGCCGGGGACGTGCGCGTGGTCGCCACGCATCTGGGCTTAAGCATCCACGAGCGCTATGCGCAGGCTCAGGCCCTGGTGAACCTGGTCAAGCCAGCGAGGACCGTCGTCCTCGGCGATTTCAACGACTGGTTCTGGGTCAAGTCGGTGCGGCGGGTGCTCGCGCAGGTCTGCCCGAACCGTACGCGGCTGCGAACTTTCCCGTCGCGTCTCCCCCTGATGCGGCTTGACCGGATCTATGCGACCTCCGACAGCCCGATCCGGAAAGTGTGGACCGACGAGGCGGCGCGAGCCTTCTCGGACCATCTGCCCGTCATCGCCGAGATCGAGCTCAAGGGCCTTCCCGGGCCCATGGAAAAGCTCTGTTCTTCAACGGCATAGCTACTGTGCATGGGGTTGTTTTTCGGGATTTTGTTTGAAGGCGGGTACGGGGGGCGAGGAACTCTTTCCTCGCAGCCGCGTTATGTCGCCATGACTGAGGACGTTTCCTTCCGACGCAAACCCCTGACCCCCGAGCAGCGCCAGGCGCGTGATGCGGCACGCCGGATCGAGGCCGAAAAGGCCATGCGCGACCATGAAGCGGCGCAGAAGGCGTTTTACGCCAACAAGGAGCGGCTCAGAGCCGAGCGCCTTGCGCGCGAAGCCGCCGCGGCCAAGGGCTGAGCGAAGAGCTGAGCCAACGCGCTCATCCAGCCAGATCCGCGCTCATCCAGCCAGATCGCTGAATTGATCCCAGACGCGCCCGCCGGCCTTTCCTGCCGGTGGGCGCTTTCGCGTTGTGCCGCGCAACGGGTGGCTTGACGGCCTTTGCCGTCCGGGAGGAAGCTTCAGATGAATCTGAACCGCGGAGACGTTCGCAACCAGCCAGTCCGATTCCCATCAGCGAAAGCGCAATGGAGCTGACCATGACCACGTTCGACAAGCGCGAGCAGGGCTTCGAGGCCAAATTCGTCCACGACGAAGAACTCATGTTCAGGGCCACGGCCCGGTCCAACAAGCTGCTCGGCCTCTGGGCCGCAGGCCGACTTGGCCTGAACGGCGATGCCGCTGACAATTACGCAACGACGCTGGTGACGGACTATTTGCAGAACCAGACGATGAACGACGTGGTGGACAAGGTATCGGCCGATCTTGCCGCCAGGGGCGTCGCGCGTGAGCAGGTCGCGCAGAAGCTCCAGGAGTGCCTGCATCAGGCGCTCGCGCAGCTCGAAGCAGACAAGCAATAGACGGCGATCCGCTGCCTCTCACGCGGCGTGCGTGCGCCGGATGCCGCTTTCCTCCAACCCGACAAGACGCCGGTGGAAGCGCTGCGCAACTCGCGCCTTCCGCGCGCCATTTCGTGCTACCGTTGTCGTGGGCCGTCGCATGGCGACGCGGATCGGGAAGGCGGGCGAGTGACGCGAAGCGGCTTCGGCAGATGGACCGGTCGGATGGCGCTCGCCGGCGCGATCATGGTGGGCGCCGGCTCCGCGGAGGTCTTCGCGACACCGCTGACGCCGTTTCGCTACGAGGCGCAGGCGCAGCGTCATTGTCCGCAAGACAAGGTGGTCTGGCTCGATTTCAGGAAGGGCGTCTACTACCGCAAGGGTCAGAAGCGGTACGGCGAGGGCTTCGACGGCAGCTTCGTCTGCCAGAGCGAGGCCCGCGGCGGCCTCTATCGCCGCTCCCTGCTGGGCCTGCGCTGAGTGCGCGGGAAGGAGAGGGTGGCCCTCAGGCGAAGGCCAGGGCCACGAGGCTCGAGCAGAGCAGGACCAGGCCGCCGGCGGTCAATGCCAGGAAGCCGTCAGATACCAGGTCATGATTGCGCATGGGACACCTGCCGCTCTCGTCTTTGATGCTCGATCGGATCGACTAAAATTGTCCGAACGCGCCGCCTTGAAAGAGGTGATGCTTGCCGTCCCGCGCGAGTGCCGTCAGGCCCTCGTGCGGTAGCCTTCAAACGCATGGGCCAGGAAGATCCCCGCGCTTACCAGACCCATCAGTGCCGAAACCGTCTCGATCATCGTTAAATTCCAAATCCCGCCCTTGCATCCGAGAGAACGCGGGCGGCCTTGCACAGTCAAAAGAATTCCCGTGAGCGGCGCGACAATGGGGATGGAGTGAGGATTTGGCGCAACAGAATGTCCAGCTGTGGCACAGCGCAGGCGCCCTCGTTCCGTAGAACAACGGAAAAATGCGAACGTCCCGTTTACCATCCCGGCGGGATCGCCGTGGGCTCCCCATTTCCGCCGTGTTCGGGTTGCGTTATCGTTACCGCTTCCGAGACGGTGGTGGGCCGCTTCGGATCAGATGACCGGACAGAGCGCTTCCCGTAGCCAAAGCGGGTTGGGTACGCCTCCGGCAAAGTGGTATTTGGGGCGAATGGGGATCCGACGGTCAGATTCGGTTTTGCGGGCCGCGCGTGGTGTTGCGGCGGTCGCAGCCTGCGTTGCGCTGGCCAATTGCGCCTCCTCCAACAAATTCGCCAGCCGCGTCGATCCGAAATACGGCGTGTCGTCGAGCCCCCGGGTTGTGGCCTTCGGGGACCCTGTTCCGAAGGGCGGCGGCACCTACCGCGTCGGCAAGCCCTATGTCGTGGCGGGCCGCACCTACGTGCCGGAGGAGGACGTCAACTATCGTGCCGAGGGCATGGCGTCCTGGTACGGCGACGATTTCCACGGCCGCCTGACCGCCAATGGCGAAGTGTTCGACATGACCTCGCTGACCGCGGCGCATCCGACCCTGCCGATGCCGTCCTACGCCCGAGTGACCAACATCTCGAACGGCAAGTCGCTGATCGTCCGCGTCAATGACCGCGGGCCCTATCACGGCAACCGTCTCATCGACGTCTCGAACAAGGCCGCCGAACTCCTTGAATTCAAAGGAAATGGTGTTGCCAAGGTCCGCGTCGAATATGTCGGCAGGGCGCCACTCGAAGGCTCCGACGACCGCCAGCTTCTGGCGACCCTGCGCACCGGCGTTCCGGCGCCGTCGCCCTCGATGGTCCGGGTCGCCTCGGCCAAGCCTTTCGTGCCGGAATTGCCGGGGGCGAGCCGCGGTGCCATTCGCGGCGACGTGCCGATGCCGGAGGGGCGGCCCTATAATCTCGGCAGCACCTCGGCCGACATGGCCTCGCTCAATGCGACCTCGGAGATGTCGGCCTCGAGCCGCAGCCGGGGCCGGGCGCTCCAGAACGCCCGCGCCGTGTCCTACGACGAGGACGGCCGCTTCGCGACGGACACCGCGTCCGACGGTGCCGCCGAGGCGCGCAACATCCTGAGCGGCCGCGGGCTCTACTAGCCCGCGCTCTCCCTCAGGAAAGCCACCAGCGCCGCGTTCACCTCGTCGGGCCGTTCCTGCTGCACCCAATGGCCGGCGCCCTCGATGATCAGCTTTTGCTTCAGATTCGGCAGCACGCGTTCGAGCTCGTTGACGCGCTTGGCGCCGATCAGACCGGTGATGACGGCGTCCCTGGAGCCTGCGATGAACAGCGAAGGCTGACGGATCTGCGCGTCCTGCCAGGGCGCCGTCAGCTCCCAATTGCGATCGATGTTGCGGTACCAGTTCAGCCCGCCGCGAAAGCCGGACTTGCGGAAGCTCTCGGTGAAATAGGCTAGATCCGCCTCGCTGAGCCAGCCGGGCAGCGGTTCCTCGGCGGTCGCGTGGCTGAGAAAGCCCTTGCCCTCCTGCACGAACATCGCGGCGGTTGGGTCGGCCAGGCCACGTCCCCCAAGCACGATGCGCATGGTGCGGGCAACGTCGCGCTCGAGCTCGGCCTCGGCGACACCCGGCGCCTGGAAATACTGCCAGTAAAAATTGGTGACGCCGCCCTGGCGGAGCAGGTCGAGCGGCTTGCCGCGGCCGCGGAACGGCGGCGGCACGCTCAGGCCCGCGACCGCCGTGAAGATGTCGGGCCGGAACAGCGCCGCATGCCAGGCGACCGGCGCGCCCCAATCGTGGCCGACCACCATCGCCCTGGTCTCGCCGAGCGCCTGCACCAGGCCGACCACGTCGCCGACCGTGTCGAAGATCGAATAGGCATTCACGTCAGGCGGCGCGGCGCTCTGGCCATAGCCGCGCATGTCGGGGGCGACGACATGAAACCCCGCGGCGGCGAGCGCGGGGATCTGGTGGCGCCAGGAATAGGACAGCTCCGGCCAGCCATGGCATAGCACCACCAGCGGACCCTGGCCGGCTTCGCGGATGAAGAGATCGATGCCGTTGGCCTTGATCGTGCGGGTGGAGGACATCGCTTTTCCGCCTTGTTTCAGGGATTTGGTCGGCAAAGGTGAGGTGCCACGATAGGGGTAGGGCGAGAATCGTGCAATCTCTGGGCAGGCGTCCAACGTCGCGTTGTTCGCGCCGATTCCAGCTGTTAGAACGCTGCTCTCAGGGCTTGGCCATGGCATGTCGTCTTCTTTCGCTACGTCGCACCCGGTTCACCGCCGGAGCGCTGGCGCGCGGCCTGATGGCGACGATCCTGGTGGCAAGCGTCGGCTGGAGCGGGGCGCTTCTGGCCGCCAACCAGAGCGTCCAGGGCGCCAAGAAGGCCGACGATGCCGGCTTCGACGGCGATGCTCCGACCGCGATCCTGATCGAAGCCACGAGCGGCAGCGTGCTGTTCGAGAAGAACGCCGACGAGCTGCGCGCGCCCTCCAGCATGATGAAGCTGATGACGGCGGAAGTCGTCTTCAATGCCGTCAAGAAGGGCGACATCAAGCTGACCGACGAGTACCGGATCAGCGAGAATGCCTGGCGGCGGGGCGGTGCGCCCTCGGGCGGCTCGACCATGTTTGCCGCCATCAACAGCAAGGTCTCGGTCGACGATCTCCTGCGCGGCGCGATCATCCAGAGCGGCAACGACGCCTGCATCGCGCTCGCCGAAGCCATGGCCGGCAACGAGAAGATCTTCGCGGCCGACTTCATGACCAAGCGCGCCCGCGAGCTCGGCATGACCAGGTCGACCTTCGGCAATTCCAACGGGCTGCCCGACCCCGCCAACAAGATGACGGTGCGTGAGCTCGGCATGCTCGCCCGGCACATCATCCTGGACTTCCCCGAATTCTACAAACTGTTCGGCGAGAAGGAATTCACCTGGAACAAGATCCGCCAGCCCAACCGCAATCCGCTGCTCAATTCGATGGAAGGCGCCGACGGTCTGAAGACCGGCTACACCAAAGAAGGCGGCTACGGCATGGTCGGCTCGGCCGTTCAGAACGGCACGCGGCTGATCGTCGTCGTCAACGGACTGGACGACCCCGACGATCGCGCCACCGAAGCCAAGAAGATGCTGGAATGGGGTTTTCGCAATTTCGAGACACGCACGCTGATCGCGGCCGACCAGCCCGTCGGCTACGCCAAGGTGTTCGGCGGCGAGAGCCGCTCGGTCAAGCTCGTCGCCAAAACTCCGGTGAAGGTGATGGTGCACAAGAACGGCAGCGACAAGCTGATCGCGCGCGTCGTCTACAGCGGCCCGGTGCGGGCGCCGGTCGAAGCCGGCCAGAAGGTCGGCGTGGTCAGGGTCTGGCGCAGCGGCAACATCGCGGTGGAGACGCCGGTCTATGCGGCCGAAGCGATCGGCACCGGCTCGACCGTGCGGCGCGCGCTCGACGGCGCCAGCGAGCTCGTGATCGGCATGTTCCGCGCAGGCGCCGAGAAGCTCTGATCATGAGTGAGAGCGCGGGACAGCGACCGTCCGGACGCGGACGCTTCATCACCTTTGAAGGCGGCGAGGGCACCGGCAAGTCGACCCAGATCAAGAAGCTCGCCGACCGCCTCAAGGCGGCCAAGCTCCGCATCCGCGTCACGCGTGAGCCGGGCGGCTCGCCGGGCGCCGAGATCATGCGTCACCTGGTGCTGTCGGGGATGGGCAGGCTGCTCGGCCCGGAGGCGGAGACGCTGCTGTTTGCCGCCGCGCGCGACGATCATGTCCGCACCGTGATCCTGCCTGCGCTCAACCAGGGTGTCTGGGTGCTGTGCGACCGCTTCGCCGATTCGACGCGGGCCTATCAGGGCAGCCTCGGCCGCGTGCCTGAAGGCCTGATCAATGCGATGCAGCGGGTCACGATCGGCGATCTCAAGCCGGATCTCACCATCATCCTCGACCTGCCGGTCGAGATCGGCCTCCAACGCGCCGCCGCGCGCCGCGGCAACGGCACGCCCGATAGGTTCGAAAGCGAGCAGCTCAGCTTTCACCAGGGCCTGCGCGAAGCCTATCGCAAGATCGCTGCGGATGATCCGGCGCGCTGCGTGCTGATCGACGCCAATTCCGACCCTGACACGGTCGCGGCCCGGGTCTGGGCTGCGTTGCGCGATCGTCTCCTTCCCACACCGGCTTCGGTGATTTCAGCATGAGCCCGCGCCAGTCCGAGCGCGAAAGCGCCATTCCGCATCCGCGCGAGACCAGCCGCCTGTTCGGTCATCGCGAGGCCGAGACGGCGCTGCTGACGGCCTATCGCAGCGGGCGGATTCCGCATGCCTGGCTGATCGGCGGGCCGCAAGGGATCGGCAAGGCGACGCTGGCCTATCGCATGGCGCGCTTCGTGCTCGCCCATGGCCAGCCGCTGGCGCCCGCCGTGCAGCACGCCCAAGACCTTGCGATCGATCCGGATGACGCCGTGGCGCGGCAGGTGGCGGCCGGCTCGCATGGCGGCCTCTTGTCGCTGGAGCGGACCGCCAATGATCGCGGCGTGATGCGCACCGTGATCACCGTGGACGAGACCCGCGAGACGATCGGCTTCTTCGGCTCGACGGCGGCGGCCGAAGGCTGGCGGGTCTGCATCGTCGACACCGTCGACGAGCTCAATCCAAACGCGGCCAACGCGCTTCTGAAGATTCTCGAAGAGCCGCCGCAGCAATCGCTGTTCCTTCTGGTGAGCCACGCGCCGGCGCGCGTGCTCGCCACGATCCAGTCGCGCTGCCGCAAGCTGCGCCTGCGGCCGCTCGCAACCGACGACGTGATCGAGGCTGCGGCTGCGGCCGCCGAACTCGATGCGAGCGATCCCGCGCTGCGCGAGGCGGCGGAGGCCTCCGAGGGCAGCGTTGCACGGGCCCTGACTCTGCTCGGCGGCGATGCGCTGAAGCTCCAGCAGCGTACGGCCGCGCTGCTGGCGCGCCTGCCGCAGGTCGACCCGCGCGAATTGCACACGCTCGGCGATTCGCTTCCCACCAGCGACCGCGTCGCGCTCGCCGCCTTCATCGACGGCATTGATCGCTGGATCGCCGAACGCCTGTATGCGGACGAGGCCAATGCGAACCAGAACCTGCCGCGCCTTGCGCGCTTAAGCGAGGTATGGGAAAAGATCGTCCGCGCCGCGCGCGACACCGAAACCTACAATCTGGAGCGCAAGCCCTTGGTTTTCTCGGTGTTCGGCTGGCTGGCGGACGCAACGCGCTAGGCGCAGGTTCGTTTCCAAATTTTCGAGAAGCCGGTAAAGGAATTCGTGGTGGCAACGCGAGCTAAGAAGACCGTCAAGCGCAAGAGCGGCAAGAAGGCTGCGAAGAAGGCCGTCAAGACTGCCGCGAAGAAAGCGACGAAGGCCCGTGCGCGCAAAGCTTCCAAGAAGGTAGCCAAGACCAAGACGTCCGGCGTGACGAAGAGCGCAGCGAAGACGTCGAAGAAGGCTAACAAGAAGGCTGCGAAGAAACAGGTCGTCGCCAAGAAGGCGGTGAAGAAGGCGGCCAAGACGGCAGCCAAGACGCCAGCCAAAAAACCAACCAAGGCTCCGGCGAAGAAGGTATCCGAGAAGCCCAGGGTCATTCCGCCTGCGGCGATCGCGGCGCCGGCTCCCGTCGTGGCGCCGCCGAAAGCTGCCAAGCCGAAGGCGCCGCGCGCGCCGAAGCCCGCCGCAACTCAGCAACCCGCAGCGCCCGCAGCTGCACCAAAGGCTGCCGCGCCCGTTGCCGCCCCCGCGCGCGACAACGTCTTCTACATCACGACCGCCATCGCCTATCCCAATGGCAGCCCCCATATCGGTCACGCCTATGAGGCGATCGCGACCGACGTGCTGGCGCGTTTTGCGCGGCTCGACGGCAAGGACGTGTTCTTCCTGACCGGGACCGACGAGCACGGCCAGAAAATGGTCCAGACGGCGGCCGGCGAAGGCATGTCCGCCGCCGCGCTCGCGACCCGCAACGCCGGCCGCTTCAAGGAAATGGACGAGCGCCTGAACGTGTCGTTCGACCGCTTCATCCGCACCACAGAGGAGCAGCATCATCGCTCCAGCCAGGAGATCTGGCGGCGCATGGAGGCGAACGGCGACATCTATGCCGACACCTATGCCGGCTGGTACTCGGTGCGCGACGAGGCCTATTACGCCGAGGACGAGACGCGCCTGAACGATGACGGCGTGCGGCTCGGACCGCAGGGCTCGCCGGTCGAATGGGTCGAGGAGAAGAGCTACTTCTTCCGCCTGTCGGCGTACCAGGACAAGCTGCTCAAGCTGTATGCGGATCATCCCGATTTCATCGGGCCGGATTCCCGCAAGAACGAGGTGGTCAGCTTCGTCAAGGGCGGCCTGCGCGATCTCTCGATCTCACGCACGACGTTCGACTGGGGCGTGAAGGTGCCCGGCGACGAAGAGCACGTGATGTATGTCTGGGTCGACGCGCTGACCAACTACATCACCGGCGTCGGCTTCCCCGACGAGAGCGACAAGAACTGGCGCTACTGGCCGGCCGACGTGCACATCATCGGCAAGGACATCATCCGTTTCCACGCCGTGTACTGGCCGGCATTCCTGTTGTCGGCCGGAATCCCGCTGCCGAAGCGGGTCTATGCCCACGGCTTCCTGTTCAACAGGGGCGAGAAGATGTCGAAGTCGGTCGGCAACGTCGTCGATCCCTTCAACCTCGCCGACCAGTACGGCGTCGACCAGATGCGCTATTTCTTCCTGCGCGAGGTGCCGTTCGGACAGGACGGCAACTACAATCACGAGGCCATCGTCGCGCGCATCAACGCCGACCTTGCCAACGATCTCGGCAATTTGGCGCAGCGCTCGCTGTCGATGATCGCCAAGCAGCTCGGCGGCGTGCTGCCCGAGCCCGGTGAGTTCAGCGACAACGACAAGGCGATGCTCGCGATGGCCGACGGCATGGTGGCCGCGTCACGCGAAGCCATGGCGACGCAGCAGATCCACCAATGGCTCAACGCCGTCTGGGCCGTGGTCGCGGAGGCCAACCGCTATTTCGCCGGCGAGGCGCCGTGGGCGCTCGCCAAGACCGATCCGGCCCGGCAGAAGACGGTGCTCTACGTCACCGCCGAGGTCGTGCGCCAGATCGCGATCCTGGCTCAGCCGGCGATGCCGGCCGCTTCCAGCAAGCTGCTCGACAGCCTCGGTATCCCCGAGGGAGAGCGCAGCTTCGCCATGCTCGGCGGTGCCAAGCGGATCGCGCCGGGCTCGACGCTGCCGGCTCCGACGCCGGCGTTTCCGCGCTACATCGAGCCGGCGGCCTAGAGGCATTCGCCGATGCTGGTCGACAGCCACTGCCATCTGGATTTTCCCGACTTTGCGGAAGATCTCGACGGGATCGTGTCGCGGGCACGGGCGGCCGGGATCGGGCGCATGGTCACGATCTCGACTCGGGTTCGCAAGCTGCATCAGCTTCTTGCTATCGCCGAACGCTACGACGACGTCTATTGCTCCGTCGGCACCCATCCGCACCATGCGGATGAGGAGGACGGCATCGCGCCGGACGAGCTGGTTGCGTTGACGGAGCATCCCAAAGTCGTCGCGCTCGGCGAGGCCGGGCTCGACTATTTCTACGATAACGGCTCGCCGGAGGCGCAGGCGAGGGGCTTTCGTGCCCACATCGCCGCCGCCCGCGCCACCGGCCTGCCGCTGGTGATCCACACCCGCGAAGCCGACGAGGACTGCGCCCGCATCCTGGAAGACGAGGCGGCCAAGGGATCGTTCCGTGCCGTGCTGCATTGCTACACGGGCGGGCGCGAGCTGGCATTGAAGGCGGTGTCGCTCGGGCTCTATATCGGTTTCACGGGCATCCTGACTTTCAAGAAGTCGGAAGCCCTGCGCGCGCTCGCGGCCGAACTGCCGTCCGATCGTATCCTGGTCGAAACCGACTCGCCCTATCTTGCGCCGGGCAAGTTCCGCGGCAAACGCAACGAACCGGCCTATGTGGTGGAGGTCGCAAGAGTCCTGGCCGAGACGCGCGGGGTGTCGGTCGACGAGATCGCGCGCCAGACCAGCGAAAACTTCTTCCGCTTGTTCTCGAAGGTGAAGGCTTGAGACTGGGAGCCGCATGACGCTGACATTGACGATCCTGGGCTGCGGCTCCTCCGCCGGCGTGCCGCGCCCGGCGCTCGGCTGGGGCGCCTGCGATCCCGACAATCCCAAGAACCGCCGCCGCCGCTGCTCGCTGCTGGTCGAACGGAAATCCGAGCACGGCACCACGCGCATCCTGATCGACACTTCGCCGGACCTGCGCGAGCAATTGCTCTCGACCAATGTCGATCACATCGACGCGGTGTTCCTGACGCATGAGCACGCCGACCAGACCCACGGCATGGACGATCTGCGATCGGTCGTGATGCACATGCGCCGCCGCATCCCGACCTATTTCAACCAGTCGACCGCCAAGGACATCCTGTCGCGCTTCTCCTATTGCTTCATCTCGCCGGAGGGCAGCGACTATCCGCCGATCCTGACGCGGCATTCGATCGAGGCCGGCGAAAGCCAGACCATCCTGGGGAAGGGGGGCGCCGTGACGATGACGGCCTTTCTGGTCCAGCATGGCAACATTCCCGCGCTGGGCTATCGCATCGGAAATGCAGCGTACACACCCGACCTCAACGACATCCCGCGCGAGAGCTGGGATGCACTGAAAAATCTGGACCTCTGGATCGTCGACGGCCTGCGCTACACCAGCCATGTCAGCCATTTCAGCATCAACGACGCGCTGTCCTGGATCGAGCGGTTCAAGCCAAAGCGCGCCGTCATCACCAACATGACCGCCGACGTCGATTACGAGGTCATCCGGCAATCGCTGCCCGCGGGCGTCGTGCCCGCCTTTGACGGGCTGCGCCTGGAGACGCATTGAACCCGCGGTGGAAATTCCGCCGCCGGCAGGCATAGTCCTTGCTTGCGTCGGCTCCATCATGTTGATCTAACGTCTGAAAGACAGGGCGTTGGCCAAGGGCGATATTGAGGCAGGATCGGCGATGCGCGATATGCGATCGCCGGGCCCGCCGAAACGCCTCCGTGTGAGGATGGGATTGCGTGGCAGGGGACGACGTAACGGCTGGGGGACTGGTGCGGCGCGCGCTGGATCTTCTTTATCTCGGGGCAGGCTACGCCGCCGGCGTCTTCCTGGTTGCGATCTTTGCCATCATGATGGTCATGTCGGTCGGACGCCAATTTGCGATCAACATTCCGGCCGGCGATGATTTCGCGTCGTGGTGCATGGCCGCGATGGCTTTCCTCGGCCTTGCGCATACCTTCAAGCGCGGAGAGATGATCCGCGTCGGCCTGCTGCTGGAACGGTTGCACGGGCGAACCAAGCAGGCTGCTGAGATCGTGGCGCTCGGTATCGCCACCGCCTTCATTCTCTATTTCACCCGCTTTGCCGTGCAGATGACCTACGATTCCTGGCGCTTCAACGATATGGCGCAGGGCGTGGTCGCGCTTCCGCTCTGGATTCCCCAGCTCGGCTTCGCCGGCGGGCTTGCGATCCTGTCGATCGCGCTCATCGACGAAATGGTCAATGTCGTCGGCGGCGGCCGCCCAAGCTACGAGAAGGGCTCGCCGGACGAGACGCCGGACGAATTCATCGAGCGCATCTCGCAGGGCGGCGGAGGTTGACCATGGCCAATCTCGGCATGATCGAGCTGTCCTTCATCCTGCTCGGCGTCATGATCGTGCTGCTCGGAAGCGGCGTCTGGATCGCGGTCTCGCTCGGGCTCGTCGGCTTCGTGGCGATGGCGTTGACCACGAGCCTGCCGCTCGGCGCGGTGCTTGCGACCACCACCTGGAGCGCCAGCTCGTCGTGGACCTTGGCCGCGCTGCCGCTGTTCATCTGGATGGGGGAGATCCTCTTCCGCACCAAATTGTCGGAAGAGATGTTCCGGGGATTGTCGCCCTGGGTCCAATGGCTGCCCGGGCGCCTCACTCATGTCAACGTGATCGGCTGCGGCATCTTCGCGGCAGTGTCGGGCTCTTCGGCGGCGACCTGTGCGACGATCGGCAAGATCGCGCTGCCCGAGCTCGACAAGCGCGGCTACGACAAGGGCCTGAGCCTCGGATCGCTCGCAGGCTCGGGGACGCTCGGTCTCCTGATCCCGCCCTCGATCCCCATGGTGGTCTACGCGGTCACGGCCAATGTCTCCGTGCTGCAGGTGTTCCTCGGCGGCTTCCTGCCGGGCGTGCTGGTGATGGCGCTCTATTCCGGCTACATCATCATCTGGTCGCTGCTGAACCCGACCAAGATTCCACCGCGCGATCCGCCGATGCCGTTTCGCCGGAAGCTGCAGGAGTCCGCCAAGCTCGTACCGTGCCTGTTGCTGATCTTCGCGGTCTTCCTTTCGCTCGTGCTTGGCTTTGCGACCGCAACCGAATGCGCAGCCTGGGGTGTCACCGGCGCATTGCTGCTGGCCTGGTGGAGCGGCACGCTCACGCGGAAAAACTTCCTCGAGAGCATCATGAGCGCCACGCGCCTGACCTGCATGATCATGCTGATCCTGGCAGGCGCCGCCTACACCACGGCTGCGATGGCCTATACGGGCATTCCGGCGGCGCTCGCCACCTGGGTGCAGGGGCAGCAGCTCACACCGGGGATGCTCGCGCTTTATCTCAGCATCATGTACATCATCCTGGGATGCCTGATCGACGGCATCTCGATGATCGTCCTGACCGCGGTCATCGTGCTGCCCATGGTCAAGCAGGCCGGCCTCGATCTGGTCTGGTTCGGCGTCTATCTCATCATACATGTCGAGATGGCGCAGATCACCCCGCCGGTCGGCTTCAATCTGTTCGTGCTCCAGAACATGAGCGGCCGCGATACGTTCACCGTCGCACGGGCGGCCTTCCCGTTTTTCGTGCTGCTGCTCGCCTCCGTGTTCATCATCACGGAATATCCGCAAATCGTGATGTTCCTGCCCAAGCTCGCTTTTCCAGACTGACGAAGCCACAATTTGACCGGGAGGAGAAGTCAATGAAGTCTCGTTTCATCGGTGCGGGCCTGATGGCCTGCGCAATTCTGGCGGCAACGCCCGCCTTGGCCCAGACCAAATGGAATCTGCCGGCGGCCTATCCCGCCGACAATCCGCACTCCGAGAACCTCGTCGCCTTCGCCAAGGACGTCGAGGCCGCAACGTCGGGCAAGCTGCAGATCACCGTCCATCCCGGCGCCTCGCTGTTCAAGGCACCCGACATCAAGCGCGCGGTGGTCACCGGTCAGGCGCAGATGGGCGAAGTGCTGCTCTCGATCCACGAGAACGAGGATCCACTGTTCGGCATCGACGTCGTGCCGTTCCTGGCGACCAGCTTCCCGGACGCGATGAAGCTGTATCAGGCCTCCAAACCTGCGATCGTCAAGAAGCTCGATGCGCAGGGCCTCAAGCTGCTGTTTGTCGTGCCGTGGGCGCCGCAAGGCGTCTATGTCAACAAGCCGCTCGCGACGATCGAGGACATGAAGGGCCTGAAATGGCGCGCCTATAACGTCGGGACCGCGCGCATCGGCGAGCTGGTCGGCGCGCAGTCTGTCACGATCCAGGCTGCCGAACTGCCGCAGGCGCTGGCGACCGGCGTGGTCAATTCCTTCATGTCGTCGGGCGGCACGGGCTACGACGCGAAGGCCTGGGAGTCGCTGAAGTATTTCTACGACGTTCAAGCCTGGATTCCCAAGGACTACACCTTCGTCAACAAGGCCGCGTTCGACGCGCTCGACAAGCCGACCCAGGAGGCCATCCTCAATGCGGCGGCAACGGCCGAAACCCGCGGCTGGAAGGCCTGGCAGGACAAGAGCACCTGGTACCTCGACCAGCTGAAGGCAAAGGGCATGAATGTCGAGCCGCCGAGCCCGGCGTTGAAGGCCGGCTTCCAGAAGCTCGGCGAGCAGCTCACGGCCGACTGGCTCAAGAAGGCCGGCGCCGACGGTCAGGCGATCGTCGACGCCTACAAGAAGATGTGAGGATGAGGCCTTCCGCCCGCCGCCTTCAGGTGTGCGGGCGGAAGGTATTCCGCAATCAGCTCAGGCCGAGATCGCCTTCGCCGATCCGACCGCGTTGCGCAGCAGGAATTTCTGGATTTTGCCGGTCGAGGTCTTCGGGATCGGTCCGAACACGACGGCCTTCGGCGTCTTGAAGCCGCTCATGTGCGAGCGGCAGAAGGCGATGATGTCGGCTTCGCTGGCGCTGGCGCCGTCCTTCAGCTCGACGAAGGCGCAGGGCACTTCGCCCCATTTCGGATCGGGCTTTGCGACCACGGCGGCGAACAGCACGGCCGGGTGCTTGTAGAGAATGTCCTCGACCTCGACGGAGGAGATGTTCTCGCCGCCGGAGATGATGATGTCCTTGGAGCGATCCTTGATGATGACGTAGCCGTGCTCGTCGAGCACGCCGAGATCGCCGGTGTGAAACCAGCCGCCCTCGAACGCTTCCCTCGTCGCCTTCTCGTTCTTGAGATAGCCCTTCATCACGATGTTGCCGCGGAACATGACCTCGCCGATGGTCTCGCCGTCGCGCGGCACTTGCCTCATGGTCTGCGGATTGATGACGGTGACGCTCTCCTCGAGCGGGTAGGGCACGCCCTGCCGGCGCTTCATGCGCGCGCGCTCGGGCGCGGGGAGCTCGTCCCAGCCGGGCTGCTCGGCGCAGACGGAGGCGGGGCCGTAGACTTCGGTCAGGCCGTAGACATGAGTGAGCTTGATGCCGATGCTTTCGGCGCCTTCCAGCACGGCGACCGGCGGCGCGGCGCCGGCAATCAGGCCGACGACGCGGCGGGCCCCGCTGCCTTTGGGCGCATCGGGCGCGTTGATCAGCGTGTTGTAGACGATCGGCGCGCCGCACATATGGGTGACGCCGTGCGCCTTGATCAGCTCGAAGATCTTGCTCGGCTCGACCTTGCGCAGGCAGACATTGATGCCGGCGGCGGCCGCTAGGGTCCACGGGAAGCACCAGCCGTTGCAATGGAACATCGGCAGCGTCCAGAGATAGACCGGATGCTGGCCGAGACCACCGGCAAGGATGTTGCTGACGGCGTTCAGATAGGCGCCGCGATGATGGGTGACGACGCCCTTGGGATTGCCCGTCGTGCCCGAGGTGTAGCTCAGCGCGATCGCGTCCCATTCGTCGTTTGGCGTGATCGCGGCGAAGTTCGGATCGCCCGCGGCGACGGCCGCTTCATATTCGATCTCGCCGATGCGGCTGCCGCCTTTGAACGATGCATCGTCGACGTCGACCACGAGCGGCTTGGGGCCCGTCATCTGCGCCAGCGCGTCGGTGATGACACCCGAGAACTCGGGGTCGACCAGGATGATCTTCGCGCCGCCATGGTCGAGCTGAAACGCGATCGACGGCGCATCGAGACGGATGTTCAGCGCGTTGAGCACGGCGCCGGTCATGGGCACGGCGAAATGCGCCTCGTTCATCGCCGGGATGTTCGGCAGCATCGCAGCGACGGTGTCGCCGACGCCGATGCCCTTGCGCGCGAGCCAGGACGCAAACCGCCGGCAGCGCTCATAGGTCTCAGCCCACTTGAAGCTGCGGCCCTCATAGACCGTGCTGACATGATCGGGATAGACGGCGGCGCTGCGCGCGAGGAAGCTCAGCGGGCTCAGCGGCACGTAATTGGCGGGAGTCTTGTCGAGGCCGATATCGTACTGGTTCTGCCGCTCGCTCATCGACACCCTCCTTAAACCGCCGCGCCTCAAAGGAATCCGATCGAGATCCAGGGGAAGATCGCGACGATGATCAATCCCGCCAGCAGCGCCAGCAGATAGCCCCAGATCGGCCGGATACCCTCGGCCGGGTCGACGCGTCCGATGGCGCAGGCGGCATAATAGCCGACGCCGAAGGGCGGCGCGAATAGTCCGATGCCCATGGCGAGGATGATCACCATGGCGTAGTGCACCTCGTGCACGCCGACAGCCCGGGCGATCGGAAACAGCAGCGGTCCGAACAGCACGATCGCCGGAATGCCTTCCAGCACGCTGCCGAGGATGGTGAAGGCCAGGATCGAGACGGCGATGAAGGTCGCAGCTCCCCCGGGCAATCCGGTCATGGCCGCGGCCAGCGAGCGCGAGAACCCGGATTGGGTGAGGCCCCAGGCCATGCCGGTCGCCGTGCCGATGATCAGCAGGATCGCGCCCGACAGCGCCGCGGTCTCGACCAGCATCGGAAGCAGCCGCCGCCAGTCGAACCGGCGGTAGACGAGGAGGCCGACCAGGGCACCATAGACGATGCCGATGGTGGAGACCTCGGTCGCGGTCGCGATGCCCTCGACCACGGCATAGCGGATCACGAAGGGCAGTGCGAGCGCGGGCAGGGCGACGACGAAGGTCCTGCCGATCTCGCCACCCGTGGCGCGGCGGACGTGGCTCATGTCCTCGTGGCGGTAGCGCCACCACACCAGCATGCAGAGGGTGATGGCGAGCACGACGCCGGGCAGAAGGCCGCCGGTGAAGAGGGCGGCGATCGACACGCCGGTGACCGAGCCGATCGTGATCAGCACGAGGCTCGGCGGAATGGTCTCGGTCTGGGCGCCGGTCGCCGCCAGCAGCGCGACGAGGTCGCCGGGCTTGGCGCCGCGCTGCTTCATCTCCGGAAACAGCACGGGCGCGACGGCCGCCATGTCGGCGGCCTTGGCGCCTGATATGCCCGAGACCAGGTACATGGCGCCGACCAGTACATAGTGCAGGCCGCCCCTGATATGGCCGAGCAGGCTCGCCAGGAACGCCACCATGGCCCGCGCCATGCCGGTCATCTCGATCAGCAGCCCCAGGAAGACGAACAGCGGCACCGAGAGCAGGATGAGGTGACTCATGCCCTCGTCCATCCGCCCGACCAAGACCATCACGGGCGTGCGCGTGGTCAGCGCGAGATAGCCGAAGATCGCCAGGCCGAAGCCGAACGCAATGGGAACGCCGGCAAAGACGCAGAAGCCGGCGACGCCGACGAAGAAGATCACGAGGTTGAGATTGCCGAGCGGCCGCAGCGACGGCTCGGCGAGCCAGAACAGGCCGATCACGACGGCAACCGTGGCGACGGCCGCCGCGACCATCCGCCAATCGGCCGCGCGCAGCAGCCGCAGCAAGGCAAAGGCCGCCATCAGCCCGATGCCGGCCGGCAGCGCGGCGGCGCGCCACATATTGGAGATCTGGAGCGCCGGCGTCGTGATGTAGCTTTCTTCATAGGCGTAGTCGCAGGCGGGCCAGACGATCAGGAGCAGGAACGCCAGGGCCGCAGCGGTCGCGACCAGATCGAGATAGGCCCGCATGGCCGGCCGCGCGCTGGCGACGATTGCGGTCATGCGCATGTGCTCGGAGCGGCGGAACGCAACCGCCGCACCCAGCATGGCAAGCCACAGGAACAGGATTGAGGCGAGCTCGTCCGACCAGATCAGCGGCCGGTGCAGGCCGTAGCGCGCGACCACGCCGGCAAACAGGATCACGATCTCGGCGACGACCAGGATCGCGGCGGGGATTTCGACGACGAGACCGAGCAGGCGCTCGAGCGAAGCCAGCAACGATGGTCGGCGAGGGGGCTCAAATGCCGCCTCGCCCACCACTGCGATCATCTCGACCTCGACACGAGCCATGATGGCCCCAACGCGCGTTACGACAGCTTGCCGACGGCCTTTTCCAGGAGATCCCAGGCCTGATCGCCATACTTGCCCTTCCACTCGGCATAGAAGCCGGCGGACCGCAGCTTGTCGCGGAAGGGCGCCACCGCAGGCTGATTGAAGGTCAGGCCCTTGGTCGCGAGCTCCTGTTGCAGGTTGGCATTGAGCTTGGCGGTATCGGCGCGCTCGTTGACCGCGGCGGCGTTGATGTTCTTGGCGACGATGGTGCGCACGTCCTGCGGCAGCTTTTCCCAGGCTCTGCGGTTGGCCAGGAACCAGAAGCCGTCCCACATGTGGTTGGTCAGCGAGCAGTACTTCTGCACCTCGTAGAGCTTGGCGGTCGAAATGATCGCCAGCGGGTTCTCCTGGCCTTCGACGATCTTGGTTTGCAGCGCCGAATAGACCTCGCTGAAATTGATCGAGGCGGGCGCGGCGTCGAACGCCTTGAACATCGAGGTCCACAGCGGCGACACCGGCACGCGGATCTTGAAGCCCTTGAGGTCGTCAGGACCGGTGATCGGCTTGGTCGACGACGTGGTCTGGCGGAAGCCGTTGTCCCAGATCTTGTCCATGACCTCGAGGCCGGCCTTCTTGATCTCGCCGCGAACGAAGCCGCCGAGATCGCCGTCCATGGCCTTCCAGACCGTGTCGTAGTCCGGGAACGCGAAGCCGATGCCGTTGATGGACGCGGCCGGCACCAGGGTGGACAGAATCAGGCCCGACAACGTGAAGAACTCGACGCCGCCGGAGCGGATCTGGCTCAGCATGTCGGTATCCGAGCCGAGCTGGTTGTTCGGGAAGATCTGGAGGTCGAACTTGCCGTTGGTCTCGCTCTTGATCGCCGCGGCCATCTCCTTGGCGCGGACGTTCAGCGGATGGGTGTCGGGCAGGTTATTGGCGTATTTGTAGGTGAACTCGGCGCTCTGGGCGCGGGCCACATGGGGCGCACTGAGGCCGCCCAGGACCGCAGTCGCGGCGGAGGCCTTGAGAAGCGTGCGTCGGGAAAAGCGCGTCGAAAAGACCATGGGTCTGCTTCCTCGGAAGGTTTGTTGTTGTTCTGAGACGCAAACCTATACGGACGGAAGGCCAGAAGGTCATCTGCGATCTCGCGAGGTCCTGCTTATTGCAGCCGGCCATGGTCACGGCAATATCAGCCTTCGCAGAGATCGAGCCGATTCAAAATCTGAAAAACAACCCCATGCACAGTAGCCGCCGAGGACCGGGACCAGGCTTCGAGACCCGGACCGAAAGCCGGCGGCAGTGAAGGCGAAATGGCAGGAGTTTCGTGTAAATAATTGATCTGATTGTACATAAAGATATTCCATAATATACCTTATGCGAATTACGGATTGGGCGTGAGGTGGATCGACCGGCCGGCTGCTTGAGCCATTAGGAACCCTCCTTCCAGCCCACATCTGGAGCCAACCGACCATCCGGCGGTTAACTCGGAGGTCGCGGACAGGAATCCAAGAAAGATCAGATCAGCGGCGACCCGGAGGTCCGTCATGCAGGAAACTGTTGCTCGTGCCGCCTCGCGCGCCATTCCGTTCGATACCGCCAAGCTTGACCGTCTCATGGAGGCGGCTGGCCTCGACGTCCTGATCGCGACTTCCAAGCACAACGTGCAATACTTGCTGGGGGCCGAACGGGCGATCTTCTTCGACTACATGGATGCCTTGGGCGTCAGCCGCTATCTGCCGGTGCTGGTCTATGCCAAGGGCGCTCCGGAGAAGTCGATCTATGTCGGGCACCGGCTGGAAACCCACCAGCGCACCGTCGCGCCGCCTTGGGTACCGCTGGTCCGGACCGAATCGAATGGCTCAACGGACGCCGTCCAGCGCGCCGCAGAGCTAATGCGTCAGGCGGGCGTGCCCTCGAAGCGGGTCGGGGTCGAGATGCCGTTCATGCCGATGGATGCAGGAAAGGTGCTGGCCGACGCCCTGCCCGGCGCCGAGCTCAAGGACGCGGTGTTGGTGCTGGAGCGGCTGCGAGCAGTCAAATCGGCGGAGGAATTGGCGAAGTTGAAGACGGCGTCCGAGCTCGTCATTGCATCCATGTTGGCAGTGATCCGTGGTCACGGTCGGGGTACGACCAAACAGCAATTGTCGGATGCGTTGCGCCTTGCGGAAGCCAACCGCGGCCTGACCTTCGAGTATTGCCTGCTTGCATGCGGCAGCAGCCATAATCGGGCCCCGTCATCGCAGCGCTGGGAGCACGGCGAGGTGTTGTCGCTGGATTCCGGTGGCAATTATCGCGGCTATATCGGCGACGTCGCGCGCATGGCGGTTCTGGGCGAGCCGGATGCCGAGTTGAAGGACTATCTGGCCGAGATCGAGGCGGTCCAGCGAGCCGCCTTTGCTGCGGTCAGACCGGGCGCGATGGGCGGCGACATCTATGTTGCGGCCGAACGCCAGCTTGGGCAGATCACCCAACGCGACTGCACGGATTTCCTCGCCCACGGCATGGGCCTCGTCAGCCACGAGGCCCCTCGCCTGACCGCAACGGGTCCGGTTCCCTATGACGACAGCGACGCCCGCCGCCCTCTCGAAGCCGGCATGGTGATCTCAATCGAGACCACGATGAAGCATCTAAAGCGCGGCTTCATCAAGCTCGAGGATACGGTTGCCGTGACGGATAGCGGCTACCAGATTTTCGGCGAAGGTGGACGCGGATGGAATCTGGGCCGGAACGCCGCCGCCTAAACGGCGCAGCTAAACCCGCCGTGAGCGGCGGGCTGCCGCTAATCCATCGCAAGGGATCGCAGCCAGGCCAGTCTTGAGATCGCGCGCTCGGCAAGCTGCTGCAGGCTTTCGAGATGGGCCGCGTCGTTCGACCGCTCGGCGGCATCGAGGTAGCCGTCGACGAGCGCTTCGGCGATCTCCAATGGGCCTTTGCGTTCCATGGACGCCGGAAAGCCCCCGACACCCGCGGCGGCGTCGACCATCTCGACCGTCTGTTGGCGGAGGTCCCGGATCCGGACCGCCGCCGGCCCGCTCAGGCGTTGTTCCATATCGCCGAGTTGCGCAACCAGGCGACGTTCGAGCCGCGGCGCGTCGATTTGAGGCAACGCCGTCTCGACATTGCTCCGTTCGTGCTCGCGATGATAAGCGCGCCGCCGCTCCTTCCGCAGCGTGGCAACATGGCCGAGTTCCTCCTTGGCCATCGCCTCGGACGCCTTCTTGACCTCGGGGTCATGCGAGTAGGCCGCCAGATAGGACCAGAAGGCGAAGGCGCGCTCCTCGTTGCGGACTGCGATGGCGAGCGCGCGGTACGGCGTCATCAAGCGTGATGTCTTCACCTCGGCGGCAGCGTCCGCGGCGAGCGCTTCCGGCGCCTCCCAGCGCACCATGGCGGGATCCGGGCGTTTGCCGCGGCGCGATTGCGACCACTGCGTCACACTGTCCACGTGCTCGCGCTCGGCGGCGGCGAGATGTGTGAACACCACTGCCAGATCATCCTTGCCCTGCCCGCGCATGTCTTCGGCAAGAGAATCGTACTTGTCGGCGGCCTCCTGCTCCATTGCATGCGCTAGCGCAAAGAGCTCGTCGAGAGACTCCAATACACCAGCAGGCTCAGCGCTGAGCAATGAAGTGCGCAAAAGCGGCATGGCGAGGGTTCCCGATGCAAACGGATGATTTGGTTCCACGAGGACACAAATACAAATATCTTGGTTCGGCTTGACAGAGGTCGACGTGCGCGATGAGTGTGGCACGTCAGCGGCGACAAATCATCGAAGAAGAATCACAAGGCATGCGCGGTCCGGGTGGCCGCGCAGATGGCATTTGAATCGACATGTCGAAGCGACCGGGTAACGAGATCGCCTTCGCGAATCTTGCAGCGTTAGCGCTCGCCGGCTTGCTGCTGATGTGTCTGACATATATTTCGCCTGTCTACGCCGCCGGTGATTTGCCGACATATCTGCCGAAGCTTGCGCCTGCGGACTTTTTCCCGGGAGCGGATCGCTTCGGTCCCCCGCAAGGCGATCCGCCGATCGTGCCGGTGTACCGCGGCGACCAGCTGCAGGGGTTTGTCTTCCTCAACTCCGATTTCGCGAACTCTGTCGGCTATTCTGGCAAGCCCATTCACCTGCTGGCCGGGATCGACCCGAAGGGTGTCATCACCGGCATCAAGCTGGTCGATCACAAGGAGCCGATCGTGCTGGTCGGCATTCCGGAAGCGCGCATCGTCGCGGCCGTGAATGGTCTGATCGGCAAGGACATGAAGCCTGTCGCAAGTGGGGCCGAGAGACCGCCGCAGGTCGATATCGTGAGCGGCGCAACCGTCACCGTGCTGGTGATGGGCGACAGTATCGTCCGCGCGGCGTCCAAGCTCATCCGAAGCGGTCGCGTTGGCGGCGGCGACGCCGCTGCGGCTTCGGCAGCCTTGCCCCCCGTCATCAAGACGCTCGATCTCGAACAGAGCGAAGTCCGCGACTGGGAGAGTCTCGTCGGCGACGGATCGATACGCCGGCTTCATCTCAGCATCGGCGACATCAACGACGCCTTTGCAAAGTCCGGCAGCGCGGCGGCGGCCCAGTACCCCGAACCAGGTGAGGCCAGCAACACCTTCATCGACCTCTATGTCGCGCTCGTGAGTGCGCCCACAATCGGCCGCAGCCTGCTCGGCGAAGACGGCTATCGACGGTTGAAGGACGGCCTGAAGCCCGGTCAGCAGGCGATCATCGTCGCAGGCAACGGTCCCTACTCTTTCAAGGGTTCGGCCTATGTCCGCGGCGGCATCTTCGACCGCATCGAGATCCTGCAGGAAGGCAACAGCACCCGCTTCCGCGATCGCAACCATACACGCCTTGGTGCAGTGGACGCGATCGGCGCGCCCGAGTTCAGGGAAATCGGCCTGTTCGTCACCCCTCCCGAGTTCACCCTCGATCCGACGCAGCCGTGGCAGGTTCAGCTGCTGGTGCAGCGGAGCCTCGGCGGCCGCGACAAGGCATTCCTGACTTTCGACCTCGGCTACGCCCTGCCCGACAGCTACATACGTCGCGAGCAGCGCGCGGTGACGGTGCCGGAGAGTGCGGCGCCTCCGGCCTCGCAAGCAGGCGCTGCGGCCGCACCGGCCACGGAGGCAGACGAGCCGCTCTGGATGCGGATCTGGCGGTCGAGCACGGTCTCGATCGGCATCACTGCATTCATGCTGGCCGCCCTCACCGGCATCTTCTTCTTCCAGAACCTGCTGGTGGCCCGCCCGGTGTTGTACACATGGGTGCGACGAGGCTATCTCGCCGTCGTTCTGGTCTGGCTTGGCTGGTACGCCAACGCGCAGCTCTCCGTCGTCAACGTCGTCACCTTCATCAATGCGCTGGTGACCGGCTTCCGCTGGGAGTTCTTCCTCGCCGCTCCCCTAATCTTCATTCTGTGGGCCGCTACCGCCGGCGGGCTTCTGTTCTGGGGCCGCGGTCCGTTCTGCGGCTGGCTGTGTCCCTTTGGCGCGCTCCAGGAGCTCACCAACACGGCCGCCAAATGGCTGAAGGTGCCCCAGATCACGGTGCCGTGGGGACTGCACGAGCGGCTGTGGCCGATCAAGTACATCATCTTCCTCGGGCTGTTCGGCCTGTCGCTCTACTCCGTTGAGATGGCCGAGCGCTTTGCCGAGGTCGAACCGTTCAAGACGGCGATCATCCTGAAGTTTTCGCGCAGCTGGCCGTTCGTCGCCTACGCCGTCGCCCTTCTCGTCATCGGCCTCTTCATCGAGCGCTTCTTCTGTCGCTATCTGTGCCCGCTCGGCGCGGCGCTTGCCATTCCCGGCCGCCTGAGGACGTTCGAATGGCTGCGGCGCTGGGAAGAATGCGGATCTCCCTGCCAACGCTGCGCCAAGGAATGCCCGGTGCAGTCGATCCATCCCGAGGGGCACATCAACGTCAATGAGTGCATCTACTGCATGCACTGCCAGGAGCTCTATTACGACGACCACCGCTGCCCGCACATGATCCAGGTGCGGCTGAAGCGCGAGAAGTTCGCGGCCATGTCCTCGCCCTCGATGCGCTCGAGCGGCAAGGGTCCCGCGACCGTCATCACCGCCGGCGGCAGACCTGTCGGTGCGTCGGCAGTCATCTCTCCACCACCCAACTGAACCGAAAGCCGAGGAGGCTATCATGAGCGAGAACGAGCAGGCAAAGGGCGTCAGCCGACGAACAGTGCTGGGAACGACGGCGGCCGCAGCGGGCGTGGGCCTTGCCGGCGGAGTCGCGATGAAGGATGGCGGCTTCGTCTCGTCCGCGGACGCGCAGACCAAGAATGCTGCGCCGAAAGCGCCCGCGGCCCGGCCAGCGGTGCAGAAGACCGACGTCGCACCGGGAGAGCTCGACGAATACTACGTGTTCTTCTCCAGCGGCCAGTCCGGCGAGATGCGCATCATCGGCCTTCCTTCGATGCGCGAACTGATGCGCGTGCCGGTGTTCAACCGTTGCAGCGCGACCGGATGGGGCCAGACCAACGAGAGCCTCAAGGTTCTGACCGAGGGGATGCAGCCCGCGACCCGCGAATTCCTCAAGAACCGCGGCGGCACGTTCCTGAACGGCGATCTCCACCACCCGCACGTTTCGTTCACGGACGGCACCTATGACGGTCGCTATGCCTTCATGAACGACAAGGCCAACAGCCGCGTCGCGCGGGTGCGGCTCGACATCATGAAATGCGACAAGATCATCGAGCTGCCGAACCAGCACACCGTCCACGGCCTGCGCCTGCAGAAATATCCGCGCACGGGATATGTCTTCGCCAACGGCGAGGATGGCGTGCCGCTGCCCAACGACGGCAAGATCCTCGACGATCCCAAGCAATATCGCTCCATTTTCACGGCGATCGACGGCGACACGATGAAGGTGGCCTGGCAGGTGATCGTCAGCGGCAACCTCGACAACGTCGATGCCGACTACCAGGGCAAATACTGCTTCGCGACCTGCTACAACGGCGAGGAAGGCGTCACCCTCGCGGAAATGACCGCCAGCGAACAGGACTGGGTCGTCATCTTCAACATCAAGCGGATCGAGGAAGCCCTGAAGAAGGGCGACTTCAAGGAAATGAACGGCGTGCCCGTCATCGACGGCCGCAAAGGCTCAGCCTACACCCGCTACATTCCGGTCTCGAACAATCCGCACGGCATGAACACGGCTCCCGACGGCATCCACATCGTGGCGGCCGGAAAGCTCTCGCCGACCGTGACCGTGATGGACGTGCGCAAGTTCGACGATCTGTTCGACGACAAGATCAAGCCGCGCGACGTCGTCGTCGCCGAGCCCGAACTTGGCCTCGGCCCGTTGCACACCGCCTATGACGGCAAGGGCAACGCCTACACCACGCTGTTCCTCGACAGCCAGGTCTGCAAGTGGAGCATCGACCTCGCCAAGCGGGCCTTCCAGGGTGAGAAGGTCAATCCCATCCTCCAGAAGCTCGACGTGCACTATCAGCCCGGTCACAACCACACCTCGATGGGGCAGACCAAGGAGGCGGATGGAAAGTGGCTCATCTCGCTGAACAAGTTCTCGAAGGATCGCTTCCTGAACGTCGGGCCGCTCAAGCCGGAGAACGATCAGCTGATCGATATCTCAGGCGATCAGATGAAGCTGGTGCATGATGGCCCCAGTTTCGCCGAGCCGCATGACGCCACCATCGTCCACCGCTCCAAGATCAACCCGATCTCGATCTACGACCGCGCGGATCCGATATTTGCGGATGCGGTCAAGCAGGCCAAGGCCGACGGCATCGACCTCGAGGCGGATTCGAAGGTCATTCGCGACGGCAACAAGGTGCGCGTCTACATGACGTCCACCGCCCCCGCCTTCGGCCTCGAGCAGTTCCAGGTCAAGCAGGGCGAGGAGGTCACCGTCTTCATCACCAATATCGACGCGGTCGAAGACCTCACGCACGGCTTCTGTATCGTCAACTACGGCATCAACATGGAGATCGGGCCGATGGCCACCTCGTCGGTGACCTTCACCGCCGACAAGCCAGGCGTCTATTGGTACTATTGCTCCTGGTTCTGCCACGCCATGCACATGGAGATGAAGGGCCGGATGTTCGTCGAGCCCAAATCGGTTTGAAGTCGGTCTGAAGTCGATCTGATCGGAGCGACCTCGTG
Source organism: Bradyrhizobium frederickii (assembly GCF_004570865.1). Lineage (GTDB taxonomy): Bacteria > Pseudomonadota > Alphaproteobacteria > Rhizobiales > Xanthobacteraceae > Bradyrhizobium > Bradyrhizobium frederickii. Next base: position 59,170 of record NZ_SPQS01000015.1, read on the forward strand.
GGTCCATTGTTGCGCATGTTTCCGGCGGCGCTGGTCGCCGCCGGATTGTCTGGCTTCGCCAGTGCGGAGACGTTGACGGCTGCGCCTGGCCAGTCGCTGCAAGCTGTGCTGGATGGCGCGCGTGCCGGCGACGTCGTCGAGCTTGCGCCTGGCGAATACCATGGTTCGATCCAGATCGACCGTCCCCTGCAGCTGGTCGGGAGTCGCGAGGCGGTGCTCGACGGCGACGGCTCGGGCAACGTCATCACGGTCAGCGCCCCCGACGTCACCGTCCGCGGTCTGACCATCCGGGCGTCCGGTCGCGACCTGCAGACGATGAATTCCGGGATCTTTCTGCAGAAGACGGCCGAACGCGCGACCATCGAGGACAACCGGCTGGTGGGCAACCTGTTCGGCGTCTATGTGCATGGCGCCCAGGGCTCACGGGTCGTCGGCAACGAGATCGAGGGACTGCGTGGCGGCCGGCTCAGCGAGGCCGGGAACGGCGTCTCGCTGTGGAATGCGCCCGACGTCACCATCGCCAACAACAAGTTCCGCTACGGCCGCGACGGCATCTTCACCATTTCAAGCCGAAAGGACCGCTTCGTCGGAAACCGCTTCGAGCAGGTCCGCTTCGCGATCCATTACATGTACACCAACGACAGCGAAGTGAGCGGCAACGTTTCGATCGGCAACCATGTCGGTTACGCCATCATGTATTCGAACCGGCTGGTGATCCGCGGCAACGTCTCCGATCACGATCGCGACTATGGGATGCTCTTCAACTACGCGAACTATGCCCAGATCGAGAACAACCGGGTGACCGGCGGCCCGCTGAACGCGACGATACTGAGCACGCAAGATAGCCCCGACGACGAGCGAGGCATGCTTCCGCAGCCGAAACGGGAGAGCACTCTGAAGAGCGGCCCGGAGAAATGCGTGTTCATCTACAACACCAATCACAACAAATTCCGCAACAACTGGTTCGAGCGTTGCGCCATCGGCGTGCACTTCACGGCCGGCTCCGAAGGCAACGAAATCACCGGCAATGCCTTCGTCAGCAATGCCAACCAGGTGAAATATGTCGGCACCCGGCACCTCGACTGGTCGACCGGAGGGCGCGGCAATTACTGGAGCGATAATCCGGCATTCGATCTCAACGGGGACGGCATAGCCGACACGGCATATAGGCCGAACGACCTCATCGACCGCGTGCTGTGGACGGCGCCGGCTGCGAAGGTCCTGATCAACAGCCCCGCCGTCCAGGTGATCCGCTGGGCGCAGGCGCAGTTTCCGGCGTTGCTCCCCGGCGGCGTGGTCGACAGCCATCCACTGGTATCGCCGCCGCAGAGCACGCCGAAGGAGACGCGATGACCGGCACGGTACGCGTCAGCGACGTCACCAAGAGGTATGGCCGGGTCGAGGCCGTGCGCGATGCCTCGTTCTCGCTTGGAGAAGGCGAGCTGGTCGCCTTGATCGGTCATAACGGCGCCGGCAAGACCACGCTGTTGAAGCTCATGCTGGGGTTGATCCGGCCAACCAGCGGCGCCATCGAGGTTCTCGGAGACAATCCGGCCGCCGGCGAATTCGCCGGCCGGCGCCAGCTCGGCTATCTCCCCGAAAACGTCTCCTTCGACCCTGCCCTCACCGGCCGCGAGACGCAGGCCTTCTACGCCCGGCTGAAGCGGGAGCCGGTGGCCAAGGCCCTCGGTCTGCTCGACACCGTCGGGCTCGGCGCCGCCAGCCGCCGCCGGGTGAGCACCTATTCGAAGGGCATGCGCCAACGGCTGGGCCTCGCGCAGGCGCTGCTTGGGGCGCCGCGCGTGCTGCTGCTGGACGAGCCGACCACCGGCCTTGATCCTGAGCTGCGGCAGACCTTCTACGACATCATCGCGCGGCTCGCGGCCGGGGGCGCAACGGTGCTGCTGTCATCGCATGCGCTGACCGAGCTCGAGGAGCGCGCCGGCCGGGTCATCATCATGAACCGCGGCATCAAGGTCGCGGACGGATCGATCGACGAGCTGCGTCGTCTCGCCCGGCTGCCCACCAGGATCCGTCTCAAGGTCGCAGGCCTGGCCCCGAGCGAGATGCCGGACTGGGCGCCGCAGGATGCGACCTGCCGCCGCTTGAACGGCCACATCGTCGAGATCGACGCCGCGCCGGAGCGGAAGATCGAGCTGCTGCACCGCGCGACGGCCGCCGGCAATGCCGTGGAGGATGTCGACGTGGTCCCGCCGACCCTCGACGAGCTCTACGCTCACTTTCTTCGGCAATCGGAGCGGGCGCCATGAACGTCCTGATCATCGCCGCCAAGGAAATCCACCAGGCCATCCGCAATCGCTGGGTGCTTGCCGCAACGCTCCTGCTCGCCGGGCTTGCTTTGTCGCTGACCTTTCTCGGCAGCGCGCCAACCGGCAACGTGGGCGTTCGTACGCTGGACGTGGTCGTCGTCAGCCTGTCGAGCCTGACGATCTTTCTCGTTCCGCTGATCGCGCTTCTGATCTCCCACGACGCCATCGTCGGCGAGATGGAACGGGGGACGATGCTGTTGCTGCTGAGCTATCCGGTGGCGCGATGGCAAGTGCTGCTCGGCAAGTTCCTGGGCCACCTCGCCGTGCTCGCCTTTGCGACCTGCCTCGGTTACGGCGCGGCGGTCGGAGCGCTGGCGGCGACCGGCAGCCAGATCGATAGCGATAGTTTCCTGGCGTTCGCGGCCATGGTGGGTTCCTCGGTGCTGCTCGGCGCAGCTTTCGTCGCCATCGGATATCTGGTCAGCGCGCTCGTGCGCGACCGCGGAACGGCGGCCGGCATCTGCATCGGATTGTGGCTGCTGCTGGTGCTGATCTACGACATGGCGCTGCTGGGCGTGCTTGCGCTCGATCAGGGACGCAGCATCTCGGCGGCCGCGCTCAACGCCATGCTGTTGGCGAACCCGACCGACGCCTACCGGCTGATCAACCTGACCGGCTTTGCCAATGTCAGCACCTTCGCCGGCATGGCCGGTCTTGCCCAAACCACGTCCCTGACGATACCGGTCCTGCTGACCGCCCTGCTCGGCTGGACGCTGCTGCCGCTGGGGCTGGCCGCGCTCGCCTTCTCGCGGAGGGAGCTATGAAGCGCCGAATGTTGCTTCTCGCCCTGCTCGTGCCGCTGGCGCTCGCCGGCTGCAACGACAAGCAGGTGGCGAAGGTCCCGCCGCCGCATCGGATGACGGCGGAAGACATCGGCCATTATTGCGGCATGAACGTGCTCGAGCATCCGGGACCGAAGGGCCATATCTTCGCCGCGAGCCTGATCGCGCCGGTGTGGTTCTCGTCGGTGCGCGACACCATCGCCTTCACCATGTTGCCGGACGAGCCGAAGGACATTTTGGCGATCTACGTGTCCGACATGGGCAAGGCGTCGGGCTGGGACAAGCCCGGCGCCGACAATTGGATCGAGGCGCGCAAGGCGCTGTTCGTGATCGAGAGCCGGGTCAGGAGCGGCATGGGCGGCGACGAGGCCGTTCCGTTTTCGGACCGAGCGGCGGCGGAGAAGTTCGTCGGTGAAAACGGCGGCCGGATCGTCGGCTTCGACGAGGTGCCGCAGGACTACGTCCTGGCGTCGGCGAATGCCACCGGCGCCGCTGCGGCCGACGAAGCGGCCGAGGGCCCGCCAGGCGAACGACCGAGGAGGACGCCATGACGCGCACCCTGACGCGCCGACGCTTCATCCGGATCAGCGCGGCGACAGCGGGCCTCGGCGCGCTGGCCCCGCGACATCTCGTTCGTGCAGAGGTCGCGCCGGTGACCTGGCGCGGCACGATGCTGGGCGCGGTCGCGACGATGGAGATCCACGACGAAGATCGCAGCCGGGCGGAGCGACTGATCGTGCTGGCCTGCGCCGAGGCGCGGCGGCTCGAGCGGCTGTTCAGCCTTTACCTTGAGGATTCCGCCCTGGTCGCGCTGAACCGGACCGGTATCCTGATCGATCCCGCCGCCGAGATGGTCGATCTGCTATCGGCCGCGCAGCGCTATGCCACGCTGACGGGCGGCCTGTTCGACGTCACGGTGCAGCCGCTGTGGGAGCTCTATGCCGGCCATTTCGCGCGAGATGACGCCGATCCCGCGGGTCCTCCGCCGGCCGCGATCGCGGCCGCGCTGGCGCGGGTCGGCAGCCACCGGCTGTCGGTCAGCCGCGACCGCATCGTGATGCCCAGGGGCATGGCCGTGACCCTGAACGGGATCGCGCAAGGCTACGTCACGGACAAGGTGGTGGACCTACTCCGGGCGCACGGCGTCACTCACAGCCTGGTCGACATGGGTGAAGCGCGCGCAATCGGCTCGCGTCCGGACGGACGCCCCTGGGAGGTCGGCATCGCCGATCCGGACGTTGTCGGCCAGACGAAAACCGTGCTGCCGATCGTCGATCGCGCCGTCTCCACCTCGGGCGGTTACGGCTGCCAGTTCGATGCCGACGCGCGCTTCAACCATTTGTTCGATCCCAGATCGGGTGGCTGTGCGCGCCGCTATCGCAGCGTGACGACGGTTTCCCGCAGCGCGACCGCCGCGGATGCATTGTCGACGGCGTTCAGCCTGATGCCGGAAGACGAGATTCGATCGTTGCTGCCGCGCGCCGACATCGACCGCGTGCACCTGATCGATGAGGCCGGCAAGGCGGTCGAATTGTCGGCGTAAGCTGCGCTTTAGCGCAACGGCAGCAGATCCAGTTGGCTCTGCGCCTTCTTCACGGCCGCCGCGTACCAGCTCTGGCTCGGCGCTTCCTTGGCGAAGCATCTGGTGTAGGCGTCCATCGCCTGGTCTTCCCTGGCCATGTCGCCGCGCGGATCCTTCTTGTTGACGGGCTTCGCCATCATCTGCTTCCACACGCGCTCGCAGGCCGGAATTTCCGCCGTCTTCACGGCGTCCCTTGTGGCGATGAAGTAGACCTTGTCGCCCTTGATCGCGACGACGTCGATTTCATCCGGCGCACCCTTGAGCCCGCCATTGCCGCGCAGGCCGAGGACGGCGAACGCGGCACTCGCGGATGCGGGCTTGGTGATCGGCAGCTCGGCATATTTGGCGAAGGCGGCATCCTGGATCGCGTGATAATAGAAGCGGTCGGACTGGAACGCGGCGCTGCTCTCCTGCGGCATGCCGTCCTCGCGATGCTCGCGCAGCCATTGCGCGAGAAGCGCGGTCGTGGTCACGACGGCTTGCGTCTTGTCGCCGTCCGAGGCGAAACTGAGCCCGTCGAGATGACCGAAGCCGACGTCGCTTCGGAACAGCGTGTCGACGTTCGACTTGCCGTCCGCGGCAAGTCCCTTGATCGCGACCGGTCCCACCAGGCCGCGCAGCACGCCTGCCAACTCCTTCAGAGCGGCATCGTGCTGCTTGTAGATCTCGTCGCTCTCCTTGGCCTTCGAGAACTTTGCGATGTAGCGATCGCGCAGGCCGAGATAGTGCTGCTCGGGCGCCGCCGCATCAGCAGGCGTCGCCAGGACGAGCAGGCAGAGCAAGGCAGGCAATCTCATTCAATGTCCGCGGACTTTGGGGGGCGATCTCCATCTTTGTGCCGCCGGTAGGCGCGAAGGTTCATCCGCAACGACCGCGCTCTTGCGTCCTACTCCGCCGGCGTCAGCTGCCGGTTCAAGCGCACCGCCGCGGTCTCGCGGACACGGACCCGGGCGCGGCGCTTGCGCCACCAGATCACGACGCCGGTGACCGAAAGCGCCGCCACCACGAGGCCCATGATCGAGATCAGGACGCGGCCGAACAGGCCGACGATGCGGCCCGAATGCAGCGGGAACTGCGCCTGGACGAAGATATCGGCGGCGGTGCCGACCCAGGGCAGCCGCTCGCCGATCGGGCGGCCATCCTCGCTGTCGTAATAGAGCTGCGCCGGGCCGACCCCGCCGGCGCCGTGATCGTCGCCGGGGTGGAAGAAGGCGGCGGCATAGACGCCGTGGGCCGGGCCGTAATTGATCGAGCCGACCGGGATGGTCCAGCCTCGCGCCTTGCCGTCGGCCGCCGCGCGCGCGGCGATCTCGGCGAAGGTCACCTTGGGCTCGATCGGATCGTCGAGATCGCGATAGGGCCGCTGCTCATAGGGCGTCGGCGTATAGTTCGACACCATCTTCATCAGCGGCGAGAACACCTCGAAATAGAGGTTCAGCGAAAACGCGGTGAAGGCGATGACGAAGAGCACGCCCCAGGTCCACAGGCTGAAGGCGCGATGGATGTCGAAATTGATCCGGTAGGCGCTGCCCGAGGTCTTGATGGTCCAGGCCGGTGCCCAGCGCGCCCAGAAGCCACGCTCGAGCTGGCGCGCGACGCTAGGCGCCCGCGCCGCGCTGGCGCGCCTTCGCGAGGGCAGCGTCAGGTAGAAGCCGACGAAGCAATCGATGGTCCAGATGATGGCGATCACGCCGAGCACGCGCATGCCCCAGCGATCGCTGCCCCAGAATTCCGGGATGTGCATCGTGTAGTGCAGCTTGTAGAGGAAGGAGACGAAATTCTCCCGCGTCACCGGCCACACCGCGCCCCAATAGCGCCGGCCAAGCTCCGCGCCGGTGTTGGGATCGAGAAACACCTGATTGTAGTCGATCGCGTAGCGCCTGCCGGTCGAAGGATCGATCCGCGGCATAACGAAGAACCACAGCGAGTGGCCCTCCTCCGGCGTCATGAAGAGGTAGACGACGCGCGCGCGGGGATCGCGCTGCTCGATCATCCTGGCGAGCTCGATCGAGGGTATCGCCGGGCCCTTGCTGGTGACGTCGAACAAATGGCCGTTCAGGACGTCGTCGATCTCGTGATCCCAGGAGATGATCGCGCCGGTGATGCCGGAGAAGAACAGGAATCCGGCCGTGAGCAGTCCCGCCCACCGATGCAGCCTGCCCAATATCGCTCTCATCGTGTTCCACTCTCATCCAGTAGATCCGGCTCCCCTTCGCCGGACCGTCTTCCAATTCACCACCGGTAGGTCAGCTTGCCGATGGCTTTCCGTCCTTCGGCGTACATGCAGCCCGACAGGCCGTAGCAGGCGGCGACATAACGCGTATCCGCCAAATTGGTGACGTTCACCGACAGACGCCAATTGTCCCTGGTGTAGGCAAGCAGCGCGTCCAGCACCGTGGCCGATCCCACCTTGAACGTATTGGCCTCATCGCCCCAGGTCGCGCCGACATAGCGGATGCCGCCGCCGAACTGCAAGCCCGCCAGCAGCCCGTTCTGGAGCGTGTAGTCGCTCCACAACGAAGCGCGGTTGAGCGGCACGGGGATCGGCGCCTTGCCGACATTGACCGGATCCTGCGTGACGACGGCATCGACATAGGCATAGGCGGCACGCAAGTTCCAGCCGTCGGCGAGCGACATCGAGCCTTCGAGCTCGATGCCACGCGATTTCACCTGCCCGATCTGTTCGTAATAGGTGGTTGTAGGCACGTAGACGCCGACGTTGTCGCGCGTCAGGTCGAAGGCCGCGAAGGTAAACAACGCGTTCCAGCCGAGCGGCTGGTACTTGACGCCGACCTCGTACTGCACGCCGGTCTCGGGATTGAGCATCTGTCCCGCGGCATTGGTCGCCAGCACCGGCAGGAACGATTCCGAATAGCTGAAATAAGGCGCGATGCCGTTGTCGAAATTGTACATGACGGCGGCGCGACCGGTGAAGGCCGAGGCATCCTTCGTGACCGACGTATCGGCCGGGGCCAGATTGGTGTCGACCTGGGTCGTCACGAAGTCCTGGCGACCTGCGAGCAGGAACGAGAGCCGGCCGAGCTTGATCTGATCCTGCGCGTAGAGGCCAAGCTGCGACTGCTTGACGCCCTTGTTGTCGTACATCCCGCCCATGGTCCAGTCGTAGCTGTAGACCGGGTTGAAGACGTTGAGCTCCGGCGACGACGTCGTGACGGCAAAGGCGGTGTCGCGGAACGTGGTGTTGCGATAGTCGAGCCCGACCAGGGTGTTATGGCTGAGGATGCCGGTTACGAACTTGCCCTGGAGCTGGTTGTCCACCGCGAAGGAGTTGATGTACGAGTTGCTGTAGCTGCCGAACCGCCCGAGCTGTCCCGCCGCTTCGTCGGTGTATCCGGTGCCGTAGAAGACCTTCTCCTCGTTGTGCTGGTAGGCGTAGCGCAGGTTCTGCCGGAACGTGATGTTGTCGGTGAAATTGTGCGACAGCTGATAGCCGGCGGTCGCGATCTCGGTGTTGAAGGCGTCGAAGCTCGGCACACCCGCGAAGAACGAGACCGGGATGGTGCGGCCGTTGTTCGGCCAGACCGTGCCCGAGGCCGGCAGGAACTGAAGGCCCCACCCTGCCCGGTCCCGCTGATAGTTGGCGAGCAGTGTTATCGTCGTGTCCTCGTTCGGCTTGAACGTGACCGCGGGCGCGATGAAGACGCGATTGTCCTTGGTAAAGTCGACCTGAGTCTCACCGTCGCGGACAACGCCGGTCAGGCGCCACAGCACGGTGCCTTCCTTGTTGGCGGGCCCGCCCATGTCGAACTGGCCCTGGTAGCGGTTGAAGCTGCCGCCGGAGATCGAGACCTCGCCGAACTGCTGTGCGGTCGGCAGCTTGGTCACGTAGTTGAGAATGCCGCCGGTGCCGCTGCCGCCATACATCGCCGAGGACGGCCCCTTCAGCACTTCCAGGCGCTCGGCGCCGTAGGGATCGAGGCCGTTGAAGTGGACGTAGTTGCTCGAGGGAATCCGCAGGCCGTCGACGTAGAGGCCGGACATGGTCGTGTCGAAGCCGCGAATCTGGAGCGCACCGAAGCGGGTGTCGGAGCCGCCATTGACGTCGCCGCTGACGCCGGCGGTGTAGCGCAGTGCCTCGCCGATCGAGACCGCGCCCTGGTTCCTGACCTGGTCGGTGGTGATCACGGACACCGACTGCGGCGTTTCGATCAGCGGCGTATCCGTCTTGGTGGCGGTGCCGCTCCGCGTGGCGACGAAACCGCGTACCGGGCCGTTGGCGCGCTCGCCCGTCGCACCATTCGATGATGCCGACTGGGTTGGCGCGGCCTGCTGCGCGGGAGACCGGCGATTGGCGCGCGAGGTCCGCGTCGCCGATCTTCGCGACGAAGCGATCGCCGCAGGACGGGCGCGCTGAGCCGGCGCATCGACGGTGACCGCCGGAATCTGCGTCTGGGCCTCTGCGGAACCGAAGGGAACGACGAGGCAGAGCGTGCTGACCGCTCCGAGGCAGAGAATCTGGATCCGGCGAGAACGCGTGTTGCCACGCGAAGAAGATTGGAGGTCGGTCACGTCTTTCGAAGCCCCACGCACTGCCGGCTTTGCCGGTATCGTTCTTGATGTTCCGCCCTAGCTCAGGCGGTTTCGGAGTGCGAGAGGAACGAGGCTAGAATTTCTCCAGACGTGTGCGCAGAACGTGCGACCAATGCGCTCACGCGAGCTGTGCAGCTCAAAGCGCATTCTGCGAGATGCGTTCTTTAGAATTGGAATATTTCCAGACTGTCGATCTGCGCTCTGTTCCGCACAGAGCGGTCTTTCAGCGATGCCGCAGCCGGCGGTTGACCCGGCGTGCCAGATAGTCGCCCGCGCTCTGGACCAGCTGCACCAGCGCAATCAGCACGACGACGACCGCCAGCATCATCTCCGGCATGAAGCGCTGATAGCCGTAGCGGATGCCGAGATCACCAAGGCCACCGCCGCCGACCGCGCCGACCATGGCGGAATAGCCGAGCAGGCTGACCACCGCGAGCGTCAGCGCCAGCAGAAGTCCCGGCAGCGCCTCCGGGATCAGCACCTTGAACACGATCTGAAGCGGCGAGGCGCCGAACGAGGACGCGGTCTCGATCAGACCGCCGTCGACCTCGCGGATCGCAGCTTCGACCAGGCGCGCGATGAACGGCGCCGACGCGATCGTCAGTGGCACGATCGCCGCGGTCGATCCGATCGAGGTGCCGGCAACGAGGCGCGTGAACGGGATGATGGCGACGACCAGGATGATGAAGGGCGTCGACCGCGTCGCATTGACGACGATGCCGAGCACGCGATTGACGATCGGAGCCGCGAACAGCTCCCCCTTCCGGCTGGTCGCGAGGAAGACGCCAAGCGGCAGGCCGAAGGCGGTGCCGAGCAGCGCCGCGATGCCGACCATGTAAAGGCTCTCGAAGGTGGCCTGGACGATCAGGTTGATGAGCTCAGGCGACATAGCCGAGATGCTCCGCCGGGAATTGATGTTGAGACAGAAAGGCCAGCGTCCGCGTCACCGCGTCCTCGCCGGGAATACCGAGAGGAATGCCCAGAACGAGCGAGCCGACTTGCTGGCCGCCGATCTCGTCGATGCGCGCAGACAGCAACGACACGTCGAGGCCGAGTTCGCGGGCGAGCCGGGCGACCAGGGTGTCGCCGGCCCCTGCTCCGCGCACCTGGAGCCGGATCACAGCCTGCCCGCCGGCAGACGGTGCCGCCACGATCCGGCTCGCCAGCGAGACCGGCAGGCTGTCGCCGATCACCTCGGCCAGGAAGGACTGCGTGATCGGATGCTTCGGGTGGGTGAAGATATCGGCGACATGGCCGCTTTCGACCACATGACCGGCGTCGAGCACCACGACGTCCCTGGCGAGCTGGCGCACCACAGACATTTCGTGGGTGATCAGCACGATGGTCACCCCGAGCTCGCGGTTGATGTTGGCGAGCAGATCGAGGATCGCGCGCGTGGTCTGCGGATCGAGCGCGGAGGTCGCCTCATCCGACAACAGCACGCTCGGCCGCGTCGCCAGCGCCCGGGCGATGCCGACGCGCTGCTTCTGGCCGCCGGAGAGCTCCGACGGATAGCGGTCATGCTTGTCGGCGATGCCGACGAGCGCGAGCAGCTCGGTCACGCGCGCCTTGATGTCGGCCTTGGTCCAGCCGGCGATCTCCAGCGGCAGCGCAATGTTGTCGGCCGCAGTGCGCGAGGACAGCAGGTTGAAATGCTGGAAGATCATGCCGATCGAGCGCTGTGCCAGCCGCAACTCGCGGCCCGCCAGCGCCGAGATATCGCGGCCATCCACGATCACGCGGCCCGTGGTCGGCTTCTCCAGCCCGTTGATGAGCCGCACCAGGCTCGACTTGCCGGCGCCGGAGCGGCCGATCACGCCCGTGATGGATCCGCGTGGAATGGCGAAGTCGATATTTTGCAGCGCGCTGACGCCGGGCTTGCCGCGGTAGGCGGGATAAGTCTTCGAGATGCCGGCGAAACGAACCATCGCCTCCGGTTCGTCGGCAGCAGGTGAAATCGCTTCGAACCTCTCGATCGGCTGTCCGATCGCAAGCGATTGATGGGCATTCATGGAAGCGGCCTTCATGCACAATAATATGGTCGCCGCACGCCTTAGCGTATGGGAACCAGATCGCATCGAGCGACGGGGGTTGAACTGCGGTGAGGGCTCGGATGGAACGCGCTGCATCGCAGCACACACCATCGCCCTTTCGGGCCTGTCTTGCAATGTCAGATATTTGCAGGGAGTTGGACGAAGTTTTCCCAATCTCTCCTCGGAGAAGAATATTCCTTCGCCCGGATTAGCAGCCTCCCGCCGGGCTCACCCCATCCGCAGCCAGGGCAACACGATCAGCAGGAGCCCAGCGAAATAAAGCAGTCCGAAGATCAGGCCAAAGCCCCAGAACTGGCCCTTCCCGATATAGCCGCTGCCGAAATACATCGGCGCGGGCCCGGTCGCGTAAGGCGAGATCACGCCCATCAGGCCGAGCGAGTACATGCAGAGCATGGCGAGCGTCGTGACCGGCAGATCGGGGATGCCCGATCCGACCGCGAGCACCACCGGCAGCACCGCGGCGGCATGCGAGGTGATGCTCGAGAAGAAATAGTGGATCCAGAAGAACAGCGCGACCAGAAGCAGCATCGCGGTCGACGGCGACAGTCCGGCGAGCGGCTTGGCGTATTCGGTCGCGAACCATTTGATGAAGCCGATCTCGTTGAGGCCGGAGGCCAGCGTCAGCAGCGAGGTGAAATAGAAGAACACCTCCCAGGCGCTCTTCTCGCTGACGATGTCGGCGAACTCGATCACCCCGGTCACCAGCATCAAGGAGATCACGATGAACACGACGGTGGTGGCATTGACGAAGTTCGAGCCGAGCACGGGCACGTGGATGTCCGGGCTCGAGCCCGCGATCCACAAGAACATCGCGAGCACGATCAGGCCGAGCATGATCCACTCGTTGCGCGACATCGGTCCCATGGCGCCGAGCTCTTTCGCCGCCCAATCGGAGATCTCCGGGCTGCGCTTCACCTCGGGCCGGCATACCAGGTAGCTGAGCAGCGGCACGAGAACCATCAGCAGGATGCCGAGCGGCGCGAAGCCGAGAAACCACTGGCCCCAGCTGACCTCGACCCCGACGGTCTTCTTGGCGATCGCCAGCGCCGCCGCGTTGGGCGCCAGCGCCGTGAAGAACAGCGAGCTCGTGACGGCGGTCGCGGCAAAGGCCGTCCACATCACGTAGGTGCCGATCCTGCCGGCGGTCGGCCCCGGCTCGGAGCCGTAGATGCGCGGGATGTTGCTGATGATGGGATAGACAATGCCGCCGCTACGTGCGGTGTTCGAGGGCGTTGCCGGCGCGAGCAGGAAGTCCGACATCGCCACGGCATAACCAAGGCCGAGCGTGTTGCGGCCGAGCCGCTGCACCAGCACCAATGCGATGCGCCGGCCGAGCTGGCTCTTGCGATAGCCGATCGAGAACACGAAGGCGCCGACGATCAACCAGACCGTGCTCTCGGCAAAGCCTGCCAGCATCCAGCGCAGCGACTTGGTCGGATCGGGATCGATATAGCCGGCAACGCCCGCGACCGTCAGGCCGATGAAGCCGACGGCGCCGACCGGCATCGATTCCAGGATGAGCCCGGTGATGACGGCCGCGAACACCGCGAAATAGTGCCATTGATTGACGTTGAGCCCCGAGGGCGCCGGCCACAGATAGATCACCAGCCACACCGCGAGCGGTGCGACCAGTCTCCAGCGAAACCCCTTCGCCTCCGGTGCCTGCGAATTGGCGATCATGGGCCCTCCCCTCGATTATGGTCGCATTGTGCAGCCCGTTGGCCGAGCACAGCTCTTGTCCCGGTGCGGCGTATACGGACTGTCGGTGACGCGATCAATGGCCTGGCATAAATCTACCGACCCTTGAAACGCGGCTTGCGGCGGCCCAGGAATGCCTCAACGCCCTCCTTGTGATCTTCGCTGAAACTGGCCAGCGCGAACTGGTCGACATCCATGTGGCTGGCGAGATCGTCCAGCGCATGCGCGAGCCGGTTGACCGTGAGCTTCGTCATCGCAACCGAGAGCGGCGGCTGCGCGGCGACCTTGCGAGCGAGCTCCATGGCGGCATCGAAGGCATGGCCGGGATCGGTCACCTGTTCCACCAGGCCCCACTCATAGGCCTCATCCGCCGAGATGCGTTGGTCGGCCAGGATCACCGCCTGCTTGGTGCGGGCGGGTCCGATCAGGTGCAGCATGCGCGGGATGCTCTGCCAGCTCATGTTCATGCCGAGCCCGATCTCGGGCACGCGCAGATGCGCGTCGTGCCCCATCACGCGGAAGTCGAGCGCCACGGCCAGCGCGACGCCGCCGCCGACGCAAAAACCCTCGATCGCCGCGATCGTGATCTGCTCCATCTCCTGCCAGGCGTGCGTCAAGCGCGGTCCGAGCTTGAGGTGCCGGCGCAGCGTGCCGAGATCCATCTCCTTGCGCGAGCGGCCCTCGTCGTCTTTCAAGTCGAAGCCGGCGCTGAATGCGCTGGTGCTGCCGGTCAGAACCACGACGGAGGTTGTCGCGTCATCTTCGAAGCTGCGCGCGGCCGCGGTGAGCTGCCGCAGCGCCTCGGGCGACAGCGCATTGATGCCGTCATTGCGGTCGAACCGCACGATCGCGATCCGCCCCTCCGGCCCGTGACCCTTCTCGATCGTCACGTAATTGGTCAACGGAAGTCTCCCCTGTTCTTGTTGCTCTTGATCACAGATGTCCGGTGCGCCGGTGCTCCGGCTCACTGCCGTGGACCGGAAACCGGATCGTCGTCCCGATGGTGATCCAGTTGGCGTTCTCGCCGCCGATGTTGCGGCCGTAGATCACGTCGACGGAAAATATCTCGTTCGGCCGGTAGCGGACGCCGGTCTGCAACCGCGGTTGCACGACGCTCGCGACCTCGGACGCGCCGGCCTGGCCATAGGCTTCGATCGTCCATTGCAACGTGTCCGTGAACTTCCAGTCGAAGCCGATGCCATAGGTCAGGTAGTGGCGATCCACGGTGCGATCCCAGAGCCAGCCGCCGTTGACGTTGATGCGCATGGTCTCGGACAGGCGGAAGGTCGCGGGGATGACGGCAAAGGCGGACAGCGCCTCGCCGGTCGCCACGTCGAACGATCCCCCGCCATAGGCCGACAATCCCCATCGCCCCACCCCGGTCGGGATGAAGTTCGTCTTGGCCTTGGGAGCGATCGTCGTGCTCCAATCGCCATCGCTGCGGGCGCGGATGGTCTGGAGGCTGAGCTCGATCGGCCTGAAGGGATCGACGACGCAGGAGGGATTGGCGACCGCCGAAAAATCGGTGTTGGTCGCGGCCGACATCCAGCTCTCGACCTTGCAGGAGCCGACCTCGGAGATGTCGGCGGCATCGACCGCATAGGCGCCATTCGCAGCGCGCGCATCATGCGCCGCCAATGCGACAAGAGCCGCGATTGCGGCAATTATTCCGGTTCGTTCAGGCCAGCCCATGGCGAGATGTTAGCAGAGTCTTCGCCTCGACAAGGCCCGGATTCTGGGACTATGTTCGCGCCATGAGCGAGCACCACCACGACCACGATCACGACCATTCCGAGCTGTCGGAGACCGAGCTGCGCGTGCGCGCGCTCGAGACCATCCTGACGGAAAAGGGCTATGTCGAGCCCGCCGCGCTCGATGCCATCATCCAGGCCTACGAGACCAAGATCGGCCCGCACAACGGCGCACGCGTCGTCGCCAAGGCCTGGACCGATCCGACCTTCAAGAAGGCACTGCTGGAGGACGGCTCCAAGGCGATCGGCACGCTCGGCCATGTCAGCCGCGTCGGCGACCATCTCGTCGTGGTCGAGAACACGCCGGAGCGCCACAACATGGTCGTGTGCACACTATGCTCCTGCTACCCCTGGGAAATGCTGGGGCTGCCGCCGGTCTGGTACAAGGCCGCGCCCTACCGCTCGCGTGCGGTGAAGGATCCGCGCGGCGTGCTCGCCGATTTCGGCGTCACCCTGCCCAAGGACATGGAAATCCGGGTATGGGATTCCACTGCCGAGACGCGCTTCCTGGTGCTGCCGATGCGCCCCGCGGGCACGGAGGGATGGAGCGAGGAGCGGCTCGCCGAGCTCGTCACCCGCGATTCCATGATCGGCACCGGCTTTCCCAGCACGCCCGGAGCGCCGTCATGAACGGCGTGCACGACATGGGCGGCATGGACGGGTTCGGCAAGGTCGAGCCCGAGCCGAACGAGCCGATGTTTCACGAGGAATGGGAGTCACGTGTGCTCGCGATGGTGCGCGCGATGGGCGCGGCCGGCGCCTTCAACATCGACACCTCGCGTTACTATCGCGAAACGCTGCCGCCGCACGTGTACCTCTCGAGCTCCTATTACAAGAAGTGGTTCCTCGGGCTCGAGGAGATGCTGATCGAGAAGGGCTACCTCACCAGGGAGGAGGTCGAAGCCGGCCATGCGATGCAGCCCGCAAAGGCGCTCAAGCACGGCAAGTTCGATCGCGCCAATGTCGAGCGCGTGATGGTGCGCGGCAAGTTCGCCCGCCCCGCCCCGGCGCCCGCTAGGTTCAAGATCGGCGATCGCGTCCGCGCCAAGAACATCCATCCGACCACGCATACAAGGCTGCCGCGCTATGTCCGCGGCCATGTCGGCGTTGTCGAGCTCAACCATGGCTGCCACGTGTTTCCTGATACGGCGGCGATGGAGCGCGGCGAACATCCGCAATGGCTTTACACGGTCGTGTTCGAAGGCCGCGACCTCTGGGGCGAGGACGGCGATCCGACCCTGAAGGTCTCGATCGACGCCTTCGAGCCCTATCTGGATCCGGCGTGATGAGCAGCGCGCTTGCCGCTGCCGCGACGGCGGCCATTCCGAGCATTCCGCGCGATGACGACGGTCCGGTGTTCCGCGCGCCCTGGGAGGCGCATGCATTTGCGATGGCCCTGACGCTGCACCAGCGCGGCGTGTTCACCTGGCCGGAATGGGCTGCTGCACTCGCGCATCAGATCAAACGAGCGCAGGCCGCGGGCGATCCAGACACCGGCGAGACCTATTACCTGCACTGGCTCGCCACGCTGGAAGGCCTGGTGGCAAGCAAAGGCGTCGCCTCGACGGACACGCTGCACCGCTATCGCGATGCCTGGGACCGCGCCGCCGACCGCACGCCGCATGGCAAGCCGATCGAGCTGCGGCCGGAGGATTTTCGATAGTCCTTTGCCATTGCTGTACGGCGGCCGCCCCACTCTCCGCCGTCATCCTGAGGCGCGAACCTTGCGATGCCTTGCATCGCAAGGTGAAGCCTCGAAGAATGGGCTCCGGGCGCGCTTGCAGCCCATCCTTCGAGGCGCGCAAGGGCGCGCACCTCAGGATGACGGCGGTGGGTGTGACAGCCCTCACCGCCCCGCCACGAACTCCCGCCACCCCTTCGCCCGCAGGCTGCACGCGGGACACTCGCCGCAGCCATAGCCCCAATCGTGCTGCGCGCCGCGTTCGCCGAGATAACAGGTGTGGGAGTGCTCGCGGATCAGATCGACCAGCCCCTCGCCGCCGAGATCCTGCGCCAGCTGCCAGGTCGCGGCCTTGTCGATCCACATCAAGGGCGTATGCAGCTCAAACTTCCTGGCCATGCCGAGCGAGAGCGCCGTCTGCATGGCGCGGATGGTCTCGTCGCGACAATCGGGATAGCCGGAATAATCCGTCTCGCACATGCCGCCGACGATATGGGTGATGCCGCGCCGGTAGGCCAGCGCCGCAGCGAAGGTCAGGAACACCAGGTTGCGGCCGGGCACGAAGGTGTTCGGCAGGCCGTCGGCGCCCATAGCGATCGCGACGTCGCGCGTCAGCGCGGTCTCTGACACCGCCGCCAGCGTCGGGATCGACAGGGTATGGCTGTCGCCGAGCTTTGCGGCCCAATCCGCGCGCAACGCCTTGACGCCGTCGAACAGCCGCTCGCGGCAGGCGAGCTCGATGGCGTGGCGCTGGCCGTAGTCGAATCCCAGCGTCTCCACGCGCGAAAAGCGGCTGAGCGCCCAGGCAAGGCAGGTGGTGGAATCCTGCCCGCCGGAAAACAGCACCAGCGCGGTTTCGGATGAACATGTGTCGCTCATGGCCCGCGCTTTAGCATTGTGGAACGTCTCAGCCAATCGGTGGAAATCGACCCGTTCCGCACGCCCGCGCTGGGAACGGCGGCCGGCTTTTGGCATAAAGCTGGGAGCCAGGAGAATAGCCCCGCAATGACCCCTTCCCGCGATATTTCCCGCCTGATCGAGATCATGGCGGCGTTGCGCACGCCGGTGACCGGCTGCCCCTGGGACCTCGAGCAGAATTTTGCGACCATCGCGCCCTACACGATCGAGGAGGCCTATGAGGTGGTGGATGCCATCACGCGCGGCGACCTCGATGATCTCCGCGAAGAGCTCGGCGACCTCCTGCTCCAGGTGGTGTTCCACGCTCAGATGGCGTCGGAGCAGAACGCTTTCGCGTTCGGCGACGTCGTCGAAGCCATCACCCGTAAGATGATCCGACGCCATCCCCACGTCTTCGCCGACAAGGACGGCAACCTCGCCTCCTCCCACGTCAAGGAGGTCTGGGACCGCATCAAGGCCGAGGAGAAAGCCGAGCGCGCCGCGCGCCGGCCGCCCGAAGAGACGCCGACGCACAAATCGCTGCTGTCAGGCGTGAAGGCCGGCCAGCCCGCGCTGACCCGCGCCATGGAGCTGCAGCGCAAGGCCTCGACCGTCGGCTTCGACTGGAACGACCCGCGCGCTGTGCTCGCCAAGATCCGCGAGGAGGCCGACGAGATCGAGGCCGCGCTCGACCGTGGCGACAAGCAGGAGCTGGCGGAAGAGACCGGCGACCTCATGTTCGCCCTCGTCAATCTCGCCCGCCATGTCGATGCCGACCCGGAAGCGGCGTTGCGCGCGACCAACGCGAAATTCGAGCGGCGCTTTGCCTATATCGAACGCGCGCTGGAGGCGCAGGGCCGCACGCTGGAGCAGGCGTCGCTGGCCGAGATGGATGCGCTGTGGAACGAGGCCAAGGCTGAGACGAAGCCGGAGTCAGAGGGGCGCAAGGAAGCGCGCCGGTAATTCCACTGTCGTCCCGGATCTGCGCTTACGCTTGTCCGGGACGACAGCACCGCCGAGGCCGCAGTTGGCGCAACTCAGGCGGCGGGTCCTATGTCGCGAGATGCGGCACCGCGTCGAACCTCGACACCACGATGTCCCGCTTGGTCTCGTCCACCCGCACGGTCATGTCGAAGCGGCCGTCGTGCAGCTCCTTGGCCAGCACCTCGGCATTGCGGTGCAGCCAGCTAATGCCGGCGCCGTCGGCGGCGTCGATGGAGAGATCGAGCGTGGTGCGCTTTGCGGCAAGGCGTTCCTCGATCGCGGCGAGCAATGCATCGACGCCCTCGCCCGTGACGGCGGAGACCAGCATGGCCGGGTGGTCGACGGGCCGGCGCGCCGCGATGTTCAAAAGCTCTTCGCGCTGCTCGGAATCGTAACGGTCGATCTTGTTCCAGACTTCGATGATGCGGCCTGAATCATCGGGGTTGATGCCGAGCTGACGCAGCACCGCGTCGACGTCGCTCTGCTGCGCCTCGGCATCCTCATGCGAGATGTCGCGCACATGGAGAATGACGTCGGCCTCGAGCACCTCCTCCAGCGTGGCGCGGAAGGCGGCGACGAGCTGGGTCGGCAGGTTGGAGATGAAGCCGACCGTGTCCGACAGCATCGCCTTGCCGCCATGCGGCAGGTTGAGCGCGCGCAAGGTCGGATCGAGCGTCGCAAACAGCATGTCGGCGGCCTGCACGTCGGCGCGGGTCAGGCGGTTGAACAGCGTCGACTTGCCGGCATTGGTGTAGCCGACCAGCGCGACGACGCGATACGGCACACGCTGACGTCCCGCACGATGCAGCCGCCGCGTCGCCTGCACCTTCTTCAGCTCGCCCTCGAGCTTGGAGATGCGTTCCTGGATGAGGCGGCGGTCCGCTTCGATCTGCGTCTCGCCGGGACCGCCCATGAAGCCGAAGCCGCCGCGCTGGCGCTCCAGATGGGTCCAGGAGCGCACGAGGCGCGAGCGCTGGTAGTTGAGATGCGCGAGCTCGACCTGGAGCGAGCCTTCCCGCGTCTTGGCACGGCGGCCGAAGATTTCCAGGATCAGCCCGGTGCGGTCCAGCACCTTGGCGTGCAGCTCCTTCTCGAGATTGCGCTGCTGGATCGGCGCCAGCGCGCAATCCATCACCACGAGCTCGACCTCGAGGGTCTTGATCAGGCCAGCGATCTCCTCGACCTTGCCCTTGCCGATATAAGTGGCGGGACGGATCTGGCTGATCGGTGCGATGATGGCGTCGGCGACGACGAGATCGATCGCGCGCGCGAGGCCGGCGGCTTCGTCGAGCCGTGCCTCGGCGTCACGCAAGACATGTGTTTCCGATTGCGCGTCGGTACCGCCCGCGCGCACACGCAAGTAGGGGCCGATGACAAGCACCCGCCCCGTCTGCTTTGCCCCTGCCGACCGCGGACGGTCGGCATCCCCGTCGAAATTCCGGGGTTCCAATCAGATCACTCTCAAGCCGGCTGATCCTCGCCGCCTTCGAACAGCTGGATCGGAGCACCAGGCATGATGGTCGAGATCGCATGCTTGTAGACCAGCTGCGAATGACCATCGCGCCGAAGCAGCAAACAGAAATTGTCGAACCAGGTCACGATGCCCTGGAGCTTTACTCCGTTGACCAGAAAGATCGTCAGTGGCGTCTTGGTTTTGCGAACGTGATTGAGGAAGGTGTCCTGTAGGTTTTGTGCGCGGTCTGCCGCCATTGTTTTTTTCTCGCTTTGAGTTTCTTTTTATTGCGCCGGTTGCGGCCCTCTTTGTGAGGTTCGGGGCCTCTCCCGGTTGCCGTTCCCTCATGAGATCCCCCTCGGAAGGAACAGCTGTGCGATTAGAGGACAGGTGGGCCTATTAGGCAAGCCGCTTCACGCGGCAGCCCCCGCCTGATTGCTCCGAAAAAATACGGAAATCGATGATTTTCCTGCTTTATCCCTAAGATGCCGCCGCAATGTCGCGGCGCTGGATTCTTGTTTTGACGTCCTTTTCCTCATGCGAGCCGGTGGCCGCTTCGCGCGAAAACGCGCTAGCCGACACCGAGTGCCTTCAGCTTTCGATGCAGCGCCGACCGTTCCATGCCAACGAACTCGGCTGTGCGAGAAATATTTCCTGAAAAACGGCTGATCTGTGCAATCAAATAGTCGCGCTCGAACACTTCGCGCGCCTCACGCAGCGGCAGGCCCATGATGTGCTCGCCATTGTTGCTGGTCGGCATCGCCGGCACCATGGAGCCGACGTCCTGTGGCAACATGTCCGCCGTGATGATGACCTCCGGCCCGCCTGCCGCGAGAATCATGACCCTCTCAACGTTGTTGCGGAGCTGGCGCACATTGCCCGGCCAGACATGCGATTGCAGCACCGCCATCGCATCCTGCCCGATCTGCCGCTTGGGCAGGCCGCTGCCGGCCGAGATCTGCTCCATGAAATAGTCGATCAATTCCGGGATGTCCTCGCGCCGTTCCGAGAGCGCGGGCACGCGGATCGGCACCACCGAGAGCCGGTGATAGAGGTCCTCGCGGAAGTGGCCGGCCGCGATCTCTTCTTCGAGATTGCGCGCGGTCGACGAGATGATGCGGACGTCGACCTGTACCTTGGCGGTGCCGCCGACGCGCTGGAACGACTGCTCCACCAGCACGCGCAGGATCTTGTTCTGGGTCTCGCGCGGCATGTCCGCGATCTCGTCGATGAACAGCGTGCCGCCATGGGCCTCCTCGAGCGCGCCGGCCTTGCGCGGCTGCTCGCCGTTGGACTGCTCGACGCCGAACAGCTCGTGCTCCATCCGCTCGGGCGTGATCGCGGCGGCGTTGATGACGACGAAGGGACCGTCGGCACGGCCCGAGGCCGTGTGCAGGGTGCGTGCGGCCAATTCCTTGCCGGCGCCGGCAGGGCCGACGATCAGGATGCGGCTGTTGGCCTTGGCGGCCCGCTCGATGGTCTGGCGCAGCTGGTTCATGCTGGGCGAGCGGCCGACGAGCTGGCTGGCGCTCGGCGCGAGCTGCTTCAGCTCCTTCACCTCGCGCTTCAGCCGCGAGTTCTCCAGCGCCCGGGTCGCGACCAGGATCAAACGGTCGGCCTTGAACGGCTTCTCGATGAAGTCGTAGGCGCCGCGCTTGATCGCAGCGACCGCGGTCTCGATGTTGCCGTGGCCGGAGATCATCACGACCGGCAGATCGGCGTTGTCTTTCTTGACCTGCTCCAGCAGCTGCAAGCCGTCGAGCTTGGAGCCTTGCAGCCAGATGTCGAGGAACACCAGGTGCGGCCTGCGGTTGGCGATCTCGGCGAGTGCCGTATCGCTGTCGCGTGCGGTCCGGGTCACGAAGCCCTCGTCCTCGAGAATGCCCGCAACGAGATCGCGAATATCGGCCTCATCATCGACAATCAGAATTTCACTTGCCATGGATCGCGCCTGTCATGTCAGCTGCCCGTTGAGGCTTCGATTTTCGTTGAATCATTGGTCTTTTCAGCGGCCTCTTTGGTTTCGGCCGCCGGCCCTTTTGTTTCCGGCGCCGCCTCTTTCGCCGGCCCCGTCACTGCGTCCTTGGTGATTTCCCTGGCCACCGGCGCCTGCCCGGCTCCTTCGGCTTTGGCGGGTTGCCCGGAGATCGCAAAGCGCATCCGCATCCAGGCACCGCGCTGGCCCTCACGGAAGTCGGAGGCATCCTTCAGCTCGATGCGTCCGCCATGGTCTTCCAGCACGCGGCCTACGATCGCAAGGCCGAGGCCGGTGCCCTTGGCCCGCGTCGTGACGTAGGGTTCGAGCAGCCGCGAGCGCGCGACCTTGGGCAGGCCGATGCCGTTATCGATCACGTCGATCAGCACGTCATCGCCCTCGCGGGAGACCACGACGTCGATACGGCCTTTGCCGAGCTCTTCCGGCGGGACCTGCTCGATCGCCTCGGTGGCGTTCTTGACGATGTTGGTGACCGCCTGAGAGATCAGCCGACGGTCGAACTGGGCCCGGAGCGGATCCTGCTTGAACTCGGCCTCGATATCGATCTCGGGATGAGCGACCTTCATCAGGAACACGGCCTGCCGCACGGTGTCGGCGACGTCCTCGCCCTCCATCACCGGCTTCGGCATGCGGGCAAAGCGCGAGAACTCGTCGACCATGCGGCGGATGTCGTCGACCTGGCGCACGATGGTGTCGGTGCACTGCTCGAAGATCTGCTTGTCCTTGACCTCGGTGATGTCCTTGCCGAACTTGCGGCGGATGCGTTCGGCCGAGAGCTGGATCGGCGTCAGGGGGTTCTTGATCTCGTGGGCGATGCGGCGCGCTACGTCGCCCCAGGCCGAGGTGCGCTGCGCCGAAACCAGCTCGGTGATGTCGTCGAGCGTGATGATGTAGCTGTCGTGCGGCTGATTCTTCTCGGCGCTGACCCGAACGGACAGATTGCGTTCCTGCCCGTCGCGGGTGATCGTGATCTGCCCCTGCACCAGGCGCTGGGTCCCTTCCCGCGCCGCCTTCATCATTTCGTCGAGCTCGGGCAGCACCTCGGAGAGCGGGTGGCCGAGCGTCTCGGATTCGGCGTGCCCGATCAGCTTCTCCGCCGAGCGGTTCAAGATGCCGACGCTGCCGGAAGCATCGACGCCGATGATGCCGGCGCTCGCCGAGGACAGCACGGCCTCGATGAAGCGGCGGCGACTGTCGATGAGGTCGCTGGCGTTGACGAGCTCGTCGCGCTGGCTGCGCAATTCCTGCGTCATCTTGTTGAAGGTCTCGCCAAGCTGGGCCAGATCGCCCTCCGACTGATGCACCGGCACCTGGACATGGAGATCGCCGGTCGAGACCGTGTGGGCCGCGTTCATCAGCCGCCGGATCGGCGAGACCAGCGAGTTGGCGAAGTTGAGGCCGATCAGCACCGAGGCCATCAGGATGGTCAGCGCGATCACGGCAAACATCAGCGCGAAGGCGACCTGGATACCGAGCCGGCGCGACTCGATCTGGGCATATTCGGCGACGCTGACCTCGGTCTGCTTGAGCTGATTGACGACGTTGGGATCAAGGGGGCGGGCGACATAGAGGAAGGTGTCGCTGAACGCGCGCAACCGGATCACCGCGGCGACGAAGCTCGCATCGGGGAGCACCGCGATCTCGGGCTCATTCTCGTTGACGTTGCTGAGGAAGTCGGGCGCGGGCGGCGAATAGGCGAGCCGCATGCCGGTGTCGGCGGATTCCAGGATGTTGGTGTTCTTGTCGATGATCATCGCGCCCGGCAAATTGCGCGAGCCGGCGCTGGCGGTCAGCATCTCGCGGAACGAGCGGCGATCCTGGTCGTAGAGCGGCCGGGCATGCGCGATGTCGTTGGCCATGCCGAGAATGTCGCCACGGATCAGCTGGGCATGGTCCTGCATATAGGCCCGCGCGATCGTCAGCGAATTCTGGATCACCTGCTTGGTCGGCCCGGAGAACAGCCGGTCGAGGCCGCGCTCGATGGTGACGTTGGCGACGACGGCGACCAGCACCGCCGGAAGCACCGCCACGATCGAGAACAGGCTGACGATCTGGACATGGAGGCGCGCCGCCGCCCTGCCCCGCCGCCGCGCCAGGATCAGCTGCCAGAGCTCGCGGACGATGATGCCGACCAGCAGCAGGATCGTCGCCGCGTTGATCAGGTAGAACGAGCGCACGACCTCGGGCGTCGGCTCGATCCTGGTGAGGCCGGTCAGGACCAGGAAGGTCAGGAACGCCGACAGCAGCGCCAGCCCCACGGCAAACGGCGCCAGCCAGCGCCGAGCCGACCAACGCCGGGGCTCATCCGCTGGGGCCGTGTCGAAGTGTGCGGCCGAGGTCTCTGCGCTGGTCATTCCGGCAATGGCGATGCTGAAAAGGGGTCCGCGGGCGCGCGGATACTGATGTATTCGTACCACATTGTTGCCGAATTGCGACAATTCCGCGGCGCTTCCCTCGCGACCGACGCCCATCATCCACAACCACATGCCGCCTGGACGGGAACGGATTCCCGCCATCCAGGCTTGACCCGGCATGGATAGATATTTCCTCGCGACGATGGTGTCGGCCGTTCTGCTGCTGATCGTGGCCGCCGACCTGCTGGTCAACGGCCTGGGTCTCCAGCAGCCGCTGGTGAATGTCGCCAGCGTCATGCCGGCATCGGGCCGGCTCGTCAGATAGGTGCGGTGCCGCGCGGTGCGGCCGGATCACCGATTTTACGGCGCGGATGGAACATTTCGCTCTGATGCGGACTTCTGCTCACCGCGTCTGCCATAACGGCCAGCGCGATCCGGACAGGCTCAGCTCTGCCTTGGTAGGGGGAGCTGAGCCACCGTCCCGGTCGAGCAACTACCCCCCGCTCCGATAGACCTGGATGTCGAGATCCCGGATCTTCTTGCGCAGCGTGTTGCGGTTGAGGCCGAGCAGGTCGGCGGCGCGGATCTGGTTGCCGCGGGTGGCCGCCAGCGCAGCCGTGAGCAGCGGCACTTCGATTTCCTTGAGGATGCGGTGATAGAGGCCGGGCGGCGGCACGCCGTTCGGAAAGCCCTGGAAGTGCGATGACAGATACGCCTCCACGGCGCCGCCGAGATTGTCGACGCCCTGCTGGACCGCAGCGCCCGGGCTGACCGAGGGCGGCGCGAGCTCGCCGTCGATGACGGACGCCGTGATGACGTCCTGCGGATAGAGCGCGGCGAGACGCCGGGCGAGATTCTCCAGCTCGCGCACGTTGCCGGGCCAGCGGTGCTGCTTCAGCCGCTCCAGCGCCAGCGTGTCGAGCTTCTTCGGCGGCAGGCCGTCCTTCTCGGCGAGCGCGAAGAAGTGCCGCACCAGATCCGGCAGATCCTCGATGCGCTCGCGCAAGGGGGGCAGCCGCAGCGGCACGACGTTGAGCCGGAAGAACAGATCCTCCCGGAACAGGCCCTGCTGGATCAGGACGCGCAGATCCTTGTTGGAGGCCGCGACGATGCGCACGTCGGTCTTGATCGGGGTGCGGCCGCCGACGGTGGTGTATTCGCCCTGCTGCAGCACGCGGAGCAATCGCGTCTGCGCCTCCATCGGCATGTCGCCGATCTCGTCGAGGAACAGCGTGCCGCCTTCCGCCTGCTCGAACCGGCCGGAGGCGCGGGTGTTGGCGCCGGTGAAGGCGCCGCGCTCGTGGCCGAACAGCTCGGATTCGATGAGGTCGCGCGGGATCGCGGCCATGTTGACGGCGACGAACGGGCCGTTGCGGCGCTTGCCGTAATCATGCAGCGCGCGGGCCACCAGCTCCTTGCCGGTGCCGGATTCGCCCGTGATCATCACGGTGAGGTCGGTCTGCATCAGGCGTGCGAGCACGCGATAGATTTCCTGCATCGCCGGCGAACGGCCGACCAGCGGGATCGCCTCCATCTCGGCGTCCTCGTCCGGCGTCGAGACGCGCTCCTTCGGCTCGGCGAGCGCGCGGCCGACGATGGCGATCAGCTCCTTGAGGTCGAAGGGTTTCGGCAGATATTCGTAGGCCCCGCGCTCGGAGGCGCGGATCGCCGTCATGAACGTGTTCTGCGCGCTCATGACGATGACCGGCAGATTCGGCCGCATCTTCTTGATCCGCGGCAGCAGGTCGAAGGCGTTCTCGTCGGGCATCACCACGTCGGTGATGACGAGATCGCCCTCGCCCTGGCTGACCCAGCGCCACAGCGTTGCGGCATTGCCGGTGAGCCTGACCTCATAGCCGGCCCGGGACAGCGCCTGATTGAGAACGGTGCGGATGGCGGTATCGTCATCAGCTACGAGAATGCTACCTGCGGGCATCGTTAATCCTCATTTTGCCCCCTGTGACACAGGCGACGACTTCCCGGCAGAGTCGGCGCGACTGCTTTGATCGGCATGTTTCGCCGATGTGGAATACATCGGCATCAGCACGCGGAAGGTGGTCCTGCGCGGCTGAGATTCGCATTCGATGATGCCCCCGTGATCGCCGACGATCTTGGCGACCAATGCAAGACCCAGGCCCGAGCCGGTCTGCTTGGTGGTCACGAAGGGGTCGAACAGGTTGGGCAGAAGATCGTCCGGCACGCCCGGTCCGTTGTCTTTCACACAGAACTCGAGCGGCAGAGATACCCGGGATTTTTGACCGGGGACTGACAGGCGCACGCCGGGGCGGAACGCGGTGGTGAGCTGGATCTCGGCGTCGGGCACGTCGATCAGGGCCTCGGCGGCATTCTTCACGAGATTGAGGAACACCTGGATCAACTGATCCTGGTTCGCCAGCACCGGCGGCAGCGAGGGGTCGTAATCCTCGATGAAGCGGATGTTGCGGGCAAAGCCCGACTGCGCCAGCCGCTTCACGTGGTCCAGCACCGAATGGATGTTGACGGGACCGCGCACCACGGGACGCTCGTCGCCGAACACCTCCATGCGGTCGACCAGCGTCACGATGCGGTCGGCCTCGTCGCAGATCAGGCGCGTCAGCATGCGGTCCTCGGACGAGGCCTGCTGCTCAAGAAGCTGCGCC
The DNA here is from genome assembly GCF_004570865.1 of Bradyrhizobium frederickii. Classification (GTDB taxonomy): domain Bacteria; phylum Pseudomonadota; class Alphaproteobacteria; order Rhizobiales; family Xanthobacteraceae; genus Bradyrhizobium; species Bradyrhizobium frederickii. The sequence goes on from NZ_SPQS01000015.1 coordinate 85,922, forward strand.
GCGCCGCGGATGCCGGACAGCGGGTTCTTGATCTCGTGCGCCAGCATCGCGGCCAGCGCGATCACCGAGCGCGCCGCGCTGCGATGGGTGAGCTGGCGGTCCATCTTGTCGGCGATGGTGCGCTCCTGGAGCATCACCACGATATGGCCGGGGCGCTCGGTAAGCGGAGCCACGTGAAGGTCGACCTGACGGTCGCCGCCCATGCGCGGCGTGCCGAGATCGACCTTGTATTCGTTGACCGGCGAGTTCGACGAGCGCACCTGGTCGATCAGCGCCAGCAACGGGCTGCCGAACGGCACCAGCTCTTTCAACGATTGCCGCTTCAGGAACTGCGTCGAGATCTCGAAGAAGGCTTCGGTTGCGATGTTGGCGGCGACGATCTTGCCGTCCGGCCCGATCATCAGCACGGGATTGGGCAAGGCATCGAGCATTGCGTCGCTGTCGGATGGACCGCGATGTTCAGCGGCTGAGCTCATGCAGCAGCGCTCCATGCGAAGTCGTCGAACGCATCCTGCAGCGACTGGTGGACGAGGCGCGGATCCTCCGAGGTGAGGATCTTCTGGCGCCACGACTTCAGCTTCTCGACCGACGCGCCGCTCGCCGCGGCCGCGACGTCGAGTGCCCAGCCGAGATGCTTGCGGGCATGTCTCAGTCCGACGCGAAGACCATAGAGCGCGCAGACGCCCTCATAGAGGGTGCGGATATAATGCAGTTGGGTTTCGAGCGAGGGCACCGCTTCCTCAGCCCCGCCCTTCAGGCGGCGGCCGATCTGGCCGGGCAGCCAGGGCTGGCCCTGCGCGCCGCGGCCGATCATCACGGCATCGGCGCCGGAGGCCTTGAGCGCCGCGCGCGCGCGCTCGTAGGAGGTGATGTCGCCGTTGACGACGAGCGGAATGGCGATCGCCTCGCGCACGGCGCGGATCGCGTCCCAATCGGCCTCGCCCTTGTAGAACTGGCTGCGGGTCCGGCCATGCACCGTCACGAGCTTGACGCCGGCGGCCTCCGCGCGCCGCGCCAGCTCCGGCGCGTTGCGGCTGCGATCGTCCCAGCCGAGCCGCATCTTCAGCGTCACCGGCACCTTCACCGCCGCGACGGTGGCATCGATCAGGCTGACGGCGTGGTCGAGGTCGCGCATCAAGGCCGAGCCGGACTGGCCGCCGGTGACGTGGCGGGCCGGACAGCCCATGTTGATGTCGATGATATCGGCGCCTTCGGCCTCGGCGATCCGGGCGCCCTCGGCCATCCAATGGGCCTCGCAGCCGGCGAGCTGGACCACGTGCGGACCAATTCCGGCGGCTTCGCAACGCAACCGCGACATCCAATGGCCGTTGGCGAGCTCATCGCTGGCGGTCATTTCGGACACGACGAGACCGGCCCCGAGCTCCGCGGCCAGCCGGCGGACGGGCGAGTCAGTCACCCCCGACATCGGCGCCAGGAAGACCGGAATGGCGACATCAATATCGCCTATTTTCAACGGCTTAGAGCCGAATATTGCCGAACCGGTCACAGGGGTCTCGTCGACTGGGCAGGGGCCTCATCGCGCCTGCCATGATCTATCTTGCGCACAATTCTTGTGCAGTCAAGCGTCATGCCTACAGTTTAGACAATTCTGCAAGTCTTTCAAGTGCAGTGCAGCAAAATGCCGTTGCGAACAATCGGGGGAAACCCCCTTTTTTTGCGGGCCTGCCGTGCTAGAGGCATGCGGCAATCACCCCACTCCCCGACTCTCCATCACCAACTGAGTATTTGAGTCCTATGGCGAAATCACAGCGCACCGCGGTCGTCCTCGTCGCAGCCGGGCGTGGACTGCGTGCGGGCGCCGGGGGGCCGAAGCAATATCGCGAGATCGGCGGCGTGCCGGTGATCTATCGCGCCATGGAAGCCTTCAGCCGCCACGCCGACGTGTTTGCGGTGCAGCCGGTAGTGAACCCCGATGACAGCGCGATGTTCACGGCCGCGGTCGCGGGGCTCAAGCACGAGCCGCCGACCAATGGCGGCGCGACGCGGCAGGCCTCGGTGCTTGCCGGCCTCGAGGCGCTCGTACAACACAAGCCCGATATCGTCCTGATTCACGACGCCGCGCGCCCCTTCGTCTCGGAAGGATTGATCTCGCGCGCGATCGAGGCGACGAACCGAACCGGCGCCGCGATCCCCGTCATCCCCGTCACCGATACCATCAAGCTCACCGGCGATGCCGGCGAGGTCGAGGGCACGCCGGACCGCGCCCGGCTGCGGATCGCGCAGACGCCGCAATCCTTTCGTTTCGACGTCATCCTCGAAGCGCATCGTCGCGCGGCGCAGGACGGCCGCAGCGATTTCACCGACGATGCCGCGATTGCCGAATGGGCAGGATTGACGGTTGCAACCTTTGAAGGCGATGTTGCCAACATGAAGCTCACCACACCCGAGGATTTCGTGCGCGAGGAAGCGCGCCTGGCGGCCCAGCTCGGCGATATCAGGACCGGCACCGGCTACGACGTGCACGCCTTCGGCGAAGGCGATCACGTCATGCTGTGCGGCGTGCGCGTGCCGCACACCAAGGGTTTTCTCGCCCATTCCGACGGCGATGTCGGCCTCCATGCGCTGGTCGACGCCATCCTCGGCGCGCTCGCCGACGGCGACATCGGCTCACACTTCCCGCCGAGCGATCCGAAGTGGAAGGGTGCCTCCTCCGACCAGTTCCTGAAATACGCCATCGAGCGCGTCACGGCGCGCGGCGGCCGCGTCGCCAATCTCGAGGTGACGATGATCTGCGAGCGGCCGAAGATCGGCCCCTTGCGCGACACCATGCGCGCGAGCATCGCCGAGATCTCCGGCGTCGACATCTCGCGCGTCGCGGTGAAGGCGACGACCAGCGAGCGGCTCGGCTTCACCGGCCGCGAGGAAGGCATCGCGGCCACCGCGAGCGCCACCATCCGTCTGCCCTGGAGCGTGTAAGATCATGGGCGGCAGCGACGCACGCGCCCTCTCCCGCTCGCTGCTCGATCTGTGCCGGATGCGCAAGCTGACGATCGCCACCGCTGAATCCTGCACCGGCGGCCTCGTCGCCGGCGCGCTGACCGACATCCCCGGCTCGTCCGACGTGATCGATCGCGGCTTTGTCACCTATTCCAACGACGCCAAGCGCGCGATGCTCGGCGTCGAAGCCGGCACGCTCGCCAATTTCGGCGCCGTCAGCAAGGAAACCGCGACCGCGATGGCGGTCGGCGCGCTGGAGCGCGCCGGCGTCGATCTCGCCGTCGCCATCACCGGCATTGCCGGCCCCGGCGGCGCGACGCCCGGCAAGCCAGTCGGTCTCGTCCACTTCGCCGCCGCGGCACGCGATGGCCGGATCATCCACCGCGAGCATCGCTTCGGCGCGATCGGCCGCACCGCCGTGCGTCAGCGCTCCGTCGTCGAGGCGCTGCGCATGCTGATGGATCTTGCCCGCGGCCCGCAAGCCCAGACCAAGCCGCGCGCCGCCGCAACCCGCCTGCGCCCGCGCGTGACCCGCTCGCCGCGCCGGCACGCTGTGAAGCGCAGGCCGCCGCGGTCGCCGCGGGGCTGAAGCACCCCACGCCGCCGCGAGCAATGCGCCGGCGTGATCGAGCACGGTGCCGGGAGAGGCGCGGTGGTCCGATCGGGCTACAAGCCTTTGCGTTGCCCGACAGGCAAAACACGCTAGCCGCAGGGCAAGACATCATCGCGAAAATATTCGCCTTTACAGAAGTTCGGATTTATCGCATCGTCCCCTCACCTCATCCCGGTCAGAGGGGCGTATCGCGATCGTCACGAAACGTGGGGTGAGCTGCGGTGGACGCAAGTCACATCGGCGCGAGAGGCATCGCAGGGCGGCAAGACCGTGAGCGACAGCCGGCGCGCACACGACCGGTGTGACATGCGTACGGCAAAACCGTGTGGTCCTGACGCCCGGGGTCTGTGCGTCAAGTCTTGCGGTGATGTGGCGGCCCGACCGGGTGCGCGCATCAGCGATCTGCAAGGCGACGGGGGCAATAGTGCAACGCTCCCCGGGGAGAGCACGGCATAAGCCGTCAAACCACTGCGCAGGGAAGGCCGGTTGTTTGGCTTCACCTGTATGCCGCTGTGCAGTTTCTCGACACGCAGGTTTCGCACAGTGGACCGCGGGTGCCCAGCCGGCATCCGGTCTTCCCTGCGCCCTCTGACAAAGGAGGGCGAAGCGACCAGGCAAAGCTCGGGCGAAATGAGCCGCGAGGATGCGGGGGTGTGTCCGTAGGAAGGCGAGTACGTTGCAAACCCTATGCATCACCGTCACCCTGAGGTGCGCGCGCTGCGGCGCGATAGCGTCGCAGAGCAAAGCCTCGAAGGGCGACGGCCCCGCTGCATCAGCTCGGCCGCGCATCCTTCGAGGCTCCGCATGCGATGCATTCGCATCGCATGCCTCGCACCTCAGGATGACGGGATTGATACTGTCTCTACGGAAAGCTTCTGGCTTGCTTCCGCCTTCGTACGCAACACCCCGCTCTCGTGCCCCGGACGCAGCGCAGCGCCCCTCCGACGATGCGCTGCAGAGCCGGGGCCCATGTCGCAGCGAGTGCCGTGGCGTCATGGGTCCCGGCTCTGCGCAGCAACGCTTGCGCGTTGCGGCGCGTCCGGGACACGAGAAGCCACAACGGCTACGTCGACGCCAGCTTCGGCCGGCCGTAGATCGCGTCCGCCCGCTTTTCGAACGCGGTGGAGAAGCGCGCGAAGGCGGCATCGAACATCGAGCCCATCAGCAACGCCAGCATGCGGCTCTTGAATTCGTAGGACAGGAAGAAACCGACGTCGCAGACGCCCTCACCTTTGGGCTCGAACGTCCAGCGGTTTTCCAGATTGCTGAAGGGACCTTGCAGATATTCGACGAGAATCTTCAGATTGGCGCGGTCGAGCGTCACGCGGCTGGTGAAGGATTCCCTGACCAGCTTGAACGACACCGTCATGTCCGCAATCAGCACCTCGGTGCCGTCGGGCTTCGCCATCCGCTGGCGCACCTTCAGCGCGCTGCAGAGCGGCACGAATTCCGGGTAGCGCTCGACGTCGGCGACCAGGTCGAACATCTCGGATGCGCTGTGATTGACACGGCGCTTGCTCGAAAATTTGGGCATGGCGGTTCAGCGGGCGTGCGCTGCCCGCGCGGCCTTCAGTCTCGCAAAATCCTCGCCGGCATGATGCGACGAGCGGGTGAGCGGGCTCGCGGACACCATCAGGAAGCCCTTGGTGTAGGCAACCTTCTCGTAAGAGGCGAACTCGTCCGGCGGCACGTAGCGCATCACCGCATGGTGCTTGCGGGTCGGCTGCAGGTACTGGCCGATGGTCAGGAAATCGACGTCGGCGGAGCGCAAATCGTCCATCACCTGCTGCACCTCGTGGCGCTCCTCGCCGAGACCGACCATGATGCCGGACTTGGTGAAGATGGTGGGATCGAGCTCCTTGACCCGCTGCAGCAGCCGGATCGAATGGAAGTAGCGCGCGCCCGGCCGCACCGTGAGGTAGCGCGACGGCACGGTCTCGAGATTGTGGTTGAAGACGTCGGGCTTGGCGGCGACGACGATTTCGAGCGCCCCCTCCTTGCGTAGGAAGTCCGGCGTCAGGATCTCGATCGTGGTCGAGGGACACGCGGCGCGGATTGCGCGGATGGTCTGGGCAAAATGCTCGGCGCCGCCGTCAGCGAGGTCATCGCGGTCGACCGAGGTGATGACGACGTGGGCAAGCCCCAGCTTGGCGACCGCCTCGGCGACGTTCTGCGGCTCGGCCGCGTCCAGCGCGTTCGGCAGGCCGGTCTTGACGTTGCAGAAGGCGCAGGCGCGGGTGCAGGTGTCACCCATGATCATGAAGGTGGCGTGCTTTTTGTCCCAGCACTCGCCGATGTTCGGACAGCCCGCTTCCTCGCACACCGTGTGCAGGCCGTTGGACCGCACGATGTTGCGGGTGTCGGCATAGCCGCGGGTGTTGGGCGCGCGCACGCGGATCCAGTCCGGCTTCGGCGGGGAAGCGGAATCGGGTCGGTTCACCTTTTCGGGGTGGCGCGGGCGCAGCGGGTTCGAGATGGTGTCGACGATTACGACCATGGGGTGTCCGGTCTGTTCAGGTCCTACCTAGTCGGTCTGGCGGGGCATCGCAACCCGCCTCGCCCCGCTTCGGGGAACATGGCAGATATGGGCAATATCCTGCTCTGTCCTCTGGCGATTCTCATCTCGAATGGCTCCAAGATCGAACGCCTCACCCCCGCGGCTCGGCAAACGGTTGCAGCGTGCCTTTTTCGGCCGCAGCGTCCACGAGGTCGCGCCCGACCTGATCGGCGCGACGATGCTGGTCGACGGAATCGGCGGCATCATCGTCGAGGTCGAGGCCTATCATCATACCGACCCGGCGGCGCACTCCTACAACGGGCCGACGCCGCGGAACCAGGTGATGTTCGGCCCGCCCGGTTATGCCTACGTCTATCGCTCCTACGGCATCCATTGGTGCGTCAATTTCGTCTGCGAGGAGGAAGGCTCGGCCAGCGCCGTGCTGATCCGCGCGATCGAGCCGACGCACGGCATCGCCACCATGCGCCGCCGCCGTCATCTCCAGGATCTGCACGCGCTGTGCTCGGGCCCGGGCAAGCTGACCGAAGCGCTCGGGATCACCATCGCGCACAACACGCTGCCGCTGGACCGGCCGCCGATCGCGCTGCATGCGCGGACGGAGGACGTCGAGGTCGCAACCGGCATCCGGATCGGCATCACCAAGGCGGTCGAGCTGCCCTGGCGCTACGGCATCAGGGGATCGAAGTTCTTGAGCAAGCCGTTTCCGAGGTAGGCCTAAGACGCCTGCTTCAGCCGCTCCAACGCCTCGAGCAGCTTGGCCTTCCGCGCCAGCGCGGCCTCGCGCTTTTCGCGCTCCTCCTCGACGACCTCCTCGGCCGCGTTGGCGACGAATTTCTCGTTCGCGAGCTTCGACTCGGCGCGCTTGATGTCGGCGTCGGCCTTGGCGATCTCCTTGTCGAGACGCGTGCGCTCGGCAGCGACGTCGATCACGCCCTTGAGCGGCAGCGCGGCCACCTCGCCGCGCACGAGCAGCTGGACCGCACCGTCGGGCGCACGGTCGGCGAAGGAGATGTCCGACAGCCGCGCCATGCGCTTGATGACGTCGGTCCAGCGCGGCGCGCGCTCCCTGGTCTCGGCCGAGGCGCCGGCCAGCACAAGCGCCGTCAACGTCGCCGGCGGGATGTTCATCTCGGCGCGCACCGAACGGATCTGGGTGATGAGGTCGATCACCCAGCCGATCTCGGCCTCGGCCGCAGGGTCGGTGAAGTCGGCATGGTCGAAGATCGGCAGCACCCAGGCCGGCGAGACCAGCGGATCGGTCGTCCCGGTCGTCGCGGCGAGCATCGCAAGCTGCTCGGACGTCGGCTCGGTCCGCTGCAGCGGCCATGGCGCCAGCGCGAGCAGGCCGTCGCGCTTGGCCGTCACCTCCCACAGCTCCTCGGTGATGAAGGGCATGAAGGGGTGCAGCAGCTTCAGGATCTCGTCGCGCGCCCAGGCGACCATGGCGCGGGTCTCGTCCTTGGCGGGACTGTCGGGGCCCAGCAGCACGGGCTTGGCGAGCTCGACATACCAGTCGCAATAGACGTTCCAGACGAAACGATAGATGCTGCCGGCCGCATCGTTGAAGCGATAGGCTTCGATCGCCTCGGTCACCTCGCGCGTGGTGTGCGCGCTCTCATGCGCGATCCAGCGGTTCAGCGTCTCCTTCGCCTTCGCCGGCTCGAAGCCTTCAGGTACCGCGCACTGGTTCATCTCGGCGAAGCGGCAGGCGTTCCAGAGCTTGGTCGCGAAATTGCGGTAGCCCTCGACGCGGCTGGTGGCGAGCTTGATGTCGCGCCCCTGCGCCGCCATCGCCGCCAGCGTGAAGCGCAGCGCGTCGGCGCCGTATTCGTCGATCAGGTTGAGCGGATCGATGACGTTGCCCTTCGACTTCGACATCTTGGCGCCCTTCTCGTCGCGGACGAGGGCGTGGATGTAGACCGTCGAGAACGGCACTTCCTTCATGAAGTGCAGGCCCATCATCATCATGCGGGCGACCCAGAAGAAGATGATGTCGAAGCCGGTCACCAGCGCATTGGTCGGGTAGTAGCGCTGCACCTCGGGCGCGTCTTCGGGCCAGCCGAGCGTCGAGAACGGCCACAGCGCCGAGGAGAACCAGGTGTCGAGCACGTCCTCGTCGCGCGTGATGAAGCCTTCGCGCTTGTTGCGGTCGAGCGCCAACTCGCGGCCCTGCTCGGCCGTGATCACCTCCTGCTCGACGTAATAGCCGAGGGCGTGGCTGATCGCCTCCTCCTCGGTCTCGGCGACGAACACCTTGCCGTCGGGCCCGTACCAGGCCGGAATCTGGTGGCCCCACCACAGCTGGCGCGAGATGCACCAGGGCTGGATGTTCTCCATCCAGTCGAAATAGGTCTTCTCCCAGTTTTTCGGCACGAACGTCGTCTCGCCCGAACGCACCGCCGCGATCGCCGGCTTGGCCAGCGTCTTGGCGTCGACATACCATTGGTCGGTCAGGTACGGCTCGATCACAGTGCCGGACCGATCGCCATGCGGCACCATGTGGGTGTGCGGCTCGATCCGCTCGACGAAGCCGAAGCTCTCCAGCCGCTCGACGATGCGCTTGCGCGCGGCGAAGCGGTCGACCTTGTGGAATTCCTCGGCGAACTCCCCGGCGCCTTCGGGCAGGTCGCGCAGATAGTCCTCGTTGTCGACGAGATCGAGACAACCTTCCCTGTCGATCACGCTGATGCGGCGCAGACCGTGGCGATTGCCGACCTCGAAGTCGTTGAAGTCGTGCGCCGGCGTGATCTTGACCGCACCCGAGCCCTTTTCCGGATCGGAATAATCGTCGGCGACGATTTTGATCTTGCGGCCGACCAGCGGCAGGATCACGTTGTGGCCGATCAGCTTCTGATAGCGCTCATCTTCCGGATGCACGGCGACGCCGGTATCGCCGAGCATGGTCTCGGGCCGCGTGGTGGCGACGACGACGAAGCTCGAGGGATCCTCGGGGCTGAACGTCTTGCCCTCGATCGGATAGCGCAGATACCAGAGGTGACCCTTGACCTCGGTCTGCTGCACCTCGAGATCCGAGATTGCGGTGAGCAGCTTGGTGTCCCAGTTCACCAGCCGCTTGTCCTTGTAGATCAACCCCTCGCGGTGCAGCTCGACGAACACCTTGACGACGGCCTTCGACAGGCCCTCGTCCATGGTGAAGCGCTCGCGCGACCAGTCGCAGGACGCGCCGAGGCGCTTGAGCTGGTTGATGATGGTGTCGCCGCTCTCGGCCTTCCACTGCCAGACCCGCTCGAGAAATTTCTCGCGGCCCATCTCGCGGCGGCCGGGCTGCTGGCGTTCCATCAGCTGCCGCTCGACCACCATCTGGGTGGCAATGCCGGCATGGTCGGTGCCGGGCTGCCACAGCACGTCGCGGCCACGCATGCGCTCGAACCGGCACAGGATGTCCTGGAGCGTGTTGTTGAGGGCGTGGCCCATGTGCAGCGAGCCCGTCACGTTCGGCGGCGGGATCACGATGGTAAACGGCACGGCGTCGCGGCGGTCGGGACGGCCGGCCTTGAAGGCAAGGCTGTCCTCCCACACCACGGACATGCGGGCTTCGATATCGGCGGGCTGGTAATTTTTCTCAATCATGGGGCTGCTAGAAAGCCGCGTGCGCGGGGCAAGTCAACGGAAAGCTCAGCGGCAAGAAGGCTTTCCAGCCCGGTCCGCAGGCCGAATATGCCGCAGGAGCAGGGCTTTATCGGGGCCGCACCGCCCGCGTCAGCGGCCGCCGCGCGAGACCCGCTCGATTTCGGCCTTCACGATGCGTTCGACAAGGCCCGGCAAATTGTCGTCGAGCCAGGATTTCAGCATCGGACGCAGCATCTCCTTGACCAGATCCTCCAGCGTGCGTGCATTGCTGCTGAGCACCGTATGGGCCAGGGAGTTGAAGGCGGATTCCACCGCCGAGACCGTCGACTGCGCCAGGATCGGCTGCTGCGGCGGCAGCGGCGGGGCGTCGAAGTCCACCGGCGCGTAGGACGGTGGCGGGGTCGGGCGCGGCGGCGGCGATTCGGCGAATTCGAGATCGTCCCGCGGCTCGACCTTGCGGAAGCTCGGTGGCGGCGGAGCCGGCGTCGGATCCATCGCCATCTCGTCGGTCAATTCGAGCACGTCGGGTTCAGGCTCGGGCTCCGGTTCCGGCTCAGGCGCGCGGACCTCGGGCGCGGGCGTGGCCGCGTCGAGTCCCGCCAGCAGCGCGTCGATATCGTCCTGACTGTTTGGCGATGCATCCGCCGCCGGTGCGGGAGCTGGGGCCGGCTTTGCGGCCGGAGGGGGAGCGGGCTTCTCGGCAGCAGGTTTTGCGGGCGCGACCTTGGAGGGCGGAATGTCGTTCATCGCCTGCGGCTTTGGCGGCGCTGCGGGGGCCGCGGCTTTCTCAGGCTTGGCGGTCTCAGCCGGCGGCGGCTTGGCCTCGTCGTCGGCAATGATGCGCCGGATCGAGGCCAGAATCTCCTCCATCGAGGGTTCTGTGACCTTTGCAGGCTGCGTCATCTCCGACTCCACATCATCAACGCCCTCGCATGCGTTGTTTTACACCAAGCAAGGCAGGATTGGCCCGGTTCCGGGCGTGCGGCCTGCCATTTTCGTCGCGGCAGCCCGACTTGTCCCCAGATCACGGCTCAACGTGCGGCGGTGCGCCCCTGCCCCCGGCACTCAAGCTTTACGCATACGGCATCAATACGAGGCGAATCGACCCGCATTGTCCTGGCAAGGCTATGTCAGGGATTTTGATGATTGCAAGCAAAGCGCCGGTCGGCTTCGGCTGTTCGCGAGGCCGACCGGACGATTACGGGGATCAGCGCCCGTCAGGCGTGCGCACACCGGCCCAGCTGTCGCGGACCTGATGGTAGTGAACGCTGGGATCGTAGACATTGGTCGCAAGGCCAAGCACCTGCGGCGCCAGACGGCCGACGGCGGCGAGGACGTTGTAGGACGCGACGACACGGTCGTGCTGCGCGGTCACGAGCGCGACGCGCGCATTGACCAGCGCCTGCTGCGCGTTGAGCACGTCGAGGGTCGTGCGCTGACCGGCCTTGGCTTCCTCGCGGACGCCGTTCAGCGCGATCTCGGACGCCGTCACCTGCGCCTGCGCCGACTGCACCTGCGCCTTGCCGGCCTGCAACGAACCCCACCATTGCACGATGGTCGCGCGGGTCTGATCGCGAGTCTTTTCGAGATTGAGGCGCTGCTGCGCCAGATTTTCCTTGGATTGGCGGATCAGCGAATATTCGCCACCGCCATTATAAATCGGCACCTGGAGCTGCGCGATCGCCGATGCGGTGTACGAGCGCATCTGAATCAAGGACTGTTCGTCGGCCCGCTGGGCCGTTACCTGAGCCGTAAGTGTCGGCAGCAGCGCACCCTCGGCGATTTTGACCTGCAGATAATTGACGTCGATGCCGTACATGGCGGCCGTCACGTCGGGGTGCTCGACCAGACCGAGTTCGATCGCCGAGGCAAGCGTTGGGGGAAGAAACCGATCGACCGGTGAGCCCGGCGCAAGGTTCGTCGGATCGTTGCCGATGACCCGACGGAAGGTGGCGCGAGTCGTGTTGAGATTCGATTCCGCGGTAAGGGCCTGGGTCCTGCCGGCAGCCAGCTGCGCTTCCGATTGTGCGACGTCCGTGCGTGTCACCTCACCCACATTGAAGCGATCACGGGTCTGCTTCAGCGTCTGTTCGAGGACACGCACGTTGCTGCGCTGGACCTCGAGCGTGGCGGCGTCCCGCAGATAATCCATGTAGGTCGTTGCTGCGCTCAGCAGCACGCTCTGATCCATACCGCGCAGCGCTTCGCGGGTGCCGGAAACCTGACTCTCCGCCGCCCGCGTCCTGTTGCCGGTAATGTTGCCGTTGTAGAGCGTCTGCGTCGCGGTAACGCCAACGCTGCGGGGCGTCCTGGTTCCGTAGACTGAGTCAGTCCCCACGCCACTCTGCAAATCCTGATATTGATAGCCACCGCTCGCAGTCAGATTGACCTTGGGCCGATAGCCGGACAAGGCCTGCGGCACGCCCTCGTCAGTTGATCGCACCTGGGCACGCTGTGCGTTGAGCTGCGGATTGTTCTGATAGGCGCGCACCAGTGCCGCCTCGATCGTGTCGGCCAAGGCAGGCGTCGGCCCGGCAAGCGCCAGCAACAGGACCGAAACCGCAGCTCCGGTGAAGAGCTTCACCCCATGCATCCCTGAAATTCCGTTCATTCTAACGCCCGGCTCGTGCCCGCGAGCTGGGTTACCGTCTACCGAGTGGAGTCGTTGCCCCGCCGCAACATAGGACGCGGATTGCCGCGACGGAACCACCTCAAGGTAGTTCTCGGTGGAAACTCTTCACGTGCAGCATCCCGGCCACACTTCTGATTCAGAACGGGATTTTAACGGGCTTTGGGTCGTCAGAAGACGAAAGCGGCGGCCCGTTCGAGCCCGGGAAGGACCGGCGCGGTGGCGTCGAACAGGGTTCGATGGCCGAATTCACCGTGGGTCCGGGTCATGATCATGGCCCGCGGCGGCCTGGATTCGGCGGACACCCCTACCAGGCGCCCGCCCTCCTTGAGCTGCCCGAGCAGCGCCTCCGGCATGACCTCGGCAGCGCCATTGAGGATGATCACGTCATAGGGCGCGGCGGACGGATCGCCTTCGGTGCAGGCTGCGGCCTTGCAGGTGACATTGGCAAGCCCCAGCGACGTAAAGGCATCCTTGGCCTTCGCGGCGAGCGCCGAATCGCATTCCGTTGCGGTGACCTGGCGGGCCAGCTTGGCAGCCAGCGCCGCGAGGTATCCCGTGGCGCAGCCGACCACCAGCACGCTGTCGCCCTCGCCGATTTCGGCGGCCTGAAGCAGCTTGCCGGTCAGCTGCGGCTTGATGAGGAAACGCTTGGCTGTGCCCTCGCTCACGTCGAGGTCGAGATCGAGATAGGCCAGTGCCTGCCGGGCGGCCGGCACGAAGGCCTCGCGCGGAACCGTAAGCATGGCATCGAGAACACGACGGTCGGTGACGTCATTGGTGCGCACCTGGCCATCGACCATTTTGAGGCGCGCGGTCGAAAAACCGGACATTTGCGGACCCTGCAATGCGGACGATGCCGCGGACGAAATTCGCGGCATCTTTGGAGCATGCACGGCCAAAACGCAACACGGCCGTTCGCCTGCGGGACTAAGGCTTCCGCATCTGACCGCGTCGGGCTCCGGAACGGATTACTCGATCGCCACCGCGAGCCGGCCGATCAGAGCTGCGACCTCATCCAGTCGCGCCGAATCGGGCGTCTCGACCGCACGCGCCAGACAGGCGAGGCATTCGTCGTCGCTGAGCTCCGGGATCTCAGCCGGCAGAATCGAGGGGGCCATTTGGGAACGGTCGACCTGGATGTGTGGCATGGGAATCAGCTCCGTAAAGATCCGGCAGCTGTCGAAGCTCGATTGCAATTGGGTCGATTTGGCGCCGTCCGCATGGCGCGACGATGCCCATCCACACATCGGCTTGAATGCGAACTCCCGGCAGGAATCGCGGATTCGCGGTTCAGAGATCAATGCAACGAGATCGCGCATCGCACAAGGATGCGACCATAACTTGTTGAATTCACGGAAAAATTTGGCTCCCCGGGCTGGATTCGAACCAGCGACCATCCGATTAACAGTCGGATGCTCTACCGCTGAGCTACCGAGGAAAAGGCGAACCAGTCGTTCGCGCGCGGCTGCGTATAACAAAGCCGCTTGCGCTTGCAAAGGACGAATTCGTCGTCATCCGAAACGTCCTTGAGGAAGGGTCTGAACGGCCCCTCCTCCGGACATTGTCGGCAGCCGCTATTCCGCAAGAAACGAGGTGGTCTTGGTGCCGGAATCGTAGCGCAGCCGAAGCGCGGTCATCTTGCAGAGGTTGACGTTCTTCCACAGCACCGCCTCGTCGTAGCTCTGCCAGTCGACGCGGATGTTCCAGACACAGCCCTCGTCGTCCTCGTCGAACTCGACATAGGTGCTGGCCTGGTTCTGCAACACCTTCTCCAGTTCGTTGTCCCACTCGTCCAGGCCGTCGTCCGGCGCGTTGAAGCCGAGGAATTTGATGGCATAGCCGGTCTCGTTGACGACGGTGACGTTGCGGGCGTCAGCCGCGACCGACGGCATGGCGGCGATCGAAAGACCGATCGCGATCAATCCAGTCAGAAAATGCTTCATGTGAAAATCCTCCGATCGAAACAGGCCTCGGCGCCCGGCGTCGATCGGCGCAGGCGCCGCGGCAACAAAAGCGTTGCCTCAAGACAGGTCCGGAGCGCGATCGAAGGTTCAACACGCCGTCGATCTGCACTCCGGAACGTTGCGCGACGCGAGACGCGCACGACCTGTTTCTATCGTTTCGAATTCTCCGCAGCAATGAACCGGCATTCATAGATCGGCGGTGTTTGCCTTTTCCGGCGCTGGCGCCGGCACAGCGGCGCCGTTGCTCTTTCCGGTCACGGCGCCGACCAGCGCCTGCACGGGATCGTCGCCAGGCGCAAAGCCGCCCTGGCGCAGGATCTCGTCGATCATCGGACGCAGCGCGTGCACCTTGAGCAGTTCGCCCGCGAGCCCTTCGCCGAAGCCGACATTGCCTCCGCCGGCGCCGTTGCCGCCGAACGCGCCGCCGGTGTGCAGGATACGGACGTCCTTGAGGTTGGCGATCGGCCTGACCATCTCGGCCAGCGCCGACGGCATCGTCTCGATCCGCCTCTTGGCGATCTCGAAATCGATGATGTTGCTGCCGAGCTTGTTCTGCGCCTCGTTCTTCATGGTGATGACGGCAGCCTCGGCTTCACCGATGTCGCGGACGCCGGCGGCCTTGATCTTGTTGGACTCGGCTTCGGCCGTGGCCAGCGTCTTCACGGCCTCGGCGCGATCGAGCGAAGCCTTCTTTTCCGCCTCGGCCGCGACGATCAGCTCGGTCGATTTGCGTTCGGCCTCGGTCCGCGCGGCAAGCACCTGGGTGAGACGGGCGCGATCGGCCACCTCGACCGCACGCGCAGTCACGACCTTTTCCTCCGCGGAGACGGCAAGCGCTTCGGCGGTCTTGGCTTCGGCGACGGCTTCCGAGGTTTGCTTGCTCTTGGCGGCGATCTGGATCTCGTTCTCCTGCGTGGCGATCTGGATCTCGCGCTGGGCATCGGTCTTGCGCTTGTTGATCGCCAGATCCGATTCGATCACTGCGGTTTCCTTGACCTGCTTGGCACCGGCCTCCTTTTCGGCAACCGCCCTGTCGGTATCGATCCGGGCGTTCTCCTCGGTCAGGCGCGCGGTCTGGGTTGCGGTTGCGACCTCGGCGCGGGTGCTCGCGGTCTTGTTGGCGATGTCGCGCTCCTGCGAAAGCTCGGCTTCCTTCTTGGTCCGCTCGATTGTCAGTGTCTGCTGCCGCGCCTCGAGGTCCTTTTGCGCGATCGCGACCTCGTTGTCGCGCACGATGGCGTTGCGGTCGCGGCGGCGGGTCTCGGTGATGGTCTTGAGCTGGGTCAGGCCCTCGGCGTCGAAGAAGTTTTCGGGGTTGAAGAACTTCACGTCGGTCTGGTCGAGCTTGGTCAGCGAAACCGATTCCAGCTCGAGACCGTTGGACTTGACGTCGGACTCCACGGTCGCCTGCACGTGCTTGACGAAATCGCTACGCTTTTCCTGCAGCTCCAGGATGGTCATGGTCGCAGCCACCGAGCGCAGGCCGTCGACGAACTTGGCCTCGACCTGGTTGCGCAAGGCCTCGGCGTCGTTGGTCAACGCGCCCAGCGTCTGGCTGGCCAGCGCGATGCTCTCGTCGTCAGGACGAACGCGGACGTAGAATTCGGCGACGATGTCGACGCGCAGGCGGTCCTTGGTGATCAGGGATTCCCGCTCCTTGCGTTCCACAGTGAGCCGCAGCGTCTTCAGATTGACGCTGGCATAGGAATGGAAGATCGGCAGGATCATGGCGCCGCCGTCGAGCACGACCCTCTTGCCGCCAAGGCCGGTGCGCACGAAGGCTTCGTCGCGAGTTGCGCGCTTGTAGAGGATGGTAAAGACGATCCCCAGGACGACGATCAGCGCGACGCCGATCATGGCCGGAACTGCGATGTCGAACATGACTTTCTCCGATAATGACCTAGCTGCTGCTTAGACTGGACTTGGAAGGTTTGAGTTCATCGTCGGCCTTGACCGCCACGAAGCGCGTGCCGGCCCGATCGACCAGCAGGACGGCGGTTCCCTGCGGCAAAGGAGCCGACGACGGCGCCGCGACCGCCGCGACGAAATGGCGGTTGCCATGGACATCGGCGACGCTGACGCGGCCGGGTGGCCCCTGGTCGAGCGGGCCGATGACGACCTCACCGATGCGGCCGACGAGGTCGCCGAGGCCGACGGCGTAGCTTTCATCCTTGGGAATGACCCGCGCGATGGCGCGGCTGGCGGCGCGGACCAGTGGAACCGAGACCACGACTGCCCCGACCGAGGCGACCGTCGCCGGCAAGGGACCGGCCACCATCTGTGCGACGTCCTGGATCAGAAAGCCGGTGATGGAGAAGGCGCCGAGCAGCAGCAGCAGGAAGATCAACAGCGGCACGCCGCCGACATTGATCCAGGAGATGGCGTTGATCACGCCATTGTCGCTGGGATGACTGAAATCGATGTGGGTACCGAGCATCTCGCTCAAGGAGGCCCCGACCAGCATCGAGACCACCTCGATCGAGCCGACGATGACGATCATGGCCGCCGCAATCGCGAACGGCCTCACCTCCGGCGACATGACGTGTTCGAGCAGAGCGCTCATGACACGGCACTCAGGTGCGTGACTTCAGACGCGCCAGCCTCGCCGCAATTTCCTTGTCGCGATGGAGCGTGCTGAGCTCGTCGATGTCGCTCGAATACGGGATGGCCTGGGGCACGCCGGTGGCGCGGGCCACCGCCCTGCCCGCACGCAAGGCCTTGGCTGCGGCGGAAGTGCCGCCCGGCTTACGGGACGACGTCGAGCCCTGCTGGCTTGCGGCCGCCTCGCTCTTTTCGAGCTCGGCGCGGCGCTGCTCGGCGTCCTGGAGCGCCGACAGCACCGCTCGCAGCGAAGTCACAGATTGCTCGATCTTCTCGTTGTTCTCGTCGATGGCGCGGGAGAGCACGTCGAACTGTGCCTCCAGATCCATCTGTCGCGCGATGCCGGCGCGAGCGAGGTCGTCGCGGCTATCGGCGATCGCCGCTTCGATCTTGGGAGTGAGATTGGCCATCTCGCGCTCGATTTCAGTCCGGCGCGCGTTGAGGCGGTATTCCTCGGCGCGCGCGGCGGCGAGCGCGTCGCGCGCTTCGCTCTCGGCGCGCTCGATCTCGCGGATGGCCTGTCCGACCACCCCAAGCTTGTTCTTGCCTTCCGCCTGCTCGATCGCGTCGTAAGCGATCCCGGCGATCAGGCGCCCGACCCGGGACAGGAAATTGTCGGGGGCGGCAGCGATGGTATCCATAGCGTTCTCCTCCTCTGGCAGAATGTTCGGCGTGACGCCGTAGTGGACTTCGAAACCGTCCTCGGTGCGAACCAGGCACGCGGGCACACTTTGCCCCCAGCCCTCGGCATAGCCGGCATAGTCGAAGGGCACGCTGAAGCGCCCTTGCACGGTCGCAATCGAGATGGTGGCCGGACCTTTGATCTTGGCGAGCTTGTCGTCGAGCGGCAGACGGCGGCCCTGCGCCGCGCGATATTCGCTGCGGTCGCGCAGGCCCAGCGTCACCAGACGCGACGGCAGCGCGGTTGCTTTGCGGATCGGGTCATAGGCGTGGGCATGCAGCAGCACGACGTTGGAACCGACGTTGTGGCTTCGCGCGACCTCATCCAGGATTTCCATCATGCGGTCATAGGCCTGGAACGTCGCCTCCAGTGCGGCCTTGGCGGCCGGGTCAGGGGCAAGCCTGTAACGCAGCGCGGAGGGCGCGTTTCGAGAGGACTGACTCATGAAAAGTACTAAAGCACCATTTTAGTACTTTAGGAAGAGGCGGGTTGTTCACATTCCTCTGATCCCTCGGCACTCTTCCGGTTAGTCGCGCCGGTCGCCGCCCACGTTCAAGCCCACCCCGATACCTCTACTCACAACCGATCAAGATTTTCTTGCTCGCACAGATTGCAATTTGAGGCAAATGAGCCCGCTCTCGGCCCACCCTGCCGACCGTCACGGCCGACGGCACACCAGATCGATCTCGATCAACGCGTCATAGGCGAGCCCGGTGACCCCGACACAGGTGCGCGCGGGGAGCCGGTCCGGCGGAAAGAACGTGCGGTAGGTCTCGTTCATGGCCGTGTAGTCCTCCCTGAAGCGCGTGAGATAAACTCGCGTCATCACGACATGCTCGAGGCCGAGATCGAGACCGGCCAAAACGATCTTCAAATTCGCCATCACCGCGCGGGTCTGTGCGACGATGCCCTCGGGCAGCACGCCCGGCGTCTGCGGCGTGTCCGGCATCTGGCCCGTGACGAAGACGAAACCATCGGTTTCCACCGCGTGGCTGAAGGGCGCGACCGGCTTCGGCCCGTCGCTGATCATGTGGAATTTCAACTCGAGTGTCCTTGCTAGGGTATGTCCTGGAACAGGCGCTTGCTGAGGATGGCGTGCACGCCCCAATTGCCGTCGACGACCTGGGTGACGCCGAAATCGACGGCGGCCGACATCAGCGCGATGGCCTCGTCCTCGCTGAGGCCTTTGACGTTCATCAGGAAGCGCCGCATCTTGCGGAACGCATCCTTCATGGCGAGATCGAGCGAAGACTTGGCGTAGACCTCGCTTTGTCCTTGGGCGCCGAACTCCGCGAGATAGTTCGGATGACTGAAGCCGGTCAGCACCCAATCGGTGGCGGTCTCGATCAGGGGATAAGAGAGATCGGCGAAAGGCCGGCCGGCGAGATCGGCCTTCTTGTGCAGGATCACCTCGAATGTGCCGGTCATCGAGCATTCGATCGCTGTGCCGCTGAGCTCGCCGTCGCCCTGCGCGGCGTGGGGATCGCCGACCGACAGAAGCGCGCCGGGCACGGAAACCGGCAGATAGACGGTTGTCCCCTTCCCCAGCCGCCAATTGTCCAGGTTGCCGCCGAAATAGGACGGCGGCACGGAATCGACAAAATCGACCTCGCGCGGCGCCACCGCGATCACGCCGAAATGGGGACGCAGGGGAATCTTGATGCCATCGAGCACGGCATGGCGACGCTTGATCGTGGCGGATGCGACGGGAACGCCGGGATAGTCGTAGGTCGTGTGAACTACGCCGAAAGGATCGGTCTGCGGCTCCCAGCGGTAGGAATAGAGGGCGCGGGCGTGGGCCTCGTCGGCGTTGTCGAATATCTCGTAGATGGTGACGGCTTCGCGTGGCTTGGGACCGCCGAGAAACTCGTTGTAATGATAGCCCCACCAAGCCGCGACCGAGGAACCGAACACGCGGCCCGCATGATCGGGATTACGGCTCGCCCGCGGCACGATGTCGAGGATGCGCACCTCGAGCACGTCGCCGGGTTGGGCGTCCTTCACAGCGACCGGACCGGTGCAGATGTGCACGCCAAATCCCTCGCCCGCACCACGGCCGAACACGCTGGCGTCCATCGGCCCTGCCCCGCGGCGGTCGACGTTCTTCCGCTGCCGCGTCCAGCCGAACACGCTTTCGGCGGCGGCATCGCCCGCGATCATCAACTCGGGATCGTCGGAGGCGTGCTGCGTCAGCGTCTCGATGGTGATGGTGTCGCCCGAGGCAATCTCGATCTGCGGCGGCAGCGAGCGGCTGAAATAGCCCCAATGAACGCGGCTGGCTTCGACGGGAAGATGGTGATGCCTGCGCTCCGATGCGGCCCGTTTCTCGGCACCGGCGCAGGCGACGCTGCTGCGCGCCTCAACGCTCTGATGCGCGCGAAGCTGTGCGAGCGCCTCCTGGGGCCAGCCGCGCTGGCCGGGAACGCCGTGATGCGCCGTCGCGCGCTCCGCCTCCTGCTGGCGAAACTCGCGCGGCGGCAGGCCGAAGCGATGGCGGAAGGCTCGGCTGAAATGCGCGGAATCGCCGAAGCCATAGGCGTAGGCGATCTCCGAGATCGAGCGATGCGCCTCGGTTGGGTTGGATAGGTCGGCCCAGGCGCGCTGGAGGCGGCGCTCGCGAACGTAGTGGGTGAAATTGTCTCCGACCGTCTCGAACAGCTTTTGCAGGTAGCGTTCGGAAATTCCCTCGGCCTGCGCGACGCGTGCCGGCACCAGATCGGGATCGTCGAGGCGACGCTCGATGGTCTGGCAGATCCGGTGCAGCAGCGCGGCCTGCGTCGCGCTCGATCCAGCATCGGAGGCCGAGGACGCCAGCTGATGCACCAGCGTCAGCAGCAGATCGACGAAGGATTGGGCGACCGAATTCCATTCGGGATCGCTCAGGGTGTCGAGCGTCCGTGCAGTGGCATCGAGCAGACGGGAGAAGACGTCGGCAAAGCCGCTCGGCGGAACGACGCGCGGCCCGCCGAGCCGCGGCTTGCCCGAAAGGCGACCGTGCAGCGCCTCCGATGTCACCGACAGCACGATGGCGCGCATGTCGCGCTGGAACACGATGCTCCAATCGCCGCTGCGCGGCAGCAGCACGAGATGACCGACCGGAACGATACGATGACTGCCGGCGCTCTTCAGCACCATGCCGTCCTCGACCGGCATCAGCGCGATGGGAGGGTCTTCGCTTGCTCGTGAGAGCGGAACAATGCTCTGCGCGCCCGCTGCCATGCGCGTCAGCGCGACGCCTGCGGCATGCCGGTGCGACGCGGTCGCGTGTCCGTCCAATACGCTGTGGCCACCCGCCGGCTGCAGGCCGACCGCGGCCAGCACGTCCCGCCAGGCTTCTGGGCGGTCGTCTTGCGCGTAGGACTCGCTCGTGAACGGGCGGAAGCTCATCGGATCGACCCAGATTGCAGTCGATCGAAGCAACCTCCGTGCCAGACGCACGCGGTCATCCGTCGCAGCGACGGGCCGAAGACGAGGTTCGTCGGTCACCATCCGATCCTGAAAAACGGGCTGCTCTTCAAAGCGTTAGAGCAGGACGACGTGGAGAGGTTCAGTCGCACCGGAAGATGTTCTTGCGGATCGTGCCGTGGACGCCCCAATTGGCGTCGACGACCTGGGTGACGCCGAAATCGGCCGCGACCGACAGCAGCGAGATCGCCTCGTCCTCGCTGAGACGATGCACGGTCATCAGGAAGCGGCGGAGCTTTCTGAACGCATCGCGCATCGCACGGTCGAGACTCGAGTGATTGGCAATCTCGGTTTGCGCATCGGCGCCGAGCGTGGCGAGATAGTTCGGATAGGTGAAACCGTAGAACGACCAGGCCTGGTCGGTCTCCAGCATCGGGTGGTCGAGGCCTTCGAGGCTGGTGCCGGCAAGGTCGGCCTTCTTGTGCAGGATGAATTCGAAGTCGCCGGTCAGCGAGGTCTCGATCGCGGTGCCGCCGAGCTCGCTGTCACCTTGCGCGGCGTGCGGATCGCCAACCGAGAAATAGGCGCCGGGGACGGCGACCGGATAGAACATCCGCGCGCCCTTGCCGATGCGCCAATCGTCGATGTTGCCGCCGGTGTAGCTCGGCGGGATCGAGCTGACGAAATCGGCTTCCGACGGTGCGAGCCCCATCGTGCCGAAATGCAGCCGCGCCGGCACCTTCACGCTGGAGAGAATGTTCTCGCGCTTCCTGATGGTGGCGTGATCGACGCGGACGCCGGGATAGTCGATGGTCGGATGCACGATGCTGTCGGGATCGGTCTGCGGCGTCCAGACGTAATTGTAGACCGCCTTCGCGTAGGGCTCGCCGGAGGTGTCCAGCTCGAAGATGGTGACGACCTCGCGCGGCTTCGGCTCCTCGATCAGGTCGTGATAGTGAAAGCCCCAATTGGCTGCGACGTTGGAACCGAAGCAGCGGCCGGCATGGCAGGCGCTGCAGCTCGGCCGCGGCCGGACATCGAGGATGCGTACCTCCAGAATGTCGCCGGGCTCGGCACCTTCGATCGCGACCGGACCGGTGAGCAGATGCACACCGATGCCCTCGCCTGCACCGCGGATGAACGGGCCTTCCGTCGGACCTGAGCCTCGGCGCGCGACAGCCTTGTGCTCGCGCGTCCACTGGAACACGCTTTCGGCGCCTGGATCGCCCTGGATCATTCGCTCGTAATCGTCATTGGCGTGGTGGGTCAGCGTCTCGATCGTGGCGCGATCTCCGGAGCGCAGCGTCAGGGCCGGTGCCACTGTCTTGGAAAAATAGCCCCAGTGGACAGTCTTCGGCGAAACCGGCAACGTGACATGCTTCATGAGGTGGCCTCTTCAGGGAACGCGGTCTTGGAACGTCGTGACGATGGTCATCGCACCGTCTCCGGGGTCTTGTCGGCTTCCATCACGCTGAGGAATCGCGCCGTCAGCGGATTGCGGGGATTGGAGAGCACCTCGTGCGCCGGTCCCTCCTCGATGATCGCGCCGCCGCTCAGGAAGGCGACGCGGTCGGCGACCTCGTCGGCGAAGCGGATCTGGTGTGTCGAGATGATCATGGTGAGGCCGTCGTCGATGGCGAGGCGGCGGATCACCTCCAGCACCTCGTTGACCAGCTCCGGATCGAGCGCCGAGGTCGGCTCGTCCAGCAGCAGCACGCTCGGGTTCGGCGCCAGCGCGCGGGCGATGGCGACGCGCTGCTGCTGGCCGCCGGACAGATGCCGCGGCAGCGCGTGGGCACGATGCGAAAGCCCGACACGATCGAGCAGCTCGGCGGCGCGGCGGTCGGCATCGATGCGGGTCATGCCGTGAACCCAGCGCAGGGGACCGGCGATGTTCTCCTTCGCCGACAGGTGCGCGAACAGATTGAACTGCTGGAACACCATGCCGACGCCGACGCTGGCGCGCTCATTGGCGATCGCCCGCGGCGACAGCGGCTTTCCATTCTCGCTGAAGCCGAGGCGCCGGCCACCGACGCGCACGGTGCCGCCGTCCCAGTTCTCGAGGTGGTTGATGCAGCGAAGAAGCGTGCTCTTGCCGGAGCCGCTCGGCCCGAGCAGCGCGACCACTTCGCCGATGCGCACCGTGAGGTCGAGGCCCCCGAGCACCGTCTGTGGCCCGTAGCTCTTGGTCAGGTCCTTCACTTCGACCGCGATGTTATTGCGCGCGATCGTCGCGGCCCGGCGGGCTCGCTCCTCGCGGGTCAGGGCCAGCGGCGGCGTGACCGCGAGCTCTGCGGGCTCGGGATCGGTGGCGGTCGCATCGGCCAGTTCGAGCTTGGCAGCCAGATCGACGCGGCGCCAGGGCAGATAATCGGCGAGCCTGCGCTCGCGGCGGGTGGTGCGGTCGAGGTCCAGCAGCCATTCGACGAAGAGCTGGATCGCGCTGATGGTTGCGGTCAGCACGAGATAGAGCAGACCCGAGGCGAAGAAGATCGAGAAAAAGTCGAAGGTCGAGGACGCAAGCTGCGTCGAGCGCAAAGTCAGCTCCTGCACCGCGACGACGGAGGCGAGCGAGGAATTCTTCAGCGCACTCACCGCCTCGTTGCCGAAGGCCGGGATCATGGTGCGGATGGCCTGCGGCGCGATGATCCTGCGCATCAGCACCGATGGCGTCATGCCCAGCGCCTGGCCGGCCGTCAGCTGCCCGCGGTCGACGCCGAGCACGCCGGCACGCAGCATCTCCGCGATGAACGGCGCCTCGTTGCAGGCGAGCGCGAGGCCGGCGGCCAGCACCGCCGGCAGCTTGATGCCGATATGCGGCAGCGCGTCGTAGGCGAACACCATCTGAAGGATCAGCGGCGTGCCGCGGAAGATCACGGTATAGGCCCTGGCGATCGCCGCCAGAGGCCAGAAGCGGGAGAGCTGCATGCCGGCGAGGATCAATCCGAGGATCAATCCGCCGCCGAGCCCGAGGGCGGTCACCTCGAGGGTGAGCTCGATGCCCGCGAGCAGATACGGCATGCTCAGGTAGTGGAGGAACAGCGACATCAGTCGGCCGTGAGAATTTCCGGCTCCATGAAGTTGTTCACATCGAGCCCATGCTTCTTCAGAAGCTCCATGTGCGTGCCGGCCTTCTGCACCTCGATCAGCGCGGCGAGCACGGCGTCGCGGAATTTCGGCTTGTTCTTGGGCACGGCGATGCCGACGGAATACGGGATCGTCACCGCGATCGCCTTCTCCAGCTTGTCCGGATAGGCCTTGACGGCGCTGTCGACGGTGTTGACGTCGTTGATGTAGGTGTCGGCGCGGCCGGCGAGGATCGCCTGGATGCAGTTGGCGTTGTTGTCGTAGAGCTGGATGGTCGGCTCGGGCTTGCCGGCCTTCTTGCATTCCGGGATCAGCGCCTGGATCAAGGGCACCTCGACATAGCCGGTGTTTTCGGCCGCAGCGGCGCCGCACAGCGACAAGTTGATGCCGTTGATGCCCTTCGGATTGCCCTTGGCGACGAGGACGCCGTCGAACACCTTCGAGTAGGTGATGAAGTCGGCGGCCTTGGCGCGCTCCTTGGTGGCGTAGATGTCGGAGATCACGATGTCGGCTTGTCCCGCGGCGAGCGTGGTCAGGAGCGCCGCGAACGTCACCGCCTTGTAGGTCAGCTTGAAACCGAGGCATTCGCCGATGGCTTCGCCGAGATCGATGTCGAAGCCGATATACTTGCTGGGATCCTTGGGATCGATCGTCTCATAGCCCGGCGTATGCGGATTGATGGCGTTGACCAGCGTCTTGCCCTTCCAGTCCGGATATTTTTCCTGGAGCGCGGCGCAGGCGGCGGGCGCTGCGGCCTGCGCGCTCAGCGGTGCGGCAACGAGGAGTCCAAAAGCGACGGCGGCGCCGAGCATGAGCTTGCGCGGTGACAATGATGCGCGCGCCAATCCCCGCCGCGCCTGCGGCAAAACCCGTCTCTCCATCTCCAGCTCCTTCGCGTTGTCATGGCGCCTGCCATGTTCCAGGTCACGGCGAAGCTAGGTGGGATCCCGCGTGAAAAGCTTGTCCGCGGGCGTACAAAAAATTGGATCGAGGAGGCCCGCGGTTTGGGCATGGCGCTGCACAAAAACTGGTCGCATGCCAGGGCGCCCGATTCGAGCTTCCAAATTCGCAAGAGACGATAGGTCTTGCTCCGTGCAGCGGCGCTGCCGCAATTCACCGGTCAACAATCTATCCGCAGCATATCCACAGGGCGGCTGCGGGGAATTCGGGCGTGCGTGCAAGCTACTTGCTGCGCAACAACCCACAGGCGGGCTCACCCGCCGGCCTGGTCGAACACGCTGCGGCAAGTCTCGCTCAGGCTGGAGCGGTTACGGCGCAGGCAAGCGGTGATGGCGCGGACATTGGGAATTTCGCCGGCGCAGAGCCGGTAGACATCGGGGGTGCAGGCCCGGCGCTGCTCCGCCGTTCCTTGCGCGTGGGCAGCGGAGGCAAACAGCGTCAGCAACAGCCCGACCGTGGAAGCGCTGCGCGCCCGGCTCTTCACACCCGCAAACCGCAAGAACCTCGCCTTCATGACCAGTCTCCTGTCTGCCCTGCCGCCTCCCGGCCTGTCCTGGCCGGTGTCGTGCGAAGGGGTAGGAGAAATAAATCGCGCGGGATGTGATCTCTTTCACACTGCGTGCGGGGGTGCGGAACGTAGGTTCCCGCCGGGACTTCTAAAAATCGCTAACCAATCGAGCTTCGATCGCCGGATCGTTAAAATGCGAACGATCGGCTCAATCGGATGACAAGCTGGCTTTGCGACATTGCGCCATCCGCGTTCTGCGAGGGTGCGATGAGAAGCGAAGCCGAATTCAACTTGCTGCTGGATGCCGTCCGGGACGCCATGGCCATTGAAAATTTCGCCCCCGCGCCGGAGGAGGAATTCGTGCGGCGCTCGTGGAGCTTCGACGCGACGCCCAAAGCCGCCAATGACAATGAGGGCGCCTGGCCCCTCCTGCCGTTTCCCGACGACTGGTACGCGGCCTCCTGAGAGCCGCGTTCAGCGTGAACCGAACCGCCCGCCTCCGCGGGCGTTTTGCTATGGGGTCGGCGCCGGACACCCGACTTGGCACAATCAGGTCTTGACGCGATCCTCGCCATCCTGCGGCGCCCGGTTGGGCGTCGCCGACGGAAAGATGCTGTCATAGATCGCGCGGGCCTCACGGATGAGGCGAGCCCGCTCCTGCTCGGATTTCGGGACAAATCGGACGATGTCGCCCATTCGTGGCTCCAGTGCTCGGGTGACGAGATGCATCACTTCGCAGATGCGAACTCTATGCCAGCGGCCTGATTCGGGGGGGTCCAGCAGGCCCCGGGCAAACCCGGTGATCACGCCGCCTCCGCCCTCGGCAGACGACGGCGCGCGGCGGCGGCGGGATCCGCGCCGAGCTGCTAATTATGCTGAGAAATCAGAGAGTTGTGATGGAGGCCACGACCAGAATTGAACTGGTGTACACGGTTTTGCAGACCGTTGCGTAACCACTCCGCCACGTGGCCCCGTAAGGGCGGAGCAATATAGGGGATGAAGCGTTTAGGCAACCGCCTTCGTCCGACCATGGCCGCGACGGGCCTCTTCCGATGTGGGCCGAGGTCAGCCTCGTTTGCGTCGCCGGAAGTCGCGCCGCCCCTTCGGCGCGGGCTTGGGTGCCAATTCCGGCATCTCGGCCTGGACCTCGCGGTAGCGTGTCAGCAATCGTTCGAAACTCGCATGCAGCGTGTCGGCAATGTCGGGACGCCGCTCGAGGCCGGCCAGAATTGTCGCCGCGGCCTCGATGGTCGAAAGCCCATCGCTGCGCGGCTCCTTGCGCAGACGGCCATAGCGCGAGCGATGCGCCGGGTTGAGGATCACGCGTTGGCACTTGAGCATCCAGGGATTGCGCCACCACAGCGCCTTGGCCTGGCTCCAGGTGCCGTCGAGCAACACGATTCCTTCGAGCTTGCCGAGGATCGCGCGCTGGTTCTCCGCGATACCCCCCTTGCGGTCGAGCGCGACGATCTCGCCTTCCACCTCGAGATCGGCGGCGCGTGCCGAGCCGAGATAGAGCACGGCCCAGCGCGCGGCGTTCTCGACCGGCCGCCCCAGCGCCTTGGACAGGCTCGGCCAGGACAGGCCGACCCGCACCGTGGCGTCGGCGAAATGCCTCGCAAGCAGGCGCGCGGTGCCGAGCGCCCTGTCCTGCTCCTGCGGATGCTGGAGGATCAGGAGCGACAGCCGGTTTTCGATCGGCGTGACGCTGTCGCAGATGCACAGCGGCATCGGCTTCTGGCAGTGCGGGCATTCGGGAATGGGATCGGCAGCGGCCGTATCTGCTGGGTTCGACATGGGCGCGCTATACGCTTCGCGCGCCGCTTCAACAACCTATTCCGCCGGTACCGCCAGCGGACGCGGCTCGGAACGGCGCCGCAGGCGGTCGATCAGGAGATAGATCACGGGCGTGGTGTAGAGCGTCAGGATCTGCGAGACGAATAGGCCGCCGATGATGGTGATGCCGAGCGGGCGGCGCAGCTCCGTGCCGGGGCCGGTCGCCACCACGAGCGGAATGCCGGCAAACAGCGCCGCCATGGTCGTCATCAGGATCGGCCGGAAGCGGGCCTGGCAGGCCTCGAAGATCGCCTCCGCTGACGACAGGCCGCGCTGGCGTTCGGCGTCGAGCGCGAAATCCACCATCATGATGCCGTTCTTCTTGACGATGCCGATCAAGAGGATGATGCCGACGAAAGCGATCACCGTCAGCGGCGTGTTGGTGATCTGCAAGGCGAGCAGTGCGCCGAGCCCGGCCGAGGGCAGCGTCGAGATGATCGTGAGCGGATGGGCGAGGCTCTCATAGAGCACCCCGAGCACGATATACATCGCCACCAGCGCACCGAGGATCAGAAGCGGCTGGCGGCCGCTGGTCCTGGCGAAGTCGCCGGCATTGCCGTCGAAGCTGCCGCGGATGCCTTCGGGCATGTGCAGCTCTTCCACCGCGCGCTGGATGCTCTGCGTCGCCGCCTGGAGCTGCACGTCGGGCAGCAGGTTGAACGACACCGTGGTCGAGGGGAACGACTGCGAGTGATAGACCGCGAGCGCGGCGAGGCTGCGCGTGGCGTGCACCACGGCCGACAGCGGCACCTGCGCGTCGCCCGCGCCGGCGACATAGATGCGGTCGAGGTTGGAGGGATCGACCTGGAATTTCGGATCGATCTCCAGCACGGTCATGTACTGGTTGCGCTGGGTATAGATGATCGAGATCTGCCGCTGCGAGAAGGCGTTGTTCAGCGCGTTGTCGATGTCCTGAACCCTGACGCCGAGCGCCGAGGCCTTCTGGCGATCGATCGCGAGCGTGAGCTGAAGGCCGCCGGGATCGCGGTCGCTGGAAATGTCGGTGATGCCTTCGACGCTCTCCATGCGCTTGGCCACGATCGGCGCCCACTTCTGCAGTAGACTGAGGTCGGTGCTGGTCAGCGTGTACTGGTAGTCGGAATCGCTCCGCCGCCCGCCGGCACGGACGTCCTGGGCGGCGAACATGAAGAGGCGGATTCCGGGCACGGGGTACAGCGCGCGTCTCAGACGGTCGATCACGACCTCCGTCGAGACGTGGTCGCGTTCCTCCGGCGGCTTCAGGCTGATATACATGACGCCGCGGTTCGAGGTCGCTCCCCCCGGCCCGCCTCCGGCACCGACCGTCGAGCCGACGCCGGCCACGGCCGGATCCTTCATCACGATGTCGGCGAGCCGCTGCTGGAGACCGAGCATCGACTGAAACGAGATGTCGGCCGAGGCGCGCGTCGCCCCGATGACGAAGCCGGAATCGTCGGTCGGGAAATAGCCCTTGGGGATCTTGATGTAGAGCGTCACGGTGAGGCCGATGGTGGCGAAGAACACCAGCAGCGTCGCCAGCGGGTAGTCCAGCACGGTGCGCAAGGTTCTCGCGTAGAAGGCGACGATACGCGACAGCGAGCCCTCGATGATGCGGTCGAACAGGGTCGCGGTGCCGGAGGTGGTCTGCCGGATGTAATGGGCGCAGATCATCGGTGTCACCGTGAGCGAGACCAACGTCGAGACCAGGATGGCGAAGGTCAGCGTCAGCGAGAATTCGCGCAAGAGGCGGCCGACGATGCCGTCCATGAAGATCAGCGGCGTGAACGCTGCGATCAACGACAGGCTGATCGAGACCACCGTGAAGCCGATCTGCCTGGCGCCCTCCTGCGCCGCCCGGAATGGGGCCATGCCGTGCTCGAGATTGCGATACATGTTCTCGATCATGACGATGGCGTCGTCGACCACGAAGCCGACGGAGATCGCGAGCGCCATCAGCGACAGATTGTCGATCGAGAAGCCTGCGATCCACATCCCGGCGCAGGTGCCGGCCAGCGCCAGCGGCACCGAGACGCCGGCCGCGATCGTCGGCGTCAACCGCCGCAGGAACACGAAAACGACGACCATCACCAGGATCGCGGTGGCCAGCAATGTCCATTGCATGTCGAGCACGCTGGCGCGGATCGTGCCGGTACGGTCGACCAGGGTCGAAATCTCGACGCCGGCCGGAATCCACTGCTTCAGCTGCGGGACCAGCTCCCTCACCCGGTCGACGGTATCGATGACATTGGCATCGCCCTGCTTGGTGATCTGGATCAGCACCGCCGGCTGCTTGTTGAACCAGGCGATCGAGCGGGCGTTGCGGACGGAATCCTCGATATCGGCGACGTCGGAGAGCCGCACGAAGTTGCCGTTGGCGCTCTTGATGACGATATCGCGGAATTCCTTGGCGGTTCGCATCTGCCGGTTGAGCGCCAGCGTCTCGCTCTGGCGTTCGCCGTTGAAGATGCCGACGGGACCGAGTGGGTTGGCGTTGACGATCGCGGTCCGCACGTCGTCGGTGGCGATACCGGCGTTCGACAGCGCGACGGGGTTGAGCTGGACCCGCACGGCTGGCTGGTCGGCGCCGGACACCGTGACATCACCGACGCCGGGAACCTGCGAGATGCGCTGCGCCAGCACCGTATCGGCGACGTCGTAGATTGCGCTGGCGGACAGCGTCTTCGAGGTCAGCGCCAGCACGAAGACGGGCGCGCCGGCCGTGTTGGCCTTGCGGAAGCGCGGCAGCGTCGGGAGGTCGCTCGGCAGGTCCACCATCGCGGCGTTGATCGCCGCCTGCACGTCGCGGGCGGCCTTGTCGATGCTGCGGCCGATGTCGAACTGGAGCTGGATGGTGGTGGTGCCGAGCGTCGAGGTCGAGGTGATCTGGTTGATGCCGGCGATCTCGCCCAACCGCCGCTCCAATGGCGAAGCTACCGTCGCCGCCATCACGGACGGGTCGGCCCCCGGCCGGCTGGCCGAGACGAAGATGGCGGGGAAGTCGACGTTCGGGACCGAGGCGACGGGAAGGAACTGGTAGGCGACCACACCCAGCAGGAACAACCCGATCGACAGCAGCGTGGTCGCGACTGGGCGGCGGATGAAGGGCTCCGAGATCGATGCCATCACTGCATCCCCTCGGTCGCGCCCGCGACCGGCGGGCCGCCGGATTCGGCCGGCGGCAGCGCCTGCTCGAGGCGGCGGTTGATGCGGTCGAGCGCGAGGTAGATCACAGGCGTCGTGTAAAGCGTCAGCAGCTGGCTCAGCAGCAGGCCGCCGATGATGGAGACGCCGAGCGGGAAACGCAGCTCGGCGCCGGTGCCGCTCTCGATCGCCAGCGGCAGCGCGCCGAACAGCGCCGCCAGCGTCGTCATCATGATCGGACGGAAGCGCAACAGGCAGGCCTGCACGATGGCCTCGTCCGGCGACATCCCCTGCCCGCGCTCGGCCTCGAGCGCGAAGTCGATCATCATGATCGCGTTCTTCTTGACGATGCCCATCAGGAGAATGATGCCGATCAGGCCAATCACAGACAGGTCCTGCCCGCACAGCACCAGCGCCAGGATCGCGCCGACGCCGGCCGAGGGCAGCGTCGAAAGGATCGTGATCGGGTGGATGTAGCTCTCGTAAAGCACCCCCAACACGATGTAGATCGTGATCACGGCGGCGAGCAGCAGCCAGGGCTGGCCGGCGAGCGCCTTGGCGAATTCGGCAGCATCGCCGGCATAGACGCCGACGATGCTGTTGGGCATGCCGATCCGCGTCTCGATCGTCTTCACGGCGTTGACCGCATCGCCGAGCGCGGCGCCCGGCGCGAGGTTGAAGCTGAGCGATATCGAGGGGAACTGGGCCTGGTGCGAGATCGCCAGCGGCGCGGTGGTGCGCTTCAGCGTCGCCACGGCCGACAGCGGCACCTGCGCGTTCGGCGCACCGACGGTGGCGCTCGCGGCGCCCGGCAGATAGAGCTTCGACAGGATCGAGGGATCGCGCTGGTACATCGGCAGCGCCTCCAGCACCACGCGGTACTGGTTGGCCTGGCCGTAGATGGTCGAGATCTGCCGCTGCGCGAACGCGTCGTTGAGCGTATCCGTGATGGCCTGGAGGCTGACGCCGAGCTGGCCGGCGCGGGTGCGATCGACGTCGAGCTGCGCCCGCAGGCCGCCCTCCTGCGCCTCGGAAGAGACGTCGCGGAACAAGGGATCGCGCCGCATCTCCGTCACCAGCTTGCGCGCCCATTCCGACACCAGCGCCGCGTCGGTGCCGGTCAGCGTGTACTGGTATTGCGAGCGGCTCGACTGGGTCGAGATCTGCACGTCCTGCACCGGCTGGAAATACACGGTCATGCCGGGGATACCCGCGCCCCTCTCCTTCAGCCGGGTTATGACGGCCGCGACATCGTCACGCCGCTCGCCGCGCGGCCTCAGGCTCATGACGAGCCGGCCGACATTGGTGGTCGGATTGACCGAGCCCGCCCCGATCACCGAGACCACGCCGACCACGTCGGGATCCGCCCTGATGGCGTCGGAAGCCTCGGCCTGCCGCTTCTGCATCTCCGCGAACGACACGTCGGGTCCAGCCTCCGTCACCGCCGTGATCGAGGCGGTGTCCTGCAGCGGCAGGAAGCCCTTCGGCGCGACGACATAGAGGACCAGGGTCGCGATCAGCGTGGCGAAGGTCACGACCAGCGTGGCGCGCTGGCGTTCCAGCACCCAAAGCAGCGTCCGGTGGTAGAATTCGACGGTGCGGTCGATGAATCGGCTGATCGCGGCCAATCCCGGCACCGCCAGCTCCTCATGGGCGTGCTTGAGCAGGCGCGAGCACATCATCGGCGTCAGCGTCAGCGAGACCACGGCCGAGGTCACCACCGCGATCGTCAAGGTCAGCGCGAATTCGCGGAACATGCGTCCGACGAGGCCCGACATGAACAGCAGCGGGATGAACACCGCGATCAGCGACACCGTCAGCGAGATCACGGTGAAGCCGATCTCGCTGGCGCCCTTCAGCGAGGCCTCCATCGCGTCGTCGCCGTTCTCCATGTGGCGCACGATGTTCTCGATCATGACGATGGCGTCGTCGACGACGAAGCCGGTGCCGATCGTGAGCGCCATCAGCGAGAGATTGTCGAGGCTGAACCCGGCGAAATACATGATGCCGAAGCTCGTGATCAGCGACAGCGGCAGCGCGACGCCCGCGATCAAGGTTGCGCGCAGCGAACGCAGGAACAGCAGCACCACCAGGGTCACCAGCACGACGGCAAGGACCAGCGTGAACTGCACGTCGCGCACCGAGGCGCGGATGGTGACGGTGCGATCGGAAACGATGGTGAGGTTCACGCCCGCCGGAATCGCGCGCTGCACCTTGGGGATTTCGGCGCGAATCTGGCTGACGACGTCGATCACGTTGGCGCCGGGCTGGCGCTGGATGTCGATGATGACGGCCGGCGTGCCCTGGTACCAGCCGCCGGTGCGGTCGTTCTCGAGGCCGTCGACGATCTGGGCGACGTCGGCGATCGTAACCGGCGAGCCGTTGCGATAGGCGATGATGACGGGCTTGTAGGCGTCAGCCGCGGCGATCTGGTCGTTGGCCGCGATGATGTAGGATTGCTGCGCGCCGTCGAGCGAGCCTTTCGGCCCCGAGACATTGGCATTGGCGATTGCGGTGCGCAGATCTTCCATGGCGATGCCGTAGGCGGCGAGCCGCGCCAGATCGGCCTGGATGCGCACGGCCGGCTTCAGCCCGCCGAGCACCGAGACCCGTCCGACGCCGGAAATCTGGCTCAAACGTTGCGCCAGAAGCGTGTCGGCGATGTCGCTCATCGCCCGCAGCGAGATGGTGTCCGAGCGCAGCGCCAGCGTCATGACAGGTGCGTCCGCCGGGTTCACCTTGGCGTAGGTCGGCGGATAAGGCAGCGTCTTCGGCAGCACGCCCGCCGCGGCGTTGATCGCCGCCTGCACGTCCTGGGTCGCGCCATCGATGTCGCGGTTGAGGTCGAACTGCAGCGAGATCTGGCTGACGCCGAACGAACTGGTCGAGTTCATCGCCGACAGCGACGGGATCTGGCCGAGCTGCCGCTCCAGCGGTGCCGTGATCAGCGAGGCGATCACGTCGGGGCTCGCGCCCGGCAGCTGCGTCGTCACCTGCACGGTCGGGAAATCGACCTGCGGCAGCGCCGAGACCGGCAGCGCGAAATAGCCCAGCAGCCCGCCGATCAGCAGCGCGATGCCGAGCAGCGAGGTCGCGATCGGCCGGCGGATGAACGGTTCGGAGACACCCATGGGATCTGCCTGCCGCGTCAAGCGGCTGTTGTCGGGATCATGGCTGCTTGGCTCCACTACCCGCTGCCCCCGGCCCCGGGGCCGGCCCGGTCTGTCCCTTCTGGTCGCCTTCGCCGCTCTTGCGCCTGGCGCGGAACTCGTCGTCCTTGCCTTGCCCGTCCTTCTGACTTTCCTTGGCGCCATCCTTCTTCTGGGCGTCAGGCCCGCGCGAGCGCTTGCGCGGGGCGAGATCGGCCGACGGGGTCTGGTCGTCGCGGCCGACGATCACCTTGGAGCCGTCGGACAGGTTGGCAAAGCCGGTGGTGACGACCCGGTCGGTCGCCGACAGGCCGCTCGCGATCACCGCGTCATGCTCGTTCTGTTGCGTCACCGCCACGGGCTTGGCCGAGACGATATTATCCTCGCCGATGACATAGCTGAATGTCCCGATCGGCCCGCGCTGCACGGCCGATGTCGGCACCACCAGCGCCTTCGTCAAGGTCTCGACCTTGAGGCGGACGTTGACGAACTGGCCCGGCCAGAGCTGGTAATTGGCGTTGGGAAATTCCGCCTTGAGCTTGAGCGTGCCGGTGGTCTGGTCGACCTGATTGTCGATGCCGGTCAGCTTGCCGGTGTCGATCACGGTGATGCCGTCATTGCCGAACACGTCGACCGCGAGCGTACCTTTCGCCGCGGCCGCATTGACGCGCATGATCTGCTGCTGCGGCAGGCTGAACCACACCGCGATCGGCTGCAATTGCGCGATCACCACCAGACCCGTGGTGTCGGAGGCGTGGATGATATTGCCCTGGTCGACCTGGCGCAGGCCAGCGCGGCCCGAAATCGGGGCCACGATCTTGGTGTAGCTCAGCGTTGCCGCCGCATTGTCGATCGCGGCCTGGTCGGCCTTCACCAGCGCCTCGGTCTGCGCCACCAGCGCGCGCTGGGTGTCGGCCTGCTGCTTGGAGCCGGCATTGGAGGCGGCGAGCTGCTCGTATCGGGTCAGGTCAATGCGCTGGTTGGCGAGCTGGGCCTGATCCTGTGCCTTCTTGGCGACGGCCTGGTCGTACTGCGCCTGGTAGATCGCCGGATCGATCTCGCCGAGCACGTCGCCCTTCTTGACGTCCTGGCCTTCAGTGAAATTCACCGCGATCAGCTTGCCGTCGACCTGCGAGCGCACGGTCACGGTGTTGAGCGCGCGGATCGCGCCGACGCCGTCGAGATAGACAGGCACGTCCTGCACCCGGGGGATCGCCGCCAGCACGGGGACCGGCAGATCGGGCCGCTGGTTGTTGCGGTTGTTGGCTTGCTGCTGATGCATGGCGATCCAGCCGAGATAACCGAGCCCACCGAGGATCGCGAGCGTGATCAGGGTGACGACGAAGCCGCGGCCGCGCGATCTTCTCGCCGTCCCCTCCTCCACGCCTGGCTTGCCGTCCGGCTTAAAGAGCATTGACGGGTTTCTCCATTCGCGGCTCCCAGCCGCCGCCGAGCGCCTGATACAGGCTGACGATGGCGAGCAAGCGGGCCAGTTGCGCCTGCGACAGCGCGTCCTCCGCCTGGAACAGGGTCAGTTGAGTGTTGAGCACGGTCACGATGTCGGCAGTGCCGGCGCGCAATTGCTGCTCGGACAGATCGAAGGCGCGGCGCGAGGCGGTAACGACGTCGCGCTGCAATTGCAGCTTGATCGTGGTCTGCTTGATCGAGAACAGCGCATTGTCGACGTCGGCAAAGGCCTGCACGATGGTCTTGCGGTAGGTCTGGAGCAGTTCGTCCTGCCGCGCCTTGGCGAGTTCGAAATTGCCGAGAATCCTACCGCCGTCGAAGATCGGCTGCGTGGCGCTGCCGACGAGCTGGAAGAACGCCGCATGCGGCTGGAACAGCGAGACCAGTGCCGCACTCTGATAGCCGCCATTGCCGGTAAGCTGGATGGTCGGAAAGAACTGGGCACGGGCATTGCCGATGTTGGCGGTCGCAGACGCAAGCTGCGCCTCCTGCCGGCGGATGTCAGGCCGCTGCGTCAGAAGCTCCGACGGCAGGCCGGGCGTCACGCGCGGGATCGCGATCCGGTCCAGCGAGCCGCCGTGCACGCGCACGCTCTCGGGCGGGCGCGAGACCAGCACGGCGAGGGCGTTGACGTTCTGGTCCAGCGTCTGGCGCAGCGGCGGCACGAGGGCCTTCTGGTTGGCGAGCACGCTCTCCTGCTGGGCAACATCGAGATCCGTGCCGGTGCCGGCCTTGCGCCGCTCCCTGACCGCATCGAGGATACGCTGCGCGCTCGCGATGTTGCGCTGTGAGGTCCTGATCCGGTCCTGCGAGGCCAGCACCTGGAAATAGGCGTTGGCGACGGCAGCGAGCGTCGTCAGCGCGACGGTGTCGCGATCGAAGCGGTTGGCGTTGGCAGTTTCCTCCGCAGTCTGCAGCGCATCGCGGTTCTGGCCCCAGAAGTCGAGCTGATAGCTCGCGCTCAGCGAAGCCGAATAGTTGACGACTTCGCGACCGCCGATGGACAGACCCGAGGAGCTTGCGCCCGAGGTGCGCGAATAGGTTTCCGAACCGGCGGTCGATAGGCTCGGCAGCAGCGCCGCGCCGGCCTGCCGCGCCTGGGCGTCGGCCTGAACGATGCGCGAAACCGCTGCGGCGATGTCGAGATTGACGGTCTGCGCCTCTTCCATCAGCTGCGTCAGCTCCGTGGAGCGGAAGCCGCGCCACCAATCCAATGAGGGCGGCGCATCGCCCTTGCCGGCGTATTTGTACTGTATGGGAACGTCGAGGGCGGGATCAGGAAGGTCCTGGGTCAGCACGCAAGCGCCTGAGGTGGCAGCGAGGCACACCACCGCAAGCCAGCGCGCCGAACGCAGCGTCCGGGCCGCTGAACCTTCGGACCGCCGCGCCGCGATCCCCGGAACACCCTGTGTCACATCCACCCCCCGCCGGGCAGATCAAACCGCCGCGCAACCGGATTAACCGATTCGCGGCGGGACAATCGGGGGGCTTTGGACAACTCGTTCACAACGATGATGCTTTCTCGGAACCTCGAAATGATACTAGCCGGGCGTTGAACTGGGGGACAGGGCCGCGGTAGCGAGACGGTCCTGCCAACGAGCCTGAAACGAATCGATGAAAATTCGAAAGGTGCCTGTCTCGCAGCGACTTTTCTCGTTCTGAAAACACCGGGAGGCGTGATCAAGCTTACCAAGATTTCATGTGATATTGCTGCCACACCGGCGTCCGGGCCTTCCATGCGGCCACAAGAAGCCTCGCGCGGCTTCGCTTCAATCCGCTCTCTGGCCGGAGCCATCTCACAAAGCCGTCAACGGCTCCGGATGCCGGC
Source organism: Bradyrhizobium frederickii (assembly GCF_004570865.1). Classification (GTDB taxonomy): domain Bacteria; phylum Pseudomonadota; class Alphaproteobacteria; order Rhizobiales; family Xanthobacteraceae; genus Bradyrhizobium; species Bradyrhizobium frederickii. The sequence goes on from NZ_SPQS01000015.1 coordinate 122,841, forward strand.
CCCCTCCGGTCCCTGGAAAGAAGCGTGCGCGGATTGGCTGCCGACGACGGCCATCTTCCGTCATCGGACGGAGTTCAGCCATTTCCTCCTCCTGATATCTCCCCTCGCGGCCGCGCACATTGCCGCGCGAGAATATCACTGTTGGGACAGGCGTTTCAGCCGGTTTCGCCGCAGCGCAAAAGCCTTCCCCTTTGGCCCCCCAAGCACTAGGTTCTGGCCAACCAGATCAACCTTCTTGGTGGCGATTTTCCTGACATGAGCATTCGAAACGACGTTGTCGAAGCCATCGGCAACACCCCGCTGATCAAGCTGAAGCGCGCCTCGGAACTGACCGGCTGCACCATTCTCGGCAAGGCCGAATTCATGAATCCCGGCCAGTCGGTCAAGGACCGCGCCGGCAAATGGATGATCCTGGAGGCCGAGAAGCGCGGCGAGCTCAAGCCTGGCGGTCTCGTGGTGGAAGCGACCGCCGGCAATACCGGCATCGGGCTTGCCGTCGTTGCCAGCGCGCGCGGCTATCGCACCCTGATCGTGATCCCGGAAACGCAGAGCCAGGAGAAGAAGGATTTCCTGAAGCTGTGCGGCGCCGAACTGATCGAGGTGCCGGCCCTGCCCTATGCCAACCCCAACAATTATCAACACGTCGGCCGGCGGCTTGCGGATGAGTTGCGCAAGACCGAGCCTCACGGCGTGCTGTTCGCAGACCAGTGGAACAACCTCGACAACGCCAAGGCGCATTACGAATCGACCGGACCCGAGATCTGGGAGCAGACCGGCGGCAAGGTCGACGGCTTCGTCTGCTCGGTCGGCAGCGGCGGCACGCTGGCTGGCGTCAGCCGCTATCTGAAGGAGCAGAACAAGAACGTGCGGATCGCCTGCGCCGATCCGCACGGCGCCGGCATGTACGAATATTTCAGGACCGGCGATGCCAAGGCGACGCCCGGCGGCTCGATCACCGAAGGCATCGGTCTCAACCGCGCGACCGCGATCGTCGAGACCGCGAAGGTGGATGATGCCTATCTCATTCCCGACGCTGAAGCCGTCACGGCGATCTACGAATTGCTCCAGCACGAAGGCCTGTGCCTCGGCGGCTCGACCGGCATCAACGTCGTCGGTGCGATGCGCCTCGCAAAGCAGCTCGGGCCCGGCAAGACAGTCGTGACAGTGCTGTGCGATTCCGGCAGCCGCTATCAATCAAAACTGTTTAACGCGGATTTCATGCGCGCCAAGAACCTGCCGGTGCCGGAGTGGCTGGAGAAGCGCAGCAACATCAAGCCGCCGTTCGTGTGATCGTCGCGCGCCCCCTTCGGGTCGGGACGCGCGTCCACAAGCTCAGCGCGGTTCAGCCGGGTTACGCGATCTCGCCGCCCGAGGCCGCGAAGCAATAGTCGCGCCAGAACTGGCGGTATCCCTCCTCCACCCTGCGCGCGTAGATCTCGACATTGCCAGCGGCCGAGGCTGCGATCTGGGCGGGCAAGTCCGCACGCAACTTCGCCAGATGGGCCGGCTGCGCGGCATATTTGCATGCGATCGCGGCGTAACCCTCGTCGTCCTCGGCGACCCAGTCATTGAGGCCGACGGCCGCCACGATGGCGCCGCCGGCGCGCGAAGAGGCGCCGTGGCCAAGCTTGGCAACGACCGGCACGCCCGCATAGAGGGATTCCCAGGTGCTGACGCCGCCGTTCTGCGGAAATGGATCGAGCGAAATATCGACCTCCGCGAAGGCCCGCAGATGCGCGGCGCGCTCGGACGAGCCGAGACAGGTGATCTTCTCTTCGGCAATCCCCTGCGCCACGAAGCGCGCGATCAGACCGTCGCGGACCAACGGATCGTCGAGCAGCGTGTGCTTGATGATGATCTTCGATCCCGACACCTCCCGCATCACATTCGACCACACGCGAACGGCCTCGTCCGAGATCTTGGAGATGCGATTGAAGACGCCGAAGGTCACATGGCCGTTGCGGAGCATGGGGAGCTCCGACGCCGGTACGTCCAGGATCGGATCGGTCGTGATCAGGCACGGCAGATCGTAGACCTTTTCAGCCAGCAGGTGGCGGGCCGAAACCGGAATGAAGATCGGATCCGCAAGCACGTAGTCCATGGTCCGCAGGCCGGTTCCGGTGGCGTGTCCAAAACCCGTGACCTGGACCGGAGCCGGCTTGCGGGCGAACACTGGGAGCCTGTTGCCGGTGGTATGCCCGGACACGTCGATCAGGATATCGACCTTGTCGGCCTCGATACGATCGGCCAGTTCGTCATCGGACAGCTGCCAGGCGTCGACCCAGACGTCCGCCAGCGACTTGAACTTGGCGGTCATCTCGTCTCGCAGCGGCGAGCACGAATAGCAGACGATCTCGAATTTGGCGTGATCGTGATGGCGCAGCACCGGCAGCAGACCGAACGCTGCCGAGTGGTACCAGAACTCGGCCGCGACATAACCGACCACGATCCGCCTGTCGGGATCGAGCTGCCGGGGCGCGAGCTTCCGCGGGGGCAATCTGGCGCCGATCGCATCCCCCCAGGATTTGCGCGCCGCCTGCTGGACCGCGAAATCGGCGTCGGAGAGAAAGTCCAGAAAGTAGATCTTCCGCGCGATCAGGTCCGGCTGGTCCGGCGCGATGGCGAGCGCGGCGTCGAGATGTTCGATCGCAGCTGCGATCTCGCCCTGGTTTGCAAAACAAGAGCTCAGCAGCGCCAGCGCGGTCGTCGAGCGCGGATTTTCCTCCAGCAAGGCCGTGCAGGCCAGGATCGCCTGCGCGGTATTGCCCATGCTAAGCGAGACTTCCGCCTTCCCCCGCAAGGCCACTTCGAGCTTCGGCGACAACGCAAGTGCCGCATCAAAATCCGCGGCCGCCTGCTCTGACCGCGACAGCGCCAAATTGAGCCGTCCGCGGTGTGCGAGGAGCTTCGCCGAGCCGGGCCTGATCGCGAGCGCCGCCGCTAGCGCGGCTTCCGCCTCGTCGTAGTGCTTGAGCTCGATGTTGACCACACCCTTGCCGCCGAGGGCTTCGGCATGACGCGGCTGAAACAACAGCGCGCGCGCGAAGCTCTGCCCGGCGCGGTCAAACCGCCCCAGCGCCAGCTCGGCCAGGCCACGATTGCAGAGCGCATCGGCGTAGTCGGGTTTCAGCGCGATGGCGCGGTCATACAGCTCGATCGCCTGCTCCGGCAGGTTCAATTGGAGCAAGGTGTTGCCGAGGCCGGCCAGGGCCGGCGGAAAATTCGGCTTCAGCGCGATCGCCTTCTCCAGATATGCGCGGGCGGCCTCAAATTTCTGGAGGGCGAAGTATACAGAGGCGAGATTGTTATGCGCCTCGTGCGAACGCGGATCGATCGCGACCGCGCGCTCAAGCAGCTGTTGCGCCTCATCGAGACGCCCGAGCTGTTGCACGCTCAGGCCGAGGAAATGCGTGGCGTCGAAATGATCCGGAACGGCTTGCACGATCTGGCGGCAGAGTGCCTCGCTCTCGGCATATCTGCCCTGGCCATAGGCGCTCGCCGCAGCGGAGATGATGGCGTCGGCCTGCTTCTTCAACTTCTTCTGCAATCGCGCATTCTGGAACGCGCGCGCGCCGGCGCTGCTCTGCAAGGTGTCTCTCCGGAAAATGGCCCGTGGCGAGTCTAACTGATTCGCACGGCCACCCGGCGGGACCTAGAATCCCTCCGCAATATCCCGGTGCGCAGGACCTGTGGGCTCAGGAACCGCTGGGCGTGTCCGCCTCGCCTACCGCAGCGTCGCCGCGTTCCGAGGCCGCGGCACAATAGTCGTGCCAGAACTTGCGGTAGCCCGCTTCGAGCTCGCGCGTGTAGATCTCGACATTGCCGGCGGGCGAGGCTGCGATCTGAGCCGGCAAGCCCGCACGCAATTTCGCCAGATGCTCGGGCTGCGAGGCAAACTTGCGGGCGATCTCGACATAGCCATCGTCATCCTCGGCGACCCAGTCACCGAGCCCGACCGCCGCCACGATGGAGGCGCCGGCCCGCGAGGAGGCGCCGATGCCGAGCTTGGCGACGACGGGAACGCCCTTATAGAGGGATTCCCAGGTGCTGATGCCGCCATTTTGCGGGAACGTGTCGAGCGAAATGTCGATCTTGTCGAAGGCCATCAGATGGTCGTCGCGCGAGGTGGTGCCGAGGCACGTGATGCTCTCCTCCGCAATGCCCTGGGCTATGAAGCGTGCGATCAGGCTGTCGCGCAGCAGGGCATCGTCGAGCAGGCCATGCTTGAGGATGATCTTCGATCCCGGCACCTCCCGCATGATGCGCGCCCACACGCGGATCGCATCGTCCGAGATCTTGTAGATGCGGTTGAACACGCCGAAAGTGACGTAGCTGTTGCGGAGCATCGGCAGCTCGGAGGGCTGCAGGTTGGTGACGGGCTCCATCGTGATCAGACACGGCAGATCGTGGATCTTCTCGGGAAACAAGTGCCGGACCGATGGCGGAATGAAGATGGGATCAGCGAGCACATAGTCCATGGTCGGCATGCCCGTGCCCGTCGCGTGACCGAAGCCGGTCGCCTGAATCGGAGCCGGCTTCCGCGCGAAACATTGCAGCCGGTTTCCGGTGGTGTGGCCCGACACGTCGATCAGGATGTCGACATTGTCGGCCTGAATGCGATCGGCGAGTTCGTCGTCGGAGAGCCCCCAGGCATCGACCCAGACGTCAGCCAATGATTTGAACTTGGCGGTGTACTCGTCCGCTCCCGGCCAGGAATAGTAGCAGATGACCTCAAACTTGGTGTGATCATGATGGCGCAGCACCGGCAGCAAGGTGAGCCCCGCCGAATGCTGGCGGAATTCGGCAGCGACATAGCCGACCACGATCCGCTTTTCCGGATCGAGCGGTCGCTTCGGCAGCGTCCTTTGCGGTATCCTCGAGCCGATCGCATCCCACCAGGATTTTCGCACCGCCTGCTGCACCACGAAATCGGCCTCGGCGCGGTAATCCTGCAGGAAGATCTTTCCTCTGATCGCATCCCCATAGTCCGGTCGGAGCGCCAGTGCGCGGTCGAGATATTCGATTGCGGTGTCCATGTCACCCTGGTTCGAATAAGCGAATCCCATCAGCGCCATTCCCATCTCGGAACGCGGGTTTCGCTCGATCAAGGTCGTCGCGGCCGCCATCGCCTGCGCGGTCTTTCCCATGACGAGGCAGGCCTGCGCCTTGCCCCGGAGCGCCAGCTCGAGCTTGGGCGAGATCGCAAGAGCCGCCTCGAAATCCGCAAGCGCGGGCTCAAGGCGCTGCAGTTCGTAACTGAGCCGCCCGCGCTGGGCCAGGATCCTCGGCGCGCCCGGCTTGATCGCCAGCGCCGCGGCAAACTTGGCGGCCGCCTCGTCGTGGTGTCGGAGCTCCATGCTGACCATGCCGCTGCCGACGATGGCCTCGGCGTGACGCGGCTGAAACAGCAGGGCGCGATCGAAACTCTCCTTGGCGCGCATGACCTGCCCAAGCACAATCTCGACCATGCCGCGGTTGCAGAGCGCATCGGCGTAATCCGGCTTCAGCTTGATGGCGCGCTCGTGCATCTCGAGCGCCTGCTCGTACTGTCCCATATGCATCAGCGTGTTGCCGAGATTGGTGAGCGCGACCGCGAAATTCGGCTTTAGCGCGATCGCCCTTTCCTGGCAGCGCCGCGCCTCTTCGTAATTGCCGAGATCGAAATGCACGGTCGCCAGGTTGTTATGGGCATCGTGCAGGCGCGGATCGAGCGCGATCACGCGCTCCAGCAGCTCTTTCGCCTCCTCGAGGCGCCGGCCGTCATGGGCGCACATGCCGAGCAGGTGGATGGCGTCGACGTAATCCGGAAGGGCTTTCAGGATCTCGCGGCAGAACGCCTCGGTCTCAGCATACCGGCCCTGGCCATAGGCGTTCGCCGCAGCGGCAATAACGGCGTCGGCCTGCTTCATCAATTTCTTCTGCAATCGCGCATTCTGGAATGCGCGCGCGCCGCCGCCGCTCTTCTGCAAGGTGTCTCTCCGGAGGATGCCCGAGGCTGAGTCTAACTGATTCGCGCGCCGTGACCGCCCGGTCACCGGACCAGCATCGCCCCGGGATTTCCCGGGGGCTCAGCGCAAGATCTGGCTCAGGAACAGCTTCGTGCGGGCGTGCTGAGGCGCCGCGAAGAATTCGTTCGGGGTGTTGGCCTCGATGATCTGGCCGGCATCCATGAACACGACGCGGTTGGCGACCTCGCGGGCAAAACCCATCTCGTGGGTGACGACCAGCATGGTCATGCCCTCCTCGGCGAGGTCCACCATCGTGTCCAGCACCTCCTTGACCATTTCAGGGTCGAGCGCCGAGGTCGGCTCGTCGAACAGCATGACCTTCGGATTCATCGTCAGGGCGCGGGCGATGGCGACGCGCTGCTGCTGGCCGCCGGACATCTGTCCCGGAAACTTGTTGGCCTGATGCGGGATCTTGACCCGCTCCAGGAACTTCATCGCGGCCGCCTCGGCGTCCTTCTTCGGGATGTTGCGGACCCAGATCGGAGCCAGCGTGCAATTGTCGAGCACCGTGAGGTGCGGGAACAGATTGAAGCTCTGAAACACCATGCCGACTTCGCGGCGCACGGCATCGACATGCTTGAGATTGGGCCCGAGCTCGATGCCGTCGACGACGATCTCGCCCTCCTGGAATTCCTCGAGCGCGTTGATGCAGCGGATCAACGTCGACTTGCCGGAGCCCGAGGGCCCGCAGATCACGATGCGCTCGCCCTTGCGGACATCGAGGTCGACGTCGCGCAGCACATGAAAATCGCCATACCATTTGTTGAGGCCGGAAATCTTGACGATGGGGTCTGACATGGGGACCTCGATCAGTTGCGACGATGGGCGTTGAGACGATGCTCGACGAACAGCGAGTAGCGCGACATTCCAAAGCAGAAGATGAAGTAGATGATCCCGGCGAAGGCGAAGCCGGTGAACGCGGTCGAAGGCGTCGACCATTTCGGATCCGAGAACGATGCCCTGAGCGAGCCCAAGAGATCGAACAGCGCGACGATCGAGACCAGCGAGGTGTCCTTGAACAGCGAGATGAAGCTGTTGACGAGGTTCGGGATGACGTGCCGCAGCGCCTGCGGCAGCACGATCAGCGAGGTCGTCTTCCACCAGGACAGGCCCAGGGCTGCCGCCGCCTCGCCCTGCCCGCGCGGGATCGCGGCGAGCCCGCCGCGGACGTTCTCGGCCTGGTAGGCGCCCGTGAACAGCGCAATACCGATCAACGCGCGGACGAGACCGTCGACCGTGAAATTGCCCGGCAGGAACAGCGGCAGCATGTAGGTGGCGAAGAACAGCACGGTGATCAGGGGCACGCCGCGCCAGAACTCGATGAAGGCGATCGAGAAGATCCGGATCAGGGGAATGGTGGAGCGGCGCCCGAGCGCCAGCGCGATGCCTATCGGCAGCGAGGTGACGATGCCGGTGACGGAGACCACCAGCGTCACCAGCAGGCCGCCCCACAGATTGGTCGTCACGACCGGCAGGCCACCGCGATCGAGGCCCATCAGCTTGATCACGGCGGCGATGGCGACGAAGGCAGCGATGCTCGAGGCCAGTGCGCGCCAACCGGTGCGCAAGCCGCCGCCGAGACCGAAGGCGATCAGACAGACGACCGCGGCGGTGACGGCGAAATCGGCCCAGAGCGACTGGCCCGCTCCCTGGATCTGGTCGCGCAGCCAGATCAGCGGCAGGATCAGCCAATGGATCGCGGTGCCGACCAGCACGATCAAGCTCCCGACCAGCCATAACAGCGGCCCGGCGGCCGACGTCTTGCTGAGACTGAGCAGGGCCTGGCCGGCCCCGCTGATGCTCTCGTCGAACAATTCCAGCAAGCCCGCCGTCCAGCTGAGGCCAAAGCCCTTGATGCCGCCACCGTGCAGCAGGAAGAACGCGACAATCGGAAAGGCGACGAAGAACAGACTGGCGTTGAGCCCCTTCGCCGGCAGGCGGGGCACGAGCAGCGGAACCAGCAGGACCACCGCAAGAACGAATGTCAGGTTCACCCGCCAGCGTTCGGCCTCGGGATAGAAACCGTAGATCAATTGCGGCAGCTTGGCCTGGATGTAGGGCCAGCAGGCGCCGACCGCAAATCCGGCGTTCTCGGTGAGGCATGCCGTGCGGTCCTTGCCGCTCCAGACCGCATCGACCAGCAGGAACCTGACCGAGGGAACGATCGTGAACCACAGCAGCAGCGCGCCCACGATGGTGAGCAGGATGTTGGTCGGCGAGTTGAACAGGCGCGTCCGCATCAGCCCGACGAAACCCGTGGTCTTCACCGGCGCGGGACGCTCGGTGAGCAGGTCCTGGCGGACGAAGCTGCTCGAGGCGATATCGCTCATGCGCCCAGACTCCGGCTGACGCGCCAACCGTAGACGCTCATGATCGCGCTGGTGAGCAGCGAGATCAGGAGATAGATGCCCATCGTCATCGCGATGATCTCGATCGCCTGCCCGGTCTGGCTCAGCGACGTGCCGGCGAACACCGAGACGAGGTCAGGATAGCCGATCGCGACCGCCAGCGACGAGTTCTTGGTGAGATTGAGGTACTGGTTGGTCAGCGGCGGCACGATGACGCGCATGGCCTGCGGCACCACGATCAGCCGCAGCGTGGTGCCCCGGCTGAGGCCCAGAGACGATCCCGCCTCCATCTGGCCCTTGTGGACGGACAGGATGCCGGCGCGCACGATCTCGGCGATGAAGGCGGCGGTATAGGTCGACAGCGCCAGCGTCAGCGCCACGAACTCCGGAATGATCCGCGAGCCGCCGGCGAAATTGAAGCCCTTCAGCTGCGGCAGCTCGAAGCTGAACGGCGGGCCGAACACCAGCATGGTGGCGAGCGGCAGACCGAACAGCAGACCCAGCACGTAGGGCCAGATGCGGATCATCCGCCCTTCCTGAAACAATGCGCGCCGGGCATAGAAGCGCAAGGCCAGTGACGCGACGATGCCGAGCGCCAGCATCGCCAGGAACGGCTCGAGGCCCCGCTCACCGATCGGGCTGGGGACGACGAGGCCACGATTGCTGATAAAGGCGAGGCCGAGCAGCGAGATGCTCTGCCGCGGATTGGGCAGGGCTGCGAGCACCGCCAGGTACCAGAACAGGATCTGGAACAGCAGCGGCAAATTGCGGATGATTTCGACATAGATTTCGCCGACGCGCGACAACAGCCAGTTCGGCGAGAGCCGGCACAGCGCGACGATGAAGCCGATCAATGTGGCGAAGACGATGCCCACCACGGAGACGACGAGCGTGTTCAGGAGCCCGACCACGAACACGCGCAGGAACGTGTCCGAGCCGGTATAGGAGATCAGGGTCTGGTTGACGTCGAAGCCGGCATTGTTCCGCAGGAAGCCGAAGCCGGCGGCAATGTGCTGGTTTTCCAGGTTGGCGCGGGCGTTGGAGACGATCTCATAGCCGATCCAGCCCAGGATCGCCGCGAAGGCAAACTGGACGGCGACGCCGTTCCAGCCTGCCTTGCCGCCCAGAAGGCGCCTGATCTTCAGCGCGATCTGGGGCGGCGGTTTTCGGGCCTCGGTGCTCATGCCGCTGCCAGCGGGTCAGGGGCGGTCAGCGGATCGGCGGCGCGTACTGAAGACCGCCCTTGTTCCAGAGATTGTTGAGACCGCGATTGATGCCGAGCGGCGAGCCGGCGCCGACATTGCGATCGAACACTTCGCCGTAATTGCCGACCGCCTTCACGATCCGCACCACCCAGTCCTTGGTGAGGCCGAGCTGTTCGCCGAAATTGCCGTCGCTGCCGAGCACGCGCTTCAACTCGGGATTTTCCAGCTTGGTCTTCTCGTCGACGTTCTTCGAGGTCACCCCGAGCTCTTCGGCGGTGACCATCGCGAACAGGGACCACTTCACGATGTCGAACCATTGGTCGTCGCCGTGGCGCACCATCGGGCCGAGCGGCTCCTTCGAGATGATCTCGGGCAGCACCATGTGTTCATTGGGATTGGCGAGCTTCAGGCGATTGGCGTAGAGGCCCGACTGGTCGGTGGTGAAGACGTCGCAGCGCCCGGCCTCATAGGCCTTCACCGTTTCGTCGTTGGTGCCGAACGCGATCACCTCGTACTTCATGTTGTTGGCCTTGAAGTAGTCGGCGAGATTCTGCTCGGTGGTGGTGCCGGTCTGCACGCAGACCGAGGCGCTGTTGAGCTCGAGCGCCGAATTCACCTTGAGCGACTTCTTCACCATGAAGCCCTGCCCGTCATAATAGGTCACGCCGGTGAAGTTGGCGCCGAGCGAGGTATCGCGCGAGATGGTCCAGGTGGTGTTGCGCGAGAGCACGTCGATCTCGCCGGATTGCAGCGCGGTGAAGCGGTCCTTGGCGGACAGCGGCACGTACTTGACCTTGCTCGCATCGTTGAAGATCGCCCCGGCGATTGCCTTGCAGACGTCGACGTCGAGGCCGGTCCAGTTGCCCTTGTCATCGGGCGAGGAGAAGCCCGGCAGGCCCTGGCTGACGCCGCAGGACAGCATGCCCCGATCCTTGACGGTCTTGAGGGTTTGCGCATCGGCGGTTTGGGCGGAGAGACCGGCGGCGAGAGCAAGAGTGAGAGCCAGGGTTACGCGTTTCATGGGCTTTGGGCCTTTCAAAGTCGTCTCAAGGAACGTTGTCTCAGGATCATCCCTGCCGGGCCGGGCGTATCAAGTCCGGCCTTGCAAGAGTCATGCTGGAAAACCTTGCCGAACACTCGCCGATCCCGGGAGGCCATACCTTAATCCCCGCCGCTGGCGCCCGCCGCGATGGGCTGTGGCGCAAGGGTCGGTCAGACGATGGATCGAAGGTCGCGGCAGGCCCCTCAACATGCGGCGACTGAATAGCACCCGCGCATCACAGAACGACTGGCGTGCCGGGTCAAGGGGTTGACGGGACTCTTCTGTGTTCTGTTATTAACGACAGCGGCCTTTCGGCCGGCCCTCGGGCGCCAGGCCCCGAGCGGAAACGCGGTTTTGAAAGCAGACGCATGGATTCCTCGCACCCCCAAGAGCAGCAGGCCGAGACCCGGCTGGTCACCTCCGGCCGCGACACCAAGGCGCAGAAGGGGTTCGTCAATCCGCCGGTTTTCCACGGCTCGACCGTGCTCTATCCCACCGCCGAGGACCTGCACGCCCATCGCGGCGAGTTCTCCTATGGCCGGCACGGTTCCCCCACCACCAAGGCGTTCCAGGAGACGCTGATGGCGCTGGAGGGGCCGCAATGCGCCGGCGTCGGCATCGTCCCGTCGGGGCTGTCGGCAATCTCCACCACCCTGCTCGCGGTGCTGAAGGCCGGCGACCACATTCTGGTCGTCGACAACGTCTACCGGCCCTCGCGCAATTTCTGCAACGGCATGCTCGCCCGCTACGGCATCGAGACCACGTACTTTGACCCGCTGATCGGTGCCGGCATCGACAAGCTGTTCAAGCCGAACACCCGCGCGGTGCTGGTGGAGGCGCCGGGCTCGCAATCGTTCGAGATGCCGGATATTCGCGCCATCGCCGAGGTCGCGCATGCGCGCGGCGCGCTCGTCATCGACGACAACACCTGGGCGACGCCGCTCTATCACCGCTCGCTCGAACAGGGCGTCGACGTCAGCATGCAGGCCGCAACGAAATATATCGGCGGCCATTCCGACATCATGTTCGGCACGATCTCGGCCAATGCCAAGGCCTGGCCGATAATTGCCGAAGGCATCCGCCTGCTCGGTGTCTGCGCCGGTCCCGACGACGTCTTCCTCGCGCTGCGCGGCCTGCGCACGCTGTCGGTCCGGCTGGCGCAGCATCATCGCTCCGGTCTCGACATGGCGCGCTGGCTCGCTGCCAGACCCGAGGTTGCTCGCGTGCTGCATCCGGGTTTGGAGACCGATCCCGGTCACGCCATCTGGAAGCGCGACTTCACCGGCGCATCCGGCCTGTTCAGCATCGTGCTGAAGCCGGCGCCGCAGAAGGCCGTCGACACCATGCTCAACACGCTCAAGCTGTTCGGCATGGGTTTTTCCTGGGGCGGCTTCGAGAGCCTTGCGATTCCCTTCGATTGCGACGCCTATCGCACCGCGACCAGGTGGGCGCCCGGCGGGCCGGCTCTGCGCCTGCACATCGGGCTCGAAAGCACCGACGATCTCAAGGCCGATCTCGATCGCGGCTTTGCTGCCCTCAAGGCGGCAATGTGAGCCTGCTCACTGAGCAATGCGCCTGCCGACGCGCCAATGTGCGTCGACGGACGCACGGCGCGGGAACGTGCAACTGCCGTAAACGTTAACGCCGACGCGCCAACAAATGATTTGATCCACTGACGTTTGGCGCTAGCCTCACCAATCGACTCTCATCCGGACACGGAGCATGGGAACGTTGGTACTGCTCGATCTCATGGGCGGCGTGGCGCTGTTGCTGTGGGGCCTGCACATGGTCCACAGCGGGATTCTGCGCGCCTTCGGTCCTGACCTCAGGCGCCTGCTTGGCAAGGCGCTGAGCAACCGCGTCAGCGCCTTTGCCGCCGGCCTCGGGCTCACCGCCCTGCTCCAGAGCAGCACGGCGACCGCCTTGATCACGAGCTCGTTCGCGGCCGAAGGCCTTGTCAGCCTCGCCGCCGCGCTTGCCATCATGTTGGGCGCCAATGTCGGCACGACGCTGATCGTTCAGGTGTTGTCGTTCAACATCGCAGCCGTTGCGCCGGTGCTGTTCGTGCTCGGCCTCGTCGCCTTCCGCTCCGGCCCGCGCTCGCGGATCAAGGACATCGGCCGCGTCTGCATCGGCCTCGGCCTGATGCTGCTCTCGCTGCACATCCTGCTCGACACGCTGGCGCCGGCCGAGAACGCGCCCGGCGTCCGCGTCGTGATGTCGGCCATCACAGGCGATCCCATCCTGTGCATCGTCATCGCCGCCCTCGTCACCTGGACAGTGCATTCGAGCGTCGCCAGCGTGCTCTTGATCATGTCGCTGGCCTATTCGCAGTTCATCACGCCCTACGCGGCGCTGGCGCTGGTGCTCGGGGCCAATCTCGGCAGCGCCATCAATCCCGTGCTCGAGGGCGGCAAGCGTGACGATCCCGCGAGCTATCGCCTGCCGGTCGGCAATCTCGTCAACCGCGTGATCGGCATTGCCCTCGTCCTGCCCTTCCTCGGCGGGATCGCCGAGCATATGCACGCCTGGCAGCCTGATCTCGCCAAGATGACGGCGGCCTTCCACATCGCCTTCAATGTCGGCACGGCCATCGTCTTCATCGGCCTGCTCGACGCCATGTCGCGCCTGCTCGCCCGCCTCTTGCCGGATCGCGTGCAGGAGGCCGACCCGGCCCGGCCGCGCTATCTTGACGAGACCGCGCTGGAGACGCCGTCGCTGGCACTCGCCGACGCCGCCCGCGAGACGTTGCGCATGGGCGATCTCGTCGAGGTCATGCTGCGCAAGGTGATGGCCGCGATGATGACAGGCGATCGTGCGCTGGTCGACCAGGTCTCCAAGATGGACAACTTGGTCGACGGTCTCGACGAGGCCATCAAGCTCTACGTGACCAAGCTGATGCGCGGCAGCCTCGACGAGAGCGAAGGACGGCGCGCGATGGAGATCATCTCCTTCGCCATCAATCTCGAACATATCGGCGACATCATCGACAAGAGTCTGAGCGAGCTCGCGACCAAGAAGATCAAGCGGCGCTTCCAGTTCTCTGCGGAAGGGGCCGACGAGCTCGCCGCCTTCCACAAGCGCACGATGGACTCGCTGCGGATCGCGTTCGGCGTCTTCATGTCGGGCGACGCCAATGAGGCCCGCAAGCTGCTGGTGGAGAAAACCGCGCTGCGCAACACCGAGCTTGCCGCGGTCGAACGGCATCTCGATCGCCTGCGCGAGGGCCGTCCCGAAACCATCGAAACGACGTCGCTGCATCTCGACGTGCTGCGCGACCTCAGGCGCATCCACTCGCATATCTGCTCGGTCGCCTATCCCGTGCTGGACGCGGCCGGCGAGCCGTATCGAAGGACCGAGGCCGAGACGGCCACCCTGCCCGCGGCCGGCGCGCCATCGGCGTTGCCGCGCTAGCGCTTCCGCTCAGCGGTCCAGCGTTTTCGAGGCGCTGGCGCGGTTCTTCCAGATCAGCATGATGTTCCTGATGTAGATCACCGTCGCGAGCGATTGTCCGAGGATGATGACCGGCTCGCGCTTCACCACGCCATAGACCAGCGTCATCAGGCCGCCGCCCATCGAGCAGAACCAGAACGCCATCGGCACCACGCTGTTGCCGGCGCGCTCGCTCGCGATCCACTGCACCAGGAAGCGCGCGGTGAAGAACAGCTGCGCGACGAGGCCGAACGCCAGCCAGAAATCGAACTTGGCGACGAAGACGTCATAGAGATAGTTGCTCAGCGCCTGACCGTATTGGATGATCATGCGTTCACCTCAATCACATCTGGTGTCGGCTTCTTGCGGCGGATCAGCCACCACACGCCGGCGAGATCCAAGATGCCGATCCACAGCCGGTCGAAGAAACCGTAATTCGACACGCCGGAATGGCGCGGCCGGTCGATCACGTCGACATAGGCGATGTCGTAGCCTTCGCGGCGGACCAGCGCCGGCAGGAAGCGATGCAGACCGTCGAAATAGGGCATCATCAGGAAGACCTCGCGCCGGAATGCCTTCAACCCGCAGCCGGTATCCCGCGTGCCGTCCTTCAGGATGGCATTGCGGACGCCGTTGGCCACGCGCGACTGCAATTTCTTGAAGCCGGTGTCCTTGCGTCCGACGCGCTGGCCCGCGGCGAGGCCGACGCGCCCTGCTCCCTTCTCGACCGCCGCGATCAGGTCGGGCAGGAAGGCCGGATTGTTCTGGCCATCGCCGTCGAGCGTCGCCACGATCACCCCGCGCGCCGCGCGCACGCCGCTGCGCACCGCCGCGGATTGGCCGCCTGATCTGGCATGGCGGAGCTGGCGCAGATTGTCCCGCTGCGCCATCAGCGTCGTGATCCGTTCGCCGGTCGCATCGGTCGAGCCGTCGTTGACGTAGATGATCTCGTAGTCCCAGCGGCCGTCGAGCGCTGCGCCGATCTCCGCGATCAGCGGCGCGATGTTGTCGGCTTCGTTGCGCACGGGAACGACGATGGAAACCGAAGGCTGGGAAACCGAAGGCTGGGACGTCGACAAGTGAGGCTCGTGGTTGGAATTGGCCTGCCACGGGAACCGGCGGTCCCGGCAGGCAGCCGCTTTTATGGGGCGGATGCCCCGTGGGCAACCCTTTTGAGGCGGCCCGAGACCGCCCCCGCGAGCGGCACGATGGTGCCGTCGGCGCGGATGGCAAAGCCCAGCCTTCGGGCCGCGAACCAGTAGCGGACTGCCATGGCGCCGACCGTGCCGACCAGGGCGCCGGCCACGACGTCACTCGGGTGATGCGCGACCAGCACCAGCCGCGTCAACGAGATCACGATTGCGTAAGTGAGCATGAACACGCGCAGGCGCGGCCACAATGCCGATACCGCGAACGCCAGGGCGAACGCGGCCACGGCATGGCCTGACGGCAAGCTGGCATAAGCCCCCGTCCCCTCGAACGGAACGAAGTTGAACGGATTGGCCTTGCCGCCGACAAACGGACGTCCGCGGCCGAGGCAATATTTCAGGATCTCGGCAATGAATGCCGACACGGCAATCGACAGAAACACAAACTGCAGCCGTGTGCCGAGACCGAGCAGCAGCGTGCGGCGCGTTCCGTGAAGCCCTGCCGCAACGAACGCCAACACCACCAGCGCGGCCCCGAACACCGAGAGCAGATACTCGTCCTTGCCGAAATCGGTGAGGATGCGGATCGGCCACAGGCCGGGCGTGCCGCGCGCGGGCATCAGCTGGATCTCGGTCTGGTCGAACGCGACCATCAGCACGATGACGAGGGCCGCGCCGGCCGCGCTGAGCCACAGCGAATGCCGCGCCAGCTTTCGCGCGGCTTCCGCGCGGCGTGAATGCGAGGGCGTGCGGACGAGCTGCGCCAGCGCGTGCCTCGACACGGCGAGCAATTGCGCGGCATAGCCCGGACGCGGCGCGGGGCTGGTCGAGGCCGACATCCTACTCGGTACCTTCCGACCGGAAGATCGAAATCGAGATCGCGCGGCCTTGCGAGAAATTGTAGCCGTCGATGCGGGTCCCGACCTTGTAGCGCAGTCCGATCGCCTCGGCGCGCTGCACGAAGCTGCGCTCCGAGCGCTGCTCGATCAGCGCAAAACGGCAGCTTCCTTGCCGCAGGAAATCCGCCGCGCCCGAGCCGTCGGTGAGCACGGTCTGGGTGCCCGTCAGGAACACGAGGCTCGGCTCGTGATAGCCGGCCGCAGCCGCCTTCGGCCCGACGCAGGTGACGTTGCGGAGCGCACGCGCGATCTCGATGCTCGGAAACAACGGCGTGAGCGACGGCAACACGATGCCATACACAATCACCGCCAGCATCAGGGCCGCGACCAGCGCGTTGAGCAGCGAGCGCTCGGCGCGATTGTTGTCGTAGAGCCACCAGGCGAACAGGCCGAAGATCAGCGACGCCGCGATGAAGGGCCAGGCCACGAAGGCGGGCTGCCGCGTCAGCATCACCGCGCCGACTACCGCGATGATCGAGGCGGCCGCGGGGATCGCGAACCACCAGGCCGAACCGCGCATCAGCCAGGAGCGCGACAGCACGCGCCGCTCCACCGCACCGGCGGTGAGAATCGCGATCGCCGGATAGAGCGGCAGCACGTAATGCGGCAGCTTGGTCAGCACCGCCTCGAACACGATCCAGGACGGGATCAGCCAGGCCAGCAGGAACTGCGCGCCGGGCTCGCGCCGCGCCCGCCACACCGCGGGCGCCGCCATCGCCGCAAGCGGCGCGCCGGGCCAGAACGTGATCCAGAACAGCGCCAGGTAAAGCCCGGGCGGCGCGCCATGGGATTCCTGGGCGCCCAGCTTGCTCAGCATGTCGCCCCCAACGGAATCCGCAAAGAAGGCCTCGCCCGCGCGCCAGAAGATCGCGACGAACCAGGGCAGCACCAGAACCAGCATCCACATGAGGCCCCAGACCGGGCGCAGCTTCCACAACCAGGAGGCATCGCGGTCCTGGATCGCGAGCGCAACGATGGTCAGGCCTGCGAACATCAGGATCAGCGGGCCCTTGATCAGGATGCCCACCGCGAGCGCGGTCCAGAAGATCGCGGGCCAGCTCCAGGGCGGACGCGTCTCGTCCTCGGCGCGCTGCCAGGACAGATAGGCCCGCGCCATCGCCCCCATCGCGGCGACGACGCAGAGCAGCAGCATCGCGTCGGTCTTGGCGAGCCGCGCCTCGACGCCGAGCAGCACCGAGGCGCACATCATCAGCGCCGCCAGCACCGCGGCGCGCCGCGTAACGAAGCCGAGCGCGGCCCAATAGGTCATGAGCACGGCGCCGATCGCCCCGAACAGCGACGGCAGCCGATAGACCCAAATCCGCAACTCGGCCTTCGGCAGCTTC
The DNA here is from genome assembly GCF_004570865.1 of Bradyrhizobium frederickii. Lineage (GTDB taxonomy): Bacteria > Pseudomonadota > Alphaproteobacteria > Rhizobiales > Xanthobacteraceae > Bradyrhizobium > Bradyrhizobium frederickii. Next base: position 140,269 of record NZ_SPQS01000015.1, read on the forward strand.
AGCATCGAGGCGGCTTCCACCGTGGCCGATTGCAACCAGTAGATGCCGATCGGCTTCTTGTAGCGGACGTCCTCCTGGAAGCGGATGTCGACATAGTCGCCGCTCTCGACCATCTGCTTGGTGGCCTGGGCGAACCGCGCCTCGTCGCGATCGATCGGCGGGATGGTAAAGAAGCCCGGCAGGAACAGCAGCAGCGCGCACAGCACCAGGAAGCCGACCGCGCGCGCATGGCTGGCCGTGACGATGTCGAGCATGCGCACGAGCCCGCTGCCCGGATTTGCGGGCGATTTCGGTTCGCGGGGTGCTCCAAAACGGGGTGGTGGGTAGGTCTCGGCCATTGGTTCCGCTTACGCTGAAACCGCCATCGCCACAACCGCTTAAGGCAGGCTCATTGAATTCGAATGACGACTGTGTCCGCGGCGCCCGTGGCATCGATCACGGTGAGCCGTGCAAAGCCCGGACCGGGTGGATCGATCAGGCGCTGGCGGCGGCCGTCGATCTCGCCAAGCGCCGTGCCGTTAACCATGACAGTCATCGGCAGAACGCCGCCGGCGACCTTGACCGGCATCGCGGCGCTCTCGTGCCCGCCGGAGCGATCAATATCGATCCGCGAGCCGTTCAGCGGAAACTGGATGTGCAGGGCCTGCTCGCGGCCGGTCCGCACCAGCTCCCCGACGGGGCGGAACCGCTTCAACGGCAGCGGCAGCTTGGCGTTGCTGGCCACCAGCGTTCCCTTGGGCGGCTTCGGCAGCGGGGCCAACGTCTTGCCGCTGCGCGCGAAGGCATCGAACAGGATCGGTGCGGCGGCGACCCGCCCGATCAGGCCCGGAACCGGCGCGCCGTCGGGCCGGCCGACCCAGACGCCGATGGTCATCCGGCCGTCGAACCCGACCGACCACGCGTCCCGATAGCCGTAGGAGGTCCCGGTCTTGAAGGCGATGCGGTTGTGAGCGGCATTCTCCGGCGGCGGCGTTCCCAAAAGCACGTTGCCGACCTGCCATGCCGCAACCTGATCCAGCAGCCGGAGCGGCTCGCGGTCGTCCCTTTCCGCCATGACCTCGCGCAGCGGCTTGGTGGTGCCGAGGCGGGCGAAGCCCGCATAGAGCTGGGCGAGATCCTGCAGCGTCACGCCGACGCCGCCGAGACCCATGGCGAGCCCCGGCGCTTCGTCCTTGGGCAGAACCAGATTGCCGCCGGCCTGCCGCAGCCGCGAGGCGAGCCGGCTGGAGCCGACCCGGTCGAGCAGCACGATCGCAGGGACGTTGAGGGACAATTGCAGCGCCTTCCGCACCGGCACTGTGCCCTGGAAGGTCATGTCGAAATTTTCCGGCGCGTAGGAGCCGAAGCGAACCGGCCGGTCGTCGATCAGGCTGTCCGGATGAACGAAGCCGTCCTCGAAGGCGAGCCCGTAGATGAAGGGTTTCAGCGTCGAGCCCGGTGAGCGGATCGCACGGGTCATGTCGACCTGCCCTGCCCGGCTCTCGTCGAAATAATCGGCCGAACCGACGCGGGCGAGCACGTCCCCGCTCTCATTGTCGACCACGATGATGCCGACCGAGATGTTCGGCCCGAGCGCAATGGCGCGGTCGCGCGCCAACGGCTCCAGCACCTTCTGCAAATTCGCATCGAGCGTGAGCTTGACGACCGGCGTATCCTTGACCGTCGACAGCGCGGTGTCGGAGGCATGCGGCGCCAGGATCGGCATCGGCTTGCGCAGTCTTGGCACGGGCACGGCCTTGGCCTGCCGTGCGTCGTCTGCGCTGACCACTTGCTCCTCGACCATGCGGTCGAGCACGCGGTCGCGCGCCTTGCGCGCGGCCTCGGGATGGCGATCGAGCCGGCGCGTCTCCGGCGATTGCGGCAGCGCCACCAGCAGCGCCGCTTCAGCCAGCGACAGGCGCTTCGGCTCCTTGCCGAGATAACCGATCGAGGCGGCGCGGATGCCTTCGAGATTGCCGCCATAAGGCGCCAGCGCCAGATAGAGGTCGAGGATCTGTTCCTTGCTCATGCTGCGCTCGATCTCGATCGCGCGCACCATCTGCCGCAGCTTGGCATAGAGCGAGCGCTGCCGCCGCGGCTCCATCAGCCGGGCCAGCTGCATGCTGATCGTCGAGCCGCCCGAGACGATGTGGCCGCGCGTTGCGAGCTGTAGCGCAGCGCGCCCCAGCGCCAGCGGGTCGATGCCGTCATGGGCGTAGAAGCGCTGGTCTTCATAGGCAAGCAGCAGTTTGAGATAGGTCGGATCGACGTTGGTCCTGGCATCGACCGGCAGCCTCCAGCGGCCATCCGCCATCGCATAGGCTCGCAGCAGCTTGCCGTTGCGGTCGACGATGGTGGTGGAGACCTGCCGCGCCTCGTCAAGGGGGAGCGGACCGAGGGAGTAGACCCAACCGACGAAGCCGGTGATGGCGAGGATGAAAGCGAGAGCGGCTGTCGAGAGAAGGCGAAAGGCCATCCGCCCTCTCCGCCCGTCATGGCCGGGCTTGTCCCGGCCATCCACGTTCTTGCCGGCCATGCCACAGGTCGTGGATGCCCGGGACATCTGCGCGAAGACGCGCTTCGCGCTCTTGCCCGGGCATGACGACTGAGTGTGTGGCTCCGTTGCGCTCATTCAATCACCACCTCACTTCGCCGCCCGCACCTCGACCGTCCCCGTGCCGGTGCGGCCATAGCGCGAGGGATTATACATGTCCTCGACATAGGCCTGCGGCAGCACGTATTTGCCCGGCGAGACCGCGCGCACGACATAGGCGACGGTGAAGACCGACTTGGAATCCGCGGCCCGGTCGACGGCCGCGGTGAAGCGGTCGTCGCGGAACTCGGTATGTTCAGGCTCCTCGCCGTCCTCGATCCAGTCCAGCGTGCCGCTGTCGCCGGACGAGACCAGCTTCGGATTGTCGATCTCGAGGCCGGCCGGCAGATAGTCCGCCACCATGATGTGGCCGTACTCGGGCTTGGCCTCGGTGATCTTCAGCACCACCGCGAAGCGCTGGTTCTGCTTGACCTTGCTGATGTCGGCCGGCTTGCCGTCGAGCGTGAAGTAATTGCGCTCGATCTTGAAGCCGTTCGACGCCGCCGGCTCCGGCGTCACCGGCGAGCCCGACACCGAGACCACGGCCTGCACCGGCGCATCGCCGGTGTTGGTGATCTTCAGCGGCTTGCCGCTCAGCGTCTCCGCCTTGTAGCTGCGGTAGAGCGCGGTCTTGACCGGCTCGCCGTCCACTTCCATCGACAGGTTCTCCTTGGCCGGCGCCCGCGCCGCCAGCACCAGCCACGCATTCTCCTGCGTGGAGGTGTAGGGCGTCAGCCCGCGCGCGGTCTCGACCCGGGACACCGCCTGCGTCAGCGTCGCCTTCGGCGCGTTGCCTTCGCTGGCAAGCGACACCAGAGCCGCGGCATCGCGAAGCTGCGAGCCGTAATCGGTGCGCCCGAATTCCAGCACCGGCTTCGGCGCCAGGCTGTCGAGCGCGGCACCATAGACCCGCTCCGCGCGGTTGCGGTCGCCGACCAGGGCGAGCGCCGCCGCGAGCTGCGACTTCGCGATCGGCGTCGCGAGATTGGCCAGCTTGGTGTCGGCGAGATAGCGGAGATCGCCGATCGGCGCGACCCCGTTGCGCGCGAGCACATAGAGCCCGTAGGCGAGATCGCGCCCACCGTCCTTCTCCGGCTCGTTCGCATTGACGACGGAGTTGCGGATGCGGTCGAGCGCGTTCTTGAACAGCACATCCGGCACCGCAAACCCCTTCTCACGGGCGCGGGTCAGGAAGTCCGTGACATAGGCGTCAAGCCAGGCGTCGTCGCCGCCGGCCAACCACAGGCCGAACGAGCCGTTCGAGCCCTGGCGCGCCAACAGCCGCTCGATCGCGTCGCGGATGCGCTGGTCGACCTCGGTGTCCATGGCGAGATGCGCGCCGGCCGCAAGGTCATTGACATAGAGCAGCGGCATGGCACGGCTCGTGATCTGCTCCGAGCAACCATGGGGGTAACGGTCGAGCGCTTTGAGGATCGTCGCGGCGTCGAGCGCGGTCGACAGGCTCGCCGAAACCGAGACGCTGCCTGTGCCCGGCACGAGGTCGGAGAACATGTCCGAGGTCAGCGTCAGGCTCTCGCCCTTCGCCAGCGTCCGGATCGAGCGCCGTGCCAGGACCTGCGTCGCCGCCTTGACGTCGAGTGCGTAATGCCGCGCCAGCGTCAACCCGTTCGGCCCCTTGATGTCGACGTCGAGCGTCGCCTGCCCTGCCGCGGTCGCGTCGATCGCGAGCGAGAACGAATTGCGCTGCTTGGCGGCGAGCTTGACCGTGGTCGCCGGATTGCCCGTCATCTTCACCGGACCGCCGGTCTTGACGTTGATGACGTAGTCACCGGCCTGGCCCTCGACATTGTCGATCTCCAGGTTGACCGTGCCGCGGTCGCCGTTGAGCAGGAAGCGCGGCAGGGTCGTGGTCAGCACGACTGGGTCGCGGATCACGACGTCGGTGTTGGCGCGGCCGAGCTTGGTGGCCGTCCACGCCGCCGCCATCACGCGCGCGGTGCCGGCGAACTCGGGAATGTCGAAGCTCACCTCCGCAGTGCCGTCTGCGGCAACGGTCACGATGCCCGAATAGAGCGCGAGCGGCTTTTGCGTGGGCGGTGAGCCCTGCAATTCGCCGGCCCCCGCATCGCCGCCGGACTTGATCTGGCCGCGCGTGCCGGACATGCCGTCGATCAATTGCCCGTAGAGATCGCGGATCTCGGCGCTCAGGCGGCGCTGGCCGAGATAGAAATCGTCCGGAGCCGGCGGCTTGTAATTGGTCAGGTTGAGGATGCCGACGTCGACCGCAGCGATCACGATCTTGGCGTCCTCGCCCGGATTGAGTCCGTCGAGCTTGACCGGAATCTTCAACGCCGAATTCGGCCGGACCAGCGCCGGCGGCGACAGCTTCACCTGCAAGGTGCGGGCCTGCTTGTCGATGCCGAACCATTTCAGCCCGATCGCACGGCCCGGCATGCGCTGGGCGGCGGCATCAAGCGGACGGCGCAGCGTCGCCACCACATAGGCACCGGTGCCCCAGTCCTTGCCGACCGGGAGCTTCACCTGGGCGGTGCCTTCCTTGACGTCGATGGTCTGCGTCGTCAGCAGGCGGTCGCCGAGCACGTTGACAGTGAGCTTGCCGGCGCTGCGGACATTGACCGACACCGTCATGGTGTCGCCGGAGGAATATTGCGGCTTGTCGATCGAGGTCTCCAGGAGGTCCGGCGTGTCGGCGCTGCCGTCGGAATACCAGCCGACGTCGAACTGCACCGAGGTCACCGGGCCGTCAGCGTCGCTCGACTTCACGTCGAGCCGGTAGCGGCCGGTTTGGGGGCTGAGCGAAATCCGCGCCGGCTTGTCGGCCGCAACGGTCACGTCACCGTCGGCAACGCGCGAGGTCGACTTGACCGGCTCGTACTCCCAGTAATTGTTCTGGCGATACCATTGGTAGCGCGATTCTATTTTCAGCAGCTCGTAGCGCAGGCCGTCGCGGCGCAGCCTCTCACCCTCGGGCGAGACGAACACCACGTCGAACTCGGCCTTGTCGCCCTCGGCGACGTTCTTGTCGCCGAACAGCGGCTTGACGCCGATCTGCGCCGCGCCGGGCGCGACCGGCAGCACGATCTTGCGCTCGACGGCGCGGCCGCCGGTCTCGACCATGCGGACGAAGATCTGCGCCTCCTGCGGACGGGTCGAAGCCGGCTGCTTGTCCAGCGTCACCGGGAAGGTCGCAACGCCATTGGCGTCGGCCTCAGGCAGGTTCTCGAGCGGCGTGCGCTCGTCCGAATTGGTCTCCTCGTCGGCGACGCCGAACTGGTAGCCGGCAAAGCCCGGGCGCTCGGCCGCGGGCGCGACCAGCATGTCGCCTTCGAGTGCAAGCCCCGAGGCCGGCGCGCCATAGAGGAAATGGCCGTTCGCCTTAAGCTCCACTGGAGCGTTAGCCTTGATCAGCTTGTCCTTGGCGGACAAGTCGAATTCGATCCTGTCGGGGACGTAATCCTCGACCATGAAGGTGGTCTCGCCGACCGAGGAGCCCTTCGGGTCGGTGAAGGCGCGCACCCGCCAGGTCCCGGTCGGCACGGCCGAGTTGAGCGGCACGGCCAGCATCCGACCGCCGGCGCCCTGGTCGGGCAGCACGGCGCGGCGGTATTCGACACCGTCGGGGCGTTCGATCACCAGCGTCATCGGCCCGCCGGTGACGGCATTGCCCTGCCCGTCGCGCAACAGCGCGGTGAGATAGACGGTCTCGCTGGAGCGGTAGACGCCGCGCTCTGCATAGACGAAGGCATCGGCGCCAGCAGGCGCCGCGCGGCCGGAGACGCCGCGGTCGGACAGGTCGAAGGCCGACGATTTCAGGCTGAGGAAGGCATAATCGGCCTTCTCGCCGGTGACCGTGAGCATCGCCGGCGACAGGCCGCCCTCGCCGCGCGCAAGGCCGGCCTCGAACAGCACATGGCCGCTGTCGTCGGTCTTGCGGGTGGCCAAAATCTCGTTGTTGCGGGCGACCAGCCGCACCTCGGCCTTGCCGACCGGATCGGTCGAGGCCAGCGAGTTGACGAAGACGTGGATGCCGTCGTTGCCGGAATAGGCCGACACGCCGAGATCGGAGACGATGAACCATTGCGTGGCGAGCTGATAATCGTCGTCCGGGCCCTTGGCCGCCGCCGTCATCACGTAGACGCCAGGCTGAAGCTCGCCGAGCGCCTGATCGACCGGGAATGCCGTGGTGACGTCCTGGTTCAGCGTCATCGCGGTCGCAAGCTCGCCGGACCAGACCTTGACGCCGCGCTCGTCGCCGAGATCGGTGAGCTGATACCTGGACAGCGTCTTCTGAAAGTCGCTGTCGATCACCGTGTTGATCAGGTTGCGGTCGCCGATCCGGAACACGTTGATGTTGACCGCGGGCGTGTTGACGCTGACCACGGGAATGCCGCGCTGCCCGGTCCGGGGCAGCACATAGGCCCGGCTGGTGAAGCGCACGAACGGCTTGCGGTCGCGCACATAGATGTTGAACTCGGCCGATTTCGGCAGGCCTTCCTTCACCGTGGACGGCAGGCCGGCGCGCAAATTGATGTTGTAGCGCTCGCCGTGCTTCAGCCCGTCGACGCAGAGCTGCTTGCTCTCGGCCGACAGCGCCGGCTTGTCCTGCCCCGCCAGCGCCAGGAACGGCGCGAAATCGGTGCGTTTTGCCAGCTCCTCGGAGAACTGGAAGCAGGCGCGCGGGCTCGCCGAGTCCGAATCCACGGTATAGTCGAGCAGCCGGAAGCCGTGCTCGTCGCGCAGCTTCTCATATTGGCCGCGGACATCGGCGACCTCGCGCATGTCGAGCGAGAGCCGCAGCGCATCGAGCGCCGGCCGCCACAGCTTGCGTTCGGCCAGCGACTTGCCGAGCACGGCGAGCGCATCGGCTTCCTCGCCCGGATTGCCGGCCCGTTGGTAGGCGATGTAGGCCGCGGTCGAGGCGCGCTCCAGCAGGAAGGTCTGCTCGCTCGAGCTCTTCGGCAAGATCTGGAAGATGACCTTGGCGAGCCGCAGCCAGTTGCCGGTGTCTTCCGGCGTGATGGCCGCGATCTGGCCGAGCACCGACAGACCGGTGCGATAATCGTTGCGCCGGAAAGCGGCGTCGGCGTCCGTCTTCAGCGTCGCGCTGGTCTTGGCGACCGGCCCCGCCTCGCTCTTGATCTGGGCCTCCAGCTTGATCGCGGAATCGGCGAGGTCGTCGCGCTTGAACGCCTTGTCCGCGGCTTGCGCCGCGCAAAGGCCGAGCGCCAGCGCGGCGCAGAGTGTAACGGCGCGAACAAGACCGATCATGATGGACTCCCGGAAATCGCGGAAAGCCGCCCGCAGGCAGCATGAGGTGCGCGGAAAGGTGACGGACTCAAGGCGATGGAACCAAAGGTGCAAATCGTCGCATTCGCCATAATTGGGCAAGCCCAGAGGGGACCGATCGAGATACCGCCGCGCACGCCGTCCTGAGCGCAGCCATACCTGACCCGTCGTCCGGCGGCCACATCCCGGAAGCTTTTCAGCGCTCCCGGCGATCCATCGTCCGTTGCGCTGCCGCTCAACCCGGCACCCTGACATGCCACCGTCTCGCTTTGTCGCGGCATTAAGGAAAACGGTTCGGTTCAGGCTTGGCGAAAGACGATATTTTTCATATTGGCATGCTAGATGAACAGCCAGCCCCCAAACTGGGGCGGCTCCAGACGGTCCCGTAGCTCAACTGGATAGAGTAGCGGATTTCTACTCCGCGGGTTGCAGGTTCGAGTCCTGCCGGGATCGCCAGTCCACTGCCAGATCAACCGCTGTTCACGAACGCGTGGGTAACCATACCCCGGCCTTTGCATCGCGCCGATCACTCCTATCTATGCGCCGGGCGAGACGCCGCCCGACAGGTTTTCTTGATGCAGCAATCCGAATTGACGAGAATGGCGATCGCGTCTGCAGTGGCGATCGGTGCGATGTCGTATCTGGCCATCGATGCAGGCCTGGTGAACACCAATGTGGTCACGAAGCCCATCAAGGTGGCTCAGGCCTCCATCTTTGGCGCCGCGATGGGCCAGCATCACCTGGCCTTCGCCGTTCAGGAGTGGACGCGTCGCGGCCACGACAAGCCGCAGCTCGAGCATTGCCTGGCGCTCGACTGATCGAGGCGCCCGCCTGGGCTTATATGCGAAACATTCATTCTTCACCGCTTGCCGACTTATGTGGAGGACCCCTCCGTATGAGCCGGACCGTTTTTGGGCACATAGTCTCCGCATCGTCATGGCCGGGCCTGTCCCGGCCATCCACGCCTTGGCCGCAGCAAAAAGAACGTAGATGCCCGGGACAAGCCCGGGCATGACGACCTCAGATGCAATCAGCCTTCCGACTGATGGGCCCGCCACCACCGCGCGATGGCCACGGTGAGATCGCTCCACACCTCCGTCGGCAAATCCGACACTGCGACGCGAACGCTGTACCGGCCCGTGGTCGCGTCGTGAAACCACTCGGTCGCCGCGAAATCGAAACCGAAGCTGCCGGCATGGCGGATCGGGAAGCCTTCTGCGCGCAGGTCGTGGCTCATGTTTTCGGCGGCCTGCCGGGCGCTCGCCTCGTCGAGGGACCGCCTGCCCCGAAGGGTGACGTAGAGACCGTGGGCGAAATGAAGCTCGGCCGAGAGCTCCGGGAGCTTCGCAGCAAAATGGCGAGCCATGCTGCGGCCGTTGCGCAGGATCGCCGCAACGCGCCGCTGCGTGAGGTTCCAATAGGCCGCGCTGCCCACAAAAGGCGGGAAATGCGCCGGCAACGCCGCGCCGCCGAGCAGTCGCACCGCGTTGCGCGTTTCGCACGCGAGACGCGTCCAGGGATGCTCCGTCCGTGGCTCGTGCTGATTGTCGTTCACGAAGACCGCCGAGCCGAGGCGGCCATATTCCGCTCCGAGCGAATCGAGCTTGTTGTGACTGCGCACCAGCACCAGCGGAATTCGGTATCGCCGAGCCCACCTCCGGACGCGCCGGATCCGGCCCGACCTGCCCGCAAAGCACGTCGTGTCGCAGATCAGGAGATCGAGACCGGAGCCGTCACAGCGCAGCACGGCATCAAAGGCGCCGGCGACGGAGCAGGAATCCAACAGAAGAATCCGCGGCGAATTCGCCCGAGCAAGCGCATGGCCCAGCGGCAAACTTAACGCCACGAGCCGCAAATGCGGGACAAAGCCCCGGATCAGCTCCAGCGTTTCGCCGTACGAGCCTGGAAGCACCAGAATCTCGGCCTTCTCGACGATCTGCGCCGAGGCCAGCAGCACGGCGGAGATCGCGGCCATGCCGGACGCGGTGTAGATCGCCGTGCTCGCGCAGCCGCAGTCGAGCTCATAGAAGGAAGGACCGCGCACCGTCAGATCGGCCCGCTGGTAATCATAACTGAATTCGAAAGGCCCGCTGACGGGATCGGCCGTATGCGACCAGGCCGTCTCCGTCGCGTTCCACTCGTGCAGCTCGTGCTCCGCCCTCAGCGCCGCTGTGAGCTGGAATTTGGACCTGATGACCTCGTCGATCGATCGCGGAGGGGCCAAATCGAGCCGACGTCTCAGGCAGTCGTTCAACAGCCCGAGTTCCTCGTGCTTGCGTTCCAGATAGGCCTGAATGGTCTCCATGCGCGTCTTGGCGAATCCGATCGGATTTCAACGTGCTGAAACCGCCTTGGGTCCAACGCGCGGCGGCTGCAACGAACGTCGATGTTCGCAGTTGAGACCTCAGCAAGGAGGACCACATGGCTGACATCAGAGAGCACATGAAGATCATCGGCAAGGACGGCGCACATGTCGGCACCGTCGACCGCGTCGAGGGCAACCGGATCAAGCTGACGCGAAAGGACAGCCCCGAAGGTCACAAGGACCATCACCACTACATCGACACGAAATATGTCGGTGCCGTCGAGGGCGATGTCGTCAAGCTTTCGGTGAATGCCGACGCAGTCCCGAAGACGGAAGCCGCCTGAAACTTAAAGCCCCTTCGGGGGCTTTTTGTTTGTTCACGATCCGACTCCGCTTCGTTCCCGAAGCACGAATCGTAACCGGAGAAATCAGCGCGGCGCATTTCTTAATGCCGCGTTTCACCCAACCAGCTTGTTCACGCATTCAGCGTCACCGGCACCCGGCCGCAAGCGGTAGGCGTCGATCGCCGCATTCGACAGCAGCAATCTGCGTCGCTCTCCGCGCAGCATCATGCGATCGATTCTGTTCAGGATGAAGCGGGCTGACTCCCGGTGGTCACCTGTGAGCAGGCCGGATCGATCGAGATATTTCCAGGCGATCTCGAAAGACTGTGCGCGTAACTCGGGGTCGGTCATAGCCAGCCAACGTCCGCAAGGAACGGATGTTCCTCCTTGAACGCGAGCGCCGCACGCCTCCCCGCGCATAACCACGGTCCAATAAATCTGAAGGCCCGGCGGAACGAGATCGCGACGGGCGCGTTGATGCCGTGAAATCAAGTGGTGCCGATCCGCCAGCCCCGATCGGCTTTGAAGGGCCCCGTGCTTGTCCCCCGAGCACGGGGCTTTCTCATGCTGAAGGGGAACTGACCGACCTCGCCCTGCCCCGCCAATTTTTCCCCGAAATGTCCTCAGTCCGCCTGCTCGTCGCGCCGGTCGCGCGCAAGTTCGTGCCAGGCCAAAGCAAGCTGGATCAGGCGTTGCCGGTCGTCGCCTTCCGATGCCGCGGCCCGCTTCATCGCGGCCTCGGCCTCACGCTGTGGATCGTACTTGGTACACATGCGGCCGACCCTAGCTCGCCATCTGGACCAGCGCATGGCAATTTCGTCCGTATGATTGCGGGGTGACGCGGTCCCCGCGGCCCCATTGCATGCGCTGATTGCGAAGCCTCGAGGCCGGGATTCATTCAGACGATCTGTGAACGGCATCACAGTCCTGGTCCGGCATCTCAGTTAAGAATGTCTCGACGCTTCAAGAAGCGCGAAGGCAGCGATGGTGTTTTCCGTCATGACACAAGACGCAGCGGCCTCAGCCAACGTCCCGACGCGACGCCAACGGGGCGACCTGCTCGGCATCGCCTATCTCGGGACCATCGGCATCGTGATGCTGGCCTGGATCGCCGGCCTGGTCTGGGGCGCGATGGCGTTCTTCAACTGGCTCGTGGCTTGATGCAAGGCGACCGGTCCCTTACTAGAACAGGCAGTGCAGCACCTGCCCAAGCTTGATCCCGCCACAAACGATCATCGCCCAAAGCGCCAAGCTGATCTGGATTGCATCCAGCATGTCCCACGTCCCCGCGAATCACCCCGACAATTTTCTTTGAGATTTGCGTGAGGCGGCAACGAGCGCCAGCGGCAATTTGAAGCCATGGCCGGAGCGCACGAAAAAGGCGGGCCGGGGCCCGACTCCTCAAGCATGATCCGGAAAAGTGCGCCAGCGGTTTTCCGAAAAGATCATGCCTAAACAACAACCTAAGCGCGATGACGATTCATCCTGATCGCATCGCGCCTTAGGCTTCAATCCGCTTTGGAAAACTCAATAGCAGGCACGGGGATCGGCCTGAACATATTGGCCGCTGGGATAGCGGTAGTAGCAATTGCCCTGTGCCCAGTAATAGCCAGGCTGGGAAGCGGCGGCGGCGCCCGTAATGGCGCCGGTTGCGCCGCCGAGAACCGCGCCGGCAGCAGCCCCCGTTGCGTTGCCCGAGATCAGTCCGCCCAGCAAGCCGCCGACGATGGCGCCGCCAAGCGCGCTCGCGCCGGGATCAGCCGGCGGCGGAGGCGGCGGTGGCGGGGCGTAGGCGACCGGCGGCGGCGCATAGGCTACCGGCACGTCGTCGTAATATTCATCAGAGATGTAGGCAGGCGGGCCGGCCATTCGTTGCGGATAATAATACCAGACGCCGCCAACGTCCCACCACCAGCCGGAGCGGCCATTGTGAACCTCATGGCGCCAGCGCCCGCCCTCCCAGGCGCGGTGGCCGCGATAAGCATGTCCGCCCCAGTCACGCGCCGGAGCCGGCCCGCGGTCGACATAGCGTCCCGACGGCGGGCCGCCGGCCGCGCGCGGTCCGGGATTCGCATGGGGCTGACCATCGGGCCGCGGTGCGGGCCTCGCCGCCTGCTGCGGCGGCGGGCTCTTGCGCATGTCAGGATTGTTCGGAGGCGGCGCCCCGGCGGCGGGGCCGGCCGGAGGCTGGCCGGCGTCCCTCGATGGCCTGGCGTCCTGGGCCTGCGCCGGCAGCGCGAGCAACGACATGGCCGAAACCAACGGAATGATGATCTTCATGCGGCTGGACGCACTCATGCGTGCTTGACCCCTGCTCTCTCGATTGCTCTCGCAATTGCCGTGGTGCCTGGCGCGATAGATGATTCGGACCGCGCCGGGCTTGATGCCGGCTGGCATAGCTGACCTGCTTTGATCGGCGAAGTCCCGTTACAAATCATTAAGATGACGGCAATTTTTCGGCCCCAGCGAGCTGCGAAGAGCCACGCTGGAGCTTCTAGCGGGCCGGCTCGATCACGTTGCAATTGCTTCGCCCGGACATCAGGCAGTCCTGCATCTTGCTGGCCGCGGTGAGGTCCCGGGCGAGCCACCAGCCGACAGCGAGGATCGCGATCGCAATGATCAGACCGGCAATCGCGCCGCGGCGGTTGTCGCCGGATGGAGGCTTCGGTCTGGATTTCGGCTTCTCGCCCGGTTCGGGCTTGGAGGTGGACATGGCTATCTGGTCGCGTGGGCAGGCCGGCTTATCACCTCTGCGACGTCCCGTCACATCCTCTGGTGGGCCGCTCGCTCCAGCTTCAGAGGCTCAGCCCCGGGTCGCGCTGGCCGCCTCCTTGCGCAAGGTTTCGACCGCCGGGATCGCCCGCGGTGCGCAAGTCGTGAGCACGAGCGCGGTCTGAGTGCACTCCCAGTCGGTACCCAGAACAGCACTCTCGATGGGCTGCGGACGCGCGAGCAGCAGCACGGCACCGGCCACGACTGCCACCGCGAACGCAATTGAGAGCGTCTTCAGGGTTAATCTCAAGATCGGCATGCCCGTGCTCCGTATCGCGGCGGACGCTAGGCGTCGCCCTCGTGATCCCATATGAGGGACATCACAATTCGGCAGCTTTTCCGGGCTACGAGAGATCGTCGGGGGGTGGCGATTTTCGTTGTCCTGATCGGCTGCGATTATGGGTGGCTTCGCGACGCGCAGCGATGTACACGCTACTGTGTCGCGCGGCGCCCGCTATGCCCAGCCGACGTACCAACAGGCAGTGATGTAGGATCGAAAGCGAGGAAGACAAGGCTCGTCGATGAGTGGATTCAGGGAACCCGGCTTCACAGACCGGCAAAAGGCGGCGCAGGAAGCCCGCAAGAACCTTTTGAACAAATTCAAATCCCAACCGGGGCCTGATGATCCCGCGGTGGCGGCGAAGCGTGCCGAGCGTGAAGCACTCGCGGCCAAGCGCGCCGAGGCGAAGGCTGCGCGCGAGGCCGAAAAGGCCGAGCAGAAGCGTCTGGAGGAAGAGGCCAAGGCCGCCGAATCTGCGCGAATCGCGCGCGAGGCCCAGGAAGCTGCCGAAAGGGCCGCGGCCCTCGAAGCCGAGCAGAAGGCCAAGCGCGACGCGCGTTACGCAGCCCGCAAGGCCAAGCGCAAGTAATCTGACGCGTGACCTTCGCAGGTCACGTTCAATTCAAATTGAAGCAAGACATGATTTGGGGCGGTCCAGCTGACCGCCCCAAACATTCGAGCGCGCGTTTGCTTTGCCAAACGCCTCGATCGCGAACCGGCGAAGATCAATTCTTCTTCATCATGCCGTCGTCTTTCTTCATGCCGTCCTTCGACATGTGATCCTTCTTCATGCCGTCGTCCTTGGACATGGTGTCCTTCTTCATCATGCCGTCCTTGGACATCGTGTCTTTCTTCATCATGCCGTCATCCTTGCCCATCTTGTCCTGGGCAAAAGCGGCCGGCGACAGCGCAACGCCGAGCGAGAGAGTGGCAGCCGAGACGCCGAGCGCGATGCGGGTGCGAATGGTCATGGATCATCTTCCCTTCGAGGTGGTGTTTGTCAGCGACATGCGCCGCTATTCAATCTCGACGGATGGACCGTCGGAGTTGTTACGCCGCCACCGATAAATTTCAGCGAGCCCGCCTGCGATCCGTCGTTCCGGTGAGTCCGAGCCTGCCGCAGCGATCGGATGTGTGCAGCGCAGCACAGGCGGCACTTGCCGTGGCATTCCATCTCGAACTATCAGATGAGAGAATATCGGGTGAAAGACCGGCTAGGATGGGCCTACGCCCCGGTCACACATGACCCGCCCAATCACGCCAACCAAGAATCGTTCAAAGAAACGTTCAAGGGGATCACGCCATGCTCACGCGCCGCCATCTGATTGCGACCGCCGTCGCCGCACCCGCCATCCTCCGTTTCGGCACCGGCACCGCGCACGCCGCGACCACGCTGAAGATCTCGCACCAGTTCCCGGGCGGCACCATCGACAAGGGCGATTTCCGCGACCGGCTCTGCCGCATGTTCGCCGCTGAAGTGGCCAAGCGCAGCAATGGCGACATCGCTGCCGAGATCTATCCGAATTCCTCGCTGATCAAGACCAACGCGCAGTTCTCGGCGATGCGCAAGGGCGCGCTCGACATCAGCCTCTATCCGATGCCCTACGCCGGAGGCGAGCTGCCGGAGACCAATATCGGCCTGATGCCCGGCCTCGTGACCACCTACGACCAGGGCCTGCGCTGGAAGAAGGAGCCGGTCGGCAAGGCGCTGACCGACTTCCTCGCCGACAAGGGCATCATCCTGCTCACCTGGGTGTGGCAGGCCGGCGGCGTCGCCAGCCGCTCCAAGCCGATCGTCGCGCCCGAGGATGCCAAGGGCATGAAGGTGCGCGGCGGCTCGCGCGAAATGGACATGGTGCTCCAGACCGCCGGCGCCTCGGTGCTGTCGGTGCCTTCGAACGAAATCTACGCGGCGATGCAGACCGGCGCCTGCGATGCCGGCATCACCTCCTCGACCAGCCTGATCTCGTTCCGCCTCGAAGAGGTCGCGAAGTCCCTGACCTCGGGCGCGGGCACCTCCTACTGGTTCATGCTCGAGCCGCTGATGATGTCGAAGGCGATCTTCGACAAGCTGCCGAAGAACCACCAGGACATCCTGCTCACGGTGGGCACCGAGCTCGAAGCCTTCGGCCGCAAGGGCGCGCAGGACGACGACGTCGAGGTCGCCAAGGTCTACGAAAAGGCGGGCGCCAAGGTCTCGGCGCTCGATGCCGCGACCGTCGGCAAATGGCGCGACATCGCCCGCGACACCGCCTGGAAGGACTACAGCGCCAAGACCGCGACCGCGGCTACCCTGCTCAAGCTCGCCACCGACGTCGCGGCATGAGCCACGGTCCGCTTCCGGATCGTGACGACACGGCCAACGCTGTCGCAAGGACGGGCCTTGCGGCAGCGGTCGATCGCGGTCTTGCCATCCTCAATACCATCATCGTGGTGTTCGCGGCGGTGGCGCTGGTCGCCGCTTGCATGATCCTGAGCTACAGCGTGCTCAGCCGCGCGCTGTTCAAGGCCGCCAATTACTGGCAGGACGAGGCCGCGGTGTTCCTGTTGGTCGGCGCGACCTTCATGACGGCCGCCTATGTGCAGCAGAACCGCGGTCACATCGGCATCGAGGCCTTCGTCGGCCTGTTGTCGCCGCTGGCGAACAAGGTCCGGCTCTGGCTGGTCGACGCCGCCACGTTCCTGTTCTGCGCCTTCTTCACCTGGAAGTCCTGGACGCTGGCCCACGAGGCCTATGTCGACGGCCAGGTCTCGAACTCGATGTGGTCGCCGCCGCTCGCCATCCCCTATTCGCTGATGGCGCTCGGGATGAGCCTGCTCTGCATCCAGATCCTCGTGCAGCTTGCGCTGCCCTTCACCGGAGCCAGGCGGCCATGAGCGTTTTCGGTATCGGCGTCGCTTACGGCATCGTGACGCTGCTGGTGATGTTCTCGGGGATGCCGATCGCGTTCGCGCTCGGCGCGGTCGCCGTCGTGTTCATGGGCATCTACATGCCCTCGGCCTCGCTCGATACGGTCACGCAGAACGTCTACGAGGAAATGGCCTCGATCACGCTGCTGTCGATCCCGCTCTTCATCCTGAAGGGCGCGGCGATCGGAAAATCGCGCGCCGGCCAGGACCTCTATTCGGCGCTGCACGCCTGGCTGCACCGGGTCCCCGGCGGCCTCGGCGTCGCCAACGTGTTCGCCTGCGCGCTGTTCGCGGCGATGGCGGGCTCGAGCCCAGCGACCTGCTCGGCGATCGGCTCGGCCGGCATCCCCGAGATGCGCAAGCGCGGCTATTCCGGCGGCTTTGCGGCCGGCATCATCGCCGCCGGCGGCACGCTCGGCATCCTGCTGCCGCCCTCGATCACCATGATCCTGTTCGCGGTCGCGGCCGAAAAGTCGCTGGGGCGGCTGTTCCTGGCCGGCATCGGGCCTGGCCTCCTGCTTGTCACGCTGTTCGGCGCCTACGCCGTGATCCGCTTCCGCCAGGAATATGCCGCGGCCGAAGCGGCCTACAAGAACGGCGGACCAGAGGCTCCGATCCTGCAGCGTGACGAGTACACGCTCGCCGAGCGCTTCAGCGTGCTGCCGCGCGTGATCCCCTTCGTGCTGCTGCTCACCGGCGTCATGATCGCGCTCTATGGCGGCTACGCCACGCCGTCGGAAACTGCGGGGCTCGGCGGCCTCTTGGCGCTGGCGCTGATCGCGGCGATCTACAGCGTGTGGCGGCCGAGCGATCTCGCACCGATCATGAAATCGACGATCCGGGAATCGACCATGCTGATGATGATCATCGGCATGTCGCTGCTCTATTCCTACGTGATGAGCTATCTGCACATCTCGCAATCGGTCGCCGAATCCATCGTCGCGATGCACCTGCCGCGCTGGGAGCTGCTGTTCGCGATCCTGGTCATGGTCGTCGTGCTCGGCTTCTTCCTGCCGCCGGTCTCGATCATCCTGATGACGGCGCCGATCATCCTGCCGCCGCTCCGCGCCGCCAATTTCGACATCATCTGGTTCGGCGTGGTCATGACCATCGTGATGGAGATGGGGCTGATCCATCCGCCGGTCGGCCTCAACATCTTCGTTATCCGCAACGTCGCGCCGGACATCCCGCTCCGCGAGGTGATCTGGGGCACCCTGCCCTTCGTGCTCTTGATGATGCTCGCAGTGCTGCTGCTGTGCTTCGTGCCGGGGATCTCGACCTGGCTGCCGGACCTGGTGATGGGGCCGGACGGAAGCAGGTAGCCGCAATCACAGCTGCTGTAGGGTGGGCAAAGCGCAGCGTGCCCACCACTTGTCGGCTATCACGGTGAGATGGTGGGCACGGCGCCAACGCGCCTTTGCCCACCCTACAAGTTCCGTGGCTATGGCCCGCTCTTCCGCCGTCCCTTCGGCGCGTTCGCCACCACCTGCAACAGATCCTTGCGCACGGCCTCGATGTGCCGCTCCAGGAAGCGGCAGGCGTCCTCGACCCTCCCTGCGCGGCAGAGCGCGACCAGATGGGCGTGCTCCTTCTCGGCAATGCCCATCGCCTTGGTGTTGGAGAGTTGCAGCCGCGTGTAGCGGTCGCTGGTCTGAAGCAGCGACAGCACGATCGCACGGGTTCGCGGCTGCGGCGCGTGGACGTAGAGCGCCATGTGGAAGTCGGCGTTGAGCTGGCCCCATTCGCTGACATTCTTCGCCTTGATCGCCTTCTCGAACTGCCTGTGGATGTCGTCGAGCCCCTCGAAATCCTCCGCGCTGAAGCGCGGTGCCGACTGCGCCAGCAGCCGCGGCTCCAGGATACAGCGCAGATCGAACACGTCGTTGATCTCGTCCAGCGACAGCTCCGAGACGATGGCGCCCTTCTGCGGCACGATCCGCACCAGGCCTTCCGCCTCGAGCTGAAACAGCGCTTCGCGAACGGGAATGCGGCTGACGCCGTAGGCCTCGCCGAGCGCATCCTGGCGCAGTTGCGATCCGGCCGGATAGGTGCCGTCGAGGATCGCCTGCCGGAGCTGATCGACGATCGCGGCCGACAGGGTGCGATGCTTCAGAGGCTGTTTCATCTGACCTTCTGTTGTCCCTTTTCCGACTCGCTCGGCCGACGCGGTCCCTGTCTTGCATGTCGGGATGCCCGGCAAAAGCCAGGCGCTCCACAAAGGAGGTGCCCAGCAAAAGCGCGCCCTGCCGCAGAAATGACCGCAAACTTCGTTTGACTCCGAAAATGTATAAATTATACATTTGGCAATCGCACGACAATTCTTCGGGATTTGGGGCCTCTTTCATGATCGAGCAGACCGTGCCGGCCACGCGCGCGCTCAGCCTCCGGCGTACGATCGTCCGGATGTCGGGCGGCCTGCTCGCGGTCGAGCGCCTCGCGCTGATGGGCCTGATGTACCTGCTCACCGGACTGATCCTGGTGAACGTCGTCACCCGTTACTCGCATTTCCCGATCTACTGGATCGATGAATCTGCGGTCTATTGCGTGGTCTGGCTGACCTTCATCGGGGCGTCCGCGATGACGCGGCTGCGGCTCGACTTCGCGGTCGCGATGCTGACGGAGCGTCTGTCACCGCGGCACCAGAAGATCGCCAAGGTGATCTCGACCGGCCTCGTCGTCGTGTTCGGTGTCGCCCTGATCGTCACCTGCGTGCTCTGGATGGACCCGGTCGGCCTTGCCCGCGCCGGCTTCGACGGGCGCAAGCTCGCCGCCGAGACCTTCAACTTCCTCTACACCGAGCGGACCCAGACGCTGAACTGGCCGACCTGGGTGCTCTATCTGACGCTGCCGATCTTCGCGGTGTCGATGACCATTCACGGTCTCGCCAATTTGCTGGAAGACCTCGAGCTGGTCCCGCGCACGCCGCTGACGGGCTTCCAGCTGTCCGAGCTGGACGGGGTCAACTGATGATCACGTCAGCGGCCTTCATGGCGTTCATGCTGGTTGGCGTCCCGATCGGCCTGTGCCTATGCCTTGCCGGCCTCGTCTACATCGCGGCGTCCGGCAATCCCGTGCTGTTCCAGTCCTATCCGCTGCAGCTGTTCGGCGGCGTCGACAGCTACGGCCTGATCGCCATCCCGCTCTTCATTTTGATCGGCGAGATCATGAACGGCGGCGGCATCACGCGGCGCATCGTCGACATGGCGATGGCCTTCGTCGGCTCGCTCAAGGGTGGGCTCGCCTACGTCAACATCCTCGCCAACATGTTCATCTCCTCCATCCTGGGTTCCGCCACCGCGCAGGTGGCGATCATGGCCCAGATCATGGTCCCGGAGATGGAGAAGAAGGGCTACGACAAGACCTTTGCCGCCGGCCTCACCGCTTATGGCGGCATGCTCGGCCCGATCATCCCGCCGTCGGTAATGTTCGTGGTCTACAGCGTGCTCGCGCAGGTGTCGGTCAGCGACATGCTGATCGCCGGCATCGTGCCTGGCGTCATTCTCACCGTGATGTTCTGCCTCGTGATCGCGCTGATGGGGTACATCTACAACTATCCCCGCGCGGACTACCAGACGCCGCGCCAGCGCGTCATGACGATCCTCCGGACCTCGCCGACGCTGCTGATCCCGATCGTCATCGTCGGCACCATCCTCGGCGGCCTCGCCAATGCGACAGAATCCGCGGCCGTCGGCGCAGTTGCCGCGGCCCTGGTTGGAAAGTTCTGGACCAAAGAGTTCGAGTTCGCGCAGCTGCCGCAGATGATGCTGCGCAGCGCGATCTATTCGGCGATCGTGCTGTTCCTGGTGGCGGCCGCAGCGGTATTCTCCTGGGTCCTGATCTTCGGCAAGGTGCCGCAGGAGACCGCCGCCTGGATCCAGACCGCCGCCAAGGACCCGGTCAGCTTCATGCTGATCTGCAACGTCATCCTGCTGGTGATCGGCACGGTGATCGACGGCATTCCCGGCCTGATCATGACCGTGCCGATCCTGCTGCCGGTGGCAACCGAAATCTATCACATCGACCCCCGGCAGTTCGGCGTCGTGGTGGTGATCAACCTGGTGCTCGGCCTGTTGTCGCCGCCGGTCGGGCTCTGCTTCTTCGTCGCGGCCGCCGTCACCGGTGCCAAGCCCGGCAAGATGTTCATGGTGACGCTGCCCTTCTTCGTCATCTCCTGCGTCCTCCTGGTGCTGCTCTCGCTCTATCCCTCGCTCTCGCTGATCCTCGTCAAATAGGCCTATCCGAAAGGAGCCCGACCATGTCGCTTTCTCGCCGCCGCTTTCTCGCCGCCAGTGCCGTCGCCTCGGTGTTTGCCCCATCGCTGGCGCTCGCCCAGGCCAAGGAATTCCGCCTCGGCCTGATCACGCCCAACGGCCATTCCTGGAACAAGGCCGCGCTCAAATTCGGCGAGGATCTCAAGTCCGCGACCAACGGCCGCCTGACATTGACCGTGTTCCACTCCGGCCAGCTCGGCAACGAGACCGCGATGATGCAGCAATTGCAGTCCGGCGCGCTCGACATGGGGTTCATCCAGGCCGCCGAGCTCGGCTCGCGCGTACCGCACATCGCCGCGATCAACGCGCCCTACATTGTTCGCTCGACGCCTTCGGTCGCGAAGCTCGTACGGCATCCGGCGGCGGTGAAGCTGTTCGACGTGCTGCCGCAGGAAACAGGAACGATCGGGCTCGGCTGGGGCATCACCGGCATGCGTGCCGTGTTCTCGTCCAAGGACCTGCACGCGCTCGCCGACATCAAGGGCATGAAGCTGCGCATCAACCCGACGCCGGTCTATCGCGATTTCTATTCTTCGCTGGGCGCCGCCCCGACGCCGATCCCGACGCCGCAGGTGTTCGATGCCATGGCCAACGGCCAGGTCGACGGCCTCGAGGCCGATCTCGAATTCTCCTGGAATCAGCGCTTCGACAAGGTGTCCAAGGTCATCCTGCAGATGAACGCCGTCTTCATGCCGATGGCGGCGGTCGTCTCCGGGCGGGTCTGGCAGTCGCTTCCCGCAGCCGATCGCGAGCTCATCACCAAGACGATCAAGACGACGCTGGACGCGCAGATCGACGAGCTCGCCGGCAACGAGCCCGCGCTGATCCAGAACTTCAAGAACGCGCCGATCCCGATCCGCCTGGTCGACGCCAAGGACACCGAGGCCGTCATCGCCGAGTTCGACAAGATCTGGTTGCCGAAAGCCCCCGTCCTCGCCGAGCTGCGCAAGGTCGGCGCGACGCTCTGATCCCATCCATCGCCCTCACGTCAATGCCCGGCGGATCGAGCGATCCGCCGGCACAATTCCAATCGGAGCCAAGCAATGAGCCCACGCATCTCCTGGGAAGGCGTCTTCCCGGCCGTCACCACGCAGTTCAACGACGATTTGTCGCTCAATATCGACGCGACCGCCAAGGTCATGGACGGGCTGATCCGCGACGGCGTCTCCGGCCTGATCGTCTGCGGCTCCGTCGGTGAGAACACCTCGCTCGAGCGCAAGGAAAAGATCGCGATCATGGAAGCGGCGAAGTCGGTCGCGAATGGCCGGGTGCCGGTGCTGTGCGGCATCGCCGAATTCACCACGGCCTTTGCGGTCGAGACCGCGAAAGAAGCCGCGCGCATCGGCATCGACGGCGTGATGGTGATGCCGGCGCTGGTCTATTCCTCCAAGCCGCACGAGACCGCCGCGCATTTCCGCGCCGTCGCCAGCGCGACCGATCTTCCCGTGATGCTCTATAACAATCCGCCGATCTACAAGAATGACGTCACGCCTGATATCCTGGCCTCGCTCGCGGACGTCGAGACCGTGGTCTGCTTCAAGGACTCGTCCGGCGACACGCGGCGCTTCATCGACACCCGCAATATGGTCGGTGACCGCTTCGTGCTGTTCGCGGGCCTCGACGACGTCATCGTCGAGAGCGTCGCCATGGGCGCCGTGGGCTGGGTCTCGGGCATGTCGAACGCCTTCCCGCGCGAAGGCGAGACGCTGTTCCGGCTCGCCAAGGCCGGCCGCTTCGCCGAGGCGATGCCGCTCTACGAATGGTTCATGCCGCTCTTGCATCTCGACGCCCGGCCGGACCTCGTCCAGTGCATCAAGCTGTGCGAGCACATCATGGGCCGCGGCACCGCGCTGACGCGCCCGCCGCGCCTCGCGCTGCTGCCGCATGAGAAGGCCGAGGTCGAGGCCATGATGGCCAAGGCGCTCAAGAACCGGCCGCGCCTGCCGGATGTCGGGCTCAAGGCGGCCTGAGCGCAGATCTCGTAGGGTGGGCAAAGCGAAAGCGTGCCCACCATCGGGCTCGATCATGGAGAGATGGTGGGCACGGCGCTACGCGCCTTTGCCCACCCTACGAGAGCGACGATAGCTCTCTCAGCCGTCATTGCGAGGAGCACTTGCGACGAAGCAATCCAGAGTATTTCCGCGGAGGGATCCTGGATTGCTTCGCTGCGCCCGCAATGACGGAGAACTAGGAGACGGTCCGCTTTTTCTTCGCGTTCAGCGCCGAGGCCACGCGGCTGACGGGCGGCTTGCCCAGCACGCCGCTCATCGCGTTGGTGGCTGCGAGCAGCTTCTCCATATCGACGCCGGTCCTGACGCCCATGCCTTCGAGCATGTAGACGACGTCCTCGGTCGCGACGTTTCCGGTCGCGCCCGGCGCATAGGGGCAGCCGCCGAGACCGCCGGCGGCGGCATCGATGACGCGCACGCCCTCTTCCATTCCGGCATAGAGATTGGCGAGCGCCTGGCCGTAGGTGTCGTGGAAATGCATCGCGAGCTTGGCGGGAGGGATGCTGGCACTGACCGCGCGCAGCATCTCCTTCGCCTTGGATGGCGTGCCGACGCCGATAGTGTCGCCGAGCGAGATCTCGTAGCAGCCGAGCTCCCATAACGTGCTCGCGAGATCGGCGACGGCCTTCGGCTTGATCTCACCATCGAACGGGCAGCCCAGCACGCAGGAAATATAGCCGCGCACCTTCACGCCATCGGCCTTGGCGCGCGCCAGCACCGGCTTGAAGCGCTCGATGGACTCCGCGACCGTGCAATTGATGTTGGCGCGCGAAAACCCTTCCGAGGCGGCCGCAAACACCGAGACCACCTCGGCGCCCGCGGCACGCGCGGCGTCATAGCCCTTCTCGTTCGGCACCAGCACGTGGAATTCGGCACCCTTGATGTGGCTCACTCCGCGCAGAACCGCGTCGGAGCTAGCCATCTGCGGGATCGCCTTGGGCGAGACGAAGGCGCCGACTTCGACCGTATGGAGGCCAGCCGCGACCAGCGCCTCGACGAAGGCGATGCGGGCCTCGACGCTGACGGGCGTCTTCTCGTTCTGGAGACCGTCGCGCGGCCCCATTTCGATGATGCGGACGGGATCGCTCATGTCACTCTCCGGAAGGCTCGACCACGGCGAGCTCGACGCCCTCCTGGACGATGTCGCCGACCTTGCACCTGATCGCCTTCAGCACGCCGGCAAAGGGCGCGCGCAGTGTCTGCTCCATCTTCATGACCTCGAGCGTCAGGATCGGCGCGCCCTTCTCGAGCTTCGCCCCCTCCTCGGCGAGCACGGCGACGACCGTGCCCGGCAGCGGCGCCGCGATCTTGTCCTCGCCGGCCTGCTCCTCGCTCTCGCCGCCGAACGGATCGACCCAGTGCAGGTCGAACCGGCCGTTGCGCGTGCGCAAGTAAAGCTCATGGCCGTCGATCACGGCCGCGACCGACGATTTGACACCGTCCAGCGTCAAGTCGAAGCCGCCTTCCTTCGCCGTGGTCGTGAACGCCAGCTCGCGCTCGCCGATCACCAGCGTCGAGGGGCCACTCCCGTAATTCAGCGTGATCCTCTGCTCCGGCCCGTGCCCGACACGGAAGGCAAAGTTGCGCTGGCGGCGGCCGACCGGCTGCCAGCCGAAGGTCTGCCAGGGCGAACTCGCCTGCGCACCTGCGGCCTGTCGCTCGTCATTGAGGATCGCAGCCACCGCGGCGCAAAGCTCGAGCTCGCCGGGCGCCGGCGCGGCCTGTGTCAGGACCGCCAGCTCGCGCTCGATGAAGCCGGTGTCGATCGCATTGGTCCGTACCTTCGGATGCGTCATCAGCGCCGACAGGAACGGGATGTTCGTCACGATGCCGCGGACGTCGGACTCTTCCAGTCCCCGATTGAGCCGCTCGATCGCGACGTCCCGCGTCGGCGCCCAGGCGATCATCTTGGCGAGCATGGCGTCGTAATACGGCGAGACCGCATCACCTTCGCGATAGCCGGCGTCGATTCGCAAGCCTCCGGCTTCCGCTGGCAACCGCCAGGTCGAGATCCTGCCGACCGAGGGCATGAAATTCCTGGTTGGGTTCTCCGCATAGACCCGCGCCTCGACGGCATGGCCGTTGAGCCTGATCTCGTCCTGCTTGAGCGGCAGCGCCTCGCCGAAGGCGACGCGCAGCTGCCACTCGACGAGGTCGATGCCGGTGATCAGCTCGGTCACGGGATGCTCGACCTGGAGACGCGTGTTCATCTCGATGAAGAACACGTCCTTGCCGTCGGAGACGAACTCGATCGTGCCGGCGCCGACATAATTCACCGCTCCGGCCGCCTTTCGCGCGGCGGCGCAGACCGTCTCGCGCTGGGCAGCATTGAGCGTCGGCGACGGTGCCTCCTCGATCACCTTCTGGTGCCGGCGCTGCAGCGTGCATTCGCGCTCGAACAACGACAACAGATTGCCGTGACTGTCGCCGATCACCTGCACTTCGATATGCCGAGGATTGTCAACATATTTTTCGATCAGCATGAGATCGTCACCGAACGCGGCCTTGGCCTCGCGCTTGGCGCTGACGATCGCAGGCGCAAGCTCGCCAGCCGAACGCACGATCCGCATGCCGCGGCCACCGCCGCCGGCGGACGCCTTCACCAGAATGGGGAAGCCGATCTTGTCCGCGGCCTTCGCAAGCGTCGCCTCGTCCTGGGCTTCGCCGTGATAGCCGGGCACCAGCGGCACGCCGGCCTTTTCCATCAGCGCCTTCGAGCCTGATTTCGACCCCATCGCATTCATCATCTCGGCGGTCGGGCCGACGAAGACCAGCCCTGCGTCGAAGCAGGCCTGCGCGAACTCGGCATTCTCGGACAGGAAGCCGTAGCCGGGGTGCACGGCCTCGGCGCCGGTCTTGCGCGCGGCCTCGATCAGCCGCTCGACATTGAGATAGCTGTCGCGGGCGCGCGCGGGCCCGAGCAGCACGGCTTCATCCGCGAGCGCGACATGCATCGCCTCGCGGTCGGCCTCGGAATAGACCGCGACGGTGCGCAGGCCCATGGCGCGGGCAGTGCGGATGACGCGGCAGGCGATCTCGCCGCGGTTCGCAATCAGGAGCGTGCGAAAACGCCGGTAGAGCTTTGAGCGGTCCATCGCATCACATCCTGAACAGGCCGAATTTCGTCGGCTCGATCGGCGCATTCGACGCCGCCGAGAGGCCGAACCCGAGCACGAGGCGGGTGTCGGCCGGGTCGATCACGCCGTCGTCCCACAGGCGCGCGGTCGCGTAGTAGGGGTGCCCCTGGCTCTCATATTGAGCGCGGATGGGCTCGCGGAATTTGTCTTCCTCTTCCTTCGACCAGCTGTCGCCCTTGGCCTCGATATTGTCGCGGCGGACCTGGCTCAGCACCATCGAGGCCTGCTCGCCGCCCATCACCGAAATGCGCGCGTTCGGCCACATCCAGAGGAAGCGCGGCGAGTAGGCGCGGCCGCACATGCCGTAATTGCCGGCGCCGTACGAGCCGCCGATCACGACGGTGAATTTCGGCACCGAGGCTGTCGCCACCGCCGTCACCAGCTTGGCGCCGTCGCGCGCGATGCCGCCGGCCTCGTATTTCTTGCCCACCATGAAGCCGGTGATGTTCTGCAAAAACACCAGGGGGATGCCGCGCTGGCAGCACAGCTCGATGAAATGCGCACCCTTCAGCGAGCTTTCACTGAAGAGAATGCCGTTGTTGGCGATGATGCCGACCGGATAACCCCAGATATGGGCGAAGCCGCACACCAGCGTCGTGCCGTAGAGCTTCTTGAATTCGTCGAACTCGGAACCATCAACCACACGCGCGATGATGTCGCGCACGTCGAACGGCTTGCGGCCGTCGACGGGCACCACGCCGTAAATCTCCTCCGCGGGGAACAGCGGATCGCGCGGCTTGTGCATGTTGAGGTTCGGCCGCACCGGCGGTTTCAGCGTGCCGACGATGCGGCGCGCGATCCCGATCGCATGAGCATCGTTCTGAGCATAGTGGTCGGTGACGCCCGACTGGCGCGAATGCACGTCGGCACCGCCGAGCTCCTCGGCGCTGACCACCTCGCCGGTCGCAGCCTTCACCAGCGGCGGGCCGCCGAGGAAGATGGTGCCTTGATTGCGCACGATGATGCTCTCGTCCGACATCGCCGGGACATAGGCGCCGCCGGCGGTGCAGGAGCCCATCACGATCGCGATCTGGGGTATGCCCTGCGAGGACATCTGCGCCTGATTGTAGAAGATGCGGCCGAAGTGCCGCTCGTCCGGGAAGATCTCGTCCTGCAGCGGCAGGAAGGCGCCGCCGGAATCGACCATGTAGACGCAGGGAAGATTGTTCTGCCGCGCGATGTCCTGCGCACGCAGATGCTTCTTCACGGTCATGGGATAGTATGTGCCGCCCTTGATGGTGGCGTCGTTGGCGACGATGACGCATTCGCGGCCCGCAACGCGCCCCACCCCGGTGACGACGCTCGCCGAATGCACGTCCCCGCCGTAGAGACCGTAGGCCGCGAGCGGCGACAGCTCCAGGAACGAGGTGCCGGGATCGATCAGCAGGTCGACGCGCTGGCGCGCCAGCATCTTGCCGCGCGCGGTGTGGCGGTTGCGCGAGACCTCGCCGCCGCCGCCGGCGACCTGGCTGAGCTTTTCACGCAAGTCGGCAACGAGGGCGCGCATGGACTCGGCATTGCGTGCAAAATCTGACGAAGAGGGATCGATGCTGGAATGAAGCGGCATTTTGATTCCAATTGGGTGAAGGTTTTAGGCCGTCTCGGCCATCAGCTCGCGGCCGATCAGCATGCGGCGGACTTCGGACGTCCCCGCGCCGATCTCGTAGAGCTTTGCGTCACGCCAGAGACGCCCCACGGGGAACTCGCTGGTGTAGCCGACGCCGCCGAGCGCCTGGATCGCCTCGCCGGCCATCCACGTCGCCTTCTCCGCCGAATAGAGGATCGCGGCAGCCGCGTCCTTGCGCAAGCTGCGCGCGTGATCGCCGCGGTCGCAAGCGCGCCCCACGGCATAGACATAGGCGCGCGTGGCTTGCCAGGTCGCATACATGTCGGCGAGCTTGCCCTGCATCAGCTGGAAATCGCCGATCGGCTGACCGAACTGCTTGCGCTCGTGCATGTAGGGCACCACCGCGTCCATGCAGGCTGCCATGATCCCGAGCGGGCCGCCCGACAGCACCGCGCGCTCATAGTCGAGGCCGGACATCAGCACCTTGACGCCCTCGCCGACCTTGCCCATCACGTTCTCCTCCGGCACCTCGCATTCGTCGAAGAACAAGGGATAGGTGTTGGAGCCGCGCATGCCGAGCTTGTCGAGATGCTGGCCGTGGCTGAAGCCTTTGAAACCCTTCTCGATCAGGAAAGCCGTCATGCCGCGCGGGCCGGCCTCGGGGTCTGTCTTGGCGTAGACCACCAGAACATCGGCATCACCGCCATTGGTGATCCACATCTTCGAGCCGTTGAGCACGTAGCGGTCGCCGCGCTTGTCGGCGCGCAGCTTCATCGAGACCACGTCGGAGCCGGCGCCCGGCTCGGACATCGCGAGGGCGCCGACATACTCGCCGGAGATCAGCTTCGGCAGATAGCGCTGGCGCTGCGCGTCGTTGCCGTTGCGGCGGATCTGGTTGACGCAGAGGTTGGAATGGGCGCCATAGGACAAGCCGACGGCGGCCGAGCCGCGCGAAATCTCTTCCATCGCCACGATGTGGGCGAGGTAGCCCATGTTGGAGCCGCCATATTGCTCCGGCGCGGTCATGCCGAGTAGGCCGAGGTCGCCGAGGCGCTTCCAGAGGTCCGCCGGAAACAGATTGGCCTTCTCGATCTCGGCGGCGCGGGGGGTGATCTCCGCCTCCACGAAGGCGCGCAGCGTGTCGCGCAGCAGGCTGATGTCTTCGCCCAGGTCGAAATCGATGCTCGGGATGTTCAAGGCGATTCCTCCGTGTTTTGGGCACCGAACCTAGCGGGGTCAGGGCCCTCTTGCGGTCGAAAAGGTTGCATTTTCCGCCAAACTTGGCGAGGATTTTCCTCATGCCCTTTCAAGCCGCAACTGCGGTTCCGCGCCGCGCCGTCACTCCGGCCGCCTTCGTCCGTGGCGTGGTTGCCGCTTATGCCAGATACGGCCGCGATCCGGCCGAGGCCCTAAGCCGGAGTCAGGTTGCGCCAGACCTTGTCAATTCTCCGGACGGGCGGATCACGGCCGCCCAGTTCGAGGCTCTGGCGGGCCATGCCATGCGCGAGCTCGACGACGAGGCGCTCGGCTGGTTCTCGCGGCGGCTGCCCTTCGGCACCTACGGCATGCTGTGCCGCGCCTCGATCACGGCGCCGACGCTGGAGGTCGCGCTCAAGCGCTGGTGCCGGCATCACCGCCTGCTCACCGAGGACGTGCTGCTCGATCTCGAGGTCGGCGAGGAGACCGCGGAGGTCTCGATCCGGGAGCTGCGCGATCTCGGCGCTTTGCGCGAATTCTGCCTGGTCACGCTGCTCCGCTACGTGCTCGGCTTCTCCTGCTGGGCCGTCGATTCCAGGATCGCGCTCCGCGCGGCCGAATTCCCGCACACCGAGCCCGGCCATGTCTCGGTCTATCCGACCATCTTTTGCCGGAACATCCGCTTCGATGCCGATCGCGCCCGCATCGTCTTCGACAAGCATTATCTCTCGCTGCCGCTCACGCGCAGCGCCGTCGATCTCGACAACATGCTCAAGGGCGCGCTCAGGCTGACCGTGCTGCCCTATCGGCGCGACCGGTTGCTGGTCGAGCGTGTCCGCCGCGTGCTGCGCAATGCGCGCGGACGCAGTCTCGGCGCCGAGGATGTCGCACGCGAGCTTGCGCTGTCCACCCGCACCATGCATCGCCGCCTGCGCGAGGAGGCCACCTCGCTGCGCGACCTCAAGGAAGAGGCGAAATTCGAACTGGCAAAGCAGGAGCTGATGCGGGGCCGCACGCCGATCAAGCGGATCGCGGAGATCGCCGGCTTCCGCAACGAAAAGAGCTTTTCCCGCGCCTTCCGCACCTGGACCGGTGCGAGCCCCCGTGAGTTTCGAGGACGGTATCGCTAAGAGGACGCTGCCGCGACGTCCTGCAGCGGCAGCGGCACGTCCTTGGCAACACCCAGCACCGGGAAGCTGCGGACGTTCTTCACGTCGGGCATGGCCGCGAAATGCAGCAGCTGCTGGCGCATGCTCTCGACGCTCGGTGCCACGCATTTCAGGAGATAGTCGGTGTCGCCGGAAATCCGCCAGCACTGCTGGATGCGCGGGATCGCGGCGATCGAGATCTCGAACGCCTCCAGCACCGGCTGCGCCTGGCTGCCGAGCTGGATCGAGACGAACGAGACCACCTCATAGCCGATCCGCCGCTCGTCGAGGACGGCCCGCACCGCCCTGATCACTCCGCGGCTGAACAGCGATTTCAACCGTCGCAGGCAGTTCGGCGCGGACACCCCGACGCGCAGCGCTAGCTCGTTGTTGCGAACCCGCCCGTCCTGTTGCAGCTCGGAGAGTATCCTCAGATCGACGCTGTCGAGCTGGTCACGCCCGGCCATACCCCACCTCGCACGCTCCCGTCATGCCGGCCAGCGAAGCACGCGGCGGAATCGATGCCAAGGGCCGGAAAAGGAATCCTGGCCAATTATGTTGCGCGGCCGATGTCACAGCTGAAACAGGACTGGGATTCAAGTTGGTCGAGCGCTCGGCCTGACTTGTGTCATGGCGACTCCGGAGATTGCGAGCAGTCCGCCGACGATCAACCTTGCGGTCATGCGGTCGCCAAGGAACAACACGCTCGAAATCAAGGCGAACACCGGAAGCAGCAGACCGAAGGGGGCGACACGGTTCATGGAGCAACGGGCGATCAGCCAGAACCAAAGGCCGAACCCGACAATTCCTCCGATGAAAATCGTGTAGGCGAGTGCCAGCCAACCGCGTCTATCCGCCGTGACAAGGCTCGCCATTTGACCATGTTCAATGAGCAGCGACATCAACATGACCTGCGGCACCGTGAGCAGTGACGACCACCCCATCAACATCAACGGATCAAAAGGGCCGTAGCGCTTCGTCAAGACGTTTGACACCGCGAATGCGAAGGCCGCCCCGATCACAAGCAGGAGCGGAAGGATGTTTGCCGATGGGCCGGGCTCCGCGGCCAACACGACCACGCCGACACATGCAAGGACCACTCCGGCGGACGTGGTGACGGACGGCCTCTCCGCGAGCAGCGGCCAGGCCAGCAGGACCGTGAAGGGCGTGGCGAGTTGATATGCGACGGCCGACATGCTTCCCGAGCCGAGCCCAAGGCCAACATAGAACAGCCCGAAGTTCAGGCCGCCAAGGAAGATCGAAATGGCTGCGACCGGGACTACCTGCGCACGTGTGGGCCTCTTGACGAACGGGACAAGCAACAGCGCGATGGCCAGGAAGCGCAGTCCGAGGAAGAATAGCGGCGGAAACTCCGTGACGCCCGCCTTGATCGCCACGAACTGGTAACCCCAGAGCAAGGGAACGGCCACCGCGCAGATGATCTGGATGGCAGACATGGCACTTCTCCTTTAAAGACCGATCAGTCCAGATATTGGCGTGCCAGTAACGGAGCCACGCCATGGATCATTCATTTGATGAAGCGATCGAGAAGAGCCTCGACGGTGGCTTGCGACGTGATCCGTGCCGGCGCCGTCTTGCCGACCACGCGCAGCCCCTCGACGAAACAGACGAGGATTCGGGCCGCACTTGAAGGCTCGACACCATCAGCCAACTTGCCCGCCGCCTTCGCACGGGAAAGTGCATCCGCCACCCTGGCCTCCATGGCTTTGAAAAAGCCCGCGACGCGACGACCAACTTCAGCATCCTGGCCGGCCAGTTCCATGGCCGTGGCCACGAGCAGGCATCCGCGCCGGCCATTGGCACCGCTCGTGCGGTCAACATAGCCGGCAAGGTAGGCCCGCAGGCCATCGACCGGCTCGTTGTGGGGATCGAACTCGATATCCATTCGTGTCAGGGCATCGGCGATGTAGCGATCAAGCGCACGCAGGAAGAGCGAGTGCTTGTCACCGAAAGCGGCGTAGAGGCTGCCACGCGACAGCTTCGTCGCACGAAGAAGATCCGGAAGCGCCGTCGCGTGATAGCCGCGCGACCAGAACACGCCCATCGCGCGTTCCACAGCGGCTTCCACGTCGAAACTTCGTGGCCGGCCACGGGGCAATTGCGCTGGGGTTCGGGACCTCATTGCTCATATATAGACCAATCGGTCTTTAAATCGCAAGAGATCCCTCGGGTCGGCAGCAGGTATCGGCTGTCGGGGTGCTATTCTCTCGAGAATGAGACCGGCCGCATGCTCGGCCGTCAGACCGCGACCAGGCTACTTACCGGAGCTGACGATCTCCCCGCGTCATCGCGAGCCGGGATTTCGGCCCTACGGGCCTTTCATGCGTCAGCGAGGGGCGCCTGCGCAGCCCCTCTCAATGCGTCCAGGGCTCGCCGCGGCGAAACGAGAAATTGTCGGCGTAGGCAACCGGGCGCCGTACCGATTCCTTCGGCTCGATGACCTGGTAGGCGATGCCCTTGCGCTCGCAATAGGCGATCGCCTCCTCCTTGCTGTGGAAGCGCAGCGTGATCTGCTGCTTCATGTCGCCCGACGAGGTCCAGCCCATCAGCGGCTCGACCGCGCGCGGCTGCTCCGGCTCGTAGTCGAGCTGCCATTCCTTGGTCTTGGACCGGCCGGATTGCATCGCGTTCTTGGCGGGCTTGAAAATGCGTGCGGTCATGGGTGGGTCCGGGCCTCGTTTCGTCTTTCGTTCGATTTCGATGCGTCAGGGTGGCAGTTGGTGCAAACCTCAGGGATAGTATAGAGACACCGGTTGGGAACTGCTTGCTGATTCCGGCCCCCGTGGCCTCTGCGACGGTATAGTCATTATGCTGCACCGTGACAATTGCGTACCCGCCTTCCGCGCCGGGATCCCGCCCGGCGGCAATATCTCCCCGCCCTCAGCCTGTCCGCCCCCTTCGAGAGCTCCCCTCGCATGGCCTTCCTGAACATCAACGCCACGCTCCCCGACAAGGGCCGTGACCTCCGGCTCGACCTGTTTCGCGGCGTCGCGAACTGGGCGATCTTCCTCGACCACATCCCCGACAACGTCGTGAACTGGATTACGACGCGCAATTACGGCTTTTCCGACGCCGCCGATTTGTTCGTCTTCATCTCCGGCTACACCGCCTCCTTCGTCTACGCGCGGATGATGCTGGACCGCGGCTTCATCGTCGGCGCCACCCGGCTCACCAAGCGGGTCTGGCAGCTCTACGTCGCCCACATCATCCTGTTCGTGATCTACATCGCCTCGATCAGCTATCTGGCGCTGCGCTTCGGCGATTCCGAGATGATCAACGAGTTCAACGTCGCCGGTCTCGTCGACAACGCCACCGAGACCCTGCGCCAGGGCCTGTTCCTCCGCTTCAAGCCGCTCAATCTCGACGTGCTGCCGCTCTACATCGTGCTGATGGGCCTGTTTCCGCCGGTGCTGTGGTTCATGCTGCGCAAGCCCGATGTGACGATGGTGCTGGCGATCGTGCTGTGGCTGACGGCGCGCCACTTCGGCTGGAATCTGAACGCCTATCCGGCCGGCCAGTGGTACTTCAACCCGTATTGCTGGCAGGTGCTGTTCGTGTTCGGCGCCTGGTGTGCGTTGGGCGGCGCGCGGCGCTCGATGACGCTGATCAACGCGCCCATCACGCTCTATCTCTGTCTCGGCTATCTCCTGTTCGCCCTGATCATGACCATGGCGGGCCGCTTCCCCGCATTCGGCGGCATGTTCCCGGAATGGCTGTTCTCGGCCTTCAACCCGAACGACAAGACCAACCTCGCGCCCTACCGCTTCATCCACTTCGTCGTGATCGTGATCCTGGTGATCCGCTTCGTGCCGAAGGAATGGCCGGGGCTCGAATGGAAGGTGTTCGATCCCCTGATCGTCTGCGGCCAGCAATCGCTCGCCGTGTTCTGCGTCGGCGTGTTCCTGTCCTTCGTCGGCCATTTCGAGCTGTCGATGAGCTCGGGCTCGCTGCTGGCGCAGATCTTCGTCAGCGTCGCCGGCATCGCGATCATGACGACGGTGGCCTATTACATCTCGTGGTCGAAGAAACAGGACAAGCCGCTGAAGCCGCCGCCGGCCAAGCCGGCGGCCAGCGCGGCGAAGGCTGCCTGAACCGGGAACGCCTTGCCGTTCGGGGCGCGCCGCTCGCGCGGCGCGGTCGCCCTGGCGGCTTGGGCCGATCGATTGACCTGGGTCAACCGGGGGCTGCGCCGGCCGGCATAATGTCGTCACGACACGCCGCCGCTCCGATGTCGGCAGCCTCCCCTCGGACAAGGCCAAAAGCACATGCCCTCTCATTTTCACGCCGTGGTATGGATCGACCATTCGCAGGCCAGGATCTTCCACCTCGGCCTGAGCGGCTCCGACGAAATCACGCTGCATCCGCACCTGGCGACGCGTCAGCTTCATCACAAGGCCAACGCCGTCGGCAGCGGCCATGCCGCCCCCGACAAGGCGTTCTACACTGACGTGAGCAAAGCCCTCGCCGATGCCGGTGAGATCCTCATCATCGGTCCGGCCAGCGCCAAGACGGAGCTTGCAAGCTACATTCGCACCAACGCTCCCGATATCGCCAAGCGGATTGCCGCGGTGGAAGCGGCCGATCATCCCTCGGACGCCGAAATCGTCGCCTATGCGAAACGTCACTTCAAGCTGCCGCTGCCGCGCGTGCAGGCACGGGGATAGGCTGAGAGGCGAGCGGCAATCGGGCCGGACGGCCTCAGCCCGAACCTTGGGCGTGATGAGGGGTCATTCCAGGCTCACCGCGCTTCAGGCCACTTCCTCGCCGTCGAACTCGGTGAATTTCTTGTAGATCCAATCGCGGCCGTCATGGCGGCGCCAGACCTTGCCGTACACGAGCTGCCCATTGATCGAGCGGCGGGGCACGATCACGGTCCAGAGGTGCCAGATCTCGCTCCAGCTCGACTGCGGACCGGCGGTCTTGAGGTTGCGATCGAAGGACATAGGGCAGAACTCGTTGGCGCAGAACTCACCTGACGCGCGCCGCGACGGGCCGTGATCTGTGTCACACGGATGGAAGGCGCTCAACGCGAGCCGGGATCGGTCTGATAGCAGCCAGACGAACGGGCGCAACAACCACTCGCCCTTAACCTCACCGATCAACCTTACTTCTTGGGATGAAGCTGCGCGATCGGTTGAATGCCGGAGCCGGCTCTTCTAGAATGCACGTGATTTGAGAGCGAGCGCGGGGCTTACGCGCAGGTGAATTTTTGAGCTGACGTCGAACTTTGAAACAGGTTTGACGTTTGAAGATCATTGACGGGCGGGGGCGACCACGATGAATTTGCAATATGCATGCTTGCGCGTCGTGCTGCGCTCGGCGCAGGCCGCGGAGACGCCTGCCCCGGAGCCGCCGAAAGCCGCCAACGACAACCAGATCATCTGGCCGTTCGTGCCGTTTCCCGCCGGCTGGTACGCCTCGGGCTGACCGGCCGGATCCGACAGAATTCGGTCTGAAAAGCGCAACGCCGCGCAAGCGGAATATCATCGCTTGGCGGCGTCCGTTTAGACGTTGGGCGCTGAAATCCCCAACACGGATATGTCTACGGCGACGCCGGGAAGGTTCGATGACGCTTTGGTCATTCCGACCGGCCTTCACTCAGCCGCCGGCGCCTGATGCCGCCTGGCCATTGGCTTGTAGCGCGCCTTGCGCGGTGTAGGTCTGTCCCGCCTGACCGCCTTGGCTACCTTGTGCGCTCGCGGAGGTCTGCACCTCGGTGGTGCCATCGGAATAGGTAATCGTCGTGGTGGTGAGGCCGTTGACGGTGATCGAGACCTCGCTGACGATGGTCTTGGCCGAGCCGCCGCCGCCCGATCCCGCGCTGCCACCCGCCGATTGCGAGGACGACGATTCCGTCGTCGCTGATGTCGAGGATGCCGCCGACGTCGAGGATGCCGTTGCAGCCTGCGTTGTGGCGGTCGATGGGGACGCCGCCACCGTCGCACTGGCCGATGCAATCGCACTGATCGACATGAAGACCTCGCCTGAAGGGAATATTGGACGCCGCCGATTGCGCGCCCTCTCCTTCAACGCGGCGGGCGGGCGAAGCAGGCGCTGAATCTGCATCCCCCAGGGCCGGATAGCCGAGCCGACGCAAAGGGCCGCACGGCCGGCACATGTTGCAAGGATGGATCCGGCGCCCGGACCATCCTTGGTCGCAAGCGGGTCGCGGGCGGGGCCAAAATCACGAGGAAAATGAAAGGGATTCAATCCCGGGACTGGTCGGGGCAGCTGGATTCGAACCAACGACCTGCAGTACCCAAAACTGCCGCGCTACCAGGCTGCGCTATACCCCGAATGTCCGGCGAGCCCGTCGATACACGCTTCCAAAGGCGCCAGCAAGCTTACAAACTGGCGCCAGCAAGGCTGCCAATGCCCCTCGCCTGCCTGCCCTATTTGCTGCCGAACAGCGGATGACCGACGCGGTCGCCGACGCGGATGCCGTATTTCTGCACCGTTCCCGCCACCACCTCCAGCACGGCCCGGGCGGGCCCCTTCGAGGATATGATCTTGGTCGACAGCGGCTCGGTATTCTCGGCGATGCGCATGATGCGGCCGTTGGCGCCGATGAAGATCATGTCGAGCGAGACATAGGTGTTCTTCATCCACATCGACACCTCCTGCTCGGGGCTGAAGTCGAACAGCATGCCTTTGCCGTCCGCCAACTCCTTGCGGTACATCAGGCCGGTCTCTTTCTCTTCCGCGGTCGTGGCCATCTCCACCGAGAATACCTGCACGCCGTTCCTGGTGACGATCTCCAGCGGCTGGAAGCTGGCGGCGCCGGCGGGCGCGCTGGCGACGGCACAGCCGGCGGCGACGAGGATGGCTGCGAGCCAGCCCTGCAGAGCGGACCAGACAGCCTTTCGATCAAAATTCATGGGAGACACTCAAGGCGTGGGACTAGAGCCAGTCCTTAAGCGGCGGTCGCCGGAAAAGCCAGAGGCGCGACGGCCTGCCATCGCGCCGCTGCTCACGATTGCGGGACTTGGAAGCTCGAGTGCGAGCCTGATCGCGCTTTAGTGCGACTGCAATCCCGGCGATCCGGTCTCGGGATGGATCTCGGCCGCCATCATGCCCTTGGAGCCAGGCCCGAAGCGGACCAGGACATACTGGCCGGGCCTGAGCTCGGTCATGCCGAAGCGGCGCAGTGTCTCCATGTGCACGAAGATGTCGGGCGTGCCCTCGCCGCAGGTCAGGAAGCCGAAGCCGCGCAGCCGGTTGAACCATTTGACCTGCGCCCGTTCCAGCCCGCTGGTCGGGGTGACCGTGACATGGGTGCGCGGCGGCAGCATCTGCGCCGGATGGATCGCGGTCGACTCGTCCATCGAGACCACGCGGAACGCCTGGTAACCCTTGGCGCGCTGGATGCACTCGACGACGATGCGGGCGCCCTCATAGGCGGTCTGGAAGCCGTCGCGCCTCAGCACGGTGACGTGCAGGAGCACGTCAGGCCAGCCATTGTCGGGAACGATGAAGCCGTAGCCTTTGGAGGCGTCGAACCATTTGATGACGCCGTGGACTTCGACGAGGTTGGCGCTGGCTTCACCCAACCCGCTGAAGGGATTGAGCCCGCTGTCGCGGCCGGCACCGCCGTGTTCGCCCGGCGTGATCCGCCCGGACGATACTCCCTGCCCGGGAACCCCGAGCTTCTTGGACTCAAATCCGTCCGACGACCCCATAACCCCGGACCCCACACTGCCATTGCAACCCGCCACATTGGCGGCGCTCGAATCACGCGTCTTAAGAGAATGTTCTCAATTCGACGCGACGCGAATCTTTCGACTCAAAAGATAACACTCCCGGTTGCGAGGCATAGACAAAAAAGAGATTCGCCGGAACCTATGAACAGCTTGCACGGCCGCGAATCAAATTGATGCCTCAATTACCGACAAAGGGCCCGAGCGTTTCGCCGATGTCGTGATGGATGACGAGGTCGGCGATGTCGTCCTGCTCGGTCGGCTCGCGATTGATGATCACCAGACGAGCACCGGCGTTCTTCGCCATCATCGGAAAGCCCGCCGCCGGCCAGACCACAAGCGAGGAACCGATCGCGATGAAGAGGTCGCAGGCTTGCGACAGCGCGGTCGCGCGCTGCATTTCATCGTCGGGCATCATCTGGCCGAAGGAGATCGTGGCGGTCTTCACCGGCTCATCGCAGCCGGTGCAATTGGGTGCGGCGCCCGCCGCGTCGAAACGACGCTTCACCCAGTCGAGCGGATAAGCCTGTCCGCATCCGATGCATCGCGCATAAGTAGTATTGCCGTGAAGTTCAACCACGTGCTCGCCGGCGAAGCCGGAGGCCTGGTGCAAATTGTCGATGTTCTGGGTGATGACGGCGGGAACCTTGCCGGCGCGATAGAGCGAGGCCAGCGCGCGATGGCCACGGCCGGGCTTGGCCGCCGCAAACACCTCTTCCATCGCGAAACGGCGACGCCAGGATTCGTCGCGAGCAGACTGACTTGCGACGAATTCGCCGAAGTCGATCGGACGGTAGCGCGTCCAAATTCCGCCCGGCGAGCGGAAGTCGGGAATGCCGCATTCGGTCGAAATGCCGGCACCGGTGAACGGCACGATCACCTTTGCCTCGGCGATCATGTCGCCAAGCCGCTCAACGCCGCTCCGAAGATCCGATGCAATCAATCACGGCCTCCCGATTCGCTTTGCCCTGGCAGCTACGTGCGCAAGCGGCAAGATTGTTGACGCTCTTATCAAGCGCTAACGCGATGCGCTCGGCAATTTCTTCCGGCCTTCGCATATCACAATCCTGCAATGCCTCCTCCCCATTGACGCCCCATTCGGAAGCCTCAATGGATGTGTGAATGCGACTCAAGTTGATGCGGCGGCAGTGCTTGAGTTCAGTAAACCCGAGGGGATGGCCATGACCGAAGACGAAGAACGCAAAGCCCGTGAGCGCGACGAGATCGCCGCCCGTGTCGCCGCCTTCCGTGCCACGCAGGAAAAATTCAAGCGCGAGCGTGAGGAGTATTTCGTGTCGACGCTGGAGAATGCCCGCAAGGTCGAGCGGCCCTCGCTTTGGCCGTAACACGGCTCCGATCGATGCGCATGAAAAAAGCCCGGAGCATCGCTCCGGGCTTTTCGCGTATCAGCTGTTACCAATGGCGCCAGTGGTGATGGTGCCGGTAGTACGGTCCGCCGCCGTAATAGGCGTAGGGACCAGGCCCGTAATAATAGGCGGGGCCGTCATAATAGCCGTAGCGAGGGCCGTAATAGCCGTACGGGTGGGATGCTGCGACTGCGCCCGCGGTGATCGCACCTGCGGCGAGGCCGAATGCGAGGCCCGGGCCGATGCCGCGCCCGCGTGCCTCGGCAGGCGCAGGGGCTGCAACCGCGGTCACGCCGACGGCTGCGACGGTGGCCAGAACTGCCAATGTCTTCTTCATGCTCTCCTCCTTCGCGGCTTGCCGGGATAACGACGGGCGCCTGCGATGGTTGCGCGCAGGTGCGGAACCGAGGCTGCAAAAATGCCGATGGCACTGGAACGAAATCGCCGGGCGCGCATTGTCTCATCAAGTGCGGGAGCCTCCGCCATCCGGGTTGAGGCAACAGCACGAAGACCCCGTCGGCGTCTCCGCGATGCCGGCGGGGTTTTTCAGTTTCACGGGAACAGATGGCAGCACACGGCAATGGCTGCCAGCGGGGCGGACGATCGAGGAGGAAGATTTGCCGTTATCCGCTTTGCTGGCCCGTATCCGTAAATTGGTTCCCAGATCCGACGATCGGCATTACGACGAGATCGTGCGCAGCTTCGGTATCGGCGCGCTGCACCCGCCGCCGACCCCGATGAGCGACCGCGAGCTGGCGCGGGCCATCGCCGAGTTCCTGAAAGAGCAGCCATCGAGCGAATCCGTTGCGACCCTCGGCCGCCGCCTCGACCCCTCCTCTCCGGTCTGAGCTGCTTTTTCGGCGGGAGCAAGGAACCAGGATTGCGCGCGGACGTTGTATCCTTCTTCACGCAGAGCGGAAGAGGCCGACATGCCCGCCTGGCTCGAAGTCTTGCTCAACCTGTCCGGCTATGCCGGCTTCCTGGCGCTCGCCTCGCGCGGCACCGGATGTCCGCAAGCGCCGGCCGACAATCGCAGCGACGAGCGCTAATTGGGTACGCCACCCTTGATCTCGTGCGCCACTCTCATTGGCATGCGCCGCTTCAATTGGCATGCGCTGGCTGGCCCGCCGTGCGCACCAGCCGGTCGGCCTTGACCGCAACGCGCGTGTCCTCGACCTGCGGCCGCAGCGAAAAGCTGACGACCACGAATGCGAGACAGAACAGCATGCCGACGATGGCGACGCGCCGGTAGGTGTAGTTTCGCCCTGGTAAAAGGAAGGCTGCGAGAAAGAAAAAGGTGTCATGACAAAATTGCTTCTTGGCAAAGTCGTTTCTTGCTTGTCTTTGCCAGACACCTACGCCAAGCGGCGACAAGCGCAACGCGATTGGACTTTTAACCTAACCGAATAGGGTTATCGGCTTCCGCGCAATCGATCGTTAGGAATTTCGCGATCGCGAGTTGCCT
Source organism: Bradyrhizobium frederickii (assembly GCF_004570865.1). GTDB lineage: Bacteria > Pseudomonadota > Alphaproteobacteria > Rhizobiales > Xanthobacteraceae > Bradyrhizobium > Bradyrhizobium frederickii. The sequence goes on from NZ_SPQS01000015.1 coordinate 180,599, forward strand.
TCCAGAATGCCAAGCGGAGTTACGACAGCGCTGCTAGCCGACCGGCTTTGTTCCAGCTTCGACTCCTTTTCGTTCTCAAGGAACGAATCGGAGTCGGAAAAATCAGCGCGAAGCGACTCCTAACGATCGATGAAAGCGCGCGACGCAACGTCTTCCGCCGCGAGACTCGTCGGCACGATCTTCGGCGGCAAGAACTCCGGCGGCAAGAACTTCGAGACGACCGCAAACACGATGACGCTCTCGCGGCATGGCTCACATCGAAAGCTGTTGGCGGAAATCGCCGTCATCGGCTGGGCGCATCGCGGGCATGTCATGCAGGCCGAACGCTGACGGCACAGGTTCGTTCCTGCGCCTTCGTTCCCCCCTGCTCGTTCTGCCCGCCGGCGCGGATCAGGCCGCTCGCTTCGCTTTGCTCTTTTCCGAGAAGCATTCCAGGATCTGAATGCGGAGCTCTTCTGCGGCCGGCCCCTCGAGCCTCCTGAGCTCGTTCCAGAGCCTGATCACTTCGCGCTGCTTTTCGACGGTCATGAGTCACCTCCTAGCGGTCGATCTAAGGGAGGTCATTAGAACAAATAGAGAACAAAAAGTCTAGCCCTTTGCGCGATTGCGCGATTTCCCCCGCCATGTGGCTTTGAACCTTTTCGGCGCAGCGCGGACCCATGGGAGCTGGGGATTTCAGCGCCCAATCATATGGCAGCGCCGCGGTGAACGAACATATTCCGTCACCGCGGCGCTGTTGCTTTTTGGATTTTCAACTTTAAGTTTGAGCTACGGCTGACGGCCAGGCGCTGAAATCCCAACGTCGTCAGCCGGAAGAGCCCCGTGCGAAAGCGCGGGGTTTCTTCTGTCGTCGCACCCGGACGGGCCGACCCGCGCTCTCTGTGGCCTTGTTCTGATCGTCGTGGTGATGTTCGGCATTGCGGTCGCCGAGCACCACCTTTTCGTCAGCCCTTGATCGCTGCGTCGGCTTCCGAAAGAGCGCGCCGCAACGATGTCACCTGCGCCTTAGACGGCGTCCTTGGCCACCTTCAGCGGCGAGGCCTTGACCGACTTGCTCGCGGGCTTGGCCGCAAACTGCATCGGCTCCTTGGTGAAGGGATTGACGCCCATGCGGGCTTCGGTCGCCGGCTTGTTGACGACCGACATCTTCACGAAGCCGGGAATGACGAACTCGCCGGACTCGTTGAGCTCCTTGTAGCCGACGGTGGCCATGTATTCGATCACAGACTTCACGTCGTTCTTCGAGAGCTGCGTGCCCTCGGCAATTGCATCAATCAATTGGGTCTTCGTCATCTTCGCCATGTCTGAATTCCTCTTGTGCGCGCGAGCAGCTTTTGCTGTGGACGCGGCTTGAAGCGCGGGGGGCGCGCTAGCTGATTTCATGCCTGAGGTCATGAAGTGACGGGGCTTAGAACCCATCGAGGCTGAAAACGCAAGCAGGGGTTCTGCGGGGTTCCCGACTTCCTGTGCAAGCTGCCGCAGAACCTGCCACTTTCCTTTTGAACCATTTTGGCGCTGGCGCGTCTTATCATTGAAGTCCCCAAGCTTCACCCCACCAGAGAGCCCCGCTTCCCCCAGGCGGGGTTTTCGCTTTGCGTGCCTGGCAGAATGTCCCCGGCTGCTATAATGGCCTGAGGGTTCTCGCGGGGTGCTCATGAAGATCGCTATCGTCATCGCAGGTTTGATCGTCGTTGCTGCCGCGGCCCTCGTCGCGATCCAGCCGAGCTTCCTGAAGCCTGCATCCCTCGCCGTCGTGAAGAAGTCCGACATCTTCGGCTTCTCGCCCGGGATGACATTCGAGGAGACCAGCAAGCTCGTCAGTCAACGCCATTATCTCTGCCGTCAGGGCCGCAACTCGTACACCCTCGAATGCGATATCAACGGCGCCAAGGTCACGGTTGACGGCGACGAGACCGACGCCAGGCACCCGATCTGGCGCGTCAATGCGACATTGAACAATCCGGGGCCGCAGGATGCTGCTGTCAAATCGATCTCCGACCAGTTCAACGCGCAGGCCATCAAGGACCGGCAGGGATGGACCTGGATCGTCGGCCGCGGGCTCAAGCTGAGCTATGACGGCCTCGCCTTGAACCTCGTGGACGAGGCCGCGGAGGCCCGGTTGCGCAAGGAGGAAGGAAAGCGCTGAAGCATGATCCGGAACGGTGCGCGGCGGTTTTCCCAAAAGATCATCTTGAACAACAACCTGAAGCGCGATGGCGATTCATCCTCGGCGCAGCGCGCCTTAGAGCCTGACGTCATCCCGTCGTGAAACTTGTGGCTCGGCTCGCATTGTTGACACTTCAGTAACCCAACGAGGCCAAGCTCCATTCAGTCTCGTTGCGTTGGAGTATCCCCACAGTGCTTGATTTTGACGAGCTGCGTGAACTCGCGGCCGATGTGCGTGTTTTTGTCGAGCTCGCCGAGGACAAGGCCGAAGCGCTCAAAGCCGTCATCGCGGCCTATGACGTGGTGCTGGCGATCTTCCCCGCCGACGAGGGCATGGGCCTCCATGTCATCAAGGGCAGTGAGATCCTGGACCGGATCGCAAGATCAGGGAGCCATGCGGTCTACAGCCACACGGCGGTCGCGGTCCCCGACCTGCAACATGCGCAAGCGCTCAAGCTGCTGACGGCCCCGGTCGAGCAACGGATCGCGGCCTAAAGCATGATCCGGAAAAGTGCGCAGCGGTTTTCCGAAAAGATCATGCTTAAACAACAACCTAAAGCGCGATGACGATTCGTCCCAATCGCATCGTGCTTTAGTTGCCGGCGCCGAGGATGTCTGCCTCGGCCGTCGTCCCCTGGGGCGCCGCCGAGGGTCCTATCAGCGGAGCCGGTTCAGGACCAGGAGCGGGATCCACGATCCCAACACCATGAAGATCGCCATCGCCGCGACCACGACGTATTTCAGGGGATGTTGCGACGAGGCGAGCGAGCCTTCGAGGCGAAGGTAAGGTAGCACGGCCTCCATGGCCATTCCGATCAGGGCCACCGCCGTCAGGCCGCCCACGATTGATGCGAAGAGATTGACGATCCATCCCATCACGCCGCGCTTGGTCGACCACGCCTCGTAGATCGCGACTGCCAGCATCACGACGACAAAGACCAGCATGAAGCTCATCGAGCCGCCGACGCTCGACGTCGGGCCGAAGACCTCCAGCAGCAGCATGGCCGCCACCGCAAGCAGCGTGATCGTCTTCACGAAGCTCCCCTCATCCGTGCCCCAGCAGCAACACCGCAGAGCCGATCACGATACAACCGAGGCCGAAGAGGGCCGTCGCGATCTCGACGGCATTTTCCAGGCCGAAGAACCTGACGACGGCGCTCCATGCGGCGGACAGAAGAATATCCACGATCGCGCTGAGCAGGGCTTGAAGCATAAGAATTGGTCGCGCCGGCGGAACTGGGGTTCAACCGCCGTAACCGCTCGGCCCCTCCCGCGCCAGGGCTGCCGAGCCGGCGAAGCCACAGCCCTCACCGAATATCCCCGGCCTTCCGGCTGTCACCAATCGAGACCGGCTTGTTGAGGAAATACTCGCGGTTGCCGGTCGCGGCTTCCGCGTACTGGTCGATCGCCACGATGATGGCCTGGACGTGGGCATAGCACCACCCTTCCCGCGTCGCCCGTCGGCGAACGTCCTCGAGCGCGGTCAGGAATGGCGACAGCTCTCTCTCGTCATCGAACCACCGCCTGCTCACCATGTCCTCCCGCCGAGCACCCTACCCTTGGCCGAGCGCGGCTGCGCCGCCTTCAGCGCGTCGCGCTCCGCGCAAAGACTCTCGACCTTCGCTTCCATTCGCGACAGCAACGCTTCGGCCGAGGCCGTGCCGACGCCGGCCCGTTGCAGCTGGAGGATCTCCTTCCTCTGCCTGCCCATCTGGATGCGCATCCGTTCGATCTCCCGCCTGACATGGTCCAGGTCCGGCATTGTTCCGCCTCGCGAATTTTGGAGCTGGCCCATGAGAACAAAAACGGAACGAAGAGTCGAGTCCGACGTTGTACGGAGCGGAAAGGAGCCGCGCGATGGCCGACAACACCCAGAAGGATCCGAAGGACTGGGTTTCCGGAGACGACCCGATGACCGGAGCCCAGGAATCCTACCTCAAGACCCTGGCCGAGCAGGCGCACGAAAGTCCGCCCGAGACCGAGCTGACCAAGGCCGAGGCCTCGGAGCTGATCGACAAGATGCGGCAAAAGGCCGGGCTGGACAAATAGGCCCCGGAATTGCGGAAGCACCGAGCCGTGTGTATGCAAACGAAATTGGGAATCGAAAATGCCTTATTTCGTTTGCGCCCGCGATGGAGCGGGCCAGATCATCTTGAAACGCGACACCAGGGAAGCGGCCGAGAAGAAGGCCGCCGAGCTCCGCGACCTGGGCTATTTCGAAGTCGAGATTGTTGCGAAGGGTGAAGAGAAGGCGGCGTGAGGGGCGGACGCGCTAGCAGGTCATGATGACCAAGGAAGCCATCGGCCCTTTTCTTCGTGAACGCGTGGATGACTGTTCCGCTTAGGTGGGTGACGGTTCACAGAGAGAAACTACGAGATCGCATATTACGGTGACAGCTCGTAGGATGGGTAGAGCGAAGCGAAACCCATCGATGGCCTGGTTGCGTGACGAAACATGATGGTCTCGCAAGTGCTCTACTCATCCTGCGAGCTCACGCACGTTCTTCGGCGGCGACCCTCGGGCCTCACTCCCCCCGACTTTCAATAAGCGATCAGGCAATCAACGCACAACGGTGTCTTGAATGAAAACCGCACTTGTCTTCGGCGCAACCGGCTTCATCGGCTCGCATTTGCTGCGCGACCTGTTGGACAGTCCCGACTATTCGCGGGTTGTGGCGGTGGCCCGCAAGCCGCTGGCGGTGAGCCATCCGAAGCTCACGGTGCTGATTGGCGATCTCGCTTCCCTCCCCGCACTCAAGCCGCAACTGGTTGCGGACGAGATCTTCATCGCGCTCGGGACAACGCGCAAGCACACCCCTGATGAAGCCGAGTACTACAAGATCGATCATGATTATCCGGTGTTAGTGGCCGAGATCGCCAAGGCGAACGGCGCGCAGTCGGTGTTTCTGGTCACGGCCGTTGGCGCCAACGCCTCCTCCGGCGTGTTCTATCTCAGGACCAAGGGCGAGGTGGAGCGGGACATTCTCTCGCTCGATTTCGAACACACGCATATTTTCCGCCCGTCGATGATCCTCGGCGCGCGCGACGAGGACCGCCCGCGTGAACGCCTCATCATCGCGATATGGGGCGTGCTCAATCCGCTGCTCGTTGGCCCGGCCGACCGGTATCGCGGGCTCGCCGGGAACGACATCGCGCACGCCATCGCCAAAGCCACGCGACATCAAACGGAGAAGGTGCGAATCTATCATTGGAAAGAGATGGCGGCACTGCTTCGAACGTGATGCAGTCCGTAGCGACCATTAAATGGTTGCTACGAGCTGGTGGGCTGGCCGACACCCCAAGTATCGGATGCCAAACAGGCGTACGGCAGCCAGGAGAACGCCTGCCGCCGATGGGAGAAGAGCCCCTACGCGAATCTGGCGGTCTACGTGAATGCCCTTGGAGCAACGTCGAATGGTTGCCCTGCCGAGACGGAAAGCTCCGGCCAATTGAACCCGGAGTTAGCCCGCTGGCTCATGGGGTACCCGGACGGCTGGTCAAACTACGCGGCTAAGGGAACGCGATCGACCCGCACCAAGCGGAAGTCTTCATAAGGGCAGCAACGACAATTCCGTTGAGAACTCCGCTGCTTAAAGGCGGATAGTTTCAACTAGACGTTGGCCAGTGTAAGATTCCTCCCCCTAGGAGGAGAAGATGCCAGTCTACGACTGAGCTGGCCCCGGTTGTCTGAACAGAATATCCGCGTCGATAAGTGGAGCCTCTGCCGGGGTTAGGCTGCCGTGCGGAGCGGCAGCGGGGTGAAGTAGGCTTGATCCGGTGTGCTGCCGTCAAGGCTCGAATGTGGACGGCGGCAATTGTAGAAGTCCAGATAGCGGCCAATCGAGGCGCGAGCGTCGCTGACGCTGTCGTAGGCCCGCAGATACACCTCCTCGTATTTGACGCTGCGCCACAGCCGCTCAACGAACACGTTGTCCCGCCAGGCGCCCCGGCCGTCCATACTGA
>NZ_SPQS01000141.1 GCF_004570865.1 Bradyrhizobium frederickii
GTGCTCAACAGACGTTTACTGTTCAAAACAAACCGGCAGCAGTAGCACCAAAGGAAACCATCACCCATCATTTCTTCGTTTCTGGAATTGGGCAGAAGAAAACTGTCGATGCAGCCAAAATTTGTGGCGGCGCAGAAAATGTTGTTAAAACAGAAACCCAGCAAACATTCGTAAATGGATTGCTCGGTTTTATTACTTTAGGCATTTATACTCCGCTGGAAGCGCGTGTGTATTGCTCACAATAATTGCATGAGTTGCCCATCGATATGGGCAACTCTATCTGCACTGCTCATTAATATACTTCTGGGTTCCTTCCAGTTGTTTTTGCATAGTGATCAGCCTCTCTCTGAGGGTGAAATAATCCCGTTCAGCGGTGTCTGCCAGTCGGGGGGAGGCTGCATTATCCACGCCGGAGGCGGTGGTGGCTTCACGCACTGACTGACAGACTGCTTTGATGTGCAACCGACGACGACCAGCGGCAACATCATCACGCAGAGCATCATTTTCAGCTTTAGCATCAGCTAACTCCTTCGTGTATTTTGCATCGAGCGCAGCAACATCACGCTGACGCATCTGCATGTCAGTAATTGCCGCGTTCGCCAGCTTCAGTTCTCTGGCATTTTTGTCGCGCTGGGCTTTGTAGGTAATGGCGTTATCACGGTAATGATT
>NZ_SPQS01000142.1 GCF_004570865.1 Bradyrhizobium frederickii
CGCTCCATGGGCCTCGTCGTCGACGAGATCATCGACATCGTCGAGGAACGGCTCAACATCGAGGTCGGCGGCTCCAGCCAGGGCATTCTCGGCTCGGCCGTGATCAAGGGCCAGGCCACCGAGGTGATCGACGTCGGCCACTTCCTGCCCATGGCGTTCGCCGACTGGTTCACCCGCAAGGAGATGAAGCCGTCGCTGCACTCGCAGTCGGTGCTGCTGGTCGACGATTCCGCGTTCTTCCGCAACATGCTGGCCCCGGTGCTGAAAGCGGCGGGCTACCGCGTCCGCACCGCGCCGACCGCGCAGGAGGGCCTCGCCGCGCTGCGGGCCCAGAGCTTCGACGTGGTCCTGACCGACATCGAGATGCCCGACATGAACGGGTTCGAGTTCGCCGAGACCATCCGCGCCGACAACAATCTCGGTTCGATGCCGATCATCGGCCTGTCCGCCTTGGTGTCGCCGGCGGCGATCGAGCGCGGCCGTCAGGCCGGCTTCCACGATTATGTCGCCAAGTTCGACCGTCCCGGTCTGATCGCGGCGCTGAAGGAGCAGACCGCGGGCGCCGCCGGCGCCTCCGAGCTGAGCCGGGCGGCGGCGTAACCCAGGGGATCAGGAGATAGGCTTATGGCCAGCAACAAGATGCAGTCCAGCGA
>NZ_SPQS01000143.1 GCF_004570865.1 Bradyrhizobium frederickii
GTCTTCCACAGTAAACTTCCGGTTGCTGTCTGACTCCGCCTGTTCTGCCTGCCGTTTCATCAGGGCGAGATGCTCAATGCGCTGCAGGGCTGACAGTTCAGAAAGCGTGACGGTCACACCGTTATGTTCAAATGATTCGGTTTTCAGGAACATCGCTGACTCTCCGGATTAACTGGCGGTGACGGTAATTTCTGCAACCGCAGCAAACTCACCATTACCGGATACAACCGGAATGTTGACCTTGCCTGCAGCAACGCCGTTCACGGTGATGGTCATACCACTGACCGACACGGTGGCTTTTGTTTTATCCGCAGACACCGCACGAAAGCTCTTGTCGGTTACGCCCTCCGGCTGGAAGGCCACGGTCAGCGTGGTGCTCTGCCCTTTCACCACCGAGGTGCTGGCAGGCGTCACGGTCATGCCGGTTGCCGCTGTTACCGTGCTGCGATCTTCTGCCATCGACGGACGTCCCACATTGGTGACTTTCACCGTGCGGGTGATCACTTCCTTCGCCGTCACCGCCTTACCGATACTGCTGACCCAGCCACGGAACACATCGACCGTGCCGTTCGGGAAGCGGATTTTATAGGCACGGGTATCGCCTTCATTAAACCACGCC
>NZ_SPQS01000144.1 GCF_004570865.1 Bradyrhizobium frederickii
TGGTCTGAGCCCCGCAAACTCCTCCAAGAATGGGTAGAGTCCGTCACCTCTGAGGAGATGGACCATGAAGCCAAGTCGGTTCACGGAAGAACAGATCATCGGGATTTTGCGGGAGCAGGAGGCGGGTGCGGCGACGGCGGATGTCTGCCGCAAACACGGGATCTCCAGCGCAACGTTCTACAAATGGAAGGCCCGGTACGGTGGTCTGGAGGTGTCCGACGCCAAGCGGCTCAAGGCGTTGGAGGACGAGAACACCAAGCTGAAGAAGCTCTTGGCCGAAGCAATGCTCGACAACGCCATGCTCAAGGACGTCGCTGCAAAAAATGTATGACCCGCCCCGCCCGTGCAAGGTCGTTTAATGAGGACGATGCAGTCTGCACAAATGTATCCGGCCTCTTGCAAGTGGGCCGCTGTTGCGGCCAGGCCATGATGAGATCCGCGCGTGCCGTTCCCAGATAAATGGTTCGGGCTCGAAGCCCGCTTTTTTGCACAGGGTTTACGGCGCGCCGATCGACTGTTTCGTCATCACCTTCACGAACCTCGCAGTCTGGAACAAACGGGATCAGCTAAAGGCCGGATCCCGCCGTTCATAGCTTGCGCCGGGCTTGGTCATCA
>NZ_SPQS01000145.1 GCF_004570865.1 Bradyrhizobium frederickii
CGGCCGACCTTGCACCCCTCGGCAGCCAGCAGGCCTCGCAGCATTCGCGAACCGGCGAAGGGAAACTCCAGATGCAGCCGGTCGAGCCTTTGCATCAGCGCGAGGTCTTTGGGCGGCACTGGACGCGGCAGATAGTAGACGCTGCCGCGGCTGATGTTCAGAGCTTCCGCCTGCTTGCTGAGCGGCAGATCGTGTTCACGGTCGATCATCGCTTTGCGCTCAGCAATCCCGCCTTGGTGAGCGCTCCTTCTAAAAAATCGTTCTCCAGCGTCAACTCGCCGATCTTGGCGTGCAGCGACTTCACGTCGACGGTGGGTTCGGCGATCCGACTCCCGCCGCCCGGACCGAAAACATCGGCAGCGCTGCCTTCGAGCTGGGCCTTCCACGATGTGATCTGATTGGGGTGAACGTCGAACTGCTCCGCCAGTTGCGCCAGCGTGCGGTCACCCTTGACGGCGGCAAGTGCCACCTTCGCCTTGAAAGCCGGAGTGTGGTTCCGCCGTGCTCGTCTGCTCATCGTCTCTCCTGATTCGCGGGTCAATCTTGCCCGCCGTCAGGCAGAAACTCCACTTATCGCGCTGTTCAGATTTGCGGGACCAGCTCA